>NZ_JAMMZV010000003.1:0-527726 GCF_051811585.1 Salmonella sp. NW177 | reverse complement strand
TTGGTGGGTCGTGCAGGATTCGAACCTGCGACCAATTGATTAAAAGTCAACTGCTCTACCAACTGAGCTAACGACCCACTTTTACGTTGCTTTCGAGTTGTTTAATATCCCGTGGCAACGGCGGCATATATTACTGATTTCAGATTTGAGCGCAACAAAAATTTCGACGCAGAGGGCTCAACTGCTTAGGAATCGCACGACGCGACCAGAAAAAAGGCGTTTTCTGGTCGCATGGTACGCATTACATCGCGTTAAGACGCTTTTGCGCCTGTTTCGCGCCATCAGTGCCAGGATATTTGTTAATCACCTGCTGATAAACCGCTTTCGCTTTTGCCGTATCACCTTTGTCCTGCATGATAACGCCAACTTTGTACATCGCGTCCGCAGCCTTCGGCGACTTAGGATAGTTTTTTACTACCGAGGCGAAATAATAGGCGGCATCATCTTTTTTACCCTTGTTGTAATTCAACTGGCCCAGCCAGTAATTGGCGTTCGGCTGATAAGTAGAATCAGGGTATTTCTTGATGAAGTTCTGAAACGCCACAATCGCGTCATCCTGGCGAGACTTATCCTGCACCAGCGCAATTGCCGCATTGTAATCGGTATTCGCATCGCCACTTTGTACCGGCGCCCCTGAGGTTGCCGTACCGGCATTCGGAGCGGGGGTCGCAGCGGTTGCCGCCCCGCTCTGGTCGCCAGCTGCTGGCTGCGCTGCGCCGCCATTATTTAAGCTCCCCAGCTGCAGCATAATTTGCTTCTGGCGCTCCATCACCTGATTCAGTTGATACTGATTTTCCTGGATTTGGCCGCGCAAAGAATCGATATCGGACTGATTATCGGAGAGCTGCTGCTGAAGTTGGGTTAAAAGCTGGCTGTGAGCGTTAGAGATACGCTCAAGTTGAGTGACGCGGTCTTCGACCGAGCCTGAGCCGACACTACTGATTGGCGCCTGAGCAAAAGCGGCCCAGGGGGCCGCTATGCCAACCAGTAACGACAGACTCAACAGGTGATGTCTGAAGTTACTGCTCATGCAATTCTCTTAGTAAACCAGTACAGCGCGACGGTTCTTAGCGTAAGCCGCTTCGTCGTGGCCCAGTACGGCAGGTTTTTCTTTACCGTAAGAAACGATGGAGATCTGGTCAGCGGAAACGCCTTTACCCTGCAGGTACATTTTAACAGCGTTAGCACGACGTTCGCCCAGGGAGATGTTGTACTCCGGAGTACCGCGTTCGTCCGCGTGACCTTCTACGGTGACTTTGTAAGACGGGTTGCTACGCAGGAAGTTAGCGTGCGCATCCAGCATTGCCGCGAAGTCAGAACGGATATCGTACTTGTCGAGATCGAAGTAAACGATGTTGTTCTGCTGCAGCTGCTGCATCTGCAGACGCGCTTGCTCTTCAGACGACATATTACCGCTACCGTTCGAATCCATACCCGTGCCGGCGCCGTTCAGCATACCGCCTTCGCTACCGTCATTGCTGGCGTTCTTGTTGGAAGAACATGCCGCGATTGCCATAACAGGCAGGGCAATCATCAGGCCCTTCAGCACTTTGTTCAGTTGCATTTCTTTAATTCCTTTAGTAATCAATTAATTATTATCACAGATACGGCGACCAGGCAGGCGATTTCACCTGACCATCAGTTGCCGGAAGACGCGCTTTGAAACGCCCATCTGTAGAAACCAAATTCAGCACAGATCCCATCCCCTGAGAAGAGCTGTAGATTACCATCGTGCCGTTAGGTGCCAGACTTGGCGTTTCATCCAGGAACGTTGACGACAGAACCTGTACGCCCCCCGTCACCAGATCTTGTTTGGCAATGTGCTGCTGCCCGTTATTTGAGCTTACCATTACCATAAATTTACCGTCGCTGCTGACATCCGCATCCTGGTTTTGCGAACCTTCCCAGGTAATACGCTGCGCCGCACCGCCGTTAATGTTCATTTTATACACTTGCGGACGTCCAGCCTGGTCAGAGGTAAAGGCCAGAGTCTGGCTGTCCGGGAACCAGGTCGGCTCCGTATTGTTGCTACGCCCGTCCGTTATCTGACGAATCTGGCCGGAGGCGAGATCCATGACGTACAGGTTCAGACTTCCGGTTTTCGATAACGCGAACGCCAGTTTCGTCCCATCCGGCGAGAAGGCCGGCGCGCCGTTGTGACGCGGGAAGGACGCAACCTGACGCACTGCGCCGTTTGCCAGCGTCTGGATAACCAGCGCGGAGCGACCGCTTTCAAATGTCACGTAAGCCAGTTTTGAGCCGTCCGGAGACCACGCCGGAGACATCAACGGCTGCGGAGAACGGTGCACTACGAACTGATTGTAGCCATCGTAATCCGAGACACGCAGTTCATACGGGAACTGACCGCCGTTAGTCTGTACCACATAGGCGATACGAGTACGGAACGCGCCCTTAATGCCCGTCAGTTTTTCAAAGACTTCGTCACTGGCGGTATGACCTGCATAACGCAGCCACTGCTTGTTCACTTTATAAGAGTTTTGCGCCAGTACAGTCCCCGGCGCGCCGCCAGTGTCAACCAGCTGATAAGCAACATTGTAGGAACCGTCCGGATTCGGCGTTACCTGCCCAACGACGACGGCATCAATACCCAGCGCAGACCATGCGGTAGGCTGAACTTCCTGAGCGGTGGCTGGCTGCTGCGGCAGTCGGGACCGGTCTAATGGATTAAATTTACCGCTATTGCGTAAATCTGCCGCCACGATGCCACCGATATCTTCAGGCGCAGCGCCCGGTCCGGCCCATTTAAAAGGCACAACGCCAATCGGTCGCGCCGAGTCCACCCCCTGGGTGATCTCGATACGGACTTCTGCGTGCAGCACCGCCGCCCACAGCATCAGAAAACCAAATGCTACTCGTAATGCCTGCTTCATCATATCTCCCATACCTGGGCCTGCGACCCACGATAATTTAGCAGAATGTTAACAAACTCAAATACACAAAACCACCAGGACCAGTAACAACTCAACTGCTCTAACTTCCATAAAGAAAAGTATCTACAGTTTAAAGTCTAGTTTGGCATCCTTTATTTTCTCATAAACAGCCTGGCTTGGCGGTTTAGGAATTTTCGCGGTTTTTGCCGCCATTAACGCCGCCTGACAAAGCGCTGGATCGCCGCCCTCAGACGTAATGCTTTTTAATGAGCCATCCGGCGCCAGGCTAATATGCAAGACACATTGTTTGCCCTGATACAGGCTCGCATCATACAGACGGCTCTGAATCGCGACCTGAATCTGTTTCGCGTAGGCGCTGATATCAGCGCCTGTCGCCCCACCGTTAGCGCCCGATGTACCGCTATCTTTCGATGGCTGGCCATTCCCTTTCGCGCCACCGCCGGTTTTCGGCGCATTCTTACCCGAGCTGAGATCGCCAAGCAGATCGTCGACGCCTTCTGCGGCGGCCGCTTTTTCGGCAGCCGCTTTCTTCTTAGCGTCCGCCGCCGCTTTCGCCGCTTCGGCATCCGCTTTCTTCTTCGCCGCTGCTTTCGCCGCCTCGGCATCCGCTTTCTTCTTCGCCTCCGCCGCTGCTTTCGCCGCTTCGGCTTCCGCTTTCTTCTTCGCCTCCGCTGCCGCTTTCGCCGCTTCGGCCTCTGCTTTCTTCTTCGCGTCTGCCGCCGCTTTCGCCGCTTCGGCTTCCGCTTTCTTCTTCGCGTCCGCCGCCGCTTTCGCCGCTTCGGCTTCCGCTTTCTTCTTCGCGTCCGCCGCCGCTTTCGCCGCTTCGGCCTCCGCTTTTTTCTTCGCGTCCGCCGCCGCTTTCGCCGCTTCTTCGGCCTGTTGCTGCTGCTGTTGCGCCAGTTTTGCCGCTTCTTCAGCCTGCTTTTGCTGCTCCTGAGCCGCTAAACGTTCTTTCTCAAGTTGTTTCAACCGCTCCTGTTCGGCAGCCTGCTTCTGCTGCAGCTCCTCTGCTTGCTGCTGTTGCAGCTTTTTACGCTCTTCTTCCGCGCGTCTGGCGCTGGCCTGTTGATCCTGCTGACGGTTGTACTGCTGCACAACGGCGCCAGGATCGACCATCACCGCGTCGATAGCGGAACCGCCGCCGCCGCCGGCAGAAGCCTCTATATGCTCATCAAACGAACTCCAGATCAGCACTGCAAATAAGATGATATGCAGCACGGCTGAAATAATTATCGCCCGTTTGAGCTTGTCGTTTTGTTCGGTTGCCTTTGACACTCTCGGTTCCCAAAAAACTGTTCGCCTGTTACTCGCCGTCTTTCAAGCCAACGGGACGCAGACTTCAGATTGGCTGCGTCATTAAGCCAACCGATTTTACGCCCGCGCTGTGTAACAAGTTCAGCGCTTTAATTATTTCATCGTACGGCACCTCTTTCGCGCCGCCGATTAAAAAGACTGTTTTCGGATTAGCCTGCAGATGACGCTTTACTTCTGCGATCACCTGTTCAGACGGCAGTTGATCCATTCGATCTTTATCAACCACTACGCTGTATTGCCCTACTCCGGAAACCTCAATAATGACCGGTGGATCGTCGTTACTACTGACCGCCTGCGACTGATTCGCCTCCGGCAAGTCGACTTCCACGCTCTGGGTAATGATCGGCGCGGTTGCCATAAAGATCAGCAGCAGCACCAACAGTACGTCGAGCAGCGGTACAATATTGATTTCGGACTTAAGTTCGCGACGACCTCGTCCACGCGTTCTGGCCATGGCTTACCCCTTGTTGCTTTCGCTTACGGTAAACGCCTGGCGGTGCAGAATCGCGGTGAACTCTTCCATAAAGTTGTCGTAATTCAGTTCCAGCTTGTTCACGCGCTGATTCAGTCGGTTGTAAGCCATAACCGCAGGGATGGCGGCAAACAGACCAATCGCCGTGGCAATCAATGCTTCGGCAATACCCGGCGCAACCATTTGCAGAGTCGCCTGTTTCACCGCGCCCAGGGCGATAAACGCATGCATAATCCCCCATACGGTGCCAAACAGACCGATATAAGGACTGATTGAGCCTACCGTGCCAAGAAACGGGATATGCGTTTCCAGCGTTTCCAGCTCTCGGTTCATGGAGATGCGCATCGCACGCGACGCCCCCTCTACCACTGCCTCCGGCGCATGGCTGTTGGCGCGATGGAGCCGGACAAACTCTTTGAACCCGCTATAAAAGATTTGCTCCGAGCCCGACAGACTATCGCGTCTCCCCTGGCTTTCCTGGTACAGACGCGATAGTTCGATTCCGGACCAGAATTTATCTTCAAACGCTTCCGCCTCACGCGCAGCGGCGTTCAGGATACGCGTTCGCTGGATAATGATGGCCCAGGATGCTATTGAAAAACCAATCAAAATCAACATGATAAGTTTAACCAGAAGGCTTGCCTTCAGGAACAAATCAAGGATATTCATGTCAGTCACTGCTTAAACTCCGCGACAATAGACTTAGGAAGCGCACGAGGCTTCATTTTGAGTGGATCAACGCAAACAATCAGAACCTCTGCTTCATTTAGCAGCGTGTTCTCTGCGTTGACAATGCGTTGCGTGAAAACCAAAGCGGTGCCACGCATTGACGTAATTTCTGTTTGAACTTCAAGCATATCGTCGAGCCGCGCAGGCGCATAGTATTCCAGCGTCATCTTGCGCACCACAAAGGCGACCCGCTCCGCCAGCAGCACCTGTTGGCTGAAGTGATGGTGACGCAGCATCTCCGTGCGCGCTCTTTCATAAAAAGCGACATAGCTGGCGTGATAAACCACACCGCCGGCGTCCGTGTCTTCGTAATAAACTCGAATTGGCCATCGAAACATATACTTATTCATCCCTGCAGCCTCTTTGTTGGCGTCATCCGCTTGCCGCCGTAATGCCTCAAGAATGCCGTTGTATATCGCCTTGTATTCACTTTACATCCCGGTAATGCAACAAAAGTAGAGCTTTTAAACGTTGCTACTATACGCGTGGGAATGAGGCTTGGGAATGGGGGGAAGTTAAGGGAGAGTAAAAATATATGGGCTTATGCAAGCCCCTATATTTTTAAGGAGGTTTCTTATTCACAAGAAGAAGAAAATCAGGCCGACGATAAGGACGATATCCGCAAGGAGCGGACAAAAAATCCCTTGCCAGTGTACGGATTCAGGGCGAAAACCCACGCCGTGGATTATGCCTGCGCAAACCGCCCACATCAGCAATAATCCGTGCCAGATTTCAAGCGTGCTGGTCCTGGCGGCAAACCGTGACGGGTCCCAGAACATACATCCTGCCAGCACTATCGCCATCACGAAGGAAAGCGCCCTTAAGGGGCGCTTGTCCATTACCGCATAAATATACTTCATCCTCTAAGCTGCCTCTTTGTTGGCTGCGGCTGTTAGTCGGCCCATCCCTGGGCCTCCCCCTTACAGGGCCGCTGCAAGCAGCGTTCAAATCTGTTCCTGACAGATTTGTTACCCCAGTCACTTACTGATGTAAGCTCCTGGGGATTCGCAGCCTTGCCGCCGCGATGCAACTTAAATGATTTTGTATATTGCATAGCGACAATATGAATCATTAGCTTTCTTCTTGACCGGTTTTACCCGCTTCAACGTGCTCAAGCGCCAGGGCGGTAATGATCCCGAATGCACAGGCAAGAAGCGTTCCCAGAATCCATGCGAAATACCACATTTTAAGCTCCTTACTTAGTACAGAGAGTGGGTGTTGCTTTCAATATGTTCTTTAGTGATACGACCGAACATTTTCCAGTAACACCAGCTGGTGTAGATCAGAATGATCGGTACGAACACCGCCGCAACCCAGGTCATCAGGTTCAGCGTCATCTGGCTGGATGTCGCATCCCACATGGTCAGGCTGGCATTCATCATCGTGCTGGACGGCATCACAAATGGGAACATAGCGATACCCGCCGTCAGAATAATGCAGGCCAGGGTCAGCGAAGAGAACAGGAATGCCCACGCGCCTTTCTCCATACGGGAAGTCAGGATAGTCAGCAGCGGCAGAACCACGCCCAGAGCCGGAACCAACCACAGGATCGGAGCATTATTAAAGTTCACCAGCCAGGCGCCAGCTTCACGCGCCACTTCTTTAGTCAGCGGGTTAGAGGCGGCATGATGATCAATCGCGGATGTCACGACATAACCATCAATACCATACATTACCCAAACGCCCGCCAGCGCAAAGCACACTAATGTCACCAGCGCCGCAATCTGCGAGGTGGCGCGCGCGCGCAGGTGCAGTTCGCCAACGGTGCGCATTTGCAGGTAAGTCGCCCCCTGCGTGATGATCATCCCTACGCTTACGATACCCGCCAGCAGACCAAACGGGTTCAGCAACTGGAAGAAGTTACCGGTGTAGTACAGACGCAGATACTCATCCACGTGGAACGGTACGCCCTGCAACAGGTTGCCAAAGGCCACGCCAATTACCAGCGGCGGCACAAAGCTACCGATGAACACGCCCCAGTCCCACATGTTGCGCCAGCGCGGGTCTTCAATCTTGGAACGGTAATCAAAACCGACCGGACGGAAGAACAACGACGCCAGCACCAGGATCATCGCCACATAGAAACCGGAGAACGCCGCAGCGTAAACCATCGGCCAGGCAGCAAACAACGCACCGCCCGCGGTGATCAACCACACCTGGTTACCGTCCCAGTGTGGAGCGATAGAGTTAATCATAACTCGACGTTCGGTGTCGTTACGACCGAGGAAACGGGTGAGCATCCCCACCCCCATGTCGAATCCATCGGTGACGGCGAAACCAATTAGCAAAATGCCAACCAGCAGCCACCAGATAAAACGTAGTACTTCATAATCGATCATTTGACGACTCCTGTCTTAGCGTGCCGGCTGAGAAGTCACGGTGGACTGCTCAAAGTGATAGCGACCGGTTTTCAGGCTGCTTGGGCCAAGGCGTGCAAATTTGAACATCAGGAACAATTCTGCCACCAGGAACAGGGTATACAGGCCGCAAATCAGGAACATGGAGAACAGCAGATCGCCCACGGTCAGCGATGAGTTCGCCACGGCTGTCGGCAACACTTCGCCGATCGCCCACGGCTGACGACCATATTCGGCGACGAACCAACCTGCTTCAACCGCAATCCACGGCAGTGGAATACCGTACAGCGCCGCGCGCAACAGCCATTTTTTCTCACCGATGCGGTTACGAATCACGCTCCAGAAGGAAAGTGCGATGATCGCCAGCAGCAGGAAGCCGCACGCCACCATGATACGGAAAGCGAAGTACAGCGGCGCAACGCGAGGAATGGAATCTTTCGTCGCTTGCTGGATCTGCGCTTCGGTCGCGTCAGTCACATTAGGCGTATAGCGTTTCAGCAGCAGGCCGTAACCGAGATCTTTCTTCATGCTGTTAAACTGGTCGCGAACGGCCTGGTCGGTAGAACCGGCGCGCAGCTGCTCCAGCAGTTCATAGGCTTTCATCCCGTTACGGATACGCTCTTCATGCTGAACCATGAGATCTTTCAGACCAATAACCGGCGTGTCCACGGAACGCGTAGCGATAATGCCGAGCGCATAAGGGATCTGAATCGCCAGATGGTTTTCCTGTTTGTCCTGGTCAGGAATGCCGAACAGGGTAAAGGAGGCCGGAGCAGGTTGCGTTTCCCATTCTGCTTCAATCGCAGCGAGCTTGGTTTTCTGCACGTCGCCCATTTCGTAACCGGATTCGTCACCGAGTACGATAACGGACAGTACGGCAGCCATACCGAAGCTGGCAGCAATAGCAAAGGAGCGTTTAGCAAAGGCGAAGTCACGACCTTTCAGCATGTAGTAAGCGCTGATACCGAGGATGAACATCGCGCCGGTGACATAGCCGGACGCCACAGTGTGAACAAATTTCACCTGTGCTACCGGGTTCAGTACCAGTTCAGAGAAGCTCACCATTTCCATACGCATGGTTTCGAAATTGAAATCCGCAGCGATTGGGTTTTGCATCCAGCCGTTCGCTACCAGAATCCACAACGCGGAGAGGTTGGACCCCAGAGCCACCAGCCAGGTGACGCACATATGCTGAACTTTACTCAGACGATCCCAGCCGAAGAAGAACAGACCTACAAAGGTGGATTCGAGGAAGAAGGCCATCAAACCTTCGATGGCCAGCGGCGCACCGAAGATGTCCCCAACATAGTGGGAGTAGTACGACCAGTTTGTCCCGAACTGGAACTCCATGGTCAAACCGGTAGCCACACCCAGAGCAAAGTTGATACCAAACAACTTGCCCCAGAACTTGGTCATATCTTTATAAATCTGTTTGCCGGAAAGGACGTATACCGTTTCCATAATGGCCAGCAGGAACGCCATACCGAGCGTTAGCGGCACAAACAGGAAGTGGTACATCGCGGTCAAGGCAAACTGTAAGCGCGACAGTTCGACTATATCTAACATCATGACTCCTTGCTCATCGCATGAAGACTCCGAGAGTGAACCCCGTTAGAAAGGGTCACACGCATGCCCCAATACAAATTTATTTGCGGCCTTCCATCGTACTATCCCCTCGGGAAGGAAACAGTAATGATGAAAAGTTACAAACATGTTAATAAAAAACCCAAATTGATCCCGCAAATATATTACGCCGTAAAACCCTTACAATAAACAGGTTTTTAGTGGGTCAGATTTGCTTTTTTCGACAGCGATCAATTTATGGCTAATCTATCGCTTTTCAGGGAATTTGATCACGGACAATTTAACCAGTTTTGATGCTCTTTTCCAACATTTAAATATTGATTAAAATCAATTTTTGAAGTTAATGTTAATAATGTTTATTCATTGAATGCATGGTGAATTTTTTGTTAACTTTTTGTTTTTGCAAAGAGTAATTTCAAACTCCCTGTAAAAAGAGGCTTATTCGGTAAGGCTAAACATTTTGTGCGTTTTTTACTGCCCCGCATCCCGTAAAAAACATTCCACATTGATGTTCAATTATTGCTAAATAGCTCACAGATTTTTTCTGTAGGTTATCAACACTTATTATTTTATACATTTAGTCTATTTTTATTTTACTTATAATTAACACCGCAAAGAAACTATCTCATTGCACACGCGCCATCATCCCACCGGGATTACCCTGCCCCAACTTCCCTTTCCCGACGACTAACGGCCAGGATCATCTTGCCAGGTTATCGCCTTAATTATCGCTAATAAGCTTTCCAGATAGCCAGAAACAAACATTTTATTCGCTAATTTTTCTTTATTTCAATAACACCGTATTTGCCTCTCTATAATTATTATAGTGAAGATTCTGTTATCACCTTCACAGATTTACCCTCAATATCTACGTCACTCATAGTGATAATTCTGTTTATTCGCAGCTATAAATACCCTTTAAACATGATTAATCACGAACGAATAGTGTCAATAAGTTCTTAATAATTTTTAAACTTAACCTCTTTTAACCAGCAAAAGTTCACATAATTTATTAAACGATATCTTTAATACTTCAGGAAAATAATGCCGGTACCCTTATGATTAAAATAGCTGTTTTATTCTGCCATTAAACAAGCAGTCTGTGTAAGCGCGATACATCTGAGGAGACGTGTAGTTCGCGCTCAGGCAAACATGCGCGGCCACAGAGTCAAGCATCAATTTACTATAGAGGTTAGCGTCAACATAGTGTAATGCTGCAATGCGTTTTTTTCATGGCGGAAAGCGCATAATCCGTCTCCAGTGAGGTCGGCAGGTCTTTCACTAAGACAGCATCTGTATTTGCTGAAAAAGAGTTAACCAGCAATCTGAGTAAATTTACTGCCGCTGCCAGACGGTTATTATCAATTATTTTTAGACTCCACCATGTTTTTTTAATGAGGCATTATTTTCCTATAGTTCAATATTTACAAAGCCAATAATTTTATATCCCGGATGCTTCACCCGTACTTTGCCACAAACAATAAAGCCATAAAAAAGGCCACCGTAAAGGTGGCCAACCATGTCGAAAACGGACATTTATCTGTTCCCGCAGGAACAGCGAGTTTTATTTTATAATTGCTTTCAGCGCTTCGCCGATATCGGCCAGGCTGCGAACGGTTTTCACGCCCGCGGCTTCCAGCGCGGCGAATTTTTCATCCGCAGTGCCTTTACCACCGGCAATGATGGCGCCCGCGTGGCCCATACGCTTGCCTTTCGGCGCGGTAACACCCGCGATATAGCCAACAACCGGCTTGGTCACGTGGTCTTTAATATAAGCCGCCGCTTCTTCTTCTGCGCTACCGCCGATCTCGCCGATCATCACGATCGCTTCAGTCTGCGGATCTTCCTGGAACAATTTCAGAATGTCGATGAAGTTAGAGCCCGGAATCGGGTCGCCGCCGATACCCACGCAGGTGGACTGGCCGAAACCGTAGTCGGTGGTCTGCTTAACCGCTTCATAGGTCAGCGTGCCGGAACGGGAAACGATACCCACTTTACCCGGCTTATGAATGTGACCCGGCATGATGCCGATTTTGCATTCGCCCGGGGTGATCACACCTGGGCAGTTCGGGCCGATCATGCGTACGCCCGCTTCGTCCAGCTTCACTTTCACGGTCAGCATATCCAGCGTCGGAATACCTTCGGTGATGGTGATAATCAGTTTGATGCCTGCGTCGATCGCTTCCAGAATGGAGTCTTTGCAGAACGGCGCCGGGACGTAGATAACGGATGCGGTCGCACCGGTAGCTTCTACCGCTTCGCGCACGGTGTTGAACACCGGCAGACCCAGATGCGTGGTGCCGCCTTTGCCCGGCGTTACGCCGCCGACCATTTGCGTACCGTAAGCAATCGCCTGTTCGGAGTGGAAAGTCCCCTGGCTACCGGTGAAGCCCTGGCAGATAACCTTGGTATCTTTATTAATTAAAACGGACATTATTTCCCCTCCACTGCGGCAACAACCTGCTGAGCTGCATCCGTCAGACTTTTCGCTGCAATAATATTCAGGCCACTGTCAGCCAGTTTCTTCGCGCCGAGTTCGGCGTTGTTGCCTTCCAGACGCACCACCACCGGAACGTTAACGCCCACTTCTTCCACCGCGCCGATGATACCGTCGGCAATCAGGTCACAACGGACGATACCGCCGAAGATGTTAACCAGAACCGCTTTCACGTTGTCATCCGAGAGGATAATTTTAAACGCTTCGGTGACGCGCTCTTTGGTTGCGCCGCCGCCTACGTCAAGGAAGTTAGCCGGTTCGCCGCCATGCAGCTTAACGATGTCCATGGTGCCCATCGCCAGGCCCGCGCCGTTCACCATGCAACCAATGTTGCCGTCCAGCGCGACGTAGTTCAGTTCCCACTGCGCCGCCTGCGCTTCACGCGGGTCTTCCTGAGACTGGTCACGCATTTCACGCAGATCCGGCTGGCGGAACAGCGCGTTGCCGTCAGCGCCCAGCTTGCCGTCGAGGCAAATCAGATCGCCCTGCTTAGTGATCACCAGCGGATTAATTTCGATTAGCGCCAGGTCGCGCTCAAGGAAAATGGTTGCCAGGCCCATAAAGATTTTGGTGAACTGCTGCACCAGTTTACCTTCCAGACCCAATTTGAACGCCAGTTCCCGTCCCTGATACGGCATCGGGCCGGTCAGCGGATCGAGCGCGACTTTATGGATCAGATGCGGGGTTTCCTCCGCAACTTTTTCGATCTCTACGCCACCTTCGGTAGACGCCATAAAGACCACGCGACGAGAACTACGGTCAACCACCGCGCCGAGGTACAGTTCTTTGCCGATGTCGGTCGCCGCTTCAACCAGAATCTGGTTTACCGGTTGGCCATTAGCGTCTGTTTGATAGGTCACCAGACGTTTGCCCAGCCAGTTTTCCGCGAAGGCGCGAATCTCTTCTTTGCTTTTTACTACCTTCACACCGCCCGCTTTGCCGCGGCCGCCAGCGTGAACCTGACATTTCACTACCCACGGGCCGGCACCGATTTTAGACGCGGCTTCTTCGGCTTCACGCGGAGTAGTACAGGCATAACCCACCGGCGCCGGTAAGCCATAGCGGGCAAAAAGTTGTTTTGCCTGATATTCATGTAAGTTCATGTGTTCTGTCCATCCTTCAGGTAATCGTTATCTTTAGACCTGTAGGCCTGAAAGCTGCGCGCCATCAGGCATTACACCATCGCCGGATGGCGGCGTGAACGCCTTATCCGGCCTACAGGTAGCAGGTGATGCTCTTGCTGACTACACGTCCAACAGCAGACGGGTCGGATCTTCCAGCAACTCTTTGATGGTGACCAGGAAGCCCACGGATTCACGACCATCGATCAGGCGATGATCGTAAGAGAGCGCCAGGTACATCATCGGCAGGATTTCCACCTTGCCATCCACCGCCATCGGCCTGTCTTTAATAGCATGCATTCCCAGAATCGCGCTCTGCGGCGGGTTGATGATCGGGGTAGACATCAGCGAACCGAATACGCCGCCGTTGGTAATGGTAAAGTTACCGCCGGTCAGGTCTTCTACGGTCAGCTTGCCGTCGCGGCCTTTGACAGCCAGTTCTTTAATTTTTTTCTCGATGTCAGCCATGCCCAGCGTATCCACGTCACGCAGGACCGGCGTGACCAGGCCGCGCGGCGTAGACACCGCCATGCTCACATCAAAGTAGTTGTGGTACACCACGTCATCGCCGTCGATAGAGGCGTTCACTTCCGGATAACGCTTCAGCGCTTCTACTACCGCTTTCACGTAGAAGGACATAAAGCCCAGGCGGATACCATGACGTTTTTCAAACACTTCGCCATACTGCTTACGCAAATCCATAATCGGCTTCATGTTGACTTCATTGAAGGTCGTCAGCATGGCGGTGGAATTTTTCGCTTCCAGCAGACGCTCGGCCACGCGCTTACGCAGGCGGGTCATTGGCACGCGTTTTTCGCCGCGCGCGCCCAGAGCGGGTTGTGCTGCAGGTTCAACAGCGGGTGCTTTAGACTCGCCTTTCGCCAGATGTTTTTCCACATCTTCACGGGTCAGACGCCCACCCACACCAGTGCCTTTAATGGCGCTGGCATCGAGGTTGTGTTCAGCCAGCAGGCGACGGATCGCCGGGCTGAGCGCATCGTTGTTTTGTTCTTCCAGCGACGCCTGCTGGCGCTGTGCCGGCGTAGACGCTTTCTCTTCAGATTTGGCGCTGGTCTCTTTACCCGCGCTGTTGCCTTCACGCAGGCGACCCAGGAGCTGGCGAGAGGTGACAGTCGTCCCCTCCTCTTCCAGAACCGCATCCAGAATGCCGTCCGCTGATGCCGGTACTTCCAGTACCACTTTGTCAGTTTCGATTTCTACCAGCACTTCGTCACGAACAACCGCATCACCCGGTTTTTTATGCCAGGTGGCGACGGTCGCGTCCGCTACGGACTCAGGCAGGTCGGGAACAAGAATATCTACGCTACTCATTATTTATCCTTTATTTAATCGACGTTCAGCGCGTCATTAACCAGATCTTGTTGCTGTTTCTGGTGAACGGACATATACCCTACCGCCGGAGAGGCGGAGGCCGGGCGACCTGCATAACGCAGAGCGGCCCCAAACGGAATCACTTCACGGAAATGATGCTGACTGCAGTACCATGCGCCCTGGTTGAGCGGCTCTTCCTGGCACCAGACAAAATCATGGACGTGAGCGTATGGTTGCAGCGCTTCCTGCACCGCTTTATGCGGGAACGGATAGAGCTGTTCGATGCGCACGATAGCGACATCTTTCTGGTCGTTTTTGCGACGTTGTTCCAGCAGGTCGTAATAAACCTTACCAGAACACATTACCACGCGTTTTACGGCTTTAGGGTCCAGCTCGTCAATTTCGCCAATGGCCGGCTGGAAGGAACCGTTCGCCAGTTCATCAAGCGTGGAAACCGCCAGCGGGTGACGCAGCAACGATTTCGGCGACATCACCACCAGCGGACGACGCATCCCGCGCAGCGCCTGACGGCGCAGCATATGGTAGACCTGCGCCGGGGTGGACGGCACGCAAACCTGCATATTCTGCTCGGCGCAAAGTTGCAGATAACGTTCCAGACGCGCGGAGGAGTGCTCCGGCCCCTGCCCTTCATAGCCGTGCGGCAACAGCATCACCAGACCGCACATCCGGCCCCATTTCTGCTCGCCGGAGGAGATGAACTGGTCAATCACTACCTGCGCGCCGTTGGCAAAATCGCCAAACTGCGCTTCCCAGATAGTCAGGGTACGTGGTTCCGCCGTGGCATAACCGTATTCAAAAGCCAGCACCGCTTCTTCAGACAGCACGGAGTCCCAGACTTTAAACTGTCCCTGACCGCTGTGAATATGCTGCAACGGCGTATACGTTGAGCCGTTCGTCTGGTTGTGGATCACCGCATGACGATGGAAGAAGGTGCCGCGACCGGAGTCTTCCCCGGACAGGCGCACCGGAATGCCTTCATCGACCAGCGTGGCGTAAGCCAGATTTTCCGCGCCGCCCCAGTCAAACAATTTCTCGCCTGCCGCCATTGCCTGACGGTCGCCATAAATTTTCGCCACGCGAGACTGCATTTCAATGGCTTCCGGCACGGTGCTGATACGTTTTGCCAGCTCCTGCAGACGCTTCATTTCTACCTTGTTCGGGTATGCTTCATCCCATTCGTGGTTTAGATACGGCGACCAGGTGAACGAGTGCATATTCATCGGACGCCACTCTTTCACCACGCATTCGCCTGCATCCAGCGCATCGCGATAGAGGTTGACCATTTCAGTGGCATCTTCCAGCGTTGCGACCTTATCAGCTTCCAGCTTGTCGGCGTAGATTTTACGCGGCGTCGGATGCTTTTTAATTTTCTGGTACATCAGCGGCTGAGTTGCGCTTGGCTCGTCGGCTTCGTTGTGGCCGTGACGGCGGTAGCACACCAGATCGATGAACACATCGCGTTTAAAGGTATTACGGAAGTCCAGCGCCAGACGGGTCACAAAAGCGACGGCTTCCGGATCGTCCGCATTGACGTGGAAAATCGGTGCCTGGACCATTTTACCGATATCGGTGCAG
This sequence comes from Salmonella sp. NW177, assembly GCF_051811585.1. Lineage (NCBI taxonomy): Bacteria > Pseudomonadati > Pseudomonadota > Gammaproteobacteria > Enterobacterales > Enterobacteriaceae > Salmonella > Salmonella sp. NW177. The sequence goes on along the minus strand of NZ_JAMMZV010000003.1, from coordinate 511,812 downwards.
TAAGGCGTTGAACGCGCATCCAGTGGGTTAGAGGTGGTGAAGCCCACCTGGTTGTTGATAACGATACGTACCGTACCGCCCACTTCGTAACCGCGCGCTTTCGACATGTTCAGGGTTTCCTGAACCACGCCCTGGCCGGTCACCGCGGCGTCGCCGTGAATAGTGATCGGCAACACTTTGTTGCTGCTCGGTTCGTCCAGTCTGTCCAGACGGGCGCGCACGGAGCCCATCACCACCGGGCTCACAATTTCCAGATGCGATGGGTTAAACGCCAGCGCCAGGTGAACCAGACCGCCTTCGGTTTCGATATCTGACGAGAAGCCCATGTGATACTTCACGTCGCCGGTACCCAGATGTTCTTTATGCTTACCGGCAAATTCGTCGAACAGATCCTGCGGTTTTTTACCCAGTACGTTGATCAGCACGTTCAGGCGACCGCGGTGCGCCATCCCCAGCACCACTTCGCGAGTGCCGCTGTTACCCGCATGGCGAACCATCTCTTTCAGCATGGGTATCAGCGCATCTCCCCCCTCGAGCGAGAAACGTTTCGCACCCGGGAATTTGGCGCCCAGATAACGTTCCAGCCCTTCAGCGGCGGTCAGTTCGTTCAGGAAGCGTTTTTTCTCGTCAGCGCTAAAGGCCGCACGACCGGATTCGATGCGCTGTTGGATCCAGCGTTTCTCTTCGGTGCTGGTGATGTGCATATACTCAGCGCCAATCGGGCCGCAGTAGGTCTGTTTGAGCGCGTCGAGCAGCTCGCCCAGCTTCATCGTCTCTTTGCCGCTGGCAAAGGAGCCGACATTGAAGGTTTCCTGGAAATCGGCCTCGGTCAAATCATGGAAAGAAGGATCCAGATCCGCCACGCGTTCTTGCTTCCACAGTCCCAGCGGATCGAGGTTTGCATGCTGATGGCCACGGAAACGATAAGCGTTGATAAGCTGCAGGACTTTAACCTGCTTCACATTGGTGTCAGGGTCGGAAATCGTAGAAGAGTGACGTGAGCCAGCCAACGCCTGCCGCCGGAAATATTCACGTGTTTTTGAATGGAGTTGATCCGGTTTGACTCCGGTACCAGGTAACTGCTGGAACGTCAAACGCCAGTTAGCGTCTACCGAGTCAGGATCGGTTAAGAAGTCTTCATAGAGCTGTTCTATCCAGCTCTGATTCGAACCAGAGAGGTAAGAAGAGTCCAACCAGGCTTTCAAAGCGCTGTTCTGCATCGTGATCCCTTAAGCATCTTTTCTGCTTATTTAATACTCTAAATAGGTCACGTTTCAGGAAGGCGGCAAGCTTGCGAATCCCTGGGAGCTTACATCCAGTAAGTGACCGGGGTGAGCAAGTGCAGCCAACGCACATGCAACGTGAACTATGACGAGTATTTCGCCGTGGATACTAACCACGCATACGCCGTATGCGTGCCGGGGTTCACTTGTTGCGGACTGTCGTGTCATCTGCGTCCGCTAAGGAACCTTTAAAAACTGTCTAATAATCTTCGCTGTTCAGGCTACGACTGCGTTGCGGCCTTCGCTCACTCCGGTCACATAGTTAACTATGCTCCCGAAGATTCGTTCAGACCGCGCCTTGTCTCGCTCTGAACATCTCGATTATTACTAATCATATGGCAGTTTTTAGAGGTTTCCTGCACTTCTATTGCCCGATGGCGCCTGGCTTATCAGGCCTACGGGATTGCGCCTGTAGGCCGGATAAGACGGTACGTTGCCATCCGGCAACCACTACAACTACTTACGCGCTACGCTGCAACAGCATCGACTTAATATGGCCGATAGCGCGCGTCGGGTTCAGTCCCTTAGGACATACACTGACGCAGTTCATAATGCTGTGACAGCGGAATACGCTGAATGCATCGCTCATCCCTTCCAGACGACTGTCGGTCTCGGTATCACGACTATCGATCAGGAATCGATACGCCGCGAGCAGCCCCGCCGGACCGATAAACTTATCCGGGTTCCACCAGAATGACGGACAGGATGTTGAGCAACAGGCGCAAAGAATACATTCATACAGCCCATCGAGTTTTTCACGCTGCTCTGGCATCTGCAGATGCTCACGAGCCGGTGGATTTTGCCCATTATTCAATAAGTAAGGCTTAATCTTCTCATATTGTGCGTAGAATTGCCCCATGTCTACCACCAAATCGCGGATCACCGGCAAACCGGGTAGCGGGCGAATCACAATCTTCTTACCCGGCTGGTTCAGCGCCGAAATAGGGGTAATACAGGCCAGACCATTCTTACCGTTCATATTCAAACCATCAGAACCACACACACCTTCGCGGCAGGAACGGCGGAAAGAAAGGCTGGGATCTTTTTCTTTAAGCTGGATTAACGCATCCAGCAGCATCATGTCGCGCCCTTCTTCGCCTTCCAGGGTGTAATCCTGCATACGCGGAGCGTTATCGACATCCGGGTTATAACGATAAATCGAAAATTCGAGTTTCATCATCCTGTCTCCGCAATTAATAAGTACGAATCTTCGGCGGGAACGCCGGACGCAGTTTCGGTTCCATATTGACGCTTCGGCGCGTCATGGATTCCGTTTGCGGCTGATACAGGGTATGACACAACCAGTTGGCATCATCACGCTCCGGGAAATCGAAGCGGCTATGCGCGCCGCGGCTTTCCGTCCGGAAGTTGGCTGATACGGCAGTGGCGTAGGCAGTTTCCATCAGGTTATCCAGCTCCAGACACTCAACACGCTGGGTATTAAACTCGCTGGATGTGTCATCCAGACGGGCGTTTTTCAGACGCTCGCGGATCACTTTCAACTGCTCAAGCCCTTTCGCCATCGCGTCGCCTTCACGGAATACGGAGAAGTTATGCTGCATACACTCCTGCAACGCTTTGCGGATAGCCACCGGATCTTCGCCATTGCGGTTATTGTTCCAGCGATTCAGGCGCTCCAAAGAACCTTCAACGTCAGACTCGCTGGCGTCGCGCAGCACGCCCTGCTCGGCGATGGATTCCTGTAAATGCAGCCCCGCCGCGCGGCCAAAGACCACCAGATCCAGCAGTGAGTTACCGCCCAGACGGTTGGCGCCGTGAACCGATACACAGGCGATTTCGCCTACCGCAAACAGCCCCGGAATCACCACATCTTCGCCCTGCTCGTTCACGGTCAGCGCCTGACCGGTCACTTTAGTCGGAATACCGCCCATCATGTAGTGGCAGGTCGGGATAACCGGAATCGGCTCTTTCACCGGATCGACGTGAGCGAAAGTGCGGGACAGCTCCAGGATACCCGGCAGGCGAGATTCCAGCACCTCTTTACCCAGGTGATCCAGTTTCAGTTTAGCGTGCGGCCCCCACGGACCGTCGCAGCCGCGGCCTTCACGGATTTCGATCATGATGGAACGCGCCACCACGTCACGACCCGCCAGGTCTTTGGCGTTCGGCGCATAACGCTCCATAAAGCGCTCGCCGTGTTTGTTCAGCAGGTAACCACCTTCGCCGCGGCAGCCTTCTGTCACCAGCACGCCCGCCCCGGCGATGCCGGTCGGGTGGAACTGCCACATTTCCATGTCCTGCACCGGGACACCGGCACGCAGCGCCATACCGACACCATCACCGGTGTTGATGTGAGCGTTGGTGGTGGACTGGTAGATACGGCCTGCGCCGCCGGTCGCCAGCACCGTCGCGCGGGCTTTGAAGTACACCACTTCACCGGTTTCGATGCACAGTGCGGTACACCCCACCACCGCGCCATCCTGGTTTTTCACCAGATCCAGCGCATACCATTCGGAGAAAATCGTGGTGTGGTTTTTCAAATTCTGTTGATACAGCGTGTGCAGCAAGGCGTGACCGGTACGGTCAGCCGCCGCCGCGGTACGTGCCGCCTGCTCGCCGCCAAAGTTTTTCGACTGGCCACCGAACGGGCGCTGATAGATACGTCCATCATCAAGACGGGAGAACGGTAGCCCCATGTGCTCCAGTTCCAGAATCGCTTCCGGTCCGGTCTTACACATATATTCGATGGCATCCTGGTCACCAATGTAGTCCGACCCCTTAACGGTGTCGTACATGTGCCATTCCCAGTTATCTTCATGGGTATTGCCGAGCGCCACGGTGATACCGCCCTGCGCGGAAACGGTATGGGAACGGGTCGGGAAGACTTTCGAGAGCAGCGCACAGGTTTGGCCGCTCTGGGAAATTTGCAGCGCCGCGCGCATACCTGCGCCACCGGCACCAATCACAACAGCATCAAATTCTCTGACTGGCAGTTTCATTACACACCCCACACCACAACAAATCCATAGATGACGTAAACCACCAGCGCAACAACAATAACGAGTTGCAGTATCAGACGCACTGCCAGTGGTTTAACGTAGTCGGTTAACACCTGCCACATGCCGATCCAGGCATGAATCAAGATGGAAAAAAGCGCCAGCAGGGTGAAGACTTTGGTGAAGGCCGATGAGAAGAAACCGGTCCAGGCTTCAAAGGTCAGTTCGCCGCTCGTGGCGAAAAAACCCACCATGTAGATGATGTATAACGTCAGAACGATAGCGGTAGCACGGACCAGGATGAAGTCATGTACGCCATTGCGTCCTAATGCGGAGGCGTTGCTTACCATACGAGGACTCCTGCGAGAAGTGAAAGCACGACAGTGATAACAAAAGAGATTTTGGCAGAGCGTTGACCCGCTTCGAATGTTTCTTCCAGATAGCCAAAATCCATTAACATGTGACGAATTCCCACGATGACGTGATACGCCAGCGCGGTAAGGATGCCCCACATGATAAATTTAACGATGAAGCCGTCCATGATATCGGCGGCCTGCTGGAATCCTTCCGGAGAAGAGAGGCTGGTGCCCAGTAGCCACAGTAGTATGCCGACGGCGATGAAAGTAATCACACCGGATACGCGATGGAGAATGGACGCTATCGCTGTGATGGGGAACCGAATCGTTTGCAGATCCAGATTGACAGGTCTTTGTTTTTTCACATTTCTTATCATGAATAACGCCCACATGCTGTTCTTATTATTCCCTTAAGACTTCGGTTACAGAGGTGAATCTACCTGTAGCCAGAAAGACGACGGGATTTCCTTCCTCCGGTCTGCGTGCGGGTCAGACAGCGTCCTTTCTATAACTGCGCGTCATGTAAAACACTGCTTCCAGTAGCTAAAACGACACGTTACAACGCTGGGTGGCTCGGGATTGCAGGGTATTCCGGAGACCTGGCGGCAGTATAGGACGTTCACAAAATCATTACAATTAACCTACATATAGTTTGTCGGGTTTTATCCTGAACAGTGACACAGGTCACGATAACAACATTTTTTTAATTTTCAATCATCTGATTTGACAAACATTAAACAAAATTGTTACAAACGACACCAGAAAAAGCATATAATGCGTAAAAGTTATGGGGTCACTCTTTCACCTGTTAATAAGTTATGCAACAGTACAATGATATTGACCCATTCTTTCAGGACAGTTATTAGTGATAGACAGGTTACATTACTCGGATTGCTACGTTCCTGATTTGCTGCTAATTCGAAATTAATCAAGCCGTTACCTGCAAGCGCCCATTGCTCTGTACCCAGGTCATCCCCTCTTTCACAGAGCGGCGAGCCAAATAACAAACTGGTAACGGTTGATTGATGCATACACAGAATCTTCCCTGCACTAACGACGAGGAAGATGACGTGGAGAAGGCAAGTCTGAGTTCCGGCAGTCTTAAGCAATAAGGCGCTAAGGAGACCGTAAATGGCTGATACAAAGGCAAAAATCACCCTTACTGGTGACACTGCTATTGAACTGGATGTGCTAAAAGGTACACTCGGTCAAGATGTTATTGATATTCGTAGTCTCGGTTCAAAAGGAGTTTTTACTTTTGACCCTGGTTTCACCTCTACCGCATCCTGCGAATCTAAAATCACCTTCATCGACGGCGACGAAGGCATTTTGTTGCATCGCGGTTTCCCGATTGACCAGCTTGCTACCGATTCCAACTATCTGGAAGTCTGTTACATCCTGCTGTACGGCGAAAAACCGACGCAGGAAGAGTATGACGAGTTCAGAACGACAGTCACCCGCCATACGATGATCCATGAGCAAATCACTCGCCTGTTCCATGCTTTCCGTCGCGACTCACATCCGATGGCGGTAATGTGCGGGATCACTGGCGCGCTGGCAGCGTTCTACCACGACTCGCTGGATGTGAACAATCCGCGCCACCGTGAAATCGCGGCGTTCCGCCTGCTGTCCAAAATGCCGACCATGGCGGCGATGTGTTACAAATATTCCATCGGTCAGCCGTTTGTTTATCCGCGCAACGACCTTTCCTACGCCGGTAACTTCCTGAACATGATGTTCTCCACGCCGTGTGAAACCTATGAAGTGAATCCGGTACTGGAGCGCGCGATGGACCGTATTCTGATCCTGCACGCTGACCATGAGCAGAACGCCTCTACGTCAACGGTACGTACCGCAGGTTCAAGCGGTGCCAACCCGTTCGCCTGCATTGCCGCCGGGATCGCCTCCCTGTGGGGACCCGCGCACGGCGGCGCCAACGAAGCCGCGCTGAAAATGCTGGAAGAAATCAGCTCTGTTAAACACATTCCGGAATTTGTTCGCCGTGCGAAAGACAAGAATGATTCTTTCCGCCTGATGGGCTTCGGTCACCGTGTTTACAAAAACTACGATCCGCGCGCCACCGTGATGCGTGAAACCTGCCATGAAGTGCTGAAAGAGCTGGGCACCAAAGACGATCTGCTGGAAGTGGCGATGGAGCTTGAGCACATTGCGCTCAACGATCCGTACTTCATCGAGAAGAAACTGTACCCGAACGTAGACTTCTACTCCGGCATCATTCTGAAAGCGATGGGCATTCCATCTTCGATGTTCACCGTGATCTTCGCCATGGCGCGTACCGTTGGCTGGATTGCACACTGGAATGAAATGCACACTGACGGCATGAAAATCGCCCGTCCTCGTCAGCTGTATACCGGCTACGATAAACGCGACTTTAAATCGGCGCTGAAGCGTTAATTGACAACCGGATGGCGATGCAACCCTCGCCATCCGGTACATTTTCCCTTTTTTCTTATCCTCATTATTTTATTCTTACCCCGTTACTCTCTATGATTAATTAAGGTTTCGCTAAATATCATTCAGGGAGCATGGAATGCCGATTCTGCAGTGGTTTTTGTTGTTCCTGTTATCGCTGCTCATTTCCCTTATTTTTCTCTATCTGCACCTTCCGGCGGCAATGCTGCTCGGTCCAATGATTGCGGGTATCGTGTTGAGTTTGCGAGGTAGTACGCTACAACTTCCGCGCGGTATTTTTCTCGCCGCGCAGGCAATTCTCGGCTGTATGATCGCCCAAAATCTAACCGGTTCGATATTGACCACCCTCGCCCTCTACTGGCCGGTCGTGCTTTTAGTGTTGCTGGTGACGCTGCTTTCCAGCGCGGTAGTCGGCTGGCTGCTGGTACGTTACAGCTCGCTGCCCGGCAATACCGGCGCATGGGGGTCTTCGCCGGGCGGTGCGGCGGCAATGGTAGCGATGGCGCAAGATTACGGGGCGGATATCCGCCTGGTGGCGTTTATGCAGTATCTGCGGGTACTGTTTGTGGCTGGCGCGGCGGTGCTGGTGACACGCCTGATACTCGGCGACAGCGCGGCAACGGTCAGCCAACAGGTGGTCTGGTTTCCGCCGCTTAGCGGTAATTTATTGACGACGCTGTTATTAGCGATCGTGGCGGGCATTGCCGGTCGCCTGTTGCGTATCCCTTCCGGCACGATGCTGCTCCCCATGTTGGCAGGCGCGCTTCTCCATTCGCAAGGCATCATTGAAATTGAATTACCCGAATGGCTGCTGGCCGTGGCGTATATGGCGATAGGCTGGCGTATTGGGCTGGGCTTTGACAGACAGGTGTTTTTTATGGCGCTGCGGCCATTGCCGCAAATCTTATTGTCAATTTTCGCGCTGATGGCGATTTGCGCCGCGATGGCGTGGGGAATGGCTTACTACATGCAGATTGATTTTATGACGGCTTACCTCGCCACCAGTCCCGGTGGTCTGGATACGGTTGCCGCGATCGCGGCAGGAAGCAGTGCCGATATGGCGCTCATCATGGCAATGCAAACCCTACGGCTGTTCAGCATTCTGTTAACTGGGCCAGCAGTGGCCCGTTTTATATCAACCTATGCGCCCAGACAACCTTTGTAGGACTGATAAGCGTCGCGCCATCAGGCAATAGCCGCTCGCCGATGGCGGTTCCGGCTATTTCTGGCAATGCGGGCACCAGTAAAACGGGCGTGAGGACAGTGTTGTCTTTTCAATAATGCCGCCACACCGCTCGCACGCTTCGCCGTCACGATGGAAAACCTTAAAGCGAAACAGTGCGCCATGATGCTTGTTTTCATCCGCCTGACCGCGAGTCGTGTAGGACAGGCGCGGAATATCCAACAGCGCGTGAGAAAGCGCATTCAGTTGCGCCTCGTTGAGATCTTTCGCTTTATGCTGTCCGGTTAACCCTACCTGCCAGAGGATTTCAACGCGCAGATAATTCCCCAATCCCGCCAGAAAGGCCTGATCCAGCAACAGCCCAGAAAATTGTCGGTTGCGAAAACGCGGCGACAGCAATCGAGCTTTAACCTCTTCCGGAGTGAGACGCGCGTCCAGCACATCCGGACCGACTCGCTGTAAAAAGGGGTGCGTCGTGAGCTGCTCTGCTGTCAGCATTTCGATATCAGACGCGCTATAAAGCAGAATAGTTTTATCCGCCGTTTGTAGCCTGACGCGCAATATACGCGTGGTCTGCGGTATTTCACCAGTATCGATCACCCGCCATACGCCATAGAGTTGGTTGTGGCTGTAGAGCGTCAGGCCATTTGAAAAGTGGGTCAATAACGCTTTTCCCCGCGTCTCTATCCGGGTAACAAGTTGACCGGTAAGCTGCGATTCATACGGTTTTAACTGTGCAAAGGCAAACCAGACATCGGTTAAGGGTTTGCCTTTGATTGCCGCCTCCAGATTATCCGCCGCACGACGAATTTCCGGGCCTTCAGGCATGATAATATCCTTTGTTAACAGTTGATTAATGGACTACACCGCCTCTGACTATCTGGAATGCACATCGAACGCCATAATGAACATCCACAGCGGATGGACAAACAGGCGGTGGTATCCAGTGATAATAACATTATCGCAGCACGAGACCACTTCCCCGTCAGGGTTAACATGATCGCGCCAGGGCATAATCGACTCAGCCCTTGTCGGGCGAGCGCCCAATAATGATTGTCTGCCTACCGGAATTAAATGACGCTTAGTTATATTTTGCCCAAAATTTTTTTCTGTTGATCCTTTTAAAGCCTTCTTTCCAATAACTGGCATTCAACTCTTTGATATAATTTTCTCCGGGAAAAAGTTTATCCTTTAAAGGCAGTTTCTTGGCTAGCACGATTCTTTCTGCGTTAGATCCCGCGGACTCTGAATGTGTGAGGGAAGATAAGGCGTCCAGTTGAGCGCTTGAGGGTCTGGCTATCAATTCAAAAAAAGGTTCTGACAATACAACACTACTAAGTGCTGCATAATTTCCTTTTTGTATGAGCGGTTTGACGTACTCAAAAAAAGAAATAATCCCTGATTGCAAACTTGCTGCTTTTTTTAAATACTCAATTTCAGAACCACTGCTATCTTCACGTACAGGAATTATTCCATTATCCGTTTTTTTATAGCCAATTGTTGACCCAGTATTGTCAGCCATAGCGAACTCCATTATTTCCACCCCTCCTGATAAGAAAAGATCACACTTATCGTGGGGATGGCCATAGTTGGTTAGCCAACCAAACATCTTATTATAAATAGATCGGTTATCATTGGCGCCAGCAAAAGTTGCCAAATAAAACCCATGTATTTGTTTTTCTGCCCATTGCGCACCTAAAGAACGAGCAAATACTGATTGAATATTACCCATCCATCCTACATCGATAAGTGCTATATTTTTATAACCTTCACAGGCCGTTTTAAAGTAATCAGCGTAAACTTCCCTGTGCTGAGTATTTTTTAATAAAATATATGGAAATAATTTATTTATAAGCCAGTGAACCTTATGTTCCTCTCCTGAAACAGGAATATACTCCTCGTCAGGAAAACCAACATGATGTATATCTGAAATATGCTCACTCGCATCTAACCCCGCGATAGCAAGTATCTTTTTAATACTTTTCTTATTCTTACCACCAAAAAGATGCCAAATCCTGTGCATCGGCCAATCAGTCATCCCCACCATATAAGCTGATGCGCGGGATATATATAAATATTCACATTTTACATGTTCTTCTGAAAAGTATTCATTATAAATTTTATAGATTAAGTGAGCATCGCGTGCTAAAAAAAGCGCTTTATCAATTTTATGAATCTTTAACTGATTCGCTAACCAGGATACATAACCTAATAATAACGGACCAAATACTTTAAATCCTATCTCGTTTAAAGGATCATTTTGATGGAAAGCAGAAACTTGTTTAAGTAATAAAGTCTTACAAATAGATTCACCAATAATATCTTTAGCTTTCCAATGATTAGATATCCCATGATTATACTCTGACCAATCAGCATGGAGAGTATTTATGCCGAGTTTTTTAGCATTCAGAATATCAGCATGAACATTGTCGCCAACATGTATCCACGATGCAATATCTACATTTTCATTTTTCTTGACTATTGAAAATAATTTACCACTATTTTTAGAGTACCGCTCTTCGCCAGATGAATAAACTGGAATGTTACTGATATCATAGCCACATGATGTTAACAACTCCTTTAATATTGCTGATGGAAGGTACATATCACTAATTAAAATGACTTTGCAACCATCACTAATAGCCTTTTCAAACAAACAGCTTCCACGCGCATTTTTATATAAAACAATCTTCTCCATTTGTATTTCCAGATCGATTATCTTTTTTACTGTCGCTGGTGAAAGCTGCGGATGCTTTTTTAAAATTTCATCGTATATTTCAGATATGAGTATTTCCGGCTCGCCGCCAAAACGCCTGACCCTATTCTCTCTGGCACTTACTTCCGCCTGAACTCTTATCTCTGGGAAATTATCAACAATACCAATGTCGTACGCTGATATAAAAAAGTTCTCAGTTGCTAAAGTTGATTGCATTAATGAAAACAAATCTCTGGGACGGTAAATCCTCCGGCTAACCAATGTATCAAAGATATCAAAGCTTACGGTCTTGTATTTTTTAAAGTTCATATCCATATTTTATTTAATCTTATTTTCAATATAAGAAATTTTATGAAAAAGACTATTGTTAGCAATATTTGAAAGTAACACATTGAGCAATGATGAGTCATCAATACTTCTCATCATTTTATTTTCTGCAATTTTGCATTCTATATCAAATAACTCATTGTTAATTACGGTATAATTGCCAAATTCAAAGTCATCATTTTCTCTGAAATGATAAAATGCCAGTGCTTCAGGTAAGATCCAAACATCATTTTCTGCCAGGTAATGAATAAAAAAAGGCCAGAAAAATGCAGGAGAGGATAATTTATGACTTTCAATCACATCGATAACAGAATTTTTATCGAATAAACACGAGGAAAGTGGAATAGAATTCCTGTAATAAATAACATCAAAACTAACAGGGCCAGCATTTAAATAGTGGTTCCATGGTTGCGTTGAATTTATAATTATTCTATTATTTTCCGCAATCTCAGCAACTTTATTTGTATGGCATGCTATTGCATTTACAGATGAATACGTTGACTGTATATTCGCCAAAACACTGAGTAGCCTTGACACATATTCAGGGGCCCAGGAATCGTCATCATCCATAAAGCATAAATAATTAGATTCAGACATCTTAATAGCATTAAAGATACAGTTTTCGTCGTAGATAACACTATATATATTTGACAGTTCTTTCAGATAAAAATCATCCACATTGTGACATTTCAATTCTTCCTCCATGCAGAAAATGATGATATTTATTTTTTTGAACGTCTGGTCATTAATGGATTGCAAGGCCCGCATTAATAGACGAGTACGCCCAGGTTTATGTCGGACAATAACTAAAAGACTCTTTTCCATATTCTGATTTCGTGTTTTACGGTATATATAAAAATTAACACCCTATGAATGAATGCTGACATTGGGTAAGGATTATAATGTTTTATTAGACTGACACCAGATAAGGTGTAGCAACAGAACCATACCTAAGATTATCATAGTCATATAATTAAAAAATCGGTATAATTCTCATCAACACCACTTACATCATGTTTAATATTTATCTTCAGATTTTTTATTGAATTTTTTATACCAAAAGAGCTTTGAGGTAAGATAGGGCAAACTATTTTTCATCTCTTTTTTTGCAGATTTAAACCGATAAAAATTTTTGACTGCCGTAAACAAACCATTAATAATAACTTTAAAAAACTCCATTTTTGAGTGAGTAAGTTTTAATAATTTGCCATTTTCTATATTTAAATGATAGATAGTAATTCTCCGGAATGAAAACTTAGTAGGGTGATAATGACGATAATCAACCACGATTGGTTTTTTAATTAAAAAGAAAGCTGGAATTAAGTGTCCATTAAGGGTTATGCATCTAAAAAATTTGTAGATGGCTTTTTCTTTACCAGAACATGGGTAATCAACACAACCATTAACAATATCAATACCTTCTACATTGAATTTTTCATTATGAGTTATTGCATTAATTCTTTTTCTTATCTCCAGAAGATCTACATTATCTTCCCAAAACTCCCGTCCAGAAAGACAATCGTTATATGACATAATCATTGCTCTGGCAAGTTCATAGCGGCATGAAAAACTCGCAAGAAAGACTTCCCGCACAAAGAAAATACTTAACAGTAGTGCAGCAAACTTTCTTTTACTAATTAATGCAGGTACAGCAACAGTCCTGAAGTTCAAATAGCTATTTAGAACCGATATTTTTCTTTCAAAATCCATTTGCCACGAAGCCACACCATTAAGTGTGACAATATTATGTTTTTTATGCATATATCCAAATAGCAGGTCATCACCACGAACAAAGAAAGGAAATGAGTAATATTCAATAGCGTTAATATTAAAGGCAAAAAACCACCATCCACCGTAGCCTATTTTTCTTTCATTATCAAAAGTATCTAAAGAATCTATTTCCCGAGCATCCAGATAATGTTTATCCGGGTAATGTAAAAAATCTCTATGCCATATGGCACCAGATTCATGTATGATTGCCGGGTTATCTTCAAAAAGCATACAGCCAGTAACAACTGTATTTTTGTCTTTAGCCATCAGTAAAAAAGCATGAGTTCGACAAATCGATTCAATTTCACATGAGCCGTCGTCATCCATAAATATGACATGTTTGATATCGTTGATTTTCCCTGCCTCTATCAAACCTCTCATAAACCCGCCTGACCCACCGAGGTTTTCATTATTGATAACCATAATGCCGTTTCCTGACGGGTGATTAATCGCCTCACCATTATTAACGACAATCAATTTAAAACGATCTTTAAATTCGCTCTGGGTTAAGAGTGTTTTATTAATTCTATTGATTGTTTTAGTAACAGCTTCTTTTCTATTATAAGTTGTTATAACTAAAGCCATAGATGATTTACTAACATGATCTTTAGTCAGAAATTCAAATCCATTTAAAACAGAGTCTTCGTCTGATTGCCACTCCACATAGATATATCCAAAATTTATTTTTGATATATCAATTTCAATCTCATCACTAATATTACATGACGAGTTAAAATCAATTTGCTTTAATACTCTAATGACACCATTCTCTTTATGCCTTACAGTTATAGTTCCGCGACCAATTATATTAACCCGCAAAAAAAGTGATGTTAAGGTTGTATATTTTTTCCATTTCTTAATTGAGAATGCATTAAAAAAAGTATCAAAATATGCAACCTTATGACGCGGAACAAGTAAGTTACGTGAGGTATAGTTATACTTCCCGCCCTGAGTTCTGAAATAAAGCTGCTCTTCCGTGCATAGATCAATGTTTGGTAAAATTACTTTTTGAAGTAAAAAATACATAACGAACCTATAAATTTATATTATCTGGGGTAACGCTATTATAAAATAGTAAATTACTCACCGCGTAGTGATATAAATACTGCAATAAGAATATTAAAATCCGCCTTTGCTAACTATCTCACCGTGCTCAAGCCTGATGAACTTATTACATACAGATTTAGCCAGTTCATCATCGTGAGTGGCCATTACCATAATGCCCGCTTTAGAGATAAAGCTATTTAATCTCATCTCTGCTTTTCTTTTAAAATCACTATCACCCACGCTCATCCATTCATCCATCAGTAAAATTTCAGGATTAATTGCAGTAGAAATAGAAAAACCAAGCCTCAGAACCATACCACTAGAATACGTTCTAACGGGGATTTTAATAAAATCACCTAACTCGCTGAACTCGATGACATCTTCTGTAATATTTTTTATTTCATTTTTTGACAGACCGAGAAATAGTCCCCTCAGTTTTATATTTTCCAGGCCTGTAAGCTCACCATCCATTCCCATCATGGGATCAATGAGGCTGGTGACTCGACCGATACATTCATACTTCCCTGAAGTTGGTTTATAGGCCCCTGCAAGTACTCTCAGAAGAGTGGTTTTGCCCGAACCATTGTGTCCGATAAGCGCAAGACGGTTACCTTCGGTAAGCGTAAAATCAATTTTTTTTAATGCCTCTACTTCAATAATCCCGGTATTCGATGAGCCAATTCGTCCACCTGAAGCAGCCTGTAGAAATGTTTTTTTAAATGAACGGTGGCTGGAGTTAAATATAGGGAGTATTACGCCAACGTTTTTGCAAGAGATTTTCATTAATTATAACCAGTATACGATTCTTGAGCGATATTTAGTCAACACTAAGGTTGAGACCATCAACATAATAATAGAGGTTATTATTGTGTAAAACCATATAGTTACATCTGGTACAGTTCCCATTAATGGTTTCCTGAGCATCTCCATAAAGTAATAAAAAATATTATAATCAACAAATTCCTTTCTTCCCTTTGGTAATTGTTCCGATGTCCAAATGATGGGAGTTATAAAAAAACACAACGTTACCACACTTTGAACAACCGGTCCCATATCACGATATCTTGTGCAAAAAATGGCGAGAATCATACCTGTAGAAATTAATGAGATGGATGTTATTACAATTGCAGGTATAAAAAGGAGAATATCAAGATTTACCGATGTATTGGTAAAAAAAATCACGAAAGGTATAATGATAAAATTATGCAACATAATCATAAACTGCCGATAGAAAACACGTAATATATATAAATATAGCGGAAGGTCAGATTGTTTAATAATTGATGCGGACTCATTAAATATTCCGCATGACTCATTAATAGTTGCTGATAGAAAGGCCCAAAAGATCATACCTAAAGTAAGATGCATGATAAAATTTTCGGAACCAGAACTGAACAGCGAACCGTAAAGAGGTCCCATCGCTGATATGGTGACCCCCATCGAAATCGTTATCCAAAAAGGCCCTAACACCGATCGCCGGTATCGTCCCAGGACATCATTCCAACCTAGCGAAATCCAAAGTTGGTGCCTGGCCAGAGCTTCTTTCAAATCATTCATTGTTTCCGTGTCACCTTTACCTGAAGAACTTATTCTTTAACGATATGAAAATATAACTTATTTATTTTCTATAATATTTATATACTATTTATCTAAACACTGACCTACTTCATAAGCACTTTATGGTGTTAGCAACCAATAGTGTCTTTATAAATTTGCAATGTCTTATTAATGACTAATATGCTGGAAAACAATTCCTTTACACGTTTTCTTCCATTCGCCCCCATCTCTAAGCGAATCTGTGGATTTTTTAACAAATACTCTAATTCTACCGCTAACTCCTGAGCTGAATTACTTTTCACGATCAACCCATTATAGTTATGAATAATTAAGCTATCACATCCGCCGGTATCATAAGCAATACATGCACGTCCTACAGATGATGCCTCTAATAAAAGCCGTGGTACTCCTTCCGGATAAATAGATGGTAATGCAACGATATTCGATTTCTGAATAAGCTCATATACATTCGAAGAGCGTCCCAGCCAGTTAATTAGCCCTTCATTATGCCAGTGATGAATGAGCTCCAAAGGGATAGCATCTTTATCGTCCTCGGCCAATATACCTGCAACATTTAAAACAAAATGAATATTTTTTTGTCTGAGGATCTTTTTTGCTTCAATGAGATCGCCAAGACCTTTACTCCATAACATTCGGCTTGCAAAAAGGACTATCGGTATCTCATGTTTTTTCTCTATAGAGAATTTATAAATATCCGGGTTAATTCCAGCACCTTCGATAACGATAGTTTTATGATAATCAACACCTACTAAACGCGATATTTTTCGTCGATCTTTATCATGTTCAAAAATAAAAACACCACGCTTATTACCGGCAATATATTTGTAAACCAAAACGGTTAACGCACGCAATATTCTCATTGGCACGGTATTATATAAAAAGATTCGACCAAGTCCGACAAAGCTGATAACAACTGGACTATTACTTCTCCTGGCGCTAACCCCACCAATCAGGCAAGGTTTGAGCGTAATACAATGCAATAAGTCAGGATTAATCTCTTTAATAATTTTCCGAGCGTTAAGGAATGCTCTAAAAAAAACAAACATATTAAATGACTGAGCAACAAGAGACACATTGTGACAAATAAAACCAAGCGTTTTGAATTTTTTTATAATCTCTTCACCAATAAAATGACTTATGATATGAATTTCATAACCCGCATCCCTTGCCGCTATCGCACGTTCTGTCCAATGTAAATCAAAGTACCAGTCTGAATTTACAAAATAACATAACCTTTTCATCTCTTCGTCCTGCTAATGATATTTCCCACTAATACCTTTAAGTCCATGAAGTATTCCCTGCCAGATAAAATATAGATAACGAAATTTCTTACGCTGCCATGGTAATATGGCGAGATATTTAGAGAGGCGTAATACTATAGAAAGAACACTGAATATCCTGGGAACGGGTAAAAGTTTTCTCAGCAGCAACAAATTTCTACAAAGATAATATACTTTCCATTCGGGGCAGATACACCTTCCATGAATAGAGATATCATGAATAAATTTAATTTCTGGGGAGTAACGAATTTTCTGCCCGGACAATACTAGCTTATAACCAAAGAAAAAATCATCATAATAAAGGAAAAGTTCATCATGGATATCGTTAAGATGGTTATTCAATACCTTTCGATCAATAATCATACCAACGAATGACACAGTTTGAACATCAGTAACCTGAGTTCTTACTGGAGAAAACCTCTCTGGGCGTATGACATAATAAATAGTCTCAAACACCGTAGATGGAACCCTGATGAAAG
Source organism: Salmonella sp. NW177 (assembly GCF_051811585.1). NCBI lineage: Bacteria > Pseudomonadati > Pseudomonadota > Gammaproteobacteria > Enterobacterales > Enterobacteriaceae > Salmonella > Salmonella sp. NW177. Next base: position 494,403 of record NZ_JAMMZV010000003.1, on the reverse strand, counting down.
GCAAATTCATCCGACAAGACCGTCCATAGGTGTCCTGAACTCGCGACGCAAATATACGGTATCTTGAGGTATCTAATAACGAGAAATGCTTTAAAATATTAATTTCCGGGTAAGCATCATCATCATAGAAAAATACCCAATCGGCATTACTATATGAGCATATATATTGACTACCTACTTTAAATCCGCCAGCACCACCAAGATTATCTTTAAGATTAAGTATCGTGATGCCAGGTTCACTTAATGAAGAAAGCCATTCCCTGGTACCGTCGCTTGAGCCATTATTAACGATAACAATAGAGGAAAAACCCGCCTTAACAGTCTCTCGCACACTTTTTTTTAATTTCTCAAGACGGTTAAAAGTTACGATTAGCGCTGTACACTTCATCAAACGGTAACTGTAAAAGCTGGCATTTCTTTTTGTTCATATAGCGACGTTAAGTACACGTCCGCCGTCTGTAATGCTTCAGCTATCGTGATGTCCATATCGAGATAACGATAAGTGCCAAGACGACCAATGAAAGTAATATTTTTTTCTTTTTTAGCCCGCGACAGATATTTATTCAGTAAATCCATTTTATCTGCCCTGCGAACAGGATAGTAGGGTATATCACCAGCTTCACATTCCCGACTATATTCTTGATAACATATTGAAGCTTCATGTCTCTCCCACGGAGAAAAATATTTGTGCTCAGTAATCCGAGTATAAGGAGTATCTATTGAACAATAATTCATTACTGCGCATCCTTGATAATCACTCTGGCAAATTATTTTTTTAAAGTCTAATGTACGATATTCCAGTCGGCCATATTGACAGGAGTAAAAGGCATCCAGCGCGCCACTGAAAAAAACATGATCATAATCTGTCCGCATTTCCTGAGTGAAGGAGCGACATAGTTCAACAGCGATATGTTCGTGTTCGACAATGGACTTGACCATTTGTGTATAACCAAATTTTGGTATTCCCTGAAACTTATGATTGAAATAGTTATCATCATAATTAAAGCGAACAGGGATACGTTTCAATACAGAAGCGGGTAACGCGGAAGGATGAAGCCCCCATTGTTTAATGGTATAACCTTTAAAAAAGGCTTCATATAAATCTTCGCCAATGAAACGCAAGGCCTGTTGCTCAAAATTTTGTGGTTCCAGAATGGTGCTATCACATTTTTGAAGCAGTAATTTCCTGGCGTCATCAGGTGAGCAGGCGACACCAAAAAATTGATTGATGGTATGAAGATTGATAGGTAGAGAAAATACCTGACCATTTACTGTGGCCTTAACCTTATTGATATAAGGCATCATCTCAGCGTATTTATTTACATAATTCCATACAGTTTCATTATCAGTATGAAAAATATGAGGACCATAAACGTGCACCATAATACCCGTGTGCTCATCTCGGGCATCATAAGCGTTACCACCGATATGCGAACGTTGATCAATAATATTGACTACATGTCCCTGCTCGGCTAACTGGCGTGCTATTACTGCGCCTGAAAGGCCCGCACCTACAATTAGTATCTTTTTACGTTGCATTATTTTCGTCACTCTGTTCGCAGACACAGATAATATTAGATAGTTTATCCAGAACCATTTTCATTTATATCAGAAGGGTAAAGTGAAATTTACTCAACGCATCCAGATAATTCCACGCTACCGCCACAGCGCGTAAACCCTCGCACTGATTACAGATTCATTAATGTCACACGTTATGCGGTATTTCCGGACAACGATGATTGCCATATTTATTTTGTGAAGATAACTCATTCAGAACGCAACATTATGGGTCTGAATACCGCGCGGCATGATGTAAATATGCTGTCAGCATAAATCCGGTGCGTTACCGGCCCCAGTTTTTACCAACCCACTCTGTTGACTGATGTCCGGGCCGACGTCCGGTATCCTTATTCTTACCGCATCAGATAGCGGTACTCCTGTCGGGATATCCCAGCGTTGTTTCAGCGTCTGCTCCGCGAGCCAGACCTGCCTCACGCCGGTTCCCAGCATACGGGCCGTCATTTCCGGGCTACAGCCTGACAACAGTAATCCCAGCACCCGCCGTCCCTGTTTTGGCAGACGCTCTGACAGTAACCTGACCAGCGTGCGGCTGTTTATCTCCATCACCAGCTCCGGCACGCTCAACGCGCTTTTCATCTCCTCCTCGTAAGGCGATGTCTGTAGTGATGACCATATGGCAAGCTCAGCCATTCTGGCCAGAACCCTTACCGACATGGCGCGTTTAATCAGCCTCAGATGGCGGAAGTAACCTTCCACGCTGACGTCAACCGGTAAAAACGCGTTACTGCTGCAAAAAACCACTGTCCGCGGATAACGCTGAAAAACCTGTTGCCACAGCAGAAGCTGGGTTGATGGCCGTCCGGCGGATATCACCATCGCGCCGGGCCACCGACGCAACCGATCCAGCAGCCCTTCTGGTGTCCTGAGACGAACGCAGTCCTCCACGCAAAGGCCACCGGTATCCGGAAACTGCGCAGGATTTTCGCCTGACTGACAAAACATAATCAGCCGGAGAGGCGGCAGTACTCTGGTTAACGTCTGCATATCAGTACGTCAGAACCTGATACAGGCTGAACAACGCTGCGACGGTGGAGACCGCCAGCAGGAGCAAAAATATTTTCGCCCCCATACTGTACCGGTACTTACTGGTGCCCCCCCTTCCGGTGGATATTTCCGCATATTCTTGCGTCATCAGATTGTTCTCCTCTGGCCATTGCCGACCCGGCACTGCGCCAGCAACGGCAGCTTCGTGTTGTGGAAACAACATGTCCGCACCCTTTCGTGGACCGGGAGCCATTCCATGTCTGTATGAAAAATGACGTCTGGCCCTATCTAAACACAGCACTCTGACACCCTGTCCGGTTCTGCTTTTCGGCTGCACAGGCCGTCAGTCCCCCTGGTAGTAAATGCTCCTGCCGCAGGGTAATTCTGCCCTGTGCGGAGTACAAAATGACAAATAGAAAACACAGTAATCTATTGATTTATATGTTGATTATGTAAATCAGCTTTCCCTGAACAGATTTCTCTGTGATTTAACAATATGATTCAAAAAGTAAAATAAAGGATTTAATTCTTTGATATGATAATTAATCAGCATTAAATATTATTTAATACGTTTTTTTAACACTTAAAATTAACATTTTGTGCAGGCAGGACAAAAATGGATACAGCATAGTGCTGGTTGGACCAGGTGAATTTTCCCTTAGTTTTTTTATTGTTATATGGATAACTCCTTAATAAGCAAGAGATTACGATTGCATGACTCTTGTGTGGAAGGGGTAAATCTGAGAGGATGATGAAAGCGCGAAGCGGACTTAACTTTTTGAATCAGAACGTACGGTTATACTCGACGTTTTTTTCGCCATATTCCATGAAAACGCCCGGCGTTACTTGCGGTGTATCTTACGGTGTGCTGGATATTCCTGTGCCCCAGATAGTCCTGTATGAGTCGTGTATCAATCCCTTTATCAGCAAGGGCGTAGCCGCAGGCATGTCGCAGCATATGAGGATGTGGCGCTATCGTTAATTCGGCCAACCGCCCTGCCTCACGAAGTATGTAAAAAAATTGTTGCCTGCTGAGCGGATGCCGTCGTAGCGACAGGAACAGCCAGTCTCCGTCAGCCCCTTTCTCAAGATACTTCCTGGCCCTGAGCCAGCTTTTCAGTACGTTATACTCATCGGGAAGGAGGGGGTGACACGTTGAAAAGCCATTTTTGAGGCGCCGGATATAAAGCTGTCTTCCTGCAAGATCAATATCCGACAAGCGCAGCCCCAGCAGCTCACTGGCCCGGAAGCCGTGAATAAACGCCATCAGGATTAAGCAGCGGTTTCTTTCCGGGAAGGGCATTCTGTCGGTCGCTGACAGCAGTTTTTCAATCTCTTCTTGCGTAAGATATTTTCTTTTCACAAAACAAATCCATCATAACAAAATGAGTAATATACTAAAAAATCACTGATCAGATGAGTTTAATTTTCGCTAAAAAAGTTGCTATGCGTAAACAGCTTAAAATCCATATAGCTGGCAATCTGGCACGCTATCCATGACGTGATAGTGAAACAGCGAATCAATCTGGCTTCAATCTCCTGATAAGTCGTCATGATGAGGAATATAAATGCTAAAAATGAGGCTATCGTGAGGTAAATCAATCAGAAAGGGGTAATAAAGAGTCAGGTAGTTTACCCGCCCCGGAGGTTTGATTAGATGGCGATAGCTAACAATATCATAATGATTTTCAAAAACTCTGCTGCTAACAGCAATAAGCTCATCATACTGGCTATTACAGCATCACTTGGTTATTTTTAAAATAATATATTATAAGGGGATTTATATAGTATTGAATAAATCCCTCTTCCTGACATTAAGAGAACAGAACACGATAATTTTTAGCAGCCGTAATATAATAGCTTCAATCGTCTGGCTCTCAGGCTATAACGTGTATATTACGCGCATTGAACGCGGCGCGTAGCCTGCGTGCGAATGCAAGCGCATACTCGCCGTCGCCATGAATGCACACCGTTTGCGCCGTGACAGTCGTCCACACGCCAGTAACGCTTTTCACTCTCCCGGCTTGTACCATATCCAGCGTTTGCGCCAGCGCCTGCTCTTCGTCGTGAATCAGCGCGCCAGGTTGCATGCGCGGCACCAGGCTACCGTCGGCCTGATAGCCGCGATCGGCAAACACCTCCTGCCGCGTCACCAGGCGATGGCGCTCACCGGCCCGGATCAGCTCACTTCCCGCCAGTCCAACCAGTATCAGTGACGGATCATAGTCGTGTACCGCTTTCGCAATCGCCTGTGCCAGATGAGGATCTTTCGCCGCCTGGTTATAGAGCATACCGTGCGGTTTGACATGGCGCATCACGCCGCCTTGCGCCTGGACAATCGCCCCCAGCGCGCCGATTTGGTACAGCGTCTGGGCGTATACCGTTTCCGGCGGCAAAACCATCGCCGTCCGCCCAAAATTATCCCGATCCGGAAAGCTGGGATGCGCGCCGATCGCCACGCCGTTTTTCAGCGCCTCGCGCACACAGGTCAGCATGGTTTGCGCATCACCGGCGTGAAAACCACAGGCGATATTGGCGGAGGAGACCAGCGTTAATAATTCGCTGTCGCTGGCGCAACCTTCGCCCAAATCCGCATTTAAATCAATGTTCATGCTGAAGTCGCCAGGTAAGCTGTTCCAGATAGCGCTGACGCTCGCGGCGCGCGTTGAGCGCCTCTTCCAGCGAACATTGCACAAAATGGATCGGTTGCCCTAGCGGGATCTGCGCCAGATGGTACATATCTGCCTCGATGATGCAGGCAATGCGCGGATAGCCGCCAGTTGTCTGGGCATCATTCATTAGCACAATAGGTTGGCCGTTGTAAGGCACCTGCACGACACCGGGCAGCAAACCGTGCGACAGCAGTTCGCGATCCGTTGTCCGCGTTAACGATTGTCCCTGCAAACGATAGCCCATGCGATTACTTTGCGGACTGAGCTGCCATGGCGAACGCCAGAACGCTTCTTGCGAGGCGCGATCGAATTCACGGTATTCCGGCCCCGGCAGCGCACGGATGCGATTCCCCCACAGTAACTGCTTCACGCCCTGCGGCCCGCTAAACTGTCGCGATGGTTTACCCGTCGCCAACCGATCGCCATCTTTTAGCAGCCGTCCTTCCAGCCCACCGATACCGGACTTCAGATCGGTACTACACGATCCCATCACCTCCGGCACAGCAATACCGCCAGCCACCGCCAGATAGCTACGCATCCCGTGAAGCGGTCGATGCAGCGTAAGACGTTGACCCGCTTTTACCGGCAATCGCCAGCCTGTCCAGACCGGTTGATCATCCAACTGCGCTTCGCAGCCTGCGCCGGTAAGAGCGAACCAGGTCTCATTTTCAAATTCGACAACCAGTTGACCGAGAGTGATTTCCAGCGCTGGGGCATTCGCATCGTTCCCGACCAGGAGATTAGCGGTCTGAAAGGCGGGTTTATCCAGCGCACCGCAGTGACTCAGCCCCGACTGACGAAAGCCGTGACGCCCGCTATCCTGCACGGAGGTATAAATCCCCGCGCGAATAATATTCAGCATATTCCCTCCTTTTGCGGCACAAAGCGTACGCTATCGCCAGGGCGTAGCAGAACCGGAGGCTCCCGCATCGGATCGAATAACTTCAACGGCGTGAGGCCGATCAGCTGCCAGCCGCCCGGCGTGGATAATGGATAAATACCCGTCTGCGCGCCGCCGATGCCGACAGAACCGGCCGGAACCTGCAGGCGCGGCTCCGCACGTCTGGGCATATGGAGCGGTTCTGGTAAATTCCCAAGATAGGGAAAGCCAGGCTGAAAGCCTAAAAACCAGACGACATACTCAACGGAGGCATGTAGCTCCACGACCTGCTTTTCACTCAAACCGCTGTGCCGTGCCACCGCCGCCAGATCCGGCCCGCCTGCGCCGCCATAGATCACCGGGATCTCAACCGAACGCGAGTCCGGCTCCAGCGCCTCGCTCTCTTCCCACCAGCGCTGCAGACGCTCAATCGCATCCAGCGCCAGGGTTTGCGGTTCCCGCAAGATCACGGTGATATTGTTCATCCCGGGAATGGCTTCCACCACGTTCGGCATATCGACCAGACGCTGCGTCAGACGCCAGATGCGTTTCTGGCTCGCCAGCGTAATCGGCGGTTCAAGTTCCAGGACGACCGCCGTTTCGCCTAACAGATAACAACGCGCTCGCTGCACTTTATTACCTCTCAGTTATGCCGGGTTAGGGATATCAATAAACGTCACATCCAACGCCGTGTTTTCGTTCAACCATTCGCTCAGGGCGCGAATACCGCCGCGTTCAGTGGCATGGTGCCCGGCGGCATAAAAATGCAGCCCCTGTTCGCGCGCGGAATGAATGGTCTGTTCGGACACCTCGCCGGTAATAAAAGCATCCACGCCGAAGCGGGCGGCGCTATCAATAAAACTTTGCCCGCCGCCGGTACACCAGGCGACACGCTGCACATTCTCTGGCCCGGTATCGCCGCACCATAGCGGTTTACGCCCCAGACGCGCTTCAATCCATGAGGCCAGTTCCAGCCCTGGCACCGGCATTGAGAGCTCTCCCCACGGCACCAGCGGCTCAATTTCTCCTTTCACGGTAATGCCCAATAGCGCCGCCAACTGCGCATTGTTGCCCAGCTCAGGGTGCGCATCCAGCGGCAGATGCCAACCGTAAAGGTTAATATCATTTGCCAGTAACGTTTTTAAGCGACGGCGTTTCATGCCGCGAATAACCGGAGACTCGCCTTTCCAGAAGTAACCATGATGAACAATGACCGCATCGGCCTGCAAACGCACCGCCTCATCGAGCAGCGCCTGACTTGCGGTCACGCCGGTAACGATTTTCTGTACCGTCTCTTTTCCTTCGACCTGTAAACCATTCGGCGCATAATCGCTTATTGCCGCACTGTTCAGCTTGTCGTTAATCAGTTGTTCCAGCTCGGTGTTTTTCATCATCGCTCCCTTTAACCCACGTTCTACTTTCCCGTTACGGGTTCAGTCTCCGTTAACATAGCCTCCCGTTAGCCGTTCGTCGATAAACATTTGTTTGACACATCAAGAAACAATCACCCCCGGGTTTGGCGCAAATTACTTAGCAAAACACGATCGGTTTCATGTATATTTATGCAATCAGAACGCATATTGCAGAAAAAATCAGTTCTGTATCATGTTGGTAACTTTAAGGAAACACGGCGATACGGCAGGCTTAATAAGCCCACAAAGAAAGGCATTATCTGAGAATGCCGCGTTCTTGCCGCAGCGTCTCTATCCCGGAAATACGATGAATAAACAAGCATCTCAACCCCGCGCTATTTACTACGTTGTCGCCCTGCAAATTTGGGAGTACTTCAGCTTTTATGGTATGCGCGCCCTACTGATTCTTTATCTCACCAATCAGCTAAAATACGACGATAACCACGCCTATGAGTTATTCAGCGCTTATTGTTCGCTGGTCTACGTAACGCCAATTCTTGGCGGCTATCTGGCGGATAAGGTGCTTGGCAACCGAATGGCAGTCATGCTGGGCGCATTTTTAATGGCTATAGGTCATTTAGTGCTGGGCGCCAGTGAGATCGCGCCGACATTCCTTTATCTGTCGCTGGCGATCATTGTCTGCGGCTACGGCCTGTTTAAATCGAATATTAGCTGCCTGCTGGGCGAACTGTACCAGCCGGAAGATCCGCGCCGCGACGGCGGGTTCTCGCTGCTTTACGCAGCGGGTAATATTGGTTCGATCGTGGCGCCTATCGCCTGCGGCTATGTGCAAGAGGAGTACAGTTGGGCGATGGGCTTTGCGCTCGCCGCCATTGGTATGCTGGCAGGGTTAGTGATCTTCCTGTGTGGAAATCGTCATTTCACCCACACTACCGGCGTGAATAAAGCCGTGTTGTGCGCCAGAAACTACCTGCTGCCGAACTGGGGCTGGCTGTTAATTCTGCTGGTAGCGGCGCCGTTGCTGATTACCGTTCTGTTCTGGAAAGAATGGTCAGTCTATGCCTTAATCGTGGCGACCGCGATCGGCCTGGTCGTGCTGGCAAAAATTTATCGTCAGGCGCAAACGACAAAACAACGCAAAGAACTGGGGCTGATTGTCACCCTGACCCTGTTCAGTATGCTGTTCTGGGCGTTTGCCCAGCAGGGCGGTAGCTCTATCAGCCTGTATATCGACCGCTTTGTGAACCGCAATATTCTGGGCTATTCCGTTCCTACCGCCATGTTCCAGTCGGTGAACGCCTTTGCCGTGATGCTGTGTGGGGTCGTCCTGGCCTGGCTGGTTAAAGAGAGCGTAAGCGGTAATCGCACCGTGCGTATCTGGGGCAAATTCGCGCTGGGTCTCGGTCTGATGAGCGCCGGATTCTGTATTCTGACCCTGAGCGCACGCTGGTCCGCCGCTTACGGACACTCTTCAATGCCGCTAATGGTGCTGGGACTGGCGGTGATGGGCTTTGCCGAGCTGTTTATCGACCCGGTCGCCATGTCGCAAATTACGCGCATTGACATCCCCGGCGTCACCGGCGTATTAACCGGAATTTATATGCTGCTGTCCGGCGCGATAGCTAACTATCTGGCAGGCGTCATCGCTGACCAGACCTCGCAAAGCGCCTTCGACGCCAGCGGCGCGGTTAATTACGCCATCAACGCCTATGTGGATGTTTTTGAACAGATCACCTGGGGCGCGTTAGCCTGCGTAGGGGTTGTCCTGCTGATTTGGCTGTATCAGTCCTTCAAATTCAAAAGCCGCGCGCTGGCCGTCGAATCCTGATAGCAGAAGGCCCGGTAGTTTGCGCTACCGGGCCTGTATCACGCCCCTTTTCTCGCCGCCTCATAGGCGGAAAGCGTCGCGATTCTCGCCTGTTTGTGTTCCACAATGGGCCGAGGATAATCAAGTACGACTCCCGCTTTTTCCGCCCACCACCACGGCTCGTGAATCGCTTTTCCAGGGATATCGCGTAATGCCGGTAGCCACTGGCGGATAAATTCGCCGTCGCGATCGAACCTCTCTCCCTGAGTCGTGGGATTAAAAATACGAAAATAAGGCGCGGCATCGGTACCGGTTGAAGCGGCCCACTGCCAGCCGCCATTATTGGCGGCAAGATCGCCGTCAATAAGCTGCGACATGAAATAGCGCTCCCCCAACCGCCAGTCAATCAGCAGATCTTTTACCAGAAAGCTGGCGGTAATCATGCGTAAACGGTTATGCATCCAGCCCGTCGCGTTAAGCTGGCGCATCGCCGCATCGACAATGGGATAACCGGTTTCGCCTTTCTGCCATGCCTGAAAATAGTGTGAGTTCTCCTGCCACGCGACGCGTTTTGTCCAGCGGATAAACGGCTGGTGTTTGCATAATGCCGGATACCAGGTCATTAAATGACGGTAAAATTCCCGCCAGATGAGCTCATTCAACCAGACGCTTCCCGGTCCGCCGTCCAGCGCCTGCGGCTGCTCCGCCAGTAATCGGTGCAGGCACTGTCGCGGCGACAGGCCACCCGTCGCCAGGCTGGCGGAAAGCCGACTGGTGCCGTCGACCGCAGGGAAATCCCGCCGTGACTCATACCCGTCTGCGCCCTGCGCGCAAAACTGACGTAGCTGCGCGATGACCGCGTTTTCTTCCACCGGGAAAAGCGCGGCGTCAAACGCCTGTTGCGGGTAGTTAAGCGAGACTGGCGTTAAGGGTGTAGAAAGCGCGCCGCTCACCCGGATCTTCGGGGCCGGAACGCATGGCGGAATATCCTCTTTTAGCCGTTTCAACCAGGCGTTTTTAAACGGCGTAAAAACTTTATACATTTCATGATTGCCGGTCATCACCGCGCCGGGCGCCAGAATCACGCTATCGTCAAAGCCTTCGCAGATGACAGAGGGCAGCGTTTTTTCCACCGCCGCATCACGCTGACGCTCGTTAAACTCATACTGATAGTTATAAAACAGATGGCTGACGTCATGCTGTCGGCAAACGTTTTTGACCGTTTCAATACTGGCGTTAAAATCCGCCACTTCATGAAACAGCAGCGGAATGCCTTTCTCTGCAAGGGCCGCCTGTAGCGCATTGAGCTGCGCGCTGATGAATGCCGCCTGCCGCGGCGCCATATCATGGGCCTGCCACTGCGCGGGGGTGGAAATATAAAGCGCCAGCACCCGCGCGGATGCATCGCGGCAGGCGGCGGCCAGCGCAAGGTTATCCTGTAAACGCAGATCGCGCCTGAACCAGACTAAATGGGTGGGCATACAACTCCTGAAAGATAAAACGTCACGGCGAATAGCGTTAAACAGTGTAGACCCTGGCGCATAAAAAAACCGCCAGCGTGGCGGCTGACGGTTTTTTCAGGCTGGTCGCGATTAATAAAAGTCGCAGGTGGCTTTTTCAGCCTGCGCCATCCATACCGGTTTATCACTGGTTTTCGACCAGACACGGTGCAGATAACTATAAAAACGCGCGCGGTCTTTCCAGAAGAGCATCACCGGCAACGCCAGCACGCCTGCGGTCACCGCGAAAGCACGACGGGCAAAAATGACATGCGCCGGATAGTCTTTATAGTGTTCCATACGTTTCCCCCCTTTATACCGACGCTATCCGCCCCGGTATAGATTGAATCGGTGAATAGCACCGAAAAATTGAACCTCGTTACCTGATTAAAATAGTACCGTTTTCGGTGTAATTTTACTACTCATCCGACCACCTATTTTCACGCTTTTCCAGCAGATTTACATTCAAAGTGTAAATTAGTTACGAAAAGGTTAAATTAATACTAATCATTAGTTAAATAATGGTCTTTGCCATTTTTATACTTTTTTTACACTCCGCCCGCCAATTTTTGCGAAATCTTTGCAGCCAAAAAATTACCTTTCTCAGGAGTAAAACAATGCCACTGGAGGTGCTCTGTGAGTGCAGGCGTGATAACCGGCATCGTGCTGGTTTTCTTACTTTTAGGTTATCTGGTCTATGCCCTGATTAATGCGGAGGCGTTCTGATGGCCGCGCAAGGATTTTTACTGATCGCCAGTTTTTTACTGATTTTATTGGTACTGGCGAAACCGTTGGGTTCGGGCCTGGCAAGGCTCATCGCCGCCGTTCCGTTGCCGGGCGTGGCTGGCGTTGAACGTATCCTCTGGCGGACTCTTGGCATTACCGACCACGAAATGAACTGGCGTCAGTATTTACTGGCGCTACTGACGCTCAATCTGCTGGGACTGGGCATCCTGTTTTGCCTGCTATTCTGGCAGGAGTGGTTGCCCTTAAATCCGCAGCGGCTACCGGGGCTGTCCTGGGATCTGGCGTTGAATACCGCCGTCAGCTTCGTCACCAATACCAACTGGCAAGCTTACAGCGGCGAAAGCACGCTGAGCTACTTTAGCCAGATGGCCGGGCTGACGGTGCAAAATTTCCTGTCGGCGGCGACCGGGATTGCGGTGGTTTTTGCGCTTATCCGCGCCTTTACGCGCCAGAATGTGCACACGCTGGGTAATGCCTGGCAGGATCTGGTACGCATTACGCTATGGATATTATTTCCTGTCGCGTTAATTATCGCGCTGTTTTTTATCCAACAGGGCGTACCGCAAAACCTGTCGGCTTATCAGCCCATCACCACTCTTGAAGGCGCTAAACAACTCTTGCCGATGGGGCCGGTTGCTTCGCAGGAGGCGATCAAAATGCTTGGCACCAACGGAGGCGGTTTCTTTAACGCTAACTCTTCGCATCCGTTCGAAAACCCCACCGCGCTCACTAATCTGGCGCAGATGCTGGCGATATTTTTGATTCCAGCCGCGCTCTGTTTCGCCTTTGGCGAAGCGGCGGGCGATCGCCGTCAGGGACGCGCGCTACTGTGGGCAATGTCATTCATTTTTGTGGTCTGCGTAGCGGTAGTGATGTGGGCGGAAGTTCAGGGAAATCCACATCTGTTGGCGGCAGGCGCGGACAGTAGCGTCAACATGGAGGGTAAAGAAACACGCTTTGGCGTGCTGGCCAGCAGCCTGTTTGCCGTCGTCACGACCGCGGCGTCCTGCGGGGCGGTAAATGCCATGCACGACTCGTTTACCGCTCTGGGCGGTATGGTGCCGATGTGGCTGATGCAAATTGGCGAAGTGGTCTTTGGCGGCGTCGGTTCAGGCCTGTACGGCATGTTGCTGTTTGTCCTGCTGGCGGTGTTTATCGCGGGGCTGATGATCGGTCGCACGCCGGAGTATCTGGGGAAAAAAATCGACGTGCGCGAAATGAAAATGACCGCGCTGGCGATTCTGGTCACGCCGATGCTGGTCTTGTTGGGTTCGGCGCTGGCGATGATGACGGATGCCGGACGCAGCGCAATGCTGAACCCTGGCCCGCACGGTTTTAGCGAAGTGCTATATGCCGTCTCCTCTGCCGCCAACAATAACGGTAGCGCCTTTGCGGGTCTGAGCGCTAACTCGCCTTTCTGGAACTGTTTGCTGGCGTTCTGCATGTTCGTCGGACGTTTCGGCGTGATTATTCCTGTCATGGCCATCGCCGGATCGCTGGTCAGTAAAAAAGTACAGCCGGCCAGTCAGGGAACGCTGGCGACCCACGGCGCGCTATTTATTGGACTGCTCATCGGCACGGTACTGCTGGTCGGCGCGCTGACGTTTATTCCTGCCCTGGCGCTTGGCCCGGTAGCGGAACATTTCTCTTTACCTTGAGCGATGTGGAGTACATTGATATGAGTCGCAAGCAACTGGCGCTGTTTGAACCTGTTTTACTCGTACAGGCGCTAACGGATGCCGTAAAAAAATTAAGCCCACGCGCCCAGTGGCGTAACCCGGTGATGTTTGTGGTCTGGGCCGGCAGCGTGCTAACCACTCTGTTAACGCTCGCTATGGTAACAGGACAAATAGCGGGAAGCGCCTTGTTTACAGGGGTGATCAGTCTGTGGTTATGGTTCACCGTACTGTTCGCCAATTTTGCCGAAGCGCTGGCGGAAGGCCGCAGCAAAGCCCAGGCAAACAGTCTGAAAGGTGTGAAAAAGACCGCGTTCGCTCGCCGCCTGCGCGCCCCTAGCCATGATGCGCAGGCCGATAACGTGCCCGCCGCTGAACTGCGGAAAGGCGACATTGTCCTGGTCAAAGCGGGCGATATTATTCCCTGCGACGGCGAGGTCATCGAAGGCGGCGCCTCGGTGGATGAAAGTGCGATTACCGGCGAATCCGCGCCCGTGATCCGTGAGTCCGGCGGCGATTTCGCCTCTGTCACCGGCGGCACGCGAATTCTTTCCGACTGGCTGGTGATTGCCTGTAGCGTCAATCCTGGCGAAACCTTTCTTGACCGGATGATCGCGATGGTGGAAGGCGCACAGCGGCGGAAAACGCCTAACGAGATTGCCCTGACGATTTTGCTCATTGCCCTGACCATTGTCTTTTTACTGGCGACCGCCACCCTGTGGCCCTTCTCCGCCTGGGGCGGTAACGCGGTCAGCGTCACCGTGTTGGTGGCGTTGCTGGTGTGCCTGATCCCCACTACCATCGGCGGGCTACTCTCCGCCATTGGCGTAGCCGGAATGAGCCGAATGTTGGGCGCGAACGTCATCGCCACCAGCGGCCGCGCCGTAGAAGCCGCGGGCGATGTCGACGTGTTACTGTTGGATAAAACCGGCACTATCACGCTCGGCAACCGCCAGGCGTCCGATTTTATACCCGCCCGAGGGGTGGACGAACGCACGCTGGCTGACGCCGCGCAGCTCGCTTCGCTGGCCGACGAAACGCCGGAAGGCCGCAGCATTGTGATCCTCGCCAAACAGCGCTTTAACCTGCGTGAACGCGACGTGCAGTCGCTTCATGCCACCTTTGTTCCGTTTACCGCGCAAAGCCGCATGAGCGGAATTAATATCGATAACCGGATGATCCGTAAAGGCTCGGTGGACGCGATTCGGCGTCATGTCGAGAGCAATGGCGGCCATTTTCCCGCCGATGTCGAGCAAAACGTCGAGAACGTGGCGCGTCTGGGCGCGACGCCGCTGGTGGTCGTGGAAGGCGCGCGCGTACTGGGTGTTATCGCCCTCAAGGATATCGTTAAAGGCGGCATTAAAGAACGTTTCGCCCAGCTACGAAAGATGGGCATTAAAACGGTGATGATCACTGGCGATAACCGCCTGACGGCGGCAGCGATTGCCGCCGAAGCCGGTGTGGACGATTTTCTTGCCGAAGCCACGCCGGAAGCCAAGCTGGCGCTGATCCGTCAATATCAGGCGGAAGGACGGCTGGTCGCCATGACCGGCGACGGCACTAACGATGCCCCGGCGCTGGCGCAGGCTGACGTCGCGGTGGCGATGAACTCCGGCACCCAGGCGGCAAAAGAAGCCGGTAATATGGTGGATCTGGACTCTAACCCGACCAAGTTGATTGAAGTGGTGCATATCGGTAAGCAGATGCTGATGACGCGCGGCTCGCTCACCACCTTCAGTATCGCGAATGATGTAGCGAAATATTTCGCCATTATTCCCGCCGCGTTTGCCGCTACCTATCCGCAGCTAAACGCGCTCAACGTGATGGGGCTACATTCGCCGAACTCCGCCATTCTGAGCGCGGTGATCTTTAACGCCCTGATTATTATTTTTCTGATCCCGCTGGCATTAAAAGGCGTGAGTTATAAGCCGCTTTCCGCATCGGCCATGCTGCGCCGTAATTTATGGATCTATGGTCTGGGTGGTCTGGTGGTGCCGTTTATTGGCATCAAAGTGATTGATGTGCTGCTGACCCTGCTGGGTCTGGCATGAGGTGTATGATGATCGGTTTACGTCCTGCTTTTTCGACAATGTTATTTCTGCTGTTATTGACCGGCGGCGTGTATCCGCTTCTGACCACGGCGTTGGGGCAGTGGTGGTTTCCCTGGCAGGCTAATGGCTCGCTGATTCATAAAGACAATGTGATACGCGGCTCAGCGCTTATCGGACAATCGTTTACCGCCGCGGGTTATTTTCATGGCCGGCCCTCCGCCACCGCCGATACGCCTTATAATCCACTGGCGTCGGGCGGAAGCAACCTGGCCGCCAGCAATCCCGAACTGGATGCGCAAATACAGGCCCGCGTCGCCGCGCTACGCGCCGCTAACCCCCAGGCGAGTTCCGCGGTTCCGGTTGAGCTGGCGACGGCGTCGGCAAGCGGGCTGGATAATAATCTGACACCCGGCGCCGCGGCATGGCAAATCCCCCGCGTGGCGGCGGCTCGCCAGCTTCCCGTTGAACAGGTCGCGCAACTGGTTGCAGAATATACGCACAGGCCGCTGGCGCGCTTTCTTGGGCAACCGGTGGTGAATATTGTTGAGCTTAATCTGGCGCTGGATGCGCTACAGGGACACAGAGCGAAATGAACGACGAACCCTTGCGTCCTGATCCGGATCGCTTGTTGGAACAAACGCCCCCGCCCCACCGGGGGAAGTTGAAAATTTTCTTCGGCGCCTGCGCAGGCGTCGGAAAAACCTGGGCGATGCTGGCGCAAGCGCAGCGGCTGCGAGCGCAGGGGCTGGATGTGGTGATCGGCGTGGTAGAAACGCATGGCCGTAAAGAGACCGCCGCGCTACTTGACGGGCTGACCATTCTGCCGCCAAAACGTCACTCGCACCGGGGGCGGCAAATCCGCGAATTTGACCTGGATGCCGCCCTCGCCCGGCGTCCGGCGCTGATTTTAATGGATGAGCTGGCGCACAGTAACGCGCCTGGCTCACGCCATCCCAAACGCTGGCAGGATATTGAAGAGCTGCTGGAAGCGGGAATCGACGTTTTCACCACCGTGAACGTACAACATCTGGAAAGTCTGAACGATGTGGTGAGCGGCGTCACGGGGATTCAGGTGCGCGAAACCGTCCCCGATCCCTTTTTTGATGCCGCTGATGAAGTCGTACTGGTCGATCTGCCGCCCGACGATCTGCGCCAACGGCTCAACGAAGGTAAAGTGTATATCGCCGGCCAGGCGGAACGCGCTATTGAACATTTTTTCCGCAAGGGCAATCTGATCGCCCTCCGCGAGCTGGCGCTACGCCGGACAGCCGATCGCGTGGACGATCAGATGCGCGCCTGGCGCGCGCATCCGGGCGAAGAAAAAGTATGGCATACCCGCGATGCGATTTTACTGTGTATCGGGCATAACACCGGCAGCGAAAAACTGGTGCGTACCGCGGCGCGTCTGGCCTCCCGGCTCGGCAGCGTCTGGCACGCCGTCTATGTCGAAACGCCAACGTTACACCGCTTACCGGAAAAACAACGGCGGGCCATTTTAAGCGCGCTGCGCCTGGCGCAGGAGCTTGGCGCGGAAACCGCCACCCTGTCCGATCCCGCCGAAGAGAAAGCGGTCGTGCGCTATGCCCGCGAACATAATCTGGGGAAAATCGTCATGGGCCGCCCGGCGTCGCGACGTTGGTGGCGACGTGACGCTTTCGCCGACCGTCTTGCCAGGCGCGCGCCGGATCTCGATCAGGTGATCGTCGCGCTGGAAGAGCCGCCTGCCCGCGCGTTGGCGCAAACGCCTGATAACCGACCTTTTAAAGAGAAATGGCGTGGGCAGATTCAGGGCTGTCTGGTCGCCGTGGCGCTTTGCGCCATCACCACGCTTATCGCTATGCAGTGGCTTGTCACCTTCGACGCCGCCAATCTGGTGATGCTCTATTTGCTGGGCGTAGTGGTGATTGCGCTGCTTTACGGACGCTGGCCGTCGGTGGTGGCGACGGTGATTAACGTGGCGAGTTTCGATCTCTTTTTTATCGCGCCACGCGGTACGCTCGCCGTTTCGGACGTGCAGTATTTGCTGACCTTTGCCGTGATGCTGACGGTAGGTCTGGTGATTGGCAATCTTACTGCCGGGGTGCGCTATCAGGCGCGCGTCGCCCGTTATCGGGAACAGCGTACCCGCCATTTATATGAAATGTCTAAAGCGCTGGCCGTCGGGCGTAGCGAACATGATATCGCCGCGACCAGCGAGCGGTTTATCGCCTCGACGTTTCAGGCGCGCAGCCAAATTTTATTACCTGATACTAACGGTAAGTTGCTGCCTCTCACCCACCAGCAAGGCATGACGCCGTGGGACGACGCAATTGCGCGCTGGAGTTTTGATAAAGGCCAGCCTGCCGGCGCAGGCACCGATACCCTCCCTGGCGTGCCTTATCAAATCCTGCCGCTGAAAAGCGCCGATAAAACATACGGTCTGGCTATCGTCGAACCGGGTAATTTGCGTCAGTTAATGGTGCCGGAGCAGCAACGCCTGCTGGAAACATTTACTCTGCTTGTCGCCAACGCGCTGGAACGACTGACGCTGACCGCCAGCGAAGAACAGGCGCGTCTCGCCAGCGAGCGCGAAAGTATTCGCAACGCTCTGCTGGCGGCGCTGTCGCATGATTTACGCACGCCGCTGACGGTATTGTTCGGCCAGGCGGAAATTTTGACGCTGGATTTAGCCAGCGCAGGATCGCCCCACGCGCGTCAGGCCAGTGAAATCCGCCAGCATATTCTCAACACCACCCGGCTGGTGAATAATTTGCTGGATATGGCGCGTATTCAGTCCGGCGGGTTTAATCTTAAAAAAGAGTGGCTGACGCTGGAAGAGGTCGTCGGTAGCGCGTTACAGATGTTAGAGCCGGGTTTATTGCATCCGATTACATTGTCGCTGCCGCAACAGTTAACGCTTATCCATGTCGATGGCCCCTTATTTGAGCGCGTCCTGATCAACTTGCTGGAAAACGCCGTTAAGTACGCCGGGCCGCAGGCCAGTATCGGCATTGATGCTGCGGTTAAGGATGATCGTTTACAACTGGATGTCTGGGATAACGGGCCGGGTATTCCTGCGGGGCAAGAACAGAAGATTTTCGATAAGTTCGCCCGCGGCAACAAAGAGTCCGCCGTCCCTGGCGTGGGGCTGGGGCTGGCGATTTGCCATGCTATCGTAGAGGTACACGGCGGCACGCTTACCGCCTATAATCGACCGCAGGGTGGCGCCTGTTTCCGTGTGACGCTGCCGCAAGGAAAGCCACCTGAACTTGATGATTTTCATGAGGATATGTGACAAACGTTCTGATTGTTGAAGATGAACAGGCCATCCGCCGCTTTCTGCGCGCCGCGCTGGAAGGCGACGGCCTGCGCGTGTATGAAGCTGAAACATTACAACGTGGTTTACTGGAAGCCGCCACGCGAAAGCCCGATCTGATTATTCTCGATCTCGGCCTGCCGGACGGCGACGGAATCGATTTTATTCGCGACCTGCGTCAGTGGAGCGCAATACCGGTGATTGTCCTTTCCGCCCGCAGCGAAGAAAGCGATAAGATTGCCGCGCTTGACGCCGGAGCTGATGATTACCTGAGCAAGCCATTCGGCATTGGCGAGCTGCAGGCTCGTTTGCGTGTCGCGCTGCGACGGCACGCCGCCAGCCCTTGCGCCGATCCGATCGTCCGCTTTTCCGGCGTGACGGTCGATCTCGCCGCACGGTTAATCCACCGTGGCGACGAAGAAATCCATCTGACGCCGATTGAGTTCCGCCTGCTGGCGGTATTACTCAATAATGCCGGCAAGGTATTAACCCAACGGCAGTTATTAAACCAGGTCTGGGGCCCTAACGCCGTGGAGCATAGCCACTATTTGCGCATCTATATGGGACATTTACGCCAGAAACTGGAACAAGATCCCACCCGCCCACGCCATTTTATTACCGAAACCGGAATTGGCTATCGCTTTATGCCGTGAATAGCTATTCATTATTTTTAAATAACTTCTAATTTTTATGTCATTTATTTTCGGCGTCGCGAATAATTATTTTCGCGGCGATATTATATTTTATGGAGAATATAAAAAACATATAATTAACATTTAAGAAACAATCCGTTATTTCACAGCACGATATGCATAATCGCCGACTAATTATTTTTCAAATGATCGTTTTTTGTTGATCTGGTTCACAGATTGCTGGCGCTTCCTGGATAAAATATCCATGCTTTCAATAAATCAATGAAAGGACCTCAAAATGGAAAATAATAATCGTTTTATGCCCCATATAAGGCGGACAACGCATATTATGATGTTTGCCCACCGTAATAGTTTCGACTTTCATTTCTTTAATGCCCGGTAGTTTTTCTGCTACGGGTACTTCAGCATACAGGTCTTTCCGACCCTTATGTCATTCAGGTCTATTGCCTAAATAACTCGAATTGTTAAAAGCGACAGTACGGTAATTCCTTTACGCCCAGCCAGCTAACTATGTGGTTTGACAGAAGAAATTCCGACTCAGCGCAATTTTAGTTATCGCGGTTTCTGCCTGTATATCGTAGTACTCAACTCCTTAAATCCTGAATTTCCTGCAACCGGACGGGTTGGGATTTATTACATCTAAAATAAAGCTAATTTACTGATTTTTTTATCAGCGGGATAGCTTTGATTTTTTTCCGGAAGAATCAGTTTCTCATGCGAGAAATTGAGGGCCTGCTATTACCTGAAATAAAGAGATGAAAAATGTCAGAATTAAAAATTGCCGTTAGCCGTCATTGCCCGGATTGTTTTTCTACACACCGTAATATTGTAAATGTTGATGAGAGTCGTTTCATCGACGTGGCTGCCATCGTGTTATCCATCGACGACATTGAACACGGAAAACTCGATGAAATCGACGCAACGGGTTACGGTATTCCCGTGTTTGTCGCGACTCATGACGAAGGACGCGTACCGCCTGAGTATTTGCCGCGTATCTCTGGTGTATTCGAATATAATGAATCCCGTACTGCCTTCTATGGTCGCCAGTTGGAAACCGCAGCAAGCCACTACGAAACGCAGTTACGTCCGCCGTTTTTCCGCGCGCTGGTGGATTATGTCAACCAGGGCAACAGCGCATTTGACTGCCCGGGACATCAGGGCGGCGAATTCTTCCGCCGTCATCCTGCCGGTAATCAGTTCGTGGAATACTTTGGCGAAACGCTCTTCCGCTCCGACCTATGCAACGCGGACGTGGCGATGGGCGATCTGCTGATTCACGAAGGCGCGCCTTGCATTGCGCAGCAACATGCGGCGAAAGTCTTTAACGCCGATAAGACCTACTTTGTGCTGAACGGGACCTCCTCCTCTAACAAAGTCGTACTCAACGCGCTGTTAACGCCGGGCGATCTGGTACTGTTTGACCGTAACAACCACAAATCTAACCACCACGGCGCATTATTGCAGGCGGGCGCAACGCCAGTTTATCTGGAAACCGCGCGTAACCCGTATGGTTTTATCGGCGGGATCGACGCTCACTGCTTCGAAGAAGATTACCTGCGCGAGCTGATTAGCGAAGTCGCGCCGCAGCGTGCCCGCGAAGCACGTCCATTCCGTCTGGCCGTCATCCAGTTAGGCACCTACGACGGTACCATTTATAACGCCCGTCAGGTCGTCGATAAAATTGGTCATCTGTGCGACTACATCCTGTTTGACTCCGCCTGGGTCGGCTATGAACAATTTATTCCGATGATGGCCGATTGTTCGCCGCTGCTGCTGGAACTGAACGAAAACGATCCGGGTATTCTGGTGACGCAGTCCGTTCACAAACAACAAGCCGGTTTCTCCCAGACCTCGCAGATCCATAAAAAAGATAGCCATATCAAAGGGCAATCGCGCTACGTTCCGCATAAGCGCATGAACAACGCCTTTATGATGCACGCCTCCACTAGCCCGTTCTATCCGCTGTTCGCCGCGCTGGACGTTAACGCCAAAATGCACGAAGGCGTCAGCGGTCGCAATATGTGGATGGATTGCGTGGTTAACGGCATCGATGCACGTAAATTGATCCTCGAAAACTGTCATCACATCCGTCCGTTCGTACCGGAACTGATTGATGGTAAGCCGTGGCAGTCATACCCGACATCAGAGATCGCCAGCGATCTGCGCTTCTTCCACTTCGTTCCGGGAGAACACTGGCATGCGTTTGAAGGCTATGCCGAACATCAGTACTTTGTCGACCCTTGCAAACTGCTGCTCACTACACCGGGCATTAATGCAGCGAGCGGCGAATATGAAGACTTTGGCGTTCCTGCCACGATCCTCGCCAACTTCCTGCGCGAGAACGGCGTTGTGCCGGAAAAATGCGACCTCAACTCCATTCTGTTCCTGCTGACGCCGGCAGAAGACATGGCGAAGTTACAACAGCTTGTCGCCCTGCTGGCTCGTTTCGAAAAACTGCTGGAAGCTGATGCGCCGTTAGCGGAAGTATTACCGTCCATCTACAAACAGCATGAAGCGCGTTATGCCGGCTATACCCTGCGTCAGCTTTGCCAGGAGATGCACGATCTCTATGCGCGGCACAACGTGAAACAGCTGCAAAAAGAGATGTTCCGTAAATCGCATTTCCCGAAAGTCAGTATGAAGCCGCAAGAGGCCAACTATGCCTATCTGCGCGGCGAGGTCGAACTGGTTCGCCTGCCGGAAGCGGAAGGTCGTATCGCGGCTGAAGGCGCTCTGCCTTACCCGCCGGGAGTGCTGTGTGTAGTCCCGGGTGAAATCTGGGGCGGTTCTGTCCTGCGTTACTTCAGCGCCCTGGAAGAAGGGATCAACCTGCTGCCGGGCTTTGCGCCTGAACTGCAGGGCGTTTATATCGAAGAACACGACGGCCGTAAGCAGGTCTGGTGCTACGTCATTAAACCTCGTGACGCGCAGCGCTCCCTGCTGAAGGAGGAAAAATTATGAGTAAACCTAAATCCAATAAAATGGGTGTCGTGCAGCTCACAATTCTGACTATGGTCAACATGATGGGCTCCGGGATCATCATGCTACCGACCAAACTGTCTGAAGTCGGCACGATATCCATTATCTCCTGGCTGGTCACCGCCGTCGGCTCGATGGCGCTGGCCTGGGCGTTTGCGAAATGCGGTATGTTTAGCCGTAAATCCGGCGGCATGGGCGGTTACGCCGAATATGCCTTCGGTAAATCCGGCAACTTTATGGCGAACTATACCTACGGCGTCTCGCTGCTGATCGCCAACGTGGCTATCGCCATCTCTGCTGTCGGCTATGGCACCGAACTGTTCGGCGCCGCGCTGACGCCGCTCCAGATCGGCCTGGCGACTATCGCCGTATTGTGGGTTTGTACTATCGCAAACTTTGGCGGCGCGCGTATTACCGGACAGATCAGTAGCGTTACCGTCTGGGGCGTCATCATTCCGGTTGTCGGCCTGTGCATCATTGGCTGGTTCTGGTTTAGCCCCAGCATGTACGTAGCGTCATGGAACCCGCACCATGTTCCGTTCTTTAGCGCGGTCGGTTCTTCCATCGCCATGACGTTGTGGGCATTTCTTGGACTGGAATCCGCCTGCGCCAACGCAGACGTGGTCGAGAATCCGGAAAAGAACGTCCCCATTGCGGTACTGGGCGGTACGCTGGGCGCGGCGGTCATCTATATCGTTTCGACTAACGTGATTGCCGGGATTGTGCCGAACATGGATCTGGCGAACTCCACGGCACCGTTTGGTCTGGCGTTTGCACAGATGTTCACGCCTGCGGTAGGTAAAGTGATCATGGCGCTGATGGTAATGTCCTGCTGCGGCTCGCTGCTGGGCTGGCAGTTCACTATCGCTCAAGTCTTTAAATCCTCCGCTGACGAAGGCTATTTCCCGAAAGTCTTCTCTCGTGTAACGAAAGTCGACGCGCCGGTTCAGGGGATGTTGATTATTGTGATTATTCAGACTGGCCTGTCGCTGATGACCATTAGCCCGTCGCTGAATAGTCAGTTTAACGTCCTGGTTAACCTGGCGGTGGTGACGAACATTATTCCGTATATTCTGTCGATGGCCGCGCTGGTTATCATTCAGAAAATGGCGAATGTGCCGTCATCAAAAGCGAAAGTCGCTAACTTCGTGGCCTTCGTTGGCGCCATGTATAGCTTCTACGCGCTATATTCCTCCGGTGAAGAAGCCATGCTGTACGGCTCAATTGTGACCTTCCTCGGCTGGACGTTATACGGCCTGGTCTCACCGCGTTTTGAATTGAAAAATAAACACGGCTGATGGCGCGCCCGGGCTGCGGTAACGCTAGTCCGGGCATTTTCACTCTTTGAATAAGATAATAGAAATGAGTAATCCAGAACGGGAAGTCACTGATATAGCAGAAATACTGGCTATTCTCAGTAAACACGAAGTGTGTCGGATAGGGTTTAACGACAATCTCTGTCCGTATGTTGTCCCCGTAAATTTTGGCTACGAGTATCAGAACGGACGCTGGATATTTTATTTTCACGGCGCACGCACCGGGAAAAAGATGCGTCTGTTACGTAAGAACCCGGCAGTATGCATTGAAATGGACGGCGACCATGCATTACTACGTGCCGATGACCCCTGTGATTATAGCTACGCCTACACCAGCGTTTTCGCCACCGGACTGGCATCGATATTGCAAACACGCGAGGAGATGCGCTACGGCCTGGACGTCATTATGCGTCAGACCGATCCGGGAAAAACCTTCAGTTATCGGGAAGATATGATGAAAGCGGTTTGCGTGGTGCGTATTGAATGCGACGCCCTCACCTGCCGCCGACATCTGGCGACTCAGAGCGAATAAGTCAGATATCACAAGCGCCTTATCCGGCCTGGAGGCGATTTACAGGCCTGATAAGCGCAGCGCCGTTAATACAAAAAAGGAGCCGTAAGGCTCCTTTTTCTTCCATATCGCCCATCAGGCGTTTTTCAATACTTCGCTAACGATTTCAACGGCTTCTTTCTCAATCTGCTTGCGATGTTCTTCCCCCAGGAAGCTTTCGCAATAGATCTTGTAAGCGTCTTCCGTACCGGATGGACGCGCGGCGAACCAGCCGTTATCGGTCATTACCTTCAGGCCGCCAATCGATGCGCCATTACCCGGCGCTGCGGTAAGACGCGCGGTGATCGGGTCGCCTGCCAGCGTGCTGGCGCTGACCATTTCCGGAGACAGTTTAGACAATGCCGCTTTCTGCGCGGAGGTCGCGCTCGCCTGCAGACGGTTATAGCTCGGCGCGCCAAAACGCGCTGCCAGTTCATTGTAATGCTCTTGCGGGTTTTTCCCGGTAACGGCGGTGATTTCCGCCGCCAGCAGGCACATGATGATACCGTCTTTATCGGTAGACCACGGCGTACCGTCGAAACGCAGGAACGAAGCGCCCGCGCTCTCTTCCCCGCCGAAACCAAAGCTGCCGTCGAACAAACCGTCAACAAACCATTTGAAGCCAACCGGCACTTCTACCAGCTTGCGTCCCAAATCATTCACCACGCGGTCAATCATCGCGGAAGAGACCAGCGTTTTACCGACAGCCACGTCTTTGCCCCACAGAGGACGATGCTGGAACAGATAGTTAATGGCGACCGCCAGATAATGGTTCGGGTTCATCAGCCCTGCAGGCGTCACGATGCCATGACGGTCGTAGTCCGGGTCGTTGGCGAAGGCCAGGTCAAACTTGTCACGCAGCGCCAGCAAACCCGCCATCGCGCATTCGGAGGAGCAATCCATACGGATCGCGCCATCTTTATCAAGGTGCATAAAGCGGAAGGTTTGATCAACCTGATCGTTAACTAACGTCAGGTTAAGTTTGTAATGCTCAGCGATACGTTTCCAGTATTCAATACCGGAGCCGCCCAGCGGATCGACACCCAGCGTCAGACCGGCTTTCTGAATCGCCGCCATATCAACGATATCCGCCAGCCCTTCGACAAATGGCTGCACCAGATCTACCGCTTTAACGTGGCCCGAGGCCATTGCCGCATCCAGAGAGATGCGCTTAACGCCTTGCAGGCCGCCCGCCAGCAGCGCATTGGCGCGATCTTCTACCACTTTAGTGACGTTGGTATCCGCCGGGCCGCCATTGGGCGGATTATATTTAATACCGCCATCTTCCGGCGGGTTGTGCGACGGCGTAATGACAATACCATCAGCCAGCGGGCCGCCTTTTTTGTTATGGACCAGGATAGCATTTGACACGGCAGGCGTTGGCGTAAAGCCATTATTTTCCTGCACGATAACGTCTACGCCGTTTGCCGCCAGCACTTCCAGCACGGAAATGAAGGCCGGTTCCGAGAGCGCATGGGTGTCTTTCCCTACATAGCAGGGGCCGGTAATGCCATTTTTCGCCCGCTCTTCAGCAATCGCCTGGGCGATCGCCAGAATATGCGGTTCGTTGAAACTGTGACGACCTGCGCTGCCGCGATGGCCGGAAGTGCCAAATTTCACGGCATGTTCTGCATTCCCTGCCTCCGGTTTCAGTACATAATACTGCGCCGTCAGTTGGGCGACGTTAATCAAATCACTCTGTTGCGCGGGTTGTCCTGCGCGGTTGTGGATTGCCATTGCCTGGTCCTTCTAATGCAAGGATTAAATTGTTCCGCAAACCTTTTCAATCAATTCCGCCGGGAATTGCATTGACTGCATGATGTGTTCGATCATGCTGCATTTACGGCCGGTGTTGGTGTTGGTGATCACCCAGTACGGCGTGCCGGGAACGTGCTTAGGTTTAGTTTGATTCCCATTTTTCAGCAGCGTTTGTTCATCCGCCGCAAAATAGACGCGCGTGCGGCCATGCAACGACTCCGTCGCCTCCGCAAACGCGTGGTGATCCAGTGAATAGAGTGTAGTCAGAATCAGCATAAAGCGGTTGACCGCTTTTTTCTGCTCGGCATATTCGTCAGACAACAACAGCTCACGCATCGCGCGAACTTTGTCTTTTACCGGGTTAACCGGTTTCGCTTCGGCAACGGGTTGCGCCGCAGGCGTCCCCTTCACCGCTGAAGCCGTTGGCTGTGTCGTGGCGGAAAACTTCAACATACGCCGTAAAATGTCGGATGCGCTCTCGCCGATATGCTTGGTGTGGCTGGCAATATAGCTATAGAGTTCATCATCAACTTCAATCGTTTTCATCTTAATCCAGTGCGATGTCTTTGCTGAATACAAGTCATTGGGATTATAGGAACAAATCCCAACAGCGGATAGCGTTAAGCCCGGCTGACAAAAAAACTCGGAGTAAACCTTAGAGGTTGCAGCCCAGTGGCAGAATGGTCAACATAATACCCTAACCCGACAGAGCGAAAAAAAGAACTTTGCCATGAAATTAAACATCCGAGCGCAATCTGCACAAAACCTGCACAATAATTCCCCCATCGTTCTCGTTCATGGTCTGTTTGGCAGCCTGGACAACCTCGGCGTACTGGCGCGGGATCTGGTGACCGATCACGACATTATTCAGGTCGATATGCGCAATCATGGTTTATCGCCGCGCGATCCGGTCATGGATTATCCGGCAATGGCCCAGGATCTTCTGGATACGCTTGACGCGCAGCAGATTGAAAAAGCGACGTTTATTGGTCATTCCATGGGCGGAAAAGCGGTAATGGCGCTGACGGCGCTGGCGCCCGATCGCATCGATCGTCTGGTCGCGATTGATATCGCCCCCGTGGATTATCACGTTCGCCGCCACGATCGCATTTTCGCGGCCATTAATGCCGTCAGCGAATCCGACGCGACATCCCGCCAACAGGCGGCAGGGATTATGCGCCAACACCTCAACGAAGAAGGCGTGATCCAGTTTCTGTTAAAATCCTGGGCTGAAGGCGAATGGCGTTTTAATGTTCCGGTATTATGGGAGCAGTATCCGCATATCGTCGGCTGGGAAACCATTCCGCCCTGGGAACATCCGGCGCTGTTTATTCCAGGCGGTAACTCGCCGTACGTGACCGAAGCGTACCGCGACGCGCTGCTGGCGCAATTCCCTCTGGCGCGCGCGCATGTGATCGCCGGCGCGGGCCACTGGGTACATGCTGAAAAACCAGAGGCGGTTCTGCGCGCCATCCGCCGTTATCTGCACGATAAACGCTAACTGATTAAAAACTCATCGCCTGTGCGCGATTACGCGCGCGGGCGTTGGCGTCGCTTCCTCGCTGATGTATGATGGCGCGCTATCCATCCGGGCATAAGCCTGGCTGATTGTTTCCCCCGAAGTCACCAAAATCATGGCCAAAGAACAAACGGACCGTACGACATTAGATCTGTTCGCGCACGAGCGTCGCCCGGGACGACCTAAAACGAATCCGCTTTCGCGCGATGAACAGTTACGCATCAACAAGCGCAACCAGTTAAAACGCGACAAAGTTCGTGGCCTCAAGCGTGTCGAATTAAAACTCAACGCACAAGCGGTTGACGCGCTGAATGAGCTGGCCGAAGCGCGCAACATTAGCCGCAGCGAGCTCATTGAAGAAATATTAATGAAGCAGCTTATGGCGCTGCGCGGCCAGGGTTTAGTCTGAAAATAAGTTTTGTTTCATATTTCGTGTAGCAGAGCGTGCAGTCCCGCGTGATTGCTGTTTCCGCATATCTGCCTGTTCTGCTATGATTGCCCTTATCCGTGGGCAATTCGCCACCACCATTTCAATAAGTTTCAAGAGGTTATTTTACTCATGGCAATCACTGGCATCTTTTTCGGCAGCGACACCGGTAATACCGAAAATATCGCAAAAATGATTCAAAAACAGCTTGGTAAAGACGTTGCCGATGTGCATGACATTGCAAAAAGCAGTAAAGAAGACCTGGAAGGGTATGACATTCTGCTGCTGGGCATCCCAACCTGGTACTATGGCGAAGCGCAATGTGACTGGGATGACTTCTTCCCGACTCTCGAAGAGATTGACTTTAACGGTAAGCTGGTGGCGCTGTTTGGCTGTGGCGATCAGGAAGACTACGCGGAATACTTCTGTGATGCGCTGGGCACGATTCGCGACATTATTGAGCCGCGCGGCGCCACAATTGTGGGTCACTGGCCAACCGCAGGCTATCATTTTGAAGCCTCTAAAGGTCTGGCTGACGACGATCATTTTGTCGGTCTGGCGATTGACGAAGACCGTCAGCCTGAACTGACCGCCGAGCGTGTTGAAAAATGGGTTAAGCAAGTTTCGGCTGAATTGCACCTCGACGACATCCTCAACGCCTAATCTTATGCGGCGCAGCGTTATATCTGCGCCGCATCAATAGACAAGACCAATCAAAATAATTGCTACAAATTTGTAACTTTCGCACCCATCCCTGTACAATGTCCGGGTGTAATCAGGTGGCGCCAAAATTTGCAGGCAAAACCACAGTTTTATTAATATCTGCGAGAGACTTGCGGTTTTCATTTCGGCATGGCAGTCCTATAATGATACGCATTATCTTGAGTGCAATTTCTGTCACTTCTCTAATGAAGTGAATCGTTTAGCAACAGGACAGATTCCGCATGACTGACAACAATACCGCATTAAAGAAGGCTGGCCTGAAAGTAACGCTTCCTCGTTTAAAAATTCTGGAAGTTCTTCAGGAACCAGATAACCATCACGTCAGTGCGGAAGATTTATACAAACGCCTGATCGACATGGGTGAAGAAATCGGTCTGGCAACCGTATACCGTGTGCTGAACCAGTTTGACGATGCCGGTATCGTGACCCGCCATAATTTTGAAGGCGGTAAATCCGTTTTTGAACTGACGCAACAGCATCATCACGACCATCTTATCTGCCTTGACTGCGGAAAAGTGATTGAATTTAGTGATGACTCTATTGAAGCGCGCCAGCGTGAAATTGCGGCGAAACACGGTATTCGTTTAACTAATCACAGCCTCTATCTTTACGGCCACTGCGCTGAAGGCGACTGCCGCGAAGACGAGCACGCGCACGATGACGCGACTAAATAAGTGTAAATCTTTCGAAGAGCCAACCGCCCGGTTGGCTTTTTTATATCCTCCTCTTTCCTGCCGCTTGATGTTGATTTAATGTAAAAAACGCTATCGCATCTCAGGAGAGCAGGAATGGAGCTTCGCCAGTTACGCTATTTCGTGCGTATTATTGAAACCGGCAGTATGGGCAGCGCCGCACAGGATCTTGATATTGGCGTTTCAGCATTAAGTCAACAGATGTCCCGTCTGGAAAACGAGCTTGCCATCCGTCTGCTGCAGCGCACTTCGCGCGGCGTAACGCCAACCAACGCCGGGCTGGCCTTTTATTCACAGGCGCAACTCGCCCTGCGTCATGCCGACGACGCAATTCTCGCCGCCAGAGAAGCGCGCCTTTCCGGTCATGTGAGCGTAGGAATGGCTCCCAGTACCGCCTCCATACTGGGTATACCGTTTATCCATGCCATGCAGGAAAACTATGCCGATGTCCGACTGCATGTGGTGGAAAGCTTGTCCGGTAATCTGGAAAGAATGATCAATACCCGCCAGATTGATTTAGCCGTTGTCTTTCAAAAAGATAAAATCCTGCGCTGGAGCGCCAGACCGATCCTTGAAGAACAGCTTTTTCTGATTGGCTCCCATGCCCTGCTGGCGGCGCTTCCTGATAACCCGATCACACCTGAACAACTGGCAGGCATTCCGCTCATTATGCCAAGCCAGGGACATGGGCTGCGCGGCAGGCTGGACGCTGTCTGCCAGGAACATGCGCTTAACGTTGAAATCGTCGCGGAAATTGACGGCCTGGCGTTGTTGATGCGCGCCGTGCGCGACGGTCTTGGCGCCACGTTGCAGCCCGGCGCGGCGATTTCTCATCTGGATAACGACGCGCTACGCGTGATCGGCGTCCATAATCCGGTACTCAGCCGCCCCAATTTTTTAGTCAGCCTGTCGGATGATGAACTGACGCCCGCTGGCCTTGCCGCCAGAGTAGTCCTTACCAAAGTTATGCGTCAGTTAGTCGACGCCGGTGAATGGCCAGGCGCAACCCTTTACGCTTACTAAACCCCTGTTTAGCGCTACCTGATAGCGCGCCGCTTATTTATCCGTATACATTTCAATTACAAATTTAACAAATAGTTAAATGGTACGGGAGTATAAGATGGTTGATGTACTGGTGATAGGCGGAGGCAATGCCGCATTATGCGCCGCCCTGACCGCACGGGAAGCGGGCGCATCGGTTCTGCTGCTGGAGGCTGCCCCGCGGGAATGGCGCGGCGGAAATTCTCAGCACACACGAAACCTGCGCTGTATGCATGATGCGCCGCAGGATGTGCTGGTAGAAAGCTATCCTGAAGAGGAATTCTGGCAGGATCTGTGGCGAGTCACCGACGGCAACACCAACGAGGCGCTGGCGCGGCTGGTCATTCGCACCTCTTCGCAATGCCGCGACTGGATGCGCAAACATGGCGTTAACTTTCAACCGCCACTATCTGGGGCGCTCCACGTTGCGCGCACCAATGCGTTTTTTATGGGCGGCGGGAAAGCGCTCGTCAATGCCTATTACCGTAGCGCCGAACGGCTGGGCGTACAGATTCGCTATAACACGCCGGTTCACGCGCTTGAACTTCATGACGGCGAATTCGTGGCAGCGCTGGCGGGTAGCGAACGTATTACCGCCAAAGCCTGCGTATTAGCGGCTGGCGGTTTCGAATCAAACCGTGAATGGCTGCGGGAGGCCTGGGGAGAAAACGCCCGCGGCGAATGGCCCGCGGATAATTTCCTGATTCGCGGCACGCGTTTTAACCAGGGCGTATTACTCAAATTTATGATGGATGCCGGCGCGGATATCATTGGCGATCCGTCCCAGTCGCACTGCGTAGCGATTGATGCCAGGGCGCCGCTGTACGACGGCGGTATTTGTACTCGCGTGGATTGCGTATCGCTGGGTATTGTCGTGAATCGCGACGCCGAACGTTTTTATGATGAAGGCGAAGATTTCTGGCCGAAGCGTTACGCCATTTGGGGGCGGCTGGTGGCTCAACAGCCAGGACAAATTGGCTATTCGATTATTGACAGCAAAGCCATCGGCCACTTTATGCCGCCGGTTTTTCCTGGCGCGCAGGCCAATACGCTGGCTGAACTGGCCTGCCAGTTGGGGCTGGACGCGGAAAAATTTACCCATACCGTCACGCAGTATAACCAGGCCTGCCAACCCGGTCATTTTGATCATACCTTGCTTGATGACTGCGCTACTAAAAACCTGACGCCGGCGAAAACCCACTGGGCGCGCCCGCTTGATGCGCCGCCCTACTACGGTTATGCGCTGCGACCCGGCATCACGTTTACCTACCTGGGCCTGAAAGTCAATGAACGTGCCGCGGTGCATTTTGCCGGTCATCCAAGCCGCAACCTATTTGTTGCTGGCGAGATGATGGCAGGAAATGTTCTGGGCAAGGGGTATACCGCAGGCGTAGGCATGTCTATCGGCACAACCTTTGGCCGCATTGCGGGAATAGAAGCCGCTCGCGCGGCGCACAAGGAGGCGCAGCATGAAACAGCTTGAAAAATTAATCATTGAGGCCACCGTGCTTACCGAACCGGAAGCCGAGGTCGAACGCGTCATGCAAGTGTGTAACGCGTGTCGCTACTGCGAAGGTTTTTGCGCGGTATTTCCGGCGATGACCCAGCGGCTCGAATTCGGTAAAGCCGATATTCATTATCTGGCGAATTTATGTCATAACTGCGGCGCCTGCCTGCACGCGTGCCAGTATGCGCCGCCCCATGAATTTGCCATTAACGTGCCGAAAGCGATGGCGCAAGCCCGCCTGGAGACATATCAACAGTATGCCCAGCCCGCCGCTTTTGGCGCGTTATACCGTCGGGCGGGGATTACCGTCGCGCTGGCGCTGATAGTCGGTCTGACGCTCTTTTTATTACTGGCGATGGCGCTGAAAGGGTCGCTGATTCATCCGCCGCTGGCCGGTGACTTCTATCAAATTTTTCCGCATAGCCTGCTGGCATGGATGTTTGGCTCAGTTTTTGTGCTGGCAATCGGTTTGCTTATGGCGGGCGTAATCCGCTTCTGGCGTGAGATCTCGCCGGGGGTACCGCGTTCGGCGGAGATTGCGGAAGCGTCGCACAATGCGTTAACGCTGAAATATCTCGACGGCGGTCACGGCAAAGGCTGTAACGAAGCGGACGATGCGTTCACGCTGCTGCGCCGTCGCTTTCATCACTTTACCTTCTACGGTTTTATGCTCTGTTTTGCCGCCACGGTCGTGGCGACGGGCTATCACTACGTCGCCGGTTGGGAAGCGCCCTACCCGTTCTTTAGCCTGCCGGTCATGCTCGGCACGCTGGGCGGTATCGGCCTGCTTATCGGCCCGGCCGGGCTACTGTGGCTCAATCTGCGGCGGTCGCCGTTACATGGCGATGCGCGCCAGAAACCCATGGATCGCGGCTTTATTCTGCTGCTGTTCTTAACCAGCCTTACCGGGCTGGCGCTGCTGGCAGGCAGAGACACCAGCGGAATGGGCATACTGCTGGCGCTCCATTTAGGCGTGGTGATGGCGCTCTTTCTCACCCTTCCCTACGGAAAATTCGCCCACGGATTTTTCCGCTGCGCGGCCTTACTCAAATGGGCAGTTGAGAAGCGACGCGGAAAACATGCGGGGAATACAGGCAACTGACCCGCAACATCTTACCCATAAAACAATAAAGACAGTGGAGAGCAAACCCTATGGCACAACACACACCTGCAACATCGCGCGCCGGCACGTTCGGCGCAATACTGCGCGTGACAAGCGGCAATTTTCTTGAACAGTTTGATTTTTTCTTGTTCGGATTTTACGCCACCTATATCGCCAGAACGTTTTTTCCGGCGGAAAGCGAATTTGCCTCATTAATGTTGACCTTTGCCGTCTTTGGCTCCGGTTTTTTAATGCGCCCCGTCGGCGCGATTGTGCTTGGCGCCTATATTGACAGAATCGGACGCCGTAAAGGGCTGATGGTGACGCTGGCGATTATGGGCTGCGGTACGTTGCTCATCGCCCTCGTCCCCGGCTACCAAACGATCGGCCTGGCAGCGCCTGCGTTGGTGCTGTTGGGCCGGTTATTACAAGGATTTTCTGCGGGCGTTGAGTTAGGCGGCGTCTCGGTCTATCTGTCCGAAATCGCAACGCC
Organism: Salmonella sp. NW177; assembly: GCF_051811585.1. NCBI lineage: Bacteria > Pseudomonadati > Pseudomonadota > Gammaproteobacteria > Enterobacterales > Enterobacteriaceae > Salmonella > Salmonella sp. NW177. The sequence continues at coordinate 461,078 of NZ_JAMMZV010000003.1, read as the reverse complement.
AGGCAATAAAGGGTTTTATACCAGCTGGCAATCCGCCAGTCAGCAGGTCGCGATCGTTGTCGCCGCGTTGATTGGTTATAGCCTGAATATCACGCTGGGACACGACGCGATATCGGAGTGGGGCTGGCGAATTCCGTTCTTTATCGGCTGTATGATCATTCCGCTGATTTTTGTTTTACGTCGTTCATTACAAGAAACAGAGGCGTTTTTACAACGCAAGCATCGCCCCGACACCAGGGAAATTTTTGCAACTATCGCCAAAAACTGGCGCATTATTACGGCCGGAACGCTGCTGGTGGCGATGACCACCACAACGTTTTATTTTATCACCGTTTATACGCCGACCTATGGCAGAACCGTGCTTAATCTCAGCGCGCGGGACAGTTTGATCGTCACCATGTTGGTGGGGGTGTCCAATTTTATCTGGTTACCCATTGGCGGCGCGATTTCCGACCGGATTGGCCGTCGCGCCGTGTTAATGGGCATTACGTTGCTGGCGCTGATCACCACCTGGCCCGTCATGCAGTGGCTGACCGCCGCGCCCGACTTTACCCGCATGACGCTGGTACTGCTGTGGTTCTCTTTCTTTTTTGGCATGTATAACGGCGCAATGGTCGCGGCGTTAACCGAAGTGATGCCAGTCTATGTGCGTACCGTTGGTTTCTCGCTGGCCTTTAGCCTGGCGACGGCGATTTTTGGCGGCCTGACGCCGGCCATCTCTACCGCGCTGGTAAAGTTAACCGGCGATAAAAGCTCGCCCGGCTGGTGGCTGATGTGCGCAGCGTTATGTGGACTTGCCGCGACGGCGATGCTGTTTGTACGTCTGAGTCGCGGCTATATCGCGGCAGAAAATAAAGCCTGAAAAAACCACGGGCGGAAAACATTCGCCCGTGGGTGGCAAGGCAGGGTTTTATTGCACGTTATTATGACTGCGAATTTCCTGCCAGACCTTATCGCAGTCAGCCTTGACCGCCTGATCGTTACCCGTGCGCGTCGCCTGAATGCACTGCTGATAGTCCAGTACCCGCACGCTTTCTTCGTTAGCAAATTGCTGATGTTTACGCTCTTTTTTAAGGACATTCAGCACGCTTTGGCAGGCCTCTATCTTCTCAGGCGAGCCCTGTGCGGTATTGATACAGGCGCTGTACGCCTCTTTCAGCCGACTATCTTCTTCCGGCGCGGGTGATGACGCGCAGGCCGTCAAACCGGCGGTCATGCTGGCGATGAGTAAAATTTTTTTCATAGGTCGTTCCTCAACAGCGCGGCAGACCGGCAGCCTGCCGCATCTGACATCAGAAAATAGTGAATGGCGCAATAACAATAAATTTCACGTCACGCTCATCCTGGAAGATGTTGCCGTAACCACCGCCCCAGCTTGGAATATTGGAGTGGTTGTCATATTCGGTGAAGTGCAGCTTGAACATGGTGCCTTTGGCACGCCCCTCCTGCAGGGTATAAACCGCATCCAGACTGTATGAGGACTCTTCGATAGTGCGGTTTTTGTCGTAGTAAGCATCCGGGTTACTTTGCCAGGTTGCCGGTTTGGCATCCCAGGCGTAAACGTAAGACGCGCCCACAGCCCAGCCCGGCAGATTCCAGTTTTTCAGGTCATACATCGCGCCGAAGAAAACCGCCTTTTCACCGTTAGCGTTAAAGTCGGAGCGGTTATCCCACCAGATATCCAGACGACCGTTTGAAGAGGCGTAGGTTGGCGTCATACGTTGCAGAAAATAGCCCTGCTGACCGTCCGCTTTCACCCAGGTGCCTTCCAGACGCAGGTCAACCACTTCCGCGACTTTGTAGCCGAAGGTCAACGCCTGCAGCCAGGCCGTACCGTCGTAAATGTCATTCACGCTGCGATCGTCTACTTTGTCGCGCGCGCCGTAGAACTGGTAACTGGTGGTGAACGGATTGCCGCCTAAATCAAATTTATAGCTGGCCTTCGCGAAATATTGATCGACATAGCCTTCGGACTGACCAAACGCCGCTTCCAGCACCAGATCATTTTTGAAGTCGTACTTCGCGCCGATGGAGTGGAGATAATCTACATTGGTTTTTTTATCCGCCTGATAAAACTTATCCATTTCGGTATGCCACGGCGCTTTATATTCGTTAGTCCACATGTAGGAAAAACTTAACGCGCCCGCATCGCCATAGTCAAAACTGGCGCCGGCTTCCGCACCCTGATAAGTACCCGGCATAAAACTCCAGTGCGGCGCTAACAGCGTCTGACCGGTAGGCTGAATATAACCGGCGCGCGCCCAGACCGGGCCATATTTAAATTTCGCGGCGGCTTTATAAAGACTGATACCGCTCTTATCGCCGGAATAGTCTTCGTCGTAGCCTTTATTCTTTTTCGAGAAGGCAATTTCGTTTGGATGACCGCTGTCGCCGTTTTCTGCCATTTCAATCGCGGTAAACGCCGCGATATCCAGACCGAACATATCCGCAGCGTAACCAGACTGAAAATCCAGGTTAGCGTTCCAGGTCGCATGAGAAAGGTTAGTTTTATATTTGTCGCCGTCGGTCACATCTTTGCGATCGCGTTCACGCTGCCAATAATAGATGCCGCCCGTTAACGTGGAGTCGTCGAAAAAGCCGGAGGCTTGCGCCTGCGGAACAACGATCCACCCCGACATTGCTGTGATACCGGCGATAGCCAGAGCCAGCGTACTACGTTTGCCACTAAACGTACGCATAAGTTAATCCTCTTTGACGTATAAATTGCTGCCGACAAAAGCGAACAGCGAAAAAATAAAAATAAAAAGTAGCGCTGAGAAACCTCATTTACTACGTTAAATAGACTATTTTTCGCGATGCGAATTATCAATCTCTTTCTGTAACCAGTATGTAATAATATGAGCAACCGCACATATTTAATTGCTTTCTGTTACATTCGACTGCTGGTGGGGGAAGCAGACCGCCAGAAAGAAAATTGACTTGTTTTCCATAGGCATGAAAATAATTGTCTCCTGTTGACCTGACGCTTATAACATTTAGATTAATAATCATTTATCAGATCAATAATTTTCAGAGAATAATTAATTCGCCTCGCAAAAAAGAGAATCGACTTAGAGCCTATCCCACCAGGCGTTATTGGCGCAGCCAGTTTGGACACGGACAGCGCGCAAAAACCGGAGCGTACACGTAGTACGTGAGGTTTGACTCGCTACGCTCGCCCTTCGGGCCGCCGCAAGCGGCGTTCAAAACGCTAACGCGTTTTGGCGAGCACTGCCCAGGTCCAAAATGGCAAGTAAAATAGCCCTAATGGGATAGGCTCTTGGAAATGCAGAGAAAAAACGCCGCAGAACGCGGCGTTGACAAGGTATTTTTACAGCATTCGCCTATTGGCGCAGTGCTTACTCGCCCGCTTTCGCCCAGGTATCACGCAGGCCCACGGTGCGGTTAAAGACCAGCTTATCGGCCGTTGCATAGCGGCTGTCGAGGCAGAAGTAGCCTTCACGTTCAAACTGGAAAGCTTTTCCTGCTACCGCCGCTTTCAGCGACGGCTCGCCATACCCCTGCTTAATCACTAATGATTCGGGGTTGATAACAGACAGGAAGTCCTCCGCGGCGCCTGGATTCGGCACGCTGAACAGACGGTCGTAGAGACGAATTTCAATCGGCAGCGCATGTGCTGCGCTAACCCAGTGGATTACGCCTTTCACTTTACGCCCGTCAGCCGGATCTTTACTCAGCGTATCGGCATCATAGGTACAGAAGATGGTGGTGATATTCCCTTCGGCATCCTTCTCTACGCGCTCCGCTTTAATGACGTAGGCATTACGCAGACGCACTTCTTTGCCCATCACCAGACGCTTGTACTGTTTGTTCGCTTCTTCGCGGAAATCTGCGCGATCGATCCAGATCTCACCGCTAAACGGCACTTCACGGCTGCCCATCTCCGGTTTATTCGGATGGTTAGGCATGGTAACCATTTCGCTCTCACCCTGCGGGTAGTTTTCGATAACCAGTTTTACCGGATCGATTACCGCCATTGCGCGCGGCGCATTTTCGTTCAGATCTTCGCGAATGCAGGATTCCAGCGACGCCATCTCAATGGTGTTGTCCTGCTTGGTGACGCCGATGCGTTTGCAGAACTCACGAATAGAAGCCGCGGTATAGCCGCGACGGCGCAGACCGGAAATAGTCGGCATACGCGGATCATCCCAGCCTTCGACGTGTTTGTCGGTCACCAGCAGGTTCAGCTTACGCTTGGACATCACGGTGTATTCCAGATTCAGCCGCGAGAATTCGTACTGGCGCGGGTGAACCGGAATGGTGATGTTGTCCAGCACCCAGTCGTACAGACGACGGTTATCCTGGAACTCCAGCGTACACAGAGAATGAGTAATGCCTTCCAGCGCATCGCTGATGCAGTGAGTAAAGTCGTACATCGGATAGATGCACCACTTCGTGCCGGTCTGATGATGCTCGGCGAATTTAATGCGATACAGCACCGGATCGCGCATCACGATAAACGGCGACGCCATGTCGATTTTAGCGCGCAGACAGGCTTTACCCTCTTCAAAACCGCCGGTACGCATTTTTTCAAATAGCGCGAGGTTTTCTTCCACGCTGCGATCGCGGAACGGGCTGTTTTTACCCGGCGCGGTCAGCGTACCGCGGTATTCGCGGATCTGCTCCGGCGTCAGCTCATCAACGTAGGCCAGGCCTTTATTGATGAGCTCGACCGCATAGGCGTGCAGTTGGTCAAAGTAATCGGAGGAGTAGCGAATATCGCCAGACCAGTGAAAGCCTAACCACTCGACGTCGTTTTTGATCGAATCAACGTACTCGATATCTTCTTTTACCGGGTTAGTGTCATCGAAACGCAGGTTGCACTGGCCCTGATAATCTTGCGCGATGCCAAAGTTCAGGCAGATAGATTTCGCGTGGCCGATGTGCAGATAGCCATTCGGCTCCGGCGGAAAACGGGTATGGACAGTGGTATGTTTACCACTCGCCAGATCTTCATCAATAATCTGACGAATAAAGTTAGTCGGGCGGGCTTCAGCCTCACTCATCGTGGATTCCTCAAAGCGTAAACAACGTATAACGGCATATGATCTTATAAGCCGGACAGACTGACAACCTTTAGTTACTTAAAAAGTGGCTTAGCAGAAAATATTGGGGCTAATTGCGGTAAAAAAAAGCGGCGAAGGTTTCCCTCTGCCGCTTATGTTTTCTGTGATATCGCCGGATGGCGTCTTACGCCTTATCCGGCCAGGAAGCGATTATTTGCTCTTGATCTCGTACAGCGGCGTTTTACCCGCTACCACGTGACCATCCGCTTTGATGACCAGAGCGCTGAAGTCATCGCTGTTGCTGCAAACAACCGGGCTTATCATGGAGCGCGCATTGGCATTCAGGAAATCCAGATCCAGTTCCAGAACCGGCTGACCCGCCGTGACTTCCGCACCCTCTTCTACCAGACGCTTGAAGCCCTGACCGTTCAGCGCGACGGTATCGATACCCATATGGACAACGATCTCCGCGCCTTTTTCGGTTTCCAGACAGAACGCGTGGTTAGTGTTGAAGATTTTCACGATAGTACCCGCCGCCGGAGAAACCACGGTTTTATCGGTGGGTTTCACCGCCACGCCGTCGCCGACCGCTTTGCTGGCGAAAGCTTCATCCGGTACCTGATCCAGCGCCACTACCTCACCGGTAATCGGAGAGACCAGTTCAGCGATAGTCACCGCATTCGGCACCGCCTGGGGTTTGGCCGCCGGAGCAGGTGTTGCAACGTGAGCCGCATCAGCAGACGCTGCCGCGACCGGCCCCCGCGCCACCACTTTCTTCATTTCATCGCCAATCGATTCCGCTTTCGCGCCGACAATAACCTGAATGGTCTGTTTGTTCAGTTTCACCACGCCGGAAGCGCCGAGGCGTTTACAGGCCGCATCGTTAACGCGAGCAGAGTCATTCACGGTCAGGCGCAGACGGGTAATACACGCATCGATCGCTTTCAGGTTGTCCGTACCGCCAACCGCAGCAATATAGCTGGTCGCCAGTTGCGTTAACCCTTCTTCGGTGTTGCTGTTGGCTTCTTCCGTTACCATCTCATCAACTTTATCTTCGCGGCCCGGCGTTTTCAGGTTAAACATACGAATAACCGCGCTGAACAGCAGGAAGTAGATGATAAAGAATACAACGCCCATCACCAGCAACATCCAGACGTTATTGCTGGCCGCTGGCAGGTTATACATCAGAACATAGTCGATCGCGCCTGCCGAGAAAGAGAAGCCCGCATGGATACCCAGCAACGTCGCGACGAACAGGCTGATACCAGTCAAAATGGCGTGCAGGAGGTACAGCAGCGGCGCCAGGAACATAAACAGGAATTCCAGCGGCTCGGTTACGCCGGTCAGAAACGCGGTGATCGCGACAGACAGCAGCATACCGCCCACCATCGGACGACGTTCTTTCGGCGCGGCGAAATACATCGCCAGAGCGGCGCCCGGCAGACCAAACATCATGATCGGGAAGAAGCCGGACATAAACATCCCCGCCGTGCCGTCGCCAGCATAGAAGCGGTTGATGTCGCCGTGGAATACAGTGCCTGCGGCATTGGTGAATTCGCCAATCTGGAACCAGGCGATGGTGTTCAGTACCTGATGCAGACCGGTGGGGATCAGCAGACGGTTGATGAAGCCAAAGATACCGGAACCCAGCGCGCCTGCGGAAACGATCCATTCACCGCCCGCATGGATTCCATGCTGTACCGGCGGCCAGACGTAACCGAAAATAGCGGCCAGCACCAGACAGAAAAAGCCCGTTGCGATCGGCACAAAACGTTTTCCACCGAAGAAACTGAGAAAATCAGGCAGTTTGATACCAGACCAGCGATTATAAACCGCGCCGCCGACCAGACCGGTAATAATCCCCGCCAGCACGCCCATGTTGATTTCCGGGTTAATCGTCACCATCGCTTTGGTCATGACGAAGTAACCCACGGCTCCCGCCAGCGCTGCCGCGCCCGCGCTATCTTTAGACCAACTGGAGGCCACGCCGATAGCGAAAACCAGCGCCAGGTTATCGAAAATAGACCCGCCCGCTTGCGCGATAAACGGCATATTCAGCAAATCTGGTTGGCCGAATCGCAGCAACAACGCTGCCACCGGCAACACGGCGATAGGGAGCTGCAACGCCCTACCCAGCCGCTGGAAAAAACCTAAAATATTCATCTTATTCCCCCTACGAGACGCCGATATGGCTTCTTTGAAGCCGTTTTTTATTGTGCTGCAAACGTTAAAAACGTGATGTTCTGTAATCGAACGGTGAGATCATCTTCTGCAGAGTGTGTGGAAAATTAATTCGCCTCGCAAATTAAACGGGTGTTTTTTGTGATTATAATCACTAAATATCGTAATCACCCCCACCATCCACTGGCTAACACGGAAAACTTATTTTATGATTCAAAAAATCAGGACGGATTGAACACGAACCCTGGATATCCAGGTTACGCTTAATACGATCCGCCAAATTTTGACATTGATTATTGAGGTGAAGAATGAGACTGATCCCCCTGAGTACCGCAGAACAGGTTGGCAAATGGGCCGCTCGCCATATCGTTAACCGTATTAATGCGTTCAAACCGACCGCCGATCGTCCGTTTGTCCTTGGACTGCCTACCGGCGGCACGCCGCTAACGGCGTACAAAGCGCTGGTTGAGATGCACAAAGCGGGCGAGGTCAGCTTTAAGCATGTGGTCACCTTTAATATGGACGAATATGTTGGCCTGCCGAAAGAGCACCCGGAAAGCTACCACAGCTTTATGCATCGTAACTTTTTCGATCACGTTGATATTCCAGCAGAAAACATCAATCTTCTCAACGGTAACGCACCGGATATCGATGCAGAATGCCGTCAATATGAAGAAAAAATTCGTTCTTACGGTAAAATCCATCTGTTTATGGGCGGCGTCGGCAATGACGGTCACATCGCCTTTAACGAACCGGCTTCTTCCCTGGCTTCCCGTACCCGTATCAAAACGTTAACCCATGATACTCGCGTAGCGAACTCCCGCTTCTTTGACGGCGACGTAAACCAGGTGCCGAAATACGCGCTGACGGTAGGCGTAGGCACCCTGCTGGATGCGGAAGAAGTGATGATTCTGGTGCTGGGCCATCAGAAAGCCCAGGCGCTGCAGGCGGCGGTTGAAGGCAACGTCAACCACATGTGGACCATTAGCTGCCTGCAACTCCATCCGAAAGCGGTTGTGGTATGCGATGAGCCGTCCACAATGGAACTTAAAGTTAAAACATTGAAATATTTCAATGAATTAGAAGCAGAAAATATTAAAGGTCTGTAATGTTGTCTCCGCCCCGCCAGTCAATGCGGGGCGGTAAATTTTTGATATCGGGGGTCGGAATGTATGCTTTAACCCAGGGCCGGATCTTTACCGGTCACGAAATTCTTGATGACCATGCGCTTGTTGTCGCTAATGGCCTGATTGACCGCGTTTGTCCGATGGCTGAACTGCCGCCGGGAATAGAACAACGCTCATTGAATGGGGCCATTCTCTCCCCCGGTTTTATTGATGTGCAGCTAAACGGCTGCGGCGGCGTGCAGTTTAACGATACCGCAGAAGCCGTCAGCGTTGAAACGCTGGAAATTATGCAGAAAGCCAATGAAAAATCGGGCTGTACTAACTTTCTGCCAACGCTTATCACTACCAGCGACGAATTGATGAAACAGGGCATTCGCGTCATGCGCGAATACCTGGAAAAACATCCGCACCAGGCGCTGGGTCTCCACCTGGAAGGCCCCTGGCTTAATTTGGTAAAAAAAGGCACCCATAATCCTGATTTCGTACGTAAACCAGACGCTGCGCTGGTTGATTTCTTGTGCGATAATGCCGACGTCATCACCAAAGTTACACTCGCGCCGGAAATGGTGCCTGCTGACGTAATCGCTAAACTGGCGAATGCGGGCATTGTGGTTTCCGCAGGCCACTCCAACGCGACGTTAAAAGAGGCAAAAGCGGGCTTCCGCGCCGGGATTACCTTTGCGACTCACCTGTTTAACGCGATGCCGTACATTACAGGGCGTGAGCCGGGCCTTGCTGGCGCCGTTCTGGACGAAGCGGATATTTATTGCGGCGTTATCGCCGATGGTCTGCATGTCGACTACGCCAACATTCGCAATGCCAAACGCCTGAAAGGCGACAAACTTTGTCTGGTGACAGACGCCACCGCACCGGCGGGGGCCAATATTGAGCAGTTCATTTTCGCAGGTAAAACAATATACTACCGCAATGGACTGTGTGTGGATGAAAACGGTACGTTGAGCGGTTCGTCCTTAACCATGATTGAAGGCGTACGCAACCTGGTCGCGCATTGCGGCATCGCGCTGGATGAAGTGCTGCGCATGGCAACGCTCTATCCGGCACGCGCTATCGGCGTTGATAAGCATCTCGGTAGCATTGCGCCGGGTAAAGTCGCCAACCTGACCGCGTTCACCCACGATTTTAAAATTATCAAGACCATCGTTAATGGTGACGAGGTCGTTGACTTGAGTAAGTGAGAATATGACACCAGGCGGACAAGCTCAGATAGGTAACGTTGATCTCGTAAAACAGCTTAACAGCGCGGCCGTTTACCGCCTGATTGACCAGCATGGTCCTATCTCGCGCATACAAATTGCCGAGCAAAGCCAGCTTGCTCCCGCCAGCGTAACGAAAATTACGCGTCAACTCATTGAACGCGGGCTGATCAAAGAAGTCGATCAGCAGGCCTCTACCGGAGGCCGCCGCGCTATCTCTATCGTCACGGAAACCCGTAACTTCCATGCCATTGGCGTTCGCCTGGGGCGTCATGACACCACTTTAACGCTCTACGATCTGAGCAGTAAAGTGGTCGCTGAGGAGCATTATCCGCTACCGGAGCGCACCCAGGAGACGCTGGAACATGCGCTGCTCAACACCATCGCCGTCTTTATTGATAGCTGTCAGCGTAAAATTCGTGAATTGATCGCTATCTCGGTGATCCTGCCAGGGCTTGTCGATCCGGAAAGCGGCGTGATTCGTTACATGCCGCACATTCAGGTTGAAAACTGGGGACTGGTCGAAGCGCTGGAAAAACGGTTTCACGTTACCTGTTTCGTGGGACACGATATCCGTAGCCTGGCGCTGGCGGAACACTACTTCGGCGCCAGTCAGGATTGCGAGGACTCGATTCTGGTGCGCGTTCATCGTGGTACAGGCGCCGGGATTATCTCCAACGGACGCATCTTCATTGGCCGTAACGGCAACGTCGGCGAAATTGGGCATATTCAGGTGGAGCCGTTGGGCGAGCGCTGCCACTGCGGTAATTTCGGCTGTCTGGAAACCATTGCCGCCAATGCGGCGATTGAACAACGGGTGCTGAATTTGCTTAAACAAGGGTATCAAAGCCGTGTTCCGCTTGACGACTGCACGATTAAAACCATCTGTAAGGCGGCAAACCGGGGCGACAGCCTGGCCTCGGAAGTCATTGAGCATGTTGGTCGCCATTTGGGCAAAACGATCGCCATTGCTATCAACCTGTTTAATCCGCAAAAAATCGTCATTGCCGGCGAGATCATTGAAGCCGATAAAGTCCTGTTGCCCGCTATCGAAAGCTGTATCAATACGCAGGCGTTAAAGGCCTTTCGCAAAAATTTGCCGGTGGTACGCTCCACGCTGGATCACCGTTCTGCTATCGGCGCATTTGCCTTAGTTAAACGCGCCATGCTCAACGGAACATTGCTGCAACGTTTGCTGGAAAGTTGATGCGCTCTTATAGTATCGGATTATTCACAAATTCCCTGGGTAGTTCATGACCATCAAGAATGTAATCTGCGATATCGACGGCGTGCTGATGCACGACAACGTAGCCGTACCCGGTGCGGCGGAATTTCTGACGGGGATTCTGGAAAAAGGTCTGCCGCTGGTGCTGCTGACCAATTACCCGTCGCAAACCGGCCAGGATCTGGCGAACCGTTTTGCTACCGCTGGCGTTAACGTGCCGGACAGCGTGTTTTATACGTCAGCAATGGCGACAGCCGATTTTCTGCGCCGTCAGGAAGGTAAGAAAGCGTATGTCGTGGGCGAAGGCGCGCTTATTCACGAGCTCTATAAAGCGGGTTTTACCATTACCGATGTGAACCCTGATTTTGTCATCGTTGGAGAGACCCGCTCCTACAACTGGGACATGATGCATAAAGCGGCATTTTTCGTCGCCAATGGCGCGCGCTTTATCGCCACCAACCCGGATACCCACGGTCGCGGCTTTTATCCGGCCTGCGGCGCGCTGTGCGCAGGCATTGAAAAAATTTCCGGCCGGAAGCCGTTTTATGTCGGCAAACCCAGCCCGTGGATCATCCGCGCGGCGTTAAACAAAATGCAGGCGCACTCGGAAGAGACCGTTATCGTCGGCGACAACCTGCGCACCGACATTCTGGCGGGATTCCAGGCCGGTCTGGAGACCATTCTGGTGCTTTCAGGCGTATCAACAATCAATGATATTGACAGTATGCCGTTCCGCCCAAGCTGGATTTACCCTTCCGTCGCTGAGATCGACGTTATCTAAACCTGTCCTCTGCCTGATGACGCATAGCTTTCAGGCCTACGGTTCGAACAACATTGTAGGTCTGATAAGCGAAACGCCATCAGGAAAAACATAATTCAATTAATCCACGATAAAACTGAAGATCCATCAATAAATCCGCGCAATATGTAATCATTTTTCACTAATCAACAATGACGATTGCATTTTTCATTTTTCAGACCGTAATCCCCTTGCGCCTTCCACGCCTTTGCGGCATTTTTTAGTCAAGCAAACACAAAAAGTACGACGCAACAGATTAACGGAGAAGGCTATGTGTTCTATTTTCGGCGTATTCGATATCAAAACAGATGCAGCGGAACTGCGTAAAAAAGCCCTTGAACTGTCACGCCTGATGCGCCATCGCGGCCCGGACTGGTCCGGCATCTACGCTTGCGATAACGCGATTCTCGCACATGAACGTTTGTCGATTGTTGATGTTAACGCCGGCGCCCAGCCCCTGTATAACACCAGAAAAACCCACGTGCTGGCGGTGAACGGTGAAATTTATAACCATCAAACGTTACGCGCGGAGTATGGCGATCGTTACGCGTTCCAGACAGGCTCCGACTGCGAAGTTATTCTCGCGCTATATCAGGAAAAAGGGCCGGATTTCCTTGACGATTTACAGGGGATGTTCGCCTTCGCCCTGTATGACAGCGAAAAAGACGCTTATCTGATTGGTCGTGACCATATCGGTATTATTCCGCTCTATATGGGCTATGACGAATTCGGCAACTTCTACGTAGCGTCAGAAATGAAAGCGCTGACCCCGGTCTGCCGCACCATTAAAGAGTTTCCGGCGGGCAGCTACCTGTGGAGCAAAGACGGCGAAATTCGTCAGTACTATCAGCGCGACTGGTTTGAGTTCGATGCGGTAAAAGACAACGTCACCGACAAAAACGCGCTGCGTCAGGCGCTGGAAGAATCCGTGAAAAGCCACCTGATGTCCGACGTCCCTTACGGCGTGCTGCTCTCCGGCGGTCTGGACTCGTCGATTATCTCGGCTATCACCAAAAAATTCGCCGCCCGTCGCGTCGAAGATCAGGAGCGCTCCGAAGCCTGGTGGCCACAGTTGCACTCTTTTGCGGTCGGTCTGGAAGGTTCGCCTGACCTGAAGGCGGCCCAGGAAGTGGCTAACCACCTCGGCACCGTGCACCATGAAATTCACTTCACCGTGCAGGAAGGCCTTGATGCCATTCGTGATGTTATCTACCACATCGAAACCTATGACGTGACCACTATCCGCGCCTCAACGCCGATGTATCTGATGTCGCGTAAGATCAAAGCGATGGGCATCAAAATGGTGCTCTCCGGCGAAGGTTCCGATGAGGTGTTTGGCGGCTACCTGTACTTCCATAAAGCGCCGAACGCCAAAGAGTTACATGAAGAGACGGTCCGTAAGCTACAGGCGCTGCATATGTATGACTGCGCCCGCGCCAACAAAGCGATGTCCGCCTGGGGCGTGGAAGCGCGCGTACCGTTCCTGGATAAAAAATTCCTCGACGTGGCGATGCGTATCAACCCACAGGATAAAATGTGCGGTAACGGCAAGATGGAAAAACACGTGCTGCGCGAGTGCTTCGAGTCTTATCTGCCAGCAAGCGTCGCGTGGCGTCAGAAAGAGCAGTTCTCTGACGGCGTAGGCTACAGCTGGATCGATACGCTGAAAGAAGTGGCGGCGAAACAGATTTCCGATCAACAACTGGAAACCGCCCGCTTCCGCTTTCCATACAACACGCCGTCGTCTAAAGAGGCGTACTTGTACCGCGAAATTTTTGAAGAGCTGTTCCCGGTGCCGAGCGCGGCGGAATGCGTACCCGGCGGCCCGTCCGTGGCCTGTTCTTCCGCCAAAGCCATTGAGTGGGATGAAGCATTCAAAACGATGGATGACCCGTCAGGCCGCGCGGTCGGCGTGCATCAGTCGGCGTACCAGTAAATTAACGATGACGAAAGAGCCCTTAGGGGCTCTTTTTTTATAGCAAGCCACTTTCGGAAAAACGATTAATAACCAATAATTGCCGAATATTGCGCCACGCTGTTCGCAACCTAACCAAACAGACACTTTCCGACGTTTTTCGATGAAAAAGAGGTTGACGCTTCAAGGCTCAATACGCATAATGCGCCCCGCAACGCCGATAAGGTAACGCGAAAAAAAGATGGCTACGTAGCTCAGTTGGTTAGAGCACATCACTCATAATGATGGGGTCACAGGTTCGAATCCCGTCGTAGCCACCATCTTTTTTTGCGGGAGTGGCGAAATTGGTAGACGCACCAGATTTAGGTTCTGGCGCCGCAAGGTGTGCGAGTTCAAGTCTCGCCTCCCGCACCATTCACCGATAAGCGTTGTACGGATGGGGTATCGCCAAGCGGTAAGGCACCGGTTTTTGATACCGGCATTCCCTGGTTCGAATCCAGGTACCCCAGCCATATTTCTTCGAGTTTGCGGTTCACCGCGACGGTATTGGGGTATCGCCAAGCGGTAAGGCACCGGTTTTTGATACCGGCATTCCCTGGTTCGAATCCAGGTACCCCAGCCATCGAAGAAATCATCTGGCTACGTAGCTCAGTTGGTTAGAGCACATCACTCATAATGATGGGGTCACAGGTTCGAATCCCGTCGTAGCCACCATATTCAGAACGCGTCGAGGTATTCGACCGGTTCGAAAATAATTTGTTGGGGTATCGCCAAGCGGTAAGGCACCGGATTCTGATTCCGGCATTCCGAGGTTCGAATCCTCGTACCCCAGCCAGTTTTAAAGACGCTCTGCTAACGAGCGCAAGAAGTACGACAATTGGGGTATCGCCAAGCGGTAAGGCACCGGATTCTGATTCCGGCATTCCGAGGTTCGAATCCTCGTACCCCAGCCACCTTTAAAAAGCTCGCTTCGGCGAGCTTTTTGCTTTTATGCGTTTATAAATTCCGAAAGAGGTTTCCCCCTCAATGCCCTGCTATCAGTAAAACGCTATGATAAAGCCTTACAGGGATCGTTCGGTAACCTCACAATGAATTACCAGTTTTGTTGGTATCTCTTTTTGCGGCCATTAACATTTTTTATGGTCGTCTTGCTCTGCGCTTTCACCTTCATTGATATCACGGCCAGCGCCGCCTGGTTGATTATTTTGGGTCTGGTTTACCCCGTGGCAGTGTCAATGAGGCTACATATACTGCACCAGAAAAAGGCCGTCATGTTGCGCCAGAATAGTGCGGAATGGATAGTGTATCTGCCAGGGATCCCTGTGCAAGAAAAACAAAGCGCGCTGATTAATGTCGCGTTTTCCTCGAAAACGGCGCTGCACGGATTCTATATTCGCGCCCTGTCCAGCAAAGTCATTCTTCACATCATCATTTTTTATATTCTGTGGTTTGATGTCCAACATGCAACACTGACGTGGTATCGGATTATCGCCGCATTAATCACCCTGGCGATTCTTGTAAAATCAATGAGTTCCACATTACTGATGCTACATAAAGTAGTACGTTGCCAATACAACGTATGCACAATTGAAATGGCATCACCTTGGTATGAAATTGATTTCAAAGGGAAATTAGGTTTATGTGCATTATTTGCAGTAAAGTAAGATGTCAATACGCTTACCCGACCTGCAATTGAGCGTTTTTACAAACCGGGTAAGGCATTCAACGGGTTACAACCCCAACGCATATTTCAGCGCCTGACGTTTTAGCACGCCTGCGCGCTGCGCCGCCATCAGCCCCATATTGCGTAAAATACGCAGCGGCGGCAGTTCATTGCTGAACCCGGCATAAAACAGATCCATTCCACTTTGCATCATAAAATTATCTGCCATGCGCCGCGTCTGATAGCGTTTCAACACCGAATGGCTGGCCCAGGACTCGCCATAGCTACGGGCACTCGCCAGCACATCAATCAACGCATCAACATCCCGATACCCCAGGTTGACGCCCTGCCCGGCCAGCGGATGAATGGTATGCGCCGCGTCGCCTACCAGCGCCAGCCCCGGTTGCGCATACTGCAACGCGTGACGACGGGTTAGCGGAAACGCGCCCGCCGCGACAGGCATCACCGCCCCCAGACGCGCCGGAAAGTGCTGGTTAATTTCCACCTGCAATTGCGTCATCGATAAACTCTGTAGCTGGCGAATACGTGCCGGAGCGTCATACCACACCAGCGACGCCCAATCGTCGAACAGCGGCAAAAAGGCGCGCGGCCCCGTTGGCGTAAACTGCTGCCAGGTGCTGTCGCCTGGCGCATTTTCACACTTGACGGTGATAAGCATACACGACTGCGCATATTGCCAGGCATGAATGCCAATTCCCGCCATTTGCCGAACCTGCGAATTCGCGCCGTCGGCGCCAATCACTAACTTCGGCGTTACCCATTCGCCGTCGGCCAGTTCCAGCGCATAACCATCGTGGCGGCGGTGCAATGCCGCCAGTGAAGCCGGAACGCGCAGCGTCACGCCGGGGTGCGCTTCCAGCGCCTGCCACAGCGCCTGTTGCAGGACGTTGTTCTCTACCATATAGCCTAACAGCGGCAGCTTGAGTTCAGCGGCGTCGAACACCACATGGGCGTTTTCCCACTCCCAGGTCTCCAGTCGCCGATAAGGATGGCTACGCATCCCCTGCACCGCCTCCCAAACGCCCAGTCCCTTGAGCAGCGCCACGGATGCCGCGCTAATGGCCGAAATCCGCACGTCAGGCTGGCTGTCAGCCACAAACGGCGCAGGCGCGGCATGTTCTATTACCATCACCGTAAACCCTTGCTGCGCCAGACCCAGCGCCAGCGCGCCGCCGACCATTCCCCCGCCGACAATGGCAATTTCCGTTGGTTGATTTGTCATGGTCATTCATCCTGTTACGTTTTAGACAAGTTTACAGGATTTTTTACCCATTAGGGCTGACGTCAGTCATACTGGTCACAACCGCGCCAAAGCATTACACTATGCGCCCTGCTTTTCAGCCACTATTTCGCAAGAGCAAGTCGATGACTAAAAAACTCCATATTAAAACCTGGGGCTGTCAGATGAACGAGTACGATTCATCGAAGATGGCCGATCTGCTGGACGCCACCCACGGCTATCAACTGACCGACGTGGCGGAAGAGGCGGATGTGCTGCTGTTGAATACCTGCTCAATCCGCGAGAAGGCTCAGGAAAAAGTCTTCCATCAATTAGGTCGCTGGAGACTGTTAAAAGAGAAAAATCCCGATCTGATTATCGGCGTCGGCGGCTGCGTGGCTTCCCAGGAAGGCGAGCACATTCGTCAACGCGCCCATTACGTCGACATTATTTTTGGCCCGCAAACCTTACACCGCCTGCCGGAGATGATTAATTCCGTGCGTGGCGACCGCAGCCCGGTGGTCGATATCAGCTTCCCGGAAATCGAAAAGTTCGACCGTTTGCCGGAACCGCGCGCAGAAGGCCCGACCGCTTTCGTTTCTATCATGGAAGGCTGCAATAAATATTGTACTTACTGCGTGGTACCGTATACCCGCGGTGAAGAAGTCAGCCGTCCCTCAGACGATATCCTGTTCGAAATCGCCCAGCTAGCGGCGCAGGGCGTGCGTGAGGTCAACCTGCTGGGCCAGAACGTTAACGCCTGGCGCGGAGAAAACTACGACGGCACCACCGGCACCTTTGCCGATCTGCTGCGTCTGGTTGCCGCCATCGACGGCATTGACCGTATTCGCTTTACCACCAGCCATCCGATTGAGTTCACCGACGATATTATCGAGGTGTACCGCGATACGCCGGAACTGGTCAGTTTCCTGCATCTGCCGGTACAGAGCGGTTCCGATCGCGTGTTGAATCTGATGGGGCGCACCCACACTGCGCTGGAATATAAAGCAATCATCCGTAAACTGCGCGCGGCGCGGCCGGACATTCAGATAAGCTCTGACTTTATCGTCGGTTTCCCTGGCGAAACTACCGATGATTTCGAAAAAACCATGAAGCTTATCGCTGACGTCAACTTTGATATGAGCTACAGCTTTATCTTCTCTGCGCGTCCGGGAACGCCGGCTGCCGATATGGTTGATGACGTACCGGAAGAAGAGAAAAAGCAGCGTCTGTATATTCTGCAAGAGCGTATCAATCAGCAGGCGATGGCATGGAGCCGCCGTATGCTCGGCACGACACAGCGCATTCTGGTGGAAGGCACGTCGCGTAAAAACATTATGGAACTGTCTGGCCGTACCGAAAACAATCGGGTGGTGAACTTTGAAGGCACGCCGGAGATGATTGGTAAGTTTGTCGATGTGGAAATTACTGACGTCTATCCGAACTCCCTGCGCGGAAAAGTGGTGCGTACCGAAGATGAAATGGGGCTGCGCGTCGCCGAAACGCCGGAGTCCGTCATTGCCCGTACCCGTAAAGAAAATGAGCTGGGCGTAGGATTCTACCAGCCTTAATCCTGCAGGAAAGGCAATAATGCCCGATGGTGCTACGCCTGTCGGGCTTCCTGGTCATGGCCTGTCGCCCGACGGGCCTTGCAATTTTCTCTCTTCATCCCCATCTTCATTGCAATGCTTGCGCCTTTTCCCTATGGCGTGAATAATTTCCTTAGATGCCGGTAAATGTTCAGCGTCCGGCGATACAGACACAAGAGGAACAGTTTGAATATAGACACTCGCGAAATTACCCTTGAGCCTGCAGACAACGCCCGTCTGTTGAGCCTTTGCGGGCCGTTTGATGACAATATTAAACAGCTCGAACGTCGTCTCGGTATTGAAATCAACCGCCGTGACAATCACTTTAAACTGACCGGTCGTCCGATTTGCGTGACCGCGGCGACAGATATTTTGCGAAGTCTGTATGTCGATACCGCACCGATGCGCGGCCAGACTCAGGATATCGAACCGGAACAAATTCATCTGGCGATCAAAGAAGCGCGGGTGCTGGAACAGAGCGCGGAAAGCGTGCCTGACTATGGCAAAGCTATTAATATCAAAACCAAGCGCGGCGTGATTAAACCGCGTACCCCGAACCAGGCGCAGTACATCGCCAATATTCTCGATCACGATATTACCTTTGGCGTCGGCCCGGCGGGTACCGGTAAAACTTATCTTGCGGTCGCCGCTGCGGTAGACGCCCTGGAGCGCCAGGAGATTCGCCGTATTCTACTGACCCGTCCGGCGGTGGAAGCGGGCGAAAAACTCGGCTTTCTGCCAGGCGATTTAAGTCAGAAGGTGGACCCGTACCTGCGTCCGCTGTATGACGCGCTGTTCGAAATGCTCGGCTTTGAAAAAGTCGAGAAGCTGATTGAGCGCAATGTGATTGAAGTCGCGCCGCTGGCCTATATGCGCGGACGCACATTAAACGACGCCTTTATCATTCTGGATGAAAGCCAGAACACCACTATCGAACAGATGAAGATGTTCCTGACGCGTATCGGCTTTAACTCGAAAGCGGTGATCACCGGCGACGTGACGCAGATTGACCTGCCACGCAACACCAAATCCGGCTTGCGTCATGCCATTGAAGTGCTGGCGGAAGTCGATGAAATCAGCTTTAACTTCTTCCACAGCGAAGACGTGGTGCGCCATCCGGTCGTTGCCCGCATTGTTAACGCCTATGAAGCCTGGGAAGAGGCCGAACAAAAACGCAAAGCGGCGTTGGCGGCGGAGCGTAAGCGTGAAGCCCAGGAGCAGGAACAGAAATGAGCCAGGTGATCCTCGATTTACAGTTGGCCTGTGAAAACCACGCGGGCCTGCCGGATGAAGCTCAGTTTCAACGCTGGCTGGACGGCGTTATTCCGCAGTTTCAGGAAGAGGCGGAAGTCACAATCCGTCTGGTGGATGAGGCCGAAAGCCACGACCTTAATTTGACGTACCGCGGGAAAGATAAACCCACTAATGTTCTCTCCTTCCCGTTTGAAGCGCCCCCCGGCATTGAAATGCCGCTACTGGGCGATCTGATTATTTGCCGTCAGGTCGTGGAGCAGGAAGCGCAGGAACAGAGCAAGCCGCTGGAGGCGCACTGGGCGCACATGGTCGTGCACGGTAGCCTGCATTTGCTGGGTTACGATCATATCGACGATGACGAAGCGGAAGAGATGGAGTCTCTCGAAACGGAGATTATGCTTGCTATGGGCTATGAGGATCCGTACATTGCCGAGAAGATTGCAGAATAGTAGCTTGCCGGATGGCGACGCTTGCGCCTTATCCGGCCTACATTCATGCCTTTTGTAGGCCTGATAAGCGTAGCGCCATCAGGCAAAACATGCCGTCACAGCTGAGTATACGCATGACGAGCTTTGTATTAACTAACATGAGAACCCATACGACGCCATGAGCGACGACAATTCACACAGTAGTGACACAGTAAACAGTAAAAAGGGATTTTTTTCCCTGCTACTCAGCCAGCTTTTCCACGGTGAACCTAAAAACCGCGATGAGTTGCTGGCGCTGATCCGTGATTCCGGGCAGAACGAGCTTATCGATGAAGATACGCGCGATATGCTCGAAGGCGTAATGGACATCGCCGACCAGCGCGTACGCGATATTATGATCCCGCGCTCCCAGATGATTACCCTGAAACGCAACCAGACGCTGGACGAATGTCTCGATGTTATCATCGAGTCCGCCCACTCGCGTTTTCCGGTGATCAGCGAAGATAAAGATCACATTGAAGGGATTCTGATGGCCAAAGATTTGCTGCCGTTTATGCGCAGCGATGCCGAAGCCTTCAGCATGGACAAAGTGTTACGCACCGCGGTTGTCGTACCGGAAAGCAAACGGGTTGACCGTATGCTCAAGGAGTTCCGCTCCCAGCGTTACCATATGGCCATCGTTATCGATGAGTTTGGCGGCGTTTCCGGCCTTGTGACTATCGAAGACATCCTCGAACTGATTGTCGGTGAAATTGAAGATGAGTATGACGAAGAAGACGATATCGACTTCCGTCAGCTTAGCCGCCATACCTGGACGATTCGCGCGCTGGCGTCGATTGAAGACTTCAATGACGCTTTCGGCACCCACTTCAGCGATGAAGAGGTCGATACCATCGGCGGGCTGGTGATGCAGGCGTTCGGCCATTTACCGGCCCGCGGCGAAACCATTGACATTGATGGTTACCAGTTCAAAGTGGCGATGGCCGATAGTCGTCGTATTATTCAGGTACATGTCAGGATCCCGGATGACTCGCCCCAGCCAAAACTGGACGAATAACAGCAATAGTGGACTAAAAATGGCATTTGCCTCGTTAATTGAACGCCAGCGTATTCGCCTGCTGCTGGCGTTATTATTCGGCGCCTGCGGAACACTGGCTTTCTCTCCGTATGACGTCTGGCCCGCAGCGATAGTGTCGCTTATCGGGCTGCAGGCCTTAACGTTTAATCGCCGCCCGCTCCAGTCTGCCGCCATCGGCTATTGCTGGGGACTCGGACTTTTCGGTAGCGGGATTAACTGGGTTTATGTCAGTATCGCGCAGTTTGGCGGCATGCCGGGCCCGGTTAACGTTTTTCTGGTGGTGCTGCTTGCAGCTTATCTCTCGCTGTATACCGGACTGTTTGCCGGGATTTTGTCGCGTCTGTGGCCAAAAACCAACTGGCTGCGCGTCGCTATCGCCGCGCCTGCAGTATGGCAAATCACCGAATTTTTACGCGGCTGGGTGCTGACCGGCTTCCCCTGGCTGCAATTTGGCTATAGTCAGGTCGACGGTCCGCTAAAAGGCCTGGCGCCGGTAATGGGCGTCGAAGCGATCAACTTCCTGCTGATGATGGTCAGCGGCCTGTTAGCGCTGGCACTGGCGACGCGGAACTGGCGTCCGCTGACTGTCGCCGTGATTCTGTTTGCTTTGCCCTTTCCGCTACGTTATATCCAGTGGTTTACGCTGGAACCGGCCAAAGCGACCCAGGTATCGCTGGTGCAAGGCGATATTCCGCAGTCGCTGAAGTGGGACGAAAACCAGCTACTGAATACGCTAAAAATTTATCTCAACGAAACCCGCCCAGAGTTAGGCAAATCACAGATTATTATCTGGCCTGAGTCGGCGATTCCGGATCTCGAAATCAATCAGCAGCCTTTCCTTCGTTCGCTGGACGAGATGTTACGCGAAAAAAATAGCACGCTGATCACCGGTATTGTCGATGCGCGTCTCAATAAACAGAATCGATACGACACCTACAATACGATTATTACGTTGGGCAAGGATAATCCATACAGTTATGACTCGCCCAATCGCTACAATAAAAATCACCTTGTACCCTTTGGCGAGTTCGTTCCGCTGGAATCTATCCTGCGTCCGCTGGCGCCGTTCTTCGATCTGCCCATGTCCTCCTTTAGCCGCGGCCCTTATATCCAGCCGCAGTTACATGCGCACGACTATAAGCTGACGGCGGCAATCTGTTATGAAATTATTCTTGGCGAACAGGTGCGGGATAACTTCCGCCCGGACACCGACTATCTGCTGACGATTTCTAACGACGCCTGGTTTGGTAAGTCCATTGGCCCGTGGCAACATTTCCAGATGGCGCGGATGCGTTCGCTGGAACTGGCGCGTCCGTTGCTGCGCAGTACTAATAACGGTATTACGGCGGTGATTGGCCCGCAGGGCGAAATTCAGGCGATGATCCCGCAGTTCACACGCCAGGTACTGACCACCCACGTCACGCCAACCACGGGGTTAACTCCCTATGCTCGTACCGGCAACTGGCCGCTATGGGTACTGACCGCGCTGTTTGCTTTTGGCGCGGTAGTGATGAGCCTGCGACAACGACGGAAATAATCTCTCCCCAGGCCGGATAGCGCTTCATTTATCCGGCCTGAAAATCCTCCTTTTTCCCCATTCTGGCACGTCTATTGCTTTGTTAAACATGGCAAACCTGTTCTGGCTGCTTGTGCAACCTGGTCGCACCAAAATCGATCATCGGTAGCACCTGAACGGTGCAATGTAGGATTTTTGCCTCTGAACGGTGCGGCGCACTTCGCAAAAATAAACAATATCGCAGCAAAATATTTACAACAAGCCACACTAAATGTTAACAAACACACATAACACTGCACGCGCAAGTTGCAGGCAATAACAACATCACAATAGCTATCAATGCGTCGACGGCGCAGATGATAAAGGAGTTGGATATGCAATTACGTAAGCTAACCACAGCAATGCTGGTCATGGGACTGTCTGCGGGCCTCGCGCACGCAGAAGATGGCGCGCCTGCCACTGGTAGCACCCTGGACAAGATCGCTAAAAATGGCGTGATCGTCGTCGGGCATCGCGAATCTTCTGTGCCCTTTTCTTATTACGACAACCAGCAGAAAGTGGTCGGCTATTCCCAGGACTACTCCAACGCCATTGTGGAAGCGGTAAAAAAGAAACTTAACAAGCCCGATCTGCAGGTGAAGCTGATCCCGATCACCTCGCAAAACCGTATTCCACTATTGCAAAACGGAACCTTCGATTTTGAATGTGGTTCAACGACTAACAACCTTGAGCGCCAGAAACAGGCCGCCTTCTCCGATACGATTTTCGTCGTCGGGACGCGACTGCTGACTAAAAAAGGCGGCGATATTAAAGATTTCCCGGATCTGAAAGGCAAAGCGGTCGTCGTCACCTCCGGGACGACCTCTGAAATTCTGCTGCATAAGCTTAACGAAGAGCAAAAGATGGGGATGCGTATTATTAGCGCGAAAGACCACGGTGACTCGTTCCGCACCCTGGAAAGCGGTCGCGCCGTCGCCTTTATGATGGATGACGCGCTGCTGGCCGGCGAGCGCGCCAAAGCCAAGAAACCGGATAACTGGGAGATTGTCGGTAAACCGCAGTCCCAGGAAGCCTACGGCTGTATGCTGCGTAAAAACGACCCTGAGTTTAAAAAGCTGATGGACGATACCATCGCTCAGGCGCAAACCTCCGGCGAAGCGGAAAAGTGGTTTGATAAGTGGTTTAAAAATCCGATCCCACCGAAAAACCTGAACATGAATTTCGAATTGTCTGACGAGATGAAAGCCCTGTTCAAAGCACCGAATGATAAAGCGCTTAACTAACTAAAACTAAATGGGACGGGACTCCTGTCCTCTCGATTGTCGCTCAGCACGGACAGACTATAAGCCTGATGGTCGTTCCCCATCGGGCCTGAAGCCGCAAATCGCCGGGCAACAATCTTCGAGGGTAGCGCTGCTACCCTTTTTTTTCGGAGTAGATGTATGTCAATAGACTGGAACTGGGGTATTTTTTTACAGGAAGCCCCCTTCGGCAATACCACCTATCTCGGCTGGCTATGGAGTGGTTTTCAGGTCACCGTAGCCCTTTCGATTACCGCCTGGATTATCGCTTTCCTGGTAGGATCTATTTTCGGCATTTTACGTACCGTTCCCAACCGTTTCCTCTCCGGACTGGGCACGTTGTACGTAGAACTGTTCCGTAACGTGCCGCTGATCGTGCAATTCTTCACCTGGTACCTGGTGGTGCCTGAACTGTTGCCGGAAGATCTTGGCATGTGGTTTAAGGCGGAACTCGATCCCAATATTCAGTTTTTCCTCTCCTCAATGATCTGTCTGGGACTGTTTACCGCCGCCCGCGTTTGCGAACAGGTACGCGCTGCGATTCAGTCTTTGCCTCGCGGGCAGAAGAACGCGGCGCTGGCGATGGGGCTAACGCTGCCGCAGGCTTATCGCTATGTCCTGCTGCCGAATGCCTATCGCGTTATCGTGCCGCCAATGACGTCAGAGATGATGAACCTGGTGAAAAACTCGGCCATCGCGTCAACCATCGGTCTGGTGGATATGGCAGCGCAGGCAGGCAAACTGTTGGATTACTCGGCGCACGCCTGGGAATCCTTCACCGCCATTACGCTGGCCTATGTGCTGATTAACGCCGTTATCATGCTGGTCATGAGCCTGGTTGAACGCAAAGTCCGCCTGCCGGGCAACGTGGGGAGCAAATAATGTACGAATTTGACTGGAGTTCGATTATCCCCTCACTGCCTTACCTACTGGCCGGGTTGGTCATCACGCTGAAGATCACCGTCACCGCCGTTATCGTGGGGATAGTCTGGGGAACCATTCTGGCCGTCATGCGCCTCTCAAGCTTTGCCCCTATCGCCTGGTTTGCTAAAGCGTATGTTAACGTTTTCCGTTCCATCCCGTTGGTGATGGTCTTGCTGTGGTTCTATCTGATTGTACCCGGCTTTCTGCAAAACGTGCTGGGACTATCGCCGAAAACCGATATCCGCCTGATCTCCGCGATGGTGGCATTCTCTATGTTTGAAGCGGCCTACTATTCCGAGATTATTCGCGCCGGTATTCAAAGTATTTCCCGCGGGCAGTCCAGCGCCGCGCTGGCGCTGGGGATGACCCACTGGCAGTCGATGAAGCTCATTATTCTGCCGCAGGCGTTTCGGGCGATGGTGCCGCTGTTGCTTACGCAGGGCATCGTGCTATTTCAGGACACCTCTTTAGTTTATGTACTCAGCCTGGCGGACTTCTTCCGCACCGCGTCGACTATCGGCGAGCGTGACGGTACTCAGGTCGAAATGATTCTGTTCGCCGGCGCCGTTTATTTTGTTATCAGCCTGAGCGCGTCGTTGCTGGTCAGCTATTTGAAGAAAAGGACAGTTTAATGATTACCCTGAAAAATGTTTCAAAATGGTATGGTCACTTTCAGGTGCTGACCGATTGCTCAACAGAAGTGAAAAAAGGTGAGGTGGTGGTAGTCTGCGGGCCATCGGGTTCCGGTAAATCCACGCTGATTAAGACCGTCAATGGTCTGGAACCGGTGCAAAAAGGCGAAATTACCGTTAACGGCATTATTGTGAACGACAAAAAAACCGATCTGGCGAAACTGCGTTCCCGCGTGGGCATGGTATTCCAGCACTTCGAGCTATTTCCCCACCTGTCGATCATCGAAAACCTGACGCTGGCGCAGGTGAAAGTGCTGAAACGCGATAAGGCCGCCGCCCGCGATAAAGGCCTGAAGCTGCTGGAGCGCGTTGGCCTGTCTGCGCATGCCAACAAGTTCCCGGCGCAGCTTTCCGGCGGTCAGCAGCAGCGTGTCGCCATCGCCCGTGCGCTGTGCATGGACCCTATTGCCATGTTATTCGATGAACCGACTTCCGCGCTCGATCCGGAAATGATCAACGAGGTGCTGGACGTGATGGTCGAACTGGCGAACGAAGGGATGACCATGATGGTGGTGACGCACGAAATGGGCTTTGCCCGTAAAGTGGCTAACCGGGTGATCTTTATGGATGAAGGTAAAATCGTCGAAGATTCGCCAAAAGAGGAGTTCTTCGCTAACCCCAGTTCCGATCGCGCAAAAGACTTCCTTGCGAAAATCCTGCACTAATCTTCCCGGCGCGCACGTCAGAGTGCGCGCTATCTCACGCTTTACCGCTTCGCTTCTCGAAACGTATCCAGCCGGGCGTTAACCTTGTCACAAAGTACCGCTTACAAGGAGCCACAATGGCACTGCCCATTATTATTGATTGCGATCCGGGTCATGATGACGCGATCGCCCTCGTTCTCGCCCTCGCCTCCCCTGAACTGGAAGTGAAAGCGATCACCTCTTCCGCCGGCAACCAGACGCCGGAGAAGACCCTGCTCAACGTGCTGCGGATGCTGACGCTGCTCAAACGCCCGGATATTCCGGTGGCGGGCGGCGCGGTGAAACCTCTCATGCGCGAACTGATTATCGCCGATAACGTTCACGGCGAAAGCGGTCTTGACGGCCCGGCGCTGCCCGAGCCGTCATTCGCCCCGCAAAGCGGCACTGCCGTTGAGCTAATGGCAAAAACACTGCGCGAGAGCGCACAGCCGGTCACCATCGTCTCCACTGGCCCACAGACCAACGTGGCGCTGCTGCTGAATAGCCATCCGGAACTGCATACGAAAATCGCCCGCATTGTGATCATGGGCGGCGCGATGACGCTGGGTAACTGGACGCCCGCTGCGGAATTTAATATTTACGTCGACCCGGAAGCGGCAGAAATTGTCTTCCAGTCAGGCATTTCGGTGGCGATGGCCGGGCTGGACGTCACTCATAAGGCACAGATTCACGCCGCCGATATCGAACGCTTTCGCGCCATCGGTAACCCGATTTCCACCATCGTCGCCGAACTGCTGGACTTCTTTATGGAGTATCACAAAGACGAAAAATGGGGATTTGTCGGCGCGCCGCTGCACGACCCGTGCACCATCGCCTGGCTGCTGAAACCCGAGATTTTCACCACCGTTGAGCGTTGGGTTGGCGTGGAAACCCAGGGGAAATACACCCAGGGGATGACGGTGGTGGATTATTATTTCCTGACGGGGAATAAGCCGAATGCGACGGTGATGGTCGATGTAGACCGCCAGGGATTTGTCGATTTGCTGGCGGAACGGCTGCAATACTACGCATAAAGCGCAAAGTAGAATCCAGGGATGAATAGCGATGTTTTGGCGTAACAATAGACCTGAAATCAGCCTGCTACAGCACGACGTAGCCCATATTACGTTTTCAGTACGTAACGGAAAAGCATTGCTTCGTCCCTGCGTTATCCACGATCCCGACTCTGACGCCGGTATTCATACGCTCTCCTGGCATGGCTCGCCGCTGATTCGTTTTTACACTGAAGCCTGGTGCCCAACCTGCGCAGAATTTGTTTATGCCGGTTTTAGCAATGATGATGAAAGCGCCGCGCAGTTTTTATCCTCACTTGCCGAGTGGAATCAGCCAGGAGTCGGGTTGAACGAAGCATTTACCGCCCTGACGCCGCTGTTTTCACTCTTTGCCGATGGCTATTACCGGCTGGAAGAACGCGAACTTTATCCCACAGATGGCAACGGACATTTTTTCTGGGCGGTGGGTAACGAAAAACAACCGAATCCCGCGACCACAGGGCAGTGGATTGCTGACGTGGACTATCACTACCAGTCCGGCGAACCCTGTTTTTACTGCCAGGCCAGCCCCCATCGCGATTTAACCCACAACGCGCCGGGTATTACCGCGATAAGCCAGAGAGCCACGCGCTGGCCTGGTATATGAATGACACCTGGCTTTGCGTCCTGCTTGATGGTCACCATAAAGCTACTGCCGCCGCGCTGGAAGGCCGGCCCGTGAAGACCTGGGTCATCAGCCAGCCGGTAGCGGTGTCATGCTACGAGACGCGACAGCAATACCTGCGATTTTATGACGGCGAGCGCCTGGAAGAAGCCCAGTTTCAGCGCCGCATCCCCCTGAAAATACAGTACGAAAAACTACCGCCATCCCTTTGGGAGGATTACTTTACTCGCCATGACGAACGTTATACCCACGTCAACTGGCCGAACGCATTGGCTAACTGCGCAACGCATTATCCCGATCTTGCGGCCTGCGCAGATATTATTGCCGCAGGCGATCTGAGCGAGGCCGGCCTCAACAAAATCATGGCGCAAGGGATCACCGAAGAGGGATTTCCCGCCGTATTGTTACGCGCGCTGTTTTATACCCATTCCCCCTTGTTGATTGATTTTGTCCGTTTTCTGACTCGCACCCCCGATTATGCTTGCCACTACCCGCTGGCGTTTCGTTTACTGGCCCAGAAACGCACGCCACAGGCCGATGCTTTTTTCCTCGATTTCGCCATCAATGATGACGGCGAGCGCCCGGAGTTGACGAACATTATGGATGAATACTTTCGCCAGGCGTGACATTGATAAAGATCACCACGCCAGAGGGTGGTGTTCTTTATTCTATAAACTCTCTTTCCCGATAAATTAAACGCAATGGATAATGCAACGTTAGCGATTGGTATCGATCTCGGCACCACTAATAGTTTAATCGCCGTCTGGCAAGACGGAGCCGCACAATTAATACCTAATAAATTTGGTGAATATTTAACACCATCCATAATTAGTATGGATGAAAATAAACAAATTCTGGTGGGAAAACCTGCCGCAGCGCGTAAAACATCTCATCCAGATAAAACCGCTGCCTTATTTAAACGCGCAATGGGCAGTAATACTCACTGGCATTTGGGTGAAGAGTCGTTTAATGCGCCGGAATTATCTTCGCTGGTTTTACGCTCGCTGAAAGAAGATGCGGAAGACTACCTTCAGCAGCCAATCAAGGACGTCGTGATCTCGGTTCCGGCTTATTTCAGCGATGAGCAGCGGAAGCATACACGCCTTGCCGCTGAGCTTGCGGGGTTAAACGCCGTGCGCTTGATCAATGAACCCACGGCGGCGGCAATGGCTTATGGCCTGCATACGCAGCAAAACAGCCGTTCGCTGGTTTTCGATCTGGGGGGCGGAACCTTTGATGTGACCGTTCTGGAATACGCTACGCCGATTATCGAAGTTCACGCCTCCGCTGGCGATAACTACCTCGGCGGCGAAGATTTCACGCATTTGTTGCTTGATGAAGTGCTAAAACGCTGGAATCTCGATAAATCAGCGTTGACGGATAGCGATCTGGCTGCGCTGTATGCCTGTGTTGAAGCCGCAAAATGCGCCAGCGGCTCCCCGCTGCGCATGAGCTGGCTTTATCAGGAGCGCGTGCTGGAAAGCACGTTTTATGACGATGAGCTGGAAGCCCTGTGGCTACCGTTGCTCAACCGGCTGCGCACGCCCATTGAGCAGGCGCTGCGCGATTCCCGACTCAAACCGGAGCAAATTGACAGCCTGGTGCTGGTCGGCGGCGCGTCACAGATGCCGCTGGTGCAACGCATCGCGGTGCGCTTATTCGGTAAATTGCCCTATCAAAGTTACGATCCCAGCACCATCGTGGCGCTTGGCGCCGCGACTCAGGCCGCCTGTCGCCTGCGCCATGAAGACGTTGAAGAGGTGATCCTCACGGATATCTGCCCCTACTCACTGGGCGTGGAAGTCAACCGACAGGGCGTGCCAGGTATTTTCTCGCCCATCATTGAACGCAATACCACCGTTCCGGTGTCAAAAGTGGAAACGTACTCCACCATGCACCCTGAGCAGGACTCTATCTGCGTCAGGGTATACCAGGGCGAAAGCCACAAGGTGAAAAATAATATCCTGATCGATTCTTTTGACGTCATGCTGAAGCCGAACGGGCACATTCAGGCCATTGATATTCGTTTTAGCTACGATATTAATGGCCTGCTGGAAGTTGACGTGCTGCTGGAAGACGGCAAGAGTGAATCCAGAATCATCAGCCATAATGCCACCTCACTGACGACGCAGCAAATCGACGCCAGCCGCGAGCGCCTGCAGGCGCTGAAAATTTATCCCCGCGATATGCTGATTAACCGGACGTTTAAAGCACAGTTAGAGGAGCAGTGGTCACGCGCGTTAGGCGATGAGCGCGAAATGCTGGGGGAGATTATTACCGATTTCGACGCGGCCCTGCTGTCTAATGATATGCAGCGCGTCGATGACGTGCGCCGTCGCGCCTGCGAATATCTGGGTATTGACGAGCCGAAAGCGCCGTAACGGCGCTTTCACTGCCCCTGTTCAGAAAAAATGGAAGAATCGATTTAACGCGCAGACAATCAACGCGATCAAACCGACAATCTTCATGATTTTCATCACCCCGCCAGATTCCGCCTGACGGGGTGCTTCGGTTTTCGCTTCAGAAGACAATTTTTTCTCAGCCGCCAGCCTGAGCTCTTCCGCCAGCTCCTTTTTGTCGCGAATATCGCCTGGCTTCATGGCGATTTTAGATGACAACGCCTGGGTTATCAGCGCCTCCAGCGGACAGGCTTGCCCCTCCTCCAGCCGGATCAGCAGGCGAAAAAAGGGCTTTTCTTTGGGAAACGCTTCCAGCACCACCTGCTCCGCCGTCCGGTACAGATCCAACAGCGGCGTTTCGGGTTCCCCCTGGGTACTCAGCCGTGAATTTGCCCACGCCATCGCTTTTCGCTTATAAAACAGGGAGTCAACGAATGAACGCCCCAGCGGTGATAACCTACCGCTGTGCAAAATGTCGGCCCACAGTAAACGCGTGCGCGCACTTTCACCGGGGACATATTCGGCATCCGCCATACAGCGCGCTTCGACCGCCATCACCGCCAGCGGGAAGAAATCAGGCCGGTGCTGGCGGCACCAGCCCAGCAACAAGTCGTCCGCCTGCGTGGAGGGATAACGCTGCCAGAAATCGCAAAGATCGGCCAACAGGCTTTCCCCCTCGCCGCAGAGCAAACGCTGTTTGCAAAGGTAATAGTGCGCATCTTCGTTATCCGGCTCCACGGCCTGCCAGCGACGAGCAATATCGACCAGTTCGGCCATGCTCCACTGCTCGGCGCTAAACCAGTGTAATAGTTTACGATGCAGCTGTTTATCATCGGGAATTATCCAGGCGCCCTGAACCTGTAGAGCGTCGGCAAAATGTTCGGGATAAAAGCGCCAGATACGCTCAAGCTTAAAAAAGTAGGCGTCAGTTTGGTCTTGAACAACAAGAGGCAATTTGGCCAGACTTAGCAGATCAAACGCATCGCCCCGCTTTACGGTCTCCAGAAATGCTTCCAGCTCTTCTCCATCAGCATCATCTTCTGCTTCCTGCGGCTGCCAGTTCAGACGCTGCGCCAACAATGCCAGGCAAGACAGCGAGATCGTTTCTGTTTTCATGGCGATGTCGCACAACTGCCAGCGCAGCTTATCTATCTCATCCATTGAACACTGGTTCAATTGCTGAATAAATTTCTGCCATGCCGAGGGCTGAAAGCGATCGCGCTCTGATGCCAGCAATTCCCTGAACGCCACCAGTATTTCATGTTCGTCGCTCACCTCTTCCGTTTTTGCGTCCTCCGCAGGCGAGGCGGCCCAGTGCTGCGCTTCTTCATAGGCCTGGCGCAATCGCTTAAAACCCTGCGGATCGCTCTCAGGGTGGAATGAGGGCAACAGGGCAAGATAAGCCTGACGGATACATTCCAGATCGGTGGTGGGTTCAATGCCCAGGATTTCCCAACAGATATTCATAAATCGCTCACTCCTTTAAGCGTTTCCGGGCATGTCGGTTGTTCGTTGAGCGGACGCCACGGTAGCTGCGCATAATAACTCTCTGTCGTAGAGGCCAGTTCATTAAACATCCGCGCGCCTGAAGCGTCGTACTTTAGGTGGGCGAAATATGCCTGCATGGCGTCCCCTTCGGCCTGCCAGTACAGCCGCCCCAACGAATAGGCGGTAAAATATTGCGTCCAGCCGTCGTAAAAATAGTGCGCCCGCGCATAGATACGCGATTGCAGCCACAGGCTTTCCTCTTCCGTCAGCCATTGATTCAACACCCCCATCCGGCATAAAAACCCCATACGCACATAGTCCCAGGCTTTGATACCGCCGCGACCGCAGCATAGTGCGGTTTCGGCAACAAATCGCGCATAAATCTGGCCCTGCTCGCCAAACTGCGCGGTAAATTCGCGCCATTGGCGAGGAGATAGCGTAAACCAGCGGATATAAAAGGGAGCCAAATCTGCCGCATGACCATCGTCCGTCATCCGATAGATGGTTTGAATAAGATCTTCACGGTTATCAATCCCCCATGAATCGGAGAGATCAAAGTGTGTTTTCCCGGTATACATTGCCGGGGAGAAGTGCGAAGGTTTCGCGCCAATGGCACGACTGTTTAGCACCTCCATCGGCGTGGAGAGCGCAAAAAGTAAATATTGTTCTTCCTTGTCCATATTCGATATCCCTAATGCATAAACTGGCGTAATACATGGCCGACAACGCCAATAAATAAAATGATTTTAATCACCTGCCAGAGGCCAAAGCCGCCGCCAGATTCCTCCGTACTCGGCGAAGTCACCGTTGTCACCGGTTCTTCATCTGCGACTACAGCTTCACACGGTGTGTCGATAGCCGCAGCCCGCCCCAGCAACCCGCGAATAATCAGCGCTTCCAACGGGCAGATATCAGGCGCATCAAGCTTCGTTACCAGCCTCTGTAACAATGCCGCTGACGGATCCTCGGCGCACGCCAGGCTATCCGCCACCTGATACAACAGCCAGTATGGATGCTGGCTATGCGCCTCACTCATCGCTGGCGCGCCATAATTCAAACGCCGCGCAATAAAACTTTCGCTTAGCGGCGATAATGCGCCACTGTGCAGCGCCTCGGCCCACAGCAAGCAGGAACGGGCGCTGGAGCCGGGAATATACAGCAGCGGTTCGCCATCGATATCGACCTGCTCACGCCCCTCAACCTCCATCACCAGCAGCGGGAAAAAGTCCGGTCGATGCTGACGGCACCAGCGCAGCAACAGATCGTCAAGCTGGGTAGAAGGATGCGCCCACCACTGCGCGTAAAGTTCTGGCAGCAGGCTATCGCCTTCACCGCAGAATACGCGCTGGGCTAAGTAGTAATAACCCGGCGTTGCGTTATCGGGTTCGGCTTCCTGCCATGCCAGGGCGACAGGCAGCAGCTCCGCAATACCCCAGTGCAAGGTGCTGAACCAGCGTAACAGACGTCGTTGAAAGCGTAGATTGTCCGGGATAATCCAGGCGCCGTGCTGCGCCATAAGTTGGGCGAAATAGAGAGGATGCTCGAAAAAGGTGTTGTCCTGGGCATCATAAAAAGCAATGGTCTGGTTTTGTACCGCCACTGGCAAATGCAGCAATAGCGAATAATCAAACAGGTCGCCACGGCGGATTTCAAACAAAAGATCCTCCACCTCCTCGGCATCGACATCTCGATTATCACTCCCCTGTTCCCAGGCCAGGCGATCTGACAGCAGTTTCAGACACGAGTACGAAACAGGAAAGGTCTTCATCGCGATAGCGCACAGCCACCAGCGCGATTTTTCGACCTGTGAAATCGATAATTTATTGATCTGTTGGATAAACTCCTGCCATGCCTGCGGCTGAAAGCGCCGTTCGCCATCCGCCAGCAAATCACCGAATATCTCCCTGAGATAATTCACCCACGGGGTATCGGGATCCTCTTCAACCACCGTAATGGCGGGCGATGTTGTCCCCTGCAATGCATTCTCATAGGCTTCTCGCAATTGCTTAAAACCCTGCGGATCGGTTTCCGGATGAAATGACGGCAGCAGCGCCAGATAAGCCTGACGAATGGCGTCGGTATCCGTGGTGGCCTCAATACCAAGGACTTGCCAACAGGTTTTCATAGATCGCTCACCTCCTGAAGCGTGTCCGGGCATTCAGGGTAATGGGGCAGGTAGCGCCACGGCAGCGTGGCGTAAAAACTGTCTTTCCCGGCGATCAGCTTATTCATCATACGTCGCCCCGCGTCGTCAAACTCCTTACGGGCGAATGTCTCGCGTAGCAGCGGTAGGTTATCGCCATTCCGTAACTGCCAGTACAAACGCCCGGTGTAATAGGCGCTGAAATATTGCAACCAGCCGGAATAATAGCTGAGCGCACGAAGCTGTATCCGCGACTGCAGCCACAGGCTCTCCTCTTCCGTCAGCCATTCATTGAGCACGCCCATGCGGCAGAGAAACCCCATCCGCACATAATCCCAGCTACGAATACCACCTTCGCCGCAACACACGGCGGTATCAGCGACGAATCGGGCATAAATGCGATCTCCCTCATCCAGCGCGTCGGTATACTCCTGCCACTCCTGCGGCGCATACCTGAACCAGCGGCGATATAGCCATTCCAGTTGTGTGGCATGACCGTCATCCGTCATGCGGGAAATGGTCTGAAGCAGTTCATCGCGATTTTCAATACCCCACGACGATTCAAGATCGAAACGTTTTATCCCTAAATACATTTTCGGTGACGAATGTGAAGGTAAACAGTCCTCGTTCAATACTTCCATCGGCGAGGAAAGTGCAAAGAGTAAATATTGTGATTCTTTATCCATAATAAATCGCCAAAATATATTCACGCTACAAATAAAAACGCAATTGAAAACTAAAATAGAGTACAACAAAGCCAAATCGCAATATATTATTAATCTAAAAAACAATGGTGGGATAAATTAAAAAATGAATCATTCCATAACCAGTCATCCCTGCGACAACGCATCTTTAGCACAATTAACCGAACTGGCGCAGTCAGGAAATAGTGAAGCTCAATATATATTAGGCCGTTTATATAATGACGAACGTATAGATGGCAGCGAAGAGGATAAGCTCTCTTTTTATTGGCTACAGCAGGCGGCCGAGCAAGGGCATTGCGAGGCGCAATATTGGCTCGGCTTACGATACAAAGACACGCCTACCGACATGAAAGATAATACGCTGGCTTTATTCTGGTCAGAAAAAGCCGCACAGCAAGGACACCGACACGCTTTCAACACATTAGGCTGGGTTCAGGAAGGAGAAACCGGGATGGCGCCAGATTATGCCCAGGCCGTTGCCTGGTATCGCAAAGGAGCAGAACAGAGCCACAACCTTGCGCAATATAATCTCGGGAGAATGTATCATTCAGGAACTGGCGTAGAGCAAAATGATACACAGGCACTCTACTGGTTTAAACAGGCAGCATTACAAGGCCATTGCGCCAGCCAGGAAAGACTGGCGTATATGTATGGCAATGGGAAAGGATGTCGGAAAAATTTATCCCTTGCCGCCCTTTGGTACAAGAAGAGCGCGCTACAAGAGAGCAGCTACTCGCAATATCAGATGGGCTATTGTTATTACATCGGAAAAGGTATCAAACAAGATTACCAGCAGGCAATATACTGGTTTCGAAAAGCGGCAGACCAGGGTGACGATGATGCCTATAACAGTATCGGCTGGATGTACAAATGCGGTCATGGCGTCGAGCAAAATTATTCGCTAGCACTGGAATGGTTCCACAAATCAGCAGAATGTAACAATTCATCGGGCTGGTACAACCTCGGATGCATGTACAGAGATGGATACGGTACCGCACAAGACCTACAACAAGCGCTCTACTGGTTCAAAAAAGCACAGCCCACGGGCAAATGGAACGTCGACGAAGAGATCCGCAAACTGGAAGCCCAACTGCACGCTTAACATGGCGGACGGCAACCGTCCGCTCACGATAATGAACCTTACGGCTCAAACGGCCTGCGCTGGAACTGATCGTGGCCACACTTCGGGCACAGCGGCAGCACATCCGGCGTGTAAACCGCCAGATGATAGTGGCATTTCTCGCACACCAGATTCCCCAACCCCACCACTTCGCCACTGTGATACACGCCGTGGTGATTCAAATCCTGGAAGACTTCACGCCATTCCAGCTGGGTTTTGTCGGTAATATCCGCCAGTTCCTGCCAGAGACTCTCTTTAATCACCCGCAAGAAGACGCTATCTTCCTGGCTCTCTTCGTAGCTCATGGCGAACTCTTCCAGATCGCGTCTGACAGCGCGCGTCAGTTCGTCCACCTCGGTTCGCGTTAACTCCCCTGTTTGCATCACGCGCTGGCGCGCCTGCTCCACCAGCGCATCAATGTCGCGCTCGCCATTGCGTAAACGCTCGCTTAATGAGGCCACCAGTTCACGGTAATATTGAGCAACCTTGTTCATCACTTCACCTCTTGGATCGTTAACTGCCTATAATAATAGACGTTATTTGCGTTACGCTTTGCAAGGCTGCCCACAGAGTCTGTAAATTCTTGTCAGGCCGACTCACGTATCCAGCGCGTCAGCGAGGTACGATCGACATTTAACCGTTTCGCCACTAACGATTTATTATCCCTTTCCGCCTCTAATAATTTTCTCAAAATACGCAGGCGAATCGTTTTATAATCGCCAGCCAGCATCTGGCAGTCGTGGCAGGTAGTTGGCTCGCGTCGGCTCCCCTCTTCCAGATCGTCCAGCAAGAGGCGGCCCTCATCCAGCGTTGCCGGGGAGTGATCAATAGAGAGCACCAGCCGTTCGATAATATTGCTTAACTGCCTGACGTTTCCGGGCCAGGCGAAGCGCTGAAGCTCTTGCCACAGCGCCGGGGTTAACGTTAGTGCCGGGCGTTTATAATGCTGGCTGAAACTAGTAAGCAGCGACAGGCCGATGGCTTTGATATCCTCCGGACGTTTGCGTAGCGGGATGGTGGTCACTTTTAATACGTTAAGCCGATAGTAAAGATCTTCGCGAAATGTCCCGTCCGCAATGAGCTTCGTTAACGTCTGATTGGTCGCCGCAATCACGCGAATATCAACAGGTATCATCTGGTCTGAGCCCAGCCGCATAATCTGCCGCTCCTGCAATACCCGTAATAAGCGCGTCTGTAGCGGTTTATCCAGTTCGCTAATCTCATCCAGAAAAATGGTACCGTGGTGCGCTAATTCAAACAGGCCTATTTTGCCTTTCGGCGACGCGCCGGTAAATGCGCCGGCGACATAGCCAAAGAGTTCGCTCTCCAGAATCTGAGGGGCCATCGCGCCGCAGTTAATGGCGACAAAGGGGCCGTTGACGCGTTGGCTGGCGTTATGAATACTTTGCGCCAGCACCTCTTTTCCCGTCCCGCTTTCGCCATTAATTAAGATAGTCGCGTCCGTACCGGCATAATTTTTAATGATCGCCAGACGACGCAGCATTTCCGGATTTTCGGTAAGCAGATCGTCGAAATGATAGCGGGCGCTCAAGCCGCGGCGAGACAGTTCCTGGCGGCGAACATGATGTTCCACCCCCTGTAAACTGGAGACGGTTTGCATCGTCAACACTACCCGGCTTAACTGTCTGGCCGCAAATACCGGATACAGATTAACCACCATCGCGCCTTGCGGCGTATCGACGACTTTCGCGCTGACGGTTTTTCCCTCGCGTAATGTATGCCGCTCCTGGTACAATACCTGTTTCAGGAAAGATGCGTCATAAATTTCACCGGAGGCGTTAATTTTAAAAAGTTGGCTCGCATATTTATTGTAATGCAGTAACGCGCCGGTATCATCAAGCGTGATAACAGCTTTATCAAACTGATCGAGAATCAGCTGCAGATGATGACGCTCGAGTAATTGGCTGCGAAAAGCCAGATATAATGAGCTGGCTTCTTCCAGAGCTTCGGTTATTGAGGCGGGGCTGGAATCAAGTAAACGGAATTGCGAGCCCAGCGGTGAAAAATAATCCTGACAAACGGTATCGCCAACAATGCAATCTAATGGCGTGGACGCTAATTGCCGCTTCAGGCAAGAAATCGTTTCTTTATCATTTCCCTGTAAGGTAAAAATTTTATAGTTAATATTTAACTGTTCCGCTACGCGCGCGCATCCTTTGATCACACTGGAAAAGCCGACAATACCGACAGTGCCTTTTTGTCCTTTAAAAGGGATAAGCGCATCAAGAATGTCGTAGCCGGACATTTTAATTTCGACTACCGGTAATTTACTGTGCTTTTTTAATATTTCCGCACAGCCGCCACGACTAATCAGTACCTGGTGCCCACGGGACTCTAATAAAGGTAGCTCATCCAGGATACGATTAAGCGTCGTTTGATGAATAGTGACGGCGTAATCCAACTGCGCGACCAGCGCCTCGGCAGCCTTTGCCAGTTGCGGGTAAGGAGAGACAAAACAGAGAGGAGATGCGGCTATATCTTTCGTCTTATTCATCACTCACCATCCTGTTGGTTTATGAACGGGCGAGACCGCCCGTCGTGATTTATTTTCCGCCGAAACGCTAACCGCCTGCGGCGGCTGGGTTCAGTTTACGATCGTAGCGTTTTTTTATCCATACGGTCAGGAAGGGGGCGCACAGAGCGGTAATAATCGTCGAGGCCGCCACCTGCGCCGCCGCCGTCGACGCCAGGTCGGTAAAATGCGGATCGAGCAGCGCGATTGCCGCTGGCGTCGCGACGGCGTTGCCAGAGGTGGTGGAGACCGCCGCGCCTGCCACGCCGCTGCCTCCCGTCAGACGATCGGCGAAAATATTAAAAAATCCGCCAATCGCCACCGTCATGAGTCCCAGTAAAATGCCTGAAGAACCTGCCGTGATAAGTCGTGCGAAATCAATACCGTATCCTAACCCAAAGGCAAAAAAAG
Organism: Salmonella sp. NW177; assembly: GCF_051811585.1. Classification (NCBI taxonomy): domain Bacteria; kingdom Pseudomonadati; phylum Pseudomonadota; class Gammaproteobacteria; order Enterobacterales; family Enterobacteriaceae; genus Salmonella; species Salmonella sp. NW177. The sequence goes on along the minus strand of NZ_JAMMZV010000003.1, from coordinate 422,747 downwards.
GAATCGTTACCACGCTGCCCTGTTTAAGAAACTTGCGCATGTCCTCATCCAGATTACCCAAAATCATGCCAATGATAATGGGAATAATAACCGCCACCAGATTCATAAAGGGTATCGACACCATGCCTGCCGACCCTAACGCCAGCATGGTGAAAAAGGGACCATCGTTCAACGATATTACCGCAATCGCGCCGCCGTCGGTTTCATCGCCGAACTCCCCCACCAACGCGGCATATAACCCACTGTTCGAGTTGGTCATCGCCGAAATAATCGCTAAAGCCGACAGACCTAATAACCCATCCGGGCCGCAAAATTTTCCGACCAGAATGCCAATAATCACGCCGCTGGCAAATTTCGCAAAGGTGATAGCAGCGCCTTTTTTCAGTGCTTTCGGCGCAGCTTTAAACTGGATATCCGCGCCCATACAGACTAAAAACATGCCTAAAATCGCCATTGCGCCATGCGAAATAGAAGTGACAAAACCGCCTATTTCCAGCGCCTCCGGGGCAAAGGTTTTAAACAATGCGCCGATGATTAGCGGTACAACCATCATACCACCAGGAAAACGTTCCAGTGTTTTTTTAATTTTCATAGCTTATTCCCAGGAGATAACCGGACAGCTTGTGCTGCCCGATTTGATATCAGAACGTCGGCGCGATCTTATAAATAGAGAATTCGTTATGACCTAAATCTTCTGATTTAGTCGTTTTCCCATTCGCGACACGTAAAATTTCCTGATAAATTTCCTCGCCCATTTGTGTAATAGAAGCCTCGCCAGACATAATGGCGGACACATCAATATCAATATTGTCCTGCATCATTTCCCACGTTGCTTTATTACCCGTAATTTTTATTACCGGCGCTATTGGGTTACCGGCAGGCGTTCCGCGACCCGTAGTAAAAATAACGATCTGCGCTCCACCCGCCACCATGCCGGAAATAGATTCAATATCCTGCCCCGGGGTATCCATAATCCACAGGCCCGGATGCGTTGGACTATCGGCATATTCCAGGACGCCCTGTAACGGCGCATGACCTGCTTTATGCATACAGCCTAACGATTTTTCTTCAATGGTAGTCAACCCGCCTTTAATATTGCCCGGCGTCGGCTGTCCCCCGCGAATATCCTCGCCCAGCGCTTTTGCTCGCGCCTCGCAGCCGACCACTAAATCAATAAGCTGTTGACCAACCTCCGGCGTCACCGCGCGTTTCGCCATCACATGCTCGGCACCAATAAATTCCGTCGTTTCAGAAAGAATTGAGCTTCCGCCGCAGCGTATCAGCTTATCCGAGGCGACCCCGCAGGAAGGGTTAGACGCCAGCCCCGATGTCGTATCTGACCCGCCGCACTCCATCGCCAGCAGCAGCTCGCTAACCGGTGCTTGCTGCGGTTTTTGCATGGAGAGTTGTTGCGCATAGTCGCGGGCCAGCGAAATCCCCCTGGCCTGACATTTAAGCGTGCCGCCCTCTTCCTGAATGGTAATGCAGGAAGTCGGTTTGCCAAATGCGGTAATCTCTTCTGCGATGCGCAGCGGCTCCGCGCCTTCACAGCCTAAGCCCACAACCACAATAGCGCCGACGTTGGGATTATTCGCCACATTAATCAATGTCTTTTCCGTCAGACGCGCATCGCCTGCCACCTGGCAGCAGCCAAAATCGTTATTCACCCATGTCGCGCCTTTTACCTGCCGGGCAATATCCTGGGCAACTTTATTCGCACAAACGCTGGTAGGTAAAATCAGTACATAATTACGGATGCCAAAACGGCCGTCAGGGCGGCGGAAACCCAAAAAAGTCTCATTGCTCATAATCATTTTCCCTTGTTTTATATTATTTCCAGTCACCACGTCCGCGTTCGCTTTCCACATTGTGGACGTGCACATAGTCGCCACTTTTTATTTCCTGAGTGGCGCGGCCAATGGATTCACCATATTTATAAACTTCGCCATGAAAAGGCACATCGCAGATGGCGAATTTGTGGCCAAATGGCACATCCTGATGTAACACAACGCTTATCTCGCGTTCGCCAACGAACATTGTGGCGGTTTCGCCGGCCTTGAGCGCCGTAATAGCCGTCGCGACGCAATCCTGAGGGTGAATCACCACTGCATTTTTTTTCACGATTAACTCCTTTGCTTTAGTCCTGTCTTCCCTAATCAAAAGGCGTGCCATTTTTTAACTGCATGGTTTATATGACTTTATTTTTACAGGCCGATCTGGCGGTGACAGGAACTGCGGTAATTTGCCTCAGTCGTGTCGCATTTTGCGTCACCTCCTCATGAACGCCTGGCGCGACAAATGTTCTACCCCCTGTTTTGACGTGCGTGTTTGGGCTATGCTATGCGGATCTAAACACCACCTCTAAAGCTACATTTGTAGCTGTATCGAAAACAGGACTACTGGCTGCCATGCAAGAGCAATACCGCCCGGAAGAGATAGAATCCAAAGTACAGCTTCACTGGGATGAGAAGCGCACATTTGAAGTGACCGAAGACGAGAGCAAAGAGAAGTATTACTGCCTGTCGATGCTTCCCTATCCTTCTGGCCGACTACACATGGGCCACGTACGTAACTACACCATCGGCGACGTGGTTGCCCGCTACCAGCGCATGCTGGGCAAAAACGTGCTGCAGCCAATCGGCTGGGACGCCTTCGGCCTGCCGGCGGAAGGCGCGGCGGTGAAGAACAACACCGCGCCGGCGCCGTGGACGTACGACAACATCGCGTACATGAAAAACCAGCTCAAAACGCTGGGTTTTGGCTATGACTGGAGCCGTGAAATCGCGACCTGCACCCCGGAATACTACCGTTGGGAACAGAAATTCTTCACCGAGCTGTATAAAAAAGGCCTGGTGTACAAGAAGACTTCTGCCGTTAACTGGTGCCCGAACGATCAGACCGTTCTCGCCAACGAACAGGTGATCGACGGCTGCTGCTGGCGCTGCGATACCAAAGTTGAGCGTAAAGAGATCCCACAGTGGTTTATCAAAATCACCGCTTACGCAGACGAATTGTTGCGCGATCTGGATAAGCTGGACCACTGGCCTGATACCGTAAAAACGATGCAGCGCAACTGGATTGGCCGCTCTGAAGGCGTGGAAATCACCTTCGATGTGAAGGGTTACGATAACACCCTGACCGTCTATACCACCCGTCCGGATACCTTTATGGGCGCCACTTACCTGGCGGTGGCCGCCGGTCATCCGCTGGCGCAAAAAGCGGCGGCGAACAACGCCGAGCTGGCGGCGTTCATCGACGAATGCCGTAACACCAAAGTGGCCGAAGCCGAAATGGCGACCATGGAGAAAAAAGGCGTCGACACCGGCTATAAAGCGATTCATCCGTTAACTGGCGAAGAGATCCCGGTCTGGGCGGCAAACTTTGTCCTGATGGAGTACGGCACTGGCGCGGTGATGGCCGTTCCGGGTCACGATCAGCGCGACTACGAATTTGCCTCCAAATACGGTTTGACCATCAAGCCGGTGATTCTGGCCGCCGACGGTTCCGAGCCGGATCTTTCCGAACAGGCGCTGACCGAAAAAGGCGTGCTGTTTAACTCCGGCGAGTTCGACGGTCTGGCCTTTGAAGCGGCGTTTAACGCCATTGCCGATAAACTGGCGGAAAAAGGCGTCGGCGAACGTAAAGTGAACTATCGTCTGCGTGACTGGGGCGTTTCCCGTCAGCGTTACTGGGGCGCGCCGATCCCGATGGTCACCCTGGAAGATGGCACCGTGCTGCCGACGCCGGAAGATCAACTGCCGGTTATTTTGCCGGAAGATGTCGTCATGGACGGCATCACCAGCCCGATCAAGGCCGATCCTGAGTGGGCGAAAACTACCGTTAACGGTATGCCGGCGCTGCGTGAAACCGACACCTTCGACACCTTTATGGAATCGTCATGGTACTACGCGCGTTACACCTGCCCGCAGTATCAGGAAGGAATGCTGGATTCGAAAGCGGCAAACTACTGGCTGCCAGTCGACATCTACATCGGCGGTATTGAACATGCCATCATGCACCTGCTCTACTTCCGCTTCTTCCATAAGCTGATGCGCGATGCGGGCATGGTCACCTCTGACGAGCCGGCTAAGCAGTTGCTGTGTCAGGGCATGGTGCTGGCGGATGCGTTCTATTATGTCGGCGAGAACGGCGAACGTAACTGGGTTTCGCCAGTTGACGCTATCGTCGAGCGCGATGAAAAAGGCCGCATCGTCAAAGCAAAAGACGCAGCGGGTCATGAGCTGGTCTACACTGGCATGAGTAAAATGTCCAAGTCGAAAAATAACGGTATCGACCCGCAGGTAATGGTTGAACGTTATGGCGCGGATACGGTACGCCTGTTTATGATGTTCGCTTCTCCGGCGGATATGACTCTGGAATGGCAGGAGTCCGGCGTAGAAGGCGCAAACCGCTTTATTAAACGCGTCTGGAAGCTGGTTTACGAACACACCGCTAAAGGTCCTGTCGCGGCGCTGAACGTCGATGCGCTGAGCGAAGATCAAAAAGCGCTGCGTCGCGATGTGCATAAAACCATTGCCAAAGTGACCGATGATATCGGCCGCCGTCAGACGTTCAACACCGCCATTGCGGCGATCATGGAGTTGATGAACAAACTGGCGAAAGCCCCGCAGGAAGGCGAACAAGACCGCGCACTGCTTCAGGAAGCGCTGCAGGCCGTCGTGCGTATGCTTAACCCGTTCACCCCGCACGTCTGCTTTACCTTGTGGCAGGAACTGGGTGGCGAAGGCGATATCGACAACGCGCCGTGGCCGGTTGCCGACGAGCAGGCAATGGTGGAAAACACCACGCTGGTTGTCGTGCAGGTTAACGGTAAAGTTCGCGGGAAAATCACCGTACCGGTGGATGCTACCGAAGAACAGGTGCGTGAACGTGCAGGCCAGGAACATCTGGTGGCAAAATATCTTGATGGCGTTACCGTGCGTAAAGTGATTTACGTTCCGGGTAAACTCCTCAATCTGGTTGTTGGCTAAGCGCGGGAGGAAGCGTGCGATATCTGGTAACACTGTTGTTATCTCTGGCGGTGCTGGTCACCGCCGGATGCGGCTGGCATCTGCGTAGCACTACGCAGGTTCCGGCTTCAATGAAAACGATGATCCTCGATTCAGGCGATCCGAACGGTCCGCTAAGTCGTGCGGTACGTAATCAGTTACGGCTGAATAACGTAAACCTGCTTGATAAAGACACAACGCGCAAAGACGTTCCGTCTCTGCGGCTTGGAACGGTGACTATTTCGCAGGATACGGCGTCAGTGTTCCAGGACGGCCAGACGGCGGAATATCAGATGGTGATGACCGTCAATGCCTCGGTATTGATTCCGGGCCATGACATCTATCCTATCAGCACGAAAGTGTACCGTTCGTTCTTCGATAACCCGCAGATGGCGTTGGCGAAGGATAACGAGCAGGCCATGATCGTTCAGGAGATGTACGACAAAGCCGCTGAACAGCTGATTCGTAAGCTGACCAGCGTCCGCGCGGCGGATATTCAGGCGACGAAAGAGGAGGCTACCGCCGACAATGAGACGGCGGCGCCCGCCTCTACGCCAGCACGCGTCTCCACTACGCTGAGTAACTAATGATCAGGTTGTATCCTGAACAACTCCGCGCGCAGCTCAACGAAGGGCTGCGTGCGGCATATCTATTATTGGGCAACGATCCGCTGCTGCTGCAGGAAAGTCAGGACGCTATTCGTCTGGCGGCTGCGTCGCAAGGCTTCGAAGAGCACCACGCTTTTACTCTCGATCCCAGTACAGACTGGGGATCGCTTTTCTCACTCTGCCAGGCGATGAGCCTGTTCGCCAGCCGTCAAACGCTGGTGCTGCAACTGCCGGAAAACGGGCCTAACGCGGCAATGAATGAGCAACTCGCTACCCTGAGCGAGCTGCTGCATGACGACCTGTTATTAATAGTACGCGGAAACAAGCTCACCAAAGCGCAGGAAAACGCCGCCTGGTATACCGCGATGGCAGACCGTAGCGTTCAGGTCAGTTGTCAGACGCCGGAGCAGGCGCAGCTTCCCCGCTGGGTGGCCGCCAGAGCGAAAGCACAGAATTTGCAACTGGATGACGCCGCGAACCAACTGCTGTGCTATTGCTATGAGGGCAATCTGTTGGCGCTGGCGCAGGCGCTGGAACGACTGTCGCTGCTTTGGCCTGACGGTAAGTTAACGCTTCCTCGCGTGGAGCAGGCCGTCAATGACGCCGCCCACTTTACCCCTTTCCACTGGGTGGATGCGTTACTGATGGGGAAAAGCAAACGCGCGCTGCATATTCTGCAACAGCTACGCCTTGAAGGCAGCGAACCGGTCATTCTGCTGCGCACCCTCCAGCGAGAGCTGCTGCTACTGGTCAATCTCAAACGTCAGTCCGCGCATATGCCGTTACGCGCGCTGTTTGATAAACACCGGGTCTGGCAAAACCGTCGCCCCATGATCGGCGACGCGTTGCAGCGTCTCCATCCTGCACAGCTTCGCCAGGCCGTGCAGTTACTGACGCGTACAGAAATTACGCTCAAACAGGATTATGGTCAGTCAGTATGGGCAGATCTTGAAGGGCTATCGCTCCTGCTCTGCCATAAGGCGCTGGCAGACGTATTTATTGATGGGTGATATGAAATCGTTACAGGCTTTATTCGGCGGCACCTTTGATCCGGTGCATTATGGACATCTTAAACCTGTTGAAACGCTGGCGAATCTGATCGGCTTATCGCGGGTGATTATTATGCCTAACAATGTGCCGCCGCATCGCCCCCAGCCGGAAGCTTCCAGCGCGCAGCGTAAATATATGCTGGAGCTGGCTATCGCCGATAAGCCGCTTTTTACGCTGGATGAACGCGAGCTACAGCGAAACGCGCCCTCTTACACTGCGCAAACGCTGAAAGCATGGCGCGAAGAACAGGGCCCCGAAGCGCCGCTGGCGTTTATTATCGGCCAGGATTCGCTGCTTAACTTCCCCTCCTGGCATGATTACGACACCATCCTCGATAACACTCACCTGATCGTTTGTCGTCGTCCGGGCTATCCCCTTGAAATGACGCAGGCGCAACACCAGCAGTGGCTGGAACAGCATCTGACCCATACGCCGGACGATCTGCACCAGTTGCCAGCCGGTAAAATTTACCTGGCGGAAACGCCCTGGCTTAATATCTCCGCAACCCTCATCCGCGAACGTCTGGAAAAAGGCGAATCCTGCGACGAGCTGTTGCCGGAAAACGTGCTGAACTACATCAATCAGCAGGGGTTATACCAGTAAGCACATTGCGCAGCGCCGACAGCAGACGCTCGTTTTGCGCAGTGCTGCGTATCGCCACACGATAATAGCGGCTGTCCAGCCCCGGGTAGTTAGCGCAGCTACGGATTAAAATCCGCTGCGTCAGCAACCGTCGCTGCAGGTCAATATCCTCTCGCTCACAGCGTAGCAACAGATAGTTTGCCCGCCCGGGATAGACCGTCAGCAGGGGGAGCTGACAAAGCGCCTGATAAAACCGGGCGCCCTCCTCCCGTAACCAATGCCAGGTCGCCTGTTGCCAGGCGCTATCCTGTAACGCTACCTCACCGGCCAGCGCCGCCAGCGCGTTAACCGACCACGGCATTTGTTGGCGACGCATCCGCGCCACCGCCGCGTCATTGCTGTTGACGAGATATCCCAACCGCAGGCCGGGAATGGCATAAAATTTGGTCAGCGAACGCAGCACCCAGATATGCGGATTATCTTTAAGAGCAGGAATAAAGCCCGTCTCATGCGGAATAAAATCGATAAACGCTTCATCCAGGATCAGGTTAATGTTCAGCGATTTGCAGCGATCGGCAATGGCCTGTAATAACTGCAGCTCCGGCAGCAGGCCGGTAGGATTATTGGGCGTACACAGAAACAGGCAGTCCAGATCGGGCGTCAACGCCTCAAGAATGGCATCGGTAAGCTGCCAGCCATCCGCTTCGCGTAGAGACCAGCGACGAATTTCACAGCCAATTTGCGCCAGCGCCCGGCCATACTCCGCGAAACCTGGCGTGACAATCATTGCACGACGTGGTTTAAGACCGCTCGCCACGGTAAAGATTGACTCCGTCTCGCCATTTCCCGCCAGTATCCACGATGCCGGCACCTGATGATGACGCGCCAGCGCCTGGTGCAAATGAAAATAATCGGCGTCCGGGTAGCGCTCAATGCAGTCCAGATTGTCGATAAGCGCGCGTTTCACGCTGACAGGCATACCCAGCGGATTAATGTTTGCGCTAAAATCCAGTAACTGGTCAGGCGAGATGCCCAACACCGTCGCGGCTTCCCGAATATTACCGCCATGCGCGCTGTTGAATAACGCCATTATGCCTCCGGCCAAAAAACGCTATTTTAGTGAAAAAAACGTTGCGCAATCAGGGGCATTATCATGTTTTGCGCATTTAACCTCATGAGGAATACCATGCGATTGTGGCTGGTGCGTCATGGCGAAACCGAGGCCAATGTCGCCGGGTTGTATAGCGGACATGCTCCCACGCCGTTAACGGAAAAAGGGATTGGCCAGGCGAAAACGCTACATACTTTATTGCGCCACGCGCCATTTGACCGGGTGTTATGCAGCGAGCTGGAGCGTGCGCGCCATACCGCCCGGCTCGTACTGGAGGGCCGGGATGTGCCGCAACACATCTTACCTGAGCTTAATGAGATGTACTTCGGCGACTGGGAAATGCGCCATCACCGCGACCTCACCCATGAAGATGCCGAAAGCTATGCCGCCTGGTGTACGGACTGGCAGAATGCGGTTCCGACCAATGGCGAGGGTTTTCAGGCTTTTACCCGGCGCGTAGAGCGCTTTACCTCGCGACTCGACGCGTTCAGCGATTGCCAGAACCTGCTGATCGTCAGCCATCAGGGCGTACTCAGCCTGTTGATTGCCCGTCTGCTCGCAATGCCCGCCGCCTCGCTATGGCATTTCCGGGTAGAACAGGGATGCTGGAGCGCAATCGACCTGTGCGAAGGGTTCGCCACCCTGAAAGTATTAAATAGTCGTGCCGTCTGGCGGCCTGAGTGATGAATTTTCCGTTTTTTCTCGCCGCAGCGGTTTCGCCCATTGACAGCCCCCGACAGGCTGTTATTCTCCGCAGCCAGGCTTTTTTCACCTTGCAGAGCTTTGCAGAAATTGTTTTACAAAAATGGCGATGCTTTCTGTGACGTGGGATGGGATGATAATCTGGTTTTAAACGCCGATCCGGCGACATAAGTCCCGGTATCGCCGCTGATTCAGGTATACTACACGGCGTCCCGCCGGAAGGTTAGCGTTAACTCGCAACGCCTTACCGGTCCAGCCTGTTGGCCTTTTTTCTATCGTTATAACGCAATTATTCACCCAGGGGGAAAACTTGCAGGGTAAAGCACTCCAGGATTTTGTTATCGACAAAATTGATGACCTGAAAGGTCAGGACATCATCGCCTTAGATGTTCAGGGTAAATCCAGTATCACCGACTGTATGATTATTTGTACCGGCACCTCCAGCCGTCACGTTATGTCTATTGCCGACCACGTGGTGCAGTCGTCGCGCGCGGCCGGTATGCTGCCGTTAGGCGTCGAAGGCGAAAATGCGGCTGACTGGATTGTCGTCGATCTGGGCGATGTGATTGTGCATGTCATGCAGGAAGAAAGTCGCCGCCTGTATGAACTGGAAAAACTCTGGAGTTAATGCGTGAAGCTGCAACTTGTCGCTGTCGGCACGAAGATGCCCGACTGGGTTCAAACGGGATTTACGGAATATCTGCGTCGTTTTCCGAAAGATATGCCCTTTGAGCTGATCGAAATCCCTGCGGGCAAACGCGGCAAGAACGCGGATATCAAACGCATTCTCGACAAAGAGGGCGAGCAGATGCTGGCCGCCGCCGGTAAGAATCGCATTGTTACCCTGGATATTCCAGGCAAGCCGTGGGATACGCCGCAGTTAGCCAATGAGCTGGAGCGCTGGAAACAGGACGGGCGCGACGTCAGTTTGCTGATTGGCGGCCCGGAAGGATTATCTCCCGCCTGCAAAGCGGCAGCGGAACAGAGCTGGTCGCTCTCGGCGTTAACGCTCCCTCACCCGCTGGTTCGGGTTCTGGTCGCGGAGAGTTTGTACCGGGCGTGGAGCATCACAACCAACCACCCTTATCACCGTGAGTGATCGTGAAGTCTTGAGAAGATTAAGCAGCGGATGAAACGACAAAATTCTTTTCGTGACTATACGGCTGAGTCCGCACTGTTTGTGCGTCGGGCGCTGGTCGCCTTTTTGGGTATTTTGCTGCTGACCGGCGTACTGATCGCCAATTTGTATAATCTGCAAATTCTCCGTTTTACCGATTACCAGACCCGCTCGAACGAAAACCGTATCAAGCTGGTGCCAATTGCGCCAAGCCGCGGGATAATCTACGACCGTAACGGCATTCCCCTTGCGCTGAACCGCACTATCTATCAGATTGAAATGATGCCGGAAAAGGTGGATAACGTTCAGCAAACGCTGGATGCGCTACGCAGTGTGGTCGATTTAAACGACGACGATATCGCCGCCTTTAAAAAAGAGCGCGCCCGATCCCATCGCTTTACTTCTATTCCGGTGAAAACAAACCTGACGGAAGTTCAGGTCGCGCGCTTTGCTGTCAACCAGTACCGTTTTCCGGGCGTCGAAGTCAAAGGCTATAAACGCCGCTATTATCCATACGGATCGGCGCTGACCCACGTTATCGGCTACGTATCGAAAATCAATGATAAAGACGTCGAGCGTCTCGACAGAGAAAACAAACTGGCGAACTACGCCGCCACCCATGACATCGGCAAGCTGGGCATTGAGCGCTACTATGAAGATATTCTGCATGGGCAAACCGGTTATGAAGAGGTTGAAGTCAACAACCGCGGCCGTGTTATTCGCCAGCTTAAAGAGGTGCCGCCGCAGGCCGGACACGATATCTACCTGACGCTGGATCTCAAGCTCCAGCAGTATATTGAAACGCTGCTGGCAGGCAGTCGCGCGGCGGTGATTGTCACCGATCCGCGTACCGGCGGCGTGCTATCGCTGGTCTCCATGCCAAGTTACGACCCTAACCTTTTCGTGGACGGCATCTCCAGCAAAGATTACTCCGGGCTGCTTAACGACCCGAACACGCCATTAGTGAACCGCGCGACTCAGGGTGTCTACCCACCCGCTTCTACCGTTAAGCCTTACGTCGCCGTATCGGCGTTAAGCGCTGGCGTCATCACCCGTAACACCAGTCTTTTCGACCCTGGCTGGTGGCAGTTGCCGGGGTCTGAGAAACGCTACCGCGACTGGAAAAAATGGGGCCACGGGCATCTGAATATCACCAAATCCCTTGAAGAGTCGGCAGATACCTTCTTCTATCAGGTGGCCTATGACATGGGGATCGATCGCCTGTCAGAATGGATGGGTAAGTTCGGCTATGGTCACTATACCGGAATTGATCTCGCAGAAGAGCGCTCTGGTAATATGCCGACCCGCGAGTGGAAACAGAAACGCTTTAAAAAACCGTGGTATCAGGGCGATACGATTCCGGTGGGCATCGGCCAGGGCTACTGGACGGCAACGCCGATTCAGATGAGTAAGGCGCTGATGATCCTTATTAACGACGGTGTAGTTAAAGTCCCGCACCTGTTAATGAGCACCGCGGAAAACGGTAAACAGGTGCCGTGGGTACAGCCGCATGAGCCGCCGGTGGGCGATATTCACTCCGGCTACTGGGAAATTGCGAAAGATGGCATGTATGGCGTCGCCAACCGCCCTAACGGCACGGCGCATAAATATTTTGCCAGCGCGCCCTATAAAATCGCGGCGAAGTCGGGCACCGCGCAGGTCTTTGGCCTGAAGGCCAACGAAACGTACAATGCGCATAAAATCGCCGAGCGCCTGCGCGACCATAAATTAATGACCGCCTTTGCGCCGTATAACAATCCCCAGGTCGCCGTCGCGATCATCCTTGAAAACGGCGGTGCAGGCCCGGCAGTAGGCACGATCATGCGCCAAATCCTTGATCACATCATGCTGGGCGACAACAACACCCATTTGCCTGCGGAAAACCCGGTGGTTGCAGCGGCGGAGGACCAATAGTCATGACGGATAATCCGAACAAAAAAACCTTCTGGGATAAAATTCATATCGATCCCACGATGCTACTTATTCTGCTGGCGTTACTGGTTTACAGCGCATTGGTCATCTGGAGCGCCAGCGGCCAGGACATCGGCATGATGGAGCGTAAAATCGGTCAGATTGCGATGGGGCTGGTGGTTATGGTGGTGATGGCGCAGATCCCGCCGCGCGTGTATGAAGGCTGGGCGCCCTATCTCTATATCATTTGTATCATTCTGCTGGTCGCCGTTGATGCCTTTGGCGCAATATCCAAAGGCGCGCAGCGCTGGCTCGATCTGGGAATCGTTCGCTTTCAGCCTTCGGAAATAGCCAAAATCGCCGTGCCGCTGATGGTCGCCCGCTTTATTAACCGTGACGTCTGCCCGCCCTCGCTGAAAAATACCGCCATCGCCCTGGTATTAATCTTTATGCCTACCCTGCTGGTCGCCGCCCAGCCGGACCTGGGGACGTCTATTCTGGTCGCCCTTTCCGGTCTCTTTGTCCTATTTTTGTCTGGTCTGAGCTGGCGCTTAATTGGGGTCGCCATTGTATTGATCGCTGCATTTATTCCTATTTTGTGGTTTTTCCTGATGCACGATTACCAACGCCAGCGCGTCATGATGCTCCTTGATCCGGAGACCGATCCGCTGGGCGCGGGCTATCATATTATTCAGTCTAAAATCGCCATTGGCTCAGGCGGCCTGCGCGGTAAAGGCTGGCTCCACGGCACCCAGTCGCAGCTGGAGTTTTTACCCGAACGCCATACCGACTTTATCTTCGCGGTACTGGCGGAAGAGCTCGGTCTGGTGGGCATACTGATTCTGCTCGCGCTCTATATTTTGCTAATAATGCGCGGTCTGTGGATTGCCGCCAGAGCGCAAACTACATTTGGTCGCGTGATGGCTGGCGGATTAATGTTAATATTATTCGTTTATGTCTTCGTAAATATTGGTATGGTGAGCGGTATTCTGCCTGTGGTTGGAGTACCTTTACCCCTGGTCAGCTACGGGGGCTCCGCACTGATTGTGCTGATGGCCGGGTTCGGGATTGTGATGTCGATCCACACCCACAGAAAAATGTTGTCGAAAAGCGTATAAGGGGTGCGCAATGCGTAAGCAGTTGCCTGTAATCTGCGTCGCGGCAGGGATAGTACTACTCGCGGCATGTACTAATGACGGCGGTCAGCAGCAAACCACCGTCGCGCCGCAACCTGCGGTATGTAATGGTCCGACTGTGGAAATCAGCGGAGCGGAACCGCGTTATGAACCTCTGAATCCGACCGCAAACCAGGATTATCAGCGTGACGGTAAAAGTTATAAAATCGTTCAGGACCCGTCCCGCTTTAGCCAGGCTGGCCTGGCCGCTATTTATGATGCGGAACCCGGCAGTAATTTAACCGCCTCCGGGGAGATGTTCGATCCGATGCAGCTTACCGCCGCCCATCCGACACTGCCTATCCCCAGCTATGCGCGAATCACCAACCTGGCCAACGGTCGCATGATCGTCGTGCGTATTAACGATCGCGGCCCCTATGGCACCGATCGGGTCATCTCCCTGTCCCGCGCGGCGGCGGATCGTCTGAATACCTCGAATAATACTAAAGTACGGATTGACCCCATTATCGTAGCGCCGGATGGTTCGCTCTCCGGCCCGGGGATGGCCTGTACGACGGTGGCGAAACAGACCTACGCTCTGCCCCCACGCCCTGATTTAAGCGGCGGAATGGGAAGCGCCTCTTCAGCGCCTGCGCAACCGCAAGGCGACGTTCTTCCGGTCAGTAATTCCACGTTGAAAAGTGACGATACCACCGGCGCGCCGGTGAGCAGCAGCGGCTTCCTCGGCGCGCCGACCACGCTGGCGCCTGGCGTGCTGGAGGGTAATGAACCGACGCCAGCACCACAGACAGCGCCGGTTTCCGCGCCGGTGACGGCTCCAGCGACTGCGACGCCGGTGAGCGCGCCTGCTGCCGCGGCCCCGGTATCTGCCCCGGTGAGCGCGCCTGCCGCCGCGGCGAGCGGTCGTTTCGTCGTCCAGGTCGGCGCCGTCAGCGATCAAACGCGTGCGCAGCAGTACCAACAGCGTTTAAGCCAGCAGTTCAGCGTACCAGGGCGCGTAATACAAAACGGCGCGGTCTGGCGTATTCAACTGGGGCCTTTTGCCAGTAAAGCCGAAGCCAGCGCGTTACAGCAACGTTTGCAAACAGAAGCACAATTACAGTCCTTTATCGCCAGCGCGCAGTAACCGATCGCAGGTATCTGTACTGTCAATTTCTGTAAATGACATTAACAAAGTCACGCGGAAAGTCAGATGCCTGCCAGTTATGCTTTTGCTATAGTAGGGCTCTTTTTTTAATTTCATCACGGACGTCGTAGTTCAGACCATGAAGACCACTTTTTCCGCTCGTTTTATGCAGCGCATGGCGCTCACCACGGCGCTTTGTGCCGCTTTTATCTCAACCGCACATGCCGATGACCTGAATATCAAAACTATGATCCCGGGCGTTCCGCAGATCGATGCGGAATCCTACATCCTGATCGACTACAACTCCGGCAAAGTTCTGGCGGAACAAAACGCCGACGAACGTCGCGACCCGGCTAGTCTGACGAAGATGATGACCAGTTACGTCATCGGACAGGCAATGAAAGCGGGTAAATTTAAAGAAACCGACCTGGTTACCGTCGGTAATGACGCCTGGGCCACCGGCAATCCGGTATTTAAAGGCTCCTCGCTGATGTTCCTCAAACCGGGAATGCAGGTACCGGTCTCTCAGTTGATACGCGGCATCAATCTGCAATCCGGCAATGACGCCTGTGTGGCGATGGCTGATTTCGCCGCCGGTAGCCAGGATGCTTTCGTCGGGCTGATGAACAGCTATGTGAACGCGTTGGGGCTGAAAAATACCCACTTCCAGACCGTACACGGCCTGGACGCCGACGGACAATACAGTTCAGCTCGCGATATGGCGCTGATTGGTCAGGCGTTAATTCGCGATGTGCCTAACGAATATGCCGTTTATAAAGAAAAAGAGTTCACCTTTAACGGCATTCGCCAGTTAAACCGTAACGGTCTGCTGTGGGATAACAGCCTGAATGTGGACGGCATCAAAACCGGCCATACCAGCAAAGCGGGCTATAATCTGGTCGCTTCCGCAACCGAAGGCCAGATGCGATTGATTTCCGCCGTGATGGGCGGACGGACCTATAAAGGCCGTGAAACAGAAAGCAAAAAACTGCTGACGTGGGGCTTCCGTTTCTTTGAAACCGTTAATCCGCTGAAGGCTGGTAAAGAGTTCGCCTCTGAACCCGCCTGGTTTGGTAATACCGATCGCGCCTCGCTGGGCGTCGATAAAGACGTTTACCTGACGATCCCTCGCGGTCGCATGAAAGATTTGAAAGCGAGCTATGTACTGAATACCGCAGAACTGCACGCGCCGCTGCAGAAAAACCAGGTGGTCGGCACTATAAACTTCCAGCTGGACGGTAAAACCATCGAGCAGCGTCCGCTGGTCGTACTGCAAGAGATCCCGGAAGGGAACTTCTTCGGTAAAATCATTGATTACATTAAATTAATGTTCCATCACTGGTTTGGATAAAAATTGAGCGCTTGAAAGTGTGATTTTCGTCCCCATATACTATGCATCAGTAAAACTCCCGCCCTGCGGCGGGAGTTGTTATTTTTTTACGTAATGCCGGAGCTGACATGAAAACCAAACTTAACGAACTGCTTGAATTCCCTACGCCATTTACTTACAAAGTAATGGGGCAGGCGTTACCTGAGCTGGTTGATCAGGTGGTTGAAGTGGTACAGCGCCATGCGCCTGGTGATTACTCTCCGACGGTAAAACCGAGCAGCAAAGGCAACTACCACTCGGTCTCTATCACCATTAATGCCACCCATATTGAACAGGTTGAAACGTTGTACGAAGAACTGGGCAATATTGATATCGTGCGAATGGTATTGTAATACATCCAGACGGTTACCCGGTCTTATCCGGGTAACTCCCCGCCTCCCCCGCTGTGATATACTTTCCTCTCTTTTTTCATTCTCTACGGAGATGCCGTTTTGTATCAGGATAAAATCCTTGTCCGCCAGCTCGGCCTTCAGCCCTATGAAGCTATCTCTCAGGCCATGCATAACTTTACCGATATGCGCGATGAAAACAGCCATGATGAAATCTGGTTGGTTGAGCATTACCCGGTGTTTACCCAGGGCCAGGCCGGTAAAGCGGAACATATATTGATGCCTGGCGATATTCCCGTTGTGCAGAGCGATCGTGGAGGACAGGTGACCTATCATGGTCCGGGCCAACAGGTAATGTACGTTTTACTTAACCTGAAACGACGTAAACTGGGCGTGCGTGATTTAGTCACCCTACTTGAACAGACCGTGGTGAATACGCTGGCTGAAATTGGTATTGAGGCGCATCCGCGCGCCGATGCGCCGGGCGTCTATGTGGGTGAAAAGAAAATCTGCTCGCTGGGTTTACGTATCCGTCGCGGCTGCTCATTCCACGGTTTAGCGCTAAACGTTAACATGGATCTTTCTCCTTTCCTGCGTATCAACCCGTGTGGTTATGCCGGCATGGAAATGGCTAAAATAACGCAGTGGAAGGAAGACGCAACCACGGATAATATTGCGCCCCGCTTGCTGGCGAATATTTTAGCTCTGCTAAATAATCCACCGTATGAATATATTGCTGCTTAATGCGTAAAATATAATGGCCCAAGAAATTTATGGGTCATTAATCATATATGATTTGAATGCTTTACTTCTCCCCCCGCTTTCTATATTTTCGTTATATCCCTGCTGTAGCCGCCAGGCGGCATGGCCTCTTCAGTCCTCATGATGAGGAATTTTCCGTGAACAAAATCCCGGCCTTGCTGCTACTTATCTTATTGAAATGACTAAAATACATTCATAAAAGTAATTTTAAAACCAACTCATAAATGCAAAATATACTATTTCATCTATTATTCATAATACGAATGAATTCGGAGCCAGAGCGTGAGTGATAATAATCAGGCAGAAAGACAACCGGCCGATCAACACCTACAAGACAAACCGCAAATTTTCAGAACACTGAGAAATATTGACCTCAATCTGTTGACGATTTTCGAGGCCGTATATGTCCATAAAGGGATCGTCAATGCAGCGAAAATTCTTAACCTGACGCCGTCAGCCATCAGCCAGTCCATTCAAAAATTACGGACTATATTTCCCGATCCGCTGTTTATTCGCAAAGGCCAGGGCGTAACGCCCACGACGTATGCTACGCATCTGCACGAATACATCAGCCAGGGGCTGGAATCTATTCTTGGCGCCCTGGATCTTACGGGCAGCTATGATAAGCAACGTACCATTACAATTGGCACGACGCCTTCGGTCGGCGCGCTAGTGATGCCGATTATTTACCAGGCCATCAGGCCGCGTTATCCTCAGCTTTTGCTGCGCAACATTCCGGTAGACGATGCCGAAAGCCAGCTTAGTCAGTTTCAGACCGATCTCATTATCAATACCCATAGCTATAACAACCGGAGCATTCAGCATCACGTCCTGTTTAGCGATACGCTTGAGATTGTCTGCCGCCAGCATCACCCGTGTCTGGCGAACGCCATTACTGAAGAGAGACTGAACAGCGCGGATCACACCTTTCTGATGCTGGAGGGACAACATCTTTCCCTCCTGCGCCAGCGACTGCAGGAGACATTTCCCGATCAGCAAATCAGTTTTAGCAGCTACAATATTTTTACCATTGCCTCGCTGATCGCCAGCAGCGATCTGCTGGGACTGATGCCCACCCGCTTCTACGACTTATTTAGCCGTTGCTGGCCGCTTGAACGCCTTCCCTACGCGCCGGTGAATAGTGAACAGGTCGAGTTCTCGCTGCATTACAATAAACTGAGTCTGCGCGATCCGGTGCTGGAGAACGTCATTGATATCATCCGTGAGGCGTTCTGACAAAAATGTTGCATTCAGGTCACGGAAGATATGGGCAAACAGCACAAAACAACAACTATTTTACATTTTGCCGGGCTGTCAGGCTGCTTTATGGCCCTTATCAATGATATACTGCGTGTCACAAATTCAAAAATAGTTGATAAATACAACTTTCCCTTGAATTGAAACGCTTTCCTTCGTTATTCGCAACTGGAACACGCACGCTATGAGTAAACCCATTGTGATGGAACGCGGTGTAAAATACCGCGATGCCGATAAGATGGCTCTTATCCCGGTTAAAAATGTGGTCACAGAGCGCGACGCTCTACTACGTAAACCGGAATGGATGAAAATAAAACTTCCGGCGGATTCTACCCGTATCCAGGGCATCAAAGCCGCAATGCGCAAAAATGGCCTGCATTCTGTCTGCGAGGAAGCGTCTTGCCCAAACCTGGCTGAATGTTTCAACCACGGTACCGCTACGTTTATGATCCTTGGCGCCATTTGCACTCGCCGCTGTCCGTTCTGTGATGTCGCCCATGGCCGCCCCGTTGCGCCGGATGCGGAAGAGCCGCAGAAACTGGCGCAAACGATCGCCGACATGGCGCTACGCTATGTGGTCATCACCTCTGTCGACCGTGACGATCTGCGTGACGGCGGCGCCCAGCATTTTGCTGACTGCATCACTGCCATCCGCGCCAAAAGCCCGGAGATAAAAATAGAGACCCTGGTGCCAGACTTCCGTGGACGTATGGATCGCGCGCTGGATATTCTTAACGCGACGCCGCCGGATGTGTTTAACCACAACCTGGAAAACGTGCCGCGTATTTACCGCCAGGTTCGTCCGGGCGCCGATTACAACTGGTCGCTGAAATTACTGGAACGCTTCAAAGAAGCGCACCCGGAAATTCCGACAAAATCGGGTCTGATGGTGGGCTTAGGCGAAACCAATGCGGAAATCATTGAGGTTATGCGCGACTTACGCCGTCACGGCGTTACCATGCTGACGCTTGGTCAGTATCTACAGCCAAGCCGCCATCACCTGCCGGTACAGCGTTATGTCAGCCCGGAAGAGTTTGACGAGATGAAAGCGGAAGCTCTGGCGATGGGCTTTACCCATGCCGCCTGTGGCCCCTTTGTACGTTCTTCGTACCATGCTGATCTCCAGGCCAAAGGCATGGAAGTGAAATGATCGTGTAATAGACGCTTACATTTCAGGCAAAAAAAACCGGCAACTTGCCGGTTTTTTTACTCTGCGGAGCAAGCGCATCGCGCTATTACTCTTTGTGCGAGAGTTTTTCAGCCTGAACGCTACCGTCGACGTCTTTCTTAACGCCCGCGTCTTCATCGTTCATTGCTTTCTTGAATCCTTTAATCGCCGTGCCCAGGTCTCCGCCCAGCGTACGTAACTTCTTGGTACCAAACAGCAGAACAACCAGTGCGGCAACCACCAGCAGTTTGGTAATACTAATCTCACCCATAGATACCTTCTTCACTAAAAACAGGCTGCGTAACGCGCCGGATTAACCTGAGAATATTAACGGTCTTTCGACGCGCGCACACAATAGCAATCTGTAACAAGGTGAATCAAGCTTTGCGTAAAAAAACATCATAATAATTGCGGTGGCGCAAATCGTCGTTGCTGCAAAAGAGGAAGTTGCTTCCGCACCTGGTCTATTCGTTCTCTGAATATTTCCGCGACGATCAGCGCCGGACGATCGGCTGCCGCGGCTATCGTTACCCCCAACGGATCGATAATACGACTTTGACCAATATTACGATTACCACACTCCCCGGCCGCAATCATATAGCAGGTGGTATCCAGCGCTCTCGCCGCCAGCAGCGTCGACCACTGCTGCTCTTTCAACGGGCCGCGAACCCAGCCCGTCGGCAGCGCCAATACGTCAGCCCCCTGTAAAGCCAGCGCTAACGCCATATCCGGAAAGCGCAGGTCATAACAGGTCATAAGCCCCACCTTAACCCCCTCCACGTCCAGCACAGGCGCGATAACGGTTCCGGCATCAATACTTTGGGATTCTTGCATCGAAAACGCATCATAGAGATGCAGCTTCGCGTAACGCGCGACAATGTGACCCGCCCGTAGCGCCACCAGCATATTAACCGCCCGTCCAGGCGTTGACGGGACAAGGATAGTGAATATCGTCGTCATATTATTATGAGCGCTTTCTTCCTGAAGCCGCGTCATAAACGCGCCATCCAGCGGCTGCGCGGCGCGAATCGGCAGGTCAAGGTCGATGTCATCTCGCGCTAATATCCCCTCAGGCAGCACCAGAAGCGATACGCCGCGGTCCGCCGCCTGAGCCATTAACGAAACGCAAACTCGCGCATTCTTTTCCCATACAGAACTCACCACAAACTGCCCGGCTGCAACGAACATATCCCCTCCCACACCTCTGTCAGGACTCGCCAATTATGCGTGTTCGGCGTTACACTCCTCCTGTATAGCAATTAAATAAAGGATTCGGCAGTGTTACAGCTTCTTTTAGCAGTTTTTATCGGCGGTGGAACGGGGAGCGTAGCCCGGTGGATGCTAAGTATGCGTTTTAATCCGCTTCATCAGGCGATTCCCATCGGTACGCTAACAGCAAATTTGCTTGGCGCGTTTATTATCGGCATGGGGTTCGCCTGGTTTAACCGCATGACACATATCGATCCGATGTGGAAAGTGCTCATTACGACCGGCTTTTGCGGCGGCCTGACGACCTTTTCTACTTTTTCTGCTGAAGTGGTATTCTTGCTGCAAGAGGGGCGCTTTGGCTGGGCGCTGCTGAATGTGCTGATTAACCTGTTGGGTTCGTTTGCCATGACGGCGCTGGCATTCTGGCTATTTTCCGCCGCAGCGGCGCGTTAAGCGCAAAAAAAACCCGCCGAAAGGGCGGGTTTTGAAATCTTGCTGTCGGACGTATGCTTACAGAGCAGTTACGTTTGCAGCGGAAGGGCCTTTGGCACCGTTAGTGATTTCGAACTCTACGCGCTGACCTTCAGCCAGAGTTTTAAAACCATTGGTCTGGATTGCAGAGAAGTGTACGAACACGTCTTTGCTGCCATCTTCCGGAGTAATGAAACCGAATCCTTTGGATTCATTAAACCACTTAACGTTACCTTTAATCTTAGACATCAAAATTACCTTTACATGAAAAATAGACACAAATGCTGTGTCGGATACCAGTACAACAATTGTGATGCATTTTGTCCAGTCGAACTTTGCGAAAAAGTGATAAATATCGCGTTAATTTTTAGCTAACTCTATCTACTTATTGTTTTTTAAGGCTTTTTAATTCACAACAGAACAATGCCCTTCCCCGTCAAAACTGGAAACGCATCCAGGCGAAATAGACGTTTCCGTTGTTATACGAACCCGGAATGTAGGTCATCTGAAAGGTAGCGGGACCATAGCCTATCGACGCTAAAGGCAACAGCACAGGGATGGGAATATAATTCCAGTTGTCGCGCGCGGTAACGCCTGCGGTAAAGCCCAGTCCCAGACGAAAATTATCGTCTTCCAGCGGTCGCCAGGTTTTTTCCCAGCCATAACCGCCTATGGGTTCCCATTTGTTAAATGAATCTTTAAAGGCCATCATATAAAGGCCATGCCAGTTGCCTTTGTCGTCCCAGCGCGACTGACCAAAACCAACGCCCCACGGCCGCTCGTTATAGCGATCCGTTTTCTCTTTATCGTAGGCAAAGCGCGCATGCCAGGTAATGGCGGGGACATACAAATCATAATGCTCAGGCTGTCGCCACGTTTCTGCGACGTTATCGGTAAACGTGTTAAACCACCCTTTATCCGCCGCAGAGACTGAAGGAATAGCCAGCCATGGCATAACAAGGAGAGCAATAATAAGAAAATACTTTCTGATAATCATCACAACAGCCATACCGTTCAAAAATTCGACTGTGATAATAACAACATTAACCTGAATAAAATCTTAACAAACTATAAACAGAGAATAATCTGAGAGAGTATCGGGTTAACGGCGTTTGATTTAGCACTTAGAACCGTCGCGCTCCTTAATAAGCTTTCACAAAAAACACAAAACAAAGCACAACAAATAAAACAATAAAATAACAATAAATTAATACTTATAGCGCTACAGAAAATTCGTATAAGCATATTTCATCTTTAGCGATGACATGAAAAAATAACCGCGCCGTGATTTTAATCAGTAAGGCGCCATCCTTTATTCGGTACATTTTTATACCACTTTTGTGGCTCTTATTTTTACTCTGGGTGTCGATAAGACAGGGGAAACAATGCTAACAGTTATAGAACTCCTTATCGGAGTCGTCGTTATTGTGGGTGTAGCGCGCTACATCATTAAGGGATATTCCGCCACTGGCGTTTTATTTGTCGGCGGTCTGGTTCTGCTTATTATCAGCGCGCTGATGGGGCATAAGGTATTACCTGCCAGCGAAACCAGTACCGGCTATACCGCAACAGATATTGTTGAATACATCAAAATTCTGCTTATGAGTCGCGGCGGCGATCTTGGCATGATGATCATGATGCTGTGCGGCTTTGCCGCTTATATGACGCATATCGGCGCGAATGATATGGTCGTGAAGCTGGCGTCGAAACCTTTACAGTACATAAACTCGCCCTACCTGTTGATGATTGCCGCCTATTTTGTCGCCTGCCTGATGTCGCTGGCCGTCTCTTCCGCGACGGGGCTTGGCGTACTGCTCATGGCTACTCTCTTCCCGGTGATGGTCAACGTCGGCATTAGCCGCGGCGCGGCGGCGGCTATTTGCGCTTCGCCGGCCGCTATTATCCTCTCGCCAACGTCTGGCGATGTGGTTTTAGCCGCAAAAGCGGCGGAGATGCCGTTAATCGATTTCGCGTTCAAAACCACGCTGCCGATTTCCATCGCCGCCATCATCGGTATGGCGATTGCGCATTTTTTCTGGCAACGCTATCTGGATAAAAAAGAGAACATTTCACATGAGATGCTGGACGTGGCGGAGATTACCACCACGGCCCCGGCGTTTTATGCCCTTTTGCCGTTCACGCCCATTATCGGCGTACTGATTTTTGACGGTAAATGGGGGCCGCAGTTGCACATTATTACCATTCTGGTGATCTGTATGCTGCTGGCCGCCGTGCTGGAATTCGTGCGCGGCTTCAACACGCAAAATGTGTTTTCCGGCCTGGAAGTGGCTTATCGCGGCATGGCGGATGCGTTTGCCGGCGTTGTGATGCTGCTGGTCGCGGCGGGCGTTTTCGCCCAGGGGCTGAGCACCATTGGCTTTATCCAAAGTCTGATCTCGATTGCCACTTCTTTTGGCTCCGCCAGCATTATTCTGATGCTGGTCTTAGTGATTTTAACCATGCTGGCCGCGATGACCACCGGTTCAGGCAATGCGCCTTTTTACGCCTTTGTTGAGATGATCCCTAAACTGGCGCACTCCTCCGGTATCAACCCAGCCTATTTATCCATCCCAATGCTGCAAGCCTCAAACCTGGGGCGCACGATTTCGCCGGTCTCCGGCGTCGTGGTCGCTGTCGCCGGGATGGCTAAAATATCACCGTTTGAAGTGGTGAAACGCACGTCCGTTCCGGTCATCGTCGGTCTGTTGATCGTCATTATCGCCACGGAAATTATGGTGCCAGGCGCCTCTTCCGCCGTTACTGGCGGCTGATAGCCGGTAAGCCGGGGCGAGGGAAAACATCGCCCCGGCATCTTAAACCAGGCTTAGCCGCCGTGGTAAATACGCTGCGGCCTGCCCACTTTGCCATGAATAATCTCTGCGACAATCAGGTGCCGACTCGCGCAATATTCCAGGTAGCGTCGGGATGTGGTGCGGCTTATCGTTAAGGCCTGCGCGACCGTTTCAGCCGTATGGCGTACGGTTGGATCGGCAAACAGCTTCATCACCGCATTAAGGGTTAAGGCATCAATACCGGTCGGCAAATCCCCTTTCGGTTCGCCGCGCGCATAGGCGTTGAACATTTCATCTATCTGCTTCTGGCTTGCGCTATCCGCGCTCGCCAGCATACGTCTGCGCTGTTGATAGCGGGTCAGCGTCTGTCCCAAACGTTCATAAGCAATAGGTTTGACCAGATAATCAAACGCGCCGCTACGTACCGCTTCCGCTACCGTCTCCATGTCACTGGCGGCGGTCGTAAACACGACGCCGCCGGGATAGCGCGACTGCATTAATTCATGCAGCAGCGTAATCCCCTTCCCATCCGGCAGATAATTATCCAACAGAATTAATCCAGGTTTGAACCGGTCAATCATCATTCTCGCCTGCGCCAGATTGCCCGCCAGCCATATCTGGTTAAAGCCAGGAATATGGCGGATATATTCTGCGTGCATTTCCGCCAGCAGCGTTTCATCCTCAACGATCAATAGGGTTAATGGTTCTGTCATCGTTTTTTTTCACTTTCGGAAGGAATAAAGAAAATAAGGTGCCACAAGGATCATTGTCTTCCAGCGTAATGACCCCGCCACAGCGCCCCACATAACTTGCAATCAGATATAACCCGATACCATGCTCACCGGGTTCGTCGGTTCGGGTACTTACGCCCTGTTCAAAAATTTTTTCCCGCAGCGCTTCAGGAACGCCGCAGCCCTGGTCGGCGACCTCTATTACCACCTCGTCGCCCTCGTCGCTCAGGAAAAGTTCGATGGTCTTGTCGCCTTCCTGTGTACGCAAACTCGCCTCAAACGCGTTATCCAGCAGATTCCCGACGATGGCGGCGAACTCCGTGCTATCCAGCCCCTCCGGCAGTTGATGTAGCTGGCTGCCGGGAACAATCACCATCTTGAGCCCCAGTTCACGCGCGCGCTGAACTTTGCCAAACAGCAAACCGGCCACCTGACGATCGGCGAAGGCGCCGCGTAAACTATCAATAAGTTGCTGCTGCGCCTGCGACTCACCCTGCACCATCTCTCTGACCCGATCATACTCTTTCATTTGCAGCAGGCCGTTCAGAGTCGACATCCAGTTCAGGTGCTCATGGCGTAGCGTGCGCAGGCTCTCAACATACTGTTTAATCTGGGTTAGCTGCGCGTTCAACGTCGCGATTTCATCTTTGCTGCGAAAACTAATAATAGCGCCCAGCAGCTCCTCGCCGGAACGGATAGCCTCACGATTGGCGATGACGCTCAGGCCATTGAAGTTGGCCATCACGTCCTGGCGTCTTTCTGCGATCTGGCAGGTAAAAAAGTCTGCCGGATTGACGACTTCCGCTATCAGCCTGCCCAGCCACTGACGCCCCGGCGACGGCAGCCCCAACATTTTTCTCGCATTGCGGTTAATCGCGGTGATATGTCCCTCCGGATCAACGGCGATCAGCCCTTCATAAACCGAGCTAAATAACGCCTCCTGCTGGCGTACCACACGCGCAATCTGTTTCGGCTCCATGCCCAGCATTTGTCGGCGGATATGCGCGGCGAAAAACCAGGAAAGCAGCATTAATACCACCAGCAACAGGACAAAAACCCCCGCCATCGGTAATAAGAAGTCCAGCCGCCAGGAGTCGATTTTACTGACCAGATAGCCAATTGAAACAACGCCGATCACGTTGCCTTCGTTGTCAAAGATAGGCGTTTTGGCGCGCATCGCCATCCCTATTGAGCCCTTACCGGTAATGAAATAACTTTCTCCTCTTTCCAGCGCGCCGGGTTTCGTAAACTGCATGGGATAGCCGATTTTTTCCGGATTCGGATGGTAAAGCCGGATCGAGTGGCGATCGCCTATCACCACATAGTCAAAATCCGTCCCGCGCTGCAGTTTATTCGCAATTATCGCCAGGCGTTTATAGTCCCGGTTTTTTACGGCAGCGATAATGCTGTCGTTAGAAGCAATAATTTTTGCCTGATTCATCGCCATATCACGAACATGGGACGCCAGATAATCTTCGAAACTGGCAGACAAATATTGTGCTAACGCTGCCACGATGAAAACAGAAACCACCAGAATGAGCAGAAAAATACGTAACGGAAACGCGAGTTGCCGAAAAAAAGGAAACAGCTTTTTATTTTTCTGATAGGACATTAAGGTTCCTTATGGGCATTTCTCTTCAGATTTATCGCAAATGTAATAAAAATGTTTTAAGCATCTTGAAGCATATAAAAACCAATCGTTACAGATTCCCCACATTAAATCAATTAAACAACTAAAACCCACCGCCGGAATGGCGATTAAATTAATTAAAAAACTTAAAACCATAAAACACTTAAAAACCATCTAACGCTTTGTGAAATAAATCAAAATTTACCACCAAAATACTCCTTACGATGTATACGTCAGTGAGAAAAAATAAATAACTCGTCATAAAAATACTCCCACTCTGACTGAAAAGAAAAAGTTATCAAGTTGCAACACAGCGCAACATATACAGAAAAGTGGCAACAAGCATATCACCAGGATATTTCTTACTATGTTTGGCAATAATGTATTCACTCGGGTAAAACGCTCTGAAAATAAAAAAATGGCGGAGATCGCTCACTTTCTCAAAGAGAATGATTTAAGCGTCGATACCACTGTTGAAGTGTTTATTACCGTCAGCCGTGATGACCGTCTTATTGCCTGCGGCGGTATTGCCGGAAATATCATTAAATGCGTGGCCATTAGCGAATCAGTACGCGGCGAAGGCTTAGCGTTAACGCTGGCGACGGAATTGATTAATCTCGCCTGGGAACGGCACTGCACCCATCTTTTTATTTATACCAAAACGGAATACGAAGCGCTGTTTAAACAGTGCAGCTTTTCGACGATAGCCAGCGTCCCTGGCGTGATGGTCTTAATGGAAAATAGCGCGACCCGGTTGAAACGGTATGCGGAATCGCTGGCGACATTGCGTCATGAGGGAAAGAAAATTGGCTGTATTGTGATGAACGCCAATCCTTTCACGAACGGCCATCGCTATCTGATCCAACAGGCGGCGGCACAGTGCGACTGGCTGCATCTGTTCCTGGTCAAAGAAGATACATCACGCTTTCCCTATGAAGACCGACTCGATCTGGTCCTTAAAGGGACTACCGATATCCCGCGCTTAACCGTTCACCGCGGCTCCGAATACATTATCTCTCGGGCGACGTTCCCCTGCTATTTCATTAAAGAGCAGAGCGTCATTAATCACTGTTATACCGAAATCGACCTGAAGATTTTCCGCCAGTATCTGGCGCCCGCGCTTGGCATCACACACCGCTTTGTCGGTACGGAGCCGTTTTGCACCGTTACCGCCCAGTACAACCTTGATATGCGTTTCTGGCTGGAGACGCCAACGCTTCCCGCCCCACCCATTACGCTGGTGGAAATAGAGCGGCTTTGCTTCCAGGAGACGCCGATATCTGCCTCCTGGGTACGCAAGCTGCTGGTTAAACACGATCTCACGGCTATCGCGCCGCTGGTTCCCGACGCCACCCTGCGCTATTTGCAGGGCATGGTCGAACGCCATCCGGGCAGCGCGGCAGCCCGTCAAAAGTCCCCCGTATTAGCAACAGGTGAAAAATGAAAATAAACCAGCTAGCCGTCGCAGGCACGCTTGAGTCCGGCGATGTGATGATACGCATTGCGCCGCTCGATACGCAGGATATTGACCTGCAAATCAACAGTAGCGTTGAAAAACAGTTTGGCGAGGCCATTCGCGCCACCATCCTGGAGGTGCTTTCTCGCTACGACGTGCGCGGCGTACAACTGAACGTCGATGATAAAGGCGCTCTGGACTGCATTTTGCGCGCCCGACTGGAAACGCTACTGGCGCGCGCCAGCGGTATTGCCGCTCTGCCCTGGGAGGATCGCCAATGATTTCCGCCTCTCTGCAACAACGTAAAACCCGCACCCGCCGCAGTATGTTATTCGTACCGGGCGCCAACGCGGCGATGGTGAGCAATTCGTTTATCTACCCGGCCGACGCGCTGATGTTCGACCTGGAAGACTCCGTTGCATTACGCGAAAAAGATGCGGCGCGCCGTCTGGTATATCACGCGCTGCAACACCCGCTTTACCGTGACGTCGAAACCATCGTCCGCGTGAATGCGCTGGACTCCGAATGGGGCGTCAACGATCTGGAAGCGGTCGTGCGCGGCGGCGCGGACGTGGTGCGTTTACCGAAAACCGACACCGCGCAGGACGTCATTGATATCGAAAACGAAATTCTGCGCATTGAAAACGCCTGCGGTCGCGAACCGGGCAGTACCGGCCTGTTAGCCGCCGTGGAATCGCCGCTGGGTATTACCCGCGCGGTAGAAATCGCCCACGCCTCTGAACGGTTGATCGGGATTGCGCTGGGCGCGGAAGACTATGTTCGCAACCTGCGCACCGAACGCTCTCCGGAAGGCACCGAACTGCTGTTCGCCCGCTGCGCCATTTTGCAGGCCGCGCGTTCCGCCGGCATTCAGGCCTTCGATACCGTCTATTCCGACGCCAACAACGAAGCCGGTTTCCTGCAAGAAGCCGCCCACATTAAACAGTTGGGCTTTGACGGTAAGTCACTGATCAACCCCCGCCAAATAGAACTGCTGCACAACCTTTATGCGCCGACGCGTAAAGAGGTCGCCCATGCGCGTCTGGTCGTTGAGGCCGCAGAAGCCGCCGCCCGCGAAGGTCTCGGCGTCGTTTCCCTTAACGGCAAGATGGTCGACAGCCCGGTGATTGAACGCGCCCGTCTGGTGCTCTCCCGTGCAGAACTTTCCGGTATTCGCGAAGAATAAGGCAAAAAAATGACGCAGAAAAATGAATCTCAACGCCAGGATCGCGTAGCCGCCTGGAGCCGTCACGCTGAAAGCGAACTGAGCGCTTACCAAAGTGCGGCAAAATTGGATCTACAAGCGCAAAAACCGCGCGACCACAAACTGTGCGCCAGCCTGGAAGAGGCCATCCGCCGTTCCGGTTTACGCGACGGCATGACGGTCTCCTTTCACCACGCGTTTCGCGGCGGCGATCTGACGATTAACCTGGTGATGGAAACCATCGCGAAGATGGGCTTCAAAAATCTGACCCTGGCCTCCAGCTCGCTGAGCGACTGCCACGCGCCGCTGGTTGAACACATTCGTAACGGGGTGGTCAGCCGCATCTACACGTCAGGCCTGCGCGGCCCGCTGGCGGAAGAAATTTCTCGCGGCCTGCTGGCTGAGCCGGTTCAGATTCACTCCCACGGCGGTCGTGTGCATCTGGTACAAAGCGGCGAACTCAATATTGATGTTGCGTTTCTTGGCGTGCCCTCCTGCGATGAATTCGGTAATGCTAACGGTTATACCGGCAAAGCCTGTTGCGGTTCACTGGGCTACGCGATGGTGGATGCCGACAGCGCGAAGCAGGTCGTGATGCTGACGGAGCAACTGCTGCCGTATCCGCATAACCCGGCAAGCATCGCTCAGGATCAGGTTGATCTGATCGTGCAAATCGAAGAAGTCGGTGATGCAAACAAAATCGGCGCTGGCGCGACCCGCATGACCACTAATCCGCGTGAACTGCTGATCGCCCGCAGCGCGGCGGAAGTCATTGCTCACTCCGGCTACTTCAACGAAGGTTTCTCCCTACAAACCGGCACCGGCGGCGCATCGCTGGCGGTCACCCGCTTCCTGGAAGACAAAATGCGTAGCCGCAACATTGTGGCTAATTTCGCGCTGGGCGGAATCACCGCCACCATGGTCGACCTGCATGAAAAGGGCTTAATCCGCAAACTGCTTGACGTGCAGAGCTTCGATCGTAACGCTGCGCAATCTTTGGCCCGCAACCCGAACCATATCGAAATCAGCGCTAACCAGTACGCCAACTGGGGCTCTAAAGGCGCTTCCGTCGACCGTCTGGACGTGGTGGTGCTGAGCGCGCTGGAAGTAGACACCCACTTCAATGTTAACGTGCTAACCGGCTCCGACGGCGTTCTACGCGGCGCGTCCGGCGGCCACTGCGATACCGCCGTCGCGGCGGCGCTGTCCATCATCGTCGCGCCGCTGGTGCGCGGTCGCATCCCAACGCTGGTTGATAACGTCACCACCTGCGTCACACCAGGCTCCAGCGTCGACATTCTGGTCACCGATCACGGTATCGCCGTCAACCCGGCGCGTCCGGAGCTGGCTGAACGACTGCAAGCAGCGGGAATGAAAGTGGTATCGATTGAGTGGCTGCGCGAACGCGCGCAACTGCTTACCGGTCAGCCCCGCCCTATCGAATTCACCGACCGCGTGATTGCTGTCGTGCGTTATCGCGACGGTTCAGTGATCGATGTGGTGCATCAGGTGAAGGAATAAGCCATGCGCCTGTTTCCTGAACTCGCCACCTGTCACGACGTTTCTATTCCTGAGCTGCTCGCCAGCCGGGATGAGAGACAAGCAAGACAGCGCGCCTGGCTAACGCGTCACGCTACTCCGCTGGTCTCCTTTACCGTGGTGGCGCCAGGCCCGATAAAAGACAGCGCGTTAACCCGCCGGATCTTTAATCACGGCGTGACTGCCCTGCACACGCTGGCAGAAGAGTATGGCTGGACCATCCGGGAGCAGGCTGCACTGGCTTCCGCCAGCGGGCCGGAAGGGCTGCTGGCGATTGACGCGCCCGCTCAGGCGCTCAAACAGGCGACCATCGCGCTGGAACAGCGTTATCCACTGGGGCGCCTGTGGGATATCGATGTCCTGACGGCGGAAGGCGAAATACTCTCCCGCCGCCATTTCGCGCTTCCCGCTCGCCGCTGTCTGCTGTGCGGGCAAAGCGCGGCTGAATGCGCGCGGGGTAAAACCCACGCGCTGACTGATTTACTGATTCATATGGAGGCGCTGCTGCATGATGCCGATTCCCGCCAACCCGACTAACGCCTCCATTCAGCCTCAGTCGCTGTATGACGCCTGGGCCGATTTGGCCTGGCGCGCTATGCTGACCGAGGTAAATTTATCGCCAAAACCCGGTCTGGTAGACCGACTAAACTGCGGCGCGCACAAAGATATGGCGCTGGCGGATTTTCACCGCAGCGCGGAGGCGATTCGACACTGGCTGCCGCGCTTTATGGAATATGGCGCCAGCTGCACGCGCCTGCCGCCAGAGTCAGTTCTGGCGGGCCTGCGTCCATTGGGGATGGCCTGTGAAGCAGCGATGTTTCGCGCAACGGCGGGCGTCAATACCCATAAAGGCAGCATTTTCTCGCTGGGGTTACTGTGCGCCGCCATTGGCCGCCTGTATCAGCTACGCCAGCCGATCACCGCAGAAACACTCTGCGCTACCGCCGCCGATTTTTGCCGCGGCCTGACCACGCGCGAACTGCGCCAGAACAACCTACAGCTCACCGCAGGCCAGCGGCTGTATCAGCAACTGGGATTAACCGGCGCGCGCGGTGAAGCGGAAGCGGGCTATCCGCTGGTCATCCGCCACGCGTTGCCGCACTACCGCGCATTGCTGACGCAGGGGCGCGATCCCGAACTGGCGCTGCTTGATACCTTACTGCTGCTGATGTCGCTTAACGGCGATACCAACGTCGCGTCGCGCGGCGGGGCGGACGGTCTGCGCTGGTTACAGCAGCAGGCGGCGGTCTTATTACAGCAGGGCGGCATACGGACGCCTGACGATCTCGTTTATCTCCACCGGTTCGATCAGCAATGCATTGAACGCAATCTCAGCCCAGGCGGTAGCGCCGATCTGCTGATCGTGACCTGGTTTTTAGCGCAAATTTCGCAAGTTAATCATTAACACAATTATAGAAAATATCCTTTCCGGAGAGTCATTTATGTCTTTATCCAAAGATAATATATGGAAGTTGTTGGCCCCATTAGTGGTGATGGGCGTCATGTTGCTAATTCCTGTTCCAGATGGTATGCCGCCGCAGGCCTGGCACTATTTTGCGGTTTTCGTCGCGATGATTGTCGGTATGATCCTGGAGCCGATCCCGGCGACAGCGATCAGTTTTATCGCCGTAACCATTTGCGTTATCGGCAGCAATTACCTGCTATTTGACGCTTCAGAACTGGCCGATCCGGCGTTTAAAGCCAGTAAACAGGCGCTGAAATGGGGGCTTGCCGGTTTCTCCAGCACCACGGTCTGGCTGGTTTTCGGCGCGTTTATTTTCGCGCTGGGCTACGAAGTGACCGGGCTGGGACGTCGCATTGCGCTGTTTTTGGTAAAATTCATGGGTAAACGCACGCTGACGCTCGGCTATGCGATTGTCATTATCGATATTTTGCTGGCGCCGTTTACTCCCTCCAATACGGCTCGTACCGGCGGGACTGTCTTCCCGGTCATCAAGAACCTGCCGCCGCTATTTAAATCGTTTCCAAACGATCCTTCCGCACGCCGCATCGGCGGTTATTTGATGTGGATGATGGTGATCAGTACCAGCCTGAGCTCTTCGATGTTTGTCACTGGCGCGGCGCCAAACGTGTTAGGTCTGGAGTTCGTCAGCAAGATCGCCGGCGTCCAGATTAGCTGGCTGCAGTGGTTTCTCAGCTTTCTGCCGGTGGGGATTATTTTACTGATCGTTGCGCCGTGGCTCTCCTATGTACTTTATAAACCTGAAGTGACCCACAGTGCGGAAGTCGCGGCCTGGGCTGGCGGCGAGTTAAAAAACATGGGGCGTCTGTCCCGCAAAGAGTGGACGCTGATTGGCCTGGTGCTGCTTAGCTTAGGATTGTGGGTTTTTGGTGGAAAAATCATCAACGCCACTGCCGTGGGTCTGCTGGCCGTATCGCTGATGCTGGCGCTGCATGTTGTGCCGTGGAAAGACATTACGCGCTACAACAGCGCCTGGAACACCCTGGTGAACCTCGCTACGCTGGTGGTCATGGCTAATGGCTTAACCCGCTCCGGCTTTATTGACTGGTTCGCCAATACCATGAGCACACATCTGGAAGGTTTCTCGCCGGATGCAACCGTCATTGTACTGGTACTGGTGTTCTATTTCGCGCACTACCTGTTCGCCAGCCTTTCCGCTCACACCGCGACCATGCTGCCGGTCATTCTGGCGGTGGGTAAAGGCATTCCGGGCGTTCCGATGGAACAACTGTGTATTCTGCTGGTGCTGTCTATCGGTATCATGGGCTGTCTGACGCCGTATGCCACCGGCCCTGGTGTGATTATCTACGGCTGCGGTTACGTGAAATCCAAAGACTACTGGCGGCTTGGCGCAATCTTTGGCGTTATCTATATCGCGATGCTGTTGCTGGTGGGCTGGCCGATTCTGGCAATGTGGAATTAAACATTACGCCAACGTAGGTTAAAAATGATGCCGTTCAGGTTCACCTGAGCGGCATTTTTTATGATTAAATGGGTAACATTCATAATGTGTATAAATTATCGAATTCATCATGAACACAATATGGCATTACAGTCCGCTGCTGGCTGCCCTCTTAACTCCAATTTTTGCCGCCAACGCCGACGAACTTCAGGCGCAACAGTACGGTGATTTCACTGACTATGTGCTGGCGCTTTCCTGGCAAACCGGTTTTTGTCAAAGCCAGCATGAACGCCGCCATCGGGAACCCGATGAGTGCCGTCTGCAAAAAGAGCCAGCCAACAAAGCAGACTTTCTGACCGTCCACGGCCTGTGGCCAGGATTACCCAAATCTATCGCCGCACGCGGTGTTGACCAGAGACGCTGGCAGCGCTTTGGTTGTGCGACGCGGCCAATCCCGAATCTGCCTGAAGTCAAGGCCAGCCGGAAATGCTCTGCCCCCGCCCCCGGACTTTCGCCTGACATCGCGGCAGCGCTTAAGGAAGTGATGCCCGGCGCGGGGGGGAATTCCTGTCTGGAGCGCTACGAATATGCCAAACATGGCGCCTGTTTCGGGTTTGATCCCAATGCCTATTTCGGCACCATGATACGGCTGGATAAGGCGATAAAAGACAGCGCGCTGGGGCAGTTTCTGGCGGATAATTACGGCAAAACCGTTAGCCGCGCTGAGTTTGATAGCGTCGTCGCACAAATGTGGGGCCAGGATAATGTCAAAGCCGTTAAAGTAAACTGCCATGGCAATCCCGCCTATTTAACAGAGATTCAGTTTTCATTAAAGGCGTCGATGATTAACGCGCCGCTCTCCTCTGCCTCATTCCTGCCGCAGCCGCATCCCGGCAACTGCGGGAAACAGTTTATTATCGATAAAGCCGGTTATTGACGAAGCAGAGGTTTAAAACCGTAGCCACATTTGAGAACACGCCCGAATGTAGACTAAAATTCACTCAGGGCTATGACGTTTGAGGATTTACCCGAATGTGAACTAAATCACTTCAAAGACGGGGTAAGTCTCAGTATCATCATGAGAGTTAAACCCTCGCCGCCAGACGGTGAGGGTTTTCTTTTGGGACCATTTACCTGCACTACTCGCAGTATCGATGACATGGAGTAAGAAATGTCCAGACCCACTATTATCATTAACGACCTTGACGCCGAACGTATTGATCGTCTTCTGGAACAGCCTGCGTATGCGGATCTGCCGATTGCCGACGCGCTCAACGCCGAACTGGATCGCGCGCAAATGTGTTCGCCACAAGAGATGCCGAACGATGTCGTCACCATGAACAGCCGCGTTAAATTCCGCAATTTGAGCGATGGTGAAACACGCGTGCGGACGCTGGTGTACCCCGCCAATATGACGGACAGCAGTACCCAGCTTTCGGTAATGGCGCCCGTCGGCGCGGCGTTGCTGGGACTGCGCGTCGGCGACACCATTCACTGGGAACTGCCGGGCGGCGCCTCCACCCATCTCGAAGTGCTGGAACTCGAATATCAGCCTGAAGCCGCGGGCGACTTCCTGCGTTAAACCATCTGCATAAGCGTTAATGCGTTTACACAGAGGATGCCTGCGCATCCTCTTTCCGTTAGCCCTTTCATTTCTGCCTGTTTCAGACAACGCCGCCTGGCATCGGGTTGATGACTCCCGTCGCCTGTTTCTGCGCCGCTTGTGCCGACGTCGCTCCCGGCACCAGGATAACCTTCCGGCACTCTTCTTCGCGTTTTTCGAAAATTTCGTAGCCGCGCGCCGCCTCTTCAAACGGCATATAGTGCGTGACAATCTCCTCCGGCTTCAGCAACCCTTTTTCAATAAGCGGTAATAATTCCCCCAGCCACGCGTGAACATGGGTTTGACCCATTTTAAAAGTTAGCCCCTTATCAAAGGCGTCGCCAAATAAAAAGCCGTGAATAAAACCGGCATACACGCCGGGCACGCTGACCACGCCGCCGCGTCTGACCGCCGCGATACATTGTCGAAGCGCTTTGCCGCTGCTGCCTTCCAGTTTAAGGTTCGTCAGCACCGTCTCCGTCATGCTGCCTTTCGCTTCAAAGCCTACGGCATCAATTACCGCGTCCACGCCGCGGTGTCCTGCCGTCTGCTCAATGATTTTTTCCGCCGGATCGTTCTCATCATCGAAGTTGATCGGTATCGCGCCGTAACGTTCTTCGGCGAAACGCAGGCGCCAGGCATGGTGATCAACGACGAAGATCTGCTCCGCGCCCAGCAGTCGCGCACAGGCGATAGTCAGTAATCCTACCGGCCCTGCGCCAAAAACCGCCACGCTGGAACCTTGCTGAATCTGAGCATTTTTTGCCGCCTGCCAGGCGGTAGGCAAAATATCAGAAAGAAACAGCGCTTTATCGTCAGATAACAGCGGCGGCACCTTAAATGGACCGACATTACCTTTTGGCACGCGAACATATTCGGCCTGTCCGCCGGGAACGCCGCCATACAGATGGCTATACCCAAACAGCGCCGCCGGTGGCGGGATCTGTTTTTTATTCATCGCCGCGCCGTGTCCGTCGTTAGTGTTTTCACACGCTGAATATTGCTGTAGCCGACAGAAAAAACAGTCACCACAGGCAATGACAAACGGGATAACGACCCGATCTCCTTTTCGAATATTCTTCACATCATGTCCGGTTTCCACCACCTCGCCCATAAACTCATGGCCGAAAATATCGCCATGTTTTACCTGTGGGATCTTGCCGCGATAGAGATGCAAATCAGATCCGCAAATCGCGGTGGCGGTAACACGCAAAATGATATCGTCAGGCTGCTCAATGCCAGGATCGGGTACGTTTTCAACCTTTACGTGATGTGGACCGTGATACGTCAATGCTTTCATGCAGCCTCCGGAGTAACGGTGAATGTTGCGTTCGACTATAAAAGGGTAGCTATCCCGGAGAGACTGCCGGAAAAACAGGCGGCTTTAGGATTTTTCCTGGAAAATACACGACTTTTTTAACGTCAGGTTGTCGCAATATTTAAAATTGCCAGACAAATAGCAGAAAGAAACATTATTATATGCTTGAATAAATTCAGTATTGATTAACAGGGAGTAACGGGTATGTATAAGACAATCATTATGCCGGTTGATGTTTTTGAAATGGAACTTAGCGATAAAGCCATTCGCCACGCTGAGTTTCTGGCGCAACAGGATGGCGTCATTCATCTGTTGCATGTACTGCCTGGGTCCGCGAGCATGAGTCTGCATCGCTTTGCCGCCGACGTGCGTCGCTTTGAAGAACATTTACAGCATGAGGCGGAAACGCGTCTGCAAACGATGGTGGGACACTTCAGTATCGATCCTTCACGAATTAAAACGCATGTTCGCTTTGGTAGCGTGCGCGATGTCGTCAATGAGATGGGCGAAGAACTGGATGCGGATGTCGTGGTAATCGGTTCGCGTAATCCGTCCATCACGACACACCTGTTGGGGTCTAACGCCTCAAGCGTGGTGCGCCATGCAACGCTGCCGGTATTGGTTGTGCGTTAACTCTGGCGGCTAAAAACTGACACGCCCTGCCAGGTCACGCCTGGCAGGGCTTTTTACTGCATCATCGTTAGTACAAATGCCCGATATTCACAATAGTACTCACCGTGTCGCCAAAAAAGACCAGCCGACTCAGAAATACGCCAACGAATAACAAGACGAACAGGAGTTTCGGGCGCGAATCACCGTGACGGCTGGCGACAAAAGCGAGCGCAAGGCAAACCAGGCTTGCCAGATAAAACGGGGAAGCCAGCCATGAACGCGCCGTCATCTGCATGACCGTTCCCCCGCTTAACCACACCAGCGGCACCGCGATAAGTACCGCGATACACACCACAATTCCCTGGCGTAACGCAGGAACGGCAGGCCTGAGTCTTAACAGCGGAATCGCCGCGCAACCCATGACCCATACCGTAATAAAAAATAACAGCATGGTAAATCCATTAGCGATAGCTACCATCGCTGGCGCGGCGTAGGTCATCCCCTGCACCGCCACCAGTAACACGCCGAACACGGAGGCGATAAGAGCCATCGCTTTATGTCCCTTTGCCAGGAACGTTACGCCGACCGCTGCGCCAAACAACGTGGCGCCAAGGATTTCCCGACTTAACCAGGCATGTCGCAGGTTAATCAGCGCATTATAAGCGCGATCGGGATGCGCCAGATGCAGAATCGCGGCAATAGACGCCAATGCCAGCACCAGCCCGGTGGCCAACCAATAGAAACGCTGGCCTTCCACTTCACCACGCAGCGTACGCCATGTCAGTACCAAAGCCATCCCGACAGACATCTGG
Organism: Salmonella sp. NW177; assembly: GCF_051811585.1. Lineage (NCBI taxonomy): Bacteria > Pseudomonadati > Pseudomonadota > Gammaproteobacteria > Enterobacterales > Enterobacteriaceae > Salmonella > Salmonella sp. NW177. The sequence goes on along the minus strand of NZ_JAMMZV010000003.1, from coordinate 385,227 downwards.
CTTAATACCGTAAAAAACACCAGCGGCAGTTCATATTTTTCCATTACTTGTCCTCCGGCTGCTTAGGCTGGCGCGCCAGAATAAAGCGCGTTCCTGGATTAAGCTGTGGCATATGCGGGAACCCTGGCGGATACTGCACCGCATTATCGGGCACAGGATCGGCATCCAAATCGATAATCGACAAGGCGCCCACCGGACAGGCGTTTACGCACGCCGGATTCATACCGATATCAAGACGCTCGTAGCACATACTGCATTTTTCCGCTTTACGCGTCTCTTCATTAAAACGCGGCGCGCCATAAGGACAGTTACGAATACAGTTTTTACAGCCAATGCAGCGCTCAGGGTTATGCACCACCACGCCATCTTCACGTTTGGTATAGGCTTCGACCGGACAGGCGGCGACGCAGGCCGGGTGTTCGCAGTGGTTACAGGCCAGCGAGTAAAACGCCCGCTCTTCATGTGGATAGATGTCTTTATCCAACGGATAAACGTAGCGCCAGAAGCGATCCGGCTCCAGTTGGTTAAAGCTTTTACACGCCATAGCACAGCCGCGGCAGCCGATGCACTTATCGCTATTCACTAAAAACGCACGTCTCATGCTACGGATTCCCCTTTACCGATCAATACAACGTCAGCAAACTGACTGTGGATAGCGGCGCCCGGCGCGCCAGTTTTCATCAGCCCCATATCAGCAGGCGTATCGGCCACGACGTTTTGCACGTTGTACTGCCGTTTCGGGAACCACGCTTCATACATCACCAGAAAATCTTCCGGCACGTTGGTGGTGACTTTTGCCCGCAGCTCAACTTCACCGGTGCCATTGAAAACTTTGACCAGATCGTTCTCGCTGATGCCTTTTTTCTGTGCGGAAGAAGGATGGATATAAACGAACGGTTCCGGGTAGAACACCTGCATCCAGTCCAGGTTGATAAACTGCGAGTGCAGGCCAAACTGCACGTGCGGCGTAAACAGATGGAAAGGCAGTTTGCTCTCGGCTTCCGGTTTGTATTCCGGCAGCGCGGTGTGGCCGTTTTTCTCCGCCAGTTCAGATTTAAATTCATACTTGCCTGACGGCGTTTTGAACTTGCGGTCGTACCAGGCGGCAGAACTTGGCAGGATCGCTTTTTTTGGCCCGTCCAGCAGATCGTCCCAGGAAGAGATGCCGAACATTTTCGCCATACCGTCGTTGAACTCCTGATCCAGCCAGCGCTTGTGATCGAACTCTTGCGGGAAGGTACAGGAACCCGGCGCCATCTTATTAATGGTGCGCGACAGCATGGTAGCGATTTCGAGATCGCATTTTGCTTCATACATCGGCTTAATCGCCGGCTGATTAATGGAAAGCCAGTAGTGCCAGTAAGAAGCATCCACGTTCCATTCTTCAAACGCGGTGGTAACGGGCAGCACGATATCAGCGTGTTGCACCGTTTCGTTGAAGAACTGATCGGCGCAGACCACCATTTCCAGCTTTTCAAACGCTTTTTTCATCTTGCTGCGATCGAAATCCTGGGCAAACGGGTTTTTACAGGCGACCCACAGCATACGAACCGGCGGATCGTTGGCCTCCAGAATCCCCTGCGCCGTCTGGTTAATATTCAGAGAGCGATCGGAGTACTGCACGGCGTCGCTGCCAGCGGCAGCCCCGAATTCACTGGTGGTGCCCGCCGCTCCCGGTATGCCAATAGCGCCCACCGGCGGCTTCTGCAGCATGGCGTTATAGTTAAAGCCCCAGGTATGCAGATGGCCATAACGCGCGCCGCCGCCTTCGACACCGATGTTGCCGGTCATAGCGACAAAGGCATCGATAGCGCGAACGTTGGCGCCGCCGTTGACATGACGCTGCATCCCGTAACCAATCCAGACCGTGGCCGGCTTAACCGTCGTAAACTCTTCCGCCAGCTGGCGAATGACATCCGCAGACAGGCCGCAGATTTCTGCCGCCCATTCCACGGTGACGTTATTGCGCAGATAGGCTTCAAATTCCGGATAGCCGTGAGCATCGTTGTTGACAAAATTCTGATCCACCAGGCCTTTATCCACCAGATGACGCGCCATTCCCAGCGCCAGCGCGCCGTCTGAGCCAGGCCGCACGCGCAGGTAGAGATCGGCTTTGGCGGCAGTCTGCGACAGCAGCGGGTCGATAACCACGACCTTCGCCCCTTTCTCGCGCGCCTGATAGATGTACTTCATGCTGTGCATTGAGCACCAGGCCGGGTTGGCGCCCCAGATAATGATGTATTTCGCTTTCACCATATCTTCCGGGTCGTTACACCACATGTCGCCCATGTCGTAGTTTTGCGCGTCGATACCGGCAGGCCAGCACGGCGTACCGGCAAAACGGGTGGTGTAGCCAAGCGAGGACATCATCCCTTCAACGGCATAGTTCAGCACACCAAACTTACCGGAATATTTGGTCAGCGCCAGACCGAGCATAGAACCGTCTTTTTTCTTAATCTCCAGCATTTTGGCGGCAATGCGCTGCATCGCCTCTTCCCATGAGATGCGACGCCAGTTGCCGCTACCGCGAACGTCCTGCGCCATGGGATATTTAATACGATCGGGGCTATAAACCCGGCGCGGATAGCTTAACCCTTTGACGCAAGGGGTACCGTGAGTAAATGTTGATTCCGGCGCGCCTTCCACGAAAGTAATGACCCCGTCCTTTACCCACGTCTTGAGGCTACAGGTGTCATAGCAGTTACGCGGACACGCGTTACGATAAATTTTGTACGTTTTAGGGTTAAAGGGAACAGGCGGCTGCGCAAGCGCGCATCGGGAGGTCAGTAATCCTCCGGGTAAAGCCGCAACGGCGCCCAGTGCCACTATCCCCTTTAAAAAAGAACGTCTGTTCAGATGTCCTGTCTCATTACTCATATTGATACTCTCGTTTTAATTCATCAAGCCAATAAAATAAGATGTCCGCCACCGTATATAACGTGGTCGTTTGTGCATGAGTTTTTATTTTTTCGATATATAATGGCACCCACTTTGTTAAATAGTTATTGATATATTGAGTGAGAGTAGATCGGTATTGTGACGTTTGCCGGGTATTAGCCAGTAATAGTGTGGTCAATTCCAGCACGCAGGAAATATGATCGTCAGGGATATTGCTCTCCTGATTAACCGATAATCCCAACGCTGCCATAAAATCCCGTATCTCCAGCGTCGCCTTTCCCATCACCAGCGCATCATCTTCCAGATACACTGAAGCGAAAGGCGCAGCCAGCAGCTTGCCAGGACCGACGAATAGCGCATTAAAGTCATACTCCGCCTCCAGCCACGCCCGATCGGTAAGGTTTACCGCAGCAGTGGGATTTAATCTCACGTAGGCAGATTTCAGTGAACGACTATCATGAGAATTAAAAAAATCACGCAATGTAAGCCCTGTTTTTTCTAATTCCGTCAGTGATTCATAGATTGAATCCATGAATAAATAACCTCACATACAAATGCAATATAAATCAAGAAAAAAGAATGAGCATGTTAACGGAAGCGCTTAATCTTTCTTTGATAAAAAAACAGAAAAATTCCCGTTAAATCCGTAGAAGGCTTTTTTATTGTTTCAAAGTTTAAAAACAGAAGACCGTTGAAATAAAAAACCGTCTGTTATTAACAGACGGTTTCAGAGTATTGATAATGAAGAATGTGTTTTACCCGGCGGCGTTCCCCGGGCATAAACACCGCAGGCCCGAATAGCTTACACTATCGGGCCATTTACGATGGCCAGTTAACTGACCTTGCAGGTGTGCTTACTTCTTTTTATGCGATTTTGGTACGAATCAGATAATCAAAGGCGCTCAACGAGGCTTTCGCCCCTTCGCCTGTGGCGATGATAATCTGTTTGTAAGGAACGGTGGTGCAATCGCCTGCAGCGAAGACGCCCTTAACGCTGGTTTCACATTTGGCGTCAATAATGATCTCGCCCATGCGGTTACGCTCAAGCGCGCCTTCCAGCCAGTGGGTATTCGGCAACAGACCAATCTGCACAAAAATCCCTGCCAGCGCGACGCTATGAATATCGCCGCTGACACGGTCACGATACTCCAGCCCCACCACTTTCGAACCGTCGCCCTTCACTTCTGTCGTTTGCGCATTCAAAATGATATCGACATTTTTCAGGCTACGCACTTTGTCCTGTAGCACCTGATCCGCCTTCATCTCCGGCGCGAACTCCAGCAACGTAACGTGTTCTACAATACCTGCCAGATCGATAGCCGCTTCAACGCCAGAGTTGCCGCCGCCGATGACCGCCACACGCTTCCCTTTAAATAACGGACCGTCGCAGTGCGGACAATAGGTGACGCCTTTGGTGCGATACTGATCCTCGCCCGGCACATTCATATTGCGCCATTTCGCGCCGGTGGCGATGATGATACTGCGCGCTTTCAATACTGCGCCGGACGCCGTTTCAATCTGATGCAGGCCGCCTTCTGTCGCGGCCGGAACCAGTTTACTTGCGCTCTGGCTGTCGATAACGTCAACGTCATAATCGCTGACATGCGCTTTCAGCGCGCCCGCCAGTTTCTGGCCTTCGGTTTTCGGCACTGAGATATAGTTTTCGATATCCACGGTATCCAGCACCTGACCGCCGAAGCGCTCGCCCATCAGACCGGTACGGATGCCTTTGCGCGCCGAGTAGACCGCCGCCGCCGCGCCCGCCGGGCCGGAGCCGACAATCAGTACGTCATACGCATCGCGTTTGTTCAGCGCTTCCGCCGCGCGTTTTTCTGCGCCAGTATCCACTTTAGCGACAATCTCGGTCAGAGTCATACGTCCCTGGCCGAACTCTTTACCGTTAACAAATACCGCCGGAACACCCATCACGTTACGTTCGGTGATTTCGTTCTGGAAGGTGCCGCCATCAATTGCCGTATGTTTAATACGCGGGTTCAGCACCGCCATCAGGTTCAGCGCCTGCACTACGTCCGGGCAGTTATGGCAGGAGAGTGAATAATAAGTTTCGAATTCAAAATCGCCGTCAATATCGCGAATCTGCTCCAGCAGCGACTGCGCTTCTTTTGACGGATGACCGCCGGTCCACAGCAGCGCCAAAACCAGCGAGGTAAATTCGTGGCCCAGCGGAGAACCGGCAAAGCGCGGCCCCTGCTGAGAACCTGGATTCGTAATCAGGAAAGACGGCTTGCGCACCGGCAGAGTATTGTCTTCTTTAAATGTGACTTTGTCGGACAGCTCGGCGATTTCAGCCAGCAGTTCCTTGATTTCCGCCGATTTAGCGCTGTCATCCAGCGTGGCAATCAGCTCAACAGGTTTGGTCAGTTTCTCAAGGTAAGCCCTGAGCTGGGTTTTCATATTTGTGTCGAGCATTCTTCTTCCCTCTCTGAAAACATCATCATGCAAGCCGACTTCGCGGGACTGCATTAATGCAACTTGCGTCATGGTGCTGAAATGAAATGGGCGCGGGTGCGCCCATGACTGAAACAATTTCCAAAGTATTTCACGTCAGAGTAAGGCGTCTAGCCTGAGAATCCCCGGGAGCTTACTGAAGTAAGTGACCGGGGTGAGCAGGCGACGCCAACGCAGCTATGGCGTGAAAGACGACGGAAATTTAGATTTTACCGACCAGGTCTAAAGATGGAGCCAGAGTCGCTTCGCCTTCTTTCCATTTCGCCGGGCATACTTCGCCTGGGTGAGCGGCAACGTACTGTGCTGCTTTAATTTTACGCAGCAGGTCAGACGCGTCACGGCCGATACCTTCAGCGGTAACTTCGATCGCCTGGATGATACCCTGCGGGTCAACAACAAAGGTCGCACGGTCTGCCAGACCTTCATCTTCACGCATGTTGTCGAAGTTACGGGTCAGGGCGCCAGTCGGGTCGCCGATCATCGCATATTTGATTTTTGCGATAGTTTCAGAGCTGCTGTGCCATGCTTTGTGCGTGAAGTGAGTATCGGTTGAGACGGAATAAACGTCTACGCCCAGCTTCTGCAGTTCTTCGTAATGGTCGGCAACGTCACCCAGTTCAGTCGGGCAAACAAAGGTAAAATCGGCCGGGTAGAAGAAGAAGACGCTCCAGCGGCCTTCGGTATCTTTCTCGGTGACTTCAATGAATTCACCGTTTTTGAACGCCTGGTTTTTGAAAGGTTTGATTTTGGTGTTAATTAAGGACATCTATACTTCCTCCGTGTTTTCGTTGAGGAGTAAGTTAACGAAATTTTGCTGATTCGGCTAATGCGTTTCCATTATCAAATCAATAAGCGTTAACTAACAACCCGATTCGGGCGACATTGTGAACACTGCGCCCTGTCAGCCATCTAAAGTAAAAAGGCCGCCTGACAGGCGGCCCCATTACCTGAACTACCCGTAGGTAACTTCAGAGCCAGTACGACTCGTCTTGCAAATTACAGACGTATTGTCTGCAACTCGAAATCCATAGCGTATATGCTGGCTAAGTGTTGCGCTCTACATTACCTTAACAAAGGCTGTAACAGCGAAAAGGATTACATCACCCCAGCATAGAAAGGGCAATCCCGGCACGCCAGCTCTTACCTATGTCTGTGATAGGCATCATCATTAATACTCTTTTCGCTTTGATCTTAAAAGGAAAAAATATGATTAAACGTACATTGCTGCTTGCTATGCTGCCCATTCTCGCCCACGCGGAAGAACTGCCTGCGCCGGTTAAAGCCATTGAAAAACAGGGTATAACTATCCTGAAATCCTTCGAGGCGCCGGGGGGCATGAAGGGCTATCTCGGAAAGTATCAGGATATGGGCGTCACGATTTACCTGACGCCGGACGGTAAACACGCGATTTCCGGCTATATGTATAATGAAAAAGGCGAAAATCTTAGCAACGCCCTGATAGAAAAAGAGATCTATGCGCCGGCCGGACGTGAAATGTGGCAGAAAATGGAAAAAGCGTCATGGATACTCGACGGTAAAAAAGACGCGCCGGTGGTGCTGTATGTCTTCGCCGACCCTTTCTGCCCCTATTGTAAGCAGTTTTGGCAACAAGCTCGTCCGTGGGTCGAATCCGGCAAGGTACAATTACGCACATTACTGGTCGGCGTAATTAAACCGGAAAGCCCGGCCACAGCCGCAGCGATTTTAGCCGCGAAAGACCCGGCGAAAACCTGGCATGACTACGAAGCCTCCGCAGGAAAGATGAAGCTGGAGGTTCCGGCGTCCATCCCCCCGGCGCAGATGAAAGTCATTAATCAGAATCAGCAGTTAATGGACGATCTTGGCGCTAACGCGACGCCAGCAATTTATTACATGAATAAAGATAAGATTTTGCAACAGGTTGTGGGTTTACCGGAAAAAGCGCAACTGGACGCCATGATGGGGCAGCCTTAACGCAGAAATTAGCAAGGCAGAAGCTTAACCGTACCCCGCCCGATAGCGCTGCGTTTGTCGGGCCAACCTCTTCCTGGCATTAACGCGACGCCAGACCAGCATGTCATCCGGCACAGCCTTTTTAGACTAACGGCGTGATTATAAAAGTGTACGTTATGTCCGCCTTTACTGTGATTATTTACTCGCTAAAATATTCATAACTGTGGTATTTTAGTTTAAATAAACTCTACATTAAGTTTAATAAACATAACTCTGGTAAATTATTGAGATTAAGTCATAATCATGAAAGATACCATGATTATGCCAGGAAGATACTATGGCTAACCTTTACGACCTTAAAAAATTTGATCTTAACTTGTTGGTTATATTTGAATGTATCTATCAACATTTAAGCATTAGCAAAGCAGCAGAAACACTCTATATTACACCTTCTGCCGTAAGCCAGTCATTGCAACGCCTGCGCACGCAATTCAACGATCCTCTATTTATTCGTTCAGGTAAAGGAATTACGCCTACCGTAACAGGCATTAATTTACATTATCATTTAGAAAATAACCTTAACAGCCTGGAACAAACTATTAATATAATGAATCAGTCCAGCCTGAAGAAAAAGTTTATTATCTACAGCCCACAGCTGTTGATCACCCAATATGTGATGAGATTAGTTAAATATATCCGCAAAGATCCACAGGTTGAAATTGAACATCACGACATTTTGACCACTGACGAACAGCCTGAAGATCTGCTTGCCTACCGCAAAGCAGATGTTGTGGTTTCATCGGCCCCACTGAATAATCGTTCTATTGTTTGTTCTCACTTTAATAGGATGGAATGTATCCTTGTTTGCAGTGAAAACCATCCCCGACTAGGCGACACCGCCACTATCGACGAAATTCTACAAGAGTCATTTACGCAACTCGTCGCCCGGGCAAGCGGTATAAAAGAGTATCATTCACTTATAGATGATGTGCTGGGGGAAAGAATAATTGGTTTCAGAAGCAAATCGCTGATGACCATCGCCAACGCCATCAGCTCCACGGAGCTTATTGGTTTTTTACCAGAATCACTTGTTGACTATTACTCTTCCTCTATCAAACTTAAAAAAGTCACTACACCTTTTACCATTGCTCCCATACAGCTCTATCTTATGTATAATAGAGCTTCGCTGAATAATAGTGGATTTGCTGAGCTCATTGAGCACATCACAAAAAAGCATTAATAAGAAGGTCAGATAACAGGTGTTAATATAAATTCAATGTATATATTTATGGGATATATTTATTTTACAAATATAATAAAGCATTGCAAGTTCATCTAATCCGCTTATCCTTTATGTTAATTATTTCGAATATACTGTAGTTAACACATCGGAGACTATCCAGAGATGTCGGTTTATAAAGTTCCACTTGAGCAAAATGTTCTGGAAGCGGCTCAAGAGCGTATAATGTGGACCCTGGAAACCTTACCCCGGGTCTGCGTCTCATTTTCTGGTGGTAAAGATTCAGGACTTATGCTGCACCTGACGGCAACGTTGGCGCGCAAAATGAATAAAAAGATCCATGTTCTCTTCATTGACTGGGAAGCGCAATTCTCCTGTACCATCGCCTATATTGAATCATTACGTGAATACTACGCGGACGTTATTGAGCGTTTTTATTGGGTCGCATTACCCTTAACCACACAAAATTCCCTTTCACAATACCAGCCGGAGTGGCAGTGTTGGCAGCCGGGTGCCGACTGGGTACGACAACCGCCAGAAGATGCGATTACCGATCCGGCCTTTTTTTCCTTTTATCAACAAGGCATGACCTTTGAACAGTTCGTTCGCGATTTTGCCGACTGGTTTTCAGAAAAACGTCCTGCCGCTATGCTGGTCGGTATTCGTTCCGACGAATCCTATAACCGATTTGCCGCTATCGCTAACTCGCATAAGCTGCGCTTTGCCGACGATAAGCCCTGGACCACGTTAGCCCCTAAGGGGCACACCTGGTATATCTATCCCATCTATGACTGGAAAACCGCAGATATCTGGACCTGGTTCGCCAAAACAGGTAAACCCTGTAACCCTTTGTATAATTTGATGTATCAGGCTGGCGTACCGCCCCGTTACATGCGTATTTGCGAACCGTTCGGCCCGGAACAACGACAAGGGTTATGGCTGTATCATGTTATCGAACCTGAGCGCTGGGCGGCCATGTGCGCCAGAGTCAGCGGCGCACTCAGCGGAGGAATATACGCCGGACAAGACAGCCATTTTTACGGCCACCGGAAAATTTTAAAACCCGATCACCTTAACTGGGAAGAGTACGCGCTGCTCCTGCTACACAGTATGCCTGAAGTCACTGCCGAACATTACCGTAATAAAATCGCCGTTTATTTGCAGTGGTATAAGAAAAAAGGCATGAACACTATTCCACAGACGCAGCATGGCGATATCGGATCGCGCGATATTCCGTCATGGCGACGGATCTGCAAAGTATTACTGAACAATGATTACTGGTGCCGGGCGCTGTCATTCAGTCCGACAAAACCTAAGAATTACCAGCGTTATAACGAACGTATGAAAGCTAAACGCCAGGAATGGGGGATCTTATGCAACACCGACTCACAACCGAAATAACTCACTTTCTCTCTGAACTGCCTGAAGAGGAGAGGATCGCCGCCATTAATGAATTTAGAATGGCGATACATAGCGTTAGTCCTTTTCGCGATGAGCCTGTCGATTGTGTCCTGTGGGTGAAAAACGATCATATTTCACCTAATGACTACAACCCGAATAACGTTGCGCCGCCGGAGAAAAAACTGCTGCTTAAATCGATTGAACAAGATGGGTTTACTCAGCCGATCGTGGTGGTAAAGGCCGATGCCGAGGAGTACGAGATTGTGGACGGTTTTCACCGTCATGAGCTGGGCAAAGGAAAAGCGGCCCTGAAAAGGCGTCTGAAAGGCTACCTGCCGATAACGTGTCTGGACAGAGAACGTCACGAACGCATGGCGGCAACCATTCGGCATAACCGCGCGCGCGGGCGTCACCAGATCCACGCCATGTCAGAAATCGTGCGCGAACTTTCTCTGCTAGGCTGGGACGAGAGCAAAATCGGCCAGGAGTTAGGTATGGACGCCGATGAAGTCCTGCGCCTGAAACAGATCAACGGCCTGCAGGAGCTTTTTGCAGACCGTCGATTCTCCAGAGCGTGGACGGTTAAATAACTACAGTTTACACAGGCGCTCTGCGGCGGCCAGCAGCGTGGATTCCTGTTTAGCGAAACATAAACGTATAAGCTGATGCGGGAAAGGGGCAGCGCAAAAGACAGAGAGCGGAATAGCGGCGACACCGACTTCTTCGGTTAGCCACTGACAAAACTCAACGTCATTTAGCGTCGACACTGCGCTGTAATCGATTAACAGAAAATAGGTACCTTCACAGGGCAGCACTTTTAATCGACTTTGCGCCAGCGCGTTAACCAGCACATCGCGTTTTTTCCGGTAAAAATCGGGTAACGCGCGATAGTGTTCCGGCGCGGCGCGCAGCATATCCGCCAGCGCCAGTTGCGCCGGCGTATTGACGCAAAACGTCAGGTACTGATGAACTTTGCGGATTTCGGCGCTAATGGCCGCAGGCGCAACGCAGTAACCAATCTTCCATCCCGTCATATGAAAGGTTTTACCAAACGATGAAACGGCAACCGCCCGCTCTCGTAACTGAGGGTGCGCCAATACGCTGGCATGACCTTCGACGGCAAAACAAATATGTTCGTACACTTCATCGCTTAACACATAAATTTCCCGCTCGCCGATAGCCTGCCACAGCGCCTCGATATCCTCCTGACGCCAGACGGTAGCGGTGGGATTATGCGGCGTATTGAGGATCACCAGCCGCGTGCGCTCGCTAAGCAACGCCGAAAACGCCTGCCAGTCGACGCGAAAATGCGGCGGCGTAAGCGCTATGCGTTTTAACACGCCGCCGGAAAGCGCCACGGCCGGGGCATAGCTGTCGTAACTGGGATCGAAACAGATAACCTCATCCCCTGCCCGCACCAGTGCGGTAATCGCCGCGTACAACGCTTCTGTCGCGCCCGCCGTGACGGTGATATCACTGACGTCATCGGGTCGATAACCATATATTTCCGCCGTTTTATCGGCTATGGCCTCCCTCAGCGCCTGCGCGCCCGTCATCGGCGCATATTGATTCGCGCCCTGCGCGACATGATAAGCCAACCGCTCGTGCAAATAAGAAGGACCATCAAAATCAGGGAAGCCTTGCGATAAATTTATTGCCTGATGTTTCTGCGCCAACGCGCTCATTTGCGTAAAAATCGTGGTGCCAAGATTGGGCAATTTGCTTTTTGGAATCAGTGGGTTATTTCTCATTATCTTCATACCCGCCAGTGATGTGGTTATTGACACACTATCACAGGGTGTTAGTATTTGGCAATCAAGACGTTTAGATGTCTAAATATAATAACAGCGGTGAGAAGACCCTAAGGACAACACAACATGAACCACACTGAAATCCGCGTCGTTACCGGCCCGGCGAATTATTTTTCCCATGCCGGAAGCCTCGGAAGACTGACAGACTTTTTCACGCCGGAACAGCTTTCCCACGCCGTTTGGGTGTACGGCGAACGCGCGATTGCCGCCGCCCGGCCTTACCTGCCGGAAGCGTTTGAACGTGCTGGCGCAAAACATCTGCAGTTTACCGGCCATTGTAGCGAACGCCATGTTGCCCAACTGGCGCACGCCTGCAACGACGATCGTCAGGTGGTGATAGGCGTCGGCGGCGGCGCGCTGCTCGATACCGCCAAAGCGCTCGCCCGCCGTCTGGCGCTGCCGTTTGTCGCTATCCCGACCATCGCGGCAACCTGCGCCGCCTGGACACCGCTTTCCGTCTGGTATAACGACGCGGGACAGGCGTTACAGTTCGAAATTTTTGATGATGCCAATTTTCTGGTGCTGGTCGAACCGCGCATTATTCTGCAGGCGCCCGATGACTATCTGTTAGCTGGCATTGGCGATACGCTGGCGAAATGGTATGAAGCCGTTGTGCTTGCGCCGCAGCCTGAAACGTTACCTTTGACCGTAAGACTGGGCATTAACAGCGCGTGCGCTATTCGCGATCTCCTGCTGGACAGCAGCGAACAAGCATTAGCGGATAAACAGCAGCGTCGGCTGACCCAGGCATTTTGCGACGTGGTGGATGCGATTATCGCTGGCGGCGGTATGGTCGGCGGCCTCGGAGAACGCTATACCCGTGTCGCCGCCGCCCATGCGGTACACAACGGTCTGACCGTTCTGCCGCAAACGGAAAAATTCCTGCACGGAACGAAAGTGGCTTATGGCATTCTGGTGCAAAGCGCGCTACTGGGACAAGATGACGTGCTGGCGCAATTGATTGCAGCGTACCGGCGATTTCATCTGCCGGCCAAGCTTAGCGAACTGGACGTGGATATTCATAACACCGCCGAGATCGATAGGGTAATCGCGCATACCCTGCGCCCGGTCGAATCCATCCACTATTTACCGGTGACGTTAACGCCAGACACCCTGTGTGCGGCGTTTGAAAAAGTTGAATTTTTCAGAATATAGCCTGGTGACGTTGCGTTTATCAGGCCTGGCAACCATCAGCAGCAACGCGCGCCGCCTTTTCCACCATAGCGCGCATCCTGCCGCTCGCGGAAAAATTCTTCATAGGTCATCGGCGTCTGATCCGGATGCGTTATGCGCATATGCTCAACATAGTTGTCGTAGTCTGGCACGCCAATCATCATTTTTGCGGCCTGTCCCAGATATTTTCCGGCTTTCGAAAGCGTATCGAACATCGTTGTCACCTGTCATCCAAATGCCCTCTCCTTATTCTGGAGAGGGCTATTGATGTAAAAAGATTAGTGCGCGCCTTTCGCCTGCGTCACGATCTCATCCACATTTTCCGGCATCGGCTCATACGGCGTTTCATTCGCCGTCGGTTTATTAATCTTCAGAGCGGCCAGCGCCGTCTTAATAGAGAAGACCGCCAGCACCACGACCACCACCATAAAGAAGATGGTTAGCCCGGCATCCAGACGGTTATTGAATACCAACTGCGCGAGTTGCGATTCGGTGTATTGCGGCGGAATATTGCCGCTGTCGATCATCGCCTGGAACTTATTGGCAATGGCCAGGAAGCCGATTTTCGCATCCGGACTAAACGCTTTCTGCCAGCCCGCCGTCAGCGTACAAATCAGCAGCCAGGCCGTCGGCACCAGCGCGACCCACGCATAACGCTGACGCTTCATTTTGAACAGTACCACGGCGCAAAGCATCAGCGCCATACCCGCCAGCATCTGGTTAGCGATGCCAAACAGCGGCCACAGGGTGTTAATACCGCCCAACGGATCGACCACGCCCTGATGGAGGAAATACCCCCACGCCAGCACGCACAATGCCGTAGCAAGCAGGTTCGCTGGCAGCGAATCGGTACGTTTCAGCCCTGGCGACACTACGCCCAACAAATCCTGCAACATAAAGCGCGCCGCACGGGTACCCGCATCCACCGCCGTCAGAATAAACAGCGCTTCAAACAGAATGGCGAAGTGATACCAGAACGCCACATCCATCATACCGCCCAACGCGCCATGTAAAATGTAGGCCATCCCTACCGCCAGCGTTGGCGCACCGCCTGCGCGGGAGATAATGGATTGTTCGCCGACTTCATTGGCAATCTGGTGTAACGTATCCGGCGTGATAGCGAAACCCCAACTACTGACCACCTGCGCGGCAGAAGCCACGACATCCGCTGTCCCCGCTGGCGCCAGTACCGCCATCGGGCTATTCATCGCGAAGTAAACGCCCGGATCGATAATACAGGCGGAGACCAGCGCCATAATGGCGACGAAAGATTCCATTAACATCCCGCCGTAGCCGATAAAGCAGGCCTGGCCTTCGTTGGCCAACATCTTCGGCGTCGTGCCGGAGGAGATGAGCGCATGGAAACCGGAGACCGCGCCGCAGGCGATGGTAATAAACAGGAACGGGAACAGGTCGCCCGTCCAGACCGGTCCGGTACCATCAACAAATTTGGTCAGCGCCGGCATAGTCAGCGTCGGACGCATGATCAGAATCCCGACCGCCAGACCGACAATCGTACCAATTTTCAGGAAGGTAGAGAGGTAATCACGCGGCGCGAGCAGCAGCCAGACCGGCAGTACCGCCGCGACAAAACCATAACCCACCAGCATCCAGGTAAGCTGCACGCCAGTAAAATCAAAGTACGGCGCCCAGGTTGGGCTTGCCGCCACCCATCCGCCGGAAATAATAGCGAAAATAAGAAATACCAGCCCAATGACCGACACCTCGCCGATGCGCCCCGGACGCAGATAACGCAGGTAGATGCCCATAAAAATCGCCAGTGGAATAGTGAACGCGACAGTGTACGTTCCCCACGGGCTATGGGTCAGCGCTTTCACCACGATCATCGCCAGGACGGCCAGAATGATCACCATGATCATAAAGCAGGCCACCAGCGCGATCACCCCTGCCGTCGCGCCCATCTCCTCTTTAACCAGCTCGCCAAGCGAACGCCCATCGCGCCGGGTCGAGACGAACAGCACCATAAAGTCCTGCACCGCTCCCGCCAGCACAACGCCCGCCAGCAGCCAGATCATCCCCGGCAGATAGCCCATCTGCGCCGCCAGTACCGGCCCGACCAGCGGACCTGCGCCAGCAATGGCCGCAAAATGGTGACCGAACAGCACTTTCTTATCGGTCGGGACATAATCCAGACCATCATTATGACGTACCGCGGGCGTCATACGTGTTGGGTCAACCGCCAGCACTTTTTTGGCGATATAGAGCCCATAAAAACGATACGCAATAAGATAGACACAGACCGACGCCACCACGATCCATAGCGCGTTGATCTGTTCCCCACGATTTAACGCAATATAGCCCAGGGCAAACGCACCCAATACTGAGAGCGCTGTCCAGACGAGGTATTTCCCTGATTTATTCATAGTTGTTGTCCGTTTGGGTGTTCCAGAGAGATGTTACATTTTGTTTCTATAACACCTTTACCGTAATTAACAACACAACAACATGATAAAACCGGATCGTTACCCATTTTTTACATTACAGTGTTAACCAGATCACTTCCTTTCTTGGTTAATGCTGCAATTGCATTTTACTTTGCCAGAACTATCCCATTACCGCCGTTCCCAGGCGACAGGTGCAGCAGCGCCTCCCCTGCTCGTCAAAGAGCGTAATTTCCCAGCTTTGATTCTGCCGCCCCAGATGCAGCGGCAGGCAAACGCCGCGTACTTTCCCCTGCGAGATGGCGCGGTGGTGAGTGGCGTTTAACTCGGTCCCGACCACGCACTGCCCGTCGCGGGTCATCAGATAACCCGCCATTGATCCCAACGTCTCCGCCAGCGCTGCCGATGCGCCGCCGTGTAGCAGACCAAACGGTTGATGAGTGCGGGCATCGACGGGCATTTCCGCCTCCAGCACGTCATCGCCCAGACGGGTGTAAACAATGCCCAGATGCGCCACCAGAGTGTTCTGACTGGTAGCGTTCAATTCATCCAGCGTTAAATGCCGTTTCCAGATCATCGTCAGGCTCCCAATGTTGAACCGCCGTCCACCACGATATCCTGCAAGGTAATGTGGCTGGCCAGATCGGAGGCAAGAAACAAAATGGTATTGGCTATCTCCTGCGGACGGGCGATTTTACCGAGCGGTATGCCGAGCTTAAACTGTTCGCCGAAACCGCGAATACGCTGTTGTTCGGCATCTTCACTCACCCATAACGTGCGCTGCATATCGGTGTCAGTCGAACCCGGCGACACCACATTACAGCGCACCCCGCAGCCCGCCAGCTCCAGCCCTACGGTTAGCGCCAGGCTTTTCAGCGCCGCTTTAGAGGCGCCGTAGGCGCTCATACCGATACGTGGCGTATGCGCCGCATCTGAGGCTACGGTGACAATCGCCCCTCCCTGCTGACGGCGAAACTGCGCCATCGTCTGCGAAAACAGGTTAAATGCCCCGCCCACATTGACCGCAAATGTCTGCTGCCAGTCGTCGACGCTAAGCGCATCGGTCGCTCCCATACGCAAAATACCGGCGGCGTTGACCAGCACATCCAGCCGCGGCGTTTTTTGCAACACACGCTGGCACACCTGCGCAACCTGTACGGCATCCGCCACATCCATGACTTCGGTAGCAAAGGGATAATTCTCTTGCGTAAATTCGCGATCGAAGCCGATCACCCGCGCCCCGGCGTCGACAAACGCCAGCGCCGTCGCGTAACCGATCCCTTTCCCCGCCCCGGTCACCCATACCGTTTTGTCTGAAAAATCAATACAGGGCATTACTCTACCCCGCGAGAAAGCAGCGCCCACCAGGCGTCAATGGTCGGGTTTTTCGCCAGCATCACGAAGTCGATATCGCCGTGTACTTTACGCCAGCGCGCCGCCAGCCCCATCATGCGTACTGAATCCAGGCCATAATCAATCAGGTTTTCATCGTCCAGCGGCTCGTCGGTCTCATCCAGCAACGGCAGAATCAACGCCCGCAGCGCCGCTTTACTGGCAGGAACCGGCGTCGGCAACAGCGACTCGGTCATGACGACGCGACCGGAACGCCCCGCCACATAGTTCAGCGCCATCAGATGCTCTTCCCGGCTGAAATCCGCCAGCGCATCCGCCACCATAAACGGCTTAATGTCGCGCATAAACGCATCGGTAGCGGTGGTCATACAGCCAATATGCGCATACACGCCAGTAATGATGAGCTGATTACGTCCGGTATCTTTTAACATCTGTTCCAGCGGCGAGCGGTGAAACGCGCTATAGCGCCACTTCACCAGCACCGTATCCGCCTCATCCGGCGTTAAGGCTTCTACCACCTTCTGCTGTTCCGGAGAGCGCGTCAGTCCCGGTCCCCACATATCATTGAGTAACGCGCGATCTTCATCGCTTTGCTCTTTCGGCTGAGCGGTGTAATAGACCGGGATATGATGTTCCTTACAGTACTGGCGCAGAGCGGCGATATTGGCAATCACCTGGTCCATCATTGGGCAGTTGCGGCCCCAAAAGCTGACAAAGTAATCCTGCATATCGTGGATGAGCAGCGCAGCGCGCTCCGGCTCAAATGCCCAGTTCACTTTGTTGGTCGGGATATCCAGTGCGGTGGGCAGCGCGTAAGACTGTAGTTTCGGAATGGCCATCTCTCTTTCTCCTTCAGAGCGGTGAACGTGACGCCAACCGCTGGCGTAGTTGTTTTTTATCGACTTTACCAACCGGCGTCAGCGGCAGTGACGCAACGCACTCCACGCGATCCGGTAATTTAAATTCCGCCACGCCCTGCTCTCGCAGGAAACGGCGTACCTGTACCGCTCGCAGCGGCTCTTTTACCACCAGATATGCGCAACTTTTTTCTCCCAGCAGTTCATCTTCCATGCTGACCAGCGCCGCATGGATCACCGCCGGGTGGCGCAGTAACAGGTTTTCTATCTCTTCGGCGGCTATCTTCTCGCCGCCCCGGTTGATCTGATCTTTTTCACGCCCGTGAACGGTGATGTAACCGTCTTGATCAATGGAGATCAGATCGCCGGAGCAGTAAAAACCGTTGGCGTCAAAGGCGCTGGCATTGTGTTGCGGACTGTTGAAATAGCCGCGAAAAGTATAGGGGCCGCGCGTCATCAGACGACCAGTCTCGCCCGGCGGCAGTGGATTCCCGTCGGCATCCGCCACCCACACTTCGTCGTCCGGACACATGGGTCTTCCCTGGGTATTGATAATCCGTTCCGGACTATCGTCCAGCCGGGTATAGTTCACTAACCCTTCCGCCATGCCGAAGACCTGCTGCAACTGACAGCCAATTTCAGCCGGAATACGGGCGGCCAGCGTCGCAGAAAGCCGCGCGCCGCCGACCTGCAATAACCTTAATGACGCCAGCGGCGCATTGCCGCCCCACTCCTGGATAGCCTGTAGCCATAGACTGACCGCGGGCGGTACCAGCGCCGTGGCATTAATCTGGTGTTTTTCGATCAGCGGGAAACAGAGCGTGGCGCTGGGATCGGTCGCCAGCACTACCGTTCCTTTGGCAAGAAAGACGCCCAGCGCGCCCGGCGAACTCATGGCGTAGTTATGCGCGGCGGGAATCGCGCACAGAAAACGCGTCTCCTCGTTGAAACCGCAAATCTCATTGCTGCGGCGCACGCTGTAGTAATAGTCGTTATGGGTACGGGGAATAAGCTTTGGCGTGCCGGTAGTACCGCCGGAAAGCTGAAAGTAGGCCACTTCGTCAGCAGGTGATGGCGTGGCGGTGAAATCTTCCGCCGCCTGCCGCATCGCCGCGTCCAGGCTGTGATCGCCGTCGTCGTTACGCAATAACACCACCCGCACAGAGCGGTGTTCAGCCACAAACGTGTTGAGAAAGTCCTCGCCGGCGAACAGCGTATGTTGGCGATCGGCAATCACCAGCGTCGGCGCGATCTGCATCGCATAGGCGTTAAGTTCGGTACGTTGATGGCTAAACAGCGCCAGAACAGGCGCTACGCCAAGCTTCAACAGGGCGAAAAAGGTGATATACAGTTCCGGTACATTCCCCAGTTGTACCAGAGCGGTTTCGCCAGGTTTGATGCCCTGACGGCGTAAACTGCAGGCCAGATTATCCGCGGCCTGGTTGAGCTGGCGATAGCTGAATGCGCGCTCGCCTTCAATGACCGCCGTCTTGTCGCTGTCAGCGTGGCGGGTCAGAATATCGGTCAACGGCACGTCTTGCCAGTAGCCTTTTTCACGATAACGGCGGGCAAATTCATCCGGCCAACGGGTGAAAGGTATACGCATCATCGTTCCTTAATGCAGTCCAAAAACGTTCAACATTGTAGAGAGCTTGACGCCGGTTTCCCGCCACTCGCCGACTGGCGAAGAGGCAGGGACAATCCCGGCGCCGGCGAACAGGCGCACCTGATTACCGTGCAATTTCGCGCAACGAATCGTTACTACCCACTCGCCGTTTCCTTCGGCGTCGCACCAGCCGACAATGCCGCCAAACAGTTCACGATCGAACGGTTCCAGTTCAGCAATCAGCTTTTTCGCGACCTGATGGGGGAAACCGCTTAACGCAGGGGTCGGATGCAGCAGACAGGCCAGCGTCAGCGCGTTTTCTCCGGCGTTGGCCTTGCCCTCAAACGGCGTACCGAGATGCCATAGCGTCGGCGTGGTGATCAACTGCGGAGAGGAAGGTAATTGCAGTTCCGTGCTGCGATCGCGCAGGATCTGCTTCATCGCCTGCGTCACCAGCTCATGTTCATGGCGATCTTTTTGTGAAGCCAGCAGTCGGTTTCCCGCCTCGCGATCCAGAACGTCATCGGGCTGTCGGCGTGCCGAGCCTGCTAACGGCAGCGAACTAAACCGCTCGCCCTCTTTGCGTAGCAGCAATTCGGGGCTGGCGCCCAGCAGAACGCCGCCATCCGCCAGTGGCACATGGAAGTTGTAACTAACTGGATTCTGCGCAACCAGCCGCTCCAGCAATGCTCCGCTATCCACCGCCACATCAGTGGTGATATCTATTAGCCGGGAAAGCACCACTTTATCGACGTCTGGCGTGGCGGTCAGCATAGCCGCGCGTGCGACCATCGCTTCAAAAGCATCCTGCTCCGGAATCGCCTTTCGCGCCGTCACCGTCAGCGGCTGATGGTCAGTAAAATAACGCGCCGTGCGCTGCTTTTGCTGGCGAGAAAAGGACTGCCACGCCATCGGGATAAATAGCGACGACGGCTGACGGGTATCAAAGGGGATCGCCCCCACCAGGATAGGGTTGGCGATGCCCTGCGATTTGGCCTCGGCAAACTGCTGGCGCAATTTCTGCTGGAAAGGGCTATCCGGCGAATCTCCGGCAACCGCAGGCTCGGTATAACGGGCGAAGCACCCGGAAGTGGTAAAACTGCGATACGGCGACATGAAGAAAAAGCGATCGGGAGCAAGCGTTGCCATTGTCTCCTGAGCGTCCTCGGCCAGTGACATATCCATATCATCCTCCAATGATAAAGGCTTATATACACTTCATCTTTCAAGCTGCCTCTTTGTTGGCTGCGCTCAGAAACCCCGGTCACACAGTTATCTATGCCCGCGGGGATTCTTCCCTTGCCGTCGCGATGCTTCTTGAATGATTTTGTGTATAATAATGATTATTATTTCTATTTTTAGTGCGCTAACCTAAGAGTAAAACGTCGCTCTGTCAACTCTGGTCATGAGTTAAATGGCACTAAGGCTTGCATCTCGCTGCCGCTGATATGAAAATGAGAAGCATTAACTTTATTAATAACAGGACGCTATTGTGAGACTCCCCGCCTTTTATCGTTGGCTGCTTTTAGTGGTTGGTTTATCAATTTCAGGAATATCCTTAGCCCAGGACGCCGGTTGGCCCCGGCAAATTCAGGACAGCCGCGGCGTTCATACTCTGGACCACAAACCCGCGCGTATCGTCTCTACCAGCGTGACGTTGACAGGCTCGCTGCTGGCGATTGATGCGCCCGTCGTCGCCAGCGGGGCCACTACGCCGAATAACCGCTTTGCTGACGATCAAGGGTTTATGCGCCAGTGGAGCGACGTAGCAAAGGCTCGCCATGTCGCCCGGCTGTACATCGGCGAACCGAATGCCGAAACGGTCGCCGCGCAAATGCCGGATCTCATTTTGATTAGCGCCACCGGCGGCGACTCCGCGCTGGCGCTTTACGATCAGCTCTCCGCTATCGCGCCGACGCTCGTCATCAATTATGACGATAAAAGCTGGCAGAGTTTGCTCACGCAGCTTGGCGAGATCACCGGTCAGGAGAAACAGGCCGCCGCGCGAATAGCGGAATTTGAGGCGCAACTGACGACGGTTAAACAGCGAATCGCCCTGCCGCCGCAGCCGGTTAGCGCGCTGGTGTATACCCCTGCCGCGCATAGCGCCAATCTGTGGACGCCAGAATCAGCACAAGGCAAGCTATTGACACAGTTAGGCTTTACGCTGGCGACATTGCCCCGAGGGCTGCAAACCAGCAAAAGCCAGGGTAAGCGCCACGATATCATTCAGCTTGGCGGTGAAAATCTGGCCGCCGGGTTAAACGGCGAATCTCTTTTCCTGTTTGCCGGCGACAACAACGATGTTGCGGCCCTTTACGCCAATCCGCTGCTGGCGCACCTGCCAGCGGTGCAAAATAAGCGCGTCTATGCCCTGGGTACGGAGACGTTCCGTCTGGATTATTACAGCGCAACGTTGCTGCTTAACCGGCTGGCCGCCCTGTTTTAGCCTTATCGGAGTCTTATCCGACTGACCAGACCGATTTTGTCAGTCGGATAAACGCCCCTTCATCAGCCAGCATCGCTAACCGGCGGCGTCTGGCGAAAACGACGTAGCTCGCCCAGCACTAACAGCAGCAGCAAACCAATAATCACCAGCCCGAATCCACTCACGCTCGCGGAAGCGACCGGCGTCATCATTGCGCCAAGACCGCCTAACAGCGCCGCGCCGATAGCGTCTCCCGTGACGTTTTGCGCGGTCCACAGGCCGTTCATTCGCCCCAGCATATTTTCCGGCGTCTGGGTTTGCAGCAGGGTGTATTGTAATAACGAACTGATGGCGCTAAGCCAGCCAAACAGCGCCAGACAGATAACACCTGCGATCCAGACCGGCATGATGGCGAACAGCCCCACCGCCAGAAAAGAACCGACTGTCGAAACCAGCATAATGAGCCCCGGACGAACGCTATGCGCCAGTTGTCCGCTGGTCAGCGCGCCAATGGCCGCCCCCAGCGGAATTGCCGCATACAGTAAACCGATTTGCGCCGCCGACATCTGCCAGCTCATCGCCAGCGCCGGATAGAGGACGCGTACCGCGCTTGCCATCGTCACCAGACCGCCAAGCAGCGCAATACCGCCGATAAGCGGACTGGCGAGCAAAAAACGAAATGCCGCCAGTAACGCAATAAATGGATTTTCCCGCGGCTGCGGAGGAACAGGCAGTCGCGGCAGCGTCAGTAGCGGCAATAGCGTAATAAACGTCCCGGCGGCCGCCAGCCCATAGTTCCAGGCTACGCCGCCGCTGGCAAGCAATATGCCCCCCAACATCGGGGAAATAACCGATCCCAGACGTACCGTCAGCATGGTAATCGCGCCAGCCTGCATCAGATTTTCTCTTCCGACCAGCGCTGGCGTCGCCGCCAGTAACGCGGTCACGCCCAGAGACGCGAAAAAGCCGTCCCACAGGCCAAGGAGATATATCGCCAGCAATGATGGTTCCGGCAACAGCGCGTTCACGCACAGGCCAATAAAGCCAATACCGCAAGTACCGCGCGCCAGCAGAATCACCTTTTTGCGTTCGTAGCGATCGGCCAGCACACCGCCCACCATTAAGCCAATAAACATGGCGCCGCCGGTTAACGTTACCGACAGTCCTACCTGCCAGGTGGAGTGCGTCATCATTTGGATCTGTACCGGAACCGCCACGCCAAGCAGCCCCAGCGAGACAATAGAGATAAAACGGGCCAGAAATACTGCGCGAAATGCAGGGTGCGTCTTCAACAGGCTGAGATTGAGCAGCCAGGATTGTCGATTCATTACAACGCCTTAATGCGAGTTTTTTTAAATATCCATTCAATGGCTGCACATGCTAACATAACCAAATAAGATAGATAACGATAATTACTATCATTATCAGGGAAGTTACTATGTCATGCTCGTTTTCCGTGACGCGCGCGTTTGCCGTGCCCGGATTGTTGTTATTACTGAGTCTCGCCGCGGTTTTAAGCCTGGTCATTGGCGCGAAACCGCTGCCCGCCGCCGTCGTGCTGGAGGCGTTCACCGGCGTGTGCCAAAGCGCCGATTGCACTATCGTCCTGGATGCGCGTTTGCCGCGTACGCTGGCCGGATTACTGGCAGGCGGCGCGTTGGGTCTCGCCGGGGCGCTCATGCAAACACTTACTCGCAACCCGCTCGCCGACCCGGGGATTCTGGGCGTTAACAACGGCGCCAGCTTCGCCATTGTACTGGGCGCGGCGCTGTTTGGTTTCTCCACGCCGCTGGAACAGCTTTTCATGGCATTTAGCGGCGCGCTTATCGCATCGCTGATTGTCGCCTTCACCGGTAGTCAGGGCGGCGGCCAGTTAAGCCCGGTCCGCCTGACACTGGCGGGCGTGGCGCTTGGGGCGGTACTGGAAGGACTGACCAGCGGCATCGCGCTGTTAAATCCAGAGGTCTATGACCAGCTTCGCTTCTGGCAGGCAGGATCGCTGGACATTCGCAGCCTGCAAACGTTGAAAGTCGCGCTCGCGCCCGTGGTTATCGCTGGGATCGTGGCGCTATTTCTGAGCCGTGCGCTGAACAGCCTGAGCCTCGGCAGCGATACCGCGACGGCGCTGGGGAGTAAAGTGGCGCGCACCCAACTTATCGGTTTACTGGCGATTACCGTCTTGTGCGGCAGCGCAACGGCGCTGGTCGGCCCTATCGCCTTTATTGGTCTGATGATGCCGCATATGGCGCGTTGGCTGGTGGGCGCAGACCACCGCTGGTCGCTGCCAGTGACGCTACTGGCAACCCCTGCTCTGCTGCTTTTTGCCGATATTATTGGTCGTCTGTTGGTGCCGGGCGAACTCCGCGTATCGGTCGTCAGTGCGTTTATCGGCGCGCCGGTACTTATCTTTCTGGTACGCCGTAAATCGAGCGGAGGCGGCCTGTGATGTTTCTTTCTCGTCGGCTTATCGTAAGCTGCCTGATTCTGGCGGCTGGCTGCTTCGCCATTGGCTTATGGAGCCTGCAAAGCGGCGCCGTGCCTCTTGAGACCGGGCAGATTATTGCCGCGCTGCTGGGCGACGCGCCGCGTAACATCACCCTTGTCGTAACCGAATGGCGACTACCGCGCGTATTAATGGCGCTGCTGATTGGCGCTGCGCTTGGCGTCAGTGGCGCGATTTTTCAGTCGTTGATGCGTAACCCGCTAGGCAGCCCTGATGTGATGGGCTTTAATACTGGCGCCTGGAGCGGCGTACTGGTCGCAATGGTCCTGTTTGGCCAGCATCTTACCGCGATCGCGCTGGCGGCAATGGCGGGCGGTATCGTCACGTCATTGATTGTCTGGCTGCTCGCCTGGCGTAACGGGATTGAAACTTTCCGGCTGATTATCATCGGTATCGGCATCCGCGCGATGTTAGTCGCCTTTAATACCTGGCTTCTGTTGCAGGCGTCGCTGGAAACGGCGCTCACCGCCGGCTTATGGAACGCCGGGTCGCTCAACGGTCTGACATGGGCAAAAACCTGGCCTTCGGCGCCGCTGATTATTGTGATGCTGACAGGCGCCGCGCTACTGGTGCGTCGTATGCGGCTGCTGGAAATGGGCGATGACAGCGCCTGCGCGCTGGGTGTTAGCGTGGAGCGGTCACGCCTGATGCTGATGCTGGTGGCGGTGTCGCTCACCGCTGCGGCAACGGCACTGGCTGGCCCCATCTCGTTTATTGCCCTTGTCGCGCCGCACATCGCCCGCCGTCTTAGCGGCACAGCGCGCTGGGGATTAACTCAGTCGGCGCTGTGCGGCGCGTTGTTACTACTGGCCGCCGATGCGTGCGCGCAGCAACTGTTTATGCCTTATCAGCTTCCAGTGGGCGTGGTCACCGTCAGCCTCGGCGGTATTTACCTTATCGTCTTGTTAATTCAGGAGTCCCGCAAAAAATGACCGAATCCGTAGCCCGTTTGCGCGGCGACCAGTTAACGCTGGGTTATGGCAGCTATACCGTCGCAAAAAACCTTAATGTTTCGATTCCGGACGGCCATTTTACCGCCATCATCGGCCCTAACGGCTGCGGCAAGTCAACGTTGCTACGCACGCTAAGCCGTCTGATGACGCCTGTTGACGGCCATGTCTGGCTGGATGGCGAACAGATACAGCGTTACGCCAGTAAAGAGGTGGCGCGGCGCATCGGATTGCTGGCGCAAAACGCCACTACGCCGGGCGATATCACCGTACAAGAGCTGGTCGCCAGAGGGCGTTATCCGCATCAGCCGTTATTTACCCGCTGGCGTAAGGAAGATGCCGATGCCGTCGCCAGTGCCATGCGTGCAACAGGTATCACCTCACTGGCGACGCAAAGCGTAGATACTCTGTCCGGCGGCCAACGCCAGCGGGCGTGGATAGCCATGGTGCTGGCGCAGGAAACGTCCATCATGCTGCTGGATGAGCCGACAACGTGGCTGGATATTAGCCATCAAATTGATTTGCTGGAGTTGTTAAGCGATCTCAA
Organism: Salmonella sp. NW177; assembly: GCF_051811585.1. Lineage (NCBI taxonomy): Bacteria > Pseudomonadati > Pseudomonadota > Gammaproteobacteria > Enterobacterales > Enterobacteriaceae > Salmonella > Salmonella sp. NW177. Next base: position 359,657 of record NZ_JAMMZV010000003.1, on the reverse strand, counting down.
CCGCGAAAAAGGCTATACGCTCGCCGCCGTCCTGCATGACCTGAATCAGGCCTGCCGATACGCCACGCATTTGATTGCATTACGCGAAGGTAATATTGTCGCACAGGGCGCGCCGAAAGAGATTGTTACCGCTGAGCTTATCGAAAAAATCTATGGACTGCGCTGTATGATTATCGACGATCCGGTTGCCGGGACGCCGCTGGTGGTACCGCTGGGGCGGCGATAGTCGCCCACACAGATGACAAAGCCGGATATCGCTATCCGGCTTTTGGGTAAATCAGACTAACCGCTCATCTATCGCCAGCGCGTTTTCCATTTTACGAGAGACCATCGCGTGACGCAGTAATACGCCGCCGCAGGCCATCATACCGCCAATCAACGCCGCCAGGATAATAATGATGGCTTTACCCGGGCCATCTTTTTTCACTGGCAGAGACGGCGACAGTTGATATTTAAACGGGGTAAACTTCACGTCACTCACATTCATTGCCGCCAGTTGTTCAACATGGTATTGACGGTTACGCAAATCACCGTCGATCTCGGCCACGTCCGTTACCCCTTTTTCAATTTCCAGTTTGCGGGAAATACCATCCGCGCCGAGAGAAATAGAAAAATCCGGATCATCTTTTACCGCCTGACCATTGCTGTAAACCGGTCTCTTAATACCGGCGGCGTTGGCGATTTCCAGCGAATAATGAAGACGTTGAATATTGGCATCAAGCTGATTTTTGAGACGCACTCGATCCATCGCCAGCTTTTCCTGCTCATAGCGGGTTTTGATTTCCAGCTGGTTACGAATATTTTCCAGCGTCTCTTTCACGACGATATCAGAGATGTACTGAATATAGCCAGCCAGCACTTTTTGCGCTTCTTCCCGCGTCGGCGCGGTAAAACTCAGCGTCCACGACGTAAATAACGACGTTTCATTTTTCTTGCCGACATTACTGTCCACCGCTTTCATTTTTTCGCTCAGCACGACAATCGCCCGGTGAAGATCCTGCTCTTCTATTTGCGCGCCTTTTAATTGATCCATGACATACGGAGAAGAACGAAGATATTCTTCCAGCAGCGAGGGCGAGCTAAACTTTTTAATAAACAGATTAAATACGCTGCCCCGATCAACGCTTACCTCCATATCCAACACGCGCAGCGCGGTCAACGTTCTCTCCAGCCCCTGCCATTGTACCGACTCCGCCGGTGTGACAATCGCCTGGCTGGTCCATTTTTGCGGCAGCAGAAAGGACAGAAGCAACCCCACGCACGCAAAGGCGAAAACGGTAGCAAGAATACGACGTTTCGCCTGCCATAACACCTCTATAAGGCTGAACAAATCGATTTCATGACTGTTGGCGGGCGGCAGTGAGTAACCTGCAAATGACTGATTTTTTTCTTGTTTTACATTAAGAGATGGCATGCCGTATGACCTGAAAACTTTATCCAATGAAAGAACACATTCCTGTCAGAGATTCTAACAGCAAGTCAGAATTATCCGAAACAATCTTTACGCGCCAGTGCCCGAAAAGCTAAATATTCGGAATTAAACTTGCCTGTAGCATGTATCACTTATGTTAAAAGAATTAATAGTTGCAATAAAAAACCCATAATAATTAGTAATTATTATGGGTTTCAGGATTTAATTTGTTAAAGGCAGAAACAACGCCCGTTATTTATTAATAAGTTCGCTGATGATGGGCCCGATAGTTTCAAAAGCGGAGGGAGAAATAATATCTACATGCGCGCACGACTGGCGATAAATAGCCAAAGACGCTATCCACGGCGACCAGCTCTGTTCAGGCGATACGCCTTCCGGCACCGTTTTATCCGCCACAAAGAGCGTAGCATGTCCATCAAACGGTACGCTATGCGCCGTCGTCAGCAATCGGACGGCATCCGCATAATTGCCTTCAATGGCGGTAAATAAGGCGTCGGAGGCATTTCCCTCCTGCGCGGCGACAAACGCAGCGCGTTCACGTTCAATTTCCGCCAATACGTCCGGATTGAGGCCATTCGCCTCTTTTTCCCGCCAGTTTTGCGTTTCCGGCGGCCAGGTGTCCAGTAACCCCAAAAACGCCACCGTTTCGCCGCGTGCGCGCAACCGGGCGGCGATCCCTTGCGCCAGCGTCCCGCCCAGCGAATAGCCTAATAAATAATAAGGGCCATGCGGCTGCCGGGCGAGCAATGTCGCCAGATGATGTTCACATACCTCATCAAGGGTGGTTGCGGTTTGCATAGGGCCAGCGGGGCGCGGCGACTGAATCCCCATAATCGACCACGACGGGCTGAGATAGCGTGATAATACGCTAAATTGCCAGGCGAACCCCGACGCCGGATGGAAACAAAATAACGTTGGACCATCGCTTTCACGCAGCGGCAACAGCGGCCCGAACCCCAGATTGCGCGAGCGTTCGTCATCGTCAGTATCGAGCAGCTTACTTAACTGCGCCACGTCAGACGCCACCATCACCTGCCCCGGCGTCACCTGGCGGTTAAACGTCTGACTTAGCTGCGCGGCCAGTTTCATCGCCAGCAGCGAATGTCCGCCCAGCGCAAAGAAATCACTTTCAACGTCGTTAATCTCACAGCCCAGCAGGCGGGAAAACGCCGCGGCGACAGCAATCTCCGTTGCGGACTGCGGCGCACGCCCTTTCACGCGCGGCGTCAGGTCCGGCAGCGGCAGGGCTTTACGATCCAGCTTGCCATTAGCGCTAAGCGGCAAGCTGGCAAGTTGCAACAGCACAACTGGCACCATATGCGCGGGAAGTTTTTGGCGTAATTTTTCCTGCAGCGCCGGTAAATCCAGCGGCAAACCGGAGTGCGACACCAGATAGCCGACCAGTTGCCGGGCATCCCCGCCCGTCGCCGCCGCCTGATTAAAGACGCAGGCATGTGCTACCGCCTGTTCAACATCCGGCAGCGTTTGCATGACGCGGTCAATCTCGCCCAGTTCAATACGTTGCCCCCGAATTTTGAGCTGATCGTCGCTGCGCCCCAGGTACTCCACCGCGCCGGAATCCAGCCAGCGCGCCACATCTCCGGTACGGTACATCCGTTCGCCTGGCGCAAAAGGATCGGCGATAAAACGGCTGGCGGTAAGATCCGGACGCCCCAGATAGCCCTGCGCCAGTTGGATACCGGTAAGATAGAGATCGCCAGCCACGCCCGGCGGCACCGGCTGCATATGCGCATCGAGAATACGTAAACCGGTATTCCAGACGGGATAACCAATCGGGATACTGTTGCCGTCAACAGCCGCCAGCTCATCGCCACAGGCCGGATACCAGCTCACATCCACCGCGGCCTCCGTTGGCCCGTATAGATTGTGTAGCGGCGCGTTGGTTAACGTCTCCCATTCGCGGCACAGCGCCGTCGGCAGGGCCTCGCCGCTACAGAAAACGCGCTTTAAGGAAGCGCAGCTTTTCCCAGCCGACGCTGGCGTGAGCGAGGCAATAAAGGCCGCCAGCATCGACGGCACAAAATGAGTGGTCGTGACGCCGTATTGCGCAAAGAACCGTTGCATCGCGAGCGGGTCGCGGTGCGCTTCCGGTTCAGCCATCACCAGTTTCGCCCCGGCGATAAACGGCCAGAAAAACTCCCATACTGAGACGTCAAAACTGCACGGCGTTTTTTGCGCTACTACATCATCCGCCGTCAACGGATAGTGATCCTGCATCCACAGCAGCCGGTTGACTATCGCCGTTTGTCCCACCATCACTCCTTTCGGCCTACCCGTCGAGCCAGAGGTGAAAATGATGTAAGCGGTATGATGCGGTAACGACAGCCCCAGCGGAGTGGCGTCACTGACCGGTAGCGGTTGGCTATAACACAAATATTCCATCCCCGGAATATCGTGAAAGCGCGCCAGCTGCGCCTGAGTCGTAATTAACAGTTTCGGCTGCGCATCTTCCAGCATCATTCGCAGCCGATCGTCAGGATAACCGGTATCCAGCGGCAGCCAGGCGGCGCCCGCCTCGACAATGCCATGCAGCGCTAAGGTCAGAAAAACCGACCGTGGCAACGCCACCGCCACGCTATCGCCAGGCTGAACGCCGCGTTCCCGCAGCGCATACGCCAGCGCCACAACCTGTTCGCGCATTTCACGGTAGGTAAAGTGATAATGCGCATCTGCCAACGCGGAAGCCTCTGGCGTTTTTTGCGCCTGCTGCGCCACCAAATCGCTAAGCGTGGCGGCGGGAATCGTTACCGCCGTATTATTAAGGTGTGCTAATTGCGTTTGTTCTTCCGCCAGCAGCATTTGCGCATCGCCGCAGCGCAGCGCCGGGTTATCCGCAAACTGCGTGATAAGCGCCATCAATCGTAAGGCATGGCGGGAGAGCGTGGCATCATCGTAACGCTGTGCATTCGCCAGCAATTCAATATCCAGACCGCCGTTTTCATCCGGAAAAAGCGCCAGTTCAAGATCGTTAACCGGCCCCGTCGCCAGGGTATGGGTTTGCGCCTGTATGCCAGGAAGATCCAGATAATAATCAAACATTTTTATGTTAAGCACCGGGCCAAATAGCGGCGTCTCCCCTGCGGCTCGCCCGCTATCGCGTACAATCTGTTCGGCGTCGTAACGCTGGTGGCGGCGCATCTTCTTTAACTGCGCCGCAAGACGCTTCGCCAGCGTTGGCAGATCTTCCGTCGCATAAAGGTTAACCGCCAGCGGCAACACGTTAAGGACAGGCCCGGTCGCCGTTAACGCCGCTGAGCCCATCCGCCGCATAAAGATAAATCCGGCGGCATAATCCATTCGCCCGCATAATCGTCCCAGCCACAACGTCACCAGCGCCAGGGCAAGATCCGCTCGCGGTATCTCAGGCATGTGCGCCGCCAGTTGGCGAAACGCCCCCGCCGGCGCGCTCAATTTCATACGCAGAACATCCGCGCTCGCCGACCGCCCCGGCAACGGCGCGGCAGAAATTGACGCTGGCGGCGGCAGCTCGCGGCGCTGCTGCGCCCAGAAGGCGCCGTCACGCTGCCAGGCCTCGCTCTGGTGATAGCGCTGATATTCCTCGACCACATCCGCAAAGGGGGTAAAAGGCGACTCCGGCGTAGGGGCGTCGCTCTGCCAGGCGCGATAAATCGCCGCAATCTGGCGGGTTATCGCCGGGAAGCTAAAGCCATCCACCAGCAAATGGTGATAGCGCTGATACCAATACCAGCGGGTATCATCAATGCGGATTAACTGGTGAAACGCCAGCGGCTTACCGCTATCTGCGCGCAGGTTTTGCCGTAAATCCGCCTGCATTAACGCCAGCGCCGCGTGATGCGGATCGGGATGGTCGCGTAAATCGGCAATCGGGGGCTCGCTGAAGGTGTGCTCAGGATCTATCCATTGCCAGACCTCGCCGTTCTCTTCGGTAAAACGCATCCGTAGCGTATCCGCCTGTTGCATCCCTACCGCTACCGCTTTTGCCAGCAAGGGGGCATCCAGCTCGCCATTCAGTTCCACGTAGTGCGCCACGCTCCAGGCGGAGGGTAAATCAGAGAGTTTTTCCGCCATCCAGATCCCCGGCTGAGCGGCGACTAACGGTAAACGCTGCGTCATTTCGCCTCCTGCTTATCGGCATAATGCGCCGGATTCAGTGTTGTCCAGCGCGTATTAAGCCACTGCTGGCACGCGTCCTGCGATTGCGGTTCGCATACCACGTCCCAGCCTGCGGGAAGCGCACATGCCGCTGGCCAAAGGCTGAATTGACGCTGCGCATTTTGCAGGATGTAAAACTGTCCCTGCGGATTATCGAAGGGATTACTGAACTCCATACTCAACTCCTGTCATGGACATGTGCCCGGTTAAAGCGTGTCGATAAGCGGCTGCCAAAGCAGCATCAGCCCTTGCGTTAGCCCGCCGCGCCAGCAAAGCGCATCGTGTCCGCCGTCAACCTGACGCCAGAAAATGGACTGCTGCGAGGTGTTCAGTTGGGCATAAAGCGCCTGATTTGCCTGAAACACGATCGGCTCACGCACGCCGGCTTCCAGTACGATACGCAGTCCGCGCGCGCATAATGCGCCGGTTTTCAGCCGGGTAATGACTTCCCCCTCCGGCGGGGTGATGCGATGAGGCCACCAGAACGATCCTGACTGGCTTAGTACACAGCCAAAACGCGTCGGCCAGTTCAGGCCGGCATACAGCGCCGACAGGCCGCCAAAACTCTGTCCGGCGACCACCGTTCGCCCGGCATCATCGCTAAAAGGCGTCACGGCTCTGACTTGCGGCAACAGTTCCTGCTGCACCGCCAGCCAGAAGTCGGCATTGCAGGGCAACTCCTGGCTGCGGTGGTGAGTATCAATCGCGTCAATCAGCAGGTAGACGGCACCGGGAAGCAGGCGTTGATGAGTCAGCGAGGCGAGCGCGGGCCAGACGGGCATATTTTCTGCCCAGAATTGACCGTCCAGCAGAATAGCCAACGGTCTTTCCTCCGGCGCCTCGTCTCCGGTCGTCAATATCCATACGCGGCGGGAGTTACCCAGACGTTCGCTATGCCACTGCATCATCAAAGGCGGCGAGTACGGCGTTTCAGGACGATCCCATCCCGGCTGAAGGGGCGCATCCGGCATTTCCAGCGCTGAAACCGCATGACCACGTCCTCCCCGCCAGCTTTGCGAATTAAGCGGGTCGGCAATCGCCTGCGGTAATAGCTGTCGCCAGCCTTCACGCAGCGCGTTCCGATCGGGCGTTTCGCCCGGCGCAAAAGCGGCAAAAACGTCATCTCGCTCGGTAGGAATAAAACAGTAGCTGCCGCGCCAGTTAGCGCTAAGCGCCGTGCTCCAGCGCCAGACATCCGTTCCGGCAATACGCGCCATCGTCTGAGGCTGCGCGTTTTGATGATGATCGGTTACGCCAGTGATGTAGACCCAGACACGCCGTATCGGGGAGTGTGTTTCGTTTCCCTGCGGGTCGCGCCACCAAAAAGTGACCCGATAATTTCCGTCTTTTTCCCGTATCCATTCCGGCCCGGTTTTCGTCCTCCACCAGGCCTCACTTCCCGTTGCCAGCGCCTCTTTCATTATAACCCTGTGTTTATTATGAATTTTGTATATAAAAGGTGAAATATATTGATAATATTATTGATAACTATTTGCATTTGCAATAGCGTATTGTCGCGCTATGGGACGCGCGAACACAATTTCACCACCCGGCCAATGCCTTTGACGGGCGCTTTGGCTTATGTGGCTAAAGAAAAGCAGGATATACAATGAACAAGAAGATTCATTCCCTGACCTTACTGGTCAATTTAGGGATTTACGGGGCCGCTCTGCCCGTGATGGCGGAAGACAAAACCGATAGCGCTGCGCTCACCAATGAAGACACCATCGTGGTGACCGCTGCCCAGCAAAACCTACAGGCGCCAGGCGTATCCACCATCACCGCCGATGAGATCCGCAAAAATCCGCCCGCGCGCGACGTGTCAGAAATCATCCGCACCATGCCGGGCGTGAACCTGACCGGCAACTCCACCAGCGGTCAGCGCGGGAATAATCGCCAAATCGATATTCGCGGCATGGGGCCGGAAAACACCCTTATCCTGATAGACGGTAAACCCGTCACCAGCCGTAACTCGGTGCGCCTGGGCTGGCGCGGCGAACGCGATACCCGCGGCGATACCGCGTGGGTGCCGCCGGAGATGATCGAACGCATTGAAGTGCTGCGTGGCCCTGCCGCCGCACGCTACGGTAACGGCGCGGCGGGTGGCGTGGTCAATATCATTACCAAAAAAGGCGGTAGCGAGTGGCACGGTTCCTGGAATACCTATTTCAACGCGCCGGAACATAAAGACGAAGGTGCGACCAAACGCACTAACTTTAGCCTGAACGGCCCGCTGGGCGGGGATTTCAGCTTCCGTCTGTATGGCAACCTCGACAAAACGCAGGCGGATGCGCGTAATATTAACCAGGGGCATCAGTCTGAACGTACCGGGAGTTACGCCGACACGCTACCGGCAGGACGCGAGGGGGTCATTAACAAAGATATCAACGGCGTGGTTCGTTGGGATTTTGCTCCGCTTCAGTCTCTGGAGCTGGAGGCCGGTTACAGTCGCCAGGGCAACCTCTATGCCGGTGATACTCAGAACACCAATACGAACCAACTGGTGAAAGATAATTACGGAAAAGAGACGAACCGCCTCTATCGGCAGAACTACTCTCTGACCTGGAACGGCGGCTGGAATAATGGCGTAACCATCAGTAACTGGGTGCAATACGAACATACCCGTAACTCCCGGATGCCGGAAGGCCTGGCAGGCGGCACCGAAGGAATTTTCGATCCCAAAGCATCGCAAAAATATGCCGATGCCGATTTGAATGACGTCACCCTACACAGCGAAGTGAGCCTTCCTTTCGATCTGCTGGTCAATCAAAACCTGACGCTGGGTACCGAATGGGCCCAACAGCGTATGAAAGACGAGCTCTCCAACTCGCAAACCTTTATGGGGGGAAATATCCCGGGTTACAGCAGTACCAATCGTAGCCCCTATTCAAAAGCGGAAATTTTCTCTCTGTTTGCTGAAAACAACATGGAACTGACCGACAGCACCATGCTGACGCCGGGGCTACGTTTCGATCATCACAGTATTGTGGGGGATAACTGGAGCCCGTCGCTGAACCTGTCACAAGGTCTGGGGGATGACTTTACCCTGAAAATGGGGATCGCCCGCGCTTATAAAGCCCCGAGTCTGTACCAGACTAACCCAAACTATATTTTGTATAGCAAAGGTCAGGGTTGCTACGCGACTGGCGCGGGTACCGGCATCGGCTGCTATATGATGGGTAACGATGATCTGAAAGCCGAAACCAGCATCAATAAAGAGATCGGTCTGGAATTTAAACGCGATGGCTGGCTGGCCGGCATCACCTGGTTCCGCAATGATTACCGCAATAAGATTGAAGCGGGTACGGTGCCGTTGCAGCGTATCAACAACGGCAAAACGGATGTTTATCAGTGGGAGAACGTGCCGAAAGCGGTCGTTGAAGGTCTGGAAGGCACGTTAAACGTACCGGTTAGCGACACCGTCAACTGGACGAATAACGTTACGTATATGCTGCAGAGCAAAAACAAAGAGACCGGCGAACGCCTGTCGATTATTCCACAGTACACGCTTAACTCAACCCTGAGCTGGCAGGTACGTCAGGACGTTTCTCTGCAATCGACCTTCACCTGGTACGGCAAACAAGAGCCGAAGAAATATGATTATCAGGGTAACCCCGTTACCGGAACAGATAAGCAAGCGGTCAGCCCATACAGTATTGTTGGCCTGAGCGCGACCTGGGACGTGACCAAAAATGTCAGCCTGACCGGTGGCGTGGATAACCTCTTTGACAAACGTCTGTGGCGTGAAGGTAACGCGCAAACCGTCAGGGATACGCAAACTGGCGCTTATATGGCGGGTGCTGGCGCGTACACCTATAACGAACCGGGACGTACGTGGTATATGAGCATTAATACCCATTTCTGATGGCAACCTTCCCTCCCTCATTCGGGGAGGGAATTAGCAAAAAACGATGCGGACATCTCATTTTCCTCTTCCCTTTGCCGGACGCAGGCTGCATATCGTCGACTTTGATGCGAGTAGCTTTCACGAACACGACCTGCTATGGCTACCTCATCACGATCGGCTCCGGTCTGCCGGACGCAAGCGTAAAGCTGAACATCTGGCAGGCCGCATCGCCGCCGTTCATGCGCTACGCGAGGTGGGCGTCAGGACAGTGCCCGGTATTGGCGAGAAGCGACAGCCGCTATGGCCGGACGGCCTATTTGGCAGCATCAGCCACTGTGCGACAACGGCGCTGGCCGTCATATCCCGACAGCGTATCGGCATTGATATAGAAAAAATCATGAGTCAGCACACGGCGACAGAGCTGGCGCCGTCCATTATTGATAGCGATGAGCGCCAAATTCTCCAGGCGAGCTCGCTCCCTTTTCCGCTTGCCCTGACGCTGGCTTTCTCCGCCAAAGAGAGCGTTTATAAAGCCTTTTCAGACCGCGTCACGCTCCCGGGATTCAATAGCGCAAAAGTTACCTCGCTTACCGCCACGCACATCTCGTTACATCTGCTGCCAGCCTTTGCCGCCACGATGGCTGAACGTACCGTCCGTACAGAATGGTTTCAACGTGGCAATAGCGTTATTACTCTTGTTTCTGCAATAACGCGCTTTCCCCACGACAGGAGCGCTCCCGCTTCTATACTTAGCGCAATACACCGATAAATGAGATCGCTATGGCGCTGAATGATTTTCACGTTTCTGAACCTTATACGCTTGGTATTGAGCTGGAGATGCAGGTGATCAATCCACCTGGCTACGATTTAAGCCAGGACTCTTCTACGCTGATCGACACCGTTAAGCCCCAACTTACTGCGGGAGAAATTAAGCACGATATCACCGAAAGTATGCTGGAGATGGCCACGGGCGTCTGCCGCGATATTGACCAGGCGGCGGCCCAACTTTCTGCCATGCAGCACGTTATTTTACAGGCGGCGTCGGAACACCATCTTGGCATTTGCGGCGGCGGTACGCACCCTTTTCAAAAATGGCAGCGTCAGGAGGTCTGTGATAATGAGCGCTATCAACGCACGCTGGAAAATTTCGGCTATTTAATTCAACAGGCGACGGTTTTCGGTCAGCATGTCCACGTCGGCTGCGCGAACGGCGACGATGCGATTTATCTTTTACACGGGCTGTCGCATTTTGTGCCGCACTTTATTGCGCTCTCCGCCGCGTCCCCCTATATGCAAGGATCTGACACCCGTTTTGCCTGCGCGCGCCTGAATATTTTTTCCGCTTTTCCCGATAACGGTCCCATGCCGTGGGTCAGTAACTGGCAAGAGTTTGCCGGACTATTTCGCCGTCTGTCTTACACCACGATGATCGACAGCATCAAAGATTTGCACTGGGATATCCGCCCCAGCCCGGCCTTTGGCACGGTAGAAGTTCGGGTGATGGATACGCCGCTCACCCTTGATCATGCCATCAATATGGCAGGGTTGATTCAGGCGACCGCGCACTGGCTGCTGACCGAGCGTCCCTTTAAACCGCAGGAACAAGACTATCTGTTATATAAATTCAACCGTTTTCAGGCTTGCCGCTATGGTCTGGAGGGCGTGCTAACCGATGTCTATACCGGCGACCGCCGTCGCCTGGCAGATGATACGCTGCGTCTGCTGGACAACGTTACCCCCTCTGCGCGCAAGCTGGGCGCAGACAGCGCCATTGACGCGCTACGTCTGCAGGTGAAAAAAGGCGGTAACGAAGCGCAATATATGCGGGAGTTTATTGCCGACGGCGGATCGCTGATAGGTCTGGTACAAAAACATTGTGAAATCTGGGCGGGACAATAGACAGCATATTTGCCTTACCAGGCGATATCCCGGACAATGGCGTTTTAACTTACGTTTAACAAAGCCATGAAACACCCGCTTGAATCATTGATGACCGCTGCCGGTATTTTGCTGATGGCGTTGCTCTCCAGCCTGCTGCTGCCCGCCCCTTCGCTCGGCCTTGCGCTGGCGCAAAAACTGGTCGGGATCTTTCATCTTATGGATCTCAACCAGCTTTATACTTTGTTGTTTTGTTTATGGTTTCTGTTGCTCGGCGCGCTGGAATATTATGTTATTCGCTTTATCTGGCGGCGCTGGTTTTCGCTGGCCGATTAAACATTTCAATGCGTACGGCCATGCTTTTCTTTACGATAAGCGCCTGGCGGCAGGTTGAACGTGCGGGTAAAAATGCGCGTAAAGGTTTGCTGCGAATCAAAACCATACTTGAGACAAATATCATACACCTTCTGGTCGGTGTCGAGCAGGTCGCGCGCCGCCAGTTTTAGCTTCCGTTCACGCACGTAGCGCCCCAGACTCTCCCCTTTGTACTGCATAAAAAGGCGCTGCAGGTGCCACTTGGAATACCCCGCATGACGGGCAATATCATCAATACGTAACGGCTGATTCAAATTATCATCAATCCACTCGACAATCGTGTCGATAACCTGAGCGGAAATGGTCATCGTGCTCTCCCCTCTATCAAACTCGTCAGCGGCTCCCGCACCGCACATTTACGGCAACAGCAATAAGCATAGTAATAACCACATAAATTGTGAGACGGCTTATCGCATGGCCTGCAATATGCTTTTCTACCACTTCATGCGGCAGCCCTTGATTATGAGTGAGTAAGCACTCATTATAAAAAGCAAAGATACGCCGTCAAGGTACTTTTCAAAGGTTGACATTCACCGTTGCGACGCGACAACGGGCATGATTCAATCATGTTTTTACAGGCATAAGGGTAACGTGTAGTGGCTCGTCCGAAGAGTGAAGACAAAAAACAAGCATTACTGGAAGCGGCAACCCAGGCGATAGCGCAATCCGGTATCGCCGCCTCAACGGCGGTGATTGCGCGTAACGCAGGTGTTGCAGAAGGAACATTGTTTCGCTATTTCGCGACCAAAGATGAGCTGATTAACACGTTGTATTTGCATTTAAAGCAGGATCTCTGCCAGTCAATGATAATGGAGCTGGATCGATCCATTACCGATGCCAAAATGATGACTCGTTTTATCTGGAACAGTTACATCAGTTGGGGTCTGAACCATCCCGCGCGCCATCGGGCGATCCGTCAACTGGCCGTCAGCGAAAAGCTCACCAAAGAGACGGAACAACGGGCCGACGATATGTTCCCCGAATTGCGCGATTTATGTCATCGTTCCGTTTTGATGGTGTTTATGTCGGATGAGTACCGCGCCTTCGGCGACGGCCTTTTTCTGGCGCTGGCTGAAACAACAATGGATTTCGCCGCGCGCGATCCCGCTCGCGCTGGCGAATATATTGCGCTGGGATTCGAAGCCATGTGGCGCGCGCTGACTCGCGAGGAGCAATAATGGACGGTCAAACACTGCACGCCTGTGCAAAACGCTTTGCGCTGGAACTGCCTTTTACCGAACACTGCTGGCCTTTCGGCCCACAGTACGATGTGTTTAAAGTCGGCGGCAAAATATTCATGCTGTTCACTGAACATCACTGTCGCCCAGTAGTGAACCTGAAGTCGGATCCCCAAAAATCCCTGGTAAATCAACAAATTTACCCCAGCATTGCGCCTGGCTATCACATGAATAAGAAACACTGGATTTCAGTCTATGCGGGCGAGGATATCACCGTCTCGCTACTCAACGATTTGATAAATGACTCATGGAATCTGGTCGTAGACGGGCTGCCTAAAAGAGAGCAACTGCGCCTGCGGCCGCGCTGATGCAATAACCGTTTCCGCATTTTCCTCCCTTATCTTTTTACCGATAACCCGGTACCCTGCTGATACAAAAGGGTACTAAACCAACCAGGAGCATTTATGGATATCGTTTCTGTCGCCTTACAGCGCTACTCCACTAAGGCGTTCGATCCCAGCAAAAAACTGACCGCCGAAGAAGCGGATAAAATAAAAACACTACTACAGTACAGCCCCTCCAGCACCAATTCCCAGCCGTGGCACTTTATTGTCGCCAGTACGGAAGAAGGCAAAGCGCGCGTAGCAAAATCCGCTGCCGGAAACTACACGTTCAACGAACGCAAAATGCTGGACGCCTCCCATGTGGTGGTCTTCTGCGCCAAAACCGCAATGGATGACGCATGGCTTGAGCGCGTCGTCGATCAGGAAGATGCTGATGGCCGTTTCGCTACGCCGGAAGCTAAAGCGGCAAATGATAAAGGTCGCCGCTTTTTCGCCGATATGCACCGCGTCTCGCTGAAAGATGACCACCAGTGGATGGCGAAACAGGTTTATCTGAACGTCGGCAACTTTCTGCTGGGCGTCGCCGCGATGGGTCTCGACGCCGTCCCCATTGAAGGTTTCGACGCCGAGGTGCTCGACGCTGAATTTGGTCTGAAAGAAAAAGGCTATACCAGTCTGGTCGTGGTGCCGGTCGGCCATCATAGCGTCGAGGATTTCAACGCCGGGCTGCCGAAATCACGTCTGCCGCTTGAAACCACACTGACGGAAGTTTAATCCCCTGCCTAAGCCGGACGCCCGTCCGGCTTTTTTCACCTTTCTGCCAGGTTCCCCAATGATCAATAGCGCGAAGTGCCAAGTTTTACATCGCTAGTGTTAACTTTCTCTTTCAACCTATTGAAAATAAATAATATTTAAAACTGGCACGCCGTTTGCCATATCTGGATACCCCCTATCTGGATGAAGGAGAAAACGGGTGAGACATGTTTATGTAGCCAGCCATGGCCCTTTTGCCCGCGGACTTATTAACAGTCTATCGCTGCTGATTGGCGACGAACACGGCGTGACACCGGTTTGCGCCTACGATGGCGATATTGTCACCACGGAGCAGCTTGAACAAACCCTCGAAAATCTGATCGCGCAGGCCAACGGCGAAGAAGTGGTGGTGTTTACCGATCTGCTCGGCGGCAGCATCAACAATAGCGCCGCGAAAGTGCTGATGCGTCACCGTCACGTTTTTGTGGTGGCTGGCGTCAACATGACCCTGCTGCTGGAGTTTTTACTCTGTGAAGAAGAAAGCACAGACGCGGCCATTACCTACGCCACCAATGCGGCGCGTGAATCCATTGTCTTTATCAACACGCTAATAACACAACCATCCTCTGACCTACAGGGAGAATCCCATGATCAAATTAGTGCGCATTGATTACCGCCTGCTGCACGGCCAGGTGGTCTTCGCCTGGACCCGGGCGCTGGATATCGACCATATCATCGTCGCTAACGCCAACGCCGCCGGCGACGCGTTTGTCTCTATGTCATTAAGTCTGGCAAAACCCGCTGGCGTGTCGCTGGACATTATCACGGTGGAACAGGCGGCGGAAAAACTCGCCAGCGGCAAGCTGGATCACAAAAAAGTGATGGTGGTGCTGGGAAATACCGCCGAAACCCTCGCCTTCGCCGAGAAAGTGCCAGGGATTAGCGTTATCAACTACGGCGGTATCGCGCAAAAAGAGGGCGCGCAGCAGTTCGGCAAAGCCATATACCTGACCGAGCAGGAGATTGCCGATAGCCAGGCGCTAAAAGCCAAAGGCATCCGTCTGGAAATGCGCCAGGTTCCGGCCCATTCCGCCGAATTGCTTAACGATAAACTCTGAACCCGGAGGTCACTATGTTGCTCACCGCAACGCTGCTCGGCCTGATTGCCGCACTGGGCATTCTTGACGGGCGTTTACTCGGCGTGTCGATGATTGACCGTCCGCTGGTGATGTGCGCCCTCACCGGTCTGGTCTGCGGCAATTTACACGAAGGCATTCTGATCGGCGCGACGCTGGAACTGATCTTTTTAGGTAATGTCGCTATCGGCGCCGCGGTACCGCCTGATGTCGTCACCGGTTCGGTACTGGCGACCGCGTTTTCTATTATGTCCGGGCGCGGGCCCGAAGCGGCGCTGACCATCGCGATTCCTATCTCTATGCTGGCGCAGACCCTCGGCGTCCTGGTGCGCGTGGTTAACGCCCGCTTTGGCCACATGGCCGATCGTTATGCGGCGCAGGGTAATACCCAGATGGTTGCCGTTATGCACCTGGGAGGCCCAACGCTGCTCTATTTTCTAAGCGGTTTTCTGCCGGTCTTTTTCGCCATTTTGCTCGGTTCTGCCGCCGTCACCTGGTTCCTCGACGCCATTCCCGCCTTTATTACCAATGGCCTGGTTGTCGCCAGTAAGATTTTGCCGGCGCTGGGTTTCGCGTTGCTGATCAGCATGATGCTTAGCAGCAAATTAATACCTTACCTTGGGCTGGGCTTTCTGATCGCCGCATATACCAAACTGGACATCATCGCCATCGCGCTGTTTGCCGTGGTGTTGGCTTTCATTATCAGCCAGTTTCTTAACACATCCCAACAGGAGGGCTAATCATGAGTGAAGTGACGCAGACCCTGATCGACGACGCACAGGCTCACTCGCAAAGCGAAAGCCGCATCACCGCCCGCGATTTACGCAGCGTGTTCTGGCGCTCCTTTACGTTGCAAGGATCGTGGAACTATGAACGCCAGCAGCATATGGGCTATGCCTTCGCTATGTCGCCAGCGCTAAAGCGTATCTACCAGGACCCCGCCGAACTGGGGCGCGCCTTACAGCGCCATCTGGTGCTGTTTAATACCACGCCGCATCTGTCAACGTTTGTCTTTGGCCTGTCGATTGCGATGGAGGAGGAAAATCAACGCAACCCGGACTTTAACGAAGAGTCGATCAATGCCGTTAAAACCAGCCTGATGGGGCCGCTGGCCGGGATCGGCGATTCCATCTTTTGGGGATCGCTGAAAGTTATCGCCGCCGGGATGGGGATCTACTTTGCCCAGCAGGGCAGCATTCTGGGGCCGATTCTCGCTCTACTGGTCTATAACATTCCGCACATCCTCTGCCGCTGGTACGCCCTCAAACTGGGCTACCGGGCGGGGACCACCTGGCTGATGCGCCTCTGGCAAAGCGGGCTGATGGACAGGGTGACTTATATCGCGTCAATCGTCGGGTTGATGGTCGTCGGCGCCATGACCGCCAGCATGATCGACATTACAACCCCGCTGAGCTTTACCGCCGGGCAGACTACCATGAAAGTGCAGGATTTTATTGACAAAATCCTCCCTTCCCTGCTGCCGCTGCTCTTCACGCTTGGCATGTACAAACTTATCCGTAAGGGCGTGAACATTAACTGGATCCTGTTAGGCACCGTCGCGTTTGGGCTTCTTGCCAGCGCGCTGGGCCTGCTTTGACGAGAGGTAACACTATGCAAGTAGAAGACTATATGAACGAGACTCCCCTTCGCCTGCTGGAGATGCTGACGCAGACGCGGGAAGATCTCTGGCGCGCGGCGCAGGCGCTAACGGAACGCGGCGTCACCCGCATTATGCTGACAGGCTCCGGCACGTCATACCACGGCGCGTTGACCGCTCGCGCGTTTATGCAGCGCTGGTGCGCATTGCCGGTGGATGTCTGCTGGCCGTTTATGCTTGACGACGAGACGCTTGCCCGCAGCGGCAAGGCGCTGGTTGTCGGCATCTCCCAGGGCGGCGGCAGCCTCTCAACGCTGGCGGCGATGGAGCGCGCCCGCAATGTTGGTCATATCACCGCCTCAATGGCTGGCGTGGCGCCTGCGACTATCGACCGGGCGGCGGATTATATCCTTACCGTTCCCTGCGGCGAAGAAACCGCTGGCGCGAAAACAAAAGGCTATCACTGCACGGTTCTCAATTTGATGCTGCTGGCGCTCGCCGTCGCCGGGCAGCAACAGCGGCTGGACGGCGAACAGCGCCGGTCACTGCTGCTGCGGATGGAAAAGACCTTTAACCACCTGCCCGCGCTGATTACCGCCTCGCAGGCGTGGGCGCAAACCAATGCGCTGGCGCTGCGCGATAGCGCAGATATTCGTCTGACCGGCCCGGCAACGCTGTTCGGTACGGTGCAGGAGGGTGCGCTCAAGATGCTGGAGACGTTGCGCTGCCCGGTGTCGGGCTACGAATTCGAGGAGTTTATTCACGGTATTTACAATGCCTTTAATGCGCAATCCGCACTCATTATGCTCGACCCGCAGCCTGACGCGCGTCAGGATCGGCTGGCGCAAATACTCGGTGAGTGGACGCCGTCTATTTACCGCATCGGCCCGCAGGTAGAAAATAATGGTCTGAATCTGAATTTCCCGTTTGTCAATGATGAGGACTTTGCCGTCTTTGAATATATCATTCCGCTACAAATGCTATGCGCGATATTACCCCCGCAAAAAGGCATTAATCCGGCGATACCCAAAGATCCGCAATTCCATCAAAAAATGAAAAGTAAGCAAGAAATTTAATTTTTATTAATGCTCGTTATTATCCGCGCTGTTGCGGAGGACGCGCTACACGCTAAGGAGATAAATATGTCTGTTGCTCATGAAAATGCCCGCCGTATTATTAGCGATATTTTAGGTAAACAAAACATTGAACGTGTCTGGTTTGTCGGCTGCGGCGGTTCATTAACCGGCTTCTGGCCAGGGAAATACTTTCTGGACTGTGAAGCGTCAAAACTGGCTGTCGGTTATATCACCAGTAATGAATTTGTCCACGCCACGCCAAAAGCATTAGGAAAAAATAGCGTCGTTATTCTCGCCTCGCAGCAGGGCAATACGGTGGAAACCGTCGCAGCCGCCCGCGTGGCGCGTGAAAAAGGAGCGGCGACCATCGGTCTGGTTTACCAAACTGACACGCCGTTGTGCGAATACAGCGACTACATCATTGAATATCAGTGGGCGCGTTATCCGGAAACGGTCGACCCTGCACAACAAAAAGCCGCATACAGCCTGTGGCTGGCGCTGGAAATTCTCGCCCAAACAGAGGGCTATGCGCAATACGATGAGTTAGTCAGCGCGTTTGGGCGCTTTAGCGACGTTGTTCACGGCGCCCAACGGCAGGTACAAGAAGATGCTCAGCGTTTCGCCGCCGAATGGAAGGATGAGAAGGTGGTCTATATGATGGGCAGCGGCCCCTCTTTCGGCGCCGCGCATCAAGAGTCTATCTGTATTCTGCTGGAAATGCAGTGGATCAACTCCGCCAGCATACATAGCGGAGAGTATTTCCACGGACCGTTCGAAATCACCGAGCCGGGCACGCCGTTTATATTGCTGCAAAGCAGTGGTCGCACTCGCCCGCTGGACGATCGTGCGATTCGCTTTATTGAACGCTATCAGGGAAAACTGCAGTTGATCGATACGGATAAACTCGGCATTCAGGATCTGCCCACCGACGTTGGCGAATACTTCTGCGGTCTGTTGCACAACTGTGTGCTGGACGTTTATAACCTCGCTCTGGCGACAGCCCGTAACCACCCACTGACCACCCGCCGGTATATGTGGAAAGTTGAATATTAATAGTTATGCCGGATGGCGGCTTCGCTTTATCCAGCCTACAAAGCGATCTGTAGGCCTGATAAGCGTAGCGCCATCAGGCCTTTCTTCTGCGGGGCGCTAGCGCCCCTTTTTTCCTGAACTACCGCGGCTACCAGCGAAAATCCTCTATCCGTAATTCGAAAATATCGTGGATATAGCCAATTTCCGCTACCGGCAGCGCCACGTTATAAAGAATTTTCAATCGCTGAAACGAATGATTTACCATCACGATAAATTCACCATGCCGCTCGTTAAATTCCGTCATGTTTTTATAGTGGGTAATTTCATTGCGCATGACCAGTCGCTCAATCATACAGCTCAAATGAACATATAAACTAATAATCAAATTATTATTAAAGCTGAAGCCCAGCGTATTTTGCCATTCGGCAATAATCGTTTCGATATGCCCTATCGTCTTATTGGCATTGAGAATGGTCAGCGAATTAACCACATTATGCAACGAAAATTCGCGAACCATATTTTTATTAATTAACGCAATTTGTTTATCGTTAAGATAACCGCTTAATAACTGACTTAAATGCGCATACCCCTGCTCGCCAAGCAGCTCTTCAATCCCCACCCAGGGAACGCCCGCCAGCTGCGGGTCAATGGTGCCGACAACCGCAATCACTTCATACTGATTCAGCAACGAGGCCGCCATCCGGCTGTTTTTCAGACGGGTATATTCACAGGCGATAATATTAATATCAAAGTCGGTCAACTGACTTTTTTCCATCAAATTTTTAAATTTAAACGCCGTCCCGATGCCGGTAATACAGGTCACCAGCAGCGCGCGCGCTTTTTTCTGCGCGGGCCAGAAGACATCCCAGCGCGACTGATTTAACGGGACGATCTCTTCGGCGATCTGTTCGATGTTTTTTTGCAGCGCGATCTCGCTGGCCACGTTCAGCGCCAGACGCGTCGTAACGTTATCGACCACCACCAGCGGGCCATGAATTACGCTCAAAAGCGCATCGGCGATCTCTTTGGTGTATCCCATATCGATCAGCACCATGACGCCTGCGCGGGTATCCGTATGCTGGAGATAATCGACAATGGCCCGGCTGACATCGCTAAACGCGACCTCCATCGGCATATCCATCGCATGATAAATCTTTTCGCCAATCAGACGGTTCGCCACGCCTGCAATGCTGCTGGCGGTCGAATAACCATGCGCGATGATCAGCGCTTTTACCTTACCGCCGCTGGTGGCGTCAATGGCATTACTGACGATGGCCGCCACGACCAGTCTGTCGAGCGTGTCGATTAACAAATCATATTTATTATTTACCACGTCCAGCAGTTTTTGCGCCACACGCTGCGCCAGCCCCGGCGCCTCCTCCAGCCAGCGCAGCATCACATGGCGAACCGATGGCGACGCCTCCACCGGCGTTAACGGCAGGCTGGTAAGGTAACGTCCAGTGAGATAAGCGAATTCCGCATTCAGTTCGAGATCGTAATGTGCAGCGATCGCTTTCCCGACATCTTCGATAAAACGCAGCCGCTTGTCCTGACGAGCGCGAGGGCTCTCTTTATTCATTAAGGCATCGAGATATAACGTGAGGTTTTGATAGACCAGCTTGTCAAACGTCCGTGCGGAAATATTCTCCTGCGCCAGCTCTTCGCACAGGCCGCAAATGTTTTCCGTCAACCGTAAATATTCCTGATGCTGACCGGAAACTCGCGGAAAAACGCCACCTTCGCGATAAATCATGACGCGTTCCGCCGTCTGCGGAACGGTAAAGGGCACCTCCATCAGCAGACGATCCGGCAGTTGCCCGGCTTTTACTTCCAGTACCCCATCGTCACGCTGGCCGAAAGTCCAGGCGCTGGCGCAAATATTACGAATGAGATTTTCCAGGCCGCCGACATTCCCTTCCAGGGTCTCCTGCATCAGTTGGCTGATAATTTCACTATCCAGCGACAAATCGTGATGAAGACGCTGCGCCTCGCGACGAAAAAAATGGTGAATAAACGCCAGCCGCTCATATTGTCCGCGTTCGGCGATAGGCAGAATTTTGACAATGACCGGTATCCGGCGAATAAATGTCGCCAGAAAGTGCTTTTCCAGATCTTCGGTAGAGGCGAATATCAGACGTACCGTGGCGCTGCGTTCATCGCTGCTTTCGCCTAAGCGACGCCAGGTGCCGTTATCCATAAAATGGAACAGTTTTTCCTGCCCTTCCGGCGGTAGACGGTGCACTTCATCGATAAACAATACGCCGCCATTACTGGTCTCAATTAACCCGGATACCGCTCTGTCTGCGCCGGTAAAAGCACCTTTAGCATGACCAAATAATTTTGACGTCAGCAATTCCGGGTTATTAGCGTATTCGGCGCAGTTAAACACGGTAAAGGGCGCCTCCGGGGGCAAAATGCCCTGCTCGATGGCATACTGCCAAAGTTGACGCGCCAAAAAACTTTTTCCTGTCCCCGTCGGGCCGCGCAGCAGCAAAGGCAAGCCCGCGCCGGGATAACTGATCGCCGCCTTACACTGACGCAGGGACTCCTGCAAGCTGCCCTGTGCGCCAATGAGCAGCTCCAGACTGTCCTGCCGCTCCGCGCACAGCGCCTGAATGGACGCGTAATCCCCCTGCCGAACCGCCAACCGGTGGTGACGACGTAGCGCCTCGACGGGCAGGAACAGCACCGGGCGGCTATTCACTTTGACCACCCGCTGCTCACGATGCAAGTTATTAAGATGGTGACTAATAATGCTGCGTTTTTGCCTGAGACTGTCGGCAATCGCCATTGCGCTAAACCCGCTTAACGCGTCGGCTGTTAGTGAACATCCGGCCAGCCGTAGCTCCAACTGACGAAATATGGACTCTTTATTCATACCTGCGCCCCGCCAAAAACGTAAACTCCGCTTATACGATAATTTACAAACGACGTCACAGGCTTCACCCACATTTTTGAAAATACTTACTTTTTATAAAACTTACCGTTGCGCTTTCGGCTCATCGTGTCACGAACGAACGGGGTTGGCCCTCCCTGGCGTGTCATCAAAATTGGGCGCTAAACCCAACGTTATAACGGGTTTGATTGCCATCGCTTAACCCTGCCGTTTGCGCCAGCCCGGCGAAAGCGGACACCGTTGCCGACAGCGGAAAATCTGCGCCAATCGCGATATCAACCCAGTTTTTATCCTGCGCTTTTCCGTCGCGGCTAAACGTCAGCGCGGTCGATTTAAGGCCGCCGTTCGCCACATACGTATCATCGCCAAACTGACGGCGATAATTAATCTGCGCCCAGGAGTGAATGATGCTGTGGCGGAGATCCAGACGCCAACCCGCGCTACCCACCTGCGAATGGGCGTTTTGGTCGCCAAAACGCATTGATGTACTGGTATTGAGCTTCTCGCTATAACCATTAACGTGGCTGTAATCCCATGCATATTGCAGCATCGGTCCGGTCGTTAACCACGGCATCATGACAAAATCATAACCACTGGTTAACCTCGCGCCCCACAGCCTACCGTTGGTTTCGCCCTCTTCCACCCGTCTTAGCGCACCGAGCGTGATACTGCGCTGAATGTTACTGAATTTAGCGGACAGGTAGTGTAAATCGCTATCCAGCCACGCCTGACCGGCGCGTAAATGGCTGAATACGGCGGCCTGAAAACCACGGGCGTCATAACGATAATTATCGTCAGGATGTTGCTTATCCAGAGAACCAGCTATCAGCCCTCCCAGCAGTACCTGCTCGTTAAGCTGATAATCGACGCCAACCGTCAGATTATTATGATTACCGTTCCCGTCGGCCTCATTATTATCATAACGTTGATATCCCCCGCTGTATCCGCCGAACATACCCAGCGAACCAACAGGATTTTCCCCCTGGCGAAGCTGCTGATAACGGCTGTCAAGCGTGGTACGACTGCCTTGCGCCATCGACTGAACGCTTTGGTTCAGGTATGTCGCCTGTACCGGCGCGGCAATGATCGACTGGATATATTGCGCAATAATGGTATGGACCTGCGGACCGGGATGTAAATGATCGGCAAACAGATAGTCCTGCGACGCATTAAATCCAGGCATTGCCGAGGAGCACGCCGAAGCGGATACGCCCGGCGGGCAGGCCATGCCTACGGTATTTGTCAGACCAAACGCCTGCGGGTTGGCAAGAATTTCCTTAAAGAGGCCGTTGATATCGGCACGGGCTATATTGCCGCCGTGTTGCTCCAGCCCCTTCTCTTCCATCTGATTATAATAATCGGTCAGAGCTGACGCCTGCCCTGCCGCCTTTTCATAGCCCGCCAGCAGTTGCTCAACGAGCAGTTGCTGAATAAACGGATTGCTGCTTACCGTTGCAGCCGCCGCCAGCAACGCCTTGCGGATCGCCTGTTGCCGACTGGCGAAATCGGGCGTAGCTCCCTCCGCCAGCGCCTCTAACGCCGCTTTTAGCGCCGGGGGCGCCGCTGCGCCCAGCCCGGCGGTGATTACCGCCTCCAGAAGCATTGGCGTCGCACTAATATCCGGTACGTTTGGCGCCACGACCAGCCCGGCGCCGGCATCCAGTAACATCCCTACCTGCTCCGCCGCGCTAGTGGCGCTATTACCGGCTATTTGCTGTGCCATGGCAGGTCGCGCGATGGCCGCCGCCAGATCGTTTCCGCCTACCCAGTGAATATACAAACCGTTGTGGTCGGCTTTTCCCCCCGTTTTGGCAAGCCACTGCCGTACCTGATCCGCGGTATTATCCTGCGGGTTTAATTCCGGGGTCGCCGTCGCGCCGCCGGCGGCATAATTAGAGCCGCCATTGCTGGAAGGGCTTAATTCCAGCCCATATCGTTCGGCCAACTGTTCGTCGTAGAGCTTATTTTGACCACTATCCCAGGTCCAGCGACCGTTATTCCCGGTATCGCTAAGGCTATCGCCAATTACCGTAAGAGAATCAAACGCACAGGCAGATAATGGCGCGGCCAGCGCCAGCGAGAGTATGCCGTATTTTAGCAGGGTACGCTTTTGGGTCATCCGATGTTCCTTAATGTTATTGTTGATAGATACGACAGTGCTAATCATTATCCGACAGAGATATTGCAATCGTTTTAAACATTCTGGTTAAAAAGTTTTCATCCATTGTTGACGTACTGGCGCCTGTTCAAAAAGAGGGAACCGCGTAAAATAACGACGTTTATAGGGCGCTGGATAAAATATAGCGTATGGATAGCCCCAGAGGCGCTTTTACCCGTCTGTTGCTGATTATGTCTGAAGCGCAGGCGTCCTGATTTGCATAAATGCCATTCAGCAGTCATCATAGGCTGCTGTTTATAAAGGAGAGATTATGCAGGAATTGATATCCCGGGTAGAAGATTTAGCGGGAATTGAAATGAATCACACCACGTCGCTGGTGGTGATATTTGGTATTATTTTTCTGACAGCAGTTGTCGTGCATATTATTTTGCACTGGATAGTACTGCGCGCTTTCGAAAAACGTGCCAGCGCCAGTTCCCGCCTGTGGCTGCAAATTATTACCCAGAATAAATTATTCCATCGTCTGGCTTTTACGCTGCAAGGCATCATTGTCAATATTCAGGCCGCGCTCTGGCTACAAAAAGGCAGTGAGGCTGCGGATATCCTGACGACCTGCGCGCAGTTATGGATTATGACCTACGCCCTGCTGTCGTTATTTTCTCTGCTGGACGTGATTTTCAATCTATCGCAAAAATGGCCCGCCGCCTCTCAGTTACCGCTAAAAGGAATATTTCAGGGTATTAAGCTCATCGGCGCAATTATCGTCGGCATTCTGATGATCTCACTGCTGATTGGCCAGTCACCAGCAATTTTAATCAGCGGGCTGGGCGCGATGGCCGCGGTATTAATGCTGGTCTTTAAAGACCCGATTCTTGGCCTGGTTGCCGGTATCCAGCTTTCCGCCAACGATATGCTCAAACTGGGCGACTGGCTGGAGATGCCAAAATATGGCGCAGATGGCGCGGTCATTGATATTGGCTTAACCACGGTAAAAGTACGCAACTGGGATAATACCATCACCACCATTCCCACCTGGTCACTGGTTTCCGACTCGTTCAAAAACTGGAGCGGCATGTCTGCGTCCGGCGGACGCCGGATTAAACGCAGTATTAATATTGACGCGACCAGTATCCATTTTCTGGATGATGATGAAAAACAGCGGCTGTTAACCGCGCAACTGTTAAAGCCGTACCTTACCAGCCGTCATCAGGAAATCGATGAATGGAATAAACAACTGGATGCGCCGGAATCAGCCTTAAATCACCGCCGAATGACCAATATCGGGACATTTCGCGCCTATCTGAACGAATATTTACGCCACCATCCGCGCATCCGTAAAGATATGACGCTGATGGTACGCCAACTGGCGCCTGACGATCATGGTTTGCCGATAGAGATCTACGCCTTTACCAATACCGTCGTGTGGCTGGAATATGAGAGCATTCAGGCCGATATTTTCGACCATATTTTTGCCGTGGTGGAAGAGTTTGGCTTGCGTATTCATCAGACGCCGACCGGCAGCGATATTCGCGCGCTGTCAGGGACATTGCGGCATTAATGGATTGCCCGATCGCATGAGCATAGGATCGGGCAAAAAAGTTAATGAGCCTTACGGCGCAAAACTGTAAACGCGATAAACAGGAATACAATCCATACCGGCAGCAAAATCGCCGACAATCGCATATCGTCCATCGTACACATTAACACCAGAATCAGCGCCAGAAACGCAATGCACAAATAGTTTCCGGCGGGATAGAACAGCGCCTTAAATTGCGTCTCGCGCCCTTTACGACGCATCGCCGCGCGAAAACGTAAATGCGCGAGACAGATCATTATCCAGTTTAGCAATAGCGTCGCGACAACCAGCGCCATCAACAGGCTAAACGCTTTTTGCGGCAACAGATAGTTGATCAGCACCACCAGCGAGGTAATCGCTCCGGAAAGTATCAGCGAGTTCACCGGCACGCCGCGATGGCTGACGCGGGTTAAAAATTTCGGCGCATTGCCTTGTACGGACAGGCCGAACAGCATTCGGCTGTTCGAATAAACGCCGCTGTTATACACCGAAAGCGACGCGACCAGAATAACGAAATTCAGCGCCGAAGCCACCACATTACTGTCCAGGTTATGGAAGATCATCACAAAAGGGCTGCTATTGGATTTCACCTCTACCCACGGATAGAGCGCCAGCAACACCACCAGCGAACCAATGTAGAACAGCAAAATACGGTATACCACCTGATTCACCGCTTTCGGGATGCTTTTTTGCGGATCGCGCGCTTCCGCCGCAGTAATGCCGATCAGCTCCAGTCCGCCAAAAGAAAACATAATCACCGCCAGCGACAGAAGCAAACCATGCCAACCGGTAGCGAAGAAACCGTTATAACGCCAGAGGTTATCAATACTGGCATGTTCGCCGCCGTGGCCGGAGAACAGCAGCCACAGACCAAAACCTATCATGCCGATAATCGCCAGCACTTTAATGAGCGCGAACCAGAATTCCGTTTCGCCATACAGACGAACGTTCACCAGATTTACGGCATTAATGATAATAAAAAACGCCGCCGCCCAAATCCATGTTGGTACGTCAGGCAGCCAGTACTGCATATAGATGCCCGCCGCGGTCAGCTCCGCCATCCCGACCAGCACAAACATGACCCAATAGTTCCAGCCCGACAAAAAGCCCGCAAACGGCCCCCAATATTTCCAGGCGAAGTGGGCAAACGATCCGGAAACCGGCTCTTCCACGACCATTTCACCCAACTGGCGCATAATGAGAAAAGCGATAATCCCGGCAACGCCATAGCCCAACAAAACAGCCGGCCCCGCCATTTGAATCGCCGGGCCGATGCCCAGAAACAGTCCGGTGCCAATGGCGCCGCCCAGCGCAATTAGCTGAATATGGCGGTTTTGCAACCCCCGCTGAAGCGTCGGTTCATTCTTCGACGCGGCATCCGACACGCTGGCGCCGGATGCAGTTGACGCGTTTTTCACGTCCTACCCCTGTATCGTTTTTATTGAGGGGCACCTTTTAACATTTCGCTCTCGCTGCCGCAAGGCGCAATCGTTTGTCAAGGCTCAACTCCGGACGTTAACGTTATCGTGTAAAAAAAGATGTCGCGGGGAGTAAAAAGAAAAGAGTGCGCGCCGATATAGAACGTTACGGGTGACAGACGCCGAGTATAAAATATGTGAATAACTCTGGACGAAAAGTACGACACCCTACAGAATACATTTAGTATTTTTTCAGTATTTTCAAAAAGGTGAATCAGACCTGGTGTCTGTTATCCGTTTTTGAGCCACGCCAGGCATCAACGTCATGAATAAGATCATCAAACGTTTAGAGATCATCAAAAGCGCCATTGAACTTGAGGACGAAGAGATTATCCGTCAGCAGCTCATCTACCTGAAAAATGAGCCGCAGGATGCCGTAATCAGCGCCATTGCCCAGGCAATTGAAGCTCGTCGATTCAGTGACGCCATGCAAGAGATCGCCGCCTGGCTACAGGCTCAACGGGCGCTCTCGACGTGGCAAGATCCCTCTATTGCCGCCAGTAAGCTGGAGCTGAAAGCACTTGAAGCCCAACTTCGCGATCTGATTGACAAACGAAATGCGCGGGTACAAATCCTCGACGATTTCAACGACCTCTATCATCTGCGCCTCGGGCCGTTGATGAGCCGTATTCTGGAGTTGCGTAAACAGCTCGCGGTGAGTATGCAGCGTAAGCAAGAGGCCGAAATAAAACGCCGGGAAAAGGATTATCAATCCTGCCTGCAATTTATTTCCCAGGCCGTGGATCAACTGGCAACGCTAAAACAACAGTGGACAGGATTGAATGCCGCCTCGCGCGAAGCGGTGGGCATCCGTCAGCGAATCCAGCAGCAGACGGAGTTAATCACCGCGTTGCTGGCGGAAATTCGCGAGCTGGAAGCGGATTTTTCCCATCAGGACGACAGCGCATTCCGCCAGGCGCAGGAAAATGCGGAACAGGACTATCACCAGTACCGGGAGCAGCAGCAGGAAGCGCAATTCCGCTACGCCCGCGATCAACGTTTGTCGGCTGACGAACGCAGTGAATTAAAACGTTTGTGGCGTCAGGCCAGCCGCCTGTGTCACCCGGATGTGGTCGCCGATGAATTGAAAGAAAAAGCGCACCAGATGATGGTACAGCTTAATCAGGCGCGGCAGAATGCCGATCTGGCGGCAATTCGCGCGTTATTGACGCAGCTGCAAAGCGGCCTGGAACCGATGATGGCAAGCGACAGGCTAAATAATCTGGAACATCTGCGCCATAAAATACGCCAGCTCCGCACGCAAATCGACGCGCTGTTGAAAGAGATAACGCAACTGGAAACGGAAAATGCCTGGCGGCTCGCCTCTTCCGTTGCGGATAAGGAAGCCTATTTCTCCGAGCAGGAACGGGCGCTAACCGAAATTCGCAATACGCTGGAGGCGCAAGTTCAACAGGTGGAACAGGAACTTCTGTCAGGGTAGTCCATCATTCATCAACACATTGTCGGATGGCGCAAGCGCCACCCGACGAATCGCGGCATAAAGAGGGTAAGAGGGTAAGAGGGTAAGAGGGTCGCTACTGTCGCTGTAAAAGTAACGAACGGGCGGAGTCCGCCATGATCATCACCGCACCTGCCAGCATTAACGTATCTTTTAATACCAGCCGCCCGGCGCCCGATAAATACGGAAAACCATAATGCGCATCGCCCAGCGGCATAACCCAGGCCTCCGGCGTGGTGATTAAAAACGACAGCGTGACAAATGGCGTCAGGAATGCCAGCACGCCGCCTGCCAGCCCTAACCAGCGGCTGACAGGGTTAGCCAGTACCAGCGCCGCGATAATCAATTCCACCACGCCCAGACCATCCGAAAACGCATACGTATTATTGGCCGTTTGCCAGGCGCGTTCCTCCGGTTTTAGTTCGCCCTCATGAGTCAGATGCTGACGATATTCTTCAGGATGTTCATAGAAAAAAGACATAAACGGACTGTTCGCCACAAACGGGGTAATACTGTCTGCCTCATAGGGCACAAATTTTAGTAGTCCAATCCAGATAAAAACGATGGCGATACTCAGGCGAATTAATGTTAACCCCAGCCGATCCCCCTGACTTAACAGACGAAGATATTTATCCATCTCAGGCTCTCCTTACTTATATAAAATCGCAGTGGCGTAACCCGTATTATCAATACGCATGGACGTAATTTTCCATGACGACGCCTGTTTACTTTGCGCCAGTCTGGCAATAGCGTTTTCAAGCATTGACGGCGTTGCTGCCACCGCAGAAACGCTGATATATTCAACGTCGGTTAGCGGCTGGGCGGAGGCGGAAAACGCCAGCGGCGCAGCCAATAATGAAGCAATAAGTGTGGTAACTTTTAACATCGAGATTTCCAGTCGTGGGTTATTTCAATGGTGTTATAATACGTTACGCCTGACTAAAGCCTTTTCTTTCAGACGCCAGCATATTTGTCCTGGCGTATTTTTATAGCCTGACAGGCAAAAAAAAGCCCTGATTAACAGGGCTACGTTATTTATGTTTTACTTAATGAGAGAGAAGAGATCGTTTAAAGACTCACTCATTGTAGGATGGGTAAATATCTGGTCGCGTAACACCGTATAAGGTAAATCTGCATCCATAACGGTTTTAACGATATTAATCATTTCATGAGAATCAACGCATAACAATGACACCCCTACAATACGCTGCGTATTCACGTCCACTACCGCTTTTAGTACGCCACGGGTATCGTTCATAACACGGGCGCGAGGGATCGCCGCCACCGGTAATGTCACCACCTGCACCGTTGCGCCGCTTGCCCGCGCTTGTTCTTCCGTCAGCCCGACACGAGAGAGCGGCGGCGTCATAAAGACGGAATACGGGACGTTCTGGCGATCGCGGGTACTGCGTTTGCCATCTCCCAATAACCCGTCGCGTACAATACGAAAATCATCCAGTGAAATATAGGTAAACTGCAACCCACCGGTAACGTCGCCCATCGCCCAGATATTGTCCGCCGTGGTACGCAGGTAATCATCCACGATGATCCCGCCGCGTTCGTTCACCGCCACGCCGGCGTTCTGCAACTGTAAGCCAGCCGTCGCCGGTTTTCGCCCCGACGCCACCAGCAGGGCATCCATAAGATGCGCGCCTTCCGGTGTTTCTACTTGTACCGCGCCCTCCTTTGAGGATACGGCCTGTACGTTGGCGTTTAAAATCAGCTCGACGCCCTTTTCCTGTAAAATACGGGTAATTGCCTGCGCGATATCCCGATCTTCACGAGGCAGGAATTGCGGCGCTGCTTCAAAGATAGTGACCTTCGTACCGAAGTTGGCGAACATTGAGGCAAATTCAAGGCCAATATAACCACCGCCTAAAATCCCCAGGCGCGCCGGACGCTGGCTCAGGCTGAGTAGTCCGGTGCTATCGAACACCCCTGCCGTCGTTGTTAAGCCCGTAATAGCCGGGATCACCGACTCTGCGCCAGTATTAATGAAGATCTTTTCTCCCCGTAACACCCGCTCGCCGTCCGCCTGAAATACCCGTAAGGTATGGTTATCAATAAACTCCGCCCTTCCCTCAATCACATCGACATTGTCCAGGTCGGCAAGATTATGAAAATTTTTGTCGCGTAAAAAATTTACGACCGCCGCTTTGCGTTGCATGGCGACAGAAAAATCGCCCTCACGTTCCGCGTCATGCACCAGCGTTTTCGTTGGAATACAGCCAATGTTGATGCAGGTTCCGCCAAACATACTGGCGGACTGTTCGATAATCGCCACGCGCCATCCCGTCTTCGCCAGAGTTGCCGCCAACGTTTTTCCTGCCTTGCCAAAACCAATAATGAGCGCCTGATACTGTGTCATCTTCTTTCTCCGCCAAATCACCATCTGTTTGTCAGGACAAGTATAAATAACGTCAAAAAAGACAGGGTTATCCGCAACGCGTCATTTTTTGTCTTATCGTCTAAATTAGCGGTTAGCAAAAACAAGAGTAGAAATGACATTGAGTCCGAAATATAGTGACAATAGACAGAAATGGTTATCCCTATTTTTGAAAAAGAATCTGTTCTGGAGTCTATATGGATGCGCTTAGTCGGCTATTGACGCTTAACGCCCCTCAGGGCTCAATCGACAAGAATTGCCCGTTAGGCGGCGACTGGCAGTTGCCGCACGCCGCTGGCGAACTATCGGTGATTCGCTGGCATACCGTTACGCAGGGCGAAGCGCAACTGGAAATGCCTACCGGCGACGCCATGACGCTTACGCCGGGAAAGGTGGTGATTCTGCCGCAAAACTCCGCCCACCGTTTGCGCCAGTCTGGCGAAGCACCGACACATATCGTGTGCGGTAGTCTACGTCTGCACACGACGTCACGTTATTTCCTTACCGCGTTGCCGGAAGTGTTATGTCTTGCCCCGCCGCCGCATAGCCCCGCCAGTATCTGGATTAACGCCGCCATTTTGCTGTTACAGCAGGAGTCAGAACGCCATTTACCTGGCGCTGATGCCTTATACAGTCAGCAGTGCGCCACGCTGTTTACCCTCGCCGTTCGCGACTGGCTATCGCAGGCTGGCACGGCGAAAAGCGTGCTCAATTTATTACTGCATCCCCGGCTGGGCCGCGTGATCCTTCACATGCTGGAAACACCGGCGCATCCCTGGACGGTCGAAACGCTGGCGCAACGGGTACACATGTCGCGGGCGAGCTTCGCCCAGCTATTTCGCGACGTGTCCGCTACAACGCCCTTAGCCGTGTTAACAACGCTGCGCCTGCAAATCGCCGCCCAGACCCTGTCGCGTGAAGCGCTGCCGGTGATGGTGATTGCCGAGTCGGTAGGTTATGCGAGCGAATCTTCTTTTCACAAAGCTTTTGTCCGTGAATTCGGTTGTACACCAGGCGAGTACCGCAAACGGGTCAGCGCGCTCGGACGATAAACGTGTGCCGCAAGGCGACGATGCCTGCGCAGCCACATCAGCTTGTAGGCTGCCGGAATGATGAACAGCGACAGCAACGGCGCGGTAATCATGCCGCCAATCATCGCAAAGGGAACGCTGGTAATGTTCAATAACGCTTCCCTTACGTCGACTCTGCAACCTGCCCCGTGGCAGTTTCAACGCTAATAGACGCTCTACGTAGGCGATAATCCCGAAAAATACAGCGGTTGACAGACTAAGCAGCAAGACGGAATCAAAATGACCCGACTCCTTTTTAGAGAAGCATAAATTTTTATTTGATTACAAACATTTCAGCGCTGGATTTAAGAGTTTTATTTGAGGGAAATTAAACAGCACCCGTAACGACACCTGTTGCGAGATAATGCGCAAATACAGGGATGATTTAAAACTTACCCTGATACTTACACTGCAGGATAATTTTAGATGATAGTTTTTTTGATGTAACTGCTTGATTTATCAATGGCGCGCCCTGCAGGATTCGAACCTGCGACCCACGGCTTAGAAGGCCGTTGCTCTATCCAACTGAGCTAAGGGCGCCTTGTGAAGTGAAGACTTCGTGTAGACGAAACGCGAGAATTATACGGTCAGGCACTCCTGAGTCAATGGCTTTTGTTCTGGTTGCTGACTAAGTGTACGAATATCGTCTTTTCTGGCGCAATGCCAGGTTCCAGGAAATCGCCTGGACACATCTCAGCACGCATAAAGTGGGAATTAAGGCCGCCAGTATTTAGATAATCAATCAGTTTCTTTAATATTTCACCATGATTCACCTGCCGTGTAGGATATTTTTTATGCTGAGTATCGCTATTAAGGAACAAAACAGTCACTTTGAGCATGGGTTGAAAATCATCATGACGCGTCTGGCGAATCAATGGCAGCAGAAAATTGACTTTCTGCCGCCAGAAGAGATAGATAATGCCGATATCGCTTTCCTGGCCCTGGATGATGATTGGTTCAGCGCAGGCTGTTACCAGATACCTATGCATACCCAACATCAGCTACGGGTGATTATTTGTAATAAATGCGATAAAGAAAAGCTCATGTTCAGACCATGTCTGTATATGCTGCCGCATATTTATCGGGAAGATGATGTTGAAGAAATTACCCGGAAAATGATATTGATCTTACATAAACGAGCGCTTCGACATAGCGTCCCTTCTGGCATTTGTCACTACTGCACGACTCGTCATTTTTCAGTAACAGAACGTCACCTGTTAAAACTGATCGCCAGCGGTTATCATTTAAGCGAAACGGCCGCTTTACTTTCACTTTCTGAAGAGCAGACAAAGTCACTCCGCCGGAGCATTATGCGAAAATTACATGTTAAAACGGAGCAGCAGTTTTTAAAATATATTAGAGTTAACCTTCATTTCTTACTCAGTAAGTAAACTCACTTAACTTTTTACAAGGCTTACGAAATATCTCACCAATAATTAAGTAACGATACCTACAGGCATTTTTTTAACGCTGCCACAATGATGCCCATAATATCCTGATAGATTCAGGGGTCGAAAATATATGGCTGCATCATAAATGCCTGGAGGAGTATTTGGTGGCACAGGGTACTTTATTAAAGGAAAGGATAAATCCCCCACACCTGGCGTCTTCGCCCACACGTCATTCATATCTCAACAGCGAATTGTTAAAATCTGAGCCAATCATTCATCTCTCAACTGCGCAATTAATCGGCTATGAGGTCCTGACGCAACTTCCGTCAGAACATGATAGCGAAGTTTTTTTTCAGCAGTTAAT
The DNA here is from genome assembly GCF_051811585.1 of Salmonella sp. NW177. NCBI lineage: Bacteria > Pseudomonadati > Pseudomonadota > Gammaproteobacteria > Enterobacterales > Enterobacteriaceae > Salmonella > Salmonella sp. NW177. Next base: position 326,115 of record NZ_JAMMZV010000003.1, on the reverse strand, counting down.
GCTGATGGAAGGCATTGAAACATCAGAGCAACGAAGCATTGCTTTTTACGCTGGTGCAACGATGGAACAAGGTTATTTATGGCCAGCCATATTACCAGATATATATTAGAGCAATGGAAAAAGCAGGATGCGCAGCGTACCACGCAGGGAAAGACACCGCCGTTTAAGAAATGCTAAAGACTGCGCCTGCCGTTATCACTCTCCAACGCCGCAGATATTTGATCGCCTTGAGTTACTGAACCAACAGCTCAATTATGCCTTGCCGGTTGGTATCATTTCTCAGGCAATAATTACAACTGACAACTACCTCGGCTATTCGCTGAGTCACTACTTATTTTCCGGAAAACGTACCGCTGCATTCCGCTCATTAGATGACATTTCTTTGTGGATTGAAAAGGGGTCGCTCAGACAACTGATTGTAGATATGGAGACGCTACCTGTCTCCTGTATTGAGGCGCTTAACCAGCTACGCGCGCTCAGTTGGCAACAAAGCGATATCCAGATTTACCTGCTGGTATCAGATAAAACCCCCGCTATAACACAGTTTATCCGTATGGCTGGGCGTTTTTTTGTCCTGTCGCGACGACAAAATCTGGCCTCAGTACGCGAAGCCTTGTTATCAGCCGCCAAACCTCGCTTATCGGAAAGCTTTAGCCGTACTGACTGGTTGATGATTGAAACTTTAGCGCAAGGCGCCTCTTTAAAAGAAATAGCACGTCAGCAAAGCGTACCTTATCATCGTGTAGTTTACCGGCTTAAACAACTTATCACCCTCCTTAACCTTCCCCACAGGCAAAGCTTTCTTCGGCTGCTCCAGCAGCTAAACGTTACTTTCCACGATATTTTTTAACGGAGTAACGTTTTGGTGAATAAGATTTTTTAAGAAATTACTTATTTTCACTTCCATTAAATGTAAATATTTCACATAAAATTAATATTTACAACTCGTCCTGGTAAGCGATAAAAAATTTTTTCTTACATCGTCCCCTGTTCCTCCTCGTTTTTCGAGGTCTCCAGCGTCAACATCTTTCTGTTATTACATAACAAATACTAAACAATTAGTCTTTCATATTATTTTTATACTTAAAAACAACAGTTTAAACTACTCAATGTCAACTCTAAAGAAAATAGCTCCACCACGAACAAATTTTCTATAACGTCACAGAATATCCTACCCGCTATCCATAATTCGCATTTCGCAAGACTTTTCCGAGAAATCAGACCAGGTATAATCCATATTGTTTTTACTTAATCAGAAATTTCTTTTTTGTTGGTGCGAAATGGATATTCCACATATTTATTACTCTTACGCAAAATAGCCAGTCAACAGGGAGGTCTCATTCTTTATTATTGCTCCACTGTGTGGTGTGTAGATCTGGCTATTTCACAATCTTTAAGGTGTCTGACGCTTATTCTAAAACGAAGGACGCATAACAGTCTGAGGCATACAACAATGAAACCTGCATCTGTTATCATTATGGACGAACACCCTATTGTAAGAATGTCGATCGAAGTTTTACTCGGTAAAAATAGCAATATTCAGGTTGTCCTGAAAACGGATGATAGCCGAACAGCGATAGAGTATCTGCGCACTTATCCTGTTGACCTTGTCATTCTGGATATTGAATTACCGGGCACCGACGGCTTTACCTTACTTAAACGAATCAAATCTATCCAGGAACATACCCGGATACTTTTTTTATCGTCGAAATCAGAGGCTTTTTATGCCGGAAGAGCAATAAGAGCGGGCGCAAACGGATTTGTAAGTAAACGCAAAGACCTCAATGATATTTATAATGCGGTAAAAATGATTTTATCCGGCTATTCTTTTTTTCCATCTGAGACGCTTAACTTTATCAGTAATACCCGTACCCCCAAAGGCGGGCACCATGATATGCCACTTTCTAACCGCGAAGTTACCGTGCTGCGCTATCTGGCCAATGGAATGTCTAACAAAGAAATTGCCGAGCAACTTTTATTGAGTAACAAGACTATCAGCGCGCATAAGGCCAATATATTTTCTAAACTTGGCCTTCACTCTATCGTTGAGCTTATCGATTACGCCAAATCACACGAATTATTGTAAATGTACTCCCGGCGAATTATCGTTCGGGAGCCACAATAACGGACACTAATTGTAATTGATCAGGAAGGTCGCATCCGCGTTAGCAAGTCCGGGCTGCACGCCATCGGCTAAGGCGATATAGTTCGCATAGAATTTCAGGGTAGCATTGCCGTTGTTGTCAATATCGACGGCCTTGCTGGCCTGTTCAAGTGGCAATCGACGTTGATCGCCATCGCGAATTTCAATCGCCAGTTTTTGCGCCATTGCCGTATCAGCAAGCGCCAGTAATGCCGTGCCGGGCGCTGGCGTCCCGGAAAACGTTATAGACGCCGAACCCGGCGGGCAGCCTTCAAGTTTTAGGCTAAAGGCTACCGGTTGCGTAGCGTCACCGGCGGCGTGAAGCTGTTTTGTCGGCCAGGTGCCGAGGTTAACCGACTTGTTACTGTCGCCCGCCACCACGGCGCAGGTAAAATCCACCACGTTACCGCGCAGTTCAATATTCACTTCGCCCAGAGATGAGTTGGCCTGACTCAGCGGGCTGAACAAAACACAACCGATAGCGATGAAAACGCGCCGAAAGATCATTATGCCTCCTTAATCATAATCGACTCGTAGATAGCCGCGCGCAGTAAACGGCCCTTCCGCCGGTTTAATCCCCGTCACGCTGATCGGCCAGGCGCGAATACCTACGCGAGCGGCGGCGTTATCATCAAGATGAAACGGAATTTTACTCGACAAATTATTGGGTGTGAGCGGCGTACCGTTGCTATTAGCAACTACAAAGCCTAAATCCGGATTATCGGACACCATCGCCTGCCCTGAGGCCTTTTCGGCTTCAAGCCGCATCGATAAATAGGCCTGCGCCGCGACGTTGGTACATTTGATAGCAATGGTTTTCGTTTGCGGCGTGACGCCTTGTGGACGATTACCCGCCCCCGCCTGACTAAATAACGACGCGCCGATATCGCCGAAATCAAACTCCACGACCTGTCCGGCATTCACTTCACAGTTTTGCGGCACTTCCACTTTGCCGCTGTAGCTAATGGTATATACCGGCGTGCTCAACGCGTCGCCGGTAGAGGTCGTCACATAGACGGTAAACATTGTCTGGCGAGGGATCGTCACCATATTAATAAAAGGCCGTATCACTTTTAATTTAAAAACCAGCTTTGAGTCCTGCACGCCAAACGGCTTTTGCTGCGACACGTTATAGTCGACGCCCATGAGAATATAGTTACGGGGCGGATAAAATACGCCAGCGACACTATCGGTGATGCTCATCGCGCCCAGAAGGTAGTCATTCAGCTTGAGGTATTTAAAATTTCCTTCGGTGCTTTGTACCGGTAATTCTGATACATAGCTTCGGTAGGTATAATTCACCGTTGTCCCCGCCGGGCACGTCGCGTTTACGCCGACCCAACCAGATTTTTCCGGCAGCGTAACCACCTGTCCCGGCTGATTATTGCCGCTGGTGAAAACATCTGACAGGTCGTAAAAGATATCGGTCACCGTCCCGTTTGAATTGCGGCAAACCGTCGCCAGCGCGGGATGGGTGAAAAAGAGCACGGTCCCCGCCAGCAATAGCGCTGAGTATATTTTCATCTCTATTTTCCCTTTTATGACGCCGGACGGATACAGGTTGCGCTGGCTATCGTAATCGCCTGCTTCAGGCTATCCTCCGCCAGGGCGTAAGGGGCGATACAACGCGCGTTTTTCCCCTCTCCCCACTGGATGAACAGTTCACCTTTTAGCGGCAAGCCGCTCAGATAAATTTGCCCATCATCGCCGACCATACTGGTAATGCCGCTGGCGGTTTCTCGTACTATCGCGCCAAACGGTAACGGACGTCCGCCAAGCCTCGCGGTAATGATTGCCCTTACGCCTATCCGCGTATCAAAAGCAGCCCGCACCAGCGCGCCCTCTGTCGGCACTACGCTGCTGACGTTATTTTCGACATCGGTATGGTTGTCCATCGTGTTGGTATCTAACGCGACGCGGTTATAGCGATATACCGTGGCGTAGGGCATTACCGCATAACCCCGCCAGTCCGTTTTCACGCCGGTCTGGTTTTCGATGCGCACGCCTTTCGCTCCCGGCGCTTTAATCAAGACATTGGTATCGCCCAACGGTTGGCTAAACGTAATACCATCCGCATGACCGACCACGCCGCCGGAAAGTTGCCAGTTATAGTCATGCTGATCGCGATCGTAGTTATATCCCACGCCCAGCGTGCCATACGTCGCCTGCCAGCTAGCGCTGGCGCTGCCGCTATAACCATTGCTACTGCTACGCCCTTGCGTCACGCTGTAGCTCAGATTACGTCCTTCCAGAAGCGTGCCGCCCACGCCGGTCTGCCAGCTATTGTCGCCGTCGCGGTTGCGGTTGGCGTTAAACGTGGCATAAGTACGATCAAGAATAGTGTCGCGCGCATAGCGCCGTCCGGTCAGAACGCTAAACGGAACGGACATATTGAATGCCAGAATGCGATCGGCGCCTGAGATCCCCACCGACTCGTTCCACGACCATGACAGCGAATAACTTATGCCTTGCCATCCACTGGCGTATCCCAGTTGATACCAGGTATTGGTATCCGCCGTATTCCAGTAATTTTGTTGACTGCCGGAAAGATACAGTGACCCGTAATCCCCCAGGTTTTGCGAAATATTGACCTGAAAGCGGCCTTTTTTGCTGTAACGGAGATTGTGGTAGCTCTGCGCCACCGGCACTTTATGGCGGCGTCCGTCGCTATCGTATTCGTAGTCGTACCCTTCCATACTGCGGTATGCCACATCATCCAGGGTGTAAAATCCGCGCGTGGAATAGCGGTAGCCCAGCAATTGAAAATTAGTCCCGTAATTATTCAGCGATTTGGCGTACAGAAAACGCAACGATTGCCCCTGATGGGTGCTGTCATCTGCCAGTTGGCTACGCGCATGTGTGACATCGACCGACACGGCACCCCAGTCGCCCAAATTTCGCCCCGCCCCGACCACCACGGCACGGTAACGATCGGCAAGTTGCGTACCGCCGTAAGCCGTCAGCCCCGCAGGCAGGCCGGCAATCACCGTTCCCTGGAAAAAGAATGGCGAAGACTGCTGACTATTGCCGCTGCGAAAATCCCCGGCCACCAGGTCATACTTCACCCTGCCCTCACGCTGCAATAGCGGAACGGTAGAGTAAGGCACCGTGTAACGTTGTTGGCTACCGTCTTTTTCATCTACCGTCACCTCAAGGTCGCCGCTGGAAGAGGTAGGATTAAGATCGGTAATCGCAAACGCACCCGGCGACACATAGCTTTGGTAGATAACATACCCGTTCTGTCGTATCGTCAGCTTTGCCGCCGTCCGGGCGATTCCTCTAACCGTGGGGGCGTAGCCCTGCAGGCTATCGGGATACATATTGTCAGAAGAGTACAGCCGCGCTCCGCGAAAGCCGACGCTGTCGAAAACATCGTTCCCGGTATTGCTGTCCCCCATGACCAGTTCGCTTTTTAGCGGAATGATGGCGCGCTGTACCCAGGTGCCAATGTTGTTCCAGCGTTGCGAATGATAGCCATCCCCTTTCGAATAATTCCAGGCTCCGTTATTACGCAGCCGCCAGGGGCCATAGTTCAACCCGCTCAGCAGACTCAAAAAATAGCTATCGCTGTCTGTTCCGCGGCTACCGGTAAAACTGTAATTAATGAGTGCGGCGGGTATCCCTTCATCCCACTCTTCCGGCGGGATATAGCCACGCGCGCTGTTGAGCAATGACGCCTGCGGCAAGCTAACGTTTAAGCGCATCGACGCGAAATCAAACGCGACCTCCGCGCCCGGGATTTTCTCAGGAAGGTGAATACACGTGGTATCGACGCCTTTATCTGAGACAGGGAACGCCGCGGTATTCACGCCCAGCCGTTTAATCCACTCCGGTGTAAAACAAGGCATCAGGCCGCCGGATTTATCGCCGGCGCCCACGGCGCCCGCCTCAAAACGAATATCCTGCGTCGCTACGAATTCGTCGTTACGCCAGATATCCACCCGGTAAATACCGGGCGGCTGATGATTACCTTTTTCAAAGCGAGATAAATCCGCCACGGACGCGGTATCCGCCGACAAAAACGCAGGGTTGAAATAACTTTCGCCGCGGCTCGTCAGCGGACACAGCGCCGCCAGCACCGACAGCGCCACGCCGTTTAACGGTGATACATAGCCGGGAAATCGCCCTGCAAACCAGGTTGTCTTCTTCATCGTGTTCTCGTGTGGCTTCACGCTCTCTGCTTAACCGAGACTGGCCGTTGTCGCCGACGTCAATGCGCCGTAATCATTGACGGTCTGAAATGTCACGCTGCCCTGCGCGCCAGTCGGTAAGGGAATTTGCATGTCGCTTTTTGGCGCGATCATCACGTTATCAATCTTTTTCGCGCCCACGCTGATATTGACCAGCGTGAGGTAATAAGCAGATGGGTTGGTTATCTTGAGATGGTTGCCGACACGGGAAAATTTCAGCAAGGTCGGCGCGTCTTCCGGCGTCTGCGGCAAATTCGCCGGACGCACGAACAGTTTAATGCGCGACAGAATCGCCAGTTGCAGAACGTTTTTTCCTTCAATATGACTTTTATCGACCGACGGGATGGCTTTCACGTTCATCCAGAATAACGACTCCCGATCCCCGGGTAGCGGTTGCCCGGCGTAGATAATACGCAGCGTGTTTTCACTTTTGGGCTCGCTGACGAATAAAGGCGGCGTAACAATAAACGTTTTTTCTTTCTGCCCGGCGCTATTTTCGATCCATGAATTGACGAGGTAACGTTCTTGAGTATCGCTATTACTGATTGCCAGAGAAGTCTGCTTCGCCGCCGAGGGATAAATAACGCGCGTGGCGCCTAATGCAATCCCCCCCGCCGCCTGTACGTTCAGCGAAGTAAATAACGTGAGAAGAACAATAAAGCCTACTTTTATACTATTCAGCATGGTAAAAAATACCTTTTGCATTGAGTCACGTCGGCAAGAAAATTCATGGGTAAACCAGCGTAAACCACACTTCTGAATGCATTCGTCCCGGCGTCATATTTTCTGAAATTGCCCGATAGCGGGCGGTAAAATGCAAAGTCATTTCTGACGTTAAAATGGGCGCGTAATGAAGCGGTAATGTGTTGGGTATGATTTGCCGCTGCTGGTCATCAAATAACGCCAGGCCGATTCCGGCATTACCGATACCCTCGCCGCTGGCCAGAAAAACATGGGGATCTTCCGCAGGCGTAACGCCGGCAAACGCAATGCCAACATGACGCCAGACTTCCGCGCTACAGGAGATTAACCGTAACGAAAATGGAACGCTGACGGGAGCGAAGCTGCCAGGACCGGTAAACGCATTCGTGCGGTACTGTCCCATCAGTACGCGCAAATCCTGGCTTTCAGTGGCGACAGCGCAGCCGCCATTGACCAGTTGTCCGCGCAGGTGAACACGCCCGCTCTCCACCATTACCGGCTGCGCAATAACGGGCGACATCAAAACAAGCCCCACTAGCGCCGCGCCTTTCCTTATCATCTGCTATGTTCTCTTTTATCCCCGATAGCCTCTTCCGTTGAGGCGCCTCCCTTCCCTGGCGTTCCCTGACGGGATTATTCGTATTTCATGATAAAGGTGGCGTCGGCATTAGCCTGGCCTGGCGTCGCGGCGGCGGCGGTTGCCTTATAGCGTGCGGTAAAACGCAGCGTATTGGTGCCTTCAACCAGCGCCTGCTTCGCCGAGAAGGTCGCGCCGTCCGGCTTCAACGGTGAGGAGGTGTTATCAAGAATCTCAATCCCGACGCCGGTTGCGGTAGTGCTATTGTCCGCAGAGGAGACAGCCAGCAAATTAGGGTTGGTGTTATCTGCCTGACCAGAGAAAGCCACGGCAGCGGTGGCCGCCACTTTCGGATCGCAGTCATTCAGGACGATGGAGAAAGGCACCTGCGCAGTCGTATTACCAATCGCCGTAAAGCTGGCGGTACGGTATTGACCCAGCGTCACCGTTTGATCGGCGGATTTAGTGCTGACGGCACAGGCTGCATTAACCAGTTTACCTTCGAAATGAATAGTACCGCCACTCACGCTCACCGGAGTAGGATCAGCCGCAACCGCTGCGCCAGCGACAAACATCAGACTCGCAATAGTAGAGGTCATTAATTTATGTTTCATGGATTTCCCTTGAATTACACACACCCGGTTTCGGCATCCTGTCGGCTCCGTTTGAATTATTATCGACATAGCATGTCAGAAAAGTTATCTCTGCATCCTGTAAAGATAGATATCGCAGATTAATTAGTTTTCTGTTTCTCCCCTGAGTATCAGACGCAGTAATTAATCTTTGCGAATATGACATTTCGTCACGGTAATAAATTAAACATTTCGCTAAATAAAAAATAGCCGCAAACTCTTTTAATGACCTAAGCTAATTCTTATTGGGATATAAGAAGGGTCTAATCTTATTTTGTATAAAATGTCGCATTATGCCGCCCGATGCTATTAACGACGAGGGATTACGGTAACCATAGCCAGGGTGATGAATTGTTTCTTTTTGGTTAATCATGGCGCGCTTACGGGTCACGTCTCAGCATCGGCAACGAACGGGGGAGACGTCGCGTTTGCATCGGAAACACAAACGTTAACTGACAGCGAGGCCCGCTTCTGACAAAATAGCGTTATCCCCTTTGACTTGAAGTAACAGATGGAATCTTCTCTCTGATGGCAGCAAAGATTATTGACGGTAAAACGATTGCGCAGCAGGTGCGATCTGAGGTTGCTCAAAAAGTTCAGGCACGCGTCGCAGCAGGACTTCGCGCTCCCGGCCTGGCTGTGGTGTTGGTCGGCAGCAATCCGGCCTCACAGATTTATGTCGCAAGCAAACGTAAAGCGTGCGACGAAGTGGGGTTCGTCTCCCGCTCCTATGACCTGCCAGAAACCACCAGCGAAGCCGAACTGCTGGCGCTTATCGATACTCTGAATGCAGATAACACGATTGACGGTATTCTGGTGCAGTTGCCTTTACCGGCAGGCATCGACAACGTTAAAGTGCTGGAGCGTATCGCGCCAGATAAAGACGTAGACGGTTTTCATCCTTATAATGTCGGTCGTCTGTGCCAGCGTGCGCCGCGCCTGCGTCCCTGTACGCCCCGCGGTATTGTGACCCTGCTTGAGCGTTACAATATTGATACCTACGGCCTGAATGCGGTGGTCATTGGCGCGTCCAATATCGTTGGACGCCCAATGAGCATGGAGCTGCTGCTGGCTGGCTGTACGACTACCGTTACGCACCGCTTTACCAAAGATCTGCGTCACCATGTCGAGCATGCTGATTTGCTCATTGTCGCCGTAGGTAAACCGGGCTTTATTCCCGGCGAATGGATTAAAGAAGGCGCAATTGTGATTGATGTCGGTATTAACCGTCTGGAAAATGGCAAGGTCGTTGGCGACGTCGTGTTTGACGAAGCCGCGGCGCGCGCGTCATACATCACGCCAGTACCGGGCGGCGTCGGCCCGATGACGGTCGCCACGCTTATCGAAAACACGCTGCAGGCGTGCATTGAATATCACGATCCACAAGGAAAATAATATGGCGACATTCTCTTTAGGCAAGCACCCGCACGTCGAGCTGTGCGATCTGCTCAAGCTGGAAGGCTGGAGCGAAAGCGGCGCGCAGGCGAAAATCGCCATTGCCGACGGGTTGGTGAAGGTTGATGGCACGGTTGAAACGCGTAAGCGCTGCAAAATTGTCGCCGGGCAAACCGTTAGCTTTGAAGGCCAAAGTGTGAACGTCGTGGCCTGATACAGAGTGCCGGATAGCGACGCAAAGCGTCTTATCCGGCCTGATTACGCTGTCTTTTCAGATAATCATCCACTTAATCCTCTGCGTTCCAACTGCTAGCATGGCTATTTCCCTGTGAACCATCGCTATGCCTACCGTTATCACCCACGCCGCCGTTCCTCTGTGTCTTGGCGCAGGCTTAGGCCTGAAAGTTATCCCTCCTCGCCTGCTGTTTGCCGGTGTTGTGCTGGCGATGCTCCCCGATGCCGACGTGCTGGCCTTTAAATTTGGCGTCGCCTACGGCAACGTATTTGGCCATCGCGGATTTACCCACTCTTTACTTTTCGCATTCGTCCTCCCCCTGTTGTGCGTACTCGCGGGACGACGATGGTTTCGAGCGGGGCAGGTGCGCTGCTGGCTGTTTTTAACCGTTTCATTGTTGTCGCACAGCCTGCTGGATTCGATAACCACGGGTGGGAAAGGCGTCGGATGGCTGTGGCCGTGGTCGGATGAACGTTTCTTTGCACCCTGGCAGGTGATTAAAGTCGCGCCGTTTGCGCTTTCAAGCTACATCACGCCGTATGGACACCAGGTCATTCTCTCAGAATTGCTGTGGGTGTGGTTGCCGGGAAGTATTTTAGTGTTATTTCTATGGGTACTTAAAACGCATATTAAAAGGAATCAATATGAATAAAATGACATTCGCCGCCGCGGTCATCTGTTTCTCATTTTCCCACGCCAGCTATAGCGAAGAAATGTCTGCCACTGGCTGGTATGCGGCATCGTCTGCGGTTGTCAGCGTGGGCAGTTCCGCACTGGTTAGCGGAATTATACTCTCCCCCGTACTGCTGCCGCTCAACCTGAGCATTGGATCTGTTGTCGAAAATAAAAAGCAAAAAACCGCGCTGTTAACCACTAAGTCCCCCGATAACAAAGACATTAAAATGCAAGTTCCGCTAAATGTCGTCAAAGAAGGCAACCTCAAAGCAGGTGATAAAGTCACTCTGGAAAAAACGCAGGAAGGCACCGGCGCTTATTTGAAAAAAGAGGGCAAAGTCCTTGCCCATATGGTAAATCAGGACGACGCAGGACTTTCCAGCAACCAGACGGTACCGGCCAAATGAAGCGGTTCGCGTTTGCCCTGTGGCTCAGCGCAATCTCGCTCAACGCTTATGCAGACAGTGCTAACTGTCACCAAAAAGCAAACACGCCGGAGAGCATCGCAGCGACAATGGATCAGGCGCTACAGCTCAAACAGCAGCTTAACAGTCAACCCGATCCGGTCGTCATTCTGGTTCGCCAGGGGCAAGATATGTCGAGCCGACATTTAACCTGGTCACATGCTGGCTATGCCATGCGCCAGCCAAACGGAGACTGGCGGGTTTACCATAATCTGAATACTTGCGGAACCGCTGAATCAGCGCTCTATATACAAGGTCTGTATGAGTTTCTGGCTGATGACCTGGTGAATCAGAGCATTGCCGTTTTGCGCCCGCGTTCAGATATCGCGACGGCATTACAAACGCTCTTACATAGCGCTATCAAACTCAATCTCTTCCACAGTCCCCGCTATAACCTGATTGCGTGGCCTTTTTCCGGCCCTTATCAGAATTCGAATGGCTGGCTTCTCGAAGTGTTTGCGCGAGCAAACGATGCGCAGGTTTGGTCACGTAATGATGCCCGCCGCTGGTTGCAGCTTCAGGGTTATCAACCCTCTATAGTTAGTGCTGGCACTTTTGAACGATTAGGCGCAAAACTGTTCACCCCCAACGTTTTCACCGACGATCAGCCAGCAGAATTGCTGCGAAAAGGAAATGTGGGGCTAAACAGCGGCGACAGCGTCATCCGCTTTATTGCCCGTTACAGCCGGGCAATACCCGGGTGTGAACATCAGAATCTGGGGGAGTCGGTGTGTGTTTATCTTTCGCCCGGCGCGAAAAAATAAAAAACAGGCCGTTCTATGCAAATAGAGCGGCCTGTAAAAGCGTTTACTTACGTCGCCAGGTGGTGCCCTGCGGGCCATCTTCCAGAATAATACCCATTTCAGCGAGACGATCGCGCGCCGCATCGGCGGCCGCCCAGTCTTTCGCTTTACGGGCATCCAGACGCTGTTGAATCAAGGCTTCAATTTCCGCGACTTCACCGTCATCCGCCTGCGCGCCGCTTTGCAGGAAAACATCCGGCTCCTGCTCCAGCAGTCCCAGCACGCCGGAAATCTTCCGCAGATGAGACGCCATCGCATTCGCGGCGGTCATATCTTCGCCCTTCAGACGGTTGACTTCACGCGCCATATCAAACAGGACGGAGTAGGCTTCCGGGGTATTGAAATCGTCATTCATCGCCTCCACGAAACGCGCTTCAAACGCCTCGCCGCCCGCCGGGGCCGCTGATTTATCCGTTCCACGCAATGCAGTGTATAACCGCTCCAGCGAGGCGCGCGCCTGCTTGAGGTTCTCTTCGCTGTAGTTCAGTTGGCTACGGTAATGCCCGGACATCAGGAAGTAGCGCACGGTTTCCGCATCGTAGTATTTCAGCACGTCGCGCACGGTAAAGAAGTTGCCCAGCGATTTGGACATCTTCTCGCGATCCACCATCACCATACCGGAGTGCATCCAGTAGTTGACGTATTCGCCGTCATGCGCGCAGGTAGACTGGGCAATCTCGTTTTCATGGTGCGGGAACATCAGATCGGAACCGCCGCCGTGAATATCAAAATGGTTGCCCAACTGCTTGCAGTTCATCGCCGAACATTCAATGTGCCAGCCCGGACGCCCTTCGCCCCACGGCGACGGCCAGCTCGGCTCGCCCTCTTTCGACATTTTCCACAGCACGAAGTCCATCGGGTTACGCTTCACGTCAACGACATCTACGCGCGCGCCCGCCTGAAGCTGCTCAAGATCCTGACGGGAAAGCTGCCCATAAGTCGGATCGGTCGGTACATCGAACATCACATCGCCGTTATCCGCCACATAGGCGTGCCCTTTCTCGATTAAGGTGCGGGTGAGCTCGATAATTTCCTGAATATGGTGCGTCGCACGCGGCTCGCTGTCCGGACGCAGAATATTCAGCGCGTCGAAGTCCTGATGCATTTCCGCAATCATTCTGTCGACCAGCGCGACAAAACTTTCGCCATTTTCATTGGCGCGTTTAATAATTTTATCGTCGATATCGGTAATGTTACGCACATACTTCAGCTTATAACCGAGAAAACGCAAATAGCGCGCGACAACGTCAAAAGCGACAAACGTGCGTCCGTGACCAATGTGGCAGAGATCGTAAACGGTGATACCACACACGTACATGCCGACTTCCCCGGCATGAATGGGTTTGAATTCCTCTTTTTGGCGCGTCAGTGTATTAAAAATTTTTAACATCGAAGATTCCGTATAGACGTGTGTGGGTAATAATCTCCGTATGATACATATTATTCGTAATCGAAGCAGCACACTTTGCAAGGTGATCGCAGCTTACGGTTATGCTATAACAAGCCCCTATATGTGCCCCATTGCGGGCTAAAGCACCACTCTCTTGGAACAGGATGCAAAAATGGTTACTTTCCACACTAATCACGGCGATATCGTAATCAAAACCTTTGATGATAAAGCGCCTGAAACAGTTAAAAACTTCCTGGACTACTGCCGCGAAGGTTTTTACAACAACACCATTTTCCACCGTGTGATTAACGGTTTTATGATTCAGGGCGGCGGCTTTGAGCCGGGCATGAAACAGAAAGCCACCAAAGAGGCGATCAAAAACGAAGCCAACAATGGTCTGAAAAATACCCGTGGTACGCTGGCAATGGCGCGTACTCAGGCGCCACACTCGGCTACCGCGCAATTCTTCATCAACGTGGCAGACAACGACTTCCTGAACTTCTCCGGCGAAAGTCTGCAGGGCTGGGGCTACTGCGTCTTTGCGGAAGTCGTAGAAGGTATGGACGTGGTAGATAAAATCAAAGGCGTCGCCACTGGCCGTAGCGGTATGCACCAGGACGTACCAAAAGAAGACGTCATCATTGAAAACGTGACCGTCAGCGAGTAATCGTGGCGACACTCTTTATTGCAGACTTGCATCTGCAAACGGAAGAACCGGCGATCGTCGCCGGTTTTCTGCGTTTTTTAGCCGTAGAAGCCCGTCAGGCCGACGCGCTGTATATTCTTGGCGATCTCTTCGAGGCCTGGATTGGCGACGACGACCCCAACCCGCTACATCGTGAAATGGCCGTTGCCATTAAATCGCTGGTTGATTCCGGCGTCCCCTGCTTCTTTATTCATGGTAATCGCGACTTCCTGATTGGCAAACGCTTTGCCCGCGAAAGCGGCATGATTCTACTGCCACAGGAAAAAGTGCTCGACCTGTATGGCCGCAATGTGTTGATTATGCACGGCGATACGCTCTGTACCGATGATGCCGGATATCAGGCGTTTCGCGCCAAAGTCCATAATCCGTGGGTTCAACGACTATTCCTTACCCTGCCGCTGTTTATCCGCCGCCGTATCGCCGCCAGAATGCGCGCCGGCAGCAAAGCCGCCAACAGCAGCAAATCGCTGGATATTATGGACGTCAATGCACAGACCGTCGTCGCCGAAATGGAAAAACACCGCGTACAGTGGCTGATTCACGGTCACACCCACCGCCCGGCGGTGCATGAACTTTCCGCCAACGACCAGCCCGCGTTCCGCGTGGTGTTAGGCGCATGGCATCATGAAGGTTCAATGGTAAAAGTCACGCCGGACAACGTGGAGTTAATCGCCTTCCCCCTGTAAATGTTCGTCGAATCGTCCGTTACGGCGCACACGCAACCGTTTTCCTTGCCTGATTATCATGCTATTCTTTGACACCTCAAAAGCAGCGTGTCCCGCACCACAGGAGTTTTAAGACGCATGTCTTCCCGCAATAATCCGGCGCGTGTCGCCATCGTGATGGGGTCCAAAAGCGACTGGGCTACCATGCAATTCGCCGCCGAAATTTTTGAAATTCTGGATGTCCCGCACCATGTAGAAGTGGTTTCCGCCCATCGCACCCCCGATAAGCTGTTCAGCTTCGCCGAAACGGCGGAAGAGAACGGATATCAAGTGATTATTGCCGGCGCGGGCGGCGCGGCACACCTGCCGGGAATGATTGCGGCAAAAACGCTGGTCCCGGTACTCGGCGTGCCGGTACAAAGCGCTGCGCTCAGCGGCGTGGATAGCCTCTACTCCATCGTGCAGATGCCGCGCGGCATTCCGGTGGGTACGCTGGCGATCGGTAAAGCCGGTGCCGCGAACGCCGCCCTGCTCGCCGCGCAGATTCTGGCGCAACACGACGCGGAACTGCATCAGCGCATTGCCGACTGGCGCAAAGCGCAAACCGATGAAGTTCTGGAAAATCCCGATCCGCGGGGGACGCTATGAAGCAAGTTTGCGTTCTCGGCAACGGACAACTGGGCCGAATGCTGCGCCAGGCGGGCGAACCGCTGGGTATCGCCGTCTGGCCGGTTGGTCTGGATGCAGAGCCTACCGCCGTGCCGGTACAGCAGAGCGTCATTACCGCAGAGATTGAGCGCTGGCCGGAAACCGCGCTTACCCGCGAGCTGGCGCGCCACCCGGCCTTCGTCAATCGCGATGTATTTCCGATCATCGCCGACCGTCTGACACAAAAACAGCTTTTCGATAAACTGGGACTCGCGACCGCGCCGTGGCAGCTGCTGACCAGCGCCGACGAGTGGTCCGGCATCTTTGACCGTCTGGGAGAACTGGCGATTATTAAGCGTCGCGTTGGCGGCTACGACGGTCGCGGGCAGTGGCGTCTACGCGCGGACGAAACCGGGCAACTGCCGGATGACTGCTATGGCGAATGTATTGTTGAGCGCGGTATCCATTTTTCCGGCGAAGTGTCGTTAGTCGGCGCGCGCGCTCATGACGGCAGTACCGTGTTTTACCCGCTAACGCACAATTTGCATCAGGACGGCATCTTGCGGACCAGCGTCGCGTTCCCACAGGCGAACGCCGAACAGCAGGAGCAGGCGGAATCGATGCTGTCAGCAATTATGCAGGCGCTGAACTACGTCGGCGTAATGGCGATGGAATGTTTTATCACGCCGGAAGGCCTGTTAATCAATGAACTGGCGCCGCGCGTGCATAACAGCGGACACTGGACGCAAAATGGCGCCAGCATCAGTCAGTTTGAATTGCATTTGCGCGCGATTACCGGCCTGCCGTTGCCCGCGCCGGTGATTAACGCCCCGTCGGTGATGATCAACCTGATCGGCAGCGAGCTGAATTACGACTGGCTGAAGCTGCCGCTGGTACATCTGCACTGGTATGATAAAGCGGTACGTCCGGGGCGAAAAGTCGGCCATCTGAATCTGACCGACAGCGATACGTCACGTCTTAGCGCCACCCTGGAAGCGCTCTCTCCGCTCCTGCCGGGCGAATACGCCAGCGGCATTATCTGGGCGCAAAGTAAGCTTAAATAAACAGCGTGGGCGGCGCATTCTCTGTCGCCGCCCGTCGCGATCACAGACAGATGCAGGTTCCCGCTCTGCCCGCCAGGGTATCGTCAATACGCGACAATGCGCCAATCCATGCCGGCTTTCCGCACCGCTTCACATATCCGCTTACCGCGGTCACCTTCGGTCCCATCGCGCCATCGGCTTTGGCAAACGGCGCCAGCTCATCGGGCGAAGCCTGACGAATAGCGCGCTGTTGTGGCGTTCCCCAATGTTCATACACCGCATCAGCATCCGTCAAAATGATCAGACCATCGGCCGCTATCTGCTCCGCCAGCAATGCCGCCGCCAGGTCTTTATCTATCACCGCCTCGACCCCTTCGCCCTCGCCGGCAACAGGTACCCCGCCACCGCCGCTGCAAATCACCACATGGCCCTCTTTTAGCAATAACTCAATAGCGGCGCTTTCGATAATCTGACGCGGCGCCGGGGAAGCGACGACACGGCGCAGATATTTTCCATCACGTTTCATATGCCAGCCATAAGTCGCTTCCAGCGCCATTTGCTCTTCTGGCGAATAAACGGGACCAATAAACTTTTCCGGTTCAAGAAAAGCAGGATCGTCCGCCGATACCTTTATCCGCGTTAATACCGCAGTCACCGGCGGCATATCGGGTTCAAGAGCCAGACGCTGCGCCAGCATATAGCCGATCATTCCCTGACTCTCCGCTACCAGCACATCCAGCGGATAAGGCTCAACGGCTTTCCAGGCAAGGTTCTGTAAAGCCAACAGGCCGACCTGGGGGCCGTTGCCATGTACTATCGCCAGCCGATACGAGCGGGCAAGTCGCGCCAGCGCAGGCACCGCGTCGGCAATATTGCGATATTGATTCTCTGCCGTTAGCGCTTCTCCGCGCTGCAATAATGCGTTGCCGCCAAGAGCAACTACCAACGTTTTCATTCCCTATCCTTTTACTATTTGTTGTCCAAGCCAGAACCCCAGCAGCGTATCCGCGCCAGAGGTGTGCCCCAGCGCCAGCAGTCCGTCAATCGCCGTTTCTGTGCGAGCATCTCGTCGCAGCGCATGAATAAAGTGGAGTAAAGGCGACGCGAAATAACCCATAGCCGCATAGCGTAAATAACTGACGCTCACGAGCGTCGTCGCCCGATCAAGGCTGCCGGATTGGGCAAAAAAATTACGCCCGGCGCGTTCATCTATGGCGCCAAAATACCAGGCCGCCAGCAACATTCCCGTCAGCGTGTCGTCATGACTGGGCGTTAAGCCCGGCCCTTTACCCAGCCATAGCCGCCAGTCAGTCGCAGCACCTGCAAGCGCCGACTGAAAGCAGTGACAAAACTGGCGAAGTTCCGGACATAGAGGCTGAGCTGCGGCGACGGTTAACGGCCCAAACAGCCCCGTCTCCTCACTACGCTGCATGTACGTCGCGTTAAGACGCGGCGACGCAAGATAGCGTGGAACCCGCAGCGAACAGCGCCTCTCCGGCTCGCATAAAAGAAACTCGCCAATCTGAATACCGGCAGCGGTTGACTGCGGTTTTTCGCCATCGGTGAGCACATCGCGCAAGGCGTCAAAATCGCCGCCGCGCAGTATCCACCCTCCCGGACTGAAGCCGCTCCCCCGACGGTGAAGCGTTAATAACTCACCGCTTTTCGCCACAAAATTAATAGAGCGACGCCATACCCCTGACATCTGCCAGGGTTGCCGATAATCCGCCGATTGTCGGCTTGCCATAAGAGGATGGATACGTTTCATGAGACGCTCTCTTAACTTACGCCCATGCTTTCCGCCAGCGCTTCCAGCGCCTGCTCGAAACAGGCCAGCGGCGCACGGACGGTTCCCGCGCCAATCTGACCAATTCCCGCCTCTTTATGCGCGATACCCGTGTTAATCAGCGGCGTAATTCCGGTCTCGACCACGCGGCGGATATCCAGCCCCAGACAGGCCCCCTGAAAATCCCATCCGGGGATTTGTAGCTGCATGTTGCGTTCGAGATAAATTTCAGCCATCTCTTCAGAAACAGATTTCGCCGCTTCCATTCCCCCGGCACCGACAAAACGCGTTACGCCAGGCGCGGCAATCATTGCAGCGCCGCCAATACCAAACGTTTCAGTAATGGCGCTGTCGCCCATGTCCGGGTTGGCCTGATCCTGCGAAAAACCGGTAAAAAATAGCCCCTGTGGCGTATTAACAGGCGCGGTGAACCAACGGTCGCCCAGACCGCTAACCCGAATACCAAACATATCGCCATTACGGGTCATCGCCGTCACAATACTGCCGGCGCGAATCTGCGCGCCCGCGTCCATGGCGGCTTTACAGTAGGCCATCGCCAGATTAAGGAAGAATTGATCGGTGACGCTCAGAAAATCCATCACTTCCGCTATCTGCTGCTTATCGTGTTCCAGACGGGCGATATGCGGCGCCAACGTGCGCATCAGCAATGCGGAAGAGGCGATATTGCGCTGGTGGAATTCATCTCCCATCGTAATGCCCTGCGCCATCATTGCGGTCAGGTCGAGCCCCCGCTCCAGACGTCCCAGCGCCGCGCTTAATACCGGCATCAGCACATCACGCATCCAGCGCAAACGTTGCTGAACATCCTCGCCATAGGCGCCGAAACGCATCACTTTGCCGATCCCTTCGTTGAGATTGCAGTACGCGCGATTGCCGTCGGTGATATTTTCCACGACCAGCATCGGCATACTGGCTGACGTGATACCGCCCATCGGCCCCACGGCGTTAACGTGATGGCAGGGAATAAAGTTGACCTTTCCCTGCTCTAACAGCGCGAGCGCGCTCATTTCATCTTTGGCCCATCCTTCAAACAGGCATGCGCCGATACAGGCGCCTTTCATCGGGCCGGTCATCTCTTGCCAGCGCATCGGCGGCCCGGCATGAAGAAGCGTTTTCCCCTGATTGAGCACGCTAATTAATGAAGAAGCTGGCTTCACATCCAGCCAGTGCGGACGTGCGCGACGAATTTGTTCGATGACTGCAGCGTTGGCTTGCGCCACTGATGTAAACATGGGAACCCCTTATTGCAAACGTTCTAACAGACGAGCCAGTTTTTTATTACCGCCAGCGACAGGCGCCCACTGGTAGTGCACCACGGGCATACCGGCAGCCTGTAAATCCAGCGCGAAGCTACGTAACCCGGCATTAATCACCGCTACCGCTTCCAGTAACCGGGGAGCTGATGGATGAGTTGAAGAGAGGGTAGGTCGAATCAGTTCCGCGGCCAACAGAGTGGCTTCGGGAAGAGAATCCACTACCGTGATGCCGGCATCTTCGAGCGCGGCGATTTGTTGCGAGCGGCACTGAGGATCGCGTTCCGTTCCGGTGACGGTTGCGATGGCGAACAGCGGCTGGTCGCTGGCGCGTGCGGCACATGCCTTCTGCCAGGCCTGAATCAGCGATGCGGCGGGATCGGCAGTCGCGCCAAAACCAATAACGACGTCCACTAATAACACGCGTACCTGCGGCTGTGCGCCAAGCCCGGCGATAAGCTGATTACGTAACGCCGGGTCAATCATCGGATGTGGTCGCCCAACGGTATAAAAGTCATCGCCCAGATCGATAATCTGGTGGCCGTCAGCGTCAAGCATCATGCCATGGTGATGTTCCGTATCCGCCGCGACGCCCAGATAGCCAGCCAGCAGCCCCGCCGCTTCCGCCGCCAGCGTTCCGCCGGTATAGAGACCACGAATCACGCCGCCTGTTGAAACCATTTCTTTACGCTGCGACGTCACGCGAGACAATAAACATGCCAGTCGGGCGGCTTCATCCAGCGTCGAGGCAAACCAGACGTTTTCCTCACGCGCAACGGGGGAGGAAAACCCTAAGAACAGCGCTACAACGGGTTTCCCGGTGGCTTTCATCGCCGCGATAATATGCTGACGAACCGCATCGGCAGGCGGTTTGGAGACAAAGGCCAGCACCTGGCTCTTTTCATCCGCGCTGAGTATGTCCAGTGCCGTTAGCGCGCTGATCCCACCGACCTCGGCGCTCAAATCGCGTCCGCCAAGCCCGATAGCATGGGTAATCCCTTCCCCCGCCAGCGCAATCTGTGAACAGAGCTCCTGAATACCGGTGCCGGAAGCGCCAATCACCCCGATGTTGCCCTCTGGCATGACGTTAGCGAAAGCCAGCGGCGTATTGGCGATCATAGCGGTGCCGCAATCCGGCCCCATGACCAGCAGTCCTTTATCACGCGCCCGGCGTTTTAGTCTGATTTCATCGTCCAGCGTGACATTATCGGAGAAGATCATCACGTTCAACGAACGATCCAGCGCCTGCTCCGCCAGTTCCGCCGCATATTCGCCGGCCACCGATACCAGCGCCAGATTCGCCTCTGGCAGTTTCTGACAGGCGCTTTCCCAGCGTCTGACCTGGATTAACGACTGGCTGCCGCTGCTTCCCTGCGCCAACTGCTGCAATGCTTCTTCGAGCTGTCGCACAATCACTTGCGTAATGCCGTCATCTACCGCTTCGGTACGAATCGCCACACAAATGTCATTGGGCGTTGCGCCATGAAAATCGTCATGCCAGAAACCGGTAGTTTCCAGCAGCGACTTATTCGCAGGCGTTCCCATCATTACCGATACATCATCAACATTTTCGGACTCACTCAGCTTTCGAGAAATAATCATTAAGCTGACAGAGTCCTGAAAACACCCTTTTTTAATAAAGGCGTGGATCATAACAACTCCTTAATAATTGCACCCATTGCAATTGCACGAGCAGTGTTAATGTGCGCTTCACGGTATATATCCGGGAGGGTAAATAGAGTGATTAACGTCACATCAAATTTATTAACAAAAGAATTCAAACAACGGCTAAAGGATTAGTTATGATTTTCTAAAAAAGCTTTTTATTTAAGCAAAAAGATAAAACCCGCCTGATTATCAAATAAATTCTAATTATATTTTTTTGCCTGTCTGGATCACATAATCATTTTATTTTCCCGGTATGTTAATCGCAGTCATGCTTCACACCGTCGTTAAAAAGGAAGACAGATGAAAATCAGTCGGGAAACACTCCATCAGCTTATCGAAAATAAGCTTTATAAAGCCGGACTAAAACGTGAGCACGCCGCCATCGTCGCCGACGTACTGGTTTATGCAGATGCCAGAGGTATTCACTCACATGGCGCCGTACGCGTTGAATATTATGCCGAACGAATTTCAAAAGGCGGCACCAACCGGGAGCCGACGTTCCGCATTGAGAATACCGGTCCCTGTACGGCGATACTGCATGCCGATAATGCTGCCGGACAGGTCGCAGCCAAAATGGGAATGGAGCATGCTATTGAAATAGCCAAAAAAAATGGCGTCGCGGTTGTCGGCATTAGCAGAATGGGCCATAGCGGCGCCATCTCTTATTTCGTCCGCCAGGCTGCTCGCGAAGGCCTGATCGGTCTGTCTATCTGTCAGTCCGATCCTATGGTCGTGCCGTTTGGCGGGGCGGATATTTACTATGGCACTAATCCGCTGGCCTTTGCCGCGCCGGGCGAAGGCGACGACATCATTACCTTCGATATGGCCACCACCGTGCAGGCCTGGGGAAAAGTCCTCGATGCACGGTCCCGCAATGAGTCCATTCCGGAGAGTTGGGCCGTCGATAAAAATGGCGCGCCGACACATGATCCTTTTGCCGTCAATGCGTTATTACCCGCCGCAGGCCCGAAAGGTTACGGCCTGATGATGATGATCGATATTCTGTCCGGTATTCTGCTGGGGCTGCCGTTTGGCCGCCAGGTCAGTTCGATGTATGAAGATTTACACGCCGGACGCAATTTAGGACAACTTCATCTGGTCATTAATCCGGCGTTCTTCTCTTCCTGTGAATTATTCCGCAAACATATTAGTCAGACCATGCAGGAACTCAATTCCGTGAAGCCCGCCCCCGGTTTTAAACAGGTTTATTATCCTGGACAGGATCAGGATATTAAACAGAAAAATGCCGATATGAATGGTATCGATATTGTTGATGATATTTATCAATATCTGATTTCCGATGCCCTCTATCTCAAGTCATACGAAACAAAAAATCCCTTTGCCCAATAATTATTGAAACAGGAATTTTCTATGATAAAGCATTTTCGCCACGCGATAGAAGAAACATTGCCCTGGCTCTCTTCCATTGGAGCCGATCCTACGGGTGGAATGACGCGTTTACTTTATTCGCCTGAGTGGCTGGAAACACAGCAGCAGTTTAAAAAGCGAATGGCAGAAAGCGGTCTGGAGACACGCTTTGATGACGTCGGAAATTTATATGGCCGCCTTTGCGGCACACAATTTCCGGAGCAGGTGATTTTAAGCGGTTCGCATATTGATACGGTCGTCAACGGCGGCAATCTGGACGGGCAATTCGGCGCGCTTGCCGCCTGGCTGGCGCTCGACTGGCTAAAAGCGACCTACGGCGCGCCGCTGCGCACCGTCGAGGTAGTGTCAATGGCTGAGGAAGAAGGCAGCCGTTTCCCTTACGTTTTTTGGGGCAGCAAGAACATTTTTGGCCTGGCGAATCCTGAAGAGGTACGCCATATCCAGGACGCCAAAGGCACAGGCTTTGTCGACGCTATGCAGGCGTGCGGATTTACCCTTCCCGCCGCGCCGCTCGCCGCGCGAACCGATATCCGCGCCTTTGTTGAATTGCATATTGAGCAAGGCTGCGTTCTGGAGAGCAACGGACAGTCGATTGGCGTCGTCAACGCCATCGTCGGGCAACGTCGCTACACGGTGACGCTCAACGGCGAGTCCAACCATGCAGGCACAACGCCAATGGGCTATCGTCGCGATACGGTGCATGCCTTCAGTCGTATTTGCAGTCAGTCCATTGAAAAAGCCAAACAGCATGGCGATCCCCTGGTATTAACGTTCGGCAAAGTTGAGCCGCAGCCGAATACGGTCAATGTTGTCCCTGGAAAAACCACATTTACAATCGATTGCCGGCATACGGACGCCGCCGTACTTCGCGAATTTACCGAACAGTTGGAAAACGATATGCGCGCCATCTGCGATGAAATGGATATCAGCATCGATATCGATTTGTGGATGGACGAAGCGCCGGTGCCGATGAACGCCGAACTGGTCGCGGCCCTCACCAGGCTGTGTGAAACCGAACAACTGAACTATCGCATAATGCATAGCGGCGCAGGTCATGACGCGCAAATTTTCGCGCCGCGCGTCCCTACCTGTATGATTTTCGTCCCCAGCATTAATGGTATCAGCCATAACCCGGCGGAACGTACCAACATTAATGATCTTGCTGAAGGGGTCAAAACTCTGGCATTAATGCTGCATCAACTTGCCTGGCAAAAATAAGGAGCCATCAATGGGATATCTGAATAACGTCACGGGTTACCGCGATGATTTACTGGCGAACCGCGCCATTGTGAAACACGGTAACTATGCGCTCTTAACGCCGGACGGTCTGGTGAAAAATATTATTCCCGGCTTTGAAAACTGTGACGTCACCATCCTTTCGACGCCGAAGCTGGGTGCTTCTTTCGTCGATTATCTGGTCACCTTACATCAGAATGGCGGCAACCAGCAGGGCTTTGGCGGCGAGGGGATTGAAACTTTTCTCTATGTCATTACGGGAAATATTGAAGCTAAAGCAGAAGGAAAAACATTCTCTTTAACCCAGGGCGGATACCTCTATTGTCCACCGGGCGAGATGATGACCTTTAGCAACGCTCAAACGGAAGACAGCCAGCTATTTTTATATAAACGCCGCTATACTCCTGTCGAGGGGCATGCCCCGTGGTTGGTTTCCGGCAATGCCAGCCAGCTGGAGCGTATTCATTATGAAGGCATGGAAGATGTTATTCTGCTGGATTTCCTGCCTAAAGAGCTGGGCTTCGATATGAATATGCATATTCTGTCTTTCGAACCGGGCGCCAGCCACGGCTATATTGAAACCCACGTCCAGGAACATGGCGCTTATATCCTTTCCGGCCAGGGGGTTTATAACCTCGACAACAACTGGGTGCCGGTGAAAAAAGGCGACTACATCTTCATGGGCGCTTATTCCCTGCAGGCCGGATACGGTGTAGGTCGTGGCGAAGCATTCAGCTACATCTACTCCAAAGACTGTAACCGCGACGTTATGATTTAACGGCGGACAGCCCTCCTGATTATTTTTAATTTAGCTATGTTGGATTTTGCCACGGTGAGAACCGTGGCTTTTTTTATGCTTAACGAGTCCCGATATCCTGGCCAAGTTTGATGACGCGGGCAATATTACAGGCGCTGTGGTAGAGATTTTGTTCACCGTTCGCCAGAACTTCCGGCAAAGGCGCCAGCCGCGGCAAAATACTGAATACGGCATCAATACCGTGGCGATGGACCACTTCCACGCCGTCGCCCAGTACGCCGGCAATGCCGATAACTGGGACGTGATGCCGTTTCGCCACTGACGCGACGCCTATCGGCGCTTTTCCTCCC
Organism: Salmonella sp. NW177; assembly: GCF_051811585.1. Taxonomy (NCBI): domain Bacteria; kingdom Pseudomonadati; phylum Pseudomonadota; class Gammaproteobacteria; order Enterobacterales; family Enterobacteriaceae; genus Salmonella; species Salmonella sp. NW177. The sequence continues at coordinate 301,387 of NZ_JAMMZV010000003.1, read as the reverse complement.
GCTGTTTGCGAGTCGATTCGCCCTTCTCCGGTAATCACCAGCGAAGCCTCTTTTACCGCCTCCTCCAGCTTCACCGCCTGCATAACAATCTCAATACCGGGCTTCATTTCCGCTTCCAGGAAGACGATAGCGGCAATCCCCATTCCTCCGGCCGCTCCACCGCCCGGTATTTGAGACATGTCGCGTCCGGTCAGGGCATGTAAGACACGGGCATAATTACGCAATCCATTTTCCAGCGTCTCGACCATTTCAGGCGTCGCCCCTTTCTGCGGACCGAATACCGCCGCCGCGCCGCGTGGCCCCACCAACGGGTTATCAACATCACAGGCGACCTCAATACGACACTCTGAAATTCGCGGATCGCACCCCTGCAGGTCAATGCTCGCCAGGCGCGATAAATTGCCCCCTCCGGCGCCAAGCAGCATTCCCTGCGCGTCCAGAAAACGCACACCGAGCGCCTGCGCTACTCCCATTCCGCCATCCACCGTGGCGCTGCCGCCGATACCCAGAATAATATGGCGAATCCCCGCGTCCAGGGCGTGACGAATCAATTCGCCGGTGCCGAAACTGGATGCCAGCAGCGGATTACGCGCCTCGGGCGCCACCAGCATCAATCCGCTCGCCGCCGCCATTTCAATAATCGCCGTTTTGCCGTCGCCGGTCAGGCCATAAAATCCGTTTACTTTTTCCCCCATCGGCCCGCTAACGTCTACAGAAACCCGTTTCCCGCCGGTCGCTGCCACCATCGCGTCCACGGTTCCTTCTCCACCATCGGCGATCGGTAAACAGACATAGCGCGCATCAGGAAATACGGTTGAAAATCCCGCTTTAATAGCCTGACAGCATTTATCAGCGCTTAAGCTCTCTTTAAATGAATCTGGCGCAATTACAATCTTCATCATGTCTCCTTGTTTTCTCATGTTATTTAATGCGTTCCCACGGAATAAGATTTTCCATAAGCACTGCCAGTAAGATTCCCACCAGTAATCCGTTGCTAAGCAGAGGACGAATCATCAGTGGAAGATCCTGTAAATAGACCGGAGGAAGCCCCATCAAAAAAATGCCGACAAAAAGCGGTAATGCCAGGCGATAAATATTCCGCGCGGTAAACGTAATTTGCTGGCTAAAAACCAAACCGGAATAAAGTAAAGGTAAATAAGAGACCAGCATAACGGCGCTGCTGATCGCCAGTGGAATAGCGCAAAATAAGCGGGTTAACGGCGTTATAATGGCAACCAGCAGACACAGCGCGCTACCGCAGATAAAGGATTTGCGAGAACTGTCGCCGGTTTGCGTTAATAAACCAATGGAAGACACAAAAGGCGAAAAAGGCACGACCGCGAAAGGCACCGTCACTAACGTCATCAGTCCGGAAATCATAAAGCTTCGGCGATAACGAGAACTGCCCGACCCTTGATGCGGATAAAAGATATCGGTACCGCGGATGGCGCCGTAAGTGTTGCTGATGTTGACTAACCCCGTCATCACCGCCGTCACAATAATACCCGGCATCAGCGTGCCGTGGCTGCCCAGCGGAAACCATCGCCAGCTTAATTCACCCGGCGGTAAGTGTGATGAAGGAAAGCATAACCGCCATAGCCCCCACCCGACCACGGTCCCTACCAGTAACGCGTAACGGGAGATACGCTGTTGCAGGAAAATAATCATCGCGAGGATAAAACACATCACCGCGACCGCCAACCCAAAGGGGGCCAATTTGATTCTGGCGCTGGTATCGGCAATGCCAAAAGGCAGCCCCAGCATGCCTTTAAAAAATATTGAGGTCAGCTGCGCGCCCAAAAGCAGCATGAAAAAAACCATCACCGCCGGCGTAAACAGGCGAGCCAGACGGTGTCCTAAGCCGCTAATGCCGATAAATATCGTCACCATCGCGGAGATCGCGATCCCGACCGACAGGCTGGAGGCGATATCGTTCAGCGGCGTGCCGCGAGACGCCTCGCCAAGCGTAATCGTAAGAATAGCGCCCCACCACAGCCCTGTCGGCCCTTCCATAATGGCGCGGCGATGGCCGCAAAATGCCTGAGCCAGGCAGGCCAACGCGGTGGTCAAAAAAGCGTATTGTGTGAGCATTAACAAGTTATCAGCGGGAAGATGAAAAGCGGACAGCAAGGTAGGGGGAACCACAACCGTGTTACAGAAAATAAAGAAAAACCACTGAAAGCCGGACAACACACTTTCGCGGTTAATAACAGGGAACATATCCACACCTTAAAATAGAGAATGCCCGTCGTGACGACGGGCATTAAATCACACCGGATTACTGCTGATGTTTAAGGATAAACTGACCTTTTGGCGGCACAGGGAAGCCATGCTCGATGTCATAAATAACATCGCCGCGCAAAATCGTTTTGGTAATACGCGCGCCAATAGTACGGCCAACATACGGACTGACTTTATGGCGATATTCCAGATCTTCATTTTTCAGAACATAGCTGCTGTCAGGCTGAATAAAGACCAGGTCAGCATCTTTGCCGGGGGCAATACGTCCTTTATGTTTCAGACCAAAAATATCGGCGGCGTTGGTCGCCATTAATTTGCCAAACATCGGCAACGACATACCGCGTTTTTGCACCGCTTCATCAAACATGACGTCCATGCAGTTTTGCAGTCCGGCAATTCCGCCCCATGCTTGCATGATATTGCCTGCTTTCATTTCCGGAGGGCATGGAGAGTGGTCGGATACCAGGCAGTCGATTTCGCCGTTAAACAGTTTTTCCCACATCCCTTTCTGGTTTTCCTGGTCGCGAATTGGCGGAGAACATTTTGCCAGGGTGCCAATCTCTTCGAACTGATCGGTATCGAGGACAAAATAGTGCGGGCACGATTCACAGGTGACATCCTGACCTTCCTGACGCGCGCGCGTTACTTCCTCTACCCCCTCCGGGCTGCTGATATGGCAAACGTGCAGACGGCAACCTGCCGCTTTCGCCAGATACAGCACGCGACGAATGGCTTCCACTTCAGTAAATACCGGACGTGAGGCGACATAATCATGCGCCGTTACGCGTCCTTCGCGTTTAGCTTCTTCGCCCAGCTCATCACAAATCAGAGCATTTTCGCAATGTACCAGTACCGTCTGGTCCATCTCCCCCAGTTTCTGCGCGCCTTTGTAAAACTGCCAGTCATTAACGTCGCGAAAATCATTATCGATGCCACGATCGCCGCAGGTGGCGACAAAGCACTTGAAGCCGACAACGCCCACTTCGTCCAGCTCATGCAGCCGATCCAGGTTATAAGAGACCAAACCGCCCAACTGCGCGGCGTCGATGGTCAATTTACCTTTTGCCGCGTCAAACTTGAGTTCAATCGTCTCACGATCGACCGTCGCCGGCAGCTGATTGAGCGGCATCTCAATCATCGTGGTAATACCGCCTTTCGCCGCCGCGCGCGTACCGGTTTCATAGCCTTCCCAGTGGGTACGGCCCGGTTCAGAAATGTGGGTATGCGCGTCAACCATGCCCGGCGAAACGATCAATCCCGTCGCATCCAGCACATTTTTCGCTTCCCCCAGGTTCTCGCCAATCGCGGCGATTTTTCCGCCCTGGACGGCGATATCGATAACTCTCGCTTCGTTTTCTAAGATGACAGTACCGTTCTTAATAATTAAATCAAAAGACATAACAAACTCCTTGTATGGATACAGATAGTTTTTAAATAGCGCACACTTCATTAAATACGCTTAATGCTTTTTCAATATTTAACCTACGAGTTTTTGCTCTCCTGTATTTTCAAAACCCGTGCGTTTCTTCAATAGCGCATAAGCAACGAACGCAACTATTACGCCTACAAACCAGGACACGCGGGATAAAGGCTCCATAAATGGTATAAACTTGCCGCCTAATGACAGAATGACTGCGACCAGGGTGACTGAAAATGCAGTCAGGTTAAATCCATTATCATAATATTTGTAATCACCGCTGGCGGTGTACAGCTCATCAAGATTAATTTTTCCACGCATTACCACAAAATAATGAGCTAACATTACGCCGATTACCGGGCCAAGCATACCGCCGATAATATCGAGGAACAGATAAATACTGTCCTGATTCTCCATTAATTTCCATGGGCAAATCAGTAGACTGATAATACTGGCAATCATTACGCCATTTTTATAGTTAAGCTTTGTCGGGGCAAGCGCCGCAATTTGATACCCCGCAGGTATAATATTACCGGTGGCGTTGGTTGAAATTGTCGTCATCAGAATCACCAGCACCGCAAAGAATGAAGCAAACAGGCTGTCCCAGCGCTGCACAATATCCAGCACGTTCCAGGTATCCATACCATAATGAATACTGGCTCCGGCAATAATGCACACGCTGGCTACGGCGAATAATATATACGCTACGATAAGCCCCAGCGTTTGTCCCAATGCCTGAGCGCGAAATGAATGCGCGTTTTGCGTGAAATCGGACGCGCTTACCGCTGGCGCAGCCCAGACGGCGACTACGGCGTTAATCACCACCAGGAACAGAAAGCCGCTGTGCTCTGCTTTTTGCACGCCTGAAGGCAGATAGTCCAGAATCGGGCCAATGCCGACCAGCGATATTGCCCAAATAGCCATGCCGCCAAAGACAATGTAAATACATGGATTGAGGATAGCGGTAAATTTATTTAATACTTTACCACCGCCAAAACCGATGCCAACGTTAATAATCCAAAAAATTAGAAAAGTAATTAGTCCTGGCAGTGAAAGACCCAGCAGCTTGAAATCTCCGCCTAATGTCAGAAATCCTGGCCAGATCTTCCCAATCAAAATAAGAAATGCCAGCGATCCCGCGTAACACTGCAAGCCGAACCACATAATTGCCGCGATTCCCCCTCGTAATAATCCAGGGAATAGCGCGCCGCGGACGCCGTAAGAACCTCGCAATATCATAGCAAAAGGAACGCCATATTTGCTGCCTGCCGCGCCATTCATTACCATCGCTGCCGCAATAAATAATGCGCTGATAATAATGGCCAACATGATATTAAATGTTGATAGCCCCAGTATAAAAAAACCGCCGACCATAACGTAATTTGGCACGTTATGTACAGATCCCATCCATAAGGTGAAATAGTTAAATGCTTTCCAGTTTCGTTGGGTTTCTGTTTTAGGTAATAAGTCTTCGCTATAACCGCGCTGCTGGTATAGCTCTCTTTGATGTTCCATAAATCCCTCTTTTCACGCATCGGATAACGTTGTTATGGGTTTAGCTATGAGGAACAAATAAATATAAAATAAAGAAACAGTAGATATAATTATTTTTAAGCTGAAGCAATACGTTGTGTTGCTTTCTTTTTATATAAAGTGACGACAGCAAAGATCAGCGTTCCGGTAACCACTAAACATGCTGAAATCACAAAACTGATCTCCTTCGACCCCGTTACATCCGAAATAAATCCGGTCAACGTTGGGGCGACAACCGCCGAGCTCATGCCAAAGAAATTAAAAAGGCTGAAAGCTCTTCCCAGACTTTTTGCCGAAGCCTGTTCAGATACAAAGGAGATCAGGATCGGGTCTACCGCCATTTTCCCCAGCAAGCCGTATAGCGTCAGGCTGACCATCAGCATCGTGGTATTCGGGGACAAAACCGTAAACGCCAACATTGCAGCCGCCACAATTTCCAGACCGAGAATAACCTTAACTTTACTGTTACGGAATTTATCTGACAGATGGCTAAAAAATAACGCTCCCGGTACGCCAACCACCGCTACCAGCGCTGATGCCAGCCCGATAGCTCCGCCATCAAATCCTCTTTCAGTCTGGAGATAAGAGGGCAGCCAGGTCACTATCAAATAATAACCGTAGCAGGTACAGAAATAGAGGAAGTAAACGCTACACAATAAACCAGAGAATAAAGGTGCGCGTTTCTCATCTTCCGTAACGGTTTGGGTTTGCTTTTCCGCTTGCGCAGAGTCGCTTTTGGCTTTACCGCGAATGATCAGCGTAAAGACGCACAGCATGATTACTAATATCGCGGCCACGATATACAGTACATTTTGCCAGGCCATGCTCATGTTTTTTACTAATACGCTGGAACCGATTAAGCCAATCCCCATCCCTATAGCCGACCCGCTGTTGATAATCGCGTTGGCTAATGCCCGACGGGCCTGCGGCACGTTTGCCGAAGAGAGTGAATAAGCCGAGCTAAAGAAAGAAGCGCATCCGCCACCTGCCATTAGCGACCCTATATAGATCATGGTCAGGCCATTGGCTTTCGCGATACAGAGTGTACCAATAATAAAAAGCGTAAATCCGGCCATCAGCATGATTTTTTGACCGAATTTATCGACCAATATTCCGCAAGGGATTTGCATACTGCAGTAAGCAAAAAAGTAAAAACTTGCAATGGCGCCTATTTCAGCATTACTTACATTGTCTAAAGATGCCTGAATTTCTGGATAAATTGGCGTAAGCACGGTGCGATAGATCCAAATCGCTACCCAGCCCAGACTCATTACGACAACAATTTGTTTCCAGTAATCAATCCCGGATTTTTTAGTTTCACTCATGTTCTTCACCTTTACAGAGTGTTCCTTGTGAACAGGTATCGCTGCAGCCGCAGCGATACACATAATTAGGACAATTTATGATTGGCCATTAATTCCAGCGCCTGTACCATTGCCGAATGATCAAGCTGGCTCCCGCCATTTGCCGCACAGGTATTGAATAATTCCTGGCAGGTCGCCGTATTCGGTAAATTCAGCGCCAGCGCTTTTGCGCTTTGCAATGCAAGATTAAGGTCTTTCTGATGAAGCGCGATTTTGAAACCAGGCTCGAACGTCCGGTTGATCATCCGCTCGCCGTGAACTTCCAGAATGCGTGAAGAGGCGAACCCGCCCATTAACGCCTGGCGCACGCGTACCGGATCGGCGCCTGCTTTTGAAGCAAACACTAAGGCTTCAGAAACCGCTTCAATATTCAGCGCAACAATAATTTGGTTAGCCACCTTACAGGTTTGCCCATCCCCATTGCCGCCCACCAGGGTGATATTTTTTCCCAGGATGTCAAAGAGCGGTTTAACGCGGTCAAAGACTTTCTGCTCGCCGCCGACCATAATCGACAGAGTGCCTTCACGCGCCCCGATTTCTCCCCCGGAAACCGGGGCATCCAGGTAATCAGCGCCCATTTCATTAACGCGCTGGGCAAAACGTTTGGTTTCGATAGGAGAAATAGAACTCATATCGACGATGGTTTTTCCTTGAAGCGATGTTTTAGCGCAACCGTGTTCGCCAAATAACACCTCTTCAACCTGCGGCGTATCCGGCACCATTATGAAGATAATGTCTGCAAATTCAGTTACCTGACGTGCAGTCTCAACATTTACCGCCCCCAGCGAGAGCAGTTCGTCCGCGACCGGACCAATAGTCGTAACGTGTAATTGATGACCGGCGCGTGCCAAATTGATAGCCATTGGCGAGCCCATAATTCCCAGGCCAATAAATCCCAGTTTCATATACAACCTCTTTTATTGCTTTCGGTGTTTCCAGATTCAGGCAACACAATCCCCTTCCAACACAGTGGAAAAAAAAGCGCTGCCCGAATTATTCTGCGTTTTAACGGTACTGATTAATCCACGATAATCCCGCTTCCGTGGTAGTCAGTGGTTTATATTCACAGCCAACCCAGCCATCATAACCAGACTGTTTAATGACATTAAAAATAAAGTCATAATTAATTTCCCCGGTCCCCGGCTCGCCGCGACGCGGGTTATCAGCAATCTGTAAATGGCCTATTTTATCGGCCCATGCCGTCATGGTTTGCGTTAATTCCCCTTCCATGCGTTGCATGTGATAAATATCATACTGAATTTTGATATTATCACTGCCGATATCCTTAATTAATGCTAACGCCTGTTGAGTGCCGGTGAGATGGAATCCCGGCATATCAAAGTGATTAATAGGTTCGATAAGTAATAAAATGTCTTCTTTCGCCAGCATATTTGCCGCATAGCGCAGGTTTTCGACCAACGTGTCGTGGATCTCCGTTGCGGAGAATCCTGACGGCGTTTTACCCACCAGACAATTTATTTTCTTATTGCCTAACGCACGTGCATAGCGGATTGCGGCCGCTACGCCATCGCGAAACTCTTCTTCGCGCCCAGGAATACAGGCAATTCCACGTTCGCCAGCCGCCCAGTCGCCAGCCGGTAAATTATGTAACGTATGTTCCAGATTATTATCCCTGAGCTTACGTTTTAACACTTCGATGTCGTTATCGTAGGGAAACATGAATTCCACGCCGCGAAATCCCGACAACGCCGCTTTATCAAAGCGTTCCAGGAAATCATATTCCGTAAACAGCATAGAAAGATTGGCAGAGAAACGTAACATCGATTACCTCCCTTACTCATATTTCATAAAACAGGTTTCTGTTGGCGCATCTTTCGCACTATCCGCAACCTCTTCAAACTCGGTTACGTTATCCAGTTCGCTGCCCATGGAAATATTGGTTACGCGTTCCAGAATGACTTCCACCACCACCGGAACGCGATATTGCGCCATTAGCGCTTTGGCTTGTTCAAATGCAGGCGCAATATCTTCCGGTTTAAAGACACGAATGGCTTTACAGCCTAACCCTTCCGCCACTTTTACATGGTCAACGCCATAGCCATTCACTTCGCTGGAGTTGATATTTTCAAAGGCGAGCTGTACGCAGTAGTCCATGTCAAATGCGCGTTGCGACTGGCGAATCAGACCAAGATAAGCGTTGTTAACCAGCACATGGATATACGGAATGTTAAACTGCGCGCCGACGGCTAACTCTTCAATCAGGAACTGGAAGTCGAAATCGCCGGAAATCGCCACCACATTGCGTTGCGGATCGGCAGCACATACCCCTAATGCCGCCGGGATTGTCCAGCCAAGAGGTCCCGCCTGGCCGCAGTTGATCCAGTGTCTGTCTTTAAACACATGCAGCATCTGCGCTGCCGCGATTTGCGACAATCCAATGGTGGTGACATAGCACACATCGCGACCAAAGGCTTTGTTCATCTCTTCATAGACGCGCTGCGGCTTCACTGGTACGTTGTCAAAGTGGGTTTTACGCAGCAAAGTCCGTTTACGCTGCTGGCATTCGTCCACCCAAGTCTTCCGGCATGGCAAACGCCCCGCTTTTTGCATCTCCTGCGCGACATCGATCAGCAACGTTAGCGCCGCTTTGGCGTCAGAAACGATGCCCAGATCCGGGCACAACACGCGGCCAATTTGCGTCGGTTCAATATCGATATGGATGATTTTTCGACCCTGAGTATATTTCTCAACGGACCCCGTATGACGGTTGGCGAAACGGTTACCGATGCCAAAAACCATATCGGATGCCAGCAGAGTGGCGTTGCCGTAGCGGTGCGCCGTTTGCAGGCCGACCATCCCCGCCATTAAGGGGTGATCGTCCGGGATACAGCCCCAGCCCATCAGGGTAGGGATCACCGGTACGCTGGTCAGTTCGGCAAACTGCTGCAGCAGTGGCGCGGCGTCGGCGTTAATAACCCCGCCGCCCGCGACAATTACCGGACGCTCGGACTGAATCAGCATCTCCAGCGCCTTTTCAATCTGTACGCGGCTGGCGGCTGGCTTATATACCGGCAACGGCTCATACATATCCGGATCGAATTCGATCTCCGCAACCTGGACATCAAACGGTAAATCAACCAGCACAGGACCTGGGCGGCCTGAGCGCATCAGATGAAAAGCCTGCTGTAATACGCGCGGCACCAGCGCCGCCTCACGAACCGTCACTGCCATCTTGCTGACTGGTTTTGCAATCGCTTCAATATCGACTGCCTGGAAATCTTCCTTGTGCAGACGCGCTCGTGGCGCCTGACCGGTAATGCATAAAATCGGGATAGAGTCGGCAGAAGCGGAATAGAGCGCGGTGATCATGTCGGTTCCCGCCGGGCCGGAAGTGCCCAGGCAGACCCCAATATTACCTGCCGCCGCACGTGTGTAGCCCTCAGCCATATGCGAGGCGCCTTCCACATGACGCGCCAGTATATGGCGAATGCCTCCATGCTTACGCATTGCAGAATAGAAGGGGTTGATTGCAGCCCCAGGAACGCCGAATGCTGTGGTGATACCTTCTTTTTCCAGCACATACATTGCCGCATCCACGGCTCTCATTTTTGCCATTTTATTGCTACCTCTTTTTATTGGAAAAAGTTTCCAACTTTTAAAAATTTTAAAAAAGTCCCGCTCCAGCGAGCGGGATGCGGCTCAGGCTACAGGGGGTTTTAGCCCAAGCGCCGTACTGATGTCTTTCGCGGTATCCCGTACCAGTTCACCCTGGCTGATAAAGCGATCTTCCGTCAGCCGGGAAGCCGGTCCCGATATTGAGATAGCGGCGACCACGCTGCCCGCATCGTCATAGATAGCGGAGGCGATACAATTCAGCCCGACAACATGTTCTTCCTGGTCGACGGTGTAGCCCTGTTCACGCGCCTGCTCCAGATTTTTAAGCAGGATAGGTAAATCCACCAGAGTGGTCGGCGTAAACCGCCGCAAACCGGTATTGACGACGATCCCCACCAGCTCTTCTTCGGTGAGCGGGTAAAGCAGCGCTTTTCCGGCGCCGGAAGCATGTAACGGCAGACGACTCCCTAAGGGCGCGCACATTCTGACCATCGATTTGCACTCCTTTTGACCGATTAACACCGCTTCATTACCGTTGCGAATCGCTACGTTGACCGTCTCGCCAGAAAGCAGCATAAGTCGGTGCATAAAGGGTCCGGCCACCGAGAGGACATCGCGATTATGAATATACGCAGAGCCCACATTAAATACGCCTAAACCAATATGCCACCAGCCAAGCTGGCTATCCTGGTACACAAAATCAGCCGCTTGCAGTACCTTTAACAGGCGAAACGTCGTAGAAAGCGGTAAATCCAGGCTGCCGGAAATATCGCTAACTGATGAACTGCCGCCGCTTCTTTCGAGATATTGCAATATCGCTATGCCCCTCTCCAGCGCCTGAGCGCCTTTCTGCGCAGTCGGCTCTGCCTGTCCTGGCCTGCCGCGTCGTCTTACTTCCGTCATATTTACGTTAACTCCGGCCCAAAATATGAGCATAAACAATGAACAATATGTTCATCTTATGCAAGAAGGCCAATAGCGTCACGCAAAACAGAGTTCATGTGTCGGGATACTTTCAACATCACAGTTATCGCTGCCGCCGCGATCCACCGTCAGAAAATCGGTAACCGTCTGCCACGCAAACAGCGGGTGATGCCATACATTACGGTGATAATTGACGCCCTGCCGTCCATTGCTAATAAACGCCCGCAGCGTGGAGAGATCGGGTTTATCATCGCCGAGCGCGACAATAACGACAAAAGCCTCGCCGTTCATCGGCACAAACGCCTGCGTACCTAAAGGATGACGTTCCAGTTCATGTACCACAATAGGCATCGCGGCCGGTTGCGCCCTGTTAATACTGATCAGCGTGCGATCCTGCTCCAGAACTTCAACCTTCGCCAGGTCGTGATATCGCTCAACTAACCCGTTGTTTATATGAAAAAAGTCACGTTCCTGCGTCTCAATAACATCGCCATAAGCGCTGAACGTCTTCTGATCTAACGGTAATACCTCAAGTTTCATTATTTTTCCCTTGTAGCTCGATTCCGTTTAACCGCGGTTTGGACTCTGTCCGGTTTCAATACCATGCAATCTAAAACCTTCGGGATTTAACATCAACATAAAAGTTGGAATATTTTTCCAAAAGTAGATTTAGACCACAAATCAAACATGGCTATTATGTAAAACTACTTAAAAATCATAGGAAAACAATTCTGGTTTTATCAGGATCGTAAGGAGGCGTCTGACGATGTTTGACCCGGAAACACTGCGTACCTTTATCAGCGTTGCCGAAACGGGGAGTTTCTCCAAAGCGGCGGAGCGCCTGTGTAAAACCACGGCAACCATTAGCTACCGCATCAAACTGCTGGAGGAAAATACCGGAGTAGGGCTGTTCTTTCGCACAACGCGAAGCGTCTCGTTGACGGCGGCGGGCTCTCACCTTCTCTCTCAGGCAAAAGACTGGCTTGCGTGGCTGGATAGCATGCCTGACGAGCTACGCCAGGTTAACGACGGCGTAGAGCGTCAGGTCAATATTGTGGTGAATAACCTGCTCTATAGCCCGCAAGCGGTCGCCAGTCTCTTATCGTGGCTTAATGCGCGTTACCCTTTCACTCAGTTTCACTTTTCCCGGCAAATTTATATGGGCGTCTGGGATTCGCTCCTGTATGAAGGTTTTTCGCTGGCGATTGGCGTAACTGGCACTGAGCCGTTGGCTAATACCTTTATGCTCGACCCTTTAGGTTCCGTACAATGGCGTTTTGTGATGTCTGCGGATCATCCTTTAGCTCACGTCAGCGGGCCTCTAACAGAAGCGCAGTTGCGCCGTTTCCCGGCAATTAATATCGAAGACAGCGCGCGTACGCTGACCAAACGGGTAGCCTGGCGCCTTCCGGGGCAGAAGGAAATTATCGTGCCTGATATGGAAACCAAAATCGCCGCTCATCTGGCAGGCGTCGGTATCGGTTTTGTCCCGCAGCCGCTCTGTCAAACGCTGATCGACAAAAACGAACTGGTGAGCTGTACTATCCCTACGATGCGTCCCCCCTCACCGTTAAGCCTCGCCTGGCATAAATTTGGCGGAGGCAAAGCGGTAGAAGACATTGTGAAATTATTTACCCAACGGCAACCCGAAATAGCCGGTTTTTTATCCATTTTCAACACGGTACGCTGTTAAAAATCAAGCCACTTTGCGAATTGGCGCGTAAAATAGCGCAAAGGATGATTTAAGGTTACGTTTTACGTTATGCAAGACAGACAAAAAGCACAGGACTATCGCGCGCTCCTCCTTGCCGATACGCCTTTAATTGATGTACGCGCGCCGATTGAGTTTGAACAGGGCGCCATGCCGGGCGCTATCAACCTGCCATTGATGATGGATGACGAGCGAGCCGCCGTCGGCACCTGCTACAAACGTCAGGGCGCGGATGCGGCGTTAGCGCTGGGGCATCGGCTGGTTTGCGGCGACATTCGCCAGCAGCGGCTTGAGGCCTGGAAAGCCGCGTATCAACGTTTCCCCAACGGGTATCTGTGCTGCGCGCGCGGCGGTCAGCGGTCACATATCGTACAACGTTGGCTGCAAGAAACAGGGATTGACTGCCCGCTTATTGAAGGCGGCTATAAAGCGCTGCGCCAGACAGCAATTCAGGCGACCTGGCAACTGGCGCAAAAACCGATACTTTTAATTGGCGGCTGTACGGGCAGCGGCAAAACGCAACTGGTGCGACAACAGCCCAACGGCGTGGATCTGGAAGGTCTCGCGCGTCATCGCGGCTCCTCTTTTGGCCGCACGCTGAAACCCCAGCTCAGCCAGGCCAGTTTTGAAAACAAACTTGCCGTTGAATTGCTGAAAATTAACGCGCGTCAGACGCTAAAAAGGTGGGTACTGGAAGATGAAGGGCGAACGATCGGCGCCAACCATCTGCCTGAGTGTTTACGCGAAAGAATGGCGCAGGCCCCCATTGCGGTAGTGGAAGATCCGTTTGCGCTTCGTCTGGAACGACTGCGTGAAGAGTATTTCATCCGTATGCATCACGACTTCACCCACGCCTACGGCGATGAAGCCGGTTGGCAGGCGTATAGTGAATATCTTCATCATGGACTGTTCGCTATTCGCCGCCGTCTGGGGTTGCAACGCTTTGCCGAACTGACGGACACGCTGGATAGGGCGCTGGCGGAGCAATTATCCAGCGGCAGCACCGACGGCCATATGGCATGGCTGGTTCCGCTACTTAACGAATATTACGACCCAATGTATCGCTATCAACTGGAGAAAAAAGCCGCGAATATCGTTTTTCGCGGCCCATGGCAAGAGGTTGCCAACTGGCTAAAAGCGCAATAGCTTACTTTTATTGCCGGCTGACGCCGGCTTAGTGTCTGTCGCGCTTGTCGGCACGTTTTGCCAGCCAGTCGCCCAGCATCTGAACGACCTGAACCAGCACAATCAACGCCACCACGGTAACAACCATCACTTCGGTTTCGTAACGGTAGTAGCCATAGCGAATCGCCAGGTCGCCTACCCCGCCGCCGCCGACAATCCCGGCCATCGCCGAGTAGCCGATTAAGCTTACCAATGTAATCGTCAGGCCGCGCAGCAGCCCTGCGCTGGCTTCCGGCAACAGTACGGTACAGATAATACGCATCGGACTAGCGCCGAATGCCAGCGCCGCCTCAATAATCCCTTTATCGACTTCACGGAGCGCGCTATCTACCAGGCGTGCATAAAACGCGATTGCGGCCACCGACAGCGGGACGGAGGCTGCAATCGGGCCAATGGTATTGCCCAGCAAAAGCTGCGTTAGCGGCAGTAACAGCACCAGTAAAATAACAAATGGCACCGAGCGGATAATATTCACCAGAACCGAGGCGACGAGATAAATAAAACGGTTCTGCCAGAACAGATGACGATCGGTGACAAAAATCAGAAAACCGAGCGGTAGACCGCCAAGAATCGCCAGCACCGTTGAAATACTCAACATCTGGAAAGTTTCATTGAACGCCAGCGTTAAATCCGGCAATAAATCATCCACGGATCACCTCCACCTGTGCGGTACGTTGACGGATATGCTCCACGGCGGCGGCCACCGCCGTTGGATTATGCGGCGCGGTTAATTGCACCACCAGAATGCCCAACGCGCGTTCGCCGATATACTCAATCTTGCCATGCAGGATATTGACCGCGACGCCAAACTTGATCGCCACCTCTGACAGTACCGGCTGCTCCGCCGAATCGCCGATAAACAAAATTTTCAGCAACTGCCCGGGCAGGTGTTCCCGTAAACGTTCCGGCAGGGTCAAATTAAGGGTATGAGACACCAGTTGCTGTGTGAAAGCGTGTTGCGGGTGGGCAAACACATCAAACACCTCGCCCGATTCCACAACCTTACCGCCCGACATCACCGCCACGCGATCGCAAATAGATTTGATCACGTTCATTTCATGGGTGATCAGTACAATAGTAATCCCGAGCTGTGCGTTGATCTGTCTGAGCAGGGCCAGAATCGTGGCGGAAGTTTCCAGATCCAGCGCGGAAGTCGGTTCATCACACAGCAAAACATCCGGATGGTTAGCGATGGCGCGGGCTATCCCCACCCGCTGTTTTTGCCCGCCGCTGAGCTGTACCGGGAAACGGTTCGCTTTATCGGCAAGGCCCACCAGCGTTAAAATTTCCGCCACCCGCGGCGCGATTTTGCTGCGTTCCCAGCCAGCCGCTTTCAGGCTAAACGCCACGTTTTGCGCCACTGTCCGGGTATGCATTAAGTTAAAATGCTGGAAAATCATACCAATACGCTGCCGCGCCTGGCGTAACGCTTTTCCGTCCAGCGCCGAAATTTCCACGCCGTTGACGTTGACGCGCCCCTGGCTGGGACGCGTTAAGGCGTTCAGGGTACGCAGCAGAGTGCTTTTTCCTGCGCCGCTGGTACCGACAATGCCAAAAATCTCGCCCGCGGCGATATGCAGGCTCACATCATCCACCGCGCGCGTGGGGGTACCGCGACCGGCGGTAAAATCGACGCAGACTTTTTCTATTTCAATCATATTCACCTCAGAAATTGGGGATGGCCACCGCTGCGATCAGGGGGTCGCGGTCATCCATTCCGGTTTCTGGAAGGCGTTATAAATATTCTTTGGATCGTCGATGACCGCGCGATAAGCCGGCGATTTCACCGCCTCGACAATATCTTTGGCAAACGGCTTATCGGCATCTTCACTGCGTACCGCAATGATATTTTTCAGATTCTCATCCAGGTGTTCCTGCTTAATCGCGCTGGAGAGATCGAGTCCTGCCGCCACCGCAAAGTTCCCGTTAACCAGCGCGCCGGTCACGCCATCCAGCGTGCGTGGTAGCTGTGCGGCTTCCAGCGGTTTGAAAACCAGTCCTTTTGGATTGCTGGCGATATCTCGTTCAGAGGCTTTGGTCGGATCGATATTGTCCTTAATCGTGATCAGCCCCAACGATTGCAGGAAGCGAAGGCCGCGCGCCAGGTTAGTCGGATCGTTGGAGAGGGTAATAATGTCCCCTTTTTTAAGCGCATCCAGACTGTTGATTTTACGTGAATAGAAGCCCATCCCGGCGGTCGGTACCACAATAAGTTTGCTGAGCTTCAGCCCTTTGTCAGCGGTGAATTTGTCAAAATAGAGGGTATGTTGAAAGAGGTTGGCGTCAATGCTGCCGTTAGCTAACGCCATATTGGGCTGGACATAGTCGCTAAACTCGCGCACCACGACCTTATACCCTTTTTCTTTTAATGTCGGCGCAATCGCCTGCTTCACCATGTCGCCATACGGCCCTGGCGCGACGCCAAATACGATCGTTTGCGGGGAACCATCGGCATGGGCAAACTGTAATCCGCAGGCCAGTAATAGCGTGCTGGCCGCAATGCGTAAACTCTGACGCAATCCCATAATTTCTCCATTTTAAATAGTGTGATGCTGTGCCGGATGCCGTTCATGCGGCATCGTCTGTTTTGGCCCAAACGAAAGGCTATTTCTTAACATGACACAGATCACAGCCTGCTGTCCTTGAAATTATTTCATGATGTTTCCTGGTGTGTCGTTAAATGTACGAGGCAGGCGCTCAGGCGTGTGTCAGGCGGGAATAGCGTAGAGGGAAATGCCGGATAAGAGGTCTTAACGCCAACATCCGGCAGAGGAAAACGCTTTAGAAATCGTAACGCAGACGCACCAGGTTCATATCGCCCAGATTGTCAGTGCTGGAGGTGAAAACATGTTCATAATCAACGCGGAAACCATAATCCAGTTGGAAGGTGATCCCCACGCCGTTATCGGTGCGCAGATAGTCGCGGCCATTCACATATTCAATGCGGTCGCCCATAAAGTACGGTTGAATAGCTTTCACGGCATACTGACCAATCGGGAAAGCGTAACCGACAAAATATTCCAGACCCCACGCATCGCCGGCAAAGTAATCATTCACAGACACTTTTTTGGTCGTCATAAAGTTCTGATACCAACCGCCGCCTGCGGCGATAGTCCAGTTTTCCGGCGTCCAGCTTAACGCGGTACCGACAATATTTTGATCGTAAGTTTTATTGCCGTTGCCGCGCATCTCCGCACGGGTATAGTTCCATGCCGTCCCCCAGGTCAGATCGTCGGTGAGATGGTAATCCGCGCCTAAAGAACCGCCGCCTTTACGCTTGTAATTCAGGCCGTTATTGGCATTATAATCGTCGCTGAACAGATAAGATGCGTAGAGATCGACATTGCCAATGCTTTTCTTATACTTCAAGGACTTACGCGTGCGATAAGAACCATCGTAGTCGCCGTTAATCCCGTTGCCCGGCGCCTGACCTATCATGTCGTAATCCCAGATATCGGTTTTTACGCCCACCACATCGTAATAAATGCTGTTCTGTTGACCGAAGGTCAGCGTTCCCCACGTCGCGCTCTTGAAGCCGGTATACAGCATACGGCGAGTGGTATCAGTCGCGCCCTTCGCATAATGATTATCCCAGTCAAATACCGCAGGGATATTGACGCCCAGCTCGTAATAGCTAATCCAACTGATATCATCAAACAGATAGTAATCCGCGGCGAAGCGGAAACGCGTCCCGCCATCAAAACCATTACGTTTATAACCGTTCGCGCCGTCATTGCCGGTCATATTCTGGAACTGCGGACGAATACTCCCGCCAACGGTGAAATTGAGTCGGCTGAGTGGATTACCCGCCTGGGGATCTTGTTTTAAAACGGTGATTTCCGCCTGAGTGGCGAAAGGCATGAAAGCCACTGCCACGCCGATCGATGCCGCCAACGCTGTTATTTTAATTGTCATTATATTTTCCTTGATAGATAGCCAATCCAAATCATTTAGCAGGCAAATAATAACTGTTATAAAACCTTACGTGTTGTGTATTTTTTAATGATTTGTGCTACTAAAAATCAAGGAGTTATCAATTTGTGCGACTAAAAAAGTACGCGCCGTTTTAAAAACCGGCGCGAAATTATTCACATCATGAATCATTCGCTAAACTGTCGGAATAGCGCTTTGCCTTTCAGCAAACGAACGCCAAGCCAGCCGCCGCATACGGAAAGCAGCAGCGCGCCGCAAAACGGCAGTGCGCCCCATAAACGCCAGTCCGGCTCCCAGGGGAAATCAAAAACGTTGATTTGTAAGATCGCCAGCGCCGTTTCCGCGCCAATCGCGGCGACCAGCCCGGCAACTAACCCCAGCATGGCGAATTCGCACCAGAGTGTGGTACGCAACAGTTTCTTTCCGGCTCCTAACGTGCGCCACACCACCAGCTCCTGATGGCGCTGACGCATCCCGACCTGTACCTGGGCCAGTAATAGCAACATGCCGCAGAGGGTGACTAGCACAACCATCACCTCCAGCGCCCGACTGACCTGCTCCAGCACCTGTCCCACCTGTTTCAGGATCGCCCCGATATCTAACAGGCTGACGGTAGGAAACTCGCGGTTAAGCTGCGTTAACATGCCGTTGCCATTCTCCCAGCGAAAACTGGTCAGCCAGCTTTGTGGTTGCCCGTCCAGCGCCCCGGAAGGAAAAATGAAGAAAAAGTTGGGCCGCAGGCTTTCCCAGTCCACTTGACGCAAGCTGGTGACTTTAGCGCTAAATGCCTGGGTATCGCCCATAAAGGTTACGCTATCGCCGAGTTTGACGTTCAGCCGCTTCGCCAGCCCCTCCTCCATAGAGACTTCGCCCGATTTTGGCGGCCAGTGACCGGCGACCAGCGGATTATGCGCCGGGCGCGTATCCTGCCAGGTCAAATTCAGTTCACGGTTGAGCGACTCATCCTGCTGACCTTCCGTCGGATTACCGTTTATCTTCGTTAACCGCGCCCGCACAATCGGATAAAACGTCTGCGGGATCACCTGATGTTCCGCCAAAAAGGCTTTCAGCGGCGCAACCTGTTCTGAAGCAATATTGATAAGGAAATAGTTCGGGCTTTCCGGCGGGAGCTGCTGTTGCCAGCGATCAAGGAGGTCGCCGCGCAGCACCAGCAAGAGCGCCAGCAGCATAAACGAAAGCGAAAACGCCGAAAGCTGACTCAACGTTGACCACGGCTGACGCAGAAGTCGGCTGACGGCCAGACGCAGCGGTAGCGACGTCAACGTCATGCCGCGCAGCACGTTAAGCAGCATCCAGCCCACCAGACCGCACAGCAGCGCCAGTATCACGGCGCCCGCCAGAACCGCCCACAACAGCATACTTCCGCCCATCAATCCGGCGAGCAGCGCCACCACGACGGCGCAGGCGACAGGCAAATAAATTTTTAACGGCCAGACGCGAGCGACAACATCGCGGCGCAGCACCCGTAGCGGCTGGGTCGCCAGCAACAATCGATAAGGCCGTAAACCGACCAGCAGAGAGATGACCGTCATCGCGCCCAGCGCCCACAGCCAGGGCCACAGGCTGGCGGGCGGCAAATCGGCGGGCAGTACCGGTTTTAGCAGCACCAGCAATATGTTTTCAAACAGTAATCCAATCGCGCCTCCCGTGACGGCGGAAAGCCCCAGCACCATCAACCACTGTCCGATAATAAGTTTACGCAACTGGGCCCGGCCCGCGCCCAACGTTTTTAAAATCGCCACCAGATCGTAGCGGCTACGGCAGTAATGGCTCATCGCCACCGCGACGGCAGCTACCGCCAGCAGTAGCGTTAATAACGCCGAAAGCAGCAAAAACTGCTGCGAACGTTCGAGCGATTTCCCCAATGCCCCGTCATCCTGCTCCAGTCCATACCAGCGATGTTCCGGTTTAAGCTGCGGTAACAGCCAGCTTTCATAGCCAGCAAGCTGTTGCGGCGTTCCGCCGAATTTATACCGCCACATCACGCGGCTCCCCGGCTGTATCGCACCGGTTTTTGCCACATCGGCCATATTCATCATCAGACGCGGCGCCATCTGAAAAGGGTTAAATCCGGAATCCGGCTCCTGCACCACTTCACCGGCAATACGCAAGGTCACGTCGCCGACATCAATGGTATCGCCCGTTTTCAAATTAAGCAGCGCCATCAGACGCGGCGCCAGCAGTACGCTACCCGGCTGCGGTTTCACTCCGTCAGGACGGGTTTGCAATTCGCCGTACATCGGATAAACGCTATCTACCGCCTTCACGCTGGCCAGTTGCGGCGTATCGCCGGCAAACGTCATGGTCGCAAAGGTTAACTGCTCGCCCATGTTAAGGCCGCGTTTACGCGCCTCTTCAAGCCAGGCTTTCGGTACCTCCCGCGAACTTTGCAGCGTCCGATCGCCTGCCATAAACTCGCGGCTTTGCTGACTTAACCCTTTTTCCATCCGGTCGCTGATACTGCCGAGCGCCAGTACGCAGGCCACCGCCAGACTCAACGCCAGCCAGACAATAATCAGCGACGGCGAGCGCCATTCGCGCCAGAACCAGCGAGCTATCATGCCTCCTCCTGTAACTGACCGTTGACCAACCGCAGCCGCCGGTCGCAGCGCGCCGCCAGCGCCGGGTCGTGCGTCACCAGAATCAGCGTGGTGCCGTGTTCGCGGTTAAGCGAAAATAGCAGGTCGGCGATTTTATCTCCGGTCTGACGGTCAAGGTTGCCCGTCGGCTCATCGGCAAACAGCACATCAGGACGCCCGTTAAACGCGCGCGCCAGCGCTACACGCTGCTGTTCGCCGCCGGAAAGCTGTGCCGGAAGGTGGTCAAGCCGTTTTCCCAGTCCCAGTTGTTCGAGCAGCGCTTTCGCCCCCGCCTTACTCTGACCGCTGTTTTCACCGCGTAGCAGGGCCGGTAGCTCAACGTTTTCCAGCGCGTTAAGCGTAGGAATAAGCATGAAGGATTGAAAAACAAAACCGACATGCTGAGCGCGAAGCTGCGCCCGCGCCTCTTCGTCCATCTGGTGAAGCGGTTTCCCGACCAGACTGACCTCTCCGCTACTGCCGTCATCCAGTCCGGCGAGAATCGCCAGCAGCGTAGATTTTCCCGATCCTGATTCGCCAATCAGCGCAATGGTTTCGCCGCGTTTGACAACCAGTTCAACTCCGGTAAGGATGGAAAGCTCATGCTCACCCTGACCGACGGACTTCCTGAGACGATGAACTTCAACACTGTTTTCCGCTGGCATTTGCCCTTCCTGTTTTTGATCCTGTTAACTTTCCGTGCCGCCGCCGCAGACACCTTATTAATTCTGGGCGATAGCCTCAGCGCCGGTTACCGTATGGCCGCCAGCGCGGCATGGCCGTCGCTCCTTAATGATAAATGGCAAAACAAAACGTCGGTCGTTAATGCCAGTATAAGCGGAGATACCTCGCAGCAGGGACTGGCGCGTTTGCCGGCGCTGTTGCAACAGCATCACCCGCGCTGGGTAGTGGTGGAACTTGGCGGCAACGATGGCCTACGCGGTTTTGCGCCTGCACAAACCGAACAGACGCTACGTAAAATCATTCAGACGGTGAAAGCCGCCGATGCCCGACCGTTACTGATGCAAATTCATCTGCCCGCTAACTACGGTCGCCGTTATAATGAATCCTTTAGCGCCATTTATCCTAAGCTCGCCAAAGAGTTCGATATTCCTCTGTTACCGTTTTTTATGGAAGAGGTATATCTGAAACCGCAGTGGATGCAGGATGACGGCATTCATCCCAACCGCGACGCCCAGCCGTTTATTGCCGACTGGATGGCGAAGCAGTTGACCCCTTTTCTCTCCTGAATAATTCGAGTTGCATGAAGGCGGCACGTAAGAGAATTTCCAGGAGCATAGATACCTATGTGACTGGAGTAAACGAACGCACAGGCAACTTGAAGTATGACGGATATAGTTAACCACGACTCTTAAATCAACGGAGATCCTGACAGGTAAAGTTATGCAAAAATCGGTCTTAATAACAGGATGTTCCAGCGGAATCGGTCTGGACAGCGCGCTTGAGCTTAAACGCCAGGGCTTTCAAATCCTGGCGGGCTGCCGCAAACCTGATGATGTCGCCCGGATGAACAGTATGGGATTTACCGGCGTGTTGATCGATCTCGACTCCCCTGAAAGCGTGGATCGTGCCGCCGATGAAGTGATCGCCCTGACCGATAATCGTCTGTATGGGATCTTTAACAATGCCGGCTACGGCGTGTATGGCCCCCTTTCTACCATCAGCCGTGAGCAGATGGAGCAACAGTTTTCCAGTAATTTTTTCGGCGCGCATCAGCTTACCATGCGCTTACTTCCCGCCATGTTGCCGCATGGCGAAGGACGCATTGTGATGACCTCATCGGTGATGGGGCTGATTTCCACCCCAGGGCGCGGCGCTTACGCCGCCAGCAAATATGCGCTCGAAGCCTGGTCTGACGCGCTACGTATGGAGCTACGGCACACAGGCATTAAAGTGAGCCTGATAGAACCGGGGCCGATTCGTACCCGTTTTACCGATAACGTTAACCAGACGCAGCGTGATAAACCGGTAGAAAATCCCGGCATCGCCGCACGTTTCACCCGCGATCCTGACGCGGTAGTAGCGAAAGTACGTCATGCTTTTGCAAGCGATAAACCCAGGCTGCGCTATCCCGTTACGCTGGTCACCTGGGCGGTGATGGCGCTGAAACGCATATTGCCGGGCCGGATGCTGGATAAAATTTTACAAAGCTGAGTTGAAGCGCGCCCGTCAGCCCCCATGTAAACGTGACACAGACAAAAGAGAGCGACGCCATGTCCGTACAGAACATTGTCAATATTAATGAATCCAACCTGCAGCAGACCTTAGAGCAGTCCATGACCACGCCGGTACTGTTCTATTTCTGGTCTGAACGCAGCCAACACTGTCTGCAATTAACGCCAGTGCTGGAAAGTCTGGCTGCTCAGTACCACGGTCAGTTTATTCTGGCAAAGCTGGACTGCGACGCCGAACAGATGATCGCCGCTCAGTTTGGTCTGCGCGCCATCCCGACTGTCTATCTGTTCCAGAATGGCCAACCGGTCGATGGTTTCCAGGGGCCGCAGCCGGAAGAGGCAATCCACGCTCTGCTGGATAAAGTACTGCCGCGTGAAGAAGAGCTAAAAGCGCAACAAGCGATGCAGTTAATGCAGGAGGGCAACTACATTGACGCGCTGCCGTTGCTCAAAGACGCCTGGCAGCTCTCTTCGCAGAACGGTGAGATTGGCCTGTTACTGGCGGAAGCGCAAATTGCGCTGAACCGCTCTGAAGAG
Organism: Salmonella sp. NW177; assembly: GCF_051811585.1. Lineage (NCBI taxonomy): Bacteria > Pseudomonadati > Pseudomonadota > Gammaproteobacteria > Enterobacterales > Enterobacteriaceae > Salmonella > Salmonella sp. NW177. The sequence goes on along the minus strand of NZ_JAMMZV010000003.1, from coordinate 278,171 downwards.
GCCGAAGCGGTGTTAAAAACTATCCCGCTACAGGATCAGGATACCCGTTATCAGGGGCTGGTTGCGCAGATCGAACTGCTTAAACAGGCGGCGGATACGCCGGAAATTCAGCAACTTCAGCAGCAAGTCGCGGAGAATCCGCAGGATGCGGCTTTGGCAACGCAACTGGCGTTGCAGTTGCACCAGGTCGGACGTAATGAAGAAGCGCTGGAATTGCTGTTCAGCCATCTGAGAAAAGATCTTACCGCCGCCGAGGGACAGACGCGCAAAACCTTCCAGGAGATCCTTGCCGCGCTCGGCACCGGCGACGCGCTGGCGTCGAAATACCGCCGCCAGTTGTACGCGCTACTGTATTAATCCTCTCTTGCCTGATGGCGCGCTTATCTGGCCTACCTGTCGTCCTCAGGCCGGATAAGGCGCTTGCGCCATCATCCGGCCACTATCATGATTTCTTGAGCGGCATCACTACCAACTGATGACGCGAATTATAGAACTTCCGGTAGGTTAAATAGCAGGCAATGATGGTAGACAGGCTGGCTGTCGACAACAGCATAAACGTTACCATAATTTGATATTTAATCGCTTTTACCGGATCGATCCCGGCAAAAATCAGCCCGGACATCATCCCCGGCAGGCTCACCAGCCCAACGGTCTTTGCCGAGTCGATCGTCGGGATAAGCGATGCGCGGATGCTATCGCGGATAAGCCCGGCGGAAGCCATTTTCGGCGTTGCGCCCAAACTTAATTTTTCCTGGATTTGCTGCTGCTCGCTATGAAAACGCAGCCCCAGTTGGTTGTAGCACAGCCCTACCGCCACCATCGCATTGCCGGCAACCATGCCAGCGATGGGAATCACCTGCATCGGCGCAAATTCAATCGAACCGGTAAGCACCAGTACCGTCAGCGTTAGTCCGGCGCCGACGGTGATGGCGATAAACGAGGAGAGAAATGCCTTATCGATATATTTACTGCGCTTTTGCGCGTTCCAGGCGGCGTTAAAACAGATGAACAGCACCATCAGCAGCGTCAGGGCGGCATGATTAACGCCAAAGATGTATTTCAGTACATAGCCGACAATAATGAGCTGTATCACCGCCCGGTATACGCTCCACAGAATATCTTTTTCCAGCGCCAGCTTTTCCTTGTGACTGATGAGCATCGCGACCACCACCAGCAGCATCGATAACGCCAGCGAGGTATTGGTAATATTATGCTCGTTCATAACGCGCCTCCTGCATCTCTCCGGCAGATGGCGTTAACGTTATCACCTTATCCGCGTGTTGAATTTCATCTTTATCATGCGTTACCCACAAGACAGCGACCTGCTTATCGCGAACATAGCGATGAATAATATCATTCACATTCCGTTTGTTATGTTCATCCAGCGCGCTGGTTATTTCGTCGAGTAACAGTATTTTCGGCAGAAACTGTAGATTACGAATTAGAGCAATACGCTGTTTTTCCCCGCCGGAAAGCGCGGCAATCGGTTTTTGCAGAATCGTCTCCGGCAGTTCAAAACGCGCCAGATCGTCTGCGAAGGCTGTCGGCTGCGGGCGCTGATGACGAATTTGCCAGGGAAAAATCAGGTTATCGTAAACCGTATCGCCAAATAGCGCTGGCGTCTGAGCGCAATAAGAAACCTGCTGGCGATAGGCTTCCGGACTCAGAGTAGTAATATCCCGCCCCTCAAAAAGAATCACGCCGATATCAGGGCTTATTAACGAGGCCACCATTTTCAACAACGTACTTTTTCCGCAGCCAGAAGGACCGGTAATTAACTTAAATTCGCCGCGTTGCAGCGTAAAACTGATGTTATTCACTATTTTTGTCGTCGCAGTCCGGTAACCGACCTGCTTTAACTCAAGCAACATGCTACGTTCTGTCATTTATTGCGCATCCGTTGTTCATATTTTTATAGCGATAGTGTATCCCTGTAATTAATAAGGGGGGAACATGCTTTACTGAATCAGGTATAATTCGCTTAATTCGTCAGCAAAATCGGTTTATGGACAACGCAACAGGAGGTTTAGCTATGCTCATTCTTATCCCTATTCTCATTTTCGTCGCGCTGGTGATCGTCGGCGCGGGCGTCAAAATCGTTCCGCAGGGATACCAGTGGACGGTGGAGCGCTTTGGACGTTACACCAAAACCCTGCAGCCGGGATTAAGCCTTGTTGTACCGTTTATGGACAGAATTGGCCGCAAGATCAATATGATGGAGCAGGTGCTGGATATTCCGTCGCAGGAGGTGATCTCAAAAGATAACGCCAACGTCACTATCGATGCGGTCTGTTTTATTCAGGTTATCGATGCGCCGCGCGCCGCTTATGAAGTCAGTAACCTGGAACTGGCGATCATTAACCTGACCATGACCAATATCCGTACGGTGCTCGGTTCGATGGAGCTGGATGAAATGCTCTCCCAGCGCGACAGCATCAACACGCGGCTGCTGCATATTGTCGATGAAGCCACCAACCCGTGGGGAATTAAAGTTACCCGTATCGAAATTCGCGATGTCCGCCCGCCCGCGGAATTGATCTCCTCGATGAACGCCCAGATGAAAGCGGAACGTACCAAACGCGCCTATATCCTTGAGGCCGAAGGGGTACGTCAGGCGGAAATCCTGAAAGCCGAGGGGGAAAAACAGTCGCAGATTCTGAAAGCCGAAGGCGAACGTCAGTCCGCTTTCCTGCAGGCGGAAGCGCGCGAACGTTCCGCCGAAGCGGAAGCCCGCGCTACGCAGATGGTGTCTGAAGCCATCGCCGCCGGGGATATTCAGGCGATAAACTACTTCGTGGCGCAGAAATACACCGAAGCGTTACAGCAAATCGGCTCGGCGAATAACAGCAAAGTGGTCATGATGCCGCTGGATGCCAGCAGTCTGATGGGCGCTATCGCCGGGATCAGCGAGCTGGTTAAGGACAGCGCCAGCGAACGGAAAAAAGCATGATAGCGATGATTCTGGTACATCCGCATATCTTCTGGCTTAGCCTCGGCGGCCTGTTGTTGGCTGCGGAAATGCTCGGCGGTAACGGCTATTTGCTGTGGAGCGGCGTGGCGGCAGTGATTACCGGCTTAACCGTCTGGCTCTTACCGCTCGGCTGGGAATGGCAGGGCGTGCTGTTTGCGGCCTTAACGTTGCTGGCGGCCTGGCTTTGGTGGCGCTGGCTGGCGCGTCGCGTGCGGGAACAGAAGCCGGCCGACAGCCGCCTTAACCAACGCGGACAACAACTGGTAGGCCGCCGGTTTATGCTTGATGCCGCGTTAGTGAACGGACGGGGTCATATGCGTGTCGGCGACAGCTCGTGGCCGGTATGCGCTGACGAAGACCTGCGCGCAGGTACGCATGTCGAAGTGATCGCCGTGGAAGGCATCACCTTACGCATTCGCGCCGTTTAATCAACGTGGCTTTTGCGCCTTGTGATGACAGCAGCCGGAAAGATTATCAATAATCGGGCAGTCGGCGCTGTCATCGCCGGGACAACTCTCCGCCAGCGCCAGCAGTTGATCGCGCATTGATTGCAGCTCGCTGATATGGCGCTCGATCTCCGCGACCTTTTCCAGCGTCCGCTTTTTCACATCTGCGCTATGGCGTCGCGGATCGTTAAACAGATTGACCAGTTCGCCACACTCTTCCAGATTAAACCCCACCTGCCTCGCCTGTCGCAGCAACGTCAGCTCGTTTAAATGCTTCTGCGTGTAGGTGCGATAACCATTTTCGCTACGTAATGGCGGCGTCACCAGCCCTTTCTCTTCATAAAACCGAATGGCTTTGCTGGTTAAACCGGTTTTTTTCGCCACATCGCTAATATTCATATTTCCCCCTTGACCTTAACCTTGCTGGAAGGTTTAACCTTTATCACAGTGAGTCACTACGATTACTAAGGTCAATGAATTGATGACCAATCATAAAGGAGTTTTTACTATGTCTCAAACTATCGACCTGACCCTGGACGGTTTGTCCTGCGGTCATTGCGTTAAACGCGTGAAAGAAAGTCTTGAACAACGTCCGGATGTTGAGCTGGCGGACGTCACCGTAACCGAAGCGCACGTTACCGGTACCGCCAGTGCGGACTCGTTAATTGAAACCATCAAACAGGCCGGGTATGGCGCGACGTTAAGCCACCCAAAGGCTAAACCGCTGACGGAGTCATCAATCCCGTCGGAAGCACTGGCAGCGGTTCCTCATGAGCTTCCGGTAGCGACGGCCGATGAAGAAAGCCAACAGTTGCTGTTAAGCGGCATGAGCTGCGCCAGTTGTGTCACCCGCGTACAACATGCGCTACAAAGCGTACCGGGCGTCACGCAGGCACGGGTAAACCTGGCGGAACGCACTGCGCTGGTGATGGGCAGCGCGTCCGCCGCTGATTTAGTGCAGGCGGTGGAAAAAGCCGGCTACGGCGCAGAGGCGATTGAAGATGACATCAAACGCCGCGAGCGCCAGCAGGAAACCGCCATCGCCACCATGAAACGTTTTCGCTGGCAGGCCATCGTCGCTCTGGCGGTCGGTATACCGGTCATGGTCTGGGGGATGATCGGCGATAACATGATGGTGACCGGCGACAACCGCAGCCTGTGGCTGGCTATTGGCCTGATCACGCTTGCGGTGATGGTCTTTGCGGGCGGTCACTTTTACCGTAACGCGTGGAAAAGCCTGCTGAACGGCACAGCGACGATGGATACGCTGGTGGCGCTCGGCACCGGGGTCGCCTGGCTCTACTCCATGAGCGTCAACCTGTGGCCGCAGTGGTTCCCGATGGAAGCACGGCACCTCTATTACGAAGCCAGCGCGATGATTATCGGTCTGATTAATCTCGGACACATGCTGGAAGCGCGCGCCCGTCAGCGTTCCTCAAAAGCGCTGGAAAAATTACTCGATCTCACCCCGCCCACCGCACGCGTCGTGACAGAAGACGGCGAAAAAAGCGTCCCGCTGGCGGACGTTCAGCCAGGGATGCTGCTGCGGCTCACTACCGGCGATCGCGTGCCGGTGGATGGCGAAATTACCCAGGGCGAAGCGTGGCTTGATGAAGCCATGCTGACCGGCGAACCCATTCCGCAGCAAAAAGGCGAAGGCGACAGCGTTCATGCCGGCACCGTCGTCCAGGACGGCAGCGTCCTGTTCCGCGCCAGCGCGGTGGGCAGTCATACCACGCTGTCACGCATTATTCGCATGGTACGCCAGGCGCAGAGCAGTAAACCGGAAATTGGCCAACTGGCCGATAAAATCTCCGCGGTATTCGTTCCCGTCGTCGTGGCCATTGCGCTGTTCAGCGCCGCTATCTGGTATTTCTTCGGACCGGCGCCGCAAATTGTTTATACGCTGGTCATCGCCACCACCGTACTGATTATCGCCTGCCCTTGCGCATTAGGCCTGGCGACGCCAATGTCGATTATTTCCGGCGTAGGCCGCGCTGCCGAATTCGGCGTGCTGGTACGCGACGCCGATGCCCTGCAACGCGCCAGTACGCTGGATACCCTCGTTTTTGATAAAACCGGGACGCTGACGGAAGGCAAGCCGCAAGTGGTGGCGGTAAAAACCTTTAACGGCGTTGATGAAGCTCAGGCATTACGTCTGGCAGCCGCGCTCGAACAAGGCTCCAGCCACCCGCTGGCCCATGCGATTCTGGAAAAAGCCGGCGACGATAAACTGCCGCAGGTGAACGGTTTCAGAACGCTACGCGGACTGGGCGTCAGCGGTGAAGCGGAAGGTCATCAACTGCTTCTGGGGAACCAGGCGTTGCTGAACGAACAGCACGTCGCCACGGATGATATGACGGCAGAAATCACCGCGCAGGCCTCGCAAGGCTCGACTCCGGTCCTGCTGGCGATTGACGGTAAAGCGGCGGCGTTACTGGCGGTACGCGATCCATTGCGCAGCGATAGTATTGCCGCGCTTGAACGCCTGCACAACGCCGGATACCGTCTGGTAATGCTCACCGGGGATAACCCAACGACGGCTAACGCGATTGCCAAAGAAGCGGGCATTGATGAAGTGATTGCGGGCGTTCTGCCGGATGGCAAAGCCGATGCGATTAAACGTCTGCAAAGCCAGGGTCGTCAGGTTGCGATGGTCGGCGATGGTATCAACGATGCGCCCGCGCTGGCGCAGGCGGACGTCGGTATCGCGATGGGCGGCGGCAGCGATGTGGCGATTGAAACCGCGGCGATTACGCTGATGCGCCATAGTCTGATGGGCGTGGCGGATGCGCTGGCCATTTCGCGCGCGACGTTGCGCAATATGAAGCAAAACCTGCTTGGCGCATTTATCTACAACAGCATTGGTATCCCGGTGGCCGCCGGTATTCTGTGGCCGTTTACCGGTACCTTGTTAAACCCGGTAGTAGCGGGCGCGGCAATGGCGCTGTCTTCCATTACCGTCGTCAGCAATGCCAACCGGCTATTGCGCTTTAAACCGAAGGCGTAAAAACGCTATATCAGGCAGCATCAGCTGCCTGATATATTATTAAGCCATCAGTAATTTACCGTATCAATATATAAAAATTTAACCGCACATCCTATAGAAAAATAAAAATCAACATTTTATAATGTTTTTTTGAATCATAAGGATGTGTTATTTATGTTTAGAAAAGCAGTTACGCTTCTTTTCCTGCTTTCTCCCGCCGTCAGTTATGCAGGGTTATTTGATTCCACTCCAGAGTTAAAATGTGGCAACGATAATGCAGTCACGGCGGCAAAAGATTGGATTTACAATGAAGCATTAGGTCGTTTACAGCAAGACTATATTAAAGAGCCCTCCACGCTTTTCTTCGATATCCCCCAAACTCAATACGAGCAGCAACTCCGGGCTATTCCTGTTCAATTCAGTGATGTAATCACGCAGAACCCTCAAGCAGAAAATGCCAACTTACGAACTTGCTCGGCTACCGTCGCCATGGATATTCCTCAGCCATTATTTAAATTAATGAAAGACTTACCAAACACTCTATTCTATATTTCACAAGGGGATGGACAGGTAATAAACAATACGGTGACCTGGAAACAGGTTAACTACAATATTCAGCTAGCAGACAACAACAAAGATATTGTTGTCACCTCTGTGCAAAAAACCGATAAATTGGCGCGATCTATTTATGTAATGGCAAGAATGACGGTATCTGGTGATAGCATTATAAAGAAAAAAAATAACTCACTGATTGAAATCGCAGCAAAGAAATTTGAGAGTAGAGATCGCGAGCTTAATCAGGTCTGGAAATCGCTACCCGCCTCTGCCCGAACGGCATTAAAACAAGAGCAGCGAGTCTGGGTGACCCAAAAAGAGCAGCAGTGCGGCAAACTTAGCGATGCCAAATCCGAGGCCATACCCGCTGAAAAGCGCATCAGTATTTATAAATGCCAGCTTGAAATGACCATCGCCAGAACGGCCTATCTCGACGGCAGCGAATAACCCGACCGATCGTTGACGTCCCGTCAGGGCGCATTGCGCCCTTTTCCCCAACGCGCTAGCATGAGCTTTTTCAAAGGGAGCGCGTATGGAGTTATTAAATCAACTTAAACGTTTATGGCGCGCGCTGCGTGGTACCCCAAATAGTTGGCCTGCTATCGATCTCTCCCTGCCCGGCGGTCGTCATCTGCATCTGGTTGGCAGTATTCATATGGGGACACGCGATATGGCTCCTCTTCCAGCAAAGCTGGTGAAAAAGCTACGCCAGGCCGACGCGCTGGTCGTTGAAGCGGATATTTCTGGTAACGAAACGCCATTCAGCAATCTCCCCAAATGCCCGCCGTTGGTCGAACGTCTCAGCGCCGGGCAGCTAAGCGCACTGGAAAAACGGGTCAGTGAGTTGGGTATGCCGCTGATCCATTTTGATAATCAACCTTTATGGCAGATAGCTATGGTGCTACAGGCCACGCAGGCGCAACGGCTGGGATTGCGCCCGGACTATGGCATTGATTATCAGCTATTACAGGCTGCCCGCGAAATGTCGCTGCCGGTGCAAGAGCTGGAAGGGGCGAAACACCAGCTCGAACTACTCTGCGATCTGCCCGATGGCGGGATGGCGCTGCTCGACGACACGCTGACGCACTGGCACACCAACGCACGGCTTTTGCAGGTGATGATCGGCTGGTGGCTTGAACAGCCGCCGACCAGCGTCGGCGCTTCGCTCCCCAGAACGTTTAGCCAGCCGCTGTATGATGTACTGATGGTGAAACGCAATGAAGCCTGGCGCGACGCGCTGCTGGCACTGCCGCCGGGACGCTACGTGGTAGCCGTAGGGGCGCTACATCTGTACGGCGAAGGCAACCTACCGCAAATATTGAAATAAAAAAATGGCCAATATCGCTATTGGCCCGTCAAAGAGGAATTTCATCGTTATTATTATCCCGACGCTTTCGCTTCGGATCTTCAGATTGTCGCTCAAAGTTGCCGCAACTGCCAAGACCTAATGCACAAGATTATACTATTTTTTAGTCCGCTTTCGGGCGTATGCTGATGGCAAATCACGTCTGTAGTAAGAAGGAACGTTATGACACCCGCAGTTAAGTTACTCGAAAAAAACAAGATTCCGTTTAACATTCACACCTACGATCACGATCCGAATGAAACTAACTTTGGCGATGAAGTGGTGCGTAAGCTCGGGCTAAACGCCGATCAGGTGTATAAAACGCTTTTGGTTGCCGTGAATGGTGATATGAAGCAACTGGCCGTCGCCGTGACGCCTGTAGCCGGGCAGCTGGATTTGAAAAAAGTCGCCAAAGCTCTGGGCGCGAAAAAGGTCGATATGGCCGACCCGATGGTGGCGCAACGCACCACGGGATATCTGGTCGGCGGGATCAGTCCGCTGGGACAGAAGAAACGGCTGCCTACGCTGATTGACGCGCCAGCCCGCACGTTTGCCACTATATATGTTTCCGGTGGTAAACGCGGGCTGGATATTGAACTGGCGGCTGACGATTTGGCCGCCATACTGGGTGCTAAATTCGCTGATATCGCGCGTCGGGATTAAGCCTGCGTAAAATACATTGCCGGATAGCGGCGCAAACGCCTTATCCGGCCTACAGCAGACATAATCCGTAGGCCTTAAGGCTGCGCGCCATCAGGCAGTGATGGCTATCCGTACCGCTACAGCCAGCTCACCTCACCCTTTGGCGTAAACGCCGCCGCATCCAGCGGTGAATTCTGCTGAATAAACTCTTTCAGCACTTCCGCGTCAATAAACCCGGTATTCACGTATCCCGGTTTGTTATCGATGCGCGGATAACCATCGCCGCCCGTGGCGTTGAAACTCAGCGTCGCCATGCGGTAGGTTTTGGCCGGATCAACAGGCTCGCCTTTGATTTTCAGATCGGTGAGCTTGCCCTCTTTGGCGACAAAGCTCACATTGGCGAACTGTGGATAGGCGCCGGAGTCCGGTTTCATCTGTGCTACGGCGGTGAGATAATCAACTACCTCTTTGCCGCTCATATCGGCATACACCACAATGTTGCCGAACGGCTGTACCTTGAGCACGCTTTTATAGGTAATATCTCCCGCCTCAATCGAGTCGCGAATACCGCCGCCGCTCATCACGCCAAAATCGGCGCCGGTGCGCGCGATCTGCGCAGCCAGAATCACCCGTCCCATATTGGTCTGGACAAATCTGACCTTACTGCGATCGCCTTCAAGAAGGCCATTCACGCTACCAATTTTCACCTCCAGTTGCGCTTTACCTTTATTCTGGAACGGCGTTAATAACGAGAGCATTTGCGGATTTTCGGCGATTTCCGGCGTGTAAAGTACACGCTCGCTTTTCCCGTTATCCCAGGTCACTTTTTTCTTGAGATTTACCGGAATAAGCTGGTAGTTAACCATTTTCATCTCGCCGTTACGGAATTCGAAATCCGCGCGGCCCACATATTTACCCCACTCATGCGCCTGCACGATCCAGATACCATTTTGCTTATCCGGCGCGCAGGGCGTTCCCGGTACGTAATTCACCTGTTTTTTATTTTCCGACGCCATGCATACCGGGTCTTGTGAGTGACCGCCCACAATCATCGCCAACGAACCGGCAGGCAGGCTACGCGCCATCTCAACGTCGCCCGGCGCGTTCGAACCGTGATCGCCGTTGTCATAATGTCCCATATGCGTGGTCGCGATAATCACGTCCGGTTTTTCATTCATATTAAGTTCCTGAATCACCACCTTTGCTTCTTCAGCAGGTTTACGAAACTCAATATCGGTGAAATATTCCGGGTTGCCTATTTTCGCCGTGTCATCGGTGGTTAAGCCGATTACCGCGATTTTTATATCCTGGCGTGTAAAAATAGCCCACGGCTTAAACAGACGCTCGCCGGTACTTTTTTGATAAATATTGGCGGAAAGAAAGGGAAACTTCGCCCACTTTTCCTGCTGGCGCAATACGGTGAGCGGGTTATCAAACTCATGATTACCGACGGCCATAGCGTCGTAGCCAATCAGATTCATCCCGCGGAAATCGGGCTCCGCATCCTGGAGATCGGATTCCGGCACCCCGGTATTAATGTCGCCGCCGGATAACAACAGGACGCTTCCCCCCTCTTGCGCCACCTCTTTACGGATACTGTCCACCAGCGTTTTTTGCGCCGCCAGACCATATTCGCCATATTCGCTACGCCAGAAGTGACCGTGGTGATCGTTGGTATGCAGGATAGTAATTTTATAGGTTTTATCTTTTTCGTAAGCCTGTGCAGGCTGAGTCGTCAGCGCGAACGCCGCCAGTAACGCCAGCGCCACACCCCGTTTCAAAAATTTCATCTTTCTCTCCCTGACTCAATATCAACCGCAGAAATTACCTTTCCTTGCAATAATAGACAAATATGTTTTCAGAATTGAGACTTCCTTCAAACACATTTCACAGGTATGTTAGGCAAGTAATAATTACACATCCTACTATCTCCAACATCGCATAAAATTTAAGTGACTTTCTATGGCCATGAGTGAACCAACCCAGCCGTTAGCCGGCGCGCCCGCAGCGGCCGCTAAAGCACGTACTTCGTTTGGTATTTTGGGCGCGATCAGTCTTTCCCATCTGCTGAACGATATGATCCAGTCGCTAATCTTAGCCATTTATCCCCTGTTGCAGGCGGAGTTCTCACTGACTTTCGTCCAGATAGGTTTGATCACCCTGACATTCCAGCTCGCCTCATCGCTACTGCAACCGGTCGTCGGCTACTGGACGGATAAATATCCCATGCCGTGGTCGCTGCCTGTCGGCATGTGTTTTACCCTGAGCGGGCTGGTACTGCTGGCAATGGCGGGAAGTTTTGGCGGCGTATTGCTCGCTGCGGCACTGGTGGGTACCGGCTCGTCCGTTTTTCACCCGGAATCGTCCCGCGTGGCGCGCATGGCCTCCGGCGGACGTCATGGTCTGGCGCAGTCTATCTTCCAGGTCGGCGGTAACTTCGGCAGTTCATTGGGCCCGCTGCTGGCCGCCGTGATTATCGCGCCCTATGGCAAAGGGAATGTCGCCTGGTTTGTGCTGGCTGCGCTACTGGCGATCGTGGTGCTGGCGCAGATCAGCCGCTGGTATGCAGCCCAGCACCGGATAGCGAAAGGCAAGCCAAAAGCGATAATCGCTAACCCGCTGCCGCGCAATAAAGTCGTGCTGGCGGTCAGCGTATTATTGCTACTCATTTTCTCGAAATATTTCTATATGGCGAGCATCAGTAGCTACTACACCTTTTATCTGATGCAAAAATTCGGATTATCAATACAAAACGCGCAGCTCCATCTGTTTGCCTTCCTGTTTGCGGTGGCTGCCGGGACGGTAATCGGCGGGCCGGTGGGCGATAAAATCGGCAGGAAATATGTGATTTGGGGCTCTATTCTCGGCGTCGCGCCGTTTACCCTTGTTTTACCCTACGCCACGCTGTACTGGACGGGGATTTTAACGGTGATTATCGGCTTTATTCTCGCGTCGGCGTTTTCCGCCATTCTGGTGTATGCCCAGGAGCTGCTGCCAGGACGCATCGGTATGGTTTCCGGCCTGTTTTTCGGGTTTGCCTTCGGGATGGGAGGCCTGGGCGCAGCGGTGCTGGGGCTGATTGCCGACCATACCAGTATCTATTTAGTTTATAAAATCTGTGCTTTCCTGCCGCTTCTGGGGATACTGACCATATTCTTACCTGATAATCGACATAAAGCATGATTTTATGGCGGTTAAAGGTACGCTTTAACCGCCTGTACATCCTGATGCCATCTTGCTTTGTCCATCTCATACTTATCACTTTTACGTTCCGTGCTCTTTTTGCCTTCAGATCGTATCTTTTTATAAAACACAACCATTTTTTATAAACATCCTGATTGAAATTGTCATAAACTATTACCAGGAGTTTTGGAGTCCAGCAACCAAAGGAGACGGAATGCATCACGCTACCCCGCTTATCACCACCATTGTCGGCGGCCTTGTGCTCGCTTTTATTCTCGGCATGATTGCCAACAAATTGCGTATTTCTCCACTGGTGGGATATCTGTTAGCGGGCGTTCTGGCGGGACCTTTTACCCCGGGTTTTGTTGCGGATACCAAACTGGCGCCGGAGCTGGCGGAGCTCGGCGTGATTCTATTGATGTTCGGCGTCGGGCTGCATTTTTCGCTGAAGGATTTGATGGCGGTAAAGTCTATCGCCATTCCCGGCGCTGTCGCTCAGATAGCGGTGGCGACGCTGCTGGGTATGGCGCTTTCCGCCGTGCTGGGATGGTCATTAATGACCGGCATCGTTTTTGGGCTCTGTCTGTCTACCGCCAGTACCGTCGTCCTGCTGCGCGCGCTTGAGGAGCGACAACTCCTTGATAGCCAGCGCGGGCAAATCGCCATCGGCTGGCTGATTGTCGAAGATCTGGTGATGGTGCTGACGCTGGTCTTGCTGCCCGCCGTTGCCGGCATGGTGGAAAAAGGCGATGTCGGCATAGCCTCGCTGACGGTCGATATGGGGATAACCATTGGTAAAGTGGTGGCGTTTATCGCCATCATGATGCTGGTCGGACGCCGCCTGGTGCCGTGGATTATGGCCCGCAGCGCCGCCACCGGCTCGCGCGAATTATTTACCCTTTCCGTACTGGCGCTGGCGTTAGGCATTGCGTTTGGCGCGGTAGAACTGTTTGACGTCTCTTTTGCGCTGGGCGCGTTCTTCGCTGGAATGGTGCTTAATGAGTCAGAACTGAGTCACCGGGCGGCGCACGATACGTTGCCGCTGCGCGACGCCTTTGCCGTCCTGTTTTTTGTTTCCGTCGGCATGTTGTTCGATCCGTTAGTCTTGATCCAACAGCCGCTGGCGGTGCTGGCGACGCTTGCCATTATCGTCTTTGGCAAATCGATCGCTGCGTTTTTCCTGGTGCGTATGTTCGGCCACTCGCCGCGAACCGCGCTGACCATTGCCGCCAGCCTGGCGCAAATCGGCGAGTTCGCCTTTATTCTCGCCGGACTCGGCATGGCGCTCAATCTGCTGCCGCAAGCGGGACAGAACCTGGTGCTGGCAGGCGCTATTTTGTCGATTATGCTTAATCCCGTACTGTTTACCCTGCTGGAGAAGTATCTGGCGAAAACCGAAACGCTGGAAGAGCAAACTCTGGAAGAGGCTATCGAAGAAGAGAAGCAAATTCCGGTGGATATCTGTAATCATGCCCTGCTGGTGGGTTTTGGCCGCGTAGGCAGTCTGCTGGGAGAAAAATTACTGGCGGCGGGGATTCCGCTGGTGGTTATCGAAACGTCCCGTACCCGCGTGGATGAACTGCGCGAACGCGGGATTCGCGCCGTGCTGGGCAACGCCGCTAACGAAGAAATCATGAATCTGGCGCATCTGGACTGCGCCCGCTGGCTGTTATTGACCATCCCCAACGGTTACGAAGCCGGCGAGATTGTCGCCTCAGCGCGGGAAAAAAGTCCTGATATCGAGATAATCGCCCGCGCGCACTATGATGATGAAGTGAAATATATTACCGAGCGGGGAGCCAATCAGGTAGTGATGGGCGAGCGAGAAATTGCCCGGGCGATGCTGGAACTGCTTGAAACGCCGCCCGCAGGTGAAGTCGTCGCCAGTTAAGGGTTTGCCGGGCGGCCCGATGCGCGCAGCGCCATCGGGCAAGACAGATTAGCGATCCCAGTACGACTCTTCCAGGCTGTCCTCACGCTCCGGCAGCCCGCGTGTCAGACGCGGAGAATGCTGGTTCAGTACCTGATAACTGACACGGTTAGCATATTTACACACCTGCGCCAGCGACGAATAGGTCAGCCAGGTAAATTTGTGCTTACTGGAGTTCGGTACGTTGCTACGATGGTAACTGTTCGCCGTAATATCGTGCAGCAGCGCCGCCAGCGCGCCATCGCCCGCGCCGTTGGTGTTCATGATTTTTTCCGGCCCGCCCATATACGGCGCAATATGCGAATAAACGCGCAGCGGATTAATACAATCTTTATGGCGCATTGCCCGGCTAAATTCATACTGGTTAAATTCAGCAATAGCTCCCGGTAGCAGCGGATGCTGGGTTTTACGTTTTGCTTCCTCTTCGGTGAAGCCTGCCATATATAACCCTATCGGCCCGGCGGTGCATAACACCAGGTCGACCCAGTCCAGCGCCTTATCCGCCGCCAGCAGCGGGTCGTTTTCGCCGGTCAGCGCTTCCGCTTCTTCTTCATTCATTGCCAGAATCGAGACATTCTCTTTGAGAAACGCCTGCCACCACTGCGGATTATCGGCGATCACAAATTTGGTGCCCAGCGTCATGACAACCGGCACGTTATGCTTTTTCGCGTATTCGATCGCTTTCATCGTCGCGTCAGGCATCGGTTCGCCAGGCTTACAGCGCACCAGATATGAGGTCAACACCAGCGCGGAAGCGCCAGCGATCACCGCTTCCGGAATACTTTCCGCCCGTAGCTGATTCATATGGCCGGGGCTGATAGCGAAGGTACGCTCGCCGGATTCGCCAATCAGCGTGAAACAGCGGCCAATCGGGCCATCTACCGCTTGCAGATAATTCAGGTCGGTACGGCTGGAAGTATTACACAGGTAACGATAAGCGTAGCTGCCAATCTCAATGTTGCTGCACATCACGCCCAGTAACACCGAACGGTCATCCGCCAGTACCGAGTAATTATGCATCGTATTGCCTATGGTGCCGCCAGCAAACTGATGGGTGATCAGATTTTCCCGCGTCAGTTCCTGATACAGCTTCTCCGCCACCTCGTCTTCTATCACCAGAGAATGCCCGGCGCTTAATCCATAGCGTGTAATAAAATCGTCATCCACTTTCGCCTCAATATCCACCAACGTCTGGTCGATACCGACGACCCAGGAGGCGTTGGTTTCCTGTTCTGGCTGAATTTGTTGCAACAACGGGTCACGCGCATTGACGGGAAAATAGTGTTTGGATTTACGTTTACCGGGAAATTTCATGATTGTGCTTACGGATGAATAACGGAGCGCTGCATGGTAGCACATTCCCCCTGCTGCGCGCGACGGACGATGGCGTTTCAATATCGGACGACGAGATCGCAGTTTCTCCAGCCGCGTTTTTTACAATGGTTCACTTTCACAAGGAGCGTTTTATGAAGCCGGAAAATAAAATTCCCGTACTCACCCGACTGTCTGACGAAATGAAAGCCGTCGTAAACTTCCAGCAACCAGGCCTTCCCCCCTGGCCTGCCGATGGCGATATTGAGACCCAGCGTCAGTATTATCTTCTTGAGCGCCGTTTCTGGAATGCCGACGCGCCGTCCATGACCACCCGCACCTGCGCCGTCCCTACGCCTTATGGCGATGTAACAACCCGGCTCTACTCGCCGCAGCCGACCAGTCAGGCCACCTTATACTATCTGCACGGCGGCGGATTTATCCTCGGTAATCTGGATACGCATGACCGGATAATGCGTCTGCTGGCGCGTTATACCGGCTGCACCGTGATCGGTATTGATTATTCGCTGTCGCCGCAAGCGCGTTATCCGCAGGCCATTGAAGAAACCGTCGCGGTATGCAGCTACTTCTCTCAACATGCCGATGAATACTCGCTCAACGTGGAGAAAATCGGTTTCGCCGGAGATTCCGCAGGCGCCATGCTGGCGCTTGCCAGCGCGCTCTGGTTACGTGATAAGCACATTCGCTGCGGTAACGTTATCGCGATTCTGTTGTGGTATGGGCTGTATGGGTTGCAGGACTCGGTAAGCCGCCGTCTGTTCGGCGGCGCGTGGGACGGCCTGACGCGTGAAGATCTGGACATGTACGAAAAGGCCTATCTGCGTAACGATGAAGATCGGGAATCGCCCTGGTATTGTCTGTTTAATAACGATCTCACGCGCGATGTGCCGCCCTGCTTTATTGCCAGCGCGGAGTTTGATCCGCTCATTGATGACAGCCGCTTGCTGCACCAGACATTACAGGCGCACCAGCAGCCCTGCGAATACAAAATGTATCCCGGCACGCTGCACGCCTTTCTGCACTATTCGCGAATGATGACAATCGCCGACGATGCCTTGCAGGACGGCGCGCGATTCTTTATGGCGAGGATGAAGACGCCGCGTTAACGGTACGGCGCCGTGAGTTTCAGCATCATATCAATATGTTCCGGCGTCGCGTTCAGCGCCGGAATGTACGCATACTTTTTACCACCCGCTTCAAGGAAAATCTCGCGGTTCTGTTCCGCTATCTCTTCCAGCGTCTCCAGACAATCCGCGGCAAACCCCGGACACATGACCTGAATATGGCCAGTCCCCTTTTCACCCAACATTTTTAGCGTTTCATCGGTGTACGGCGTCAGCCACGGTTCACGGCCAAAGCGCGACTGGAACGTCATCATTACCTTTTCCGGCGGCAGCCCCAATGCGGAAACCAGTTCGCGCGTGGTATCGCGACAGCGCTGCGGGTAGTCATCGCCTTCATCCGCATAACGTTGTGGAATGCCGTGATAAGAGAGCAGAAGCACATCCGGCTCGCCGTGTCTGGCGAACGACTCACGCGCGCTTTTCGCCAGCGCATCGATATAAGCGCCGTCATCCGCGTAATCGCGAATAAATGAGATACCGGGAATACGACGTTTACGCGCCAGTATCCGCCCCAGTTCGTCCCAGACTGCGCCCACAGTTGAGCAAGAGTATTGCGGGTACAACGGCAGCACGACGATATGGTCGACGTCGCTTGCTAACAGTTCATCGACAGCGCTTTCCAGCGAGGGCGAGCCGTAGCTCATCCCCAGCGCGACGGGCGTGTCTGGCAACCGCGCGGCCAGCGCCTGTTGCTGTTCGCGGCTATATACCATGAGCGGCGAACCGCCATCCATCCAGATAGATTGATAGAGTTTCGCGACGCGCGGCGAACGCAGCGGTAAAATAACGCCACGCAGCAGCGGCCACCACAGCAGACGAGGAGTATCCACCACGCGTCTGTCGCTTAAAAATTGTTTCAGGTAGCGCTTTACCGCTTCGGGAGTTGGGGCATCTGGCGTGCCAAGGTTAGCCAGCAGGATACCGGTTTTCGTCTGACGCATTGCCGCCTCTTATCTATTCAAATTGTTGATAATTGTAGCGGAAAAGCGATAAAGAAGAACTAATTGCTGCGAGAGGTAAGACGAGAATTCGCCGAATGGCGCTCACGATGCCAGTAGGCCGGATAAGGCGTTCAGGCCGCCATCCGGCACCGATTGCCTGATGGCGCTACGCTTATCAGGCTTGCGGGATAATGGCAGGCCTGATAAGCGGTTCACTACGCGAAAAAATTAACCGAGGATTTTTTCCAGCGCTGCGCGCACGTCGGCAACGGCCTGCGTACCGTCAACTTTAGCGTATTTGGTGTTGCCCGCTTCCGCTTCTTTCTGGTAGTAGCCAATCAGCGGCGCGGTCATCTGATGATATTCCACCAGACGTTTGCGAACGGTCTCTTCCTGATCGTCTTTACGGGTCGTCAGATCTTCGCCGGTGACGTCATCTTTGCCTTCCACTTTCGGCGGATTAAACTTTACGTGGTAAACGCGGCCAGAGGCGGCGTGTACGCGACGGCCCACAATACGGTCAACGATCAGTTCGTCCGGTACGTCGAATTCCAGCACGTAATCCACGACAATACCCGCTTCTTTCATCGCGTCAGCCTGCGGGATCGTGCGCGGGAAACCGTCCAGCAGAAAACCGTTACGGCAGTCTTCCTGGGCGATACGCTCTTTAACCAGCGCAATCACCAATTCATCGGTCACCAGTTTACCGGCGTCCATGATATCTTTCGCCTGTTTGCCCAACTCGGAGCCTGATTTCACTGCGGCGCGCAGCATATCGCCAGTGGAGATTTGCGGAATACCATATTTCTCCATGATGAACTGAGCCTGAGTTCCTTTACCCGCGCCCGGAGCGCCAAGCAGAATAATACGCATTACGAAAATCCCCTCAAAGGTTGTCGATATTTTTTAAAAAGCGCTAAACGATACCACCATCACGCATTTCGCTCAAGGAAGCCGCCTGATGCTGAAACGGTTAACGAAGAGAAATCCAGAAAAGAGAAGGTATTATAAAAAATGCCGGATGGCGCTGGCGCTTATCCGGCCTACAAACAGTACTCGCCGTAGGCCGGATAAGATGCTTCGCGTCGCTATCCGGCAATCAGATGAGCGTTATCAGGACACCAGCAACTGGTTCATACGGCGGATAAACTGATTCGGATCTTCCAGCGTACCGCGTTCAGCGAACAGCGCCTGATCCAGCAGCAGCTCGACCCACTCTTTAAACTGCGCTTCATCCTCGGTATCGGCAGTGCGTTTGACCAGCACATGATCCGGGTTGAGCTCAAAGATGTATTTCACTTCCGGCACGGACTGACCGGCCGCGGCGAACAGTTTCGCCATCTGGGTGCTCATTTCATCCGCATCGGTGGTGACAATCGCCGGCGTGTCGGTTAAACGGTGCGTCAGACGCACCTCTTTCACGCGATCGCCCAGCAGGGTTTTGACACGCTCCACGAACGGCTCAAGCGCCTTTTCCGCTTCTTTCGCGTTTTCGTCGACTTCATCCGCCAGTTTTTCGATGGACTCATCGGCTTTAGCGACCGACTGGAATGCTTTACCGTCAAACTCGGTCAGGTAGTTCATCATCCACTCGTCGATGCGATCGGAGAGCAGCAGCACTTCGATGCCTTTCTTACGCAGCAGCTCCAGGTGCGGGCTGTTTTTCGCCGCCGCATAGCTGTCTGCGGTGATGTAGTAGATTTTTTCCTGCCCTTCTTTCATCCGGGAGACGTAATCTTCCAGCGACACGGTCTGGGCGGAAGAGTCTGTATGGGTGGAGGCAAAGCGCAACAATTTAGCGATCGCTTCCTGGTTGGCGTGATCTTCCGCCGGGCCTTCTTTCAACACCAGACCGAACTGTTTCCAGAAGGTTTGGTATTTTTCCGCGTCGTCTTTCGCCAGTTTTTCCAACATTTGCAGAACGCGTTTGGTCAGAGCGCTACGCAGATTACGCGTTACCGTGCTGTCCTGCAGGATTTCACGGGAGACGTTCAACGGCAGGTCATTAGAATCAATCAGGCCGCGCACGAAACGCAGATAGTTAGGCATGAACTGCTCGGCATCGTCCATAATGAACACGCGCTGTACGTACAGCTTCAGACCATGTTTGTGATCGCGGTTCCACAGATCCCACGGCGCCTGCGACGGGATATACAGCAGGCTGGTGTACTCCTGCTTACCTTCCACGCGGTTGTGGCTCCAGGTCAGCGGATCGGTGAAATCATGCGCGATGTGCTTGTAAAACTCGTTGTACTCGTCGTCTTTAATTTCCGACTTGTTACGGGTCCACAACGCCTGGGCCTTGTTGATTTTCTCCCAGGAAATCACGGTTTCGCCGTCTTTTTCTTCCCGTTTTTCAATCTCTACCGGCAATGCGATGTGATCGGAATATTTACTGATAATCGAGCGTACGCGCCAGTCATCGAGGAATTCATCTTCGCCTTCACGCAGGTGTAAGGTGATTTCCGTACCACGGTCATTTTTGGTGATATCGGCAACGGTGTATTCGCCTTCGCCTGCCGATTCCCAGAACACGCCATTTTCCGGCTTGTCGCCTGCCGCACGTGTACGTACGGTCACTTTATCGGCCACAATAAACGCGGAGTAGAAGCCTACGCCAAACTGACCAATGAGCTGGCTATCTTTCGCCTGATCGGACCCCATTGATTCGAGGAAAGATTTGGTGCCGGACTTGGCAATGGTGCCTAAGTGGTCAATCACCTCATCACGATTCATCCCCACGCCGTTATCGGCAATGGTCAACGTACGCTTATCTTTATCGAAAGAGACGCGCACACGCAGCTCGCCATCTCCTTCATACAGATCCGGGTTTGACAGAGCGCGGAAACGCAGCTTGTCCGCCGCATCTGAGGCGTTAGAGATGAGTTCACGCAGGAAGATTTCTTTATTGGAATAAAGAGAATGGATCATCAGGTGCAGAAGCTGTTTAACTTCTGACTGAAAACCACGCGTTTCTTGTCCTTTCATGTGGATAGACCTCAACAATGCCATTTTTAATGGTAAAAATACGTTGAGGGTGAGATGGGGACAAGCGGGTGTGATTTCAAGCGGAGGCCGCGAATGCCGCCTCCGTTTGTTCAGAAAATAATCTTATGGCGTCCCGCCAGCGAGTGGGACAGCGTCGTACCGTCGACCATCTCCAGTTCGCCGCCAACCGGCACGCCGTGGGCGATACGACTGGCTTCGACGCCGGCCTCCGCGCACAGCTCGGCAATATAGTTCGCGGTAGCCTCCCCTTCAACCGTCGGGTTGGTCGCGAGGATCAGCTCACTGATTTTTTCTGACGCCAGCCGCTGTTCCAGACGATCGAGACCGATATCATCCGGCCCGATGCCGTCCAGCGGCGACAGGTGGCCCATCAGCACGAAATACCGCCCGGAAAATTGCCCGGTCTGCTCAATGGCGTAGATATCCGCAGGACTCTCCACCACGCAAATCTGGCCGTTTTCCTGACGCCGCGGGTTCGAACAGATATTACAAACATCCTGCTCGGTAAAGGTGCGGCAGTCGGCGCAGTGGCCGATTTCCGACATCGCCCGGGTCAGCGCCTGCGCCAGGCGCATTCCGCCGCTGCGATCGCGCTGCAACAGGGTAAACGCCATCCGCTGCGCCGACTTAGGGCCGACGCCCGGAAGGCAGCGCAACGCTTCCATAAGCTGAGTTAACAGCGGACTGGTTTGCATCAGAATGGCATCTTAAAGCCTGGCGGCAGTTGCATACCGGAAGAGACGGAAGCCATCTTCTCTTTTTGCGTCTCTTCAATGCGGCGCGCCGCATCGTTGAAGGCCGCAGCGACCAGATCTTCCAGCATCTCTTTGTCATCTTCCAGCAGGCTTGGGTCAATTTCCACGCGGCGGCAGTTATGCGCGCCGTTGATGGTAACCTTCACCAGACCCGCGCCGGATTCGCCGGTCACTTCCAGCTGCGCAATCTCTTCCTGCATTTTCTGCATTTTTTCCTGCATCTGCTGGGCCTGCTTCATCAGATTGCCCAGACCGCCTTTTCCAAACATAAGCTCTCTCTCTTGATGGTTCACAATCGCAAGCCGGGCTTACGATCAAATGGGGCGGATACTCTCTTCATCCAGCTCGGCGTCGAAGAATCGACGCAGCGTCTGAATGTTATTATCCGCAATAATTGACTCACGCGCTTGCGCGAGTTTCTCTTCATAAATGGCCTGACGCCATTCCAGCGGCGTACGCACCGCGGGATTATCATCTTCAACGATGGTCAGTTCAACCGTCGTTCCCGTCAGATCGCTGAGCGCTTGCGCCAGCTTTTGCTGCGCGCCGCTGGAATTGAGGTGCCGCTGCGTCGAGCGCAGATGCAGACAAACCGCGTTGCCGTTCTGCTCCTTCCAGGCATTAAGCGCCACCTGCTCCACCAGCTTAGGCAAAGAAAGCTGGCTTACCTGCGCCGCCCACGGATCGCGCTCAATCGCTTCCGCCGCCAGTTTAGCCGCCAGCTCCGGCGTTTTTTCATGCTCCAGAGCTTTCTTAAGCGCTTTTGGCGTAGCCACCACTTCTTTGGTTTGTACTACCGGCGTGGTGGCCTTCCAGCGATAAGCCTCTTTCTTTACTGGCGCCGTTTCCAGCGCGGACGGCGCCGGGCGCGCCTGTACGCGCTCCGAAACCGAGGCCAGCCGCTCCAGCGCAGAGTTATTCACCGGCCGCGCGCGGGATGCGGCTGCCGGTTCACTCTTTTTTGTTTTGGTTACTCCCTGCGCGCGCTGTAGCTGATTGCGCGCCGCCAGCACCTGACTGGTAGACGCCGGCAGCGGCGCTGGCGATGTCTGCGGCGCGGGCGCCGACGGCTGCTGCACCTGCGGCGGCGTCATTACCGCCGTTGGGGCCACGGGCGCAAAAGACTGCCGCGGCGTTTCAGGCTCCGGCAAGGGCATACGCGGGTGAAACGCCAGCGCACGCAGTAAGGTCATTTCAACGCCCATCCGCCGGTCCGGCGCCCAGGGCAATTCTTTGCGACCAATCAACAACGTCTGATAATAGAGCTGAAGATCGCCGGGAGGCACCGTCCGGGCAAGTTCGCGCATCCGTTGCTCGATAGCCGCCATATCGCTGCCTAACGCGGCAGGCGAAAGTTGCACCATCGCAATACGGTGCAGCAGGCTAAGCATTTCGACCAGCAGCGCTTCCCATTCAATACCGCGCGCCGCCGCCTCGTTGATAAGCGACATGACGCGTTCGCCGTTAGCGTCAACCACCGCCTCGACTAATGACAAAGCCTGGTCGTCGTCCAGCGTACCGAGCATGGCGCTTACCGCCTGCGTCGAAACCTGCCCGTCGCCGCTGGCGATCGCCTGGTCAGTCAGACTTAATGCATCGCGCAGGCTGCCGTCAGCCGCGCGTGATAACAACTGCAACGCGCGGGGTTCGTGAGCGATATGTTCCTCATTGAGAATATGCTCAAGCTGATGGCGAATCTGTTCAACATCCAGCGCTTTGAGATGAAACTGTAGGCAGCGCGACAAAATGGTCACCGGCAGCTTCTGCGGATCGGTGGTCGCCAGTAAAAATTTCACATGCGCTGGCGGCTCTTCAAGCGTTTTAAGTAGCGCATTAAAGCTGTGGCGCGACAGCATGTGGACTTCATCGATCAGATAGACTTTAAAGCGACCGCGCGCAGGCGCGTACTGGACGTTATCCAGCAGGTCGCGGGTGTCTTCGACTTTGGTACGCGATGCGGCGTCAATCTCAATGAGATCGACAAAACGCCCTTGCTCAATTTCCCGACAGTTATCGCAAACGCCGCACGGCGTCGCGGTAATACCGGTTTCGCAGTTCAGCCCCTTCGCCAGCAGTCGGGCGATAGAAGTTTTACCGACGCCGCGCGTGCCGGAAAAAAGATATGCGTGATGAATGCGCCCTAACGACAAGCCGTTCGCCAGTGCGGTCAGCACATGTTCCTGGCCGACGACGTCAGCAAAGGTTTGTGGGCGCCATTTTCTGGCTAAGACCTGATAACTCATTGGCAGGCTCTGAAACGCTGGAAGGTGGATTCATAGAAGGGTAATGCTAACACAACCTCGCCGATACAGCGAGGTTGTCTCTCTGGCTAAAATAGCAGTGCGGATAGCCTGAATCAATGCCCTGGAAACGGCACCAGGCTATAACAGGTAATCCCCTGCTTTTCCAGACGCTGCTCGCCGCCCAGATCGAACAAATTAATGATGAACGCCGCATCGGTGACTTTCCCGCCCAGACGACGGATCAGCTTCACGGTCGCCTCAATGGTGCCGCCAGTCGCCAGCAGATCGTCCACGACCAGCACGTTGTCGCCAGATTTAATCGCGTCGACATGGATTTCCAGCTGATCGGTGCCGTACTCTAATTCATAGGTCTCGGCAATAGTTTCACGCGGTAATTTGCGCGGTTTACGTACCGGAACAAAACCAACGCCCAGCCCAAGCGCAACCGGCGCGCCAAACAGGAAGCCACGCGCTTCGGTGCCGACCACTTTGGTGATACCCGCATTTTTATAACGCTCAACCAACAGTTCAATACTGAGCGCGTAGGCTTTCGGGTCTTCCAGTAAGCTGGTGACATCACGGAAAAGAATGCCCGGTTTCGGGTAATCCTGAATGCTTTTGATGCTGTTTTTGAGAAACTCAAGCTGCTGTGCAGTCGCGGTCATGGATATATGCCTGCTAAGTACGGTGTTACTCACGGCGCAATACTTTTCGGTCAGGGGTAACGCTCGGTTACTCTTTGACCGCCTGCGCCTGTGCTCGAAAACGGTCGAATTTACTGGCTGTGAACGACAATTGCAACAGCGATTCGTGTGCTTCAGCGCTTTTGTTGCTTTTCATCAATCACCGGTATCCGCCACATAAAAATCAGCAGACAGGCCAAAATAACCAACAGCAGCACCCGCACCCACATCATATTCACCAGCCACAGCGATATACCAAAGGTCAGCAATATCAACGCGATCGCTCGCGGTTTCGCTCCCGGCGGCATGGCCCGATAGCGCTGCCAGTGGCGCAGATAACCGCCAAACCATGAGCGGTATAACAACCAGGCATGGAAACGCGGCGACGAGCGGGCGAAACACCAGGCCGCCAGTAAAATGAACGGCGTAGTCGGCAACAGGGGCAAAACCACGCCCAATGTCCCTAATACTACCGCCAGCCAGCCAATGATGATTAAAATAGTACGTTGCATAATGCGAATCGTTATCAAACAGAAGGCTACTGTAGCACAGCCTGTCTTATTTTCATCGGGGTGTTGAATTGAAAACCGCTATGCTGTTACAGACGCTGGAAGAGAGGCTGGCGACGCTACGCCAACGCTGCGCGCCGCTGGCGCAACATGCGACGTTAAGCGCGCGCTTTGACCGACACCTTTTCCGTACCCGCAGTACTCTGTTGCAGGGATATCTGGAAGAGGCTGACGCCAATCTCGCCGCGTTGCGTCAGGCGGTAAAACATGAGCAACGGCCGCAAGTCGCCTGGCTGGCGGAACATCTGGCTTCGCAACTGGAGGCGATATCGCGTGAAACCGCCGCCTGGTCGCTGCGCCAGTGGGACACCGCCGCGCCAGGGCTTGGCCGTTGGCAGCGCAGACGAATACAGCATCAAGAGTTTGAACGTCGACTACTGGCGATGACACAGGAGCGCAAAATTCGTCTGGCGCAGGCGACCGGCCTTGTCGAACAACAAACGCTGCAAAAGGAAGTCGAGATCTATGAAGGACGGCTGGCGCGCTGCCGACATGCGCTGGAGAAAATAGAAAACGTACTGGCGCGTTTAACCCGTTAACCCTGGAGAAAGTATGTCGCTTGAAAATGCCCCTGATGAAGTCAAACTGGCCGTGGATTTAATTGTGCTGCTTGAAGAGAATCGCTTACCGGCACGAACGGTGCTACGCGCGCTGGAAATAGTTATGCGTGATTATGAAAACAAGTTAAAAAGTACGGAAGACGACTCGCAAACAGAGTAATTGCCCCCTGGTTTGTCCTCGTTGTCGCTGACAGAGTGGTCGCTACCGTCAGGCAACAAGGGACAGGTCATGGAACGTCTACCCACCACGCCGCACGATGCGGTATTTCGACAAATGCTGATGCAAAAAGAGGTCGCCCGCGACTTTCTGGCTATCCACTTGCCAGAAGCCTTTCTTGCAATCTGCGATCTGGATTCACTGAAGCTGGAGTCAGGGAGTTTTGTTGAAGACAATTTACGCAGCCGCTATTCAGATATTCTCTACTCTCTGCATACCCAACACGGCCCCGGGTATGTTTACGCGCTCATTGAACATCAGAGCAAATCAGACCGGCTGATGGCTTTTCGCCTGATGCGGTACGCCATTGCCGCCATGCAGCGTCATCTGGATGCCGGTCATGATACCTTGCCGCTGGTGGTACCAATCCTCTTTTATCACGGTCCGGAAAGCCCGTGGCCCTATAGCCTTAACTGGCATAATATGTTTGTGAAACCGGATATGGCGAAGGCCTTATACAGCTGCGAATTTGCGCTGGTCGACCTGACGATAATGCCGGATAATCAGCTTTTGCAGCATCGGCGGATAGCGATGTTAGAGCTCCTGCAAAAACACATTCGTCAACGCGATTTAAGCGAACTGCTCGACCCCCTTATCACGCTTTTAACGCAGGATCATTTGACGGACACGCAGCTCAGTGTACTAATCAACTATATGTTGAAAGCAGGAAACGCCGCAGAACCCGGAGCGCTGATTCGTCAACTGGCGCAGGGCGCGCCGCAGTATAAGGAACAACTGATGACAATAGCGGAATGGCTGGAAGAAAAAGGCCGAACGGAAGGGTTGCAAAAAGGCCTTGAGCAAGGGTTAGCACAAGGCCGTGAGGCCGAAGCGCGCGCTATTGCCCGCAAAATGCTTGCCAACGGGCTGGAACCCGGGCTCATCGCCAGCGTCACCGGCATTACGCCGGAAGAGCTTTCTACGCTTTCGCATTAGCGGCGCCGCGCGCACTCATAAAGCGCGCAGCCCACCGCCTTTTAGCTTGCCGCCGGCGCCAGATCGCCGCCGTTGAGATCGCGCTTCACTTCAGTGACTTCGTCACCCTTCGCGTTATGCAGATGTACCTCAAGCTGGTTAAAGGCGATATTGATATCATTTTCACGGCACAGTCGATCGATCGCGCGGTTCAGTTCATCCACCGTATGGCTACGATCGCGCAATTCACGCACGTACAGACGCAGTTCATGATCCAGAGTGCTGGCGCCAAAGGTGGTGAAGAATACGGCAGGTTCCGGATCGTGCATCACCTTCGGATGCTCCATCGCCGCCTGTAGCAAGACTCTTTTCACTTTCTCCAGATCCGAGCCATAAGCCACGCCAAGCCGGATAACCAGACGTGTCGTGGTATCGGAGAGGGACCAGTTAATCAGCCGCTCCGTTACGAACGCTTTGTTCGGAATGATCACTTCTTTACGATCAAAATCGGTAATAGTGGTGGCGCGAATACGAATCTTACTGACCGTGCCGGAATAGGTGCCGATCGTTACCGTATCGCCAATGCGTACCGGACGTTCGAAGAGGATGATTAAACCCGAGACAAAGTTACCGAAGATCTCCTGTAGTCCAAAACCGAGACCTACCGACAACGCCGCCGCCAGCCACTGGAGTTTATCCCACGAGACGCCGAGCGATCCGAATACTGTCATCGCGCCAACAGCGATAATGACGTAGTTAAGGATCGTGGTGATCGCATACGAAGCCCCCTGGCGCATATTCAGACGTGAAAGCACCAGCACTTCCAACAGGCCGGGTAAGTTGCGGATAAGCGCCCAGGCCACCATCGCGGCAATAATGGCGAATAGCAAGCTGCCCATCGTCACGCTTTTCACCACCGCAGCGCCAGCTTCGGAGCCGTTGTAGTGCCACAGAGTGATGCTATCAAGATAGCTGAATACGGTGATCAAATCGGACCAAATCGCCCAGAACATAACGCCGAACAGGGCAAGCATTAGCAGCATCGTGATACGTAATGTTTGCTGGTTAATCTGCTCCAGCGCGATGGTGGGTTCTTCCTGTGGCTCCGCGCCTTCCGCTCCCTCTTTTACCAGGTTCTGACGACGAGCCAGCGCGCGTCGCCAGGCAATCCGGCGCGCCGCTACGCTTAACCCGCGCAGCACCGTTTGATAAAGCAGGTTCCAGATAATGACCAGATAGACGGTTTCAATCCAGCGTCCCGCCAGGCGCAGGGTGGTATAGAAATAGCCGGTCGCCGTTAATACCATTAACGCCACCGGAATGATGGAAAGAATCGTCACGGTCACCAGTCGAATGCCGTGAGATTCTTTATCGCGCCAGCTTTCCCGGCACAGTGGCCACACCAGCAATGTTATGACCAGCAGATTGAGGAAAATAACCGCCTGCCCCAGCACGTCATCCATCAGATTCAGCGGCGACAACTCCGCCACCACAGACCAAAAGTGCAGCGGCAGCAATGCGAGGCTAATGCGTACAATCTGGCGACGCCAGTGGCTGGTCAACTGCGCCGGCATACCAAAATGGCGTATCGCCACGCCCTCTTTTTCCAGCACCTTCCAGCACAGCCCAAAGACCAGCCAGAACATCGCGAGCTTTTTACTAAAGGCCCAGAGCAGATCGCTGATATTTAGCTGCATGGTCAGCAGGATCAGTCCAAGCGCGAGGATAATCAGGCACACCGGCAGCGCGCGGATCAGATCGATCAGAATAGCTTTTGGCGTATTGAGCTGACTATCGTTACGCAGCGATCCCACGGCGGCGGCCAGCTTCTGTTGATACGCTTTTAACCATTTCAGACGCCAGCGGATTAAACCGGCGATGAGCAAGAGCGGCAACCCGGCCAAAAAAGCAATAAATACCGCGGGCCAGGCTTTTTGCCAGTTCACCGTGATTTTCATGGCGCTGAATTGCTCTTTTAACGTTTGGGGGAACGCTTTAAGCCAGTCCCAGTCCATAGGGCGGTTACTGTTCACCCAAAAAATCTGCTGCGTCAGAATGGCTTTCAGATTTTTCGAGACGCTCATCAACTGCTGCTGGTTAACTTGCAGGTTAATCGCCATCATCAGCTGGTTACCCAACTGTTTATTTAGCTGATCCAATAGCTCACGGCGCATCTCCACCACCTGAAGCAACGCATCATGAACTTCATCATTCACCTCGCTGGTATGCCCCTCCTCCAGCTTGTCGACAAAGGCATCGCTTTGGAATAAGGCATCACGCTGCTGGTTGATTTCAAACTGCTCCAGACGCAAATCCGCAATGCGGTTGGTCATATCTTCGAGTTCGTCGGCGGAGGGCAGGGTTTGCTGCTGTTGATAAAGAATACGCGACAGCAACAGGCTGCCTTTTAAGACGGCAATCTGTTCTTTGATATTTCTTTCCGACTGCAGCGCGCGATCGAGCCAGTTTTTCACTTTAATGTTTTGCTGCATCAACATATTGCCGTTTTCGGTCGCGACAATCAGACGCTGGCTGAGTTGATGGTTAATATCCAGTTCCTGTTTTACCAGCGGGTTCGCCTGGATACGCGCCGTTTCGTCCGGCGAAATGGCCTCCTGGGCCGTTTTTTCCGTTAGCGTAAGTCGTTTACTGTTGACCGCCTCCTGTAAAAGTTGAAGCTGATGTTCAAGACGATTACTGTTGGCCGTCACGTAATCTCGCTGTTTTTGCAGGGTGTCCTGCAAAACGGTATTTCCTTCAAGACTCTTACGTTGCTGGTCGATCTGCGCATTAAGCAGCGCCTGTTGTGCCTGTAATAACACCTGTTGGCTGGGGCGAAGCGCGGCTTCGCCGACGTTATTGCCGTCCAGACGGTTACGGATTTGCTGTATTTGCTGTGAGGCGGTATACATGGCGTTTTGCACGCGCTCAGGCTGGGTCTGTAGCGAAACAAGCTGGCTGTTATAAGCGGCAAGATCGTTTTGCGAATTTTGCAAATCATCCAGTACCTGCGCCACGCGCAGCTCAAGCTGACGTAGCGAAAGCGCACTCAGCGTTTTTCGCATTTCATCATCATTATCGACGTCGCTCAGCGCATTCAACGCAGCCGTCGCCTGACGCATTTTTTCAGGCGCCTGCGCCACCTTCTGCCGTAGCTGTACGGTTTCCTCTTTTACCCGCTCGATTTTATCCAGCGTAGCTAACGTATCAATAAGGTCCTGCTGGACGAGCTTATCCTGGGCGGAGAGATCTTTTTGCTTATTCAGCGTATCCAGCTGGTTTTGCACATCCGCTTTTGACGGCAGGTCGCCATTCGTTTGCCCCCGGGCAAATGCCAGAGACTGACAGGACAGCAGGATAATAAGGACGCTAATTGTAATAAAAACAAAATGCTGTGAACGTTTATAAAGCTGCAACATAGTCATGAGAATGAAGTGTCTGAACCGGCAAGCAGACCGGAAATAATTGAGTCGCAAGAATATCACGCCTGTAACAAACAGAATAGCGACACAGAAAATGTCCAGGAGTTTTCCTGGAATATTATCAGGGGGAGCCGTTGACCGTCGACGCGCGCAGCGTCGGACACAATTGATACATCTCCAGCAGGATCGTGACGTAGGCGCGAGCTTCTTTTTTTAAATCAAACGATTGCGGAGCAAATAACCAGTTTTCCATGAGCCCTGAAATAAAGCTGCGCATCAGTATCGCCGCACGACGGGTCAGCAGATTTTCAGGCAGCATTTTAGCATTAATACAATGTTTTAACGTTTGTTCAATCCGATCGTAACTTTCCAGACAAAGGCTACGTTGCGCCTGTTGAACCACAACCATTTCTCCGACAAACTCACATTTATGGAATATAATCTCCATCAATAAGCGGCGTCGTTCTTCTGTTACAGTAGCTTCAAGAATATGAACTAAAATTTCTCTTAATACAGATAGTGGATCGTCGGGGAATTTTGCCTGATACTCAATCTCAAGCTCACCAATATTGGATTCTGATAGCTCCCAGATCTCACTGAATAAATCCGACTTATTTTTGAAATGCCAATAGATTGCGCCGCGCGTCACGCCAGCAGCGTTCGCAATCTCCGCCAGCGAGGTTGCTGATACGCCTTGCTGCGAGAACAAACGCAGGGCCACATCCAGGATGTGTTGTCGTGTCTCCAGCGCTTGTTGTTTGGTTTTTCGTGCCATATGTCGGTGAATTTACAGGCGTTAGATTTACATACATTTATGGATGTATGTACCATAGCACGACGATAATATAAACGCAGCAATGGGTTTAAGGACCTTTGACCATTGACCAATTTGAAATCGGACACTCGAGGTTTACATATGAACAAAAACAGAGGGTTAACGCCTCTGGCGGTCGTTCTGATGCTCTCAGGCAGCTTAGCGCTAACAGGATGTGACGACAAACAGGACCAGCAAGGCGGCCAGCAGATGCCAGAAGTTGGAGTTGTCACACTAAAAACGGAACCACTGCAAATCACAACTGAACTTCCGGGTCGTACCGTTGCTTACCGTATCGCCGAAGTTCGCCCACAGGTAAGCGGCATTATCCTGAAGCGTAATTTCGTTGAGGGAAGTGATATCGAAGCGGGAGTCTCTCTCTATCAGATTGATCCTGCGACCTACCAGGCGACTTACGACAGCGCTAAGGGCGA
Organism: Salmonella sp. NW177; assembly: GCF_051811585.1. NCBI lineage: Bacteria > Pseudomonadati > Pseudomonadota > Gammaproteobacteria > Enterobacterales > Enterobacteriaceae > Salmonella > Salmonella sp. NW177. Next base: position 247,092 of record NZ_JAMMZV010000003.1, on the reverse strand, counting down.
TCTGGCAAAAGCGCAGGCCGCCGCGAATATCGCTGAACTGACGGTGAAGCGTTATCAAAAGCTGCTGGGTACGCAGTACATCAGTAAGCAGGAATACGATCAGGCGCTGGCTGACGCACAACAAGCGACTGCCGCCGTTGTCGCAGCAAAAGCCGCCGTTGAAACCGCACGTATCAACCTGGCGTATACCAAAGTCACCTCGCCGATTAGCGGTCGTATTGGTAAGTCGTCCGTAACGGAAGGCGCGCTGGTACAGAACGGTCAGGCGTCGGCGCTGGCGACAGTGCAGCAGCTGGACCCTATTTATGTCGATGTGACCCAGTCCAGCAATGATTTCCTGCGCCTGAAGCAGGAGCTGGCAAATGGTTCGCTGAAGCAGGAAAACGGCAAAGCGAAGGTCGACCTGGTGACCAGCGACGGTATCAAATTCCCGCAGTCCGGTACGCTTGAGTTCTCCGATGTGACCGTTGACCAAACCACCGGATCTATTACTTTGCGCGCCATCTTCCCTAACCCGGATCACACCTTATTGCCAGGAATGTTCGTTCGCGCACGTCTGCAGGAAGGGACAAAACCGACGGCATTACTGGTTCCACAACAGGGCGTTACCCGTACTCCACGCGGCGATGCCACGGTGCTGGTGGTTGGCGCTGATAACAAAGTGGAAACCCGCCAAATCGTCGCAAGCCAGGCGATCGGTGATAAGTGGCTGGTGACTGACGGATTGAAAGCGGGCGACCGCGTAGTCGTCAGCGGGCTGCAAAAAGTACGTCCTGGCGCACAGGTTAAAGTGCAGGAAATTACCGCGGATAACAAACAGCAAGCCGCAAGCGGTGATCAACCTGCTCAGCCCAGGTCTTAACTTAAACAGGAGCCGTTAAGACATGCCTAATTTCTTTATCGATCGCCCTATATTTGCGTGGGTGATCGCCATCATCATCATGTTGGCAGGGGGGCTCGCGATCCTCAAATTGCCGGTAGCGCAATATCCGACGATTGCGCCACCAGCAGTGACGATCTCCGCAACCTACCCTGGCGCTGATGCGAAAACGGTACAGGATACCGTCACGCAGGTTATCGAACAGAATATGAACGGTATCGATAACCTGATGTATATGTCCTCCAACAGTGACTCCACGGGGACCGTGCAGATCACGCTGACCTTTGAATCCGGCACCGATGCGGATATCGCGCAGGTTCAGGTTCAGAACAAGTTGCAACTGGCAATGCCGTTACTTCCCCAGGAAGTACAGCAACAGGGCGTGAGCGTTGAGAAGTCCTCAAGTAGCTTCCTGATGGTAGTGGGCGTCATTAACACCGACGGCACCATGACCCAGGAGGATATTTCGGATTACGTTGCCGCCAATATGAAAGATCCGATCAGCCGTACCTCTGGGGTGGGCGACGTCCAGCTGTTTGGTTCGCAGTATGCGATGCGTATCTGGATGAATCCGACAGAGCTAACCAAATACCAACTGACGCCGGTCGACGTGATTAACGCGATCAAAGCGCAGAACGCCCAGGTCGCGGCAGGTCAGCTCGGTGGTACGCCGCCGGTAAAAGGGCAGCAGCTTAACGCATCGATTATTGCCCAAACGCGTCTGACCTCAACGGATGAGTTTGGCAAAATCCTGCTGAAAGTGAATCAGGATGGCTCCCAGGTTCGTCTGCGGGATGTAGCGAAAATTGAGCTTGGCGGCGAAAACTACGACGTCATCGCGAAATTTAACGGTCAGCCAGCGTCAGGTCTTGGCATCAAACTGGCTACCGGCGCCAACGCGCTGGATACCGCTACCGCTATTCGCGCCGAACTGAAAAAAATGGAACCGTTCTTCCCGCCAGGGATGAAAATCGTCTACCCGTATGACACCACGCCGTTCGTGAAGATCTCTATTCATGAAGTGGTAAAAACGCTGGTCGAAGCGATTATCCTCGTGTTCCTGGTGATGTACCTGTTCCTGCAGAACTTCCGCGCGACGTTGATTCCGACTATTGCGGTTCCGGTGGTGTTGTTGGGAACCTTTGCCGTGCTTGCGGCATTCGGTTTCTCGATAAACACGCTGACGATGTTCGGGATGGTGCTCGCCATCGGCTTGCTGGTGGATGACGCCATCGTGGTGGTCGAGAACGTCGAACGTGTTATGACGGAAGAAGGCCTTCCGCCGAAGGAAGCGACGCGCAAATCCATGGGCCAGATTCAGGGCGCATTGGTGGGTATCGCGATGGTACTGTCGGCGGTATTTATTCCGATGGCCTTCTTTGGCGGCTCAACCGGGGCAATTTATCGTCAGTTCTCTATCACCATCGTATCGGCGATGGCGCTGTCGGTGCTGGTCGCGCTGATCCTGACGCCTGCGCTGTGCGCGACGATGCTCAAACCCGTCGCCAAAGGCGATCATGGCGAAGGGAAAAAAGGCTTTTTCGGCTGGTTTAACCGCCTGTTTGATAAGAGCACGCATCACTACACCGATAGCGTAGGCAATATTCTGCGCAGCACCGGGCGTTATCTGCTGCTCTATCTCATTATCGTCGTCGGTATGGCTTATCTGTTCGTTCGTCTGCCAAGCTCTTTCTTGCCGGATGAAGACCAGGGCGTATTCCTGACAATGGTCCAGCTCCCCGCCGGCGCGACGCAAGAGCGCACGCAAAAAGTGCTGGATGAGGTCACGGATTACTATCTGAACAAAGAGAAAGCCAACGTTGAATCGGTATTCGCCGTCAACGGCTTCGGTTTTGCAGGGCGCGGTCAGAATACCGGTATTGCATTCGTGTCGTTGAAAGACTGGGCCGATCGTCCAGGCGAAAAAAACAAGGTTGAAGCGATTACCCAGCGGGCAACCGCAGCGTTTTCACAAATTAAAGATGCGATGGTCTTCGCCTTTAACCTACCGGCGATTGTTGAACTGGGCACCGCAACCGGGTTTGACTTCGAGTTGATTGACCAGGCGGGACTTGGTCATGAAAAACTCACCCAGGCACGTAATCAGTTGTTCGGCGAGGTGGCGAAATATCCTGATCTGCTGGTCGGCGTTCGACCTAACGGTCTGGAAGATACGCCGCAGTTTAAAATCGATATCGACCAGGAAAAAGCTCAGGCGCTGGGCGTGTCTATTAGCGACATTAATACCACGCTGGGCGCAGCATGGGGCGGCAGCTATGTAAACGACTTTATCGATCGCGGTCGTGTGAAGAAAGTTTACGTGATGTCCGAAGCGAAATACCGCATGTTGCCGGATGATATTAACGACTGGTACGTTCGTGGTAGCGATGGTCAGATGGTGCCGTTCTCCGCATTCTCCTCTTCCCGCTGGGAATATGGTTCGCCGCGTCTGGAACGCTATAACGGTCTGCCTTCGATGGAAATTCTGGGTCAGGCGGCGCCAGGCAAGAGTACCGGTGAAGCGATGGCGATGATGGAAGAACTGGCCAGCAAGCTGCCGTCAGGCATTGGGTATGACTGGACCGGGATGTCCTACCAGGAGCGGTTGTCCGGCAACCAGGCCCCTGCCCTGTATGCTATCTCGCTGATCGTCGTCTTCCTGTGTCTGGCGGCATTGTATGAGAGCTGGTCTATCCCGTTCTCCGTAATGCTGGTTGTTCCGCTTGGGGTTATCGGCGCGCTGCTGGCTGCGACCTTCCGCGGACTGACTAACGACGTTTACTTCCAGGTGGGCCTGCTCACAACCATTGGGTTGTCGGCGAAGAACGCGATACTTATCGTCGAATTCGCCAAAGACTTAATGGATAAAGAAGGGAAAGGTCTGGTAGAAGCGACGCTGGAGGCCGTCCGGATGCGTTTGCGCCCGATTCTGATGACCTCGTTAGCGTTCATGCTGGGGGTTATGCCGCTGGTTATCAGTTCCGGCGCGGGTTCCGGCGCGCAGAATGCGGTAGGTACTGGCGTACTGGGCGGGATGGTAACGGCAACCGTACTGGCTATTTTCTTCGTACCGGTCTTCTTCGTGGTGGTACGCCGCCGCTTTAGCCGTAAAAGCGAAGATATTGAGCATAGCCATTCGACAGAACATCGCTGATTTGCTCACTGTTGATAAGGCCGCGCAAGCGGCCTTTTTTACGCAAAAATCATAAAATACGCTTATTGTTAGATTGATTATTTTTTGCCATATTAATAAAAGGTATAATCCTTACTGCGTTAAAGGCTTTTCTTAGGAAAGTTGGCCATTTCTTAATTCAGCCATTAATTAAGAAATATTAAGAATATTCCTGGCTATTTTCTCCTGTCAGAGTCTATTGTTTTAGCCTGAAAAGCTAAAAAACGTTAACCCAATGATTACACAAACAATAAAACTGGTTCCTTTTTAGGCGACCGACGATCACTGTTAAAATTCGAAAAAGTATGGCAACACGCGGCTTTCACGCAATTGTAATTTTTCGTAATATGACGATGAAAAGTTTTTTAGAGTAGATTATAGTTAAATCATAAGGTGACGTGGGAAGTACCAGGTTAGTTAGTTGTATCCATCCCGAAGGTGTTCGGTTAGTTTAAGCCACTAAAAAGGGGATGCATTATGGACGAATACTCACCCAAAAGACATGATATAGCACAGCTTAAATTTCTTTGCGAAACCCTGTATCATGACTGTCTTGCAAACCTTGAAGAAAGCAACCATGGCTGGGTTAATGACCCGACCTCAGCAGTCAACCTGCAGCTCAATGAGCTGATAGAGCATATTGCAACTTTCGCGCTTAATTATAAAATTAAGTACAATGAAGACAATAAATTGATTGCGCAGATAGATGAATACCTGGACGACACCTTTATGTTGTTCAGCAGCTATGGTATTAATACGCAGGATTTGCAAAAATGGCGTAAATCGGGCAACCGCCTGTTCCGTTGTTTCGTCAACGCCACCAGGGCTAATCCTGTTAGTTTGTCTTGTTAAAAATTATTACAATCATAGGTAGAATTTATGTCTGATAAACCATTAACTAAAACTGATTATTTGATGCGTTTACGGCGCTGTCAGACAATTGACACTCTGGAGCGCGTCATTGAGAAAAATAAATATGAATTGTCCGACAATGAGCTGGCTGTATTTTACTCAGCTGCGGATCACCGTCTTGCAGAATTGACGATGAACAAACTCTACGACAAGATCCCCTCTTCAGTATGGAAATTCATTCGTTAATCACGCTACATTACTTTTTAGAGAACACGCAGGTGTTATCTGCCTCCTCGTTCTGGCTAATAACACAACGGGCTATTATAGAACAGTGATATAGATCACATACCAATAGCGGGGAACGTTCCCTCTAATACTTTATTATTGCTTCTATTGCGATAATATCCACCAAGGGGAGCGCGCGATGAGTGACGAAAAACAAAAAATGATCGCTGGGGCACTGTATTGCCCGACCGATGAAACTTTATGCCAGGATCGACTGCGGGCGCGTCAACTCATCCATCAATACAATTATACTACGCCTGATGAAATAAATAAGCGTCAGGCGATTTTACGCGACCTGTTGGGTCGATGCGAAGACGCCTATATTGAACCTTCCTTTCGTTGCGACTACGGCTATAATATTTTTCTTGGTCACTCCTTTTACGCTAACTTCGACTGCGTCATGCTTGATGTTTGCCCAATTCATATTGGCGATAATTGTATGCTCGCGCCAGGGGTACATATCTATACCGCCACGCACCCGCTGGACGCCGTCGAACGCAACAGCGGCAGAGAATTAGGTAAACCCGTCACTATCGGAAATAACGTCTGGATAGGCGGACGAGCCGTCGTTAATCCTGGCGTAACCATCGGCGATAACGTCGTCGTCGCTTCAGGCGCTGTGGTGACAAAAAACGTACCGCCAGACGTCGTGGTAGGCGGAAATCCGGCGCGAATCATTAAAAAATTGTAGTCAAAATGATAACTGTTATGCTAATTCGTGGTTAATCTGTTACTTTTTTCACGTTACACCTCCCTTTAAAATGGGCTGTTACTACCCCTATGTCGCAGAAATCATGAAGGCAAAAGATGACAGAGATACAGCGCCTGCTTAGCGAAACTATTGATGACTTAAACGTCCGTGAAAAACGCGATAACAGGCCGCGTTTTAGTATCAGTTTTATCCGCAAGCATCCTGGGTTATTTATCGCGATGTATGCAGCCTGGTTTGCGACGCTGGCGGTCATGCTGCAATCAGAAACGCTGGTGGGGTCAGTGTGGCTGTTAGTGGTGTTATTTATCGCATTTAATGGCTTCTTCTTTTTCGACATCGCCCCGCGTTATCACTATAACGACATCGATGTGCTGGACCTCCGGGTCTGTTACAACGGCGAATGGTACAACACCCGCTTTGTTCCCCCCACGCTCATTGAGACGATTCTTCAGTCTCCACAGGTGGATAATGAACATAAAGTCCAGCTGCAAAAAATGGTTGCCCGTAAGGGCGAACTTTCCTTCTACGATATTTTTACGCTGGCCCGCGCAGAAGCCAGCCGGTAATAAAAAAGTGCGCACCCTCCCTGGTACGCACTGCTTTCCCTGAACTGTTGGTTTTTTAACGTCTTTTTTTACGCCCCTGAACCGCCTTAAAACGCGGATTTGTTTTACAAATCACGTATAAGCGTCCTTTGCGTTTGACTATCTGGCAATCCGGATGCCGTTGTTTTGCATTGCGAAGTGAGTTTAACACCTGCATTTCATTTACCCCCGTTTAGCGCCGATAAAATGACCAAAACGTTTCTGGAAGCGTGCGGCGCTACTTTCGCTATCAAACGTTTTCTGTCTACCGGTATAAAAAGGATGCGATTTTGATGACACATCAATAGTGACATACGGATATGTCACGCCGTCCAGTTCGATTTCACGTTCAGTTTTGATAGTTGATCCCACTTTCACATATTCATTTGCGCTGGTGTCGTGAAATACGACGGTGCGGTATACAGGATGAATATCAGGTTTCATTGCGCTCTCTCAATTATGTTATAACATAACAATAAAATACGCTATCAACGCTCTTTTTTCAACCGGTAAACATTCACGATCTCTTCCTGGCGGCAAAAGCAACGTGGCGTAACGCGTTAGTCTGGCCCCTGTATCTGTAAAATCGATAAAATAGCTTTATCATTCAAGGGCGCGATTTACGATCGGATATACTTTCTCTACGCTGTGTTTATAAGGACATCACTGTGACAACACGACATCTGGTCAGCCTGGTAACGGGAGTGCTTATCCTGTCTGTCCTTTTCCCGATAGGATTGAGCCTGTGGCTGGCGCACCGTCAAGTTGAAAAAAGGTTTAACGAAGAGCTGGATATCTTCTCGTCCCGGGTGGCGCTACGTACAGAAAGGGTCAGTGACCAGGCAAAAGCCGCGTTAACGCATATTGCCTCCTTTAAAGGCGAGCCCTGCAGCAGCGCCCATTTACTCGCCATGCGCCGCGTGTCTTATAGCTTTCGGTATGTCCAGGAAGTTCTGTATCTTAAAAATTCGATTCCCGTTTGCTCCTCACTTGAAAAAGAGAGCCATATTCCCGCGTTCCCTCCGCCCATGAAAATCACTCGCGACGGTTATCGCGCCTGGTTTACGGCGCAAAACGATCTGGGTATAAAACGCTATATGGCGGCACTCGGGAGCGACAGCTATATCGTGATGATCGACCCGGCGTCCTTTATCGATGTGATTCCGTTTGGCGCATGGCCGATTGACGTCGCTATTATTGGCCGGGAACGCAATACTGTGGTTGCCAGCAGCGGTAACCTTGACCCCGCTATTCTTCCGCTCATTCACCATGAGACGCCCCTGCGGCTGGAAAACCGAGGCATTCAGTATGCTATTCACCCCTTTCCGGAAATGGGCATTACTATCGTAAGCTGGGCACCGACCGCTCCGCTGGAAAGGAGCTGGTATCGACAGGCATTTATCTGGCTACCGGCGGGCATCGTAACGGGTCTGCTGGCCGCGGCCTTTATTCTGCGTATTTTGCGTCGGCTACAGTCGCCCCGCCACCGCCTCCAGGATGCGATAGACAATCGCGAAATTAACGTACACTATCAGCCTATTGTCTCCCTGAGCAGCGGAAAAATTGTCGGTGCCGAAGCCTTAGCTCGCTGGCAACAGGCGGACGGCACCTTCCTTTCGCCGGAAATTTTTATCGCGCTGGCTGAACAAACCGGGCTCACGGAGCCGCTAACCCGGCTAATCATCGAAACCGTTTTTGAAGACATGGGGAGTTGGTTAAAGTCCCATCCCGAACAACATATTTCGATCAATCTTGAGGCATCCGATCTGGCGTCGGAAACGTTGCCGACGCTGTTAAGCACGCTGCTGAACCGTAGCCAAATTTCTCCGTCGCAAATCGCGCTTGAGTTAACGGAACGTGAGTTCGCCGATCCGAAAACCAGCGCGCCCATTGTCGCCAGATACCGTAACGCGGGACATTCCATTTATATTGATGACTTTGGCACCGGCTATTCCAGCCTCAGCTACTTACAAAATCTGGATGTGGATGTCCTTAAAATTGATAAATCTTTTGTCGATGCGCTGGAATATAAAAACGTCACGCCGCATATTATTGAAATGGCGAAAACGCTCAAACTTAAGATGGTCGCAGAAGGCATCGAAACGACCAGGCAAGAACAGTGGCTACGCCAGCATGGCGTACATTATGGTCAGGGCTGGTTATACAGTAAGCCCCTACCCGCTACGGCATTTATTCTTTGGGCGGAACAGCGGCTATAACGTCGCACAGCAGAAAAGAACAGTGTGGAGAGGCACAAATGGGTGGGGGCCCTGCCAGCTACATCCCGGCACACGCGTCATCTGCCTTGGCTGCTTCCTTCCGGACCTGACCTGGTAAACAGAGTAGCGTTGCGGGAGAACCAACAGAGCCCCCATTGAGAGCGTTGTGAACCAACGCGCAGGCGCATTATCACTGCTATATCGTGCAATTGCAACCCATCAGGCATCGGGTGCTGGTTTCTTGCGCATCCGGGCTTTCCTCCCCCCTTATTCCAGATTATCCTGAAGCATTAACGCAGGATTCTATTATGGATATTCAGGACACATTTCCTCAACGCGTCTGGCAAATCGTCGCTTCGATCCCGGAAGGATTTGTCACGACCTACGGTGATGTCGCCCGGCTTGCCGGTTCGCCTCGGGCGGCGCGTCAGGTCGGCGGAGTTTTAAAACGTCTGCCGGAAGGCAGCACTTTACCATGGCATCGGGTGGTGAACCGCCACGGCGCAATATCACTTACCGGGCCGGATCTACAGCGGCAACGTCAGGCATTACTGGCGGAAGGCGTGGTGGTGTCGGGAAGCGGACAAATCGATTTACAACGCTATCGCTGGGTGTATTAACCCTCTCCGTAACGGAGAGGGTCGGCGCAGGATTAATACTGGGTAGGCGCAGGAACGGCAGAAGACGGATTGACCTGGGTCGGCGAAGTCGATGGAACCGTCGTCGTCGCACCGCCGCTGGCCTGCACAGGCACCGCCGTTTGCTGTACCGGTACCAGCGTCAGATCCGCTTTAGTGCCGCCATTGTTAATCACCGGTTTCACGCTATCGGTAATAAATACCAGCTTATTGTCAACGGTGATGGCCGCGCTCAGGAGAATACGCGCGTTAGGTTGAATATCTGATGGGTTAAACGGCAACACAAAACTGAAAGGCGCCTGTTTACCTTCGGTACGTACCGCTTTTTGCGACAGCACCTTAGACGGCGCATCAGCCAGCGAAGCATCTGAAAGCGTCACGGTCAGCACCGCATCTGGCGGCAGAGCGACCTTCTGGCGGATCCAGACGGTACCGGAAACATTGGGTTGCTGAATAGTAGACTGGTTAGCTGTAATCGACATGTTAGGGTTTGGCGCAGGCGTCTGGATATCAGCGCTTTTATCAGCGCAGGCCGCCAGAGATATCGCAACCGCTAAACCACTTACGATGTGCACGAGTTTCATTCAATTCTCCTTATCATCAATGCACCAGCAGGCCTTTCCCCCCGCCGGAAGAGTGGTTAACAGAAACATAACGTGATTAAGTGTGGCACATGTCACTCATTTTTGCCTGGAATTGGTCTGTTATTCAGACTTTTGTACCCATCGGACCACTTGCAAAATTGCGTTATACTCTGCCCTACCTCGCTTCGGCATCGTTGTCACCTGGAGAGTATGTATGAGTCAGACACTGAATAATTTGCTGACATTATTGAATCTGGAAAAAATTGAAGAAGGACTCTTTCGGGGCCAAAGTGAAGACTTAGGGCTGCGCCAGGTATTTGGCGGTCAGGTGGTGGGCCAGGCGCTCTATGCCGCCAAAGAAACGGTGCCGGAAGCGCGACTGGTACATTCATTCCACAGTTATTTTCTGCGGCCAGGCGATAGCCAAAAACCCATTATCTATGACGTAGAAGTGCTGCGCGATGGGAATAGCTTCAGCGCCCGCCGCGTTGCCGCTATTCAGAACGGGAAACCCATCTTTTACATGACCGCCTCATTCCAGGCGCCGGAACCGGGTTTTGAACATCAAAAAACCATGCCGACGGCAGTCGGGCCGGAAGGACTACCGTCAGAAACGGAAATCGCGCAATCGCTGGCGCATTTACTGCCGCCGATTCTGAAAGAAAAGTTTCTCTGCGATCGCCCGCTGGAAATTCGTCCCGTCGAATTTCACAATCCGTTGAAAGGTCACGTCGCCGCGCCTGTGCGTCAGGTATGGATTCGCGCCAACGGCACCGTTCCGGATGACATTCGCGTCCATCAATATTTACTGGGATATGCCTCGGATCTGAATTTCCTTCCCGTCGCGCTTCAGCCTCACGGCATCGGTTTTCTGGAAAAGGGCATTCAGATCGCCACTATCGATCACTCTATGTGGTTCCATCGCCCGTTCAATTTTAATGAATGGCTACTTTATAGCGTGGAGAGCACTTCCGCCTCCAGCGCCCGGGGCTTTGTTCGCGGCGAGTTTTATACTCAGGATGGCGCTCTGGTCGCTTCAACCGTGCAGGAAGGGGTAATGCGTAATCACAATTAAAAAACATGCCGCTATGCGGCGTTAATGGCCTGATGACGCTGCGCTTATCCGGCCTACAGTAGACTGGGTAAGCGCAGCGCCATCAGGCATGTTGCGCAATCACGCGTTATACGCATTCTCGCCGTGACTGTTCACATCCAGCCCCTCGCGCTCCTGCTCTTCCGGTACACGCAGTCCAACAAGGATATCCGCCAGTTTGTAACCAACAAACGCGACAACGCCGGACCAGACGACCGTAATAGCAATACTTTCCAGCTGTACCATCACCTGATGTCCCATCGTAACGCCGTCGACAAAGCCAACGCCGCCCAGCGAACTGGCGGCAAAAACGCCGGTCAGGATACAGCCGACTATTCCGCAAACGCCGTGAACGCCAAATACGTCGCACGGATCATCTACCCGTAACAGACGTTTAAGCATGGTGACTCCCCACAATCCCGCCAGACCGGCAATAACGCCGATAACCAGCGCGCCGCCAACGCCAACATAGCCACAGGCTGGCGTCACGCCGACCAGACCGGCAATCGCGCCGGAACACGCTCCCAGCAGGGAAGGCTTACCGCGTAGCGTCCACTCGCCGATAATCCACCCCAGAATCGCGGCGGCGGTCGCCACCACGGTGTTCACAAAGGCCAGCGCTGCTATCTCGTTTGCGCTACCCGCAGAACCCGCGTTAAATCCAAACCAGCCGATATACAGAATCGCAGTACCGGTAAAGACCATCGGCAGGTTATGGGGTTTAAATGCTTCTTTCCCAAAGCCGACGCGTTTGCCAATTAAATAAGCCCCTACCAGCCCGGCGATAGCGGCGTTAATATGCACCACCGTACCACCGGCAAAATCCAGCGCGCCGTGAGCAGCCAGCAGGCCGCCGCCCCACACCATGTGCGCAATCGGAATATAAGAGAGCGTGAACCACACCACGACAAAAATCAGTACCGCCGAAAAACGAATACGCTCCGCCAGCGCGCCGACAATCAGCCCGACGGTAATACAGGCGAAAGATCCCTGAAACGCGACATGAATATACTGATAAATCGTACCCGTTACCGCCGTCAACGCGATATTCTTCAACATCGCCCCATCGGCATTACCGAAGAAATGATTCCCTTCGCCAAAAGCCAGCGAATAGCCGTACACCACCCATAAAATACAGACCAGCGCAAAGGTGACGGTCACTTGCGTTAACATTGACAGCACGTTCTTGGCGCGAATTAATCCGCCGTAAAACAGCGCGATACCCGGTATCGTCATGAACAGCACCAGCGCGGTGCAAATCATCATAAAAGCACTATCCGCTTTATCGGCAACCGCCGGCGCGGCTATCGTTAGCCCAGGCAGCAGCGCCAGTGAAGCCAGTGTGGTTTTTATCATCGCTATCTTCATTTTTTCATTTCCTGTTGCTGTGTGGCGGGTCTTACAGCGCTGCTTCGTCAGCTTCGCCGGTACGAATCCGAATAACGCGCATGAGCTCCGCGACGAAAATTTTGCCGTCGCCAATTTTTCCGGTGTAAGCCGCTTTACTGATGATATCGATCACCTCTTCCAGTTGGTCGTCGGCGATAGCCACATCAATTTTGACCTTCGGCAGGAAATTCACGCTGTACTCCGCGCCGCGATACAGTTCGGCGTGTCCTTTCTGACGGCCAAACCCTTTCACTTCGGTGACGGTCAGTCCCTGAATGCCAATGGAAGAAAGCGCCTCCCGCACGTCCTCCAGCTTGAACGGTTTGATAATCACGGTAACCAGCTTCATAGAACCCTCCAGTCAGAATTAGGTAACGGCTGCCGCCGCGCATGGACTCTTCAGAATGGATATTGCAAAGGATGTGCCAGAAGCTGGCGAGCGAGGAAAAGCGCGGTTAGCGGCGCGTCTTTATATTGACGCGCCCCAAAATCGAAGCAGGGAAAGAAAAATGCACCACGACGGTGCATGATGGGCGAGGCTTTGCCCTGTGGCGCCAAACCTTATGCCGCAGGGCCGGGTTCTTCGTGTACGCTGGCGGCTAACTCCTCGCCAACTAACTGTAATTGATACATTTGCCAGTAGCGCCCTTGCGCCGCCAGCAATTGTTGATGCGTCCCGCGCTCCACCGCCTGGCCGCGATGGAGAACCAGAATGGTATCTGCCTCCACGATTGTCGATAGCCGATGGGCAATAACCACCAGCGTGGTGCGCTCGCGAATCGCCGCCAGCGCCTGCTGTATCGCCTGCTCAGTGCCGGAATCGATGCTGGCCGTCGCTTCATCAAGAATTAATATTTGCGGGGCGTCAACCAGCACGCGCGCCAGCGCCAATAGCTGTTTTTGCCCGACGGACAGCGTATTTCCCTGCTCGCCGAGATGCGTATGCAGCCCGTCGCTCAGGCCGCGCGCCAGATCTGCCAGTTGTACCGTTTCCAGCGCCTGCCACACCTGCGCCTCGGAGACATCGCGCCCCAGCGTCACATTAGCCAGAAAGGTATCCGCCATCACTACCGGGTCCTGTTGAACCATCGCCACGCCCTGGCGTAAAACGCGATGATTAAGAGAGGCGATCTCTCGCCCATCCAGCCGAATTTCGCCTTGTGTCAGGGGGTAATACCCCATTAATAAGCTGGCGAGCGTGCTCTTCCCGCTGCCGGTGTGCCCCACCAGCGCCACAAAGCTACGGGACGGTACTGATAGCGTAATATCCTGTAAAACAAGATTATCGTCGCGGTAAGCAAACGACAGATGATCAATATCAATCGCCCCGCTTTGCAACGGCCTGTCGTCGCTGCCATAGCGCTGGCGCGGGCGATCCATCAGTTCAAAAACACGCTCTCCCGCCACAACCGCCTGCTGTAGCATGGATTGCTGGGTGGTCAGTTCAATGAGCGGCTCGTTCAGACGTGACAAATAGCTAATGAACGCATACAGCACCCCGACCTCAATCGTGCCGGCAGACGTAAAGCTGAAAAGCATCAACAGACCGCACAAAATGAGCGCAGAAAAGAGGCTAAGCAGCGGACGCAATAAAAAGCCGTCTAAGCGTAGTGTCTGCATCCGCGCCATGTAGTGCGAGCGGCTGGCCTCGCCCATGCGTTCGCCGAAGCGCGCCTGCTGGCGAAACTGCTGGATTACGCTCATCCCGTTGATGATTTCGTTAAAGCCGTCGTTAATATCCGCCAGGTATGCCCGCACGCGGCGTACAATCGGCGTGCTGTAGCGCTGATAAATGACCATCACGGTCAATACCGCCGGAAAAATCAAAATCGCCACCAGCGCCATCCGCCAGTCAAGGCTGAACATGGCGACCAGCATGGCGCCGATCAACGCCGCGCTACGTAATACCGTTGCGACGACCGTGACGTACAGATCGCGGATGACTTCCGTATCGTTGGTCACGCGTGAAATTAATTGTCCGACAGGCTGCGTGTCGAAGGCGCTTAGCGGCTGGCGCAAGGCGGCATCCATGACGTCCGTGCGCAAGGACTGAACCACGCCAACGGCCGCCCGGTTAAATAATAAAGACTGGGCGTAATGCAGACCCGCCGCCAGAAACTGTAGCCCCACATAGGCGGCCGCCAGCCCCGCGACCTTGCCCAACGGTAAATGGTGGCGGGCCACCATGTTATCAATGAAATAGCTGATCAGCAGCGGACCGCTAACCTCCGCCGCCGCCGCAATCCACAGCATCATCACCGCGACAGAGAGCGGTTTTCGCCATGGCGAGCCATACGCCAGCAACCGTTTCAGCGTCGGCCATAGCTGTCCAAAACTACGCATTCACCGCCTCCTCGCCGCGTTCCGGCGCGTCATCCAGCGCGGCCTCCAGTTGCTGATAGCGATACATATCGCGATACCAGCCAATCTGCTGCGCCAGTTGATCGTGATCGCCGCGCTGAACAACATGACCATGTTGCATAACGATAATTTCATTGGCGTCGGTCAGCGCGGATAAACGATGCGCGCTGATGATGACCGTACGCCCTTCGCCCCACTGGCGCAAATTATGCAAAATCCGATGCTCCGTGCGGCCATCTACTGCAGAAAGCGCATCATCAAGAAGCAGAATTTCCGCATTTAACAGTAGCGCTCTGGCAATCGAGATACGCTGTTTTTGCCCTCCCGATAACATGACGCCACGTTCACCTACCTGCGTGTCGTAGCCCTGAGGCAAACGGAGAATATCTTCATGTACGCTGGCTAAACGCGCCACCTGTTCAATCTCCTCCTGAGTCGCCTCCGGGCGTCCGAGCGCAATATTATTGGCAATAGAGTCCGAGAACAAAAACGGCGTCTGGCTGACGACCGCCAGTCGGCTACGCCAGCTATCCAGCTGCAGATGCGTCAACGGCACGTCATGGAAACGGATCTCTCCCTGCGTCACATCAAAATGGCGCTGGATAAGCGACAATATTGTGCTTTTCCCCGCGCCGGTCGGACCGCATATCCCCAGCATCTGACCCGGTTTAAGACGAAAGTTCACATTCTCCAGCGCCGGATGCGTCGTTTGCGGATAGCAAAACTCACGAATGGCCGCCGTCAGTTCGCCACGCCCCGCCGGGACCGGCTCTTCGCCATCCTTAACTACCGGCGCTTCCGCCAGCATGGCGCGGATGCGGCTGTATGCGGCGCTACCCCGCTCCACGATATTAAACATCCAGGCCAGCGCCAGCATCGGCCAAATCATCAACCCCAGATACATCATAAAGCTGGTGAGTTCGCCCAGCGTCAGGCTGCCGTTAACCACCATCCAGCTTCCGCCGCTAATCGCGAGCAGGTTCGCCATGCCAATGGCGATGTAAATGGTTGGATCAAAACGCGCGTCAATACGCGCCACGCGCATATTTTTCTTGCCGGTATCTTCGGCATCCGCCGCAAACAGCGAAGACTGGCGATCCTCCAGACCAAACGCTTTGATCATGCGGATGCTGGTCAGACTCTCCTGCGTGCGATCGTTCAGGCTGGAGAAGGCGGCCTGCGCCAGTTTGAAATAATCATGCAGCCGATCGCCGTAACGTTTGATCATCAGCGCCATAATCGGCATCGGCAACAGCGCTAATAGCGTTAGCTGCCAGCTAATTTGCGTCGACATGACAATCAGTACCGCGCAGCCCATTACCAGCGAGTCAACCAGCGTCAGAACGCCCTCGCCCGCTGCAAATACGACGCGATCCACATCATTCGTCGCACGCGCGATAAGATCGCCCGTCCGATGGCGCTGATAAAATTCAGGATGCTGACGACTCAGCTGGCGATAATAATCTTCACGCAGTTCGACGGCTAATTGATAAGAAGCGCCAAACAGCAGCACGCGCCAGACATAGCGCAACAAATAGACCACTACGGCGATCAGGGCAATGGTGCCAATCCACATCGCTATTCGGCCTGGAGTAAAATGCTGTGCGGTTACGCCATCCACGACAATCCCCACCACTTTGGGCGGGATCAGCTGAAGCATCGCAATAAGCATAAGCAGGGCCACCGCGCCAAGATAGCGACGCCATTCCCGGCGAAAGTACCAGCTTAATTGAGCAAATAATCGCACGCGTTATTTCCTGATATGATTTCCGGCAATACCGGGAGAATTATTCAATGGGCAGAGAGGTGGTGTACTTAATCTGTTCCATCGCAAAACTGGAGGTGACGTCTGACAGTCCTGGGACGCTATTGACCAGACGTTTATAGAAGTCGTCATACCGCTTCATGTCGGCCACCTGAACTCGCATCAGATAGTCGTATTCCCCCGCCATCCGCCAGAAGCCAAGCACTTCCGGCATCTCAGAGACGACGGTCACGAACCGACAGTACCATTCACTGCTGTGGTGCTGCGTTTTTATCAACACAAAAGCGGTTAACCCCAGCCCCAGTTTTTCCGGGTCCAGCAGCGCGACCCTGCCAAGCAGGATACCGTCATCTTCCAGGCGTTTAAGCCGCTTCCAGCAAGGCGTTGTCGTCAGATTAACGGCATCCGCCAGCGCCTGCAAAGAGAGGGTACAGTCCTGCTGCAATAAGCAAAGCAGTTTACGGTCAATTTTATCTAACATACCCACTCCATAGAGAATATTTTTCTCCTTACATTGTAATTTAAAGGTCAAATAGCAACAATTTTTTCCGTACTTTTCGCTACTCTTGGCACAAAATGATAAATGGATATTAATGATGAGTAGCAATTGGGTTAAAAATGCCATTAATGAAATTAACGCTGACCACCAGCGCTCAGCGGATACGCATCTTATTCGTTTGTCCCTGTCGGCATTTCCAGGTATCCAGCTTTACCTGAAAGATGAAAGCACGCATCCCACCGGTAGCCTCAAGCATCGCCTGGCGCGCTCGCTGTTCCTTTATGGGCTGTGCAATGGCTGGATTAAAGAAGGCACTCCGATTATTGAAGCGTCATCAGGCTCAACGGCGATTTCCGAAGCCTGGTTCGCGCGTTTACTGGGACTACCGTTCATCGCCGTCATGCCCGCCTGTACCGCAAAACGTAAAATCGAACAGATTCAATTTTACGGCGGCCACTGTCATTTTGTGGAGAGCGCCTGCGAAATTTATGCCGCCTCCGAGCGGCTGGCGCATGAACTGAACGGTCACTATATGGACCAGTTTACCTACGCAGAACGAGCTACCGACTGGCGGGGCAACAATAATATTGCCGACAGTATTTTCCGCCAGATGCGCAACGAACCCCATCCAGTACCGCGATTTATCGTCATGAGCGCCGGAACGGGCGGAACCTCTGCGACGATTGGGCGCTATATTCGCTGCCAGGGCTATGATACTCAGCTCATGGTGGTGGATCCGGAAAATTCCGTCTTTTTACCTTACTGGCAGGATCGCGACGCTTCATTACGCAGCCCGGTGGGCAGTAAAATTGAAGGAATTGGTCGTCCGCGAGTAGAGCCTTCTTTTATTCCGGATGTCGTGGATGAGATGCTGCGCGTGCCGGACGCCGCCAGCGTTGCCACCGCACACTGGCTGGAAACGCAGCTAGGCCGTAAAGTCGGCGCCTCTACCGGCACGAATATGTGGGGAGCGCTGCAGCTTGCGGCCCGGATGCGCGAGGCTGGAGAAACCGGCGCTATCGTGACGTTATTGTGCGATAGCGGCGATCGCTATCTGGATACCTATTACCATCCGTCCTGGGTTAGCGACCATATCGGCGATTTGACGCCGTGGTCAGCGGCCATCGAAAAATTACTTACCGGCGACTAGAAACAAAAAAAAGCCAGACTGAATGTCTGGCTTGCTGGAAGAGATCTCTCATTCGGGGGAATAAGGTAGATGCGGATTGTCCAGCCAATGCGTCAAAAAGTGTGATACCGCTTGATTACCACAATGTCCGATAACCGAAAGGTGTGGCAGCGCGGCGATAAGCTGCGGCATGGCATTGCCCATAATGAGCCCCCGCCCGACGCTGCCCAGCATTTCCCGATCGTTCATCGCGTCGCCAAACGCCATGCAATCTGCCAGTGAAAGCCCTAAATGGTTGCTCAATACCGCCAGCGCCGATCCTTTATTGCACCCCAGCGGTAGCACTTCCAGGCAGTCGACGGCAGAGAAACAGAGATGAGCGCGTTCTTCCAGCGCCTCATTGAGCTGAATGCGCAAACGGATCAGATCGTCATGATCGCCGCAAAAACAGATCTTCGTCACCTGATGGGCCGGAATGCTTTTTATATCGATAACCTGATAACGAAAGCCGCTGTAGACGTGCGCCTGGAGTAGCGCGGGGATCTCCTGGCCTGTAAACCAGCCGTTGTCATTAAACACATGCATACTGGCTCGGGTATCCCAGGCATGGTGCATCACCGTATCGGCAACCTGAGGATCGAGATCCTGACGATGCAGCACGTCGCCTTCCAGCGAGTGAATTCGCGTCCCGTTACCGGTAATAAGATAAGCATCCAGTGAAAGCGTCCCCAGAATATGCCGCATCTCCAGCACATGACGACCCGTAGCGAATGTCAGGGTGATATCGCGTTCGCGCAGACGCGCCAGCGTGGCGATCGTTTCTCTACCCAAATGGTGATCGGGCATTAATAACGTGCCATCCATATCAAATGCTGCCAGACGGGCCATCTCTTTCTCCACACTGTGACGCGGTTAACTTGTTGTTCAGTATTACCTGAGATATACGGAAGTAATAGTGAACAGATAAAAGGAAGTGTTCCGGGTTTTATGAGGCTACTGAATCGGCTTAATCAATATCAACGCCTCTGGCAGCCTTCCGCCGGGGAAACGCAACATGTCACCGTTAGCGAACTGGCCGAACGCTGTTTTTGTAGCGAGCGCCATCTGCGAACGCTGCTGCGTCAGGCCCAGCAGGCGGGTTGGCTAAGATGGGAGGCGCAGTCCGGGCGCGGGAAACGTGGACGGCTCCAGTTTCTGGTCACGCCGGAATCGCTCCGCACCGCCATGATGGAACAGGCGCTGGAAAAAGGGCAGCAGCTCAACGTACTGGAACTGGCGCAGCTGGCGCCGGGCGAGTTACGGGCGATGCTCCAGCCTTTTATGGGCGGCCAATGGCAAAACGATACGCCGACATTGCGTATTCCCTACTATCGTCCGCTTGATCCGCTGCAGCCGGGTTTCCTGCCAGGCCGCGCGGAACAGCATCTCGCAGGGCAAGTTTTTTCCGGGTTAACGCGCTTCGACCGCGACAGTCAATATCCTTGCGGGGATTTGGCGCATCACTGGAAGGTTTCCGCCGACGGTTTACGCTGGGATTTTTATATTCGCTCCACGCTGCACTGGCATAATGGCGATGCGGTGGATACCGCGCAGCTACACGAACGCCTGGAAAGGCTGCTTACCCTACCCGCGCTAAGCAAATTGTTTATTAGCGTCGCACGGATCGAAGTAACGCATCCTCAGTGCCTGACCTTTCTCCTTCACCGACCTGATTACTGGCTGGCGCATCGTCTGGCGAGCTATTGTAGCGGTCTGGCGCATCCTGACCTGCCGCTTATCGGCACCGGTCCTTTTCGCCTGGCGTTGTTCACGCCGGAACTGGTGCGTCTGGAAAGTCATGACCATTATCACCTCAGCCATCCGCTGCTGAAAGCGATTGAATTCTGGATCACCCCGCAACTGTTTGCCCAGGATCTGGGCACCAGTTGCCGCCATCCGGTGCAGATTGCCATCGGCAAACCGGAAGAGCTGGCGACGCTGAGTCAGGTAAGTAGTGGTATCAGTCTTGGCTTTTGTTATTTAACCCTCAAAAAGGGCTCACGGCTCAACGTACAGCAGGCGCGGCGTCTGATACATATTATCCATCATACTTCGCTGCTGAAAACCTTACCGGTAGATGAGAACTTGATTATGCCAAGTCAGGGGCTGCTACCCGGCTGGACAATCCCGCAATGGCAGGACGTTGATGAAACGCCATTGCCGAAAAAACTTACCCTGGCGTATCACCTTCCCGTAGAGCTGCATACGATGGCGGAACAGCTTCGACATTACCTGGCGACGCTCGGCTGTGAGTTAACGTTGATTTTTCATAATGCCAAAAACTGGGATAACTGCCCTGCGTTGGCGCAAGCGGATCTGATGATGGGCGACAGGCTGATCGGCGAAGCGCCGGAATATACGCTGGAGCAGTGGCTACGTTGCGATCAGATCTGGTCGCATGTCCTTGACGCGCCTGCGTTTTCCCATCTGCAGGCTACGCTTGACGCTCTGCAAATTCAGCCCAATGAAAAAGATCGCCGCGCCGCGCTACAACAAGTTTTTGCCAACCTGATGGATGACGCCACACTTACGCCACTATTTAATTATCACTATCGCATCAGCGCCCCACCGGGCGTTAACGGCGTTCGACTCACCCCTCGCGGCTGGTTTGAATTTAGCGAAGCCTGGCTTCCTCCGCCTTCGCCGTGAAGAAGCTGGTCGGGATTATCCGTACGCGTTACCATATTGGCTTTCGTCATTGATCAGGATAACTATGAAACGCGCCGTTGTTGTATTTAGTGGAGGTCAGGACTCCACCACTTGTCTGGCGCAAGCGCGGCATCAGTATGATGAAGTGCATTGTGTCACGTTTGATTATGGTCAGCGCCACCGCGCAGAGATTGATGTCGCGCGCGCACTGGCGTTAAAACTTGGCGCACGCGCGCATAAAGTGCTGGATGTCACTTTGCTGAACGAACTGGCGGTCAGCAGCCTGACGCGGGATAGCATTCCGGTGCCGGACTATGAACCGAACGCTGACGGTATCCCCAATACTTTCGTACCGGGACGCAATATTCTCTTTCTGACGCTGGCGGCGATTTACGCTTATCAGGTCAAAGCCGAAGCGGTGATCACCGGCGTTTGCGAGACCGATTTTTCCGGCTATCCAGACTGTCGCGATGAGTTCGTCAAAGCGCTGAATCACGCGGTGAATCTGGGCATGGCGAAAGATATCCGTTTCGAAACGCCCTTAATGTGGATTGATAAAGCTGAAACCTGGGCGCTGGCCGATTATTGGGGCCAACTGGATTTGGTTCGCGAAGAGACGCTGACCTGCTATAACGGCATTAAAGGCGATGGCTGTGGTCATTGCGCAGCCTGTAATCTGCGCGCTAACGGCCTGAATCATTATCTGTCGAATAAAGCGGCGGTGATGGCGGCAATGAAGCAAAAAACCGGGTTAAGGTGATTGTTTTGCCGGATGGCGGCGCATGCACCTTATCCGGCCTGGCGATATTCACCATGGTCAATATCGCCAGGCCGGACAAGTTCAACGCCATCAGACTGCGAAGCGTTATTGCACCATCTGTTCCAGCTTTTCACGCAATTCGCCTTCCAGCGGCAGCGCTTTTTGCGTTTTTAAATCAATACAAACAAACGTGATGAGCGCATCGGCCACCACCTGCCCTTCTGGCTCCAGCGTAATCGTCTGGCTTAATACGCCGCTTTTACCGTTAAGCTGTTGTACCTGGCTGGTCACGGTCAGTAGATCGCTCAATACCGCCGGACGACGGTAATTTATATTGATGTTTACCACCACAAAGGCAATATTGCGGGCCGTCATCCACTGAAAGCTGTCGCTGTTTTCCAGCCCATCCCAACGGGCCTCTTCCAGAAACTCCAGATAGCGGGCATTATTAACATGTTGATAAACATCAAGATGATATCCACGAACTTTGATTTGTGTTTGCATAGCGCAATAACCTTACGTTGTTGTTATAAGTAAACGACAAGTACAGAGGTCATAACTGGTATGACCTCTACAGTCTGGCAAATTTTGGCCACTGTGCAAGTGATTACAATGTTAAAACTGCCAGATTACGCTCCACCAGCGCGCTTCCCATTCCCGGCACCTGCTTTAAATCATCCACCGTTTTAAAAGGACCATACTCCTCCCGATAGCTCACAATAGCCTGCGCTTTTTTCAGCCCAACGCCGTTCATCACCCGCGCCAGATCCTCCGCAGACGCGGTATTAATGCTCACCCTGGTACCTTCATCATCGCTGGCTTTAGCAGGTAATGCCGCTTTGGCGGAGGATGAAGAAGGCGTATCCGCTTTTGTTTCCACCGCTGCATTTTTTGCGACAGGCGTCGCCGCCAGCGTGCTATGGGCCATGCCCGCGCAGGTTAAAGAAAGTGTAATAAGCAGTGCTTTAATTCCGTGTTTCATACTGTTTTCTCCTTGTTTGTTAACAGTGCAGCCACGATAGCGGGGCGGAGAAAAACGAACAAACGGCAATTCTCAGAAATGGAAAAGGCCGCGAAAGCGGCCTTTGTGGGATACAACGTTTTGCAATTTTTTGCGAAGCGCCTCGACGATTACTGCTGTTCCAGAGCGTCGCCGATTTTGATTTTCGCCTCTTTACGCAGATTGCTCATCAGCGCCTCAAAGACAATTTGCGCATTGTTCTGCGTGATGCCCTGCACCATCGCTTTTTTCTGCGCTTCCGGCATGGCGCCCGCTTTCACCTCGTCAAACGCCAGCAGAACGACGTTACCCTGCATATCGTTCGCCACGCCATAAACTGGCTTATCTTTCGTCGGAAGGCTTAACGCAAAGGCCGCCTGACTCACCGGATCCTGACTGGTACGACTTAACGTTTTAGGCTCGCCAAAACTCAGACCCGCCGCTTTCATCGCTTCCGCGCCTTTGCCCGCTTTCAGCTCGACCAGCAGTTTTTCCGCATCCAGCTTCGCCTGTTGTTCCGCTTTGTTATGCTTCACCAGGGCAGTGACCTGTTCTTTCACTTCTGCCAACGGCTTCACGGCTTCAGGTTTATGTTCGCTCACGCGCACAACAAAAGCCCGGTCGCCATCTACGGTGATAATGTCTGAATTCGGTCCCGGCGTACCGTTTTCGCCTACCAGACCGCCATTAAAGATAGCATCGGCTACCGGTTTGAAGTTCAGCTCTTCAGGTAAGGTGTCACGGCTAAACCAGCCGGTTTCAACCGCTTTTACGCCAGCGACCTGTTCAGCGCCTGCTAACGACTCATTGTCGTTGCTTGCCGCATCGCTCACCTTCTGCTGCAACGCATAGTAAGCATCCAGCGCTTTTTCTTGTTTCACTTTCGCGGCAATGTCGTCGCGAACCTCGCTTAACGGTTTCACTTTGGCAGGCTGAATATCATCCAGACGCGCCACCAGAAAACCGACAGACGACTTAATCACGCCAGATATCTGTCCTTTTTCTTTTAATCCGGCGTTTTTCAGTTCCGGCACCGTGGCAGACTCTTCCAGCCAGCCCATATCGCCGCCATTACGCGCAGAGATGATATCGGTAGATTTCTCTTTCGCCAGCGTGGCGAAATCTTCGCCCTTGTTCAGCGCATCCAGTACCGCTTTCGCATCATCTTCCGTTTTGGTCTGAATAATGCTGTAACGAATACGCTCCGGCTGAGTAAACTGATCTACATGCTGGTCATAATAGGCCTGAATATCCGCATCGCTGACCGGCGCCTGCATCGTCGCGGCATCCAGCTTGATATAGCTTACGCGGAACTGTTCCGGCGTCATAAAGCGGACTTTATTCTGATCGTAGTAGCTGGACACTTCCTGATCGGTCACCTGCTGCTTCGCCGCCAGCGCGTTGACATCAATAACGGCTTCACGCACCACGCGCTGTTGAGAGACTAATGCCGCCAGTTCGTCGGTTTCCCCTTTCAGCATAAAATCAGTACCGGCCACGCCGTTGATCAGTTGCTGAGTGGTAAGCTGGTTACGCAGCGCCTGAGCGTACTGATCGGCCGTCATTCCCATCTGATTCACAATCGCGTTATAGCGGTTGTTGTCAAACTTACCGTCCACCTGAAAAGCGGGAGTGGCGAAAATCGCCTGCTTTACCTGCTCATCGCTGATGCCCAGTTTCAGTTCGCGGGAATATTGATCCAACAGCGCTTCATCTATCAGACGATTCAGCACCTGCTGGCGCAGGCTTTTCATATAACCTTCGTTGGCCGCCAGTTCAGAATACCTGTCGCCCAACTGCTGCTGCATACGGTTACGTTCGTTATTAAACGCATTCTCAAACTGTGCCCGGCTGATTTCCTGGCCATTCACTTTTGCGGCGTAGTTATTGCTTCCGCCAATCAGGTAACCACTAACGCCGGTCAAAATGAACGACACGATAATGATAACGAAAATAATCTTGAGCACGAGACTGTTTGCAGCCGTGCGTAAGCTGTCCATCATGGTGTAACCACACTCCGCTGTAGGTGACTTTACACTTTATCTTTCAGGCGGCTTCTCCGCTGGCTACTGAGTGATTCGCTCAGTAGCCGCGTCGACGCAACCTGAATGATTTGCGTATAGAGACTTCACGCGCATCGCATTTTCTGAACGCGGCGCACAAAAGCCTATTGTGACAAGAAACGAGGGCAATTGTCAGCCCGCAACGCACAGAAAGTCCCGAATCGCCAATAAAAAAGGCACATCAGTTGATGCGCCCTTGTACTTTGTCACATCCCCCGAGGGGATCACGCTTAGTTTACCGCGTCTTTCAGCGCTTTACCTGCACGGAAACTCGGCACTTTGGCAGCGGCGATGGTGATCTCTTTACCTGTTTGCGGGTTGCGACCAGTACGGGCAGCACGCTCTTTAACAGCAAAAGTACCAAAGCCTACCAGTGCAACGTCATCCCCTTCTTTCAGAGATTCGGTAACAGAAGCAATAATCGCATCTAACGCACGTCCAGCCGCAGCCTTAGAGATATCAGCCCCTGCAGCAATTTTTTCGATCAGTTGAGATTTATTCACTCTTCTCTTCCTCTTTATAATTTATATCGCACCTGAATCCTTCGAAGTACGACCGCGCAGCAGTTATATCAGGCCTGCCACGCCCTTACAACACCCGTTAATGGTGGCAGACCCAATCAACCATCTAAATTAGCTATACAAAAAAAGGCTGGCAAGTCCGAAATAGCCTGCCAGCCCTGTTTTTATTAGCGCTATTTGCGCGAGGTCACTATTTTGCGGTTACAACCTGCATTCCAGACGGTTCGTTTTGCAGAGCAAGCGTCAGAACTTCCTCAATGCGCTTAACCGGGTGAATATCCAGATCGGCAATCACGTTGTCCGGAATCTCCTCCAGGTCACGTTTATTTTCGAATGGAATTAAGACCGTTTTAATCCCGCCGCGATGCGCCGCCAACAGTTTCTCTTTCAGGCCGCCGATCGGCAACACCTGACCACGCAGCGTGATCTCACCGGTCATTGCCACATCTGCGCGCACCGGATTACCGGTCAGGCAGGAAACCAGCGCGGTACACATCGCGATACCGGCGCTTGGACCGTCTTTCGGCGTTGCGCCTTCCGGCACGTGAACGTGGATATCGCGTTTTTCGTAAAAGTCCGGATTAATACCCAGTTTTTCCGCGCGCGCGCGCACCACGGTCAGCGCCGCCTGAATAGATTCCTGCATCACTTCACCGAGCGAGCCGGTGTAGGTCAACTTGCCTTTGCCCGGGACGCAGGCGGTTTCGATGGTCAACAGATCGCCGCCCACTTCCGTCCACGCCAGCCCTGTCACCTGACCTACGCGGTTTTCGCTATCCGCGCGGCCATAATCAAAGCGCTGGACACCGAGGTAGTCGTGCAGATTATCACCGTTAATTTCGATATGTTTTAACGACTTATCGAGCAACAGTTGTTTAACCGCTTTGCGGCACAGTTTGGAGATTTCACGCTCCAGACTACGCACGCCCGCTTCACGCGTGTAATAGCGGATAATACCGATAATCGCGCTATCGTCGACCGTCAGTTCTCCTTTCTTCAGCGCGTTACGCTCGATCTGCTTCGGCAGCAGGTGACGTTTAGCAATATTCAGCTTCTCATCTTCGGTATAACCGGACAGACGGATCACCTCCATACGATCCAGCAGCGGCGCCGGAATGTTCATGGAGTTGGAAGTGGCGACAAACATCACATCGCTGAGATCGTAATCCACTTCCAGGTAATGATCGCTGAACGCCACGTTCTGCTCCGGATCCAGCACTTCCAGCAGGGCGGAAGCCGGATCGCCGCGCATGTCCGAAGACATTTTGTCGATCTCATCGAGCAGGAACAGTGGGTTTTTAACCCCCACTTTGGCCATTTTTTGGATCAGTTTACCCGGCATAGAGCCAATGTAAGTCCGGCGATGACCGCGGATTTCCGCTTCATCACGCACGCCGCCCAGCGCCATACGGATGTATTTACGCCCTGTTGCTTTAGCGATGGACTGGCCCAACGAGGTTTTACCTACCCCCGGCGGCCCCACCAGACACAGGATCGGCCCCTTGATTTTATTTACACGGCTTTGAACCGCGAGATACTCAAGGATGCGGTCTTTCACGCGCTCCAGACCATAATGGTCAGTATCGAGGATTTCCTGCGCCTGACGCAGGTCTTTTTTGACCTTGCTACGCGCATTCCACGGCACCTGCACCATCCAGTCGATGTAGCCGCGCACCACGGTCGCTTCCGCCGACATCGGAGACATCATTTTCAGCTTCTGCAGTTCCGCTTCCGCTTTCTCTTTCGCCTCTTTCGGCATTTTCGCCGCGTCGATCTTACGCTTCAGCGCTTCGTTTTCGTCCGGCGCGTCGTCCATCTCGCCAAGTTCTTTCTGAATCGCTTTCATTTGCTCGTTCAGATAGTACTCGCGCTGGGATTTCTCCATCTGCTTTTTCACGCGGTTGCGAATGCGTTTCTCAACCTGCAGCAGATCGATTTCAGATTCCATCATCGCCATCAGATATTCCAGACGTTCGTTAACGTCGGACATCTCCAGTACGGACTGTTTATCCGCCAGTTTCAGCGGCATATGCGCGGCGATGGTGTCAGCCAGACGTGCAGGGTCGTCAATGCTATTGAGTGACGTCAGCACTTCCGGCGGAATTTTTTTGTTCAGCTTGATGTAGCCTTCGAACTGGCTGATGGCGGTACGCACCAGCACTTCTTGTTCACGCTCATCAATGGCTGGCGAATCAAGGTACTCCGCCTTCGCGGAGAAATGTTCGCCGTTGTCAGACAGCGCGGAAATACGCGCGCGCTGTAACCCCTCGACCAGCACTTTTACGGTGCCGTCAGGCAGTTTCAGCATCTGCAAAATAGAGGCCACGGTCCCGACGGTGAAAAGATCGTTTACACCCGGCTCATCCGTTGATGCTTCCTTCTGGGCGACCAGCATGATTTTTTTATCATGGTCCATAGCCGCTTCCAGACAACGGATAGATTTTTCCCGCCCTACAAATAAGGGTATGACCATGTGCGGATAAACCACCACATCGCGCAAGGGCAATACGGGGATTTCAATGCGTTCAGAACGCTCAGGATTCATAGAGCTCTCTCTTAGTTTAGTGTCCGCCAGGTAATCAGATAGTATAGCTGTGCTCCATACCACCTATAACATGTACGTCAGTATATGGGGATGTTTCCCACACATTCAACGGCGTGTTTACAGGAAAAACGAAAGGGGAGATAAAATCCCCCCTTTTTTGGCTAACTGATTGTATGAATGTTTAATTATTCGCCAGAAGCCTGCGCTTCCGGTTTGCCGTAAATCAGCAACGGCTTACTCTGACCGGCAATTACGGACTCGTCGATCACCACTTTTTCGACGTCTTCCATAGATGGCAAATCGTACATGGTATCCAGCAGCGCCGCTTCGACGATAGAACGCAGACCACGGGCACCAGTTTTACGCGCCATTGCTTTCCTGGCGATAGCGTCCAGCGCTTCGTCACGGAATTCCAGATCGACGCCTTCCAGGTTAAACAGCGCCTGATACTGCTTGGTCAGCGCATTTTTCGGCTCTTTCAGGATTTGAATCAGCGCTTCTTCGCTGAGTTCGTTCAGCGTCGCCACCACTGGCAGACGACCGATAAACTCAGGAATCAGACCAAATTTGATCAAATCTTCCGGTTCAACCTGCGACAACAGCTCGCCTTCACTGGCTTTGTCGGACTTCGCTTTCACCGTCGCGCCAAAACCAATGCCGGAGCCGGTTTCAACACGGTTAGCGATCACTTTATCCAGACCGGCAAACGCGCCGCCGCAGATAAACAGAATCTTAGAGGTATCTACCTGTAAGAACTCCTGCTGCGGATGTTTGCGACCGCCCTGAGGTGGAACCGCGGCGACAGTGCCTTCGATCAGTTTCAGCAACGCCTGCTGTACGCCTTCGCCGGAAACATCGCGGGTAATGGACGGATTGTCTGATTTACGCGAAATCTTATCGATTTCATCAATGTAGACAATCCCACGCTGCGCTTTTTGCACGTCGTAGTCGCATTTCTGCAACAGTTTCTGAATGATATTCTCGACGTCTTCCCCCACGTAACCCGCTTCGGTCAGCGTGGTCGCATCCGCCATAGTGAACGGCACATCCAGCAAGCGCGCCAGCGTTTCCGCCAGCAGCGTTTTACCGGAACCGGTCGGTCCAATCAGCAGAATGTTGCTTTTGCCTAACTCGACGCCATTGCTGGTATCGCCGTTACGCAGACGCTTGTAGTGGTTATAGACCGCCACCGCCAGCACTTTTTTCGCCTGCTCCTGGCCGATAACGTAATCGTCCAGGTGAGTACGAATTTCATGCGGCGTCGGCAGCGCACTACGTTCACGGTGCGGAGCAACTTCTTTAATTTCTTCGCGAATAATGTCGTTACATAAATCGACGCATTCGTCGCAGATATACACGGATGGACCGGCAATCAGCTTGCGCACTTCATGCTGGCTTTTGCCGCAAAAAGAGCAGTACAACAATTTGCCCGAGCCATCTTTGCGTTTATCTGTCATGAGTCAAAACCTCTTCTTTGTTCTTTGTGCCGCACACGACGACGCAAATGCCATTCTCAGGCGCAAGCCGCTAATCAGCGTTGTGCCGCCCTTCATTAGTATATACACAAAATCATTCGAGCTACATCAAGGCGGCAACTCGGCGACTCCGCAGGCGCTTATATAAGTAAGTCACCGGGAGGCGCGCTGGCAGCCAACACCGAGGTAGCGTGAAGGATGAAGTGTATAGCGGCACACTTGCGTCCAGGGCATCAATTACGATGGGTCAAAATTGAGTCAACCAAACCGTACTCTACCGCTTCAGGCGCGGAGAGGAAGCGATCGCGCTCAGTATCACGTTCAATCTGCTCAAGAGATTGACCCGTATGATGCGCCATAAGTTCATTCATGCGCCCTTTTACTTTCAAAATTTCGCGGGCGTGAATTTCAATATCCGTCGCCTGGCCCTGATAGCCGCCCAGCGGCTGGTGGATCATGACGCGAGAGTTCGGCAAGCAGAAACGTTTGCCTTTCGCCCCGGCAGTCAGCAGAAACGCCCCCATAGAGGCCGCCTGTCCCATACAAATGGTGCTGACGTCTGGCTTAATAAACTGCATGGTGTCATAGATGGACATCCCCGCAGTAATTACGCCGCCAGGAGAATTAATGTACAGATAGATATCTTTTTCCGGGTTTTCCGCTTCCAGGAACAGCATCTGCGCCACGATCAGGTTAGCCATATGGTCTTCGACCTGGCCGGTCAGAAATATGACGCGTTCCTTAAGTAGACGAGAATAGATATCAAAAGAGCGCTCACCGCGTGAGGTCTGTTCAATGACCATCGGCACCAGCGCCATATGAGGGGCCAAATTATCTCGTTCTCCGCTGTATGACATTTCCGTCTCCTGGATAAAAATTGAAAAAACCTGCTGTACTGATTGTAACCTGATGGACGGATTATCAGCCAGTCCCTCTGTAATGGGTACGGCATCGCCATAATTCAAGCATAACAATCTTTTGCTCTAACGCTAACACTGAAACGCGGTTTTCGCACCCTTACCATGCAAAATGCGTGACAAAAAAAACCCGTCACTGAAAGGTGACGGGTTTTTGTGCAAATTTCGTGCTTTTAACGCGAAAAATTACGCTTGCTGGTTCATCAGCTCATTGAAGGAAGTGGCTTTTTCAGACACTTTCGCTTTTGCCAGAACCGCTTCAACAGCCTGTTCTTCCAGAGCGACGTTACGCATATTGTCCATCAGCTCTTTATTTTTGCTGTAGAACTCAATCACTTCTTTCGGATCTTCGTAAGCAGACGCCATCTCTTCGATCAGGCCTTTAACGCGTTCTTCGTCCGCTTTCAGCTCGTTGGTACGAATGACTTCGCCGAGCAGCAGACCGACAACTACACGACGCTTAGCCTGTTCTTCGAACAGTTCGCGCGGCAGCTCCAGAGCCTGTTTCTCGTTGCCACCAAAACGCTGCGCAGCCTGACGACGCAGAACGTCGATTTCGCTGTCGATCAGCGCAGCCGGTACGTCGATGTCGTTAGCTTTTACCAGACCTTCGATCGCCTGAGACTTAACGCGGTTACGCACCGCGCCTTTCAGCTCGCGTTCCATGTTTTTACGTACTTCAGCGCGCAGACCGGCTACGGAACCATCTTCAACGCCGAAACGTTTGATGAATTCTTCAGTCAGTTCCGGCAGTTCGCGTTCTTCAACTTTCTTCAGGTTGATAACGAACTTAGCCGCTTTACCTTTCAGGTTTTCAGCATGGTACTCTTCCGGGAAGGTCACATCGATAGTGAACTCTTCGCCAGCTTTGTGGCCTTTAACGCCGTCTTCAAAGCCCGGAATCATACGACCCTGGCCCATCGCCAGAACGAAATCGGTCGCTTTGCCGCCTTCGAACTCTTCGCCGTCTACAGAGCCGGTGAAGTCGATGGTCACGCGGTCTTCCGCATCCGCAGCGCCGTCTTTTTCTTTCCAGGTCGCCTGCTGCTTACGCAGGGTGTCCAGCATCACATCAACGTCAGCGTCGGTGACTTCAACAACCGGTTTTTCAACTTCGATGGACTCGAGTCCGGTCAGCTCAACTTCCGGATAGACTTCAAACTCGACGGAGTAAGTGAAGTCTTCACCCACTTTGTATTCGCCCGGAACATAGTTCGGCGCGCCTGCCGGGTTAATTTTTTCTTTGATGATCGCGTCAACGAAGTTGCGGCTCATCAGATCGCCCAGCACGTCCTGGCGAACAGAAGCGCCATAACGCTGAGCGACGATATTCATCGGTACTTTGCCTTTACGGAAGCCGTCAATACGTACTTTTTTCGCTACGTTGACCAGCTCGCTTTTTACAGCGGTCTCGATGCTGTCAGCAGCGATTGTAATCGTTACACGGCGGCCAAGGCCCTGAGTGGTTTCAACTGAAACTTGCATCTTGTTACCTCAAAAAATCACAGTGCTCGGTCAACTCTACTCCGCAAGCACGTGCTATTTGCTTCGCGGAACCGGGATGTTCTCATAATCAATCACATTCCCTGTCGTCAGAATCATCCCGAAGACGTTCATATATAAGACGGCGCATTATAGCGGCATCACTTTTGTGAGTCGAGAACGGTGATTGTGCGATGCTGCGGCGGTTTTCACAATTCTCGGCTAATTTTTGTCTGAATACTGTACGACACGCTCAAAATTCAGACAAAACAAAACGGCCCGCAGGCCGTTTTCACATAATTCTGTAGCAACATACTGGAAAAGCGGAGGTAGTTGCAAATCCGTTTTGCTACGCGATGCTTCCCGCGCCGCGACAAGGAGGCGACGCGAAGATAGTATCCTGCAATCCTTCCCACTCTTTGAGGGTATAAGTATGCAGTGCCAGCGCATGTACGGTTGTGGAAAGTTCCGCCGTTAACGTACCGTAAATCATCCGATGACGATTAAGAAAACGTTCGCCTGTAAAGCGATCGCTCACCAGCACGACCTTAAAATGGCTTTCCGATCCTGCTGGAACATTGTGACGATAGCTTTCATCCACAACTTCGAGAAACACGGGGTCGAACGCTGTCCTTAATTTTTCTTCTATTTGCTCACGTATCATCATGAAAATCTCCTCCGACAACGCTGTGATGTCACCCATCCCTTTAAATACTAGCCGCTTTTACCGTTTCCATTACAGCATGACAACAAAAATTTAGCTTTCGTCTGATTATTTCAGCCAAACGTATGAAGTTTACTGCCTTAATCATTCTTTTAGCGCTCAAAATCCCCGCTCGCGCCGTTATCAATACCAAATCGGACATTACGACGAATTTACCTGCGTTGACCACTTCCCCTCGCCGTTAGCGGTGTTATGATGGCGGGAATTTTTACCTATCACGTTTTAAGCGTCATTGAGAGCCTGAATATGTTAAAAAAACTTCTCTTTCCGTTAGTCGCTCTGTTTATGCTGGCAGGATGCGCCACACCGCCGACGACCATTGACGTCGCGCCGAAGATCACCTTGCCACAGCAGGACCCGAGCCTGATGGGCGTCACCGTTAGCATTACCGGCGCGGACCAACGCCAGGATCAAGCGTTAGCGAAAGTCACGCGTAACAACCAGTTGGTAACGTTAACCGCCTCCCGCGATTTACGCTTCCTGTTACAAGAAGTCCTGGAAAAACAGATGACGGCACGGGGCTACATGATCGGGCCTAACGGCGCGGTTAATCTGCAGATTATTGTTAACCAACTGTATGCTGATGTTTCCCAGGGCAGCGTGCGCTACAACATCGCGACCAAAGCGGATATCGCGATTATTGCGACCGCGGCAAATGGCAGCAAGATGACCAAAAACTATCGCGCCAACTACTCTATTGAAGGGGCGTTCCAGGCCTCTAACCAGAATATTGCCGACGCGGTAAACAGCGTTCTGACCGATACCATTGCTGATATGTCTCAGGACACCAGTATTCACGATTTTATCAAGCAAAACGCCCGTTAATAGCAACAACAAGACCCGGCAGAAGCCGGGTCTGTAGATGCCTATGTCAAGTCAATATTTACGTATTTTCCAGCAACCGCGCTCAGCCATTCTGCTGATATTGGGTTTTGCCTCCGGTCTCCCGCTGGCGCTCACTTCCGGTACGCTACAGGCGTGGATGACCGTCGAGAATATCGATCTTAAAACGATTGGCTTCTTCTCGCTGGTTGGTCAGGCCTATGTGTTTAAGTTTCTCTGGTCCCCGCTGATGGACCGCTACACGCCGCCTTTTTTAGGTCGTCGTCGCGGTTGGTTACTCGCCACCCAACTGTTATTACTGGCGGCGATTGCGGCGATGGGCTTTCTTGAACCCGGCACGCAGCTACGCTGGATGGCGGCGCTGGCGGTGGTGATTGCTTTTTGCTCCGCCTCGCAGGATATCGTGTTCGACGCCTGGAAAACCGATGTTTTACCCGCAGAAGAACGCGGCGCTGGCGCGGCAATCAGCGTGCTTGGCTACCGGTTGGGGATGCTGGTTTCCGGCGGACTGGCGCTATGGCTGGCCGATCGCTGGCTCGGCTGGCAGGGCATGTACTGGCTGATGGCGGCATTGTTGATCCCCTGCATTATCGCCACCTTACTGGCGCCGGAACCGACCGATACTATCCCGTCCCCGAAATCGCTGGAACAGGCCGTCGTCGCGCCGCTACGCGATTTCTTTGGCCGTAACAACGCCTGGCTGATTTTACTGCTCATTGTGCTTTATAAACTGGGTGACGCCTTCGCCATGAGCCTGACCACCACCTTTTTGATTCGCGGCGTCGGCTTTGACGCCGGCGAAGTCGGTGTGGTCAATAAAACGCTGGGCCTGCTGGCGACGATCGTCGGCGCGTTATACGGCGGCATATTAATGCAGCGTCTTTCGCTGTTTCGCGCGCTGCTGATTTTCGGCCTTTTGCAAGGCGCGTCCAACGCCGGTTACTGGTTGCTCTCCATTACCGATAAAAACATGTTCAGCATGGGCGCGGCGGTCTTTTTCGAAAATCTGTGCGGCGGGATGGGTACTGCCGCCTTTGTCGCCTTATTAATGACGCTATGTAATAAGTCGTTTTCCGCAACACAGTTTGCCCTACTGTCGGCCCTCTCCGCAGTAGGCCGCGTTTATGTTGGTCCTGTGGCAGGCTGGTTCGTTGAAGCACACGGCTGGCCGACATTCTACCTCTTCTCAGTTGTCGCCGCCGTTCCCGGGCTGTTACTGTTGCTGGTCTGTCGGCAAACGCTGGAATATAGCTGGCAGAGCGAGCGTTTCATTCCCCGCACGCAATACCGTGGCGCCTACAATTTCGCGCTTTCAATCCTGCTCGCGGGCGTCGCTTTGCTGGCGGTGTGGGTACTCCTGCTGACCATGAACGCGTTGGATTACACTAACTTCTCATTCCTGTCCGGATTGCTTGAAACTGCGGTAGCGATTGCCGTGTGCGGCATTGTCTTTGGCGGGTTGCTGGACTACCTGGCGCTACGAAAAACACGCCTGCTGTAAAACATTATTTGCCGTTGTAATAACGACCCGGAATTATAACGGCTAAATAACCATCAATTGATAAAAAATATATTTGTCTTTTTGTGCGCAACAGAATTTTGGAAATTATTGGTAATTTCTACGCTACCTATTTTCTTTACACGATTCAGCCGATTAAATTTAAATTTCTGCCGTTGATTGTCCTTTCATTGATAATAAATTGTTAAGTAATTGTTTTATTTTTACATTGGTTATACCAATTATCCCTCAACATCCCACTTACAGACCTCATCCGTTATAACGCAAAGTTTCAACAGTGTCTTAAAGTTATTTCGACATACTTGGCAACATATGTGACATGCGCGGCAGAACTTGGTAACACAGAACCAATCATGTTTACAGTAATGTAACCTTACCGTAAAATGCCCCTACACTTTAAACGCCACCAGGTCCCGTGGAATTGAGGTCGTTAAATGAGACTCAGGAAATACAATAAAAGTTTGGGATGGTTGTCATTAATTGCAGGCACTGCATTACTCAGTGGCTGTAATTCTGCGCTGCTGGATCCCAAAGGACAGATTGGACTGGAGCAACGTTCGCTGATACTGACGGCATTTGGCCTGATGTTGATCGTCGTTATTCCCGCCATCTTGATGGCTGTTGGTTTCGCCTGGAAGTATCGTGCGAGTAATAAGGATGCGAAGTATAGCCCGAACTGGTCACACTCCAATAAAGTGGAAGCCGTGGTCTGGACGGTGCCTATCTTAATCATCATTTTCCTTGCCGTACTGACCTGGAAAACCACGCACGCGCTTGAACCAAGCAAGCCGCTGGCGCATGACGAAAAACCGATCACCATCGAAGTGGTTTCCATGGACTGGAAATGGTTCTTCATCTATCCGGAGCAGGGTATCGCCACCGTCAACGAGATCGCCTTCCCGGCGAACACGCCGGTTTATTTCAAAGTGACCTCTAACTCCGTGATGAACTCCTTCTTTATCCCGCGTCTGGGTAGCCAGATTTATGCCATGGCCGGTATGCAAACACGTTTGCATCTGATCGCCAACGAACCCGGAACCTACGATGGCATCTCCGCCAGCTATAGCGGCCCGGGCTTCTCTGGTATGAAGTTTAAAGCTATCGCCACCGAAGACCGCGCAGAATTCGACCAATGGGTCGCAAAAGCGAAGCAGTCTCCGAACACCATGAATGATATGGCGGCGTTCGAGAAAGTGGCTATGCCAAGCGAGTACAACAAGGTGGAATATTTCTCCAGCGTGAAACCAGATTTGTTCAAGGACGTTATTAACAAATTCATGGACCACGGTAAGAGCATGGACATGACCCAACCTGAAGGTGAGCACAGCTCGCATGAAGGAATGGAAGGTATGGACATGAGCCACGCGGAATCCGCCAACTCCAAGGGTTGAGGAAGATAAGATGTTCGGAAAATTATCACTGGATGCAGTACCGTTCCATGAACCTATCGTCATGGTAACGATCGCTGCAATTATCGTCGGGGGACTGGCGATACTGGCAGCGATTACTTACTTCGGTAAGTGGACCTACCTATGGAAAGAGTGGTTAACGTCAGTTGACCATAAACGCCTCGGCATCATGTATATCATCGTCGCGATTGTGATGCTGTTACGTGGTTTCGCCGATGCCATCATGATGCGTAGCCAGCAGGCGCTTGCCTCCGCAGGCGAAGCGGGTTTTCTACCGCCGCACCACTACGATCAGATCTTTACCGCTCACGGCGTAATCATGATCTTCTTCGTGGCGATGCCCTTCGTTATCGGTCTGATGAACCTGGTGGTTCCGCTGCAGATCGGCGCGCGCGACGTTGCTTTCCCTTTCCTGAACAACCTGAGCTTCTGGTTCACCGTTGTCGGCGTTATCCTGGTTAACCTCTCGCTGGGCGTGGGTGAATTCGCGCAGACAGGGTGGCTGGCTTATCCGCCTCTATCGGGAATAGAGTACAGTCCCAGCGTCGGGGTCGATTACTGGATATGGGCGTTGCAACTCTCGGGTATTGGTACGACGTTAACCGGTATCAACTTCTTCGTGACGATCCTGAAGATGCGTGCGCCGGGTATGACAATGTTCAAGATGCCGGTCTTTACCTGGGCCTCTTTGTGCGCCAACGTACTGATCATCGCCTCTTTCCCGATTCTGACGGTTACCGTCGCGTTGCTGACCCTGGATCGCTATCTGGGCACCCATTTCTTTACCAACGATATGGGCGGCAACATGATGATGTACATCAACCTGATTTGGGCCTGGGGCCATCCGGAAGTGTACATTCTGATTCTGCCGGTCTTCGGGGTATTCTCCGAAATCGCAGCGACCTTCTCGCGTAAACGTCTGTTCGGCTATACCTCGCTGGTTTGGGCGACCGTCTGTATTACCGTACTGTCGTTTATCGTTTGGCTGCACCACTTCTTCACGATGGGCGCAGGCGCGAACGTTAACGCCTTCTTCGGTATCACCACCATGATTATCGCCATCCCGACCGGGGTGAAGATCTTCAACTGGTTGTTCACCATGTATCAGGGCCGTATCGTCTTCCATTCCGCAATGATGTGGACCATCGGCTTTATCGTGACCTTCTCGGTCGGCGGTATGACCGGCGTGCTGCTGGCGGTACCGGGCGCGGACTTCGTCCTGCACAACAGTCTGTTCCTGATTGCGCACTTCCATAACGTGATCATCGGCGGCGTAGTGTTTGGCTGCTTCGCGGGTATGACCTACTGGTGGCCGAAGGCGTTTGGCTTCAAGCTGAACGAAACCTGGGGTAAACGCGCCTTCTGGTTCTGGATTATCGGTTTCTTTGTAGCCTTTATGCCGCTGTACGTACTGGGCTTCATGGGCATGACCCGTCGCCTCAGCCAGCAAATTGATCCGCAGTTCCATACGATGCTGATGGTTGCCGCCGCCGGCGCCGCGCTGATTGCGCTGGGTATCCTGTGCCAACTGATTCAGATCTTCGTTTCTATTCGCGACCGCGATCAGAACCGCGATCTGACCGGCGACCCATGGGGTGGCCGTACGCTGGAGTGGTCAACCTCGTCTCCGCCGCCGTTCTATAACTTTGCCGTTGTGCCGCACGTTCACGAACGTGACGCCTTCTGGGAAATGAAAGAAAAAGGCGAAGCGTACCAACAGCCTGGACAGTATGAAGAGATTCATATGCCGAAAAATAGCGGTGCCGGTATTGTTATCGCCGCCTTCGCGACGGTATTTGGCTTCGCCATGATCTGGCATATCTGGTGGCTGGCGATAGTGGGTTTCGCAGGCATGATCATCAGCTGGATTGTAAAAAGCTTTGATGAAGATGTGGATTACTACGTGCCGGTCCCGGAAGTCGAAAAACTGGAAAACCAGCATTTCGATGAGATTACTAAGGCAGGGCTGAAAAATGGCAACTGATACTTTAACGCACGCGACTGCCCACGCGCACGAACACGGGCACCATGACGCAGGCCAGAACAAAATCTTCGGATTTTGGGTCTACCTGATGAGCGACTGCATTCTGTTCTCTATTCTGTTTGCTACCTATGCCGTTCTGGTGAACGGCACCGCTGGCGGCCCGACAGGTAAGGACATTTTCGAACTGCCGTTCGTTCTGGTTGAAACCTTCCTGCTGTTATTTAGCTCCATTACCTACGGCATGGCGGCGATCGCCATGCACAAGAACAACAAGAGCCAGGTTATCTCCTGGCTGGCGTTGACCTTCTTGTTCGGTGCCGGATTTATCGGGATGGAACTCTATGAATTCCATCACCTGATTGTTAACGGTATGGGCCCGGATCGCAGCGGCTTCCTGTCTGCGTTCTTCGCGCTGGTCGGCACGCACGGTCTGCACGTCACTTCCGGTTTGATCTGGATGGCGGTGCTGATGGTGCAAGTTGCCCGTCGCGGTCTGACCAGCACTAACCGTACCCGCATCATGTGCCTGAGCCTGTTCTGGCACTTCCTGGATGTGATTTGGATTTGCGTATTCACTGTTGTTTATCTGATGGGGGCGATGTAATGAGTCATTCTACCGAGAGCGGCGGCGCATCCCACGGCAGCGTAAAAACGTACATGACCGGCTTTATCCTGTCGGTCATCCTGACGGTTATTCCATTCTGGATGGTGATGACCGGCGCTGCCTCTCCGGCCGTTATTCTGGGATCTATCCTGGCAATGGCAGTGGTGCAGATTTTGGTGCATCTGGTGTGTTTCCTGCACATGAACACCAAATCTGATGAAGGCTGGAACATGACGGCCTTCATCTTTACCGTGCTGATCATCGCCATCCTGGTTGTGGGCTCCATCTGGATTATGTGGAACCTCAACTACAACATGATGATGCACTAAGAGCGGCGAGTATGATGTTTAAGCAATACCTGCAAGTAACGAAACCAGGCATCATCTTTGGCAACCTGATCTCGGTGATCGGGGGATTTCTGCTGGCCTCAAAGGGCAGCATTGACTATCCCCTGTTCATTTATACGCTGGTCGGGGTGTCACTGGTTGTGGCGTCGGGTTGTGTATTTAACAACTACATCGACAGGGATATCGACAGGAAGATGGAAAGGACCAAGAATCGGGTGCTGGTCAAAGGCCTGATTTCTCCTGGCGTCTCGCTGGTATACGCCACCCTGCTGGGTATTGCTGGCTTTATGCTGTTGTGGTTTGGCGCCAATCCTCTGGCCTGCTGGCTGGGGGTAATGGGCTTCGTGGTCTACGTTGGCGTGTACAGCTTGTACATGAAGCGTCACTCCGTTTACGGAACGCTGATTGGTTCTCTCTCCGGCGCAGCGCCGCCGGTGATTGGCTACTGCGCCGTAACGGGCGACTTTGACAGCGGCGCGGCGATCCTGTTGGCTATTTTCAGCCTCTGGCAGATGCCGCACTCTTACGCCATCGCCATTTTCCGCTTTAAGGACTATCAGGCGGCCAATATCCCGGTTCTGCCGGTGGTAAAAGGAATCTCAGTCGCTAAAAACCACATCACGCTGTATATCATTGCGTTTGCCGTTGCAACGCTAATGCTCACGTTGGGCGGTTATGCCGGTTACAAATACCTGGTGGTCGCCGCGGCGGTCAGCGTTTGGTGGCTCGGCATGGCGCTACGCGGTTACAAAGTGGAAGATGATAAGGTCTGGGCGCGCAAGCTGTTCGGCTTCTCTATCATTGCGATTACCGCGCTGAGTATCATGATGTCCGTTGATTTTATGGTGCCGAATTCGCAGAATCTGCTGACTTACGTCTGGTAAGACTTTTGATGGCGTATCGCTTGATACGCCATTATTTTCGCTCGCAGTTACAGAAAAATGCCTGCCTTAAGCATATCCATCTCTTTACCGTTAACCATTCCCGTCACAGCAGTCACGCTATAGCTATCAACATCGCAAAATTCCGGCTGATAGACAGGTTGTAATGTCGATTCACGGAGCGTATCAGACTTATACCCTTGTAAATTGCGGTTCTGCGTATTTAGCCCAAAAGGCTCAAATGCGATAACCTGCTGTGACATCGCCCCGGCCTTATTTTTCAGCGCCAGTGAGACGCGTAAATTCTCTATACTGCTGATTCTGTCCGTTTTGACGACAAACTCCAGCTCGCATGCATAGCCGCTGCCCTGGCTCGCACCGAAAACACGATCACGATTGAAGGTTAACTTCGGCAAATTCTTTTCACGCATTGCCACAGCCTCAGCGCGGGCCTGTCGGTCTTTTTCGCAGGTCACCTGAAAATGGGGATCGTCTGCAAAACTTGTTCGCCCCTGAGCAAACAACTCCGCTGCCTTCCGGCAGTCCGTGTCGACAAACTGACCGTTGGTATACATCCAGGCAAGATAGTTTAAAGCGCGAGACTTGCCCATCTTCGCCGCCCGTTCAAAGAATTCAAACGCCCGAGCGTAATCAAGCGGAACCTGCGTCCCGGAGTAATAGCTCTCACCAAGATTTATGAGCGCATCGGCATTCCCCTGCGCAGCCGCCAACTCGTACCACTGCACCCCCTTCTGCAGATCGCGCTTAATCCCTCGTTTTCCATTCAAGTAGAAGTAACCGAGTATATTCTGCGCATCAGCCTGGCCCAATTCAGCAGCCTTGCGGAACCATTGCAACGAACGCGCCTCTTTATCGTCGACCTCAACAAAACCAGAGTCATAGAGGCTACCAACGATAAAGTTAAGTTCAGGGTCTCTCTCCTGCGCCCACAGCTCCGCAAGGTGCAGGATATCCGCCTTTGAATAACCCAGGCGCGTGATGCGCGCGGCCATCGCGCTCCCGCCGCTGGCATACTGGCGTAATGTTTCAATAAACCGGGAACGCTGAGTAATATCGCTTTCTGCGGCTTGCTTTGCCGTATCTATTTCGTCGGCTATCAGGCGCGTCACCGTCTGCGCATCAGTATCGGTGTCTGCTTTACTGGTTTTATCCGCAAGCTCTTTTGCCAAAACGTCATCCTGCATCACCCCCAGGCCATGCAGATAAAAATAACGAGCGTTGTAGCAGCCATAGGGTTCTTCAACATGACAAGCCTGCTCATAATACTTGATAGCCTGTATCGTATCTTTCGGCACAGCAACGCCGTACTCATAAATAAACCCCAACTCCGCCAGCGCTTGAGCGTTATTATCTTTGGCTAACGCCTTTAGCTCATTTAGCGCCTGAACATCTTTCTGCGCAATACGGCTATACAACGCGTCAATATCACCACCTGCCTGGCATACCGATGCGAAAGAAAGCCCAAGCAGAAGCAAAAGATTCCATTTCCGTTTTATCATTTTTCATTCCCTTATTTTTTATCTAAAAAGCGCACACTGTCAGCTTTCAGTAAATCGACATTCTTACCGTTAATCGTTGCCGTAGCGGATTTCAGCGTAAAATGGATATCGCCGATCCCGTGACAAAAATCTTGCGTATACAGCGGGAGATCGTATGGGGTAACGAGAGGATCAACATCATGATTTTGCATATCTATCCCCAGAGTATTCAAACCGAATGGCGGAATCATCAACGTTTCCTCAGTTGCCATTCCATCAGCATTTTTCAGCTCAAGCGTAATATGCAAATTCGCCATGTTACGGATTTTATCTGTGCCAATCTGAAAAATTAGTGCGCATTCTTTCGGTTTAGCCGTTATCCCGCGAGAGAAAATTCTCTCTTTTTTCAGGGTTACTTTAGGTAAAGCATCCGCGTTGTTTTTTCGACTCTGAATATCCGCTGCGCATTTACTTAAAAATATTTTTTCCTCAACTTTCTTACCTACATATCGAGATGCTTTCTTGTAATACGACCAGGCTTTATCACAATCAGGTGCAGTACCTAAACCGTTATAATACATCCAACTCAACGGCATCGTTGAGCGCGAATTAGTACCATCATTTTCAACCTGCGTAAATAATGCCAGCGCTTTAGCGTAATCAGTGCGCCCTGTTGCGCCAGAATAATAGATTTTACCTAACGCAATCTGTGCATCGCTGTCCCCCTGCTTAGCCGCCTGTCCATACCATTTTTGTGCTTCCTGAATGTCTGGCTTAATCCCCCACTCATCGCCCTCTCCCCCCGAATAAATACCCCCCAAGAGAGATTGGGCCTCAACGACGCCTTTTTCCGCGGCGGCGCGAAACCACTTCAATGACGCAGGTCTGGCTTGATAAGGCTCGTCCGCATAGCGACCGGAAAAGTCATTAAGGGTGAGTCGCCCCATCTGATAATCCATTTGCGGGTCGCCATCCTGCGACCATAACGTAGCCAGCCGAAATGTTTTTTCCTGGTTAAATCCAATACGGCTAAAAAAAAGCGCATCGCTCTCGGGTCTATTATTTAGAGCATGAATTAGTATACTAATAAATGCCGCCCGCTGCGATTTATCCGTATCGGCCAATGCTTTTGCCATGTAAATTTCTTGCGAAAACTTATCGATATACTCTTGCTCAATCAATAAATTATCCAGATTCATTTTCTTAGCATACTTATTGGCCTGAGCGCTATCTTTCGCCACTCCGTCGCCATACTGATAAGCATACTTCACATTATAACAGCCGTAGTTACCGCCAAGCTCACAGGCCTGCTTGTAATACTGCAACGCCTGTTCGCGATTCATCGGTACATTAAGGCCGTATTCATGGATAAACCCCAGTTCATCCAGAACCGAAGCTCTTTTTTCCACAGGCAAAGCATCAAGATCCTTCTGGGTAAGCGCAGCATATTTTACATCATCTTTACCGTTGTTCTCTGATGCATTTACCTGGCTAACAAATAAAATACCCGCTAAAATACATAATGATAAACATTTAATTTCCATAACGAATTCACTCCTTGAATAATATAATAAATGCGACTGCTGACGAATTTTCTACCTGATAAACGCGCGCCATCACGCGGAAAGTTTGCTATCAGTCTCGGCGTTGTTGAATAAATCAAATTTTCAGAAGATGGACGAATCTGATCATTGCAGTCGTTTCAGAATCGGGTTCCTATGGCAAAGCAAAAGTTTAAAGTCACCCACCGGCCAGCCACACTCAGGCAGCGCGGTTCGCTGACAGTCTGGCTTGACG
Organism: Salmonella sp. NW177; assembly: GCF_051811585.1. Taxonomy (NCBI): domain Bacteria; kingdom Pseudomonadati; phylum Pseudomonadota; class Gammaproteobacteria; order Enterobacterales; family Enterobacteriaceae; genus Salmonella; species Salmonella sp. NW177. The sequence goes on along the minus strand of NZ_JAMMZV010000003.1, from coordinate 203,872 downwards.
AGTTCTGCTATTGCTATATGGAGCAACAGCGCACACAGCCTGAAGGCCGTGGCTAACCGCTACACTATACTGATATGGCTCAGATAGCCACTACAGCTCAAGGAGATCGGAATATGAATGAGCACAAGGCTATGCTGACTCTCCCGATCGCCCCTATCGTGTTAACAATTTATCTCTTTTTTAGCTCAACTGTTTCAAAAACATAATATTTGCTAATTAACCCTCTATTTACCCGACACACTCCCCGCACTACACTACTCCCAGCTTTTATACAGAGGTGGCAATGAACGATTATAAAATGACGCCAGGGGAGCTGCGCGCCACATGGGGTTTAGGGACCGTCTTTTCGTTGCGTATGCTGGGTATGTTTATGGTTCTACCAGTACTGACCACATACGGTATGGCGCTACAGGGCGCCAGCGAAGCATTAATCGGCATTGCGATCGGCATTTACGGGCTGGCGCAGGCTATCTTTCAAATTCCCTTTGGGCTGCTGTCCGACCGCATTGGCCGCAAACCGCTGATTGTCGGCGGACTGGCGGTATTTGTCGCGGGCAGCGTCATTGCCGCGCTCTCCCACTCAATCTGGGGCATTATTCTGGGGCGAGCGCTACAGGGGTCCGGCGCTATTGCCGCCGCCGTCATGGCGCTCCTGTCTGATCTCACCCGAGAGCAAAACCGTACCAAAGCGATGGCGTTTATCGGCGTCAGCTTTGGTATCACTTTCGCGATTGCGATGGTATTAGGGCCGATCGTTACCCATAGTCTGGGATTGAACGCGTTGTTCTGGATGATCGCCGCCCTCGCCACCCTGGGCATTCTTCTGACGATCTGGGTGGTTCCCAACAGTACCAACCATGTGCTGAATCGCGAATCCGGGATGGTCAAAGGCAGCTTCAGTAAAGTGCTGGCGGAGCCGAGGCTGCTCAAGCTCAATTTCGGCATTATGTGTCTGCATATTTTATTGATGTCCACCTTTGTCGCCCTGCCCGGCCAGCTTGCCGATGCCGGTTTCCCTGCCGCCGAACACTGGAAGGTGTATCTGGCAACCATGGTGATCGCCTTTGCCGCCGTCGTGCCTTTTATTATCTATGCTGAAGTCAAACGGCGGATGAAGCAGGTATTCCTGTTCTGCGTGGGGCTCATTGTCGTCGCAGAAATCGTGTTGTGGGGAGCGGGCCAACATTTCTGGGAGCTGGTGATTGGCGTACAACTCTTTTTCCTCGCCTTTAATCTGATGGAGGCGCTGCTGCCTTCGCTTATTAGCAAAGAGTCGCCCGCGGGGTATAAAGGAACGGCGATGGGCGTCTATTCTACCAGTCAGTTTCTTGGCGTGGCGCTTGGCGGCTCGCTGGGCGGCTGGATAGACGGCACGTTTGATGGGCAAACCGTTTTCCTTGCCGGGGCCGTACTGGCGATGGTATGGCTGGCAGTGGCAAGTACCATGAAAGAGCCGCCCTATGTCAGCAGCCTGCGCGTGGAAATTCCAGCGGATATCGTTGCTGACGACAGGCTAAAACAGCGGCTGTTGGCAATGAAAGGCGTAAGCGAAGCGCTGATCGTGGCGGAAGAGCATTCCGCTTACGTCAAAATCGACAGCAAAGTGACCAATCGCTTTGAAGTTGAACAGCTTATCAGCAAAGGATGAATGCTGCATTGCCGGATGGCGGCGAGGCTCTATCCGGCATAACAACTTAATCGCGGAAGTTTTTGAACTGGAACGGCTGGCCCAAATCGCCGCCGCGAACCAGCGCCATTACCGATTGCAGATCGTCACGTGATTTGCCCGTCACGCGAATCTCTTCCCCCTGAATTTGCGCCTGCACCTTCAGTTTGCTGTCTTTAATCAGCTTGACGATTTTCTTCTGCACGGCGCTTTCAATGCCCTGCTTCAGCTTCGCTTCCACATACCAGGTTTTACCGCTATGCACGAACTCGTCCGGTACATCCAGCGAAGCGCCTTCAATACCGCGTTTAAGCAGCTTGGCGCGCAGAATATCGAGCAACTGATTGACCTGGAAATCGGACTCGCTCAGCACCTTGATGGTTTTATTGGCATCGTTCAGTTCAATAGTCGCCTCTACGCCACGGAAGTCAAAACGAGACTCAACCTCGCGAACCGCGTTATCCACGCCGTTACGCGCTTCCTGCAGATCAACTTCAGAAACAATATCGAAAGATGGCATCTTTTCTTCTCCCTTCATTTTCGTTGCGTTGCATAATACCTGCAACGAGGCTTAACGAGAAGCTTAGCTGATGACGCTATAATTAGCGCCATAACACCTGGCGCTGTTGCAGGTGAGGAGGAACAATGAAAATTACTGTACTGGGATGCGGAGCCTTAGGACAACTTTGGCTTTCGGCACTGTGCAAACACGGGCATGACGTACAGGGCTGGCTACGGGTGCCACAACCTTATTGCAGCGTAAATCTGATCGATACCGATGGTTCCTTTTTCAACGAATCACTGACGGCAAACGATCCGGATTTTTTGGCGAAGAGCGAACTGTTATTAGTCACGCTGAAAGCGTGGCAGGTTTCCGACGCAGTACGAACCCTGGCGTCAACCCTACCGGTGACGTCGCCTATTCTGCTCATTCATAATGGAATGGGAACCATAGAAGAACTGCAAAATATCCAACAGCCGATGTTGATGGGGACTATCACCCATGCTGCGCGCCGCGACGGTAATATCATTATTCATGTCGCTAACGGTACTACGCATATTGGCCCGGCGCGCGAGCAAGACGGCGATTACAGTTATCTCGCCGATATCCTGCAGGGGGTACTGCCCGATGTCGCCTGGCATAACAATATCCGCGCAGAGATGTGGCGCAAACTGGCGGTCAACTGTGTTATCAACCCGCTCACCGCGCTTTGGAACTGCCCGAACGGCGAGCTGCGCCATCATACTGATGAAATTAACGCAATTTGCGAAGAGGTCGCCGCCGTGATTGAACGTGAAGGCTACCACACATCGGCAGACGATTTACGCTATTATGTTGAGCAAGTGATTGACAGTACGGCAGAAAACATCTCATCCATGTTGCAGGACGTGCGTGCCATGCGCCATACCGAAATTGACTACATCACCGGTTATTTACTCAAGCGCGCCCGCGTGCACGGTCTCGCCGTTCCGGAAAATAGCCGCCTGTTTGAAATGGTAAAGCGAAAGGAGAGTGAGTATGAGCGCTCAGGCACTGGTATGCCTCGCCCCTGGTAGTGAAGAGACCGAAGCGGTCACCACTATCGATCTGCTGGTTCGCGGCGGAATCCACGTCACTACCGCCAGCGTCGCCAGTGATGGCAACCTGACTATTGTCTGCTCGCGCGGTGTAAAGCTACTGGCGGATGCGCCGCTGGTTGAAGTTGCCGACGGCGATTATGACATCATCGTGTTGCCCGGCGGAATTAAAGGCGCCGAGTGCTTTCGCGACAGCCCGCTGCTGGTCGAAACCGTAAAACAGTTTCACCGCTCCGGGCGCATTGTCGCAGCCATTTGCGCCGCAGCCGCCACAGTGCTCGTGCCGCACGATATCTTCCCTATCGGCAATATGACCGGTTTTCCGGCGCTGAAAGATAAAATCCCCGCCGAACAGTGGCAGGATAAGCGTGTGGTGTGGGATGCGCGGGTAAAATTATTAACCAGCCAAGGACCGGGTACCGCTATCGATTTTGGTTTGAAAATCATCGACCTGTTGGTTGGTCGTGAAAAAGCGCATGAAGTGGCTTCGCAACTGGTGATGGCGGCGGGGATTTATAACTACTACGAGTAAGAATGATTGCCGGATGGCGGCGTAAACACCTTATCCGGCCTACAAAACGGTACAGTCTGTAGGCCGAATAAGCGGCAGCGCCATCCGGCAGTTATTTTACGGGCGTTCGCCCTGCGCCAGACGCGCATTAATATGCGCAATCACCTCAGGTAAATCCGCCAGTGAATCCACCACGTAATGCGCCCCGGCGGCGTACAGCTTGCTGGCCGCGTGCTCACGGCGGACCGCAACGTCCTCTTTCGACATAGTCTGATAGGCGTCCCATGTTGCGCCGAATTCGTTACCCGATACCGCCAGCCCCACCGTCCACATCCCCGCGTTAAGCCCCTCGCTAATGCCCGGCGCGGCATCATCTACCTTCACGCAGTGCGCGACCGCATCAATGCCCAGCGCAATCACGTTTTGCAGCGCCATCCACGGCCCCGGGCGGCCACCCGCGGCCAGGTCGTCCGTTGCCACCCAATGATCCGGACAATAGCCATGCCCGGCGGCGGCGGGGACCAGGCGCTCCATCACCGCTCGTGGGTAACCGGAGCAGGAGCCTATCTTAATGCCCTCGGCTCGTAGCGCCGCGATCGTGTCGATAACTCCGGCAATAGGAGAAGAAAAATCGACAACTTTAGCAATCTGTAACGGCATGAAAGCGGCGTAGATGGCATCAATATCTGCTGCGCTCATGGAGCGACCAAACTTTGCCTGCCAGCGCGCGTCAACAGCAGGTAATTTTCCCAGCGCTTCAATGTGTTGCCATTTACCCAGCCCCATTGGCACGCGTGCTTCGGCGAGGGTGATCTCCATATCAAATGCCTGACGGAACGCCTCGACGAAAATTTGCGTCGGCGCGAAGGAGCCAAAATCGACGGTGGTGCCCGCCCAGTCGAGAATAACAGCGTGAATACGGTTCATCATGGTTCCTTATTTCGTCCAGTACATGGCGGTACGAATGGCGGTCAGCAGGGCCGTGATATCGGCGGCATATACTTCGCCAATGTTGCCGATGCGGAAGCAGTCGCTTTGCGACACTTTGCCAGGATAGATAACAAAGCCCTGCTCTTTGAGGCGGCGATAAAATTCGCTAAAGCGATACTGCGGGTCTTCCGGTGAATAAAAGGCGGTGATAATGGGCGAGTGAAGTTCGTCATCCAGCAGTGTGTTAAAGCCCAGCGCCCGCATTCCGGCCACCAGGCTGCGCTGATTTTGCTGATAGCGTTGATGACGTGCCGCCACGCCACCTTCTTTCGCCAGCTCTTTCAGCGCCTGTGCAAACGCCAGGACGGTATGTGTGGGCGAAGTAAAACGCCATTTGCCGTGGTTATCCTCCATACAGCGCCACTGGGCGTAGAGATCTAACGACAGCGAGCGGGAATGCCCTTTGCACACGGCCAGTTTTTGCTCGCGGGCAATCACGAAGGCAAAACCCGGCACGCCCTGAATGCATTTATTGGCGGAGCTGATCAGATAGTCGATGTGTAATGCTGCAATATCCATGGGGATGCCGCCGAAGCTGCTCATGGCGTCAACGATGTAGGTTTTGCCATAGCGATGCGCCAGAGCGCCCACCTCATCAATGGGGTTGAGCATCCCGGTGGTCGTTTCGCTATGCACCATGGCGATATGGCTGATCGTCGGGTCGGCGTTGAGGATCGCGTCGATCGCCTGCACGTCCGGGCGCGCAACTTCGCCGCAGTCGTAAGCGTGATGGGCGATACCCATAAGGCCGGCCATCTCGACCATTCGTGCGCCGTATGCACCGTTGCTGACGATCAGCACCTTATCCTGCGGCCCCAATGCGCTGCCCAGTACGGCTTCCACAACATAGCTGCCGCTGCCTTGCAGCAGTACGGAGGTGTAGCCTTCGGAGGCCGTTGCCAGTGCGGTCAGCTGCTGGCGGATCTGTTCCACCACGCCGATATTGTAATCATCATCCCAGGTACAGCTATCGAACAACATCGCTTCTTTCACGGTACGAGAGGTGGTGAGCGGGCCTGGAGTCAGCAGCAGATAGTTACGCGAAGTCATGTTATTTACCTTTGGTCTATACCAGATTGCATTTATCATGACGATCTTTGCCGCGACGGGTCAAAGAGAAAATCGCGCTGCAACAAAAAATTCATCTCTGCTTGTATAATGGCGGCAGGCAAAACGGAAGCGAGTAAGCATGAAATCTATCCCGGGCGATATCCCGCAGTACCTGTTGATCAAGGCGCAGCTTCAGGCGCGTATTCAGAGCGGTGCGTTGAAAAGCGGTGATAAACTGCCGTCTGAACGCGAACTGTGCGCGATCTTCAACACCACGCGCATTACTATTCGCGAAAGTCTGGCGCAGCTGGAGTCCAGTGGGCTTATCTGGCGCGCCGATCGTCGCGGTTGGTTCGTTACGCCGGAACGCCTGTGGCTGGATCCGACCCAGAACACCAACTTCCATAAGCTTTGCCGCGAGCAGGGGCGGGAGCCAAAAACCGCGCTACTGAGCGGCGTGTTAACCACCGTGCCTGTCGAGGTCATGGAGCCCCTCCAGCTCCAGCCGTTTGATCAAATCTATCTGCTGACCCGTCTGCGTTACGCCGATGGCCGCGCCGTGTGCTACTGCGAAAACCATTGTTTGCCCGCCCGCGTGCCTGAGCTGCTGCAGTATGATCTCAACGGCAGCCTGACCGAGGTATACGAGTCGCACTACAACCTCGTCTATACCAGCATGCATCTGTCGTTCTACCCCACCGCCATGCCTGCGCAGGCCGCACAGGCGCTGGGAGTTATGGAAGGACGCCCGGCGCTGTTGCTGCGCCGTCTGAACTACGATCAACACGGGCGAGTGCTGGATCTGGATATCGAATACTGGCGTCACGACAGCCTGCGTATTGAGGTAGATACCCACTAGCGGATGCGCCGGATGTTGGCTGCGGGACTTATCCGGCCTATCAATCGTATCGTCTCACGGCTATCCGGATAAACGCAGCATCATCCGGCGTGGACTGATTTATTTCTCTTTCATCGTTTTGTCATATAAGCCGTTTAGCGTAAAAAGCAAACCTGGTATAGGCCAGAAAATGCAACGTACGCTATGAGGCTATTACGATGAAACTTTCCCGACTTGCTCTGCTGTCTGTCTTCGCTCTCGCCAGCGCCCCGTCATGGGCGGAATCGGTGGTCACGGTGTACTCCATCGACGGGCTGCACGATGGCGATAACAGCTGGTACCAGGTGCAGTTTGACGCATTCACCAAAGCGACCGGCATTACCGTACGCTATGTTGAAGGCGGTGGTGGCGTGGTAGTGGAACGTCTGGCAAAAGAGCGTACGAATCCGCAAGCCGACGTGCTGGTAACCGCGCCGCCATTCATTCAGCGCGCCGCCGCCGAAAAGCTGCTGGCGAACTTTAACACCGACGCCGCCTCGGCTATCCCCGATGCCAACAACCTTTATTCGCCGCTGGTAAAGAACTATCTGAGCTTTATCTACAACAGCAAGCTGCTGAAAACTGCCCCGGCGAGCTGGCAGGATCTGCTTGACGGTAAATTCAAAAATAAACTCCAGTATTCCACGCCAGGTCAGGCCGCTGACGGCACGGCGGTGATGCTGCAGGCTTTCCACAGCTTCGGCAGTAAAGATGCCGGTTTTGCGTATCTCGGCAAGCTGCAGGCCAATAACGTCGGGCCATCTGCCTCTACCGGCAAGCTAACCGCGCTGGTTAATAAAGGTGAAATCTACGTCGCTAACGGCGACCTGCAAATGAACCTCGCGCAGATGGAACGTAACCCGAACGTGAAAATCTTCTGGCCGGCCAACGACAAAGGCGAGCGCAGCGCGCTGGCCATCCCTTATGTCATTGGCCTGGTCCAGGGGGCGCCGCAGAGTGAAAATGGTAAAAAGCTGATTAACTTCCTGCTGAGTAAAGAAGCGCAGACTCGCGTCAGCGAACTCTCCTGGGGAATGCCGGTACGCAGCGACGTGACGCCGAGCGACGAACATTACAAGACCGCCACTGCCGCGTTGGAAGGCGTGCAGAGCTGGCAGCCAAATTGGGATGACGTAGCCGTTTCCCTGTCGGCAGATATTAGCCGTTGGCACAAAGTGACCGAAAGCGAGTAAACCTGATGCTGATGAAAACGACTGCCGTTCACGCCCCTGCATCGCAGGGGACATCGGGGATAGTCCTCGACTCGCTGCGCGTTGCGTATCACGGCAACGTGGTGCTTAAACCGCTCTCTTTGACGATTGAACCTGGCGAAGTGCTGGCGCTGATTGGCCCATCAGGATCTGGAAAAACGACGGTGCTGCGTGCGGTTGCGGGCTTTGTGCAACCTGCAGGCGGTCGTATTCTGATTGGCGATACGGACGTCACCCATCTGCCACCCTATAAACGCGGGTTGGCGATGGTGGTGCAGAACTACGCCTTGTTCCCGCATCTGAAAGTGGAAGACAACGTCGCTTTTGGCCTGCGTGCGCAGAAGCAGCCAAAGGCGCTAATTAATGAGCGTGTAACGCAGGCGCTGAAAACGGTTGGCATGAGTGATTACGCCGCCCGTTATCCGCATCAACTTTCCGGCGGCCAGCAGCAACGCGTGGCCATCGCCCGCGCGATTGCCGTGCGCCCGCGCGTGCTGTTGCTGGATGAACCACTGTCAGCGCTGGACGCACAGATTCGTCATAATATGGTGGAAGAAATCGCCCGTCTTCACCGTGAGCTGCCGGAACTCACTATTCTCTACGTCACCCACGATCAAACGGAAGCACTCACTCTGGCCGATAAAATCGGCATTATGAAGGATGGCTCGCTGATTGCTCACGGCGAAACCCGCGCGTTATATCAGCATCCGCCCAATCGCTTTGCCGCCGAATTCTTAGGCCGCGCCAATATTCTCTCCGCCATCGCGCTGGGGATAACGGAGGTTCCGGGGCTGGTGGACGTCAGCTGCGGCGGTGCGGTGATTCGCGCGTTCAGCCAGGGCAGCCACCACGGTTACAACAAACTGCTGTGCATTCGTCCTCAGCACCTCAGCCTGACGCCGCGTTCGGCCTACAGCAACCGCTTCAACGCCACACTGCAATCGGTGCACTGGCAGGGCGATTTAACCCATCTGCTGTGTGACGTTGCTGGCGAAACGGTGCGGATGGTGTTGACGCATGTCAATCCGCTGCCGCGCGTGGGCGACAAGCTGGCGCTGTGGTTCGAACCGGATGATGCGGTCCTGATTGAGGTATAACCATGCCACTCATTTTACCACTGGAAAAACCGGCGCTTAACCTACGCCCGCTGCTGTGGCTGCTGCTCCCGTTGCTGGTGCTGGCGACGCTGTTTTTCTGGCCTCTGTCGCTCATCGTTGAACAGGCGCTACGCGGTGCCAATGGCGAGATCGGGCTCGAGACCTTCCGCCAGGTGGTCGACTCGAAACGCTTTGTCGGCGCGTTGCTGAACACGTTGCAAATCGCCTTTTTCGCCACCGCCGGTTGCCTGCTGCTGGGCAGCGTGATGTCGCTGATTCTGGTGTTTATTCCTTTCCCCGGCAGCGAGTTGATTGGTCGGGTCGTCGATACTTTTATTGCGCTGCCGACCTTCCTGATTACGCTGGCGTTCACCTTTATTTATGGGTCAGCGGGTCTGCTCAACGGTACGCTGATGAGCCTGTTTGCCTTTGAGCTACCGCCGGTGGATTTTCTCTACTCGATGCAGGGGGTCATTCTGGCGGAGATCACGGTGTTCACTCCGCTGGTGATGCGGCCACTGATGGCCGCGCTGCGGCAAATTGATAAAAGCCAGCTAGAGGCAGCCAGCATTCTGGGGGCGCACCCGTTACGGGTGATTGGGCAGGTGATTTTCCCGGCGGCGCTACCGGCGCTGATGGCTGGTGGCAGCCTGTGCCTGCTGTTGACCACTAACGAGTTTGGCATCGTACTGTTTATTGGCGCGAAAGGGGTTAACACCCTGCCGATGATGGTTTACAGCAAAGCGATTCTGGAGTCCGACTATACGGTCGCCTGCATGATTGCGTTGATCAACATTGTCTTGTCGCTGGGGCTGTTCTCCCTCTATCGCCTGGCGGCATCGCGTACCGGCGTAAGGAGCTAGCCATGCTAATTTGGTCACCTAAAGGACGCGCAGCGGCGGGCGTTGTGGCTAGCGTACTGTTTATCGTGTTCTTTTTCCTGCCGCTGGCGGTGATTCTGATGTCCAGCCTTAGCCAGCAGTGGAACGGTATTCTGCCGAGTGGCTTCACGCTGAACCACTTTGTTAACGCTCTGCACGGTGCGGCATGGGACGCCCTACTTGCCAGCCTCACGATTGGCTTTTGCGCCAGCCTGTTTGCGCTGCTTTGCGGCGTTTGGGCGGCGCTGGCGCTGCGTCAATATGGGGTGAAAACGCAGAAATGGTTAAGTATGGTGTTCTATCTGCCGAGTGCGATTCCGTCAGTGTCCGTGGGCCTGGGCATTCTGGTTGCTTTCAGCCAGGGGCCATTGCAAATGAACGGCACCCTATGGATTGTGCTGACAGCGCACTTTGTGCTGATTTCCGCCTTTACCTTCAGTAACGTGTCGACCGGACTGGCGCGAATTTCCGCCGATATTGAAAACGTCGCGTCGAGTCTGGGGGCATCGCCCTGGTATCGTCTGCGTCACGTGACGTTGCCGTTATTGATGCCGTGGATGATGTCAGCGCTGGCGCTGAGTTTATCGCTCTCCATGGGGGAGTTGGGCGCGACGATGATGATTTATCCGCCGGGCTGGACGACGCTGCCGGTGGCGATCTTTAGCCTGACCGACCGTGGAAATATCGCCGACGGCGCGGCGCTGACTATTGTGCTGGTGGCCATTACGCTGCTGCTGATGATGAAGCTGGAGCGCATTGCAAAACGGTTGGGGCAGAAATAAAACGGTAGGCCGGGTAGGACATAGCCGCCACCCGGCAAAGGAATTACGGGCGATACACCTTCACATTGGCAAACCCCTGCTCGCGCAGATAGAGCGCCTGCAGGCGACTCATTACGCCGCGTTCGCACCATAGCAGCCAGGTTTTGCTCTGATCGAGATCGCCAAATTTAGTGCTCAGCTTGTAGAAAGGCAGCGAAACCACGTCCACACCTTCCACTTTCAGCGGCTTGTCATCCTGCTCATCGACAGAACGGATATCCAGAATCACATCGTTGGCGCCAAAACCGCTCACGGTTTCAACTTCCACCACCTCCTGCTGGGTCTGCTGGGCGATTTCACGAATATCGACGTTTTTCGCTTCTTCTACCACCTTATCGAGAATACTGAAGTCGAAATTTTCTTCTTCGGCTTCAATTTTCGCTTTAATGGCTTTCACCGTCGGACTTTTTGAAATCACGCCACAGTATTCCGGCATCGTACGGGCAAAATCTTCCGTACCAATCTGGCGCGCCAGGTTGATAATGTGCTCTTTATCGTAAGAGATCAGCGGGCGCAAGATCAGCGTGTCAGACACGTTATCGATCAAGCGCAAGTTGGTTAGCGTCTGGCTGGACACCTGGCCCAGCGCTTCGCCGGTCACCAGCGCCTGTACGCCGTAACGTTCCGCCACTTTCGACGCCGCGCGTACCATCATACGTTTGAGCACCACGCCCATCTGGCCGTCGTCAACTTTCTCCAGAATCTCGCCGACCACCGGTTCGAAGTTAATCGCTACAAAACGCACGCGATGGGAGCTGCCAAAGCGGTTCCACAGGTAATGCGCCACCTGGCGAACGCCGATTTCATGCGCCGCGCCGCCGAGGTTAAAGAAGCAGTAGTGTACGCGGCAGCCGCGACGCATCAGCATATAGCTGGAGACGCCGGAGTCAAAACCGCCGGAGATCAGCGACAGCACATCTTCCTGGGTGCCAATCGGGAAACCGCCAATACCTTCATAACGCCCTTTGATCAACAGCAGGCGATCATCTTCCACTTCCAGATGCACCGTCACATCCGGGTTAGTGAGCTTCACGCGCGCCGATTCAATATGCTGATTTAATCCGCCGCCGACATAGCGCTCCACCTCAATGGAGCTAAACTCATGCTTACCGCGACGTTTTACGCGCACGCAGAAGGTTTTGCCTTCAAGCTGCTCGCGATACTGCGCCAACGCTTTCTCGAAAATGTCGTGCATATCGGTGAACGGCACATCTTCGACTTCAAGAATATGGTGGATCCCCGGAATGCGGGTCAGCGCGTCGCGAATCGCCAGACGCTGGTTTTCATCTTTGGCGCGAACTTCAATGTTATCCCAGTGACGGACAACCGCGAGGGTCTCATCGTAGTGCTTTAAAACGTTACGGATGTTCCCGGTTAAAATTTTTATAAAGCGCAAACGCACAGATTGGCTTTTGATAGTGATTTCCGGGAACAATTTAATGATAAACTTCATGGCGGCAATGGTTCTTTAGCAAGCTATCTAAGGCTTGTCGTGGAGAAATAGTACAGCAGCCCATACCTACGGCTGCATCCAGGCGCGGAAGTATATCACTATCACGGACATCTTGCGCATTTCCCCTTACCATTGCGCGTTATTTGCTTATCAGTGTGAGTCCGTTACCATAGACTTGTGCTGCCATTACAGAGAGTCAAACAGTCATCATGCCGAAGAAAAATGAGGCGCCCGCCAGCTTTGAAACTGCGCTGAGCGAGCTGGAACATATTGTTACCCGCCTGGAAAGCGGCGATTTGCCGCTGGAAGACGCGCTGAATGAATTCGAGCGCGGCGTACAGCTGGCGCGTCAGGGGCAGGCAAAACTGCAGCAGGCGGAACAGCGCGTGCAAATTTTGCTGTCTGATAATGAAGAGGCTTCACCTGAGCCTTTTATCGCGGATAATGAGTAAATGGACTTTACGCAGCAGCTACAGGCTTGCGTAACGCAAGCGAATCAGGCGCTGAGCCGTTTTATCGCGCCACTGCCCTTTCAGAACACTCCCGTGGTCGAAGCCATGCAGTATGGCGCATTATTAGGCGGTAAACGCCTGCGGCCATTTCTGGTTTACGCCACCGGTCAAATGTTTGGCGTCAGTACGGCAACGCTGGATGCGCCAGCTGCGGCGGTCGAATGCATTCATGCCTATTCGCTGATCCATGACGACCTGCCAGCAATGGACGATGACGATTTGCGTCGCGGCCTGCCGACTTGCCATATTAAATTTGGCGAAGCCAACGCAATCCTGGCGGGAGACGCGTTGCAGACACTGGCGTTTGCCATTATCAGCGACGCGCCGATGCCGGAAGTCGCCGATCGCGATCGTATCGCGATGATCGCCGAACTGGCAAACGCCAGCGGTATCGCCGGTATGTGCGGCGGTCAGGCATTGGATCTGGCGGCAGAAGGCCAGCGGATCACTCTGGACGCGCTGGAACGCATTCATCGCCATAAGACCGGCGCGCTCATTCGCGCCGCCGTTAGACTTGGCGCGTTGAGCGCGGGCGATAAAGGACGGAATACTCTGCCGATACTTGACCGCTATGCAGAGAGTATCGGCCTTGCCTTCCAGGTTCAGGATGACATTCTGGATGTGGTGGGCGATACTGCAACGTTAGGTAAACGTCAGGGCGCAGACCAGCAGCTTGGCAAAAGTACCTACCCTGCACTTCTGGGTCTTGAGCAAGCCCGGAATAAAGCCCGGGACCTGATAGAGGACGCCCGTCAGTCGTTACATCAGCTGGCCGCGCAATCACTGGACACCTCGGCACTGGAAGCGCTAGCGAACTACATAATCCAGCGTGATAAATAAACCCCATATCCAATGAGCTTGCGATGAGTTTTGATATAGCCAAATACCCTACCCTGGCATTGGTCGACTCCACCCAGGAGTTACGACTGTTACCGAAAGAGAGTCTGCCGAAACTCTGCGACGAGCTACGCCGCTACTTACTCGACAGCGTAAGCCGTTCCAGCGGGCACTTCGCTTCCGGGCTGGGCACGGTAGAACTTACCGTGGCGCTGCATTATGTCTACAACACCCCGTTTGACCAGCTAATCTGGGATGTTGGACACCAGGCTTATCCACATAAAATCCTTACCGGTCGTCGCGACAAAATCGGCACCATTCGCCAGAAAGGCGGTCTGCACCCGTTCCCGTGGCGCGGAGAAAGCGAATACGATGTGCTAAGCGTTGGGCATTCCTCCACCTCCATCAGCGCCGGTATCGGTATTGCCGTAGCGGCGGAGAAAGAAGGCAAAGATCGCCGCACCGTCTGTGTGATTGGCGACGGCGCCATCACCGCCGGTATGGCGTTTGAAGCAATGAATCACGCAGGCGATATCCGGCCCGACATGCTGGTCATTCTGAACGACAATGAAATGTCGATTTCGGAAAACGTCGGCGCGCTCAACAACCATCTGGCGCAGCTACTTTCCGGTAAGCTTTACTCTTCTCTGCGCGAAGGCGGAAAAAAGGTCTTCTCCGGCGTACCGCCAATTAAAGAACTGCTCAAGCGTACCGAAGAACATATTAAAGGCATGGTTGTGCCGGGAACACTGTTCGAAGAGCTGGGCTTTAACTACATCGGGCCGGTCGATGGTCACGATGTCATGGGGCTTATCAGCACATTGAAGAACATGCGCGACCTGAAAGGCCCGCAGTTCCTGCATATCATGACCAAGAAAGGCCGCGGCTATGAGCCCGCGGAAAAAGATCCGATCACTTTCCATGCGGTGCCTAAATTTGATCCTTCCAGCGGATGTTTGCCGAAAAGCAGCGGCGGTCTGCCTGGTTATTCAAAAATCTTCGGTGACTGGCTGTGTGAAACCGCCGCCAAAGACAGCAAGCTGATGGCGATCACCCCGGCAATGCGCGAAGGTTCCGGCATGGTGGAATTTTCACGTAAATTCCCGGATCGCTATTTTGACGTCGCCATCGCCGAACAGCATGCCGTCACCTTCGCCGCAGGTCTGGCGATTGGCGGCTATAAGCCCGTCGTGGCGATCTACTCTACTTTCCTGCAACGCGCCTACGATCAGGTCATCCATGACGTCGCTATCCAGAAACTGCCGGTCATGTTCGCCATCGATCGCGCCGGTATCGTTGGCGCGGATGGACAAACACACCAGGGCGCGTTCGATCTCTCCTATCTGCGCTGCATCCCGGATATGGTGATCATGACGCCAAGCGACGAAAACGAATGTCGCCAGATGTTATTTACCGGGTATCACTATAACGACGGCCCGACGGCAGTACGTTATCCACGCGGTAATGCGCAGGGCGTGGCGCTAACCCCGCTGGAAAAACTGCCTATTGGTAAAGGCCTTGTGAAGCGTCATGGCGAAAAACTGGCGATTCTAAACTTTGGCACCTTAATGCCTGAGGCGGCGAAAGTCGCCGAAGCGCTGAACGCCACGCTGGTCGACATGCGCTTTGTTAAGCCGCTGGACGACACGTTAATTCTGGAGATGGCCGCGCAACATGACGCGCTGGTGACGCTGGAAGAAAACGCCATTATGGGCGGCGCTGGCAGCGGCGTAAACGAAGTGCTAATGGCCCATCGTAAACCTGTACCTGTGCTGAATATCGGTCTTCCGGATTTCTTTATCCCGCAAGGAACGCAGGAAGAAGCCCGCGCGGAACTGGGGCTTGACGCCGCAGGCATTGAAGCCAAAATCAAGGCCTGGCTGGCATAATCCCCTCTTTGCTCCTGCTATGCTTGAAGAGTGACGGGTATAACAGGAGCGGAGTCATGCAATACAACACGTTAGGAAATACAGATCTTCAGGTGTCCCGCCTTTGTCTGGGCTGTATGACGTTCGGCGAGCCGAGTCGCGGCAATCACGCCTGGACGCTTCCCGAAGAGAGCAGCCGTCCCATCATCAAGCGCGCCCTTGAGGGCGGCATTAACTTTTTTGATACCGCCAACAGCTACTCCGACGGCAGCAGTGAAGAGATTGTCGGCCGCGCGCTGCGTGATTTCGCCCGGCGCGACGAGGTGGTGGTAGCGACGAAAGTCTTCCATCGCGTCGGCGATCTGCCGGAAGGATTGTCCCGCGCGCAAATCCTGCGCTCTATTGACGATAGCCTCACCCGTCTGGGAATGGAGTATGTCGATATCCTGCAAATCCACCGCTGGGATTACACCACGCCGATAGAAGAAACTCTGGAAGCGCTAAACGACGTGGTGAAGGCGGGTAAAGCCCGCTATATCGGCGCTTCCTCAATGCACGCCTCACAATTTGCCCAGGCGCTGGCGCTACAAAAACAACACGGCTGGGCGCCGTTTGTCACCATGCAGGATCACTATAACCTGATCTACCGCGAGGAAGAGCGTGAGATGCTACCGCTGTGCTGGCAGGAAGGCGTCGCCGTGATTCCGTGGAGCCCGCTGGCGCGCGGGCGCTTAACTCGCCCCTGGGGAGAAACCACGGCCCGGCTGGTCTCGGATGACGTGGGTAAAAATTTATACGCTGAAAGCGATAAAAATGATGCGCAAATAGCGGAACGGCTGGCTGGCGTCAGCGAGGCGCTTGGCGCAACGCGAGCGCAGGTCGCGCTGGCCTGGCTACTCAGCAAACGAGGCGTCGCCGCGCCGATTATCGGCGCTTCGCGTGAAGAGCAGTTAGATGAGTTGCTGAATGCCGTTGATTTAACGCTCAAACCGGAGCAGATTGCCGAACTCGAAACGCCGTACAAACAACATCCGGTGGTGGGATTTAAATAATCTGCCATTGCCCGATGGCGCGGCGCTTATCGGGCCTGCGAAATCGACATATTGTTCGGGGATAGGCCGGATAAGGCGTTTACGCCGCCATCCGGCAAACCCTTTAAATAATACCGAGCGGCCAGTGATGACCGATAAAATACAGTATGCCGGCGGATATCACGCCGGCGACGATATCATCGATCATAATCCCCATGCCGCCGTGCACGTTGCGATCAAACCAACGGATCGGCCAGGGTTTCCACATATCCAGAATGCGGAAAATAACGAACCCGGCAGCCACCCACTGCCAGTCCGTCGTCGGCAACGCCATTAGCGTTATCCACATACCGATAAATTCATCCCAGACAATACTGCCGTGGTCGTGTAAGCCCATATCTTTCGCCGTCTGATGGCAAAGATAAACGCCAATGCAGATCCCAAACATCACGACCAGCGAATAAAGCTGCCACGGCAGAAACGTCATCAAATACCAGAAGGGGATCGCCGCCAGCGAGCCCATCGTGCCCGGCACCACGGGGCTCAACCCGCTGCCAAAGCCGGTAGCGAGCAGATGCCACGGATTGCGCAAATTCAGGCGGCTTTTCGCAACATCTTTATGGCGTGGCAAAATGGTCATATCCTTTCCAGTCAAAAGTGACAGGTTCTCCGTCACGCACAAAGGCGATCCCTTCGATATCCGCCGTCATTTGCCCGATACAGGTAAACGGCACGCCCAGATGACCAAGCGCGACATCCAGCGCGCCACGGTTCAGCTCCGGGACGGTAAAGCACAGTTCATAATCTTCGCCGCCGGATAACATCCAGCGAAGCTTTTGTTCGGGATCATTGGCATGTCCCCACAGTTCTTCGGAGTCAGGCAGCGCCTCCAAATCGATTCGCGCGCCGCAGTTGCTGGCTTGCAGAATGTGACCAAGATCGGAGATCAAACCGTCGGAAAGATCAATCGCCGAACTGGCGAGATCGCGTAGCGCCTGTCCTTGTAAAATACGCGGCGTCGGGCGCAGATGGCGTTTGACCAGATAGTCGGCATCCCCCCAGCTTCCCACGCGAAAATCACCCCGTAGAATCGCCAGCCCGGCAGCGCTATCGCCCAACGTGCCAGTAACATAAATCCAGTCGCCCGGTTTTGCGCCAGAACGTTTCAGCGCCCGACCGGCTGGCACAAGGCCATGAATACCGAGCGTCATCGACAGCGGGCCGCGCGTGGTATCTCCGCCAATGAGCTGCATGTCGTAGTAATCCAGTTGTTCAAACAGGCTGTCGCTGAACGCGGCAAGCCACGCCTCATCGACGTCAGGAAGCGTGAGCGCCAGCGTTAACCATGCCGGATCGGCGCCCATCGCCGCCAGATCGCTTAAATTCACCGCCAGCGCTTTATACGCCAGATCGGCAGGATCGATATCGGGTAAGAAATGGATGCCCGCCACCAGCGTATCGGTACTGATCGCCAGGGTCTGTTTTTCAGGAATATTCAGGAGCGCGCAATCGTCGCCAATACCGGTTTCAACATCAAGACGAGAGCTTCTTACACGGTCAAAATAACGGGCAATCAGGGAAAACTCGCCACATGCCATACGTTATGCCTCAGCAGAAAAAAAGAAAAGGCCGGAGACGGCGGGTATCGATCGCCCGCTATCTTTCCGGCCTGTGAATCACTTTTTGTTGGGACGAATCACCGGAGCTGCTTTATCCAGTACGCCGTTGACGAATTTGTGGCTGTCTTCAGCGCCAAAGGTTTTCGCCAGTTCAATCGCTTCGTTGATGGCCACTTTATAAGGCACATCGCTGCGTTTTGACAGCTCAAACAACGCAATACGCAGCACGGCTTTTTCAACCTGTCCCAGCTCTTCAAGCAGGCGGGACAGATACGGTTTCATTAAACCATCCAGGTACGCGCTGTTAGTCGCCACCCCGGATAGCAGTTCACGGAAATAGAGAACGTCGACGTCTTTTACGTCCTGTTCCGCCAGGAACTGGTATTCAACATCAGCGATGTCGTTCTGGGACAACTGCCAGGAGTAAAGCGCCTGGACGGCACACTCACGGGCGCGGCGACGAGCAGCAGGTTTCACGGAATTCCCCTTACAAAAAATCAGGCCTTAATGGCTTTCAATACATTAATCATTTCAAGCGCGGTCAGCGCAGCTTCTGCGCCTTTATTACCGGCTTTTGTACCAGCACGTTCGATGGCTTGTTCAATACTCTCGGTGGTCAGAACACCAAAGGCTACCGGCACGCCGCTGTCCTGGGCAACGCTTGCCAGGCCATTGCTGGCGCCGCCTGCCACATATTCAAAGTGCGCAGTCCCCCCGCGAATCACGGTTCCCAGCGCAACCACGGCGTCATATTTACCGCTTTTCGCCAGCGCTTCGGTCGCCAGCGGCAGTTCATAAGCGCCAGGCACCCACACTACGGTAATATTATCATCTTTTACCTGACCAATACGCGTCAGGGCATCAACCGCGCCATCCAGCAGGCTGTCGTTGATAAACTGATTGAAACGCGCAATAGTGATGGCGACACGAGCGTCAGGGGCTGCAACGTTAGCTTTAATAATGTTCATATTCTCTCTTCCAGGGTTCATTTGGCCCCGCAGGGGGGCGGATTTTATCATAATAATTTGAGCGCTGCTCCCCTTTCGACGGGAGAACTCATGCGCTCACCATATGCAGGCAAACATCCGGGCCGACATGACGTATTTCGCTGAAGGTAAATTGCGGCGCGTCGGCGAGCTTCTCAAGCCCCGGCAATTCGCATAATCCCCGCGCCTGGGTTCCCAACAATTTAGGCGCGACATAGACAATCAGTTCATCCACCAGCCCGGCTTGCAGCAACGCGCCCGCCAGTCCCGGTCCGGCTTCAACCCATATGCTATTAATCTGCTGCCTGCCTAACTGCATCATCAGCACAACCAGATCCAAATGTCCGTTGTGCGCCGGCACGCTGATAGTACGAACCGAATCGGGCCACGCGCGGCTATCTTCCTGGGTACGCGCAATCCACGTTTCGCCAGGCTGCTGCACAATACGATGCGCAGGCGTTACCCGGTTTTGGCTGTCGATAACAATTCGCACCGGCTGGCGCAGATTTTCCTGCGGGTAAGACGCCTGCGTAGAGGCGTCTAACTCCGCCCAACGCACCGTCAAGGCCGGATCGTCAGCCAATACCGTCGCGCTACTGGTTAAGATAGCGTGACTTTGCGCACGCAAGCGCTGAACGTCGCGCCGGGCCTGCGGCGAGGTGATCCACTGGCTTTCGCCGCTGGCCATCGCCGTCCGTCCGTCGACGGAGGCGCCCAGTTTAAGCTGAAGATAAGGGAATCCGGTACGCATCCGTTTGAGGAAGCCTTTATTGAGCGCCTCCGCTTCACTCATCATTAACCCGTGGCTGACCGCAATACCCGCCTGTTGCAGGCGATACAGCCCACGCCCGGCGACCTGTGGGTTCGGGTCCTGCATCGCGGCGACCACGCGCGCGACGCCGGCCGCAATCAGCGCATCACAACATGGCGGCGTTCGCCCATGATGGCTACAGGGTTCAAGCGTGACATAGGCGGTTGCGCCTTTGGCTTTTGCGCCCGCCATCCGCAGCGCATGGACCTCGGCGTGCGGCTCTCCGGCGCGATGGTGATAACCTTCGCCGACGATATCGCCATTGTTAACAATGACACAGCCGACATTAGGGTTCGGGTGAGTGGTGAAACGTCCACGCTGCGCCAGTTTGAGCGCTCGCGCCATGTAAAACTCATCCTGCATGGCTTAGTCCTGTAGGCGAGCGATTTCTTCGCCAAAGTCTTTGATATCTTCGAAACTGCGATAGACGGAGGCAAAGCGAATATACGCGACTTTATCGAGTTTTTTCAGCTGCTCCATGACCAGGTTGCCAATCATCTTGCTGGGAACTTCACGCTCCCCAGTGGCACGTAATTGTGACTTAATATGGTTCAATGCCATTTCAACATCATCTGCGCTGACGGGTCTTTTTTCCAGCGCTCTCAACATGCCGCTACGCAGCTTATCCTCATTAAAGGGTTCGCGCACATCGTTGCTTTTTATCACGCGCGGCATGACCAGTTCAGCCACTTCAAAGGTCGTAAAGCGTTCATTACACACCAGACACTGCCGACGGCGGCGCACGGACGAGCCCTCGCCTACAAGACGAGAGTCAATGACTTTGGTATCTACGGCGAAACAAAATGGGCAATGCATACGGCGTCCTGACCAGATGATTTAGAAAACACTATTTTACCCTGAACTGGCGCGACAACAAAGGCGGAGCGCTTTTGAGATAAAGGATCGGTGCCTTTGTGCGTATAGCGCACTACCATTACGCTATCGAACCACGAAGGAAATGATCGACATGACAAGACGTTACCTAAGAATTCTCCTGGTGGGAAGTCTCTTGAGCCTGACCGCCTGCGCGCCGCAGAGTGAAGTTCGCCAGATGCATCAAAGCATTAGCACCCTGAATAAAGAGATGACCCAACTGAATCAGGAAACGGTAAAAATTACCCAACAAAATAAGCTGAATGCGGAGTCAACCCGCGGCGTCTATTTGTTGCCTGGCGCCAATACGTCTGCCCGGCTGGAGAGTCAGATCGGTACGCTACGTATGACATTGCTGGAGATTACGCCTGTCGCAGACGGCGCTCACGCAACGTTACGCATTCAGGGCGAGTCCCGCGATCCGCTGCCAGCATTCAGCGCTACCGTAGAGTACGGGCAACTTCAGGGCACTACGGAGAACTATCAGGAGGTGAATGCACAGAGCCTTCTGGTAAATGCCCCTGCCAGTTTGCTGGCGCCCAGTGATGTCAATATTTCGTTACCGTTGAAGGGGATCACACCGGCGCAGTTAGGCTTCATTCGCATCCATGATATTCAGCCTGTTAATCAATAAACGTTCTGGCGGAGCGTTTTGTGCGTTCCGCAACATCCCCCGCGCGACTTTTGTTGCCCTACTGACATTTCCGTCATTTATGGCATGAATTGGTAATATTCATGAAAGATAGTACTGTCGCCGCGTCTAAAATGCGCAAACGTGAACGCAATCGATTACGTAAATGATAGATATGTGAAACAAGACATATTTTTGTGAGCAATGATTTTTATAATAGGCTCCGCAGAAACACGAAATATTTAGAAACGCAAATTGCGTTCTTTTCACTCCCGTAAGGGATTTCAAACAGTGGCATACATATGAAAAAAACTTTACTCGCAGTCAGCGCAGCGCTGGCGCTCACCTCATCTTTTACTGCTAACGCAGCAGAAAATGATCAGCCGCAGTATTTGTCCGACTGGTGGCACCAGAGCGTAAACGTGGTAGGCAGCTACCATACCCGTTTCTCGCCGAAATTGAACAACGACGTCTATCTGGAATATGAAGCATTTGCCAAAAAAGACTGGTTTGATTTCTACGGCTATATCGATATTCCCAAAACCTTTGATTGGGGTAACGGCAACGATAAAGGTATCTGGTCCGACGGTTCTCCGCTGTTCATGGAAATCGAGCCGCGTTTCTCGATTGATAAGCTGACCGGCGCAGACCTGAGCTTCGGCCCGTTTAAAGAGTGGTATTTCGCCAACAACTACATCTACGATATGGGCGATAACAAAGCCAGCCGCCAGAGCACGTGGTATATGGGTCTGGGGACCGATATCGACACCGGCCTGCCGATGGGCCTGTCGCTGAACGTGTATGCGAAATATCAGTGGCAAAACTACGGCGCGTCCAATGAAAACGAATGGGACGGCTACCGTTTCAAAGTGAAATACTTCGTCCCCATCACCGATCTGTGGGGCGGTAAACTGAGCTATATCGGCTTTACCAACTTTGACTGGGGATCTGATTTAGGCGACGATCCGAACCGTACCAGCAACTCCATCGCTTCCAGCCATATCCTGGCGCTGAACTACGATCACTGGCACTACTCGGTCGTTGCGCGTTACTTCCATAACGGCGGACAGTGGCAGAATGGCGCAAAACTGAACTGGGGCGACGGCGATTTCAGCGCGAAATCTACCGGCTGGGGCGGCTACCTGGTCGTGGGTTATAACTTCTAAACCTGCAAAAAAGGCCAGAGGTCGCCCTCTGGCCCGTTTCGGGCGCATGCTGCCATGCGGCGGCGAGTCGCGCCCACTTCACATTACTTCCGGCGATGCCGCCAGCCTAAAAACAGACCTGTCGCAATCCCGACCAGCGTTGGTGCCGCCAGATCGTGCCAGATAGTAATGCTCAACTCTGTGAGCGTCATATTGCCGCCTTTGTTGCAATGGCAACGGTTCGCGGCTATCCTCAACTTGTCTAGGGTCAAGTTAGCCCCCGTAATGTTGCCGGTGAATACCGAACAATGTGCGGGGGTTTTCTCTTTCCAGCGACAAGGCCACCGGGGATCAAGCCCCCGCAACATTGCGCCTCACCGGGTTGCCCCGGCTTACCGCTGATTCTACTCTGCTCGCCAGTATCGGCATGAATTAAAAACAAAAAAATCCCAACCTTGCGATCGGGATTCCAGTGACAATGTATGCGTTACAGGACGTTTGGGTCTGGCGACAAACTCCGGGGCTGAAAAAATGTCGGATTGCATCCGACCTACGAAAACCAATAATTCATTTATATTGCGGATTCCGTTGGGTGGAGCGAAGCGTAACCTAACATTCAACAGCACCAACAGCTTTGTCAGCAGCCTGCTTATTTCTTTTTGTTCATCATCGCTTTCAGATCGGCAAACGGGTTATAAGTCGCCTCGCCGACATCTTTTTGCGCATCTTCCCCGGCAATGACCGTCGAACCGTACTGATCGGCTTCGGTATATTTAGAATGCTCATGATCGTGGCAGTAGAGGCACAATAGCTCCCAGTTACTGCCGTCTTCCGGGTTATTGGTGTGGTCATGATCGATATGATGCACCGTCAGCTCACGCAGATTTGAATACACAAACTCACGGGAACAACGTCCGCACACCCACGGAAACAGCTTCAGCGCTTTTTCACGATAGCCGCTTTCCAGGCGCGCGTAGTTTTTTGGGATGATAGCCATAATTAACAGGTACCTGAATAATACAAAGAGTTATGCGCAGTTTCCCGCGAAGCCGGGCTTTTAGCAATGATTCTGTGCAACTTATATATCCAGGTAAGGCAGGCTATTTCAGACAAACTGATGACCAATCAACCCGTTTTACAAGCGTTGGAGTTATCGCTATCACATCTTACGGCATTTTTTCGTGCTCAACTTTACGCAAAAAATCACGCAAAGAACGGTCGATTGTTTCACGAAATCGCCGGTTAAGCGGAGTAATTTGTAAACAGCGATCGAGGCGAAAACACCGATAGTCTTCCCGTCTCTCACACCAGGCAACCAGTAGCCAGTGCTCTCCCCAGAAAAACAATCCCAGAGGTTGTATATCCCGTGAAGAGAGATGCCCCGCTTCATCACGATAATGTAGCGCCAACACCTGCTGCGCCGAAACGGCCTGATGGATAAGATCAAACGCGCTGCGCGAATGTGGAGATGTACCCAACTCCGGAGCGTAAATCCGTGTCTGCTCCGCTTTACGACGGCTTTCTTCCGGTAAAATAGCCAACACTTTTTCCTGGGCGGATTCAAGCTCGCGCGATAGCGAATCGCCGCCCCAGGTTTTCAATAACCGTATAGCCACCATCAGTGCTTCCGATTCACGATGGGTAAGCATCAAGGGCGGCAGATCAAAACCCGCCATTAAACGGTATCCGCTCCCCGCTTCACCTTCGACAGGCACACCGGATAACGACAGATCGCGAATATCGCGATAAATCGTCCGTTCAGAAACCGCAAGCCGCTGTGCCAACAGCGCTGCCGTCGTCAGTCGTCTACCCCGCAAAATTTGCACGATCTGAAACAAACGGTCAGCGCGTCTGGTCATATTGACTCTCTACATTTAGCAAATATCACGCAGGTTGATGTAAACCTATTCGGTTACCTTCGCTGTCAATAAACAACGCGATGGTTCCAATGTCATCTCCGGGAACCATGGGTTCCAGAACACACTTGCCACCGGCAAGGACGACACGTTCAATCGAGGCTAACAAATCGGCGGTATGCAGATAAATAACGACTCCCTGCGCAACTGGAGCGACATCATCCTGCTTTATCAGCGCTCCGCCGGGTCCGGGTTCAGCATACGGGAATACGGCCAGGTCCGCCCCATCCATGGTTTCCCGACATAACGATATCTGCATCACTTGCTCATAAAAGGCGATTGCACGCGCCATATCAGTAACTGGAATTTCAAACCAGTTAATCAAGTTTTTCATACATCCTCCTGCGAGTGTGGGTAAATTCATGAGGAGTGTATGACAGGGCTCCTGACAGCATACTGTCAGTAATGTTTATCGTCATGGTACATAAATAAAAAAATCCCGATCGCATGACCGGGATTCAGATAACACTTAAATACGTGTTTACGGCAGAATGGACGGCTGATCCGCCCCTTCTTTTTCGACTTTCTGCTGCAGCATATGCTCGCGCTTCATACCGAGTTTCAGCGCCAGCGCCGATGCGACATAGATAGAAGATGCCGTACCAATAGAGACACCGATCAGCATCGTCAGCGAGAAGCCTTCCAGTACCGGACCGCCGAAGAGGTACAGCATCAGAATTACCACTAACGTCGTACCGGAGGTAATCAACGTACGGTGTAGCGTCTGGGTCAGCGACACGTTAAAGATTTCGTAAGGCGTCCCGCGACGGATTTTGCGGAAGTTTTCACGAATACGGTCGGAGACCACGATACTGTCGTTCAGCGAGTAACCGATCACCGACATCAACGATGCCACAATGGTCAGGTCAATCTCGATATGGAAAAGCGACAGTATCCCCAGCGTAATGATCACGTCGTGCGCCAGCGCGATGACCACCCCTGCCGCCAGTCGCCACTCAAAGCGGAAACCGACATAAACGAGGATAGAGATCAACGCCACCAGCAGCGCCATGGCGCCGGTTTGCGCCAGATCGGCGCCCACGCTTGGCCCCACGAATTCAATACGCTTCACGGCCGCATTCTGGTTGGTGGCTTCATTAATGATCGTCACCACTTTGCTACCCAGTACCTGACCGCCGGTTTCACCTTCGGTTGGCGGCATACGCACCATAATGTCGTGACTACTGCCAAAGTTCTGCAACTGCGGCTCTTCATAGCCCGCTTTTTGCAGCGCTTCGCGCATCACGTCCATTTCAGCCGGTTTTTCCAGCGTGATTTCAATTACCGTGCCGCCGGTGAAATCCAGCCCCCAGTTAAACCCGCGTACGCCCATAATGACAATGGCCGCGATCAGCAACAGCCCGGAGATGCCGAATGCCCAGAAGTCCCAGCGCATAAAGTCATAGACTTTACGGCCGTGGTTTAGTTGTTCAACAGTGTATTCCTGTGCCACATCGCACTCCTCAGATTGACAGCTTAGTGACGCGCTTGCCGCCATATAGCAGGTTTACGATAGCACGCGTACCGATAATCGCGGTAAACATCGACGTCGCCACACCGATACCGGTCGTAATCGCGAACCCTTTAATTGCCCCGGTACCGACAGCATACAGAATGATGACTTTAATCAGCGTCGTGATGTTCGCATCGAAGATGGAACTGAACGCGCCGGCATAGCCTTCGTTTATCGCCTGCTGTACCGTGCGGCCATTACTCAACTCTTCTTTGATACGTTCGTTAATCAGAACGTTGGCGTCGACCGCCACTGCAAGGGTTAACACGATACCCGCAATCCCCGGCATACTGAGCGTTGCCCCCGGCAACAGCGACATGATACCGACAATCAACACCAGGTTAGCCACTAACGCGCTGGTCGCAATCAGACCAAACTTCTTATAGAAGAAGATCATGAACAGGATGGAGACCACCAGACCGGCCAGACAGGCTTCCAGGCCCTGCTTGATGTTCTGCATACCCAGAGTCGGGCCAATGGTGCGCTCTTCAACGATCTGAATCGGCGCAATCAGGGCACCCGCACGCAGCAACAACGAGAGCTGACGCGCTTCGTTCGGGTTGCTGATACCGGTAATACGGAAGCTGTTACCCAGCCGAGACTGGATGTTGGCAATGTTAATCACCTCTTCCTGTTTCACCAGTACGGCGCGACCGTTAGCGTCTTTCTTACCGCTGTCTTTATACTCCACAAACAGGGTCGCCATCGGTTTGCCGATATTGTCCTTAGTGAAGTTAGACATGATATTGCCGCCTGCGCTATCCAGCGAGATGTTAACCTGCGGTTGGTTATATTCATCCTGGCTGGACGTCGAGTCGGTGATATGGTCGCCCGTGAGGATCACGCGTTTGTACAATACCACCGGCTGGCCTTCGCGGGTCTGTTTCACTTCGGAATCACCCGGTACGCGCCCGGCAGCAGCGGCGGCCTGGTCAACGTTGGTATTCACCAGACGGAATTCCAGCGTCGCGGTCGCGCCGAGAATTTCTTTCGCGCGAGCGGTATCCTGGATACCCGGCAGCTCAACCACAATACGGTCTGCGCCCTGACGCTGTACGACTGGCTCCGCGACGCCCAGTTGGTTAACACGGTTACGCAGAATATTAATGTTCTGCTGAACGGCGTATTCGCGCGCTTCGCTCAGGCGCGCATCGGTCATTACCGCGCGAAGTTGATTACCGCCCTGGCTGGAAATCACCAGGTCACGATGACGCGGCGTCAGATAGGCGATCGCCTCATCACGCGCTTTGCTGTCACGGAACGTGATGCTCAACCCATAATTATTTTCTTTACGAACGGTGGTATAAGGAATGCCTTTTTCACGCAGATCGCTGCGCAGGCTATCGATATTTTGTTCCTGGAGTTTACCTAACGCGGTATCCATATCCACTTCCATCAGGAAGTGAACGCCGCCGCGCAGATCAAGACCGAGCTTCATCGGATCGGCGTGAATAGCCGCCAACCAGCGCGGCGTAGCCGGCGCAAGGTTAAGCGCCACGACATATTTATCCCCCAGCACGCTCATCAGCGCTTCACGGGCGCGTAGCTGGGTATCGGTGGTGTCGAAGCGCGCAAGAATAGCGCCCTCTTCCAGTGCCACAGACTTAGCGGGAATTTTTTCTTCTTGTAACGTTTTCTGGACCTGGATCAGCGTTTGCTCACTGGCGGCGACGCCGCGCACGCCAGTGATTTGAACAGCCGGATCCTCACCATACAGGTTGGGAAGTGCGTAAAGCAGGCCGACGATAATCACGACGACCAGCATGATGTACTTCCACAAAGGATAACGGTTTAACACGGCAGTTCCCTTTGGGAAAACGAAATATTACAGCGCCTTCATGGTGCCTTTCGGCAGAACGGCAGCTACGAAGTCACGTTTGATAACCACTTCCGTGGTGTCATTCAGCGCGATGGCAATGTAGCCGGCTTCCGCTACTTTGGTCACTCGACCGACCAGACCGCCATTCGTCAGAACTTCATCACCTTTCGCAATGGAGTCCATCAGCTTTTTGTGCTCTTTGGTGCGCTTCTGCTGCGGGCGCAGGATCATGAAATAGAAAATCAGACCAAACACCACCAGCATTAAAATCAGAGACATCGGGCTGCCCTGCGCTGGAGCACCTGTTGCCGCTACCGCATCAGAAATAAAAAAGCTCATTCAAATTCCCTCATTATTAAAATTAATCAACGTTCAAAGGTGGAACGGGTCGCCCCTGACGTTGGTAAAACTCGGTTACGAAGCTCTCTAATTTACCCTCTTCAATAGCCTTGCGTAAACCCGCCATCAAACGCTGGTAGTAACGCAAGTTATGAATGGTATTGAGACGCGCACCTAATATTTCGTTGCAACGGTCGAGATGATGCAAGTAAGCGCGTGAATAATTGCGACAGGTGTAGCAATCGCACTCGGCGTCAAGCGGGCTGGTGTCGCTTTTATGCTTTGCATTACGAATCTTCACCACGCCGTCGGTCACAAACAGATGACCATTACGGGCATTTCGCGTTGGCATGACACAGTCAAACATATCAATACCGCGACGCACCCCTTCCACCAGATCTTCCGGTTTACCCACGCCCATCAGGTAACGCGGTTTGTCAGCCGGGATCTGCGGGCAAACGTGCTCCAGAATACGGTGCATATCTGCTTTCGGCTCACCGACAGCCAAACCGCCGACAGCGTAGCCATCAAAGCCAATCTCTACCAGACCTTTCACCGAGATATCGCGTAAATCTTCGTAAACGCTGCCCTGAATAATGCCAAAAAGCGCATTCTTATTGCCAAGGCTATCAAAACGGTCGCGGCTACGCTTCGCCCAACGCAACGACATCTCCATCGAGCGTTTAGCATAGTCCCAGTCTGCCGGATACGGCGTACATTCATCAAAGATCATCACGATATCGGAACCGAGATCGTACTGGATCTCCATCGACTTTTCCGGATCGAGGAAAATCGGATCGCCGTTGATCGGGTTACGGAAGTGCACACCTTGCTCGGTAATCTTACGAATATCGCCGAGGCTGAAGACCTGGAAGCCGCCGGAATCGGTGAGAATCGGCCCTTTCCACTGCATAAAATCGTGCAGATCGCCATGCAGCTTCATGATTTCCTGACCCGGGCGCAGCCACAGGTGGAAAGTGTTGCCGAGAATAATCTGCGCGCCGGTCGCTTCCACTTCTTCCGGCGTCATGCCTTTCACGGTACCGTAAGTACCCACAGGCATAAAAGCAGGCGTTTCCACTACGCCACGATCAAACACCAGACGACCGCGACGCGCGCGACCATCGGTGGTATCTAACTCAAATTTCATTATCACTCCTGCGTCAGAAAAACAGTCCGACGTTTAACGACTCGCTACGGAATGATTCCATAGCTAATAAATTCCCGAAGGCGTCATCGGCGCAGCCAGTTTGGGGTCGACCAGCGCACAACCACCGGAGCGTACACGCAGTACGTGAGGATGGCGAACACTGCCCGGCGTCAAAATGGCAAGTGAGATAGCCTTCTTACGGACGCTCAGAAATAGCCTGCGGATTGTACGTGATAAACATCGCGTCCCCGTAGCTAAAAAAGCGATATTTTTGTTCTACCGCAGTCTTATAGGCATTCATGGTGTGTTGATAACCGGCAAATGCGGAAACCAGCATAATCAACGTCGATTCCGGCAGATGGAAGTTGGTGATCAGCGCATCAATCACTTTGTATTGATAACCTGGATAAATAAAGATTTGCGTATCGCCGAAGAACGGCTCTATCAAATCGCTTTTTGCCGCCTGCGCCGCGCTTTCCAGCGAGCGTACCGAGGTGGTGCCGACGGCGATAACCCGGTTGCCGCGCGCTTTCGCCGCCAGCACCGCGTCGACCACCTCTTGCGGCACCTCAGCATATTCGGAGTGCATGATGTGATCTTCAATGGTATCGACACGCACCGGCTGGAAAGTGCCCGCGCCGACGTGTAGCGTAACAAACGCCATTTCGATACCTTTCTCACGAAGCGCCGCCAGCAGCGGCTCATCAAAGTGCAGCCCCGCGGTCGGCGCGGCGACGGCGCCCGGTTTTTCACTGTAAACCGTCTGATACAGTTCGCGGTCGGCGTCCTCGTCCGGACGGTCGATATACGGCGGCAACGGCATATGGCCGATGGCGTTGAGAATATCCAGCACCGGACGCGGGTCATTAAACTCAACTTCAAACAGAGCGCCGTGACGCGCGGTCATGGTCGCGTGGATACTTTCGTCGTCGCCCAGTAGCAGTTCCGTGCCCGGTTTTGGCGCTTTAGAAGCGCGAATATGCGCCAGGATGCGTTTATCATCGAGCATACGTTCGACCAGCACTTCTATCTTGCCGCCGCTGGCTTTACGGCCAAAGAGCCGCGCCGGGATCACGCGGGTATTATTGAAGACCAGCAAATCGCCAGGGTTGAGCTTATCGAGCAGATCGGTGAAAGTACCGTGCGTCAGCGCGCCCGTCGGCCCCTCTAATGACAGCAAACGGCAGCGACTGCGTTCCGGCTGTGGGTAGTGGGCAATCAGGGATTCGGGTAGTTCAAAGGAAAAATCGGTAACGCGCATGACTCTGACTCAGACTAAAATAAGAGGCGGGTAGTCTAGTGCCGGGGCGTTCCCGCTGCAACCGTTACCCGCTTTTTGGACAGAGAATCAATAATGAATTTTCTTGCTCACCTGCATCTGGCGCACCTTGCCGACAGCTCGCTTTCCGGTAATCTGCTGGCCGATTTTGTCCGCGGTAACCCGGCAACGCATTATCCTCCTGACGTGGTAGAGGGTATTTATATGCATCGGCGTATTGACGTCATGACCGACAACCTGCCGGAAGTTCGTGAGGCGCGAGAGTGGTTCCGCCATGAAACGCGGCGCGTGGCGCCCATTACGCTGGACGTCATGTGGGATCATTTTTTATCGCGCCACTGGACGCAAATCTCTCCCGATTTTCCACTTCAGGCGTTTGTCGGCTACGCCCATGCGCAGGTCGCGACGATTCTGCCCGACTCCCCGCCGCGCTTTGTCAACCTGAATGATTATCTTTGGTCAGAAAAATGGTTAGAGCGGTATCGCGATATGGATTTCATTCAAAACGTGCTGAATGGCATGGCGAATCGCCGTCCCCGGCTGGATGCCTTGCGTGATTCCTGGTACGATCTGGACGCGCACTACGACGCGTTAGAAGAGCGCTTCTGGCATTTTTATCCGCGTATGATGGCACAGGCCGCCCGCAAAGCGCTGTGACGGCCTGATAGCGAGGGCGTGCGTCAGATCCGCCGTTGGCAGAAAGATGGTTCGCTGTCATAAAGGGGTCATCATTACGATTTATAATGACCCGATCGATAGGCAAAAGCTGTCTCATTGATTGTCAAGACCGCATTGTTTTGTCGCTTCGCCCTCCCTATACTGCCCGCGTTGCGTTCTAAAACCCTTAATATTGCAGGAGAATTATTATGGTACTGGTTACTCGTCAGGCCCCGGATTTCACCGCTGCGGCGGTACTGGGTAGCGGTGAGATTGTTGATAAATTCAACTTCAAACAGCACACCAATGGTAAAACGACCGTTCTGTTCTTCTGGCCGATGGACTTCACTTTTGTTTGCCCGTCTGAGCTGATCGCCTTTGATAAACGTTATGAAGAATTCCAGAAGCGCGGCGTTGAAGTGGTCGGCGTTTCTTTCGACTCTGAGTTCGTTCACAACGCATGGCGTAACACCCCTGTCGATAAAGGCGGCATTGGCCCGGTGAAATACGCAATGGTCGCCGACGTGAAGCGTGAAATTCAGAAAGCTTACGGTATCGAACACCCGGACGAAGGCGTTGCGCTGCGCGGCTCTTTCCTGATTGACGCTAACGGTATTGTTCGCCACCAGGTCGTAAACGATCTGCCGCTGGGTCGTAATATCGACGAAATGCTGCGTATGGTCGACGCGCTGCAGTTCCACGAAGAGCACGGTGATGTCTGCCCGGCGCAGTGGGAAAAAGGCAAAGAAGGCATGAACGCCTCTCCGGACGGCGTGGCTAAATACTTGGCTGAGAACATTTCCAGCCTGTAAGTCAGTGCATTGATAAAAGGCTCGCGAATGCGAGCCTTTTTTATGCGTGAGGTGTTACGAACCACCTCGCCTCAACGATTCATCCATACGGTCGCGGAAATCGCGGGTAAACTAAGTCTTCCCTCGCGGATGTCACCGCTTCCCGTTTTACATTGCCATCCGGCCACGTTCAGCAACGGCAACGCTTCCAGCGCCACTTCACAGGCCTCGCCCCGGTTAATCGCCACCAACGCCCGCTGCTGCTGATAAACTCGCACGAATACCACTACGTCACCTTCGGCATACAGCGCCTGGCATCCGCCACGACGCAGCGCCAGACTGCGCTGGCGCAGTTTCGCCATACGCTGGTACAGCGCCAGCAAGTTGCCGTCCTGCTTGCGTTCATCCCACGGGAACGGTTTGCGGCACATGGGGTCATTTGCGCCGTCCACGCCGACTTCATCGCCGTAATAAATACATGGCACGCCGGGCCAGGTAAACAGCCAGACCACCGCCAGCGGCAGGCGCGCCGCGTCTTTACCCAGCAGGGTTTTAAAGCGCGCAGTATCATGGCTGTCGAGTTGATTAAACATGCGCAGTTGTTGCTGATGTGACAGCCCGGCGCGGTAGTTATCCATCCACGCGATACAGGTCCGGGCATCAATATGCTGTGGTTCGTAAGCGATATCAGTATTGGCGAGAAATCCCCACAGCGGGAAGGTGAAGCCGCGATAATTCATGGCGGCATCTTCCGCATCGGCCTGTAGCCACTGCCGCGCATCGCCGAAATGTTCCCCCACAATATAGGCTTCGGGCTGCGCCTCTTTTGCCGCCCGGGTAATACCGGCGACGTGCTGCAAATTATGACGCGCCCCGCCCGCCTCGCCCAGCATATGTACGACATCCAGCCGCCAGCCGTCCATATTCCACGGTGCCTTTAGCCAGTGACGAACGATACTGTCCTCACCGCGATAGATCTCATCCACCAGCGTTTCTGATTGATAATCGAGTTTCGGCAGGCTCGGATAACCCAACCAGTCCAGCGCCACGCCTTGTGGTGAAAAGGAGTACCAGTCGCGCCACGGCGAGTCCGGGTGATGGCACGCACCGCCAGTGCTGCGGTTATGCCTGTCAAACCACGCATGCGAGTCGCCGCTATGATTAAACACGCCATCCAGCACCAGCCTCATGCCCTGCGCCTGGGTTTCACGCCGCAGGCGTAGCAGCGCCCGATCGCCGCCAAATTGCGGATCGACATGGCGATAATCTTCCGTGTCGTACTTATGGACGCTCGGCGCGGTAAATACCGGATTCAGATATAGCGCTGTGACGCCCAGTTTTTTCAGATACGGCAGCTTCTCACAAATGCCATTCAGACAGCCGCCGTAAAAGGTGGAACCGCCCGCCTGGGGGGTTAAAGGATCGTCCCAGTCGCGCAGCACAATCTCCTGACCTGCGGCATGATGGTAATACACCCGGTCCTGATCGGCTTCACGCGTCGCGCTGCGGGCAAAACGATCCGGGAAGATCTGATAAAAAATTTGATCGGCGACCCACTGCGGGCCGCTATCCGGCGCATCAACCGCAAATTGTTCCAGACGCGCAGGCGGAAAACGGCTAAATCCCTGTGGCGTAAACCAAAGCTGGCGGTCGTGCCAAAGCAATTTAAAGCTGTAACGGCGACGGGGCTGCCCTAACGCGATATTGAGCGTCGCTCGCCACGCCGTCACGCCCGGCTGCGGCTGGCGGCGCTGTTTGCGCATCGCCAGTGAGATTTCTTCATTATCGAATTCTGAGCGCAACGTCACGCGAGACGGCGGATTTTCTCCGCTCAGCCACAGCGTAATGGTTAATTTATCGTTATGTTGCTTCACAAATGGGGCAACCGGTAAGTGCCAGGCATTCAACATCTCGTATCCCCTCTACTGAAAATGGGGCCACCTTGCCACAGAGATTTAAAGGATAACTCATCATCCAGGGGTTTATTAGGGGAGGAGGCTCCAGGAGGAGAAGCGGCTCCGCTTATCCGGTCTACCGTTGCCTGCAGACCGGATAAGGCAGAGAAAAACGACTACGCCTGCGCCAATTGACGGTCGCGACGGCGTTTAAATATCCAGCCAATCAACAGCAGAACTATCCAGGCGAAGCCCACATACAGTGAGATGCGGGTATCCGGATGGTAGCCGATAAGCGCAATAATGAAGACCAGGAAAATCAGACCCGCTATCGTCGTTACGACACCGCCCGGCACCTTAAACTTCAGCGCTTTTACCTCTTCCGGCGGTAAACGACGACGGAAGGCGATTTGCGACAGCAGGATCATAATCCATACCCATACCGTCGCAAACGTCGCCAGCGAGGCAATCACCAGGAAGACGTTTTCCGGCATGATGTAGTTCAGGTAAACCGCAAACAGCAGCGCAATCGTCATCACCAGCACAGTGACCCACGGAATACCACGGCGTGACGTTTTGGCAAAGACTTTCGGCGCGCTCCCCTGCTCCGCCATACCATGCAGCATACGGCCTACACCAAACACATCAGAATTGATAGCGGAAAGCGAGGCGGTCAATACCACAAAGTTCAGAATGCTGGCGGCAAAGGTAATCCCCATATGCTGGAACGTCAGCACAAATGGGCTGCCGTTTGTGCCGACCTGATTCCACGGATAGATAGACATAATGACGAACAGCGTGCCGACATAAAATACCAGGATACGCATCGGTACTGAGTTAATGGCGCGCGGAATGGATTTCTCCGGGTCTTTCGCTTCCCCGGCGGTGATACCGATAATCTCAATCCCGCCATAAGCGAACATCACCATTTGCAGCGACATGATCATTCCCAGCCAGCCATTGCTGAAGAAGCCGCCGTTGCTCCACAGGTTATGAATGCCGGTCGGCTGCCCGCCGTTGCCAATTCCCCACACAATGATGCCGATACCCGCAACAATCATGATAATAATGGTGGCGACTTTGAAGAAGGAGAACCAAAACTCCAGCTCGCCGAACACCTTGACGCTCATCAGGTTGATGGCGCAAATGATCAGCACCACGCTAAGCACCCAAATCCAGTGCGGCACGGCGGGGAACCAGACTCCCATGTAAATGCCGAACGCGGTCACGTCGGCAATGGCGACGATCAAGATCTCAAAACAGTAGGTCCAGCCGGTAATGTAGCCCGCAAGCGGGCCGAGGTTTTCCTGCGCATAGCGCGAAAATGAGCTGGCGGCAGGGTTGTGAACGGACATTTCCCCCAATGCGCGCATAATGATATATGCCGCGACCCCGCCAATAATATAGGCCAACAGCACGCTCGGCCCCGCCATTTTGATGGCGTCCGCCGAGCCGTAAAACAGGCCGGTGCCGATTGCCGAACCTAATGCCATAAAGCGAATGTGCCGGGTGCTCAGCCCACGCTTTAGCTTATTATTGCTTTCCATCAATTTCTGACCTATCAACACAATAAAAAACCACGGGGCGTTAAGCCCCGTGGTGTACACATATGTCAGCGATTTTAGTGAGCGCTGGAGGTCACCTGCCGACCCGCCGCGCGATCCCAGATAATCGCCAGGATCACCATCACCACCGTTGGCATCAACCACGCCAGCCCCTGTTCCGCCAGCGGCAAACGCTGACTCCAGGCTGGCAGCATATCGCCAAAGGCAGATGCTTTGATGCCGTCAAGGATACCAAAAAGCAGACTGATAAACATGGCCGGCGCGATGATACGGGTGGAATTATGCCACCATGAGCGGGTAAAACTTAATACAACCAGTGCGATACACGGCGGATAGATAGCCGTCAGCACCGGAATGGAGATTTGAATCAGATGGCTCAGTCCGAGGTTTGATACCACCATAGAGAAGCCGCCGAGAATAAAGACCAGCGTGCGGTAAGACAGCGGAATATACTGCGCGAAAAACTCAGCGCAGGCGCAGGTCAGCCCCACCGCCGTCACCAGACACGCGATAAAGATCAGCGCCGCCAGCAGGAAGCTTCCCGCGCCGCCAAAGGTATGCTGAACATAGGCATGAAGAATCGCCGCGCCGTTCGCTGACTGATCGACCAGCGTCGCGCTGTCAGAACCTAAGCGGAACAAGGCAAGGTAAAGCAGCGTCAGCCCCACGCCCGCCATCAGGCCGGCCCAGACCGTGTAACGCGTCAACAGGCGCGCTTCGGTCACGCCGCGAGAACGCGCCGCGTTCACAATAACGATACCAAACACCATCGCGCCCAGCGTATCCATCGTCAGATAGCCGTTCACAAATCCGTTAGAAAAGGCCGCATTCTGATAAGCGTCCAGGGCGTTGCTGATTGGACCGGCAGGCCAAACGATAGCCGCGACGGAAAGGATGACCAGCGCAATAATTTTCAACGGCGCCAGGAAATTCCCCACCGTATCCAGCAGCTTACCCGGATAGAGGGAAACCAGAATAACGATAGCGAAATAGACCACGCTGTAAATCAGCAACGGCATTGCAGAATCGCCGGTCAACGGAGCGATACCGACCTCAAACGACACCGTCGCGGTACGCGGCGTCGCAAATAACGGCCCGACGGCCAGATAGCAAACGGTCGCCAGCAGGAGTCCCGCCACTTTACCAATCGGCGTACTGAGGCTGTCTACGCCGCCGCCGACTTTCGCCAGCGCCACAACAGTAAGAACCGGTAGCCCTACGGCGGTAATCAGAAAGCCAATAGCGGCTGTCCAGACGTGTTCACCCGCCTGCAAACCGACCATAGGAGGAAAGATAATGTTGCCTGCGCCAACGAACAGCGCAAATGTCATAAAGCCCAGGGCGATGATATCGCGCGATTTTAACTGATGGGTCATAAAGTCTTACTGCCTGTGGATGGTGATGTTGTAAACATTAAAATTTTTGCCTTTCCCGGAGGATTATAAAGCGGCGTTTTTTATCAATTTCAGCGGGAAAAGCTCCCGGACCGATGCGGCGAAGAATTGTTTTTCGATTTACCGCGCAAATGCAGTCGTAATGACAGCACCTGAAGCGCAATTTAAACGCTTATAACGTTTTAAAGCAAGGTGGGATCTAAAAACCAGATGAATATAGCGATATGAAATTTACAACCAGAATAAAACACCATTCTCATGAAAAAGTTATGGCTAATCATGCGAACAAAAAATCACCAAACGTTGAATGTTTCAACGAGCCCGTCTTAACTGCAAAGAAAATAAGCCAGCATCCGCTGGCTTATGGAAAGTTATACTTACGAAAGGCAATTAATCACTATTTTTGGCAAGTAAACGTTCCGGCAGCACAAAGCTAAATCGCGTTCCTTTGCCAGGCGAACTGTCGATTTCAAGGCGGCTTTCATGGTGATTCAACGCATGTTTCACAATCGCCAATCCCAGGCCGCTGCCGCCCGTTTGCCGCGAACGCGCTTTATCGACGCGGTAGAAGCGTTCGGTCAGACGAGGAATATGCTCGGCAGCAATCCCCGGACCGTTATCTTGAATGCAAAATTCAGCGCCATGCGCGGCACGTCGCCAGCTCACCGTAATATGCGTTCCCGCCGGCGTATGGTTTACCGCGTTATACACCAGGTTTGAGATCGCGCTACGTAGCTGCTCTTCATTGCCCAGAACGCTAAGACTATCGTCGACCTCAAACGTAAAGGTATGTTTCTGCTGGCTGAGCGTCTGCGCTTCACGCTCCACGACCCGCAGCATCATCGGTACATCCACTTTTTCATTTAATAACAGCGCCGGGGCCGCCTCAATTTTAGACAGCGTAAGCAGTTGTTTTACCAGCCCTTCCATACGATACGTTTGCTCGCGCATCGTATGCAGCGCTTTCTCTCGCGTCGCCCCCTCCAGCGCCTGTTCCTGCATCATTTCCAGATAGCCTTGCAATACCGTCAATGGCGTACGCAATTCATGGCTAACGTTGGCGAAAAAGTTACGTCTGGCGCCTTCAAGCTGATGCATTTGCGTCACATCGCGCGCCACCATCAGGAGTTGTTTATCGGTATAAGGCATGACGCGGATCTCCAGGTGCCGCCCGGTATTGAGCACCAAATGAAGCGGACGGGTGAAATCACGCGTTTTTAAATACTGGGTAAACTCCGGATAACGCAGTAGATTGAGAATATTCTGCCCGTTGTCATCCGGCCAGCGTAGCCCCAGTATCTGTTGCGCCAAACCGTTACACCAAAAAATGCCGCCCTCTTCTGTGGTCAGTACCACGGCATCAGGCAGCGACTCCGCGCCGCTGCGAAAACGTTTAATCAGGTTCCCCAGCTCGCGGCGACGCTTCTTATTTCGCAACTGCATCTGGTGTAAACCGTATAACAGCGGTTCCCAGCTTCCCCGTCCCGGCGGCGGCGTCATACTTCTGTCGACCCAAAGCCACCAGGAGAGGCGTAATAAATTCCAGAAATGCCAGGCAAGCAGTCCCGTCACCGCCGCCAGTAAAAACCACGGCAGATAACCAAAAAAAGCGCTAAGGATAAGCGCGGGGATGCAACAGAGCACCAGCTCCAGCACCAGCCTTTTCCATGACAGCCGTTCCAGCACGCGTCATACTCCCTCAAGAATGGAAAGCCTTCTCCGCCAGAAACCTGTGTTCTACTGGCGGAAAAGGCATTAAAAGCGGGTCGAAAAACGATACCCTGTCCCGCGTACCGTTTGCACCATCCGGTCGTGGCCGCTGTGCTCCAGCGCCTTACGCAAACGGCGAATATGCACGTCGACCGTCCGGTCTTCAACGTACACATTGGTGCCCCAGACATGATTGAGTAGCTGCTCGCGACTGTAAACCCGTTCCGGGTGCGTCATAAAGAAATGGAGTAATTTAAATTCGGTCGGCCCCATATCCAGCGGGCTGTCGCCGGTCATCACGCGGTGAGAGCCGGGATCAAGGCTCAGTCCCTGCATCTCGATCACCTCTTCGACCGCCATCGGCGAGATGCGCCGCATAACGGCTTTAAT
The DNA here is from genome assembly GCF_051811585.1 of Salmonella sp. NW177. Classification (NCBI taxonomy): domain Bacteria; kingdom Pseudomonadati; phylum Pseudomonadota; class Gammaproteobacteria; order Enterobacterales; family Enterobacteriaceae; genus Salmonella; species Salmonella sp. NW177. The sequence goes on along the minus strand of NZ_JAMMZV010000003.1, from coordinate 165,006 downwards.
GCGCGCCACCAACTCCTTGGGGGAAAACGGCTTGGTAATGTAATCGTCAGCGCCGGTTTCCAGCCCGCGCACACGATCTTCTTCCTCACCTCTTGCGGTCAGCATAACCACAGGAATATCCCGGGTCAGGGCTTCACGTTTGAGATGTTTAATAAACTGTAACCCTGACCCGCCGGGCAACATCCAGTCAAGAAGGATGAGATCCGGCCAGGGTTCATTAAGTTTATTCACCGCACTGTCATAATCTTCGGCTTCTACGGGCTGAAAGCCATTTTGTTCGAGCACGAAGCACACCATTTCACGGATCGGCGCCTCATCTTCTACGACCAGAATACGTCTCGCCATAATTTGCCCTGTTAGTCGTTAGTTATCAATGCCGCGCCATTATGCGTCAGATTTATGACAGATTTATGAAAAAAAAAGGCGGCATTGACAGCATGTTGATGATTTATGACACCGGTGAAACCGTGCATTACCGTGTACCGGCGGTAAATTGCGCCCAAAAATGGAGGGGATGACGTGTATAATCCCGTTCACGCTTTTTTTGCATGGAACAATTATGCGCATCCTCCACACCTCTGACTGGCATCTGGGACAAAACTTCTACAGTAAAAGCCGCGCCGCGGAGCATCAGGCTTTTCTGGACTGGCTGCTGGAGACCGCGCAGGCCCATCAGGTGGATGCCATTATTGTCGCTGGCGATATTTTTGATACCGGTTCGCCGCCAAGCTATGCCCGAGAACTTTATAACCGTTTCGTCGTTAATTTACAGCAAACGGGCTGTCATCTGGTGGTGCTGGCCGGTAATCATGATTCCGTCGCCACGCTAAACGAATCGCGCGACATTCTGGCGTTTCTCAATACAACCGTGATCGCCAGCGCGGGCTATGCGCCGCGGCTACTTCATCGTCGCGACGGTTCTCCGGGCGCCGTACTGTGCCCCATTCCCTTTTTGCGCCCGCGCGACATTATTACCAGTCAGGCAGGGTTATCCGGCAGCGAGAAACAGCAGCAACTTCTTCATGCGATTGCCGATTATTATCAACAGCAATATCGGGAAGCGTGCCAGCTACGCGGCGAACGAAAGCTGCCGGTTATCGCGACGGGGCATTTAACCACCGTCGGCGCCAGCAAAAGCGATGCGGTTCGCGACATTTATATCGGTACGCTGGATGCCTTTCCGGCGCAGCATTTCCCCCCAGCGGATTATATCGCATTGGGACACATTCACCGCGCGCAATGTGTCGGCGGCACAGAGCATATCCGCTATTGCGGCTCGCCCATCGCCCTCAGCTTTGATGAGTGCGGCAAAAGCAAATGCGTGCATCTGGTGACCTTCGAGCAGGGGAAATGGCAAAGTACCGAAAGTCTGGCTGTCCCCGTGACTCAACCGTTGGCGGTTTTAAAAGGCGACCTGGCGTCAATTACCGAACAGCTTGAGCAGTGGCGCGGCGTTGAGCAATCGCCCCCCGTCTGGCTGGATATTGAAATCACCACCGATGATTATCTGCACGATATCCAGCGCAGAATACAGACGCTAACGGAGTCGCTACCCGTAGAGGTATTACTGGTGCGCCGTAGCCGCGAACAGCGTGAGAGCTCGCTGGCGAACGAGCGGCGGGAAACATTAAGCGAGCTTAGCGTGAAAGAGGTTTTTGCGCGGCGTCTGGCTCTGGAAGCGTTAGATACCCCGCAGCGCGAGCGCCTGAATCAGCTCTTTTCCAGCACGCTCTACGCGTTGAATGAGGAGCACGAGGCATGAAAATTCTCAGTTTGCGTCTGAAAAACCTGAACTCGCTGAAAGGAGAATGGAAGGTCGACTTTACCGCCGAACCGTTTGCCAGTAACGGGTTATTCGCCATTACCGGCCCGACCGGCGCGGGAAAAACCACCTTGCTTGACGCCATCTGCCTGGCGCTGTACCACGAAACGCCGCGCCTGAATACGGTATCGCAGTCGCAAAACGATTTGATGACGCGCGATACGGCGGAATGTCTGGCCGAAGTGGAGTTTGAGGTAAAAGGCGAAGCCTGGCGCGCGTTCTGGAGCCAGAACCGAGCCCGAAATCAGCCCGACGGCAATCTCCAGGCCCCACGCGTGGAGCTGGCGCGGTGTTCAGACGGAAAGATCTTTGCCGATAAGGTAAAGGATAAACTGGAGATGATCGCCACGTTGACCGGGCTGGACTACGGGCGCTTCACCCGTTCGATGTTGTTATCACAGGGGCAGTTCGCCGCCTTTCTTAACGCCAAAGCGAAAGAGCGCGCAGAGCTTCTGGAGGAGCTCACCGGCACTGAGATTTACGGGCAGATCTCCGCACAGGTATTTGAAAAACATAAATCAGCCCGTCTCGAACTGGAAAAGTTACAAGCGCAGGCCAGCGGCGTCGCCCTATTGGCGGACGAACAGTTACAGCAACTGGAAGCCAGTTTGCAGGCGCTTACTGACGAAGAGAAACGCCTGCTGGCCGACCAGCAGGTACAGCAGCAGCACCTTCACTGGCTGACCCGAAAAAACGAGCTCCACACTGAATTACACGCCCGGCAGCAGGCGCTGTACGCGGCGCAAGAGGCGCGAGAAAAAGCGCAGCCGCAGCTCGCGGCGCTGACGCTGGCGCAACCTGCTCGCCAGTTGCGCCCGCACTGGGAGCGCATTCAGGAACAAACCCGCGCCGTTGAGCGTGTTCGCCAGCACAGTGATGAAGTGAATGCTCGCTTACAAAGCGCGTATCGCCTGCGCCAGCGTATCCGCGCCTGCGCGCATCGACAATTCACGCAACTGAACGCCACAGGGCAGCGGTTGAAGACATGGCTGGCGGAACACGACGGCATCCGCGTCTGGCGCAGCGAACTGGCGGGGTGGCGAGCATTATTAACACAACAATCCCACGATCGGGCGCAACTGAGCCAATGGCAACAGCAGTTGCTGAGCGATACGCGTCAGCGTGATGCGCTACCGCCGCTCACGCTCGACCTCACGCCACAGGCGCTGGCGGAAGCCAGAGCATTGCATACCCGGCAGCGTCCGCTACGCCATCGTCTCGCCGCGCTTCAGGGGCAAATTCTCCCGAAACAAAAGCGTCAGGCGCAGCTACAGGCAGCTATCGCGCGTCATCATCAGGAGCAGGCGCAATACACCCAACGTCTGGCGGATAAGCGTCTGAGTTATAAGACTAAAGCGCAGGAGCTTGCGGACGTTCGCACTATTTGCGAGCAGGAGGCGCGCATCAAAGATCTGGAAAGCCAGCGGGCGCACTTACAGCCCGGCCAGCCGTGTCCGCTTTGCGGCTCGACGACGCACCCCGCCATCGCCGCCTATCAGGCGCTGGAACTGAGCGCGAATCAAACCCGCCGCGACGCGCTGGAAAAAGAGGTCAAAACGCTGGCGGAAGAAGGCGCCGCGCTGCGAGGACAGTTAGATGCCTTAACGCAACAATTACAGCGGGATGAAAGCGAGGCGCAGTCGTTGTTGCAGGAGGAGCAAGCGCTTACTGAGGAATGGCAAACGCTGTGCGCTACGCTGGGCGTTCAGCTCCAGCCGCAAGAAGACCTCGCGGGCTGGCTGGCCGCCGCGGAAGAGCATGAGCAACAGTTGGATCAGCTCAGCCAGCGTCATGCTCTACAAACGCAAATCGCGGCGCATACTGAACAGGTAGCGCGCTTTACCGCGCAGATTGCGCAGCGTCAGGCGTCGCTGACGGCTGATTTGGCGCAGTATACGCTTTCCCTTCCAGCGCCAGAAGACGAAGCCTCATGGCTGAATAAGCGCGCTGACGAAGCGAAAATATGGCAACAGCGTCAGACCGAGTTCGCGGATTTGCAAACGCAGATCGACAGGCTTGCCCCGTTGCTGGAAACGCTACCGCAAACGGATACCGCGGATTCCGACGACGACGTGCCGCTGGATAACTGGCGGCAGGCGCATGATGAGTGCGTGTCATTACAAAGCCAGTTGCAAACCCTGCAGGAACAGACGACGCAGGAGCAGCAGCGCGCCGCCGAGGCGATAGCGCACTTTGATGCGGCGTTAAAAAATAGCCCGTTTGACAGCCAGGCAACGTTCCTGGCGGCGTTGCTGGATGAAGAGACCGTGACCCGTCTGGAAAAACAACAACAAACGCTGGAAAGTCAGCTACAACAAGCGAAGGCGTTAAGCGCGCAGTCCGCGCAGGCGCTGGCTGACCATCAGCAACAGCCGCCCGCCGGTCTGGACCCAACGTGTACGGCGGAGCAGCTCGCGCAGCGGCTGGCGCAGTTGGCGCAACAACTGCGCGAGAACACGACACGCCAGGGGGAAATCCGCCAGCAAATTAAACAGGATGCAGATAATCGGCAGCGCCAACGCGCGCTGATGGCGGAAATGAAGCAAGCCTCTCAGCAAGTGGAAGACTGGGGCTATCTCAATGCGCTGATCGGCTCTAAAGAAGGTGATAAGTTCCGCAAATTCGCCCAGGGACTGACGCTGGATAATCTGGTCTGGCTGGCGAATCATCAGCTCACCCGCCTGCATGGCCGCTATTTATTGCAGCGCAAAGCCAGCGACGCGCTGGAACTGGAGGTTGTCGATACCTGGCAGGCCGACGCCGTGCGCGATACGCGAACGTTATCAGGCGGCGAAAGTTTCCTGGTCAGCCTGGCGCTGGCGCTGGCGTTATCAGATTTGGTCAGCCATAAAACGCGCATTGATTCTTTGTTCCTCGACGAAGGCTTCGGCACGCTTGATAGCGAAACGCTGGACGCCGCGCTGGATGCGCTCGACGCGCTGAATGCCAGCGGGAAGACCATCGGTGTGATTAGCCATGTGGAAGCCATGAAAGAACGTATCCCCGTGCAGATAAAAGTGAAAAAAATCAATGGACTTGGTTATAGCAAACTGGACAAAGCGTTTGCTGTGGAGTAACGCGAGGTCATCCTGCGCACAGCATACTGTCATGACATAGCATAATAATGAATACACAAAGACGGATAAGGAATGGTATTACCTCGCGCTTATCCGCAAGCTATACGTTGATTGGCTGTGACAATTCAGAGCCACAGCGCGCAACATGCGCCTTTATTTTCGGCAGGTAGTATGAAAAAAGTTATTTTTTCTTTGGCGCTGGGTACGTTCGGACTGGGGATGGCCGAGTTTGGCATTATGGGCGTGCTGACGGAGCTGGCACGCGATGTCGGGATAACGATTCCCGCCGCCGGGCATATGATCTCGTTTTACGCCTTCGGCGTCGTGCTGGGCGCGCCTGTTATGGCGCTCTTTTCCAGCCGCTTTTCGCTTAAACATATACTGCTGTTTCTGGTCACGCTGTGCGTGATGGGCAATGCCATATTTACCTTTTCCTCGTCATATCTGATGCTCGCCGTCGGCAGACTGGTTTCCGGCTTTCCGCACGGCGCCTTTTTTGGCGTCGGCGCCATTGTCCTGTCAAAGATTATCCGCCCCGGGAAAGTCACCGCCGCCGTCGCGGGTATGGTTTCAGGAATGACGGTGGCGAATCTGGTGGGCATTCCGGTCGGCACTTACCTGAGCCAGGAATTTAGCTGGCGCTACACCTTTTTATTGATCGCGGTTTTCAACATCGCTGTGCTCACCGCAATTTTCTTCTGGGTGCCGGATATCCGTGACAAAGCCCAAGGCAGTCTGCGCGAGCAGTTCCACTTCTTGCGTAGTCCTGCGCCGTGGCTCATTTTCGCCGCCACGATGTTCGGCAATGCGGGCGTTTTTGCCTGGTTCAGCTATATCAAGCCATTTATGATGTACATCTCCGGTTTTTCGGAGACGAGCATGACGTTTATTATGATGCTGGTCGGGCTGGGGATGGTGTTAGGCAATCTGTTAAGCGGCAAACTCTCCGGCAGATATACGCCGCTGCGCATCGCGGTAGTGACTGACCTCGTTATCGTGCTCTCTCTCATGGCGCTCTTTTTCTTCAGCGGATACAAAACGGCATCGCTGACTTTCGCGTTTATCTGCTGCGCTGGTCTGTTTGCGCTCTCTGCGCCGCTGCAAATCCTGCTGCTGCAAAACGCCAAAGGCGGCGAACTGCTGGGCGCGGCGGGAGGGCAAATCGCCTTTAATCTCGGTAGCGCGATTGGCGCCTGGTGCGGCGGGCTGATGCTGACGCTAGGTTTTGCGTACCACTACGTGGCGCTTCCCGCCGCCCTGCTCTCGTTTTCCGCCATGTCGTCGTTGCTGGTATACGGACGTCTAAAACACAAGCAGCCATCGGTCACGCCGGTTGCCGGATGACGCCATCCGGCTAAAAACGTTACGCCAGCGGCCACAGCCAGGCCGCGCCGCGCACGCCGCTTGAATCGCCATGCCGCGCCTTACATACCGGCGTCTCGCACTCGCCGCCAAAAACAAACGATTTCATCAGCGACGGAACCGTCTTGTACAGGCGCTCAACATTGCTCATTCCGCCGCCCAGCACAATGACATCCGGATCCAGAATATTCACGACATGAGATAATGCTTTCGCCAGCCGTAGCTCATAACGGCTTAACGCCAGTTCCGCCACGGCGTCCTGCACGTCGACCAGACGAATAATCTCATCGCCTTTTAGCGCTTTACCGCTCAAACGCTGGTAATCCGTGGCAAATCCCGTACCGGAAATAAAGGTTTCGATACAGCCTTGTTTACCGCAATAACAGGGAATTTCTTCGCGGTAACGCAACTCATCGTCATCCATCCACGGCAACGGATTGTGACCCCATTCACCTGCCGTACCGTTGCCGCCGATGTGCGCCCGGCCATTTAGCGCTACGCCCGCGCCGCACCCGGTACCGATAATCACCGCAAATACCGTTTGCGCCCCCGCCGCCGCGCCATCTACCGCTTCCGATACCGCCAGACAATTGGCATCGTTGGCTAACCGCACTTCACGCTTCAGACGACGGCTCACATCGCTATCGAACGGCTGGCCGTTAAGCCACGTAGAGTTAGCGTTTTTTACCACGCCGGTGTAAGGCGAGAGAGAACCGGGAATGCCAATGCCAACGCTACCGGTCTGGCCGGTCGCCTGTTCCGCCATGTCGACCAGCGTAGCGATGGTTTCTATCGTTTGCTGATAATCCTCCCGCGGCGTAGGCAGACGATGGCGAAACCGCTGCTCTCCTGCATCATCAAGCGCAATGACTTCCGTTTTTGTGCCGCCTAAATCGATACCAATACGCACATACCGCTCCTCATTTTTTGGGAATATCAACAGGGTAGAATTCACCGTTCTGATTGGCAATGCAAGCCTGCCGACAATTCGTTACTATACCGCCTGGATTTAACGACAAGGCCGTGGAAATTATCATGCTGTGGTTCAAAAATTTAATGGTTTACCGTCTTAGCCGCGATATTACATTACGCGCCGAAGAGATGGAGAAACAGCTCGCCTCAATGACGTTTACCCCATGCGGTAGCCAGGATATGGCCAAAATGGGCTGGGTTCCGCCGATGGGCTCTCACAGCGATGCGTTAACGCACACCGCCAATGGCCAAATTATTATTTGCGCGCGCAAAGAAGAGAAAATCCTGCCATCGCCAGTGATCAAACAGGCTCTGGAGGCGAAAATCCAGAAACTGGAAGCCGATCAGGGACGCAAGCTGAAGAAGACGGAAAAAGATTCCCTGAAGGATGAAGTGTTGCATTCGTTGCTGCCGCGCGCGTTTAGCCGCTTCAGTCAGACAATGATGTGGATTGATACCGTTAACGGCCTGATTATGGTTGACTGCGCCAGCGCGAAAAAAGCGGAAGATACTTTGGCGCTACTGCGTAAAAGTCTTGGCTCGCTGCCGGTCGTCCCGCTGGCGCTGGAAAATCCGATTGAGCTGACGCTCACAGAGTGGGTGCGCTCCGGTACGGTCGCTCAGGGTTTCCAGTTGCTGGACGAAGCCGAATTGAAAGCGATGCTGGAAGATGGCGGCGTGATCCGCGCGAAAAAGCAGGATCTGGTCAGCGACGAGATCGCCGTTCATATTGAAGCGGGTAAAGTGGTCACGAAGCTGGCGCTCGACTGGCAGCAGCGTATTCAATTCGTCATGTGCGACGACGGCTCCATTAAGCGTCTGAAATTCTGCGATGAGCTGCGCGATCAGAACGAAGATATCGACCGGGAAGATTTTGCCCAACGTTTTGACGCGGACTTTATCCTGATGACCGGCGAACTGGCGGCGCTGATTCAAAGCCTGGTGGAAGGATTAGGCGGCGAAGCGCAGCGCTAACCAGAGGGTCCCTCTCCGCCGGAGAGGGGACTCACCGTTCCGTTACAAATAGCGGCACAGATACGAGGTGGGCTCAGCAACCTGTAGATGAAACTCGCTGTGGCCAGGCACGTTAAACACCTCACCGGCTGTATACACTTTCCATTCGACAGTTCCCGGCAACAGTACCTTCAACGCGCCGCTCACAACCGTCATCTCTTCGGGTTCGGCGGTGCCAAATGTATACTCCCCTTCCGCCATCACACCAACGCTGGCCCGGCCGGTGCTACTGCTGGTAAATCCAATAGACTTCACTTTCCCGGAAAAGTATTCATTGCTTTGTAGCATAATCAGGCCCCGTCTCATTATTAAATTAACACCCAATATAGAGTCCTGACGTTCGGCCTGTCACGTAAAATTAGACAAGCAGTTCTGAAGCTAACCGCGCAATCAAAACGTTAGAGAGTAAAACCGGCACATCCAGCGCCTGCTGTAAAATATCCCGATGACGCTGATGAAAACCCAGACAATCCAGCATAATGACGTCCGCGCCTTGATCCAGTAGCGCCTGCCCGGCATCAATTAACTGTTGCTCAGAACCGTGAACCGGATTCGCCAGCGAATACACCGGCGGCATTTGCAATACCTGCCATTTTTTCTCCTGGGCCGCCAGAAGTTCTGCAACAGGCACAATCACGCCCACCTGATGCCCATCCACAATAGAGGCGACAAGCGGTGGAATAATACGCAGCGGTTCAAGCAAAATAGAATTACGGGCTGCCATACTTTTAATCGCCGCGGTGCTCATCAGTATAATGACATCATAACCCTGGTTATCCAGCACCTCGACAACGCTCTGTAAATCTCGCTCCACCTTCTGGCGGGAAACATGGGCTATCTGGTTATCATTCAGCAACGTCAAAAGCGGATCGTCGCCAGGCTCTACAGCGTAATCCGCCATAACGTCTTCCCGGCTCATTTTTCCCAGCAGGCTATGATGGGTGATGTGTTGTTCGTCGATGTATTCCGTCAGAAGCGGTAACACTTCGCTCATTGGCACAACGCCGATTGTGAGGATTGCCAACGACGCACTCATTTTTATTCCACCTTATTACTTCGTCGTAATTCCCGGGCAAATATTCACACGCTCACCGCGCTACCTGCCCTACAAATCTCAGAAAGCGTAGCAGCAGATGAGCAACGTATTGTGTAAAGATTCCAAATAACTCCAATATTGTATTGTTATCGCTTAATTTACGGTTTTAGTTGCCAGTATAAATGTTTCAAGAATGTGATGGAGATACAATTTAGGGGTACTCAGAATCCCTTCCGAGTGGTTCATGCGTCTATGATTTATCCGGATCTTCGTAACGTTTTTTCGCATCCATCGCTTCTTCTGCGGTCGGATGCTCGCTGATGAGCGAATCAGGTTTTGGATGGTCAGCCCGTAGCTGATACCACGTCACCGTCTGGCCCGGCGTGCCTTTTTCAATGGTGACGATATAAGCTTCCCGCGGATAAGGTGGTCTGGTTGGCATAGCGTTTCCTTTATTCTGGGTGAGCGTTAAGTATAGACATCTCCCTGTAACCGTTGCGTCGACGGCGGCAGCGCCGCAATAATTTCAGAAACGACCTGGGCCGGCGCTTTCGTCGCGTCAATAATGTAATGCGCCGTTTCGCGATACAACGCGTCACGCTGCTCAAGCACTTCCCGAACCTCTTCGCTCAACGGCTTGCCGGTGAGGGTCGGGCGCAGATCCGCTTCAGGTTCAGCCTCAAGCCGGTTAACCAGCGTGGATACCGGCGCGCACAGATAAATCACTACGCCAACACGGTGCATATAACGTCGGTTATACTCCGTGAGAATAATACCGCCCCCTGTCGCCACGACAGTCGAAGGCGCGCTTACCGCCTCCAGGGCCGCGGTTTCCCGGGCGCGGAACCCTCCCCAGCCTTCTTTTTCAACGATATCAGCGACGCTCATCTGCACGTGCGATTGCAGCCAGCGGTCGGTATCTGCAAACCGAAAACCGGTTGCCTGCGCCAGCGCCATACCGATGGTGGTTTTCCCACAGCCCCGCGGGCCAACAAGATAAAGAGGTTGCATCATAGCAGGCGTTCCCCCAGGAACTGCGCATACGCAGGATTTGATATCAGCAATGTTATAATCATATCATCTAACTAGTACAACGCATAAATGTAAATAATAATTTACACAAAGGTACTAAAGTCACAATATTAGTACTATAGCAAGAATCAGAAATGAATAAACTGTAAATTTTTCATTACACGATTTATTTTTTACGCTGGCTTTCCAGCCACCACTTATCCAGCTCGGCGGCAAAATGCTGACGATCGCGCGGCGAGAGAGTGTTTGGTCCCCCCGTTTGTACGCCGCTGGCGCGTAGCGTGTCCATAAAGTCACGCATCGTCAGACGTTCGCGAATCGTGGCGTCGCTATAGCGTTCTCCCCGGGGATTAAGAGCCGCAGCGCCTTTTTCCAGCACTTCAGCCGCCAGCGGAATATCCGCGGTAATCACCAGATCGCCCGCTTCGCATTGACGCACGATTTCATTGTCCGCCACGTCAAACCCGGCGGCCACGCGGAGCGTGCGGATAAAACGCGAAGGCGGCACGCGCAAGGCCTGATTGGCAACCAGAATAAGCGGCAACTGCATCCGCTCGGCGGCGCGGTACAAAATTTCTTTAATGACATTCGGACACGCATCCGCATCCACCCAGATGGTCATAATGTCTCCCGTACGGTATACAATCTTTTATTGTCTCGCGCTTTTGCCTTTCATCAAAGTGCTGTTTCTCCTTCTGCCCATTTTCAATCCGCGTTAAGCTAACCATTCCCCATAACACACAAACATAGGGAGTGACGAGATGGAGAAGAAAATCGGTTTTATTGGCTGCGGTAATATGGGCAAGGCTATTCTTGGCGGACTGATTGCCAGCGGTCAGGTACTTCCCGGTCAGATCTGGGTCTACACCCCCTCCCCCGATAAAGTTGCCGCCCTGCATGACCAGTACGGCATTAATGCGGCGCAAAGCGCGCAGGAGGTCGCTCAGGTCGCGGATATCGTTTTCGGCGCGGTAAAACCGGGCATTATGGTGAAAGTGCTCAGTGAAATCTCCTCCAGCCTGAACAAAGACTCGCTGGTGGTCTCTATCGCCGCAGGCGTAACGCTTGATCAGCTTGCGCGCGCGCTGGGACACGACCGTAAAATCATTCGCGCTATGCCGAATACGCCGTCGCTGGTCAACGCAGGAATGACCTCCGTCACACCCAACGCGCTGGTCACACCGGAAGATACGGCTGATGTGCTGAATATTTTCCGCTGCTTTGGCGAGGCGGAAGTGATTGCTGAGCCGATGATCCATCCGGTGGTTGGCGTGAGCGGATCTTCGCCGGCCTATGTCTTTATGTTTATCGAGGCGATGGCGGACGCTGCCGTTCTGGGCGGTATGCCTCGTGCTCAGGCTTATAAATTCGCCGCGCAGGCCGTTATGGGATCGGCGAAAATGGTACTCGAAACCGGAAAGCATCCCGGCGAACTGAAAGATATGGTGTGCTCGCCTGGCGGAACGACGATTGAAGCCGTACGCGTTCTGGAAGAACGTGGCTTCCGCGCAGCGGTAATAGAAGCGATGACGAAGTGTATGGAAAAATCAGAGGCGCTCAGTAAATCCTGAAGCCCGGCTGGACGTCATGCCGCCACTTCGGTGCGGTTACGTCCGGCATTCTTTGCTTTGTAAAGCGCCATATCCGCAGACTTTAACCATTCCCGATAATGACCGATTTGTGGCGTTAACGGCGCCACGCCCACGCTGATACGTAACATGACCTGCGGCGCGCCCGGCAAGCGTAAGGTATTTAGCCGTTCATGCACTCGCGACATGGCGGTAATCGCGCTGTCTGCCGGCGTTCCGCACATAATCACCGCAAATTCGTCGCCGCCAAAGCGCCCGATAATATCACTCCCGCGTAGCGTTATCTGTAATTGACGCGTCAGGGCGATAATAGCCTCATCCCCAACATCATGTCCCCAAGTGTCGTTAATGCTCTTAAAATGATCGATATCGATAATCAACAATGTCGCCTCCCGATGGTGGCGTCGGCTGTGATCGAATTCATTACGTAATAAAATTTCCCAGTGGCGTCGGTTATAGACGCCGGTCATGCCATCCCGCGAACTCATCGCCTGCAAGCGTCGCTTATGTTCCGCTAATTTAATGGCCGTTTGATAACTTACCCAGGCGAACAGAAGCGGATACAACATAATGACGGGCAAAGAGAGCGTGACTTCCAGCGACGAGCTTCGCATCGCGACGGGTAGCCCGGTAAGCTGCAACGTCACCAGACATGACGCCAGCAAAAGGCCCATTCCGACAGTGAATAGCCGCCGCCCGCCAGCGCCCATCAGATTCATGCTCATCATCATAAACAGCGCGGCGGCAGGCAACATATTGACGCCCATCAACGCGATCCACATGCCGGAGAGGATCGCATCCACTTTCAGGTTGTAAATTTCCTGGCGTAGCGGATCAAGGGCTTTCGCCGCCCACTGCCACGCCAGATGCGGCCAGACAAAAGACCAGCCGACCAGCAATAGCCACCAGCCGCCAAAGACAGGTTGCGACACTAACACGGCGGCCACCGGTAAAAACATCCCCCCTAACCCCACCGCTCGCGGTAGCCTGATGCGCCGGGCGAAGCGCAATCCGGAGCGCTGGCGATCATCAGAAGGGTCAGGCGGCGCTACCGCCTGTTCAACCGCTTTTCGGTAAAAATTTTCATCATTCATTATTTTTGGGAACATTTAGAAACAATTTTCCCAAATTATAGAAACAGAGCGCATGGAGGAAGTATGAAATTTCGGGTGAGTGTTTTTCAGGACTCACCCGATAGCACTACGCCGCTTTTTTCAGGCAGGCGCTCATAAACTTGCTACGGTCATCGCCTTTCAGTGATTGTTCCGTCGCCTGAACATTGCATTCACGCATTTTCTGCTGTTGCGGCGTCAGGCTTTTCTCGCCAGGGGCTGACTGACTGTTTTTTAGACAGTCGCTAAGGTAGGTTTTACGCGCATCGCCTTTCAACGCTTGCGCTGTCGCCTGCTGATTACAGGTCGTCATGCGCTGCTGTTGCGGCGTTAACGGTTTCTCGGTTGCGCCGACGGCGGTTAAAAAGACCAGGCCAAAAAGTAAAGTCACCAGTAATGTTATTTTCATAGCACCATCCTTTTGTCAGTGTACACATTACACGTTGTCCCTTTGGGAAATATCCCAGGGACTTTATATAAGTCTGGCCGTTACTGGCAAAAATACCACCCGGTTGTAAAAGTATTACTTACCGTTAGCAATAGATGTTTTATTGATTGACAAACCGTAGGCTAATGTGCAATTCGATTATCCACAGTCACACTGGCAGGATGCAGAAGAACAGCGCATAGCGTTACACTGTTATTACCATAGCCGCTTCGTTTTTATTTCGCTCTGTATTACCCAGAAGAAAATAAAAACGAAGCGGCTATGTTATTTCATAAAAGTAACGTTATAACAACTGTGTTGTTTTAAAATACGATTAGTGCCGGGGGTGTCTCAGCAACTTTTTTACATATTGGCGCAGCAATTCCGTATCGTGATCAGGAACGCTGGCATCCGGCTTTACGCCTTCAAGTGCCCCCTCTACCTGACGTATCAACATCTCCTGCTCGTTTTGCGCCATGTTACGTAACATTGCTGTGACGATAATCTCTAACGCTTCTACCTGAGCAACCAGTTCTTTCGACTCTTCTTCTTTTTGGGCTAGCTTAAGCAACAACTCTGCTATGAGATTTTTCATGACCATATTTCCTTATTAGTTCCAGGGTGACGTTATCACTATGAAGAACCACTGCCTAGAGGCTGAAAGTACTATTTTTATGATACAGGAAGAACTTTACACAAATAATTATCACTGTCGCCGCAGCGAAACGTTTCTCAGACCGAAAACGAGACGATAATAAACCATCAAAAAACAATAATCACGCTATATCATAATTTAAGGTTATGCCATCTATAGAAAAACTTCACGGATAAAGAATATATCTTTTAATTTAAACCATATCGTAACGGCAGAAGCGCCGTTACGATGCACCGCTATTGGCCTTTCGCTTTTTGCGCGTTACGCCGACGACGTAACGCCAGGGTCAGTTGCCCGATATTGATCAACACGATCGCCGCCGTAGCGATAAAAACCCAGCGGAAACCGGCCATCGCCGATACCGTCGCGCCCATCAACGGCCCAACCACGTTGCCCAGGTACATAAATGACTGGTTGTAGCCAAAAATACGTCCGGTAATTTGGTCGCTGGAGTATTTCACCAATAACGTTTGTACGGCGGGTAACATCGCGCCATCGGCAAAGCCCAACAAGAAACGCAACAGCCCCAACTGGAACGGCGTAGTGACCCAGGACATCGCGAAGAAAAGCAGCACTGCGCAGATAAGCGTGGCCATCAGAATTCTTTCCGTGCCGATTCTGTCGCCAAGTTTTCCCAGGCGAGGCGCGGAGATAAGCGCGGAGATACCGGGCACCGAGGCAATTAACCCGCTAAGAAAGGCGATGTTATTACTGTCCGGCATCATTGATTTGATAAACAGCGCCAGGATTGGACTGATGGAACCATTACAGAGTTGAATGACCATCGTGGTAAAAAACAAACTGATCACCAGCGCAGGATAAGGTAACGACGCAAAAACGGCTTTACCACTCAGGCGTTCGCTTTTCTTGATGACCGGACGCACGCCTTCTTTAATTAAAAATAGCGTGACCAGAAAGCTCACCACCAACAGCATGGCGGTAATCAGAAATACCGCCCGCAGCCCGATATGATCCGCGACAAAGCCGCCCATTAACGGCCCGCCGATAACGCCGCTGATCTGCGCGGTAGAAAGCGTACTGAGCGCCCAGCCGCTACGTTCGCGCGGTACCTGAGAGGCTACCAGCGCCATGGCATTGGGGATATAGCCTGACGTTAACCCCATGATTCCGCGCAGCAGGAAAAGTTGCCAGACATGGGTCGCGAATGCCTGCAGTAGAATAGCTATCGCCATCCCGAGCGACGCGCGCAATAGCATCAGTTTACGCCCTTTACGATCGGCAAGACTGCCCCACATCGGCGACACAATGGCGGAAATAAGAAACGTGATGCTAAACGTTAACCCGGACCACATTGATAACGCTTCATGGGAAGAGACGCCAAGCTGGGAAATATAAAGGGGTAAGAATGGCAGGATTTGGCTGATTGCCAGCCCGGTAAAAAAACATCCAAACCAAACGGAAATTAGATTAACTTTCCAGGATTCCATAAGACTCGTAACGGTAAGTAGCTGAAAATACGCGTTAGCTTAGCAAGTTCTCTTTTTCCTGGTGGTTCCAGAGGTGCGATACGTCACACTTTGCTATTTTGTCTCCCCGTTCATCATTTTTGTGAAATATATCACATTATACAGCCGCGCAAGGCAGACGTTTATGCTTTAACGACACACGCCGTAGCCCCGCATTCCAAGATGAAAATGGTTAGCATGAGCAGCGTTATAGTCAGGCCCGAGCCCATTGCCATAATAATGGCAACTGGCGTTTAACATAGCGCGTAACCAGGGCCCCGTCTCCTGACGCCCCCAGCCGCGCAGAACAGTGATTTTTCGGCCATCTGATAGCTGAAACCCGCTGACATCCAGCGCTTCTGCGCTGGCATGTTCACTGCGACGCGCATCCGGGCGGTGATAAATATTACGGCAGGCATAGCTGCCCAGATGTTCGATGCGGGTCAGGCGGCGCTTCATCCACGTTTCTGTTAAAGGTTTTGCCTGCTGTTCGACAAACAGCGCGGAGCGCAGCGCCAGCGGGCAGGAGGCTAAAAAACTGCTGCTCAGTTTGACCTGACCAAAATCTCTGACGCGCACAACATGGGACAAGGGACATTCACCAGCGCTATCCGCAACAGGTTGTGATGAAATTAATCCCTGTTGATTGGCCGCCGTCAACAGCTCCCGGCACTGCGACGGCGTCAGGCGCTGTAGTTTGAAGGTAGTGATCCAGCCTGGCGGATCGGCAAGTTGTAGCGGAGCAAAAGGATTATAATAAGAGGGAAGATAACGATATCCCAGCCCGCCAATGCCGCCCAACAGCACAATAATCAGAAAACCCTTACCTCTCACGCGGCCTCCGTTCTCACATCCCATAAACATTATGGCAGAAGCCCGCGAAACCCGCGTTTTGTCGTGGTAATGTATACGCTTTGCATTCGATGGAATGGGTTTTTAAGATGGCGAAATTGCGGGTAGGAATAGTATTTGGCGGTAAGTCGGCGGAACATGAAGTGTCTTTGCAATCAGCGAAAAATATCGTTGATGCGATCGATAAAACCCGCTTCGACGTGGTGCTGTTAGGGATAGATAAGGCGGGACAATGGCATGTTAACGATGCGGAAAATTATTTGCAGAATGCAGACGATCCGGCACATATCGCGCTACGTCCTTCGGCAATCAGTCTGGCCCAGGTGCCTGGCAAACACCAACACCAATTGATTAACGCCCAGAACGGGCAGCCGCTACCGACGGTAGATGTTATTTTTCCTATCGTCCACGGTACGCTGGGCGAAGACGGCTCATTGCAGGGGATGCTGCGCGTCGCAAACTTACCGTTTGTCGGTTCAGACGTGCTGAGCTCCGCAGCCTGCATGGATAAAGACGTCGCCAAACGACTGCTACGCGATGCAGGACTGAATATCGCCCCGTTTATTACACTCACCCGAACGAATCGTCACGCGTTTAGTTTTGCCGAGGTTGAATCCCGTCTGGGACTGCCGCTGTTCGTTAAGCCCGCCAATCAGGGCTCTTCGGTCGGCGTTAGTAAAGTCACTAACGAAGCGCAATATCAGCAGGCGGTCGCGCTGGCTTTCGAATTCGATCATAAAGTGGTGGTGGAGCAAGGGATCAAAGGGCGCGAGATCGAATGCGCCGTATTAGGTAACGATAACCCACAGGCCAGTACCTGCGGCGAAATCGTACTGAATAGCGAATTTTACGCCTACGATACTAAGTATATTGATGATAACGGCGCACAAGTTGTCGTGCCTGCGCAGATCCCTTCCGAGGTGAATGACAAGATCCGCGCGATCGCGATCCAGGCTTATCAGACGCTGGGGTGCGCGGGTATGGCGCGTGTCGATGTCTTCTTAACGGCAGACAATGAGGTCGTGATTAACGAGATTAATACGCTGCCAGGTTTTACCAATATCAGTATGTATCCAAAACTCTGGCAGGCGAGCGGATTGGGCTATACCGATTTGATTAGTCGCCTGATTGAGCTGGCGCTGGAACGCCATACGGCGAATAACGCCTTAAAAACCACGATGTAATACCGCACGCCCGATAGCGCAACGTTTATCGGGCGTCTTTTACCTCACCATCTTCGCGCCGACGAATGATGAACCCCGCCAGCCAGAAGCTAATAATCCACGTTACCAGCCCAACACCATAGGTTTGCCATCCTTTCGCCTCAAAACCCAGCAATCCTACGACGCCATTCAAAATAAAGATAAGGCCAATAGAGAAGGCATAGTAGTGCCAGTCACGACGAATTTTTACAGGCAAACGCATAACGACTCCGACGTATTAACAGCAACAAAAACGTATTTTTGCATACTTCTGGCGAGCGAGTCTGTGGGGGATACGGAATTTCTTAAATGTTAATTGATTTTGATAAAAGTGATCGT
This sequence comes from Salmonella sp. NW177, assembly GCF_051811585.1. NCBI lineage: Bacteria > Pseudomonadati > Pseudomonadota > Gammaproteobacteria > Enterobacterales > Enterobacteriaceae > Salmonella > Salmonella sp. NW177. The sequence goes on along the minus strand of NZ_JAMMZV010000003.1, from coordinate 147,049 downwards.
TTTGTGACAACTAACAAAAATTTACGCGATGGATACATTCCGTATGTGAAATTACCATGATTCTGATATTGACAAACACAATGACCTGTCAGACTTCACAGTAAGCCGATGGCATAACGCCAGATCGTAGCCGATCATCCTGGAGGTCTTTATGGCTGATTTCACTCTCTCAAAATCGCTGTTCAGCGGGAAGCATCGAGAAACCTCCTCTACGCCCGGAAATATTGCTTACGCCATATTTGTACTGTTTTGCTTCTGGGCCGGAGCGCAACTCTTAAACCTGCTGGTTCATGCGCCGGGCATCTATGAGCATCTGATGCAGGTACAGGATACAGGTCGACCGCGGGTAGAGATTGGGCTGGGCGTCGGGACGATTTTTGGCCTGGTGCCCTTCCTCACGGGCTGCCTCATTTTCGCCGTTATCGCCGCGTTTTTACGCTGGCGTCACCGTCACCAATAAACCTTAGCGCGCTGGAGAAAGTATCCCAGCGCGAAATTTATCGCCCCATACACCGCGCCCGCCGCTCATCAACTCGTTTAGCAAACCAGGCGGTTGTCAGCTTGCGCGTGATCTTCGGGCTTTCCAGTTGAATACCGGGCAACATTTCCCGCGCAAGCGTCTTGCCCGTTTTGGCCTCGGCCAGTTTATAGACTTTCTTGTAGAGCGCCGTTTTTTCAAACGCCAGGCTATCGCCTTTCTCCAGTTGGCTGCGAATTTCACGCTCACTCATTCCCAACTGCCCTGCCAGTTTGCGCACCGCTAACTCTGTTTTGCCCGGTTCCTTGCTGTTATAACGAATCAGATCGCCATCCAGCGCCAGTTTTACCCCACTGGCTTTACTGACGGCATTCTGGAACGCAGCGTTACGGCTGGCGTACCATCCCGCGTTGAAGTCGGCGAAGCGGAAAACAGGCGCGCTGTAGTTCGCCGGGTAATTCAGCAAATGGTAGGTTCCAAACCACAATCCGCCACGGCGCGTAAAGACCTCCTGACGTACCGTACCCGTCATCTTCCACGGATAGCCTTTCGCGTGCTGTTCGGCAAAGGCAATGCTGACCTGCATCGGGCCGCCCGTATGCACCGGGTTATATGAGCCAAATAGCGTCTGCCCCATAGGGACCATATTGATAAAGTCGTCAAAAATAGCGCTAAGCTGTTTTTCGGTTTTTACCGTGTCCAGGCGTTCGCTATAGCTCTTGCCGTTGGGGGAGTTAATTTTCAGCGCGGTGTGCACCAGAAACAGCGGAATGTGTAGTCGTTCAGCGCGGCGATCAATCTCCTGCCAGGCGATTTTACTTAGCCCCGGCACGACAGGATCCGCCTGATAACCGGACTCCTGCTGGGCGACAGCCAGCACCGAACAGATATTTTCTACCGTCGGCGACAGCCCCTGGCTCTTAAACGTTGTCGCGATATCTTTCGCCCAGGCCTCTCTGTCTTTGACACTGGCCGGCATTTTCTGACGTACTACGCTTGCCACGTCGACAGGCTTCTCGCCTTTGCTCACCGGCTGCCCGGATTGACTACTACAGCCAGCCAATATGGCGACCGCCAGAAAAGGCAGAGGATAAAGACGGGACGCCGCCGACATAACGTTTCCTTCTGTTAGCTAAAAGAGTGAGTCACTTCCTGAACTGGCTGACCATCCAACTGACGTTCAAAGCTACGCAAACGTTTATAAATAGACATCAGCTCCACCAGAGTCGTCCAGGAGTTAATCAAATACTGGAACGAACCGCGCACCTGGCCAAACACGTTGGTGATTTGCGTCATCAGCCCCAGCGTAATCGTACCGGCAACAATGGAAGGAAACAGCAGGAACAAACCGAAAACGTTATCGACCTGCAAATAGAGAATGCGCGCGATGTTGAAATACATATAGTGAAAGTAGAGACGGAAGTAGTTATGGCGCACTGCGCTAAACAGTTCACGGACGGTTGGCGGCGTGGCGCGGCTGGCGTCATCTTCACCGTAGACCAGCTCCTTACGATAAGCGGCTTCCACTCGCTGATTTTTAAATTCTAGCCCCGGCAATTTGATCCCGACGACCGCCAGCAGGCCCGTCCCCATTAATGACCAGACTATAGCGGCAATGACCAGGCCGTAAGGGATATGTCCTACGATGGGTAAATTAGGCACATGCGCTGACAGGGTGACCAACACCGGCAGAAAGGCGATAAGCGTCATGATGGCATTGATAAAACTCACGCCCATGTTCTCCAGTGTAGAGGCAAAACGCATGGTGTCTTCCTGCACACGTTGGGCGGCCCCTTCGATATGGCGCAGGTACTGCCAGTGCGCCATATAGTGCTCATTCATTGCGGTACGCCAGCGAAATACATAGTGGCTGACAAAGAAGTTGTTCAGCACACCGATCACCACGGCGATAAGCGCAATACCGAGAAACACCCCCACTTCATGATAAAATTGACCAAGAGTGACCTTGTGCGGCGAGCTGAGCGCCGTTTGAATCAAATCATAGAATGGTGCGTACCAGGCGTTAACCGCGACGCCAACCTCCACCAAAAACCAGGTGACAAAAATAATGAGCGAGGTGCCAAGTATCGACCAGTACTGCCAGCGGTGCGGACTATAGATGAACCAGAACGTTGCAAATAATCCCACACAAATCAGGTAATAAGCATAAAAAATCAGATAGTCCAGCGACCAGAAGCGCGCTGCGCTGATAGGCACTTCATCGGATGCCCCCACAAGTCGCGCCACCCAATCTCCTCCTCCCGCCTGCCAGAAAATGACGGCGATAAGCGCCCAAACAAACGCCGACATGAAAAACGGCCCTGGCTTTGGGAAAAAAGATTTAAACATCATGCTCTCCTGCTAACTTCTTCTCTTTATTACGGCTGCTGTGACGGCGGCAATATCACGCCATGCCCACGCAAATGAAAGGGCTAAACCAGGCATTGTGACCTACGTTGTGACGCTTAGTTCGCACTTCTGCTCAACAGAATTGTTTCGACGAGTTTCATCCTAAGCAGGCAGGCTGACGCTATCAGGTTATCACAAGCGCTCTATCACAAAAGTAAACATTCTTCATCACGAAAACCCGCCGTTACGTTTTTTCACCCACTTTTTTCTCTTTAACGTTTTGCAATGTGCCGCCGGGTAGTATAAATACGCATAACCACCGTTATTTCACTTATGGACATCACCGTTGAAACGTAGTCTGCTTTTTACTGCCATGCTGTTTGCGGCATCACTTACTTCTGTCCAGGCGGCTCAGCCGATTGCCGATCCGGTTTTTGCCTCTGATATCGTTGATCGTTATGCCGAGCATATCTTTTATGGTAGCGGCGCCACGGGCATGGCGCTGGTGGTGATCGACGGCAATCAACGCGTGTTTCGTAGTTTCGGTGACACCAGACCGGGCAATAATGTTCGTCCACAGCTTGATTCGGTCATTCGTATCGCTTCTCTCACCAAGCTAATGACCAGTGAAATGTTGGTAAAATTGCTCGATCAGGGAACGGTAAAATTAAACGACCCTCTCAGCAAATATGCGCCTCCCGGCGCGCATGTCCCGACGTATCAAGGCACGCCGATTACGTTGGTCAACTTAGCGACCCACACCAGCGCGCTTCCGCGAGAACAGCCCGGCGGCGCGGCGCATCGTCCGGTATTTGTCTGGCCAACCCGCGAACAACGCTGGAACTGGCTCTCCACAGCAACGTTAAAAGTCGCGCCAGGCTCGCAGGCGGCCTATTCCAATCTGGCGTTCGACCTGTTAGCCGACGCGCTGGCGACCGCCTCCGGCAAACCTTATACGCAACTGTTTGAAGAAAAGATTACTCGCCCGCTGGGAATGAAAGACACCACGTTTACCCCTTCTCCCGATCAGTGTAAGCGTCTGATGGTGGCAGAAAAAGGCGCAAGCCCCTGTAATAATACGCTGGCAGCCATTGGCAGCGGCGGGGTCTATTCTACGCCAGGAGATATGATGCGCTGGATGCAACAGTATCTGTCGTCAGATTTCTATCACCGTAGCCAACAGGCCGATCGTATGCAAACGTTGATTTATCAGCGCACACAGTTAAAGAAAATCATTGGGATGGACGTACCGGGTAAAGCCGACGCGCTCGGTCTGGGCTGGGTCTATATGGCGCCAAAAGACGGACGTCCTGGCATTATCCAGAAAACAGGAGGCGGCGGCGGTTTTATTACCTATATGGCGATGATCCCACAATATAATATTGGCGCTTTTGTGGTCGTAACCCGTTCCCCCCTCACGCGTTTTACCAATATGAGTGACGGGATTAACGATTTGGTTACTGAGCTAAGCGGCAATAAACCGATTGCTATTCCTGCATCCTGAGTCGTCGCGCCTCGCGCTATATCAGACGAGGCGCAACATTTTTGTTAATATTCGGAGGGCAAACGGTTAATACTGATCAGTTTGCCTTTATTCATTTCAATGTAATTACCCTTACGCAGGGCCGCGAGAACTTCCGCCACCACCGATCGCGATACGCGCGTTCGTTGATGAATATAATTCATAACACCAATACGTGAGCGAAGTTCTTCATCCCACTCAATCATTGTCATTAACGTCGCACGAATCTGGTCGTAAGAATTATTACCAATGAGCTGCTTGTCACGAAGTTCCAGTACCTGACTTTTCCATACTATCCAACAGAAGGCTTCACGCCACAGTTGGTTCTGCTCAATGATGGCGAGAGTTTGTGATGATGAGAGGCGATAACCGATGCAACCGCTCTCCGCAATTAATTTATATTGTGCCTCTTTTTTCGCCACACCATCGGCTAAGCCGAAAATAAAGGGGGCCTGCACAATACCAATAAGAACTTTATCACCGCGAACTAACGAAACAACCCCCTCTAAAATAACAAAGGTATGGGTATTACTTTCATCAGGTGAACAGATAATCTCTTTATCATTAACAAACTCGAAACGCGTACCATGCTTAGAAAGGCATTTATCGAGTCTGTAGAATTCCTGTAGTGGCTTGCTTAAAGATAACATATGCATTCCTTGCAATAATGCCCGTCAAGTCCTTGACGGGCATTTTTCAGTTTAAATTACCTTTATTTCTCCTGAGAGAAAATGATTACCAGGTATATTTAACACCAACGTTTGCAGACCAGTCTTGATCAACATCACCGCCGCCGAGGTAGTTAGCATCGGTGTAGGCGCTGAAGTTCTTCGTGAAGCTGAACTGAGTACCCAGACCAACACGTACCGCAGAACCTTCTACGCCGTTGTCGATAGAGTCGCCGTTTACGTCAGCATCGTTGTTGGAGTCGTCGTAAACGTAAGCCAGTTTGAAGTACGGGGTCAGCGCCTGATCTTCGCTGTAAGTGAAGGTATAACCTGCATCTACACCGAGTTCATAACGCATGCTGTCGTAAGACTGACCGTCAACTTTCATGTCGTTGCTCAGCTGGTAGTCGTCGCCAGACTGGAACAGACCGGATACGCTGCCGTAAGGCGTTACGTAGCCTGCATCACCCAGCTTCAGATCATAACCCAGTTTCAAGCCGAAGCCCCAGGCGTCAGAAGAGGTGTTGCCGTCAACGTAAGTACCGTCGCTCATGTTAGCAGACAAATCGTTGTTGAAGTGAGAGTAGCTCAAGTTACCGTCAACAAAGATGTTGTTTGCGAAACGAGCGGAAGAGTAGATGTAGGCAGACTGGCTGTCCTGATCCACCTGACCGGTACGATCGCTCAGATCGCCTTTCGCGAAGCCTGCTGCCGCACCAACGATCCACTTAGCGTTGTTACCATCAACTTTGGTATCAACACCGACCATGATGCCATTAACATCCTGATCGTAGTTAATGGTGCCGTTGTCGCCGTTGAAGTTACCGCCGAAGTAGCTTACCCATGCGCCGCCGTTATCCGCCAGGCCATGACGAGCGTTGGTCAGACGAGTACCAACGGTGTCTTGTTCCAGGTTCCAGATATTGGTGTTCGCAGAAGGAATGCTCAGCGCCATGTTAGCGTAGTCGGTCAGTTCCATCTGTTCCAGCACGACAGTGTTGCCTTCCTGCTTAGCCTGATAGGTGTAAGCACCCAGGTCAGCTTTGTTTGCTGCAGAGAAGGTAGCGGTGCTGTTCTTATCGTTAACATAGATCAGCTCATTACCTTTATAATCCGCAACAGAACCCGCGCCAGTGGCGTTGTCGATACGCACTTTATAGTTACCGGTGGCAGCTGCAACATTGTCACCAACGTTATCAACTTCATCCTGACCTGCTTCCGTCTGGTCGGTATCGTAAGTATCGCCGTTACCGTTAATGGTCAAATGACCATCAGAGTTCATCGCAATCACGCCATAACCGTAGTTAGACTTAGTCGTGTCGTTAGTACGATCGTTAGTCAGGTCAGCATCCAGTACGAAACGGTTACTTTCGATGTTGAAGACACCAGCGTTCACATAACCGTTAGCATCGGTGTAGCTGGTCAGGTTCAGAGTATCAACCTGCAGCGCATTAGAAGCGCTATTACCAACATCCAGTACACCATTATTGGTTACGTTGATAGTGTTTGCGTACAGGGCAGCATCATTTACGCTCCAGCCAGCAGAAACATCATCAGCAATCGTAACGGTACTGTTATCGATAGACAGGGTATCAGTTGCAACATGACCATCTTCATTGATGTTCAGAGCAGAACCACCAGTCAGGCCGATAGTGTCAGAAACCAGAGTAGAATCAGCAACATTGACAACAGAACCACTATTGATACTCAGCGTATCAATCAGAGAAGTTTTAGTAGTGTCCCACTGTGATCCGGTATTCAGGGTCACGTTAAACAGGCCGCTCTGATAAACTTCGTTACCAACGATATGGTTATACTCACTGTAGTCAGTATAAATGTTATCAACACCTACAGTTGATAATGGCCACAGACTATTAGCTGCGATATCGATCAGAGTTGCAGTTGCCTCGGTACCTACAGCATAAGAATCGTAAACTCCATCCGGAGATGTGGCATCAAGAATACCGTCGCCGTTAGTATCTACAGTATATTCAAAAACACCGTCTCCATCGGCATCAGTACCAGTGTCTGTCATATGTACAGACATTGCTGCACCAACCCATTTGCTACCATTATTCAGGGTAACATCCATACGGTCAGTGCCATCCCAACCGTTCGTGTCGCGGTCAGCATCAGTATCACGATAGCTATCCGCTCCATTCGGGAAGAAGTTTTCATCGAAATTGCTGGAGAATACAACATCGCCCATCAGCGTGGAGTTGCTGAGGTTGACCGTCGTCTGCATTGCATTATCAGCATATGGGTGTGCAATTGCCGCAATCGCAATGTCATCAGCAGTATAAGAACCACTGTAATCGCTAGCGTTATTAGTATTACCAAACCAGCCGGAAGTACCTTCATCAGACAATGAACCAGAGGTTACGGTAGAATCAACAACATTGATTGTGTTATTAAATACTTCACTACTGTTTACGCCAGTGCTAACGGTGTTATCGTCGATATCTTCCCATTCGTAGCCCTGAGTCAGGGTAATACCAGCAACATGAGAATTATTTACAATAGACAGATCAACTTCCTGATCCAGTGTAATCGCGGTACCCATGCCATAAACATCAACAACATGTGTATCCGCAGTACCATCGGTATAGGTACCGTTATAGGTATAATGCTCGTAGTTGTCATCAATAGTAGAGTTATCAACGGTCAACGCCAGACGATCATATACATACCCGGTGTCACGATTTACGCAATCGGTACCCTCAAGACACGCGGAGGTAATCATACCGTGAATAGTACTGTTTTTAATTGTCAGGCTATTCGCATTAGTATTGGTAGTAACGCCATCATCCAGATAGTAGGTAGAAATAACGCCATTAACTCGCGCGTTATTGATTACAGGATAAATGTCACCGTTATAGTAACTATCAGTTGCGTAGTTGTTCCAACCTACATAGCCATCATAATAAACGTCATCAGCGTAGGTCGCATCGTTGTAGTGATGAAACGTATTGTAAGTGGTACCAGAAATATCATTAGTAGTAGCATTCGCCTGAGAAGTGATTGCCAGAGTGCAAGCCAATGCTAATTGTGAGACTACAAGTTTCTTTTTCCAGGAGTGCATTTGTCATCCCTCCTCAGGGACGTAATATAGTTGATCCATCAATTATCAATGCATAAAAACATAGAGATGTTTAGCAAGAAGGATTATGCGGCGTCATTGCTAAAAGGTTCAATTATTCTTTATCCTCAGTCCGGATTCGGACATGAATTAAAAAGACGTAATAAAAGGAAGTTTTATAATTGAAAAGCATTCTTTTTCATGACCTTACAAGAAAATAAAAAAACAAAATACATATAAGATAAATATAGATTAAAGAAAAACAAAATAAACATGAATAATGTTAAAACCCACATTTACTTAAATGACGATGAAATAAAACTAAAAACAACGTAAAACTAATTCTTATTTAAAATGATATAGTGCCTGAGGTATTAATCTTCGGTATATAAAAGAAGCGCCATGTTCTGCCGCCGCCGGGGCTGCGCCTGCTACGTTAAGGACCGTTTTCGTAAAACATCTGCCTGCAGATTCAGGTATACTGGGCCTTCGATTCCACAAACATCAGGCAGACCATGACAGACCTTATCCATCGCCCTCGCCGCCTGCGCAAATCCGCTGCGCTGCGCGCTATGTTTGAAGAGACAACACTTAGCCTGAACGACCTGGTGTTGCCGATCTTTGTTGAAGAAGAACTCGACGATTACAAAGCTATTGATGCCATGCCCGGCGTAATGCGTATCCCGGAAAAGCAGCTGGCGCGAGAGATTGAACGTATCGCAAATGCTGGCATTCGTTCCGTTATGACCTTCGGCATTTCTCACCATACAGATGACACCGGCAGCGATACCTGGAAAGAAGACGGTCTGGTGGCAAGAATGTCCCGCATCTGTAAGCAAACCGTGCCGGAGATGATCGTCATGTCCGACACCTGCTTCTGCGAATACACCTCGCACGGCCACTGCGGCGTGTTGTGCGAACACGGTGTGGATAACGATGCGACGCTGGCCAACCTCGGCAAGCAGGCCGTTGTCGCGGCGGCGGCTGGAGCAGATTTTATTGCGCCCTCCGCGGCAATGGATGGACAAGTCCAGGCTATCCGCCAGGCGCTGGATGCCGCCGGTTTTACCGATACGGCAATAATGTCCTACTCCACTAAGTTCGCCTCTTCTTTCTACGGCCCCTTCCGTGAAGCAGCGGGTACCGCGTTAAAAGGCGACCGCAAGACGTATCAAATGAATCCGATGAACCGCCGTGAAGCGATTCGCGAATCACTGCTCGACGAAGCCCAGGGCGCGGATTGCTTAATGGTGAAACCGGCCGGCGCGTATCTGGACGTGCTGCGTGAAATCCGCGAACGCACAGAGTTGCCGCTTGGCGCTTACCAGGTGAGCGGTGAATACGCCATGATTAAATTTGCTGCTATGGCTGGCGCCATCGATGAAGAAAAGGTCGTGCTGGAAAGTCTGGGCTCGATTAAACGCGCTGGCGCCGATTTGATTTTCAGTTACTTCGCGCTGGATCTGGCTGAGAAAAATATTCTGCGTTAATTCTGTTACAGGGCGGCGCGCTGCCGCCCTTTCCCGACTTTACACCCCACTATTCAGTCGCAAACGCTAACCCGTTGCCGGACGCGGCTTATCCGGCTTACGGCTATTCCTCGATCGCCTGGCGAATTTGCTGCAACGACGCGGGATCGTCAATGGTTGTCAGATCGCCCGGATCGCGGCCTTCGCAGATCGCCTGGATCGTGCGGCGAAGCATCTTTCCGGAACGCGTTTTGGGGAGCTGCGAAACAAACCAGACATGCGCCGGACGACCAAAGTGACCGATTTGGTTGTCCACCAGCGCCATAATCGCGTTTTCCTCGTCGCGCGCCGCCTCGCGATCCGCCAGCGTATCGCTCTGCTTCGGAATGACAAACGCCACCGCCACCTGCCCTTTCAGAGCGTCCTTTATCCCCACTACCGCCACTTCCGCTACGTTCGGGTAACTGGAGATACTTTCTTCTATTTCTCGCGTCCCCAGCCGATGACCCGCAATATTAATCACATCATCGGTACGGCCCAGAATAAAGTAATACCCCTCGGCGTCGCGGATTCCCCAGTCGAAGGTGGCATAAACCTGACGGGCAAACAGCGACCAGTAAGTCTTCACAAAACGCGCATCGTCGCCCCAAATAGTCTGAATACAGCCCGGCGGCAGCGGCCCTTCAATCACCAGCATTCCCTTTTCATTTATGCCGCAGGGCTCGCCGGTGACTTCATTGAGTAGCTGGACGTTATAACCGTACATCGGCACGCCGGGACTTCCCAGACGCGACGGCCTGTCGTCCAGCGCGCGGGCCAGCGCCATGATCGGCCAGCCGGACTCCGTCTGCCAATAATTGTCGATGACCGGTACGCCCAGCGTCTCCGTCACCCAACTGGCCGTCGGCTCGTCCAGCGGCTCACCGGCCAGATAAAGCGCCTCCAGCGAGGAGAGATCGTGATTGCGGATTTGCGCCGTCGGGAATTTTTTCAGCACGCGAATCGCGGTCGGGGCGGAAAACATCCGGTTAACCTGGTATTTCTCGACAATTTTCCACCAGACCCCGCAGTCCGGGTACGTCGGCAGTCCTTCATAAACAATAGTCGCCATGCCTGCCAGCAGCGGAGCGTAAACAATATAGGAGTGGCCGACGACCCAGCCGATATCCGATGCGCAAAAGAATACGCCGCCCGCCTTGCCGCCAAAAATGGTGTCCATCGAGGTTGCCAGCGCCACCGCATAACCGCCGACGTCGCGCTGGACGCCTTTCGGTTTGCCGGTAGTGCCGGAGGTGTAAAGAATGCACGAGGTTTCATTGGATTCCAGCCACGCCACCGGCACGCTCGCACCGAGATGCTGCTGGCGCAACGTGGCAAAATCCAGATCGCGCCCATCCACCCACGCCATTTTCGCCAGCCCTCTGTCCACCAGCAGAACGTGTTTCGGCTGATGCTGCGCCTGCGCAATAGCGTCATCAAGCAGCTTTTTATACGGCAGGATTTTACCGCCCCGCGCTCCAGCATCCGCCGACACAATCAGCGCCGGTCTGGCATCGTCAATGCGCGCCGCCACGCTGTGCGAGGCAAAACCGCCAAAGACCACCGAATGGATCGCGCCAATGCGCGCACAGGCCAGCAGGGTTATCTGCGCTTCGGCAATCATCGGCATATAGACCAATACGCGATCGCCACGCTGCACGCCCAGCGACAGCAGCATAGCGGCCACAGCGTTGACTTCATCATGCAACTGGCTGAAGGTAAATGTACGCTCTTCATCGGTCTCTGATGAGACGGCAATCAGCGCCAGCGCCTCCGGCTGTTTATCCAGCCAGCGGTCGACGGCGTTATGACATAAGTTAGTGGTGCCGCCGCAAAACCAGCGGGCAAACGGTGGACGGCTATGATCCAGCGTCTGCGTAAACGGCTGTCGCCAGTCGATACGCCGGGCCTGCTCGGCCCAGAACGCCTCCGGTTCGTTAATGGAACGCTGATAAAATTCGCTAAAAGACATCACGCTCTCCTGTTGAACTTACGCCTTGCTGCTGGCTGGCTCAGATGACATATAAATCGAGGTATTCGTTAACCGGCATCTGCTCCAGGCGGGCTCTGTCCAGGGAGACATCCAGAATGCGTTGCTGCTGGCGAGTCGGGAACTGACGCGCCAGGTTAATTTTAAATTTTTCGATAAGCTTCGGAATACCGTCGGCGCGGCGACGCGCATGACCAATCGGATACTCCACGACAACCTCGCCAAAGCGTGAGCCATCAGTAAACTCCACGGTGATCGCATTGCCGATAGCTCGTTTTTCCGGGTCGTGATAGTCGGCGGTAAAAGCCGGGTCCTCATAACACACGATTTTCTCGCGCAGGGCGTCAATACGCTTGTCCTGCGCCACCTCGTCTTCATAATCCGCCGCGGTTAACCGTCCGAACAGCAGCGGCACGGCGACCATATACTGGATACAGTGATCGCGGTCCGCCGGGTTATTGAGCGGACCTTTTTTATCGATAATGCGGAGACAGGCTTCGTGGGTGCGGATGGTCACTTTCTCGATATCCGCTGCCGTTTTGCCCGCGGCCTGCATCTGCTCATACAGCGTCATCGCCGCTTCGACGGCGGTTTGCGAGTGGAATTCTGCCGGGAAAGAAATTTTGAATAGCACGTTTTCCATCACGTAGGAGCCGTAAGGACGCTGGAAACGGAACGTTTCACCTTTGAATGAAACGTCGTAGAAGCCCCAGGTTTTGGCGGTGAGCGCCGAGGGATAGCCCATCTCGCCGGTTTTCGCCATCAGCGCCAGACGTACCGCGCGCGAAGTCGCATCGCCCGCTGCCCAGGATTTGCGCGTACCGGTATTCGGCGCATGACGATAAGTGCGCAACGACTGCCCATCCACCCACGCCAGCGATACCGCGTTGAGGATCTCATCGCGCGTCAGCCCCAGCATTTCAGCGACCACCGCGGTCGAGGCCACTTTGACCAGCAGCACATGGTCAAGCCCGACACGGTTGAAGGCGTTTTCCAGCGCGATACAGCCCTGAATTTCATGGGCTTTGATCATCCCGCTCAATACCTGTTTCATGGTCAGCGGCGCTTTGCCGGCGGCGACGGCGTTGCGTGACAGCCAGTCCGCAATCGCCAGAATACCGCCGAGGTTATCGGAAGGATGGCCCCACTCGGCGGCAAGCCAGGTATCGTTAAAATCGAGCCAGCGGATCATCGCGCCAATGTTAAAAGCTGCCTGTACCGGATCGAGCTGAAACTGGGTGCCCGGCACGCGTGCGCCGTTGGGCACCACCGTGCCTGGCACGATTGGCCCAAGCAATTTTTTACAGGCCGGGTATTCCAGCGCTTCCAGACCACAGCCGAGCGTGTCGAGCAGGCAGTAATGCGCAGTGTCGTACGCCACCTTTGAGGTGATGTCGTAGTTCATCACGTAATCCACGATATCGACGATTTCGCGGTCAAATTCCGGGCGGATGTTCAGTTCTTGGGTAGACATAGGGTACGTTTCCTGCGTTTTATTTTTAATAAGAGTGAGTTAGCAACGATCGTCTATCGAGACAAACGGACGATCTTCCGGCCCGGTATAATTGGCGGAAGGACGAATAATTTTGTTGTCCTGACGCTGTTCAATAATGTGCGCCGCCCAGCCGGTAACGCGGGCGATGACAAACAGCGGGGTGAACATTTCGGTAGGGACGCCCATCATGTTGTAGGAAACCGCCGAAAACCAGTCGAGATTCGGGAACATCTTTTTGGTCTCCCACATCACCGTTTCCAGACGGTCGGCGATGTGGTACATCTTCAGCGAGCCGCCTTCTTCTGAAAGCTGTTTCGCCACCCGTTTAATCACCTGATGGCGCGGGTCGGCGATGGTGTAAACCGGATGTCCAAAGCCAATCACCACCTCTTTGTTTTCCACGCGTTTACGGATATCCGCCTCTGCCTCGTCCGGCGTTTCATAACGCTGTTGAATTTCCAGCGACACCTCATTCGCCCCGCCGTGTTTCGGGCCGCGCAGCGCGCCAATCGCGCCGATAATCGCGGAGTAGACATCCGAGCCGGTCCCGGCAATCACCCGACTGGTAAACGTCGAGGCGTTGAACTCATGCTCGGCATACAGCACCAGCGAAATATGCATCGCCTTTTCCCAGCTTTGGGTTGGCTTTTCACCATGCAGCAGATGCAGGAAATGGCCGCCGATGGAATCATCGTCGGTTTCCGGCTGAATACGTTCGCCGTTGTGGCTGTAGTGATACCAGTAAAGAAGGATAGAGCTGAGCGAGGCCAACAGCTTATCGGCAATATCGCGCGCGCCGGAGACGGTATGTCCCTCTTTTTCCGGCAGGGTGCAGCCCAGCGCGGAAACGCCGGTACGCATCACGTCCATCGGGTGCGAAGCCGCCGGTAACGCTTCCAGAACGGTACGGACATTGGCGGGTAATCCGCGCAGCGCTTTTAATTTGCTTTTATACGCGTTCAGCTCGTCGCGGGTCGGTAATTTTCCGTGGATCAGTAAATGCGCGACTTCTTCAAATTCGCAGTGCTCCGCCAGATCGAGAATGTCGTAACCGCGATAGTGCAGATCGTTACCGCTTTTTCCCACGGTACACAGAGCGGTATTTCCGGCAGGTACGCCGGAAAGCGCGACCGATTTTTTAGGCTTAATGACATGGTTATTATTTTGCAGGATCGTGGTGTCGCTCATAGTGTCCTCGTCATTTTTTTAATGTGTAGGGTATTGAGGCGTGTAAGCCGGATAAACGTAGTACCATCCGGCATTGCCTGATGGCGGCTTCGCCTTATCAGGCCTACAGGCTACGATTTTTTATTCCTGTACAGCGCGTCCAGCTTCTCTTCGAACTGGTAGTAATTGATGCTTTCGTACAGCTCGTTACGAGTCTGCATGATGTCGATCACGTTCTTTTGCGTCCCTTCCTGGCGCAGCACGGTATAGACTTTTTCTGCGGCGCGGTTCATGGCGCGAAACGCCGACAGCGGATAGAGCGCCATCGCCACGTTTGCGCTGCGCAACTCGTCGGTCGTAAACAGCGGCGTCGCGCCAAACTCAGTGATGTTGGCGAGGATCGGCACCTGCGCCACGTCGGCGAACTGGCGGTACATCGACAGTTCGGTGATCGCCTCCGGGAACAGCATGTCAGCCCCCGCGTCCACGTAAGCCTGCGCGCGATCGAGAGCCGCCTCCAGCCCTTCCACCGCCAGCGCATCGGTACGCGCCATGATCACAAAGTTCGGATCGGTGCGCGCATCCACTGCCGCCCGAATTCTGTCTACCATCTCCTCTTTCGAGACGATCGCTTTGTTGGGACGGTGTCCACAGCGCTTAGCGCCAACCTGGTCTTCAATATGCAGCGCGGCGGCGCCCGCTTTGGCTATGGACTTTACCGTCCGCGCGACATTAAAGGCGGAGGAGCCAAAGCCAATATCCGCATCCACCAACAGCGGCAGCGGGCAAACATCCGTGATGCGCCGGATATCGGTTAACACATCATCCAGCGTCGAAATCCCCAGATCCGGCAGTCCGAGCGAGCCCGCCGCTACGCCGCCGCCAGAAAGATAGATAGCCTGATACCCGGCCCGTTGGGCCAACAGAGCATGGTTGGCATTAATAGCGCCGACAATTTGTAATGGATTCTCTTTAGCGAGCGCGGCGCGAAATGCCTGCCCCGGCGAATGTAAAGACATATCTCGTCCTCATGTTAGTAAATTGTTACTCAGAATGTATTCACCAAAGCAAAGGCTATGCCAGGCAAAGAGGCTGCGAGAAAATTAAATACAATGAGATTTAAAAACAGGTGATTACAGTCATTCCTGTTATGAATAAGCGCGATTAAGGGAAAAGAAAAACGTGTCAGCTAACGTTTCATGAAACGAATCACCCTGTTTCATTGCAACATTTATGAAACATGTTTAAAACAAAAAATCGCCCCTTAAAGATGAGCCTACTGCGATGACGACTGCTCACAGCGCTCCGCGCGATAATAGCGATAAACCGGTGATCTGGACGGTCTCCGTAACGCGTCTGTTCGAACTGTTTCGGGATATCAGCCTGGAATTCGATCATCTGGCGACCATCACGCCTATTCAACTCGGCTTTGAAAAGGCGGTGACCTACATTCGCAAAAAACTGGCGACCGAGCGCTGCGACGCGATTATCGCGGCGGGTTCGAATGGGGCCTATTTAAAAAGCCGCCTGTCAATACCGGTGATCCTCATCAAGCCCAGCGGATTCGATGTATTACAGGCGCTGGCGAAAGCGGGAAAGCTCACCTCGTCTATCGGTATCGTGACCTATCAGGAGACCATTCCGGCTTTACTTGCCTTTCAGAAAACGTTTCACGTCCGTCTTGAACAGCGAAGCTATGTCACCGAAGAGGACGCGCGCGGGCAAATTAACGAACTTAAGGCCAACGGTATTGAGGCCGTCGTCGGCGCGGGATTAATTACCGATCTGGCGGAAGAAGCGGGTATGACCGCCATCTTTATTTATTCCGCGGCGACCGTTCGTCAGGCTTTTCATGATGCGCTGGATATGACCCGTCTGACACGGCGACAGCGCGTGGATTACCCATCCGGCAAGGGATTACAAACCCGGTATGAACTGGGCGATATACGCGGCCAGTCGCCGCAAATGGAGCAGCTCCGCCAGACGATTACGCTCTATGCCCGCTCCCGTGCGGCAGTGCTGATTCAGGGGGAAACAGGGACCGGAAAAGAGCTGGCGGCGCAGGCGATTCACCAGACGTTTTTTCACCGCCAGCCTCACCGTCAGAATAAGCCATCCCCTCCCTTTGTCGCCGTCAATTGCGGCGCGATTACCGAGTCATTGCTGGAGGCGGAACTATTTGGTTATGAAGAGGGCGCGTTTACCGGTTCACGACGAGGAGGCCGGGCGGGGCTATTTGAAATCGCACACGGCGGCACGCTGTTTCTGGATGAAATCGGCGAAATGCCCTTGCCCTTACAAACCCGACTTTTGCGCGTACTGGAGGAAAAAGCCGTCACTCGCGTCGGCGGACACCAGCCGATCCCGGTGGAGGTCCGGGTGATCAGCGCTACGCATTGCGATCTGGATCGGGAGATAATGCAAGGACGTTTTCGCCCCGATCTCTTTTATCGCCTGAGTATTCTGCGTCTGACGCTTCCTCCTTTGCGCGAGCGGCAGGCTGATATTTTGCCGCTGGCGGAAAGCTTTTTAAAACAGTCGCTGGCGGCGATGGAAATTCCGTTTACCGAATCGATACGTCATGGATTGACACAGTGTCAGCCGCTTTTGCTGGCCTGGCGCTGGCCCGGTAATATTCGCGAACTGCGTAATATGATGGAGCGCCTGGCGCTTTTTTTAAGCGTCGATCCCGCGCCAACGCTGGACAGGCAATTTATGCGGCAGTTATTACCTGAGCTTATGGTGAACACAGCAGAGCTGACGCCTTCAACCGTGGATGCGCACACGTTACAGGATGTACTGGCGCGCTTTAAGGGCGATAAGACCGCGGCGGCGCGTTATCTGGGGATTAGCCGCACCACTCTGTGGCGTCGTTTAAAAGCAGGTGCCAAAGACCAGTCGGATAATTAAGACAAATGACAGCGTCCTGAATGCCTGATGGCGCTACGTTTACTGCAGGCCGTCATCCGGCAAAACGGATGCCGGTTGCCTGGAATAAAAATACCCGCCGGAAACCCAGGCGGGTATTTTTATGATGCAACGCTTTTATTTCTTTTTATAAATATCAGCCGTACCATGAATTTTATTTTCTGTCTGCCCGGACGTCAGCACCACCACATCCGCTCCTTTTTCATCCGCCTTTTTGATTAAATCTTCTCTGGCGTCCAGCGGCGACATTTCCCCGGTGGTGGAAATCGTGCCAATTTTCGTGTATTCGGAGGCGACTTTATCAAAGTCCGTTTTTTTCATGATTTCTGCGGCATAAACGTTTGTCACGACAAACGCTAATGCGCCAAGCATAACCTTGTAGCCAGTTTTCATAGCAAAACCCTCGTTTTATTATTACGCCATCATCGCTTTATCAGAACAAAAAGGCCGTTCGGACTGATTAAATAAGTAGTGTAGATTGCTGGAAAAATCCAGTCAGCCCCCGCTCAGTCGGCGTAACAACGCGGATTAAAACGCCCCTGCTTTGTGATCTCACTCGCAATCATCTGGTTTGACTATTAATAAGATGAACGTTATTTCTTGAGGCTATGGGAAGAGTTGTCTATGGAGCCGTTTCATGCCGTTGTGCTTACCGTCAGTCTGTTTGTGTTAACCTTTTTTAATCCCGGCGCGAATCTGTTTGTGGTGGTGCAAACCAGCCTCGCATCAGGACGCCGGGCGGGAGTCATCACCGGCCTGGGCGTCGCCACGGGAGACGCCTTTTATTCCGGGCTGGGGCTTTTCGGTCTGGCGACGCTCATTACGCAATGCGAAGCGGTATTTTCTCTTATCAAAATTGTCGGCGGCGCCTATTTATTATGGTTCGCCTGGAACAGTATTCGCCACCAGGCGACGCCGCAAATGAGCACGCTCCAGACGCCGATTGCCGCCCCGTGGACAATTTTCTTTCGCCGGGGATTAATGACCGATTTATCCAATCCGCAAACCGTACTGTTTTTTATCAGTATTTTTTCCGTAACGCTTAGCGCAGAAACGCCCACATGGGCGAGGTTAATGGCCTGGGCCGGAATTGTGCTGTCATCCGTTATCTGGCGTATTTTTCTCAGCCAGGCCTTTTCGCTTCCCGCAGTCCGCCGCGCTTACGGGCGTATACAGCGCATTGCCAGCCGTGTTATCGGCGCCATTATCGGGATGTTTGCGCTCAGACTTCTCTATGAAGGCGTGACGCACCGCTAATGTTTGTCCGGTAGCCTTTGCTACCGGACGATAAGCGTTATCAAAACGCCCATGAAACGCTGCCTACAATGCTACGCTCGGCGCCAAAATAACAATAAGAGAGCGAATTACAGGCAGCGACATAGCGTTTGTCCGTCAGATTATTTATGTTGAGCTGGGCGCTCAAGCCATTTAACCCAATGCTGGATAAATCATACCCAACCACCATGTCGACCAGTGTATAGGACGGCAACGTGTGGGTATTCAGGCGATCGCTGGTCACGCCGTTGACGTACCGAATGCCGGAGCCCAAAGTCAGCCCCTCTAACAGACCGCTTTTCACATCGTAACTTAGCCAGGCGCTGGCCTGGTTTCGTGGAGCATAAACCGCGCGCTTACCCTGCTCTTGCGGGCTACTTTTCTTATAACGGATATCAGTATAGGTATACGCCGCCTGCAAACGGACGCTATCCGACAAATGGCTAATGGCCTCCAGTTCCACCCCTTTAGACTCAATTTCACCAATCGAGCGGTACGGATCGGTAGGTTCTTCTTTGGTCGCGATATTTGTCTGGTTAATACGATACACGGCGGCGCTAAACTGGCTATTCCCCCCCAGCGGTTCGTATTTTACCCCCGCCTCCCACTGCTTGCCTTTCATCGGTTCCAGCACATTGCCGTTTTCGTCGGCGAAGCTGGTCGGCGTAAACGCGGTAGAATAACTAAGATAGGGGGCGACGCCATTGTCGAACAGATAAAGCAACGCGGCACGGGTGCTGACGTTGTTTTTATCGAGATCGCTGCGTGAATCATGAAGTTTGTCGATGTTAGACACGCTGACCCGATCGTAACGACCGCCCAACGTAAAGCGCCAGCGATCCCATGACATCTGATCCTGTAAATAGTATCCGGTCTGCCGCAGCTTATGTTTTTCACGGCTATACAACGTAATGTAATCCGGCTGAGCGCCATAAACAGGGCTGAAAGCGTCAATCGGCGGAAACGCGCCATAATAGCCAGTAGTATGATTACTGCGATCCTGATAATCGATCCCCACCAGCAGACGATGATTAATCGCCCCGGTATCCACGCTGCCGTCGAGCTGATTATCCAGCGCGATAGCCGACATTTTCTCCCCGGAGCCGGAATAGCCGCGATTCAGCGCCGTTTCATTCAACCAACCTGCGGCATAGACCTGATTCAACGTCACTTTGGTATGCAAATAGCGCAATTTTTGCCGTACCGACCAGCCGTTATCGAACAGATGCTCAATGTTATAACCCACCATATTTTCACGGCGATCGTATTTGTCGTAGTCATCTTCACCTTCAAAGAAAGTGTTAGAAATTTTTCCGCCGTTATAAGGTACAACCGTGCCTTGATAAGGCAGTCCGGAGTGGCTACCGCCTTCCGGATCACGGTGCAGATAGGCCATAAGATCAAGACGCGTCCGATCGGTAATTCGCCAGGTCAGGCTCGGCATCAGCGCATAACGTTCCTCTTTCAAGGGGGTAAACTGCGAATCGGCGTAACGTGTCATGCCGCTAAGACGCGCCGCCACACGTTCATTGTCATCCAGTGGGCCGGTCACATCAAAAGCCGCCCCGCGCTGGTTGTGATTGCCGGCAAACAGCTTCACCTCTCCCCCGGCATCAAACGCCGGTTTTCGCGACGTCAACGCGACAATGCCGCCTGGCGATGAACGTCCATACAGAACGGACGCCGGGCCGCGTACCACCTCGATATCTTCCAGAAACCAGGGGTCAATCACCAACGAACTGTGCGAATTGGTGTCGCCCATCATTTTTAACCCGTCGAGATAGACGTTATCCAGACTACCGTCCGAAAAACCACGCAATACGATGTAATCAAAGCGGTTAGAGGCGCCTATCTGATTACTGTATACGCCTGGGGTGTAGCTGACCGCCTGACGCACGCTGGTTGCGCCCTGCTCTTCAAACTGCTGGCGGGTAATAATGGATACCGACTGCGGCGTTTCAATATCTGGCGTCGCCAGCTTGGTCGCGCCACTCTGAACGGGCGAGGTGACAATGACGGTATCATTTTTTGTGGTTTCCTGGGCAGAAAGAGGAAAAGTCGCGCCGCCGATAGCTCCGCCTATCAATAGCGCCATACGCGTTGTCGCAAACATGAACATCTCCAAAGGCATCTTTATTGTAAATAAGAATTATTACCTTTTAGAGATGACGGACCACTATGCGTAACGCCAGATTGCCTATGCGCAATGATAAAAAATCACCCAAAGCGGCAGAAAACCGGGTTAGCGGCGGATATTACCGTTCTGGCGGGGCGCGTTACGCACAGTGGCGGGACGCCGTCAGAGACGCGTCACGCAGCTCGCCGGGCGAGCAGCCATAACGCCGACGAAATGCCGTCGCAAAGTTTGTGGCATGTTGATAGCCTGACATCCAGGCGGCCTGCTGCACGCTGTATCCCTCCATCAGATAACGACGCGCGCGCGCCAGGCGGCAATCGCGCAGATAATCAAACACGGTACACCCATAGGCATGGCGAAACTTGCACCGCAGGCTACTTGGACTCATTGCCGCCCGACGCGCCAGTTCGTTCAGCGTGTAGGCTTTTTCCGGCGTCTGCTCCAGTAAACGCCGAATGAGCTCCAGCCGCTGGTATTCACCGGTGACGGGAAGCCCGCGTTTTTGCGTTGCGGGCTGACATAGATTTAGCGCATAGCCCAGCAATTGCAGCATGATGCCTTCCAGCATTAACTGGCGTGACGCCGCATGAGGTCCGGGCTGCTGCGCATAACGTAGCCCTGAAAGCAGAAACTCCGGCACCTGCCAGACCCTCGCCGAGGCCGCGCTACGTTCCCACTCGTCTGCCAGCGAGACAGGCAAACGCTCCCGCCACCCGCCGTCCGGGTACATTCCCAGCGATAAGGTGCGCAATTTGCTGTCTGCGCCGTGATGGGCGCGTATCGTCTGCTGCTCACTCAGTTGAGAGCAAAACGCCATCCCCGCGCTCAACAAAAAGGTCTGCTCATTGACAGCCAGCGCAACGTTACCTTCCAGCACCACCAGCATATACAGCGGACTGCTATGGCGAGAGGTGGTTTCATAAGGTTGTAACACGTGAACATCCGAGCGTGTAATGCAAATCCCGCCGGGAAGCGCTATCTCTTCGATATCGCCATGAAGTACGGGACTACTCTGCGTATACTGCGGTAACGCAGGGAAGCGGTAATCAATGCCATAACGCTCGCCAAACGCGATGAAGTCGCTGACGGAAAAGATCTTTTTCATCGCCGGGGCGGCGGAAGAGTGACAGGAGATCGGAGACATTATCAATACCGTTTATCTGCGTTATACCAGAGCGTTAGCCACTGTGTAACCATATCACTGCGGCCCGGGAACGACAATAAAGATGAGAATAATTATCAACCGCTGTTGAGGGGAGAGATAAGGCGAGCAAAGGTGATCGATAAACGCCGATCTGTCGATAAAAACGCGCTTTCGCGAGAGACGAAAGCGCGTCCGGGGAGTATCAGTCAGGAGCGAAATCCTGCGGAGGTCATGAGCAGTCTGAATAACATTCCGACGCCCGCCAGCAGAAGCACGCTGGCGCACCATATCGCGACCATCCATACGACTCGCCGCGACCATTTTTTCACTTTAACCATCAGTGATATCCCTCTCCATGTCGCACTTTTCCACGGAAGACGTAGTAGCTCCAGAAGGTATAAGCCAGAATAATCGGGATGATTATCAGCGCCCCAACCAGCATAAAGCTTTGACTTTGCGGCGGCGCGGCGGCGGCATACAGCGAAATATCCGGTGGAATAATATTCGGCCAAATACTGATGCCTAACCCGCTGAACCCCAGAAAAATCAACCCTAGCGTGAGAATAAATGGACGCGCATGGGATTCTGGTTTTTTCACGCTGCGCCATAGCCAGACGCTAAAAGCCAACACCAGCACAGGCACCGGCAGGAAGTAGTATAAATTGGGCAGCGTGAACCAGCGCTCGGCGATGTCGTCGTGGGTGAGCGGCGTCCACACGCTGACGCCTCCCATCACCAACAACAAGACGATCAACAACGGGCGCGACAGCGCGCACATCCGGCTATGCAGCGGATCTTCGCTTTTCATAATCAGCCAGGTAGCGCCCAGCAGCGCGTAGGTGACAACCAGACCGACGCCGCAGAACAGATTAAACGGCGTCAGCCAGTCAAGCTGCGAACCGCTAAAGGTTCGCCCTTCCACCTGAAAACCGCTCACCACCGCCCCCACCACAACCCCCTGGGCAAAGGTCGCCAGGATTGACCCGACGATAAAGGATTTATCCCAGAACGCGCGATGCGACTCGGTGGCTTTAAAACGGAATTCAAAAGCGACGCCGCGAAAGATAAGACCAAGCAGCATAACCACCAGCGGGATAGTCAGCGCGTCGGTGATGACGGCATAAGCCAACGGGAAAGCGCCAAAAAGCCCGGCCCCGCCCAGCACCAGCCAGGTTTCGTTCCCGTCCCATACCGGCGCGACCGAGTTCACCATAACATCGCGATCGTGTTTATCGCGAATAAACGGAAACAGGATACCGACGCCCAGATCGAACCCATCCATTACGATATACATCAGCGTGGCGAACACGATAATAGCAAACCAGATAACCGGAAGATCGATGGTCATTCGCGTTTCTCCTGCTCAAGCGATTCTCCCACGGCAGAGATAGGACGCGCGGGTCTGCCATCGGTTTCAGCGGTCGGTGTCTCCGCCGGCTGCGGCCCTTTCTGGATAAGGCGAATCATATAAATATAGCCAACCCCAAAGACCAGGGAATAGACCACAAAGAAGGCCAGCAAACTGATGCTCATCTGCAAGGTGCTGTGCGCGGAAACCGCATCACGCGTTCGCAGCAGGCCATAAACCACCCACGGCTGACGTCCTACTTCAGTCGTCACCCATCCGGCAAGGATGGCGATAAGCCCGGACGGCCCCATCCAAAGCGCAAAGTGCATAAAGGGCCGCGAATGATACAGGCGGCGTCGGTAGCGCAGCCACAGGCTGGCCAGCCCCAGGAAGATCATCAGTACGCCCATGCCCACCATCAGACGGAAAGACCAGAACACCACGGTAGAGTTGGGGCGATCCTCTTTGGGATAATCTTTTAGCGCAGGCACCTGTTTGTCCAGGCTATGCGTCAGGATCAGACTGCCCAACGCCGGGATCTCAAGCGCATAGCGGGTCCGTTCCGCCTCCATATCCGGCCAGCCTACCAGCGTAAGCGGCGTTGGCTCGCCGGGCGTATTTTCCCAGTGCCCCTCAATCGCGGCAATTTTGACCGGCTGATGCTTCAGGGTGTTAAGGCCGTGCATATCGCCAATCAATGCCTGAACGGGCGCCACCACGACCGCCATCCATAACGCCATCGAGAACATACGGCGGATAGCCGGCGTATCGTTACCTTTCAGTAAATGCCAGGCAGCGGACGCGCCGACAAACATCGCGCTACTTAAAAACGCCGCAACGGACATATGCAACAGGCGATACGGGAACGACGGGTTGAAAATCACCGCGAACCAGTCCACCGGGACCACCTGACCGTTGTGAATTTCAAATCCCTGCGGGGTATGCATCCAGCTGTTAGACGCCAGAATCCAGAACGTCGACATTAACGTGCCCAACGCCACCATACAGGTAGACAAGAAATGCAGGCCCGGCCCGACTTTGTTCCAGCCAAAAAGCATCACGCCTAAGAATCCCGCTTCCAGGAAGAATGCGGTGAGCACTTCATAGGTTAATAAAGGCCCGGTGATACTGCCGGCGAACTGGGAGAAACCGCTCCAGTTCGTTCCGAACTGGTAAGCCATGACCAGACCGGAGACCACGCCCATCCCGAAGTTGACGGCAAAAATTTTGAGCCAGAACTGATAGAGCGAGCGCCAGACAGGATTACGCGTTTTTAGCCATAGACCTTCCAGTACCACCAGGTAACTGGCTAAGCCAATCGTAATCGCGGGGAAAATAATATGAAAAGAGACGGTAAAGGCAAACTGGAGTCTCGCTAAAAAGAAGGCATCAAACTCCATGTTCCCTCCCGTTTATATATAGTCACTTCGTGTAAAATATTCACTGTTCGCAACCAGGTTGAAACGAAACGGTTATTTTCCCCAAACGTAAAAACGTCGGGGAATATCCAGATAAATTACGATTTTTTTTGCGGCTGGCTGTCAGGCTTATCGCCCGACTCTGGCGCTTCGGAGGGGTCGTCTTTTTCGACAGCGAAACGGTAGTATCTATTTAGCATAACATGTCTCCCTTAGTTACATTCACTTGGCAATATCTACCTGGCCGTTATAAAAATAACGGCAAAACAAAAAAACAGCGTCTTCAAGACTATTTGCAATTTCAGCAAAATACGCTTAGCTGAAAGTTAAGAATAGACGTAAAACGATAACCTTCAAGTCAACGCGGTTTACGGGACGGGGGATTAGCACAGGGAGAATGACCGCAACGCTCGCTGCGCGGCGGCCATTTTATATGGTCTATCAAAAAGATAACCGTTAAGGTCCATTCAAACCCGTTAGTTTGCCTTCCCCTCAATCAAGCCATTGATCGTAGAAAATACCGCCGGCGCGCTGGTCGCTTCCGCAAACTCGACATTGATATTTTGCCGACGCAGCATATCGAAGAATTTACGTTGCGCATCAAGAATAACCTGATCGCCTACGCGCATATTTTCTGCTTTAGTTTCAACCAGTAAATAAACGCTGTCGGCGTCCTGACGCTCAATACGGTACACAAAATCCGGCGTAGTAGAGCCCCCCGTATATTTGGGGATCTGAATGGCCCGCTTAGGCAGTTTGCCAAACACAGAAACCTGTTGCGGATAATCGTATTTTAATAGCGGCAATTCTGGATCGACGCTGTCATAACGCAACGGCGGTATTTGATAGAGAGAACGAGGATCGTCTATCGCATTCTCATCCACATTTTTCCCCACAATTTCAGCGCTAATCTCCTCTCTGAACTGCCGTGCCGTGGAATCAAATACCGACGTTGAAGCCTGGAAGTCGAGAGGCAGATAATCGTGGCGCTGCGCAAAATGCGCATTAATCCGCGTCTGTAATGCGCGGGTCATATTGTCCAACGAGATCTCGCTTAAATAGCGTGAATCTCCGTGCAAAACATCACGCAGCATCGCCATTAACACCGGGTGCAGGACGTTAACCGGCAGACTGGTGCGTAACGCCAGTTGCTTAAGAAAATGGCCATATTTCATGCCCGCCATAAATTCGCTGGCGGCTAATTCGCCTTCCCGCTGCGCCACTTCAAAACGGCCATTATCTTCATTCGATACCAGCCGTTGTTGCACCTGGCTTGGCTTCTGGCGTATATACAGCGCCGGATCGCGCAGCACCTCGGCGGCAATCTGTTCCAGAGAAGCGCCGCTACGCTCGAATTGCAGCATATAACGGCGGGAAAACTGCTCCCAGATACTGCTAAGTTGTTCCCAATTCTCTTTGCGTAACCTGACTCGCAGTCGGGAGGCGGGCTTATTGTCACGAATGCGATCCGCTCGCACCCGCGCCTGCGTCAGCTCAGGGTAGAACTCCAGTAGCCACGCAAAACCACTTTTGGTTTCCCCGTTAAGCGTGACGCTGGGTTTAAACTCATTACTCCGGTTGATCAGTTTTTTATCATCCAGATCTTCCAGCAAACGAAGCTCCGTAAACGCAGGATCGACTTTTTGCCGCTCGGTGACGATGAGAGTGATCATCGCCTCATCCAGTTTCTGCTCGTTAAGCTGAACTTTGCTGTCGCGATTAATCTCATCAACCAGCATACTGGCAAACGCTTTTTCATCATAACCAATCAGAAACGACAGTCGGGACGGCCACTCTTCCTGATGAACGCGATGGCCGTTTTCATCTACCGGTAGCCGCAGGCCGCGCCCCACTTCCTGAATTTTGCTCGACTCGCTACCGGAAGAACGTAATTTAGCAATGACAAAAACATTCGGGTTATCCCAGCCTTCGCGAAGCGTCCATTTTGAAAACAGAAAGCGGCGCGTTTCCCAGTTGCCGTGATGGTCTGAAAAACTGAGCAACTTCTCTTTATTTTTCAGAATATCATCTACCTCAGCCTGGATCGCCTCATCGCCGCTTCCGCGGTCTTCGCCAAAGTAACCAGCGTGGACGTTTTGGTTATCCGAGTGCAGGCTGGCGAGCGTGGCCTGCAGAAACGACAGATACTCCACTTCTCGCGGCAGGGTCTTGCGCTGATACTCGTCAATCAGTTGCGTCAGTTTCTTTTTCAGCAAACGCTCAAAAGTGACTTTCAACCAGCCTTCGTCATCACGATAGCTTTTAATACTGTCAATAAAGAAAAGGCTTAAGGTCTTAATACGCGGGGCATTATTTTCTGGCTCATTGCTGCGTAAGAAATTTGCCTGCTCGGTATCAAAATGCTTATCAATGGCTTCCTGAATAATCAGTTCCTGGTAGCTCGCGCCAAAGGTTCCTGGCACCAGCGCCATCCCTGCCTCCAGCTCCAGATCGTTCGACAACATTTTACTGCCGGCATATTCGATACTGCCTTCAAATCCTGCATCGACATCGGCGAGATTTTCGCCCACGCCAACCTCGGCAATTTTGCTCCCCCGTCGGAGGATTAATTTCTTTGCCGTGACGCTGTCAACGATATAACGGTTGTTGGCCTGTTCCTCGGGGAGATTCGGGTAATAAATATCAATACCTTTCACCAAACCATCGTTAAAACTGTCCACCGCGTTGAGATCAAACTGCGGTTGCCGGCGATAGTAATCTTTACGTACACATTTATTTTTACCCTTACCTTCTACAATATCCGGGAAGGTAGCGCCAAAGCGGACGATCATTTGCGGCTGAATAGCCTGAATCGCTCGATAAAATTTGTTATCTCGCGCAAAACGATGCGGTTCATCAATAATGACCACCGGTCGCGTCATTTGCAGCCCTTTAACAGGCGACGTCAGCCCACCCAGTAGCGTTTGATCGTAATCGTCTCGCGTCATACTGGCGGAATTGAGCATTTGCGCATTGATCAGCAAAACCTGAATCGTATGGCTATCACGACGGCTGGCATCAGTAAAACTTAATAGCTGGGCCGGAAAATTTTTACGCCCCGACTTTACTTTAAAATCACCGGCGTTAATGGTGCAAAGTTCCATCCGCGTATTTTCGTAGAACTGTGAAAAATGCTGTCTGGCGTAATCGCTGGTGATAAAGTTCCGCGCGCCTTCTTTAATGGCTGGCGTCGGCACCACCAGCACAAATTTGAAGAGGCCATACTTCTGATGCAGTTCATACATCAACCGGGTATAGACATAGGTTTTGCCCGTCCCGGTCTCCATTTTAACGTCAATATTGGCCTTATCGTCGTAACGTTCCTTAATCAGCGGATTAGCATAGTGATTATGATCGGCTTGCGCGTGATCGATACCGGTGAAACTCGCCAGAATCGCCGCTAACGCCTGTTCCTGATGGGGAAGTTCTTCCAGTAAAATATTCATCATCATCCCCTCTTAATAACGCTTCACCAGGTTCACTTTTTGATCAAGCTGTTTTAAGCCGATTTCCAGTTCACGAATGGATTCAAGGTCGAAAGAGTAGCCGTAAATGACAATGGTCTGAACCGGAAGCTGGTGCGTACCAATGTGGTTGAGAAGATCGCGGGTCTGCTCGGTTCCCCATCGTTCATCAATCAGATACAGGCGCGTATTATCAACATACCTGGCGCAATAGCCGGAAAAATCAACGGTCTGTACGTCAATATCCATTTTATAACCATCGGCGACCAGCCATGTCGTTAATAAGGTCTCTTCGCCGCTTGCGCCGCCCGGCACGCCCAATCCTCTGGCGGAAAAAGGATTGATCATGTCGGTAAATCCTGACTCGGTAAAAGCGGCCAGTTGACCGCTGGTATTGATAAAATGGCCGGTAGCAATATCGAAGCTATCCAGATCGTCCAGCGTCTGCTGTGTCGGAGTGGCAAAACGATAATGTTTAAAACCGAGATCGCTATTGGTTGCGGGATTGTTGGCGCGGATCTTCGCCGCAACGCGTGTAATTCGCTCGCGGCTGATTTCATCAATAGTGTTATAACCTGCTTTTTTCGCGATAGTGTTATTGCTTAATGCCTGATCGATAGTACACAGAATAAACGTGCGTTGCCCCCCATCTTCTTCATTCAGCGCCATCACCGCATGGGCCGTAGTGCCGGAACCGGCAAAAAAGTCCAGGACGACGCCGTCTTTATCGATAGCGAGCTTGATGATTTTCTTCAATAATGCGGTCGGTTTCGGCGTATCAAAAACGTTGTCGCCGAAGAGATCCAGAATCTCCTTTTTCCCCTCTTTATTCGACGCTACGTTATCCCAGTAATTGGTCGTTGGCTGCCCCTTACTGTGATGCGCGTACATGACTCGCTGGGGAATACCGACGTTATCTTTGCCAAAATAGACCAGATTATCGGCCACCAGTTTTTGGTAACTGGCTTCAGGATAAGCCCATAGTCTTTCGTGTACCGTACCGTTCGGCGTGGTAATTTTATAGGTATAGCCGCCGCCGCTCAGCCCTTTTGACACCGTTAACGGCACCGGTCGCCATTTCCCTTCTGGAAACTGTTCGGTCGGTTCTTTATAGGATTTCTGAATATACTCTTTAGAAAGCGGTTCTAAACGTAAAGCGCCCTGACCGGTTTTGGCATAAACAAGAATGTATTCCCCCTGGATGGAAACGTTATCAGAGTCGTTAGAAATCTCTTTTTTGCGCTTCCACATCACATTGGTGACAAATCCGCCTTCGCCAAAAATCTCATCCATCATTAATTTAAGATTGGCGTACTCATTATCGTCGATAGAGATAAAAATAAATCCGGTATCTTTCAGGAGCTTCCTGGCCAGGAAAAGACGCGGATACATGAAAGATAACCACGCGGAGTGCGTCGATTTACCCTGAATGGATTTTAAACGTGCCAGTTCAGTATCATTAAGACCAAACATATCCTGCAACGCCCGATCGCTATATTCAAAATGATCGGGATAGACAAACCCGTCCGATCCGGTGTTATAAGGGGGATCGATATAGATCATATCGACGGTATCGGCGTAATTATTTTGCAGATGGCGTAACACATCCAGATTATCTCCGGTCAGAAAAAGATTATGGCTGTTTTTATTTTCTGCCAGAGTATTGTGTTCCACGTCAGGAACGATAACGGTAACGGATTTTTCACCCGCCTGTTTTTTTGCGTAATCTTTGCCAATAAAATCAATCTGATAACCGCTAGTCAGCTCATCAATATTACGCGCTTTCAACGCGCGCTCAAATTTGGCGAGATCAAATCCGCCTTTCGCGATCAGTTCGCCCTGCTCGTTATAGCGATCGGCGGTAAAAAATTCCGGTAATGCACGTTGTAACTCAGACAGAAAGGCGCTATTCGGGGCAACAGACTCGTTGTGTTTTTGGTTATCTTTCAACATGATATCTTCGCTCCGTTGATAATTTTAAGGTGCAGCAATCAATTTCTTATAAAGAAAAAAGTAAGCGATGATTGTAATGGTCACGAACGGCAGATGCCATCATTAACCTTTGTTGTTCGTTGAAAGGGCGTGAAAACGACGGGAGGAAGGCGTGCTCCCGGCGACAGTATGCGCCAGGAGCGTAGTGTTTACGTGCGATGACTGATGGCCGACTCCGGGAGGGCGTCGCTATCTGTACCGGAGATGACGACTCCCCGGGTCTCGCGACCAAATGCCACAAATACACAGATTAAAATAGCCACCGCGCCAGCCACGATCGCCATTGCCAACCCGTAATTGCCACCATGCGTTTCCGCGATGCGGGCCTGTAACGTCGCATTAACCGACGCCAGTAAATTACCGAGTTGGTAAACAAACCCTGGCAGCACGGCGCGCGCATTCGCCGGAACCAGCTCGTTCAGCCAGGTCGGCACGACTCCCCAGGCGCCCTGCACCATAAACTGCATCAGGAACGCGCCCAGGCCAATCGTGAATGATCCGCTGGAAAATGCCCATAGCGGGAGTACCGGAAGCGCAAGAAAGGCGGCGATCATGATCGCTTTTTTACGCCCAATACGTTCCGATAGCGTACCGTAGAAAATACCGCCGAGCATGGCGGCAATGTTATAAAAAATCGCAATGATACTGATCAGATGCGGATCAAAACCATGCTGCATCTTCAGGAAGGTAGGATAGAGATCCTGCGTGCCGTGACTGAAAAAGTTAAAGAACGCCATGACCAGCACCAGATACAGACACAACTTCCACTGTTTGCGCAGAACAGGAAGCAGCGCGGTATTCTCTTTACGCGCTCTGGCCGCCAGCCAGACGGGGGATTCCGGCACTTTAAACCAGATATAAGGCAGCAAGACAACAGGCAGGGCGCCAATCAGGAACATGCCGCGCCAGCCTACCATACTGTAGAAGAGGCCAAAAATAACCGAGGCGAACAGATAGCCGCAGGGATAGCCCGCCTGAAAAATGCCCGACATCAGGCCACGCGAACGATCGGGAATGGTTTCCATCGCCAGTGATGACGCAACGCCCCATATCCCGCCCATCGCCACGCCGTACATGACCCGAAAAATCAGAAATGCCATGAAGGTGGGCGACCAGGCGGAAAGCAGTTCAAACACCGTGAAGAACAGAATATTGAGCATCAGTATCGGTCGACGTCCGTACTTTTCCGCCATTCGGCCAAATAGCAGCGCGCCAATGGGACGTACCGCCAGGGTCAGCATAATCGCAATGGAAACGTCCGATACGGAAGCGTGAAACCATTCGGCGAGATCGCTAAGTACAAAGACAAGGATAAAGAAATCAAACGCATCCAGCATCCAACTGGTAAAGCTGGCAAACGCCACATGTCGTTGTGTCGTCGTCCAGTTCAGGGGGGTGTACATAGGTAGTGTCCTGCATCAAAAAATAACATCAAGCTTTGAAGCGGCGAAACGCTGGAACGCTCCCGTCGTCAAAGCGACGTAACAAGGTAGCGTTGCGCTACTTATTTGTTATCTTTTTGTATATAGCAGGTAAAATGTTAGCAAAAATAGACAAATCATTACATATTATTAACAAAGCTTACTGGCACATGATTTGTCACATTTTTTATGGGGATTATCTCACGCCAAGAAAAGCGAAGCGTGGCTAGCGTATCGCGACCGGCCTGTCGCCAGACCGATCGCCATTGCCGATTACCTTTCGCGCGGCGGGAAACCGGCCTTTTGCAGGGCGGCGGCAATCTGCTCCGCGGATAGCGACGTTTCAACGTCAACCAGACGCGTCGCCGGGTCGGTTCTCACCGTCGCATTAGCATCAAGAGTCAGAATCGTCTTTTTTACCGTACTGGCGCAGCCGCCGCAGGTCATGTCATCAATATGGAACTGCATAGTGAACTCCTTTTGTGTGGGAACTGTTGCCAGTCTGGGCCTTGCCAGTGTTGGAAGGTCAAGCGTAATCTCAGGACTTACAGACGCTTTGCCAGTCCGTGGCGACGAGGACGGCGCAATACCGCTCCGGTACGCGCCTCCGGCTCGCTATCGTCAGGTTGTCCAAGCGTATGCAGAATGGGGCAATCTGGCAGCGCGTCGCCGGCGCAGCAGTGAATCAGCGCTTTGAGGGTTTGCGCCATGTGCTGCATGTTCTGGATACGTCTGTCCAGTTCATCAATGTGCGTCTGCGCCAGGCGTTTGACGTCAGCGCTTTGCCGCGACTGGTTATTCCAAAGATTCAGTAAGTCGCTGATTTCAGCAACTGAAAAGCCGAGATCGCGCGCGCGGCGTATAAAATGCAATTGATTAACATCAGCCTGGGTATAGGCCCGATAGCCGGAATCCGTCCGACTTGCCGCGGGAATCAGACCAATCTGTTCATAGTAGCGAATCATTTTGGCCGAGACTTTCGATGCTTTAGCTGCTTTACCGATGTTCATGACGCTCCTCCTCATGTCGTGGATGTGTCGGATGGGGTTGCCATCGGCGCCCGGAAACGGCGCAGCCGCAAAGCGTTGCCCAGCACGAACACGCTCGACATCGCCATCGCCCCTGCGGCGAATACCGGTGACAATAATATGCCCCAGACCGGAAATAGCGCGCCTGCCGCGACAGGAATCAGCGCCGTATTGTAAGCAAAGGCCCAGAACAGATTCTGGTGGATATTGCGGATGGTCGCTTTAGACAGCGCGATAGCATTCGGCACGCCTTGCAGGTTGCCGGACATTAGTACGACGTCGGCGGATTCCACCGCCACATCGGTGCCGGTGCCAATCGCCAGCCCCACGTCGGACTCCGCCAGCGCTGGCGCATCGTTGATGCCATCGCCGACAAACGCCACCTGCCCATACGCCGCTTTCAGGCGCCGTATCGCCTCGACTTTCCCTTCTGGCAATACCTCGGCGACCACGTCATCAATCCCTAACTGTCTGGCGATAGCCTGTGCCGTGCGGGCATTATCGCCAGTGATCATGGCGACCTTAATGCCGAGCTGATGTAAAGCGTTAATTGCGGCGGGCGTACTGGGTTTGATCGGATCGGCCACGGCGATAATCGCTGCCAGTTGACCGTCAATAGCCGCATAGAGCGGCGATTTCCCTTCCTGTCCTAACCGTTCGGCGGTGGTGGCGAAGCCGCTAATATCCACGCCAATTTCGCGCATATAGCGATCGGCCCCCACGTCAACACGCGTACCGTCAACGGTAGCGTATACGCCCATCCCGGTCACCGATTCGAAGCCGCTCATGCCTGGTAGCGCGATCCCTTCCTCTTCTGCCGACACGACAATCGCACGGGCAATCGGATGCTCTGAACGCGATTCTACCGCCGCGACTTTCGCCAGCACCTCACGGCGTTCAAAGCCGCTGGCCACGTCGAGATCGGTCAGTACCGGGCGGCCTTCGGTAAGCGTCCCGGTTTTGTCTACGGCCACCACCTTAGCGTCTTTGAGTAGCTGTAACGCCTCCCCCTTACGGAACAGCACGCCCATTTCCGCCCCACGACCGGTTCCCACCATAATGGAGGTCGGCGTCGCCAGGCCCATCGCGCAAGGACAGGCGATAATCAGAACCGCAACACCATTGATCAGAGCGAAAGTCAGCGCAGGCGACGGCCCAAACGCCAGCCATACCACAAAGGTCAGCGCAGCAATAAGCATTACCATTGGGACAAACCACAGCGTCACTTTATCCACGACGGCCTGAATCGGCAGTTTTGAACCCTGCGCCTGTTCCACCAGACGAATGATTTGCGCCAGCATGGTCTGTCCGCCGACGGCGGTCGCCCGCAGCGTGAGCGCGCCTTTTTGGTTGACGGTACCGCCCACCACCGCGCTTCCTGCGGATTTCTCAACCGGTATCGGTTCGCCGGTAATCATCGACTCGTCAACGAAGCTGCGGCCTTCGGTCACTTCGCCGTCAACCGGGATCCGCTCGCCTGGCCGAACCTCCACACAGTCGCCCAGCACAACCTCGTCGACAGGGATATCCACGATGCGGCCCTCGCGTAACACATGCGCGACCCGCGCCTGTAGCCCCACCAGACGTTTAATCGCTTCGGAAGTCCGCCCCTTCGCCCTTGCCTCCAGAAAGCGCCCCAGCAGAATAAGCGCGACAATCACTGCGGCGGCCTCGTAATAGACGTTTACCGTCCCTTCAGGCAACAGGTCGGGCGTAAAGGTCGCCACCAGCGAGTAGCCGAATGCCGCTGCGGTTCCCACGGCGACCAGCGAGTTCATGTCCGGCGCCAGACGCGCCAGCGCCGGGAACCCTTTAAGGTAAAAACGGCGACCGGGGATCGTCAGCACCAACAGGGTCAGTGCAAATTGCCAGTACCAGCTTTGTTGCAGGCCAATCGTTTTTATCACCCACTCGTGCATACCAGGAATAAGGTGCGAGCCCATTTCAAGCACAAAAACGGGGAGCGCCAGCACGCTGGCGAGAATCAGATCGCGCTTCAGCCTGACGCGCTCGGCCTCTTTTTTCTCTTGAGAGTCGTCTTCGCCCTGCCCCGCCGTCTCTACCGGTCGCGCCTCATACCCCGTTTTTTCAATCGCCGCGATCACCGCCTCCGCCGACGCCGTCCCGCGAACGGTGGCGCGCTCCGTCGCCAGATTCACCGTAGCGTCCGTTACGCCAGGCACAGCCTTAATACCTTTTTCAACGCGAGCGACGCACGACGCGCAGGTCATACCTTCAATAAGCAAGCTTATCGTGTCGTGACGATTTTCTGACTGACTCATGACGACTTCCCCATCCTGACTATTCGGTATCAGAAAGCCTAAAGCTTGCCATTGTGGGAAGGTCAAGCGTATTCAGGCTGCACGGTTCGGCGAGAATGTGAGATGGCTCATAAAAGAAGATGATGCGAGACATTTACGCCACGATGCCGACCCACGCCCCGAAAAAACCCGTCAGGAACGCTTGACCTTTCCTTCGTTGTAACGCCTAGCCTTTGCCAAAAATTCTGCGGCAGCGTTGCGGAATGGCCAACACGCTGCGGTAAAGAGGGAAACGACATGCGTAGAACATTCAAAATTATGTTGATAGCCGGCGTCATCGCCGCCATCGGGGGCGTGATTTACATGGCCGGCGAAGCACTATGGGATAAAGACAACGCCGTCGGACCACCGGCCAGCGCGCCGCCTCCACCGTCGGTACCGGTTGCTAAAGCCCTTAGCCGCACACTCGCGCCTACGGCGGAATTCACCGGTTTTCTGGCCGCGCCGGAGACCGTGGAGCTGCGTTCGCGCGTGGGAGGAACCCTTGACGCCGTCAGCGTTCCGGAAGGACGTCTGGTAAGCCGCGGACAACTGCTGTTCCAGATCGATCCGCGCCCGTTCGAGGTCGCCCTCGACACCGCCGTCGCGCAATTACGTCAGGCTGAAGTACTGGCCCGCCAGGCGCAGGCGGATTTCGATCGCATTCAACGACTGGTCGCCAGCGGCGCCGTATCACGTAAAAACGCTGACGATGTCACCGCCACGCGTAATGCGCGACAGGCGCAGATGCAATCGGCCAAAGCCGCCGTCGCCGCAGCGCGCCTTGAACTCTCCTGGACCCGTATTACCGCGCCCATTGCCGGACGCGTTGACCGCATACTGGTAACCCGGGGCAATCTGGTCAGCGGCGGCGTAGCGGGTAACGCCACGCTTCTGACGACTATCGTGTCTCACAATCCCATGTATGTGTATTTCGATATTGACGAAGCCACCTGGCTGAAGGCGTTACGGCATACCCGCTCCGACAAAAATCCACCGGTAGTCAACATGGGGTTAACCACCGATAACGGGCTGCCTTATCAGGGCGTACTCGACTTTATGGGCAATCAGATGAACCGCAGCACCGGCACTATCCGGGCACGCGCCGTGATTCCTGACCCCGACGGAATGCTTTCTCCCGGCCTGTTTGCCCGAATCAGTTTGCCCATCGGCGAGCCGCGGGAAACCGTGCTAATTGACGATCTGGCGGTGAGCGCCGATCAGGGCAAAAACTATGTGCTGATCGTCGGCAAGGAGAATCAGGTGGAGTATCGTCCGGTTGAGCTGGGACAAATGGTCGATGGACTCCGCGTCGTTACACAGGGAGTACAGCCGGGAGAAAAAATCATCCTCAAGGGGCTGGTGCGTCCTGGCATGACCGTTGCGCCGCGTCTGGTGCCGATGCGGCAGAATGTGACCGATAAACAGACCGCGACATTGACTAAAGCGGACGGCGACAGCGCGTCGAAGGCGGTGCGCCAATGAAATTCACCCACTTTTTCATCGCACGGCCCATCTTCGCCATCGTCCTGTCGCTGTTAATGCTGCTGGCTGGCGCTATCGCCTTTTTAAAACTGCCGCTGAGTGAATATCCGGCCGTTACGCCACCCACGGTACAGGTTAGCGCCAGCTACCCCGGCGCTAACCCGCAAGTGATTGCCGATACGGTAGCCGCGCCGCTGGAACAGGTGATCAACGGCGTTGACGGCATGTTGTATATGAATACCCAGATGGCCATTGATGGTCGCATGGTTATCTCTATCGCCTTCGAACAGGGAACCGATCCTGATATGGCGCAAATTCAGGTGCAAAACCGGGTATCCCGCGCGCTGCCTCGCCTGCCCGAAGAAGTCCAGCGAATTGGCGTTGTAACGGAGAAAACGTCCCCCGATATGTTGATGGTGGTCCATCTTGTCTCGCCGCAAAAACGCTATGACTCGCTTTACCTGTCTAACTTCGCCATCCGGCAGGTTCGCGACGAACTGGCCCGTTTACCTGGCGTCGGCGATGTTCTCGTCTGGGGCGCGGGCGAGTACGCCATGCGCGTCTGGCTGGACCCGGCGAAAATCGCCAACCGCGGTCTTACCGCCAGTGATATCGTTACGGCGTTGCGGGAACAAAACGTACAGGTCGCCGCCGGCTCCGTCGGGCAACAGCCGGAGGCCTCCGCCGCTTTTCAGATGACGGTAAACACGCTGGGCCGCCTGACCAGCGAAGAACAGTTCGGCGAGATTGTGGTAAAAATCGGCGCTGACGGCGAGGTGACGCGTCTGCGTGATGTCGCCCGCGTCACGCTGGGCGCAGATGCCTATACGCTGCGTAGTTTACTGAATGGCGAAGCGGCGCCAGCGTTACAGATTATTCAAAGTCCGGGCGCCAATGCGATTGACGTATCTAACGCAATTCGCGGCAAAATGGATGAGTTGCAGCAAAACTTCCCGCAGGATATCGAATACCGGATTGCCTATGATCCTACGGTCTTCGTGCGCGCATCGCTACAATCGGTGGCGATTACGTTGCTGGAAGCCCTCGTGCTGGTCGTCCTTGTCGTGGTGCTGTTCCTGCAAACCTGGCGGGCGTCCATTATTCCTCTGGTGGCGGTTCCCGTTTCGCTGGTCGGCACCTTTGCCTTGATGCACCTGTTTGGCTTTTCGCTGAATACGCTTTCGCTGTTTGGTTTGGTCCTGTCGATAGGTATCGTTGTCGATGACGCCATCGTTGTGGTCGAAAACGTGGAACGGCATATCTCGCAGGGCAAAAGCCCCGGAGAGGCGGCAAAAAAGGCGATGGATGAAGTCACTGGTCCCATTCTTTCTATTACCTCGGTGCTGACGGCGGTCTTTATCCCTTCCGCATTCCTGGCGGGCCTGCAGGGTGAGTTTTATCGTCAGTTCGCGTTGACCATCGCTATTTCGACCATCCTTTCGGCCATTAACTCGCTGACGCTCTCCCCTGCGCTGGCTGCCATTTTGCTAAGACCGCACCACGATACTGCGAAGGCTGACTGGCTAACGCGGTTGATGGGCACGGTCACTGGCGGTTTTTTCCATCGCTTTAACCGTTTCTTCGACAGCGCGTCGAACCGCTATGTTAGCGCCGTCCGTCGGGCCGTGCGCGGCAGCGTCATTGTGATGGTGCTCTATGCTGGCTTTGTGGGGCTGACCTGGCTTGGCTTCCATCAGGTGCCGAACGGGTTTGTGCCTGCGCAGGATAAATACTATCTCGTCGGCATCGCCCAGCTCCCAAGCGGCGCATCGTTGGATCGCACAGAGGCGGTCGTAAAACAGATGTCCGCTATCGCACTGGCGGAACCCGGCGTCGAAAGCGTCGTCGTCTTCCCCGGCCTGTCGGTTAACGGCCCGGTAAATGTGCCAAATTCGGCGCTGATGTTCGCCATGCTGAAACCCTTTGACGAGCGTGAAGATCCTTCGCTTTCCGCTAACGCTATCGCCGGAAAGCTAATGCACAAATTTAGCCACATTCCCGACGGATTTATTGGCATCTTCCCGCCACCGCCGGTTCCAGGGCTTGGCGCGACGGGCGGCTTTAAATTGCAGATTGAAGATCGTGCGGAACTGGGATTTGAAGCGATGACAAAGGTGCAAAGCGAGATTATGTCTAAGGCGATGCAGACGCCCGAACTGGCCAATATGCTGGCCAGTTTCCAGACGAACGCCCCGCAATTACAGGTGGATATCGACCGGGTGAAGGCGAAATCAATGGGGGTATCGCTCACCGACATCTTTGAAACGTTGCAAATTAACCTCGGCTCGCTTTACGTCAACGATTTCAACCGATTTGGCCGTACCTGGCGGGTGATGGCGCAGGCCGATGCGCCATTCCGTATGCAGCAAGAGGATATCGGCCTGCTTAAAGTCCGCAATGCGAAGGGCGAGATGATCCCGCTTAGCGCTTTCGTCACGATTATGCGCCAGTCGGGGCCGGACAGAATCATCCATTACAACGGCTTCCCCTCGGTAGATATTAGCGGAGGACCGGCTCCGGGCTTCTCCTCCGGACAGGCGACGGACGCGATTGAAAAGATCGTGCGTGAAACGTTGCCGGAAGGGATGGTCTTCGAATGGACCGATCTGGTTTATCAGGAAAAACAGGCCGGCAACTCCGCGCTTGCTATCTTTGCGCTGGCGGTGCTGCTGGCCTTCCTGATCCTGGCGGCGCAGTACAACAGTTGGTCGCTGCCCTTCGCCATCCTACTTATTGCGCCTATGTCATTACTCTCAGCCATTGTCGGCGTGTGGGTATCTGGCGGAGATAACAATATCTTTACGCAGATTGGTTTCGTGGTGCTGGTCGGCCTGGCGGCCAAGAACGCCATTTTGATTGTCGAGTTTGCCCGCGCCAAAGAACACGACGGCGCAGACCCGCTGACCGCCGTGCTGGAAGCGTCCCGCCTGCGTCTGCGTCCTATCCTGATGACCTCATTCGCCTTTATCGCAGGTGTAGTACCGCTGGTACTCGCGACGGGTGCCGGCGCGGAAATGCGACATGCGATGGGCATCGCCGTGTTTGCCGGCATGTTGGGCGTCACGCTCTTCGGCCTGTTATTGACGCCTGTATTTTACGTGGTGGTTCGCAGGATGGCATTAAAGCGTGAGAACCGCGTTGATTCGCATGATCAGCAAGCATAATGATGGGAATGGCATAATGAAGATCATTTTTACAGGCTATCGGCAGACCGCCACGCTGGCGACGCTTGCTTTCGTCACCACGCTTGCTGGCTGTACGATGGCGCCGAAGCACGAACGCCCCGCATCGCCGACTGCGATGGTCTATCCCTACGCAACGTCAACTGTTTCTGGCGCGCCGGATGCCGCTGACATTGGCTGGCGTGATTTCTTCCACGATCCGCTTCTACAGGAACTGATTGCGATCGCGTTACGCAATAATCGGGATTTACGCAAGGCAGGGCTCAATGTTGAAGCCGCCCGGGCGTTATACCGTATTCAGCGCGCGGAGATGCTGCCGACGCTCGGCATCGCCACCGCCATGGACGCCGGTCGCACTCCCGCCGATCTCAGCGTCACGGACGAGCCTGAGATTAACCGACGCTACGAGATGGCTGGGGCGACGACGGCCTGGGAACTGGATCTCTGGGGGCGAGTGCGAAGCCTTAGCGACCAGGCATTAGCCGCCTATATGGCGCTTGATGAGACGTACATTGCGGCGCGAATGAGCCTGGTTTCCGAAGTCGCCAGCGCCTGGCTGACGCTACGGGCTGACCGGGAGCTGCTGCGCTTAACCGAAAATACGCTGGCCGCGCAAAAAAGTTCATACACATTGACAACCCAGCTTGCCCGGACAGGCAACGCCACACAGCTCGATCTGCGTATGGCGGAGATCGCGCTGCGTTCTGCCGAAATCAATCGCGCGGCGTATACGCGACAGTTGGCGCGGGATCGTAACGCGCTGGAATTGCTGTTGGGCCAGCCGCTCACGCCTGAACTGTCGCGTCGACTAAACGAAGCGGTCACGCTTACGGAAGACGCGATCCCGACCACTCTGCCAGGCGGATTACCGTCAGATCTGCTGGTACGCCGCCCGGATATTCGCGCCGCCGAGTACAGGCTGCGCGGCGCAAACGCCCGGATAGGCGCAGCGCGCGCCGCCTTCTTCCCGACCATCAGCCTGACAGGCACGGCGGGAACGGCCAGCGCGTCTCTTAGCGGACTCTTTGAACCGGGATCGGGAAGCTGGCGTTTTCTACCGCAAATCACCTTGCCTCTCTTTCACGGCGGCGCATTACGCGCTGACCTGGATAGGGCGCATGTCCAAAAACAGATTGAAATCGCCAGGTATGAAAACGTTATTCAGCAAGCCTTTCGCGACGTGGCGGATGGTCTGGCGGGACAGCGTACGCTGAATGACCAGGTGCAATCAGAACAACGCGCGGTTGAAGCCAGCCAAATCGCCTATGAGCTGGCCGGACTCCGTTTTCAGGAAGGCGTCGATGACTACCTTACGCTGCTTGATACCCATCGTATGCTTTATGGCGCGCAACAGCGCCTGGTACGCACACGTCTCATGCAACAGTTAAATATCATTAACCTGTATAAAGCATTAGGCGGCGGTTGGCGGGAATACAGCGAGAAAAAGCAAGGTTAGCCCAAATAGCGCCCGCGTCGCCAGTGCGGCGCGCGCGCTAAACAGGCATATATTGCCTGCAAAATAAGGTTAACGAGGGCAACGATAAACGTTCCCGCTTAACGTGACATTGGTTTGTTTGCTTGAGCCCGAACCGTGCCATGAACTTCCTGTCTGGCCTGCACGCTGGGTTAACAGGACTACCGTATTGCCGCCCATTTTATAAGCTTTGTTTTTCAGATCGTTACGGGCACCCGTTTCCAGGTTA
Source organism: Salmonella sp. NW177 (assembly GCF_051811585.1). Classification (NCBI taxonomy): domain Bacteria; kingdom Pseudomonadati; phylum Pseudomonadota; class Gammaproteobacteria; order Enterobacterales; family Enterobacteriaceae; genus Salmonella; species Salmonella sp. NW177. Next base: position 105,968 of record NZ_JAMMZV010000003.1, on the reverse strand, counting down.
CTGTTGGAAGTCCAGCCACCGGTAAAGAAATTCCCCTGGCTGCCCGTGATATCCCCTAAGTAGCTGCATTCCTTACCTGGCTCGCTGGTCATCACCCGTACCTGTTCAGCGCCATAATTCAACGAATTAGCGCTACATGCGGTTAAAGCCAAGCCGACGAAACATACTAAGATCTTTTTCATACTAATACCTGGTCTATTAATCATTAAATAATAACGCGTTCTTGCTTCTGAACGCCGTCAAGGAACTATATTTAAGATGTAACGAATGTCTTTCATTTGCTGAAGAAAAGTCTCTGTCATGATGCTATCATGTATGCTTGAGGCTATTTCTTGTTCAGTTTTTTCAATATGCTCTCTGAGCCTTATTTTTGTTTTTTCGTCAAGCGCCGAGATAAGTATCTTAATGGCAAGCAGCAAAGTAGGATTGATGCTTTCACACTCTCTCATCGTTAACTTTTTCATCTTGTTTGCTTCAAGCCTGATCGGCGTTTTTGTCTACACGGAAAATTTTAGATGCGAAGATATGGCGACTTCTTTGGTAAATAAATAGCAAATGGAAAAAACGTTTGAAGCCATATTTACGACAGATACGCAATCTATGAATGTACAAAGTCTTACGACTCATGCCATAGCTACTGGCGATCTGACTCATCGACTTTTTATATAAAAAGTGCCATAACAACTCCTCCTCCTTTTTTGTCAACGGCGCAAGTTCACCGACCGCTACATCGTTTGCACAAGCATATTTAATGAAATGCTCAATAAAAACAGGCTTTGCCAAATCGGGATCGATATCAGGATCTCTATCGCAGCCATGTGGATAAAGTTTTCCAATATCTCTGCGCGTGAGCCAGATTCGACGAGCATGTGGATAATGCTGCATGAGCGCCTTAAAACCTTTCCAGCCCCCCTGAATCAAAACTCGTCCATCAATAATAATTATGATATCTTCGCTAGCTGATATCTGACACGAATTATATTCTCCATTGAGTGGGAACATAAAGCACTTCCCATCCTCAAAGAGTGAAGCGATGCCTAAATAAGTATAATAATCATCCGTTAAAACTATACCTATCGTTTTTAACGGAAGTTGTTCCGATAGTGAATTTATCATAATTTCATCAATAGAATAACGCTACGGTGAGTGTTTTATCTTCCTCTTAAGATTACCTGAGCGCTCATAACCATCCCTATTCTGTAGCAGCGCCATATTATTTTTAATTCCTTGCCATAAACGTAACGCTTATACTTTTAATGTCAGAAGCGATAACCTACGCTGACACCAAATGTATTGGTATCCACAGCGAAGAAACGACTGGCTTCCCATGATGCATCGATAGATATACTCTTAACTGGATTAAATATTACGCCAGCGCCGTAGGCAAAGGAGTCTTCTTTTGAGTGTTTATTAAATTTCATCGTCGCTATACCCGCATTGCCGTACAGGCTCACATAGTCATTAAAACGATATGTTGGTCCAAACATCAAAGAACCGTAGTCTACAGAATCGGAACCATTTTTATGCAATTTCCCCTCTTTCCAGGTGTAGTTCTCCATTTCATTGCGCGTCGCGGTGAATGAGCCTAACATCCCCCAGGTCTCATTAAACTCGTAACGATATTTAAAATTAAAGCCTCGCAGATCTTTGCTATCGCTATTTTTCAATGAACTGAGATGAGTTTGTGCATAACCAAACGATACGGTGTGCTGATCGTTAGCCAAAGCTAAAGGTGACGCTAATAATAAACCTAAAAAAACAAGGAACGAAGACCGTCTTTTCATTAAAACCACTCCATTTTTGATATATAATTAAGGCGGTACCGGAACTTATGGCACACAAATAGCATTTAGATTAAGAGCACCTAATGCGCTTATTACCAGTCATGCCAACTGCGGAGGTAATATAACCTGATATATTCGATAATGGATATGAAATCAGTCTTACAGAGTTCTTACTTTTTTATTAATAGCGGATTCATAGTTGCTTCAGACCCGATCCTGGCATCGCATCCGTCGGGCGGACTGCGAGAGGTTATCAGCGAGTATCAGCTACCTCCATGAAGAGTAAAAAATTCATAACTCATTGTTTTATATGAATTTTATTTGATTATTGAGTTAACCTTTACCCTTGCGGAGGGCAATTTCGCAACTCGCTTTCTGACGCATTCAGACAACATTCAGATCTACTGCGCGGTACAAACGTTATAAAGCTGCCGATTAAGAGAATAAAAAAAGGTTTTCTCACCCACTTTAGATATTCGAATCTCATTAGCCGCTTCCGGATGCAGAACCCGTAAATATGATAACAGATCGCCAGCCGTGTCCGTGGCAAAGACTTTTACCTGGGATACTTCGAACGTATAAACACCAGGCGCTGTTCGATGTAAATTTTTCATATATACGTCCCGGTATAATATTTTTACACCGTTATCTTTTGTTTTTATTTCATATTGAAGCGTAATTCTCTTCATCTTAAAATCAAGAACAAGACTGCCATCGGCATGGATATCTTTAGGTTGTATCGTCGTTACCGTTCTTGTCGTACATAAAAATTCATTAGTATTAATAGAACTATGGCTACTGTTTCGTACCCAAACTACCATCAGTACGACTGAAACAGCCAACATACCAAGCGTCGCCACGCTTAATAACGTTCTTTTATGGAAATGCATTTCGGCTCCGCTATATCAAGTTGGTTAAGACACTGGACAAAAATATTTGTATTAGGAACGCGAATGTAATAAATAATTTTTCCGTTTTGTTTATGTATTTCATTACTCATCTCAGAGTACGCTTCAACGATATCCGTCAGATGGGTTTTATCATGCCCGACACTATAAAAAATGTATCCATCATACGAACCCTGAAGGGTAAAGTAATCAATATTTTCACCCTTAACTTTATACATCATAAAAAACATCAGAAGCGCGGCCAGGCAAAAGTAGAGCCAATCTTTTTTATTCACAGCGCCCGGTATTGGGGTAATAATAGTGTCATCGTGCCGCACTTCAACCGTCGATACTTCTGTTTCAGCAACAGCAGGCAACGGCGTATTTTGCGCCTCATCACTCAACGGTTCAATGGAAACTGAGAGTAAAACACCCACGCGAGGACGAGTCACAACAGACGCCCCCTTAAGACCAATTTTATCAAATGACCCTCGTAGCTGGTTAATCAATTTATAATAACTGGCATCAGAGACCACGACACCTTTGCGCCCCCAGACATAGTTAATTAAATCATCTTTTTTAAAAAGGCCTTCATGAAAAGCGATAAGCAAACTGCGTTCCGATTCAGATATCGTTATCGACTCTCCGGCGCAGGAAAGCGTCATTCGTTCACAATCAAGAATAACCCTTTTGTCAATCAGATAATTGTTCTGACTCATAAAAATATCCGCCCCAGTGCTATCACGTTTCTTCACGGCATAAACATATTACCAGGATATATCGCGCTATTGAATTTTTTTCCGTAGCGAGCACCTGTATTATTCAGCCACCAGGCCACTCGCAGATTCGTTTTCCCCCTTGAGCAAACCATTTTGCCTCTGGGCTGACTTGCCAAGCCAGCTCATAAAGTCATTAGCCTCCATCGGCCTGGCATAAAGAAATCCCTGAACGAATCCTACCCCGTGGCTTAAGATATAACGCAATTGGTGCTGGGTACTGACCCCTTCGGCAACCACATTAAGCCCCAGTCGCTGACTCAGCGTGATGATAGTATCCAGGACAGGAACATCATTGCTGCTGGTATCAATGGTATCGATAAACGTTCTGTCTATTTTAAGAGAGTCTACAGGTAATTGCTGGAGATAGGAGAGTGAGCAATAGCCGGTTCCAAAATCATCAATCGCTATTAACACGCCTTTTTCACGGAGCGTTGAAAGTTTTTCTGCGACCTGTGAAGGTTCTACAATCAGGCTACGTTCGGTGAGCTCCAACATAAGCGTTATCGTTCCCAAACGAGTCCTGAGCGCCTCTATATCTTGTATAAAACCGTCATCCATAAGATGCGCAGGCGATATATTTACGCTGATATAGAAATCATCCGGTACAGTCCAGTTTATCGCGTCATGAGCAATCAGTTCGAACAGATGACGAGAGAGAGGAATAATCATGCCTTCATTTTCTGCGGCGGTAATAAAAATATCCGGGGTTATAAAACGGCCATCCGGTTGCGGCCAGCGCATTAGCGCCTCCACGCCGCCGCAACTACCGTGTTTAACGTTAAAAACAGGTTGATAATGTACCGTAAACTCATTGTGCGTTATCCCCCTGGCAATCTCCCGGGCCAGAGATAAACGTTTTAAATACCAGCGCCTGTAGAACAACATCATCCCTACAGAAAGACACAATGACAGCGGAACAAAAATAAAAAGGTTTTGTAACCAGTATGCCGATAACGTTGAGAAAGGGGTTCGCACCATCAGCTGGATAGTGTGATCGGTTGAGGTGAACCGCTGCGTTAAAAACGCCTTACCGCGCAACGTCGCAGCGCTGGTAATCGCCTCCCCTGCGCCGAATGTCAGGCTAAAGGCTGATGCTCTCTCTGCAGCCAATATCTCTATGAGCTCCTGGACATACTGCGAATCCACAATGACGAAAGCCGCTTTATTCGCTGCTACTTTTTTCACATAAACCACAACAAGGCGATCGGGTCCTTCGGCCATACTACCGATAGATCGCAACCACCGTTCCGGATAAGAAGCAGGTAAAGAAAGCCCTGCCAGCCGGGAAAAATGATAGCGTTCGGTTCCTGTGACAAAGGAGCAAGTGATATCACCATTTTCCAGAAACCCAATGTCACGGACATAAGGAGTGAAGGCCCGCGTTCTGGACAGTTCTTTCAGCGTATCAGTACAGGAACTCTCAGCCAGTCTGGCGGCTTTTCCGGCGACTTGCCAGGAGGCGGCAGATATATCCGCGCTAAACCGCAGCAGCGTATTGGCGCTGACGGCGATATCTCGTTTTAGCTGGAAGATACCCGCGAGTAACCCCACCAATATCATTACGATCAGTGGAACGGCAATAAACAACATCAGAAATAGCTTTCTTACTTTCAAATCATTGCCCTCTTACCGGCCTTCCTTTTGCCACTGTACGCTTTTATAAGTTAACTAAAGTAACATTAATATAGAAAAGCAATATTGAGAGATAGGTTATACGTTCTTAATGATAGCAAGATGGCACTCCCTGTGCCGAAAATAGACAAGAAAATATCAATACCCAACAGGGGCAGGATACTATCGTTAAAATAAGCGATAGCAGATATCTAAATTCAATATGTTAGCCAGATGCCAGGTTCGCTGCCTGATGAGGCATAACCATCACGGAACGAATTCCCATCAATACAGAGATTATTGGCTACAACTCAACGTTACTACTGGTGGTACACACATTATACAAATGTCGATTAAGCGAAAACATGTAGGTATTTTTCCCAATTTTGACCATCTTTAACTCATTAATCGTACCAGGCTGTAACAGTCTCAACCAGGAAAACAAATCGCCAGCAGTATCAGACTCAAAAGTCTTAACTGAATTGACTTTAAAAGTAAATGTTTTCATACCCGTTCTGCGCAGTTTGCTGATGCAGATGTCACGAAAAAAAAGCCGCTTCTCTTTCGTATCGGTAGTAACATCGTAGTGTAGGGTAATCCTGCCGGATTTAAGATCCAGCACAAGTCCACCATCCATGTACAATTTTCGTGGCGCAATATACGCTTCTGATTTTGTCGTGCATATAAGATTATTGGTTCTATAAGAGTCACGATTTACCCACTCAAGCGCTATTACCGATCCGATTGCGACAATGCCGATAAATATTACAAATATAATCAGTAACGTTCTTTTACTGTAATACATTTTGGCACCGCCATTTCAACAGGATTTAAGCATTGCAGAAAAATATTCATATTAGGCTCCCTGATATAATAAAGATGGCGTCCATTTTGCCGGTAAATTTTAATTTTTAGAGAGTTAAAAGCAAAAACTACTTCACTTAATGTGACCTTATCCTCTTTTGTTTTATAGATTGCATAATCGTTATATTCGCCAAGATATGTAAAAAAACTATCAGGGCTGTTACGAACAGGCGCTTTATATATAGTAAATACACCATAGAGCAATGCCAGAAGAATGGCTCCTGTTAATACCACAAATACGCTGTGACGTTTAATTTTGTAAAATATATTCTCCCGAGTCGGGGTGCCTTTAACGTTTTCATCACTCACCTTTAGGGAGGTAATTTTTTTTATAGGTTCAATGGCAACAGACAGCGACACCCCCACCCGAGGGCGAGTTACGATGTCAGATGACTGTAGACCGATGCTACTAAAATCATTTCTCATTTGATTAATGAGTTTATAGTAACTTGATTCTGAGACGCAGCCTCCACGATTTTCCCAAACAAAATGAATAATATCTTCTTTTTTGTAAAGACCATGCCAAAAAGCAAGAAGCAGATGGGTCTCAGCTTCTGATATTCTGATTATCTCATTACCATGCGATAAGGTCATCTTCGTACTATCAAATACAACACGCTTATCAAGTAAAAATATGCTTTCATTCATGACAATCCTAAAGGTAACTGCATCCATCATTCAGACGACATATTATCATGCTCAAAAAAGAATTCAGCCCCCTAATTAACCTGAGTTTAACTTATAAGTCTCACTTATAGTAAACAATAATTGACACAAGTATTACCTGCACATTACAAATCAAACAGTTATAGGTAAATCTGAACACTTTTCTTTACCTTAACGCAAACTCAGGAAACTTCTGAAAGGCCAAAAGTAAGAAAAAAGTAAGACTAATTATACTGTTTCAGAAGCACATTTCAGAAAATTTACCTTAATCTCACCATCGTATTATCCATCGGGAGGTTTAACTGATGCGGATTTTACATAGCAAAAATGTGCAGGTTTGTATTGCAACATAGTCTATCTATTCAGACGCGGAGAGAATTGTTATCGGATTACACTCAATCAAATGATAACACTATCAGTTGTACTAATGAGATGTATGGACGAAAGCGCTTATCGCTCTATTTCATGATAAGAGAAATAAGTCTGTTTGTTTTATATCGCATTATCAATAGTCAGGAGGGTATAGCTCACATCCAAAAATAGAGTTAATGATCGTTATTTTTACCACTCCTCCATAAGCACGAAACATTCGGGCGAATTGCACTCGTCCTGAAAAAGTAAAGATTAATACAGGAACATTATCATATGTCTATGAAAAAATATTTAGCAATGATCACAGGCTCGCTTCTTGTCTCCAGCAGCGCGATGGCTGTTTCTGATAACACCATCACCTTTCAAGGGGAAGTCTCTGATGAAACGTGCTCTGTCGTGATTAATGGTAATCAGGCTAAACCCGTCGTGTTATTGCCAACAGTAAGTACTAAAGACTTATCAGAACAAGGGAAAACTGCGGGGCCAATAACGTTTGATATTGGGCTGTCCGGGTGTACCGGCTCTCAGGACAAAACAACAAAAATTTCCACTGTCTTTGTCGGTAATCAGGTCACCAGTAACGGTAACCTGGGTAATACTGGCAGCGCGAAAAATGTTGAAGTCCAATTACTCGACACTTCAGGGGAGCCAATCAATCTGACCGGCGGCTTTACTGGCGACGGCGACCTACAGCTGGAACCAAATGCTTCTGAAGCGAGCGCGACTTATACCGCGCGGTATTACTCTACCGGGAAAGCAGAGGCTGGGACAGTCGCTGCCACCCTTCAATACGCCGTTTCGTATAAATAATTGTCGCTACGGTCTGGCGTTGAAACGCCAGACCATTTTCAATCGCCAGGGAGTTGTTGAGATGAAAATGGATACCCGACATTCCGCATTATATTACTTAATAGTTTTTCTATTGCTGGCCCTACCCGCCACAGCATCGTGGGCGAGCGTTACTATTTTGGGTAGCCGAATAATTTACCCATCAACAGCCTCCTCCGTAGATGTGCAGTTAAAAAATAATGATGCAATACCTTATATCGTACAAACCTGGTTTGACGATGGCGATATGAATACCAGCCCGGAAAATAGCAGCGCGATGCCGTTCATTGCCACGCCGCCGGTATTTCGTATTCAACCCAAAGCAGGCCAGGTGGTACGCGTAATTTATAACAACACGAAAAAATTGCCGCAGGATCGTGAGTCAGTATTCTGGTTTAACGTATTACAGGTACCACCAACGAATATTGGCAGCGACAGCGGACAAAATAAAATGTTGGTGATGTTGCGTTCAAGAATAAAACTTTTCTATCGTCCTGACGGGCTAGGCAAACCTGATAATCTGGCGAAAAAACTACAGATTAAAACGGTAAATAAGGGTTCCGGAAAAAGCGGTATTGTTATTGTTAATCCGCAGCCCTGGTTTGCCTCTTTAAGTAATCTGAATGTAAAAGTGAACGGCGCTTCGTATAACCTGGATGCTGACATGATTGCCCCTTTCTCCAGTCAAACCTGGTGGCTGCCGGGCAAGCGGTCACTCAAATCCTTCTCCGGTACAGTCACCGTTACTTTGGTTAACGACCTGGGCGCAAGGATAAGCGAGAGCTACGATGTCCCCCACCATTAATTTGAACCGCAAAAGCCTTGCGCTATTGATCGCCATAGTTTGCTCAGGCTCCGCGCAAGGTGAAGAGTATTATTTTGATCCTGCGCTACTTCAGGGGGCCACTTACGGACAAAATATTGCCCGTTTTAATGAACAGCAAACGCCTTCCGGAGACTATCTTGCCGACGTTTACGTTAATGGCACGCTGGTAACCTCGAGCACTAATATTCGATTTAATGCTGTAAAAGAGGGTCAACAGACTGAACCCTGCCTGCCCTTATCGGTGATGAAAGCAGCACAGATAAAATCACTCCCCGCGACCGACGCTGCGACCGAGTGTCGCCCGCTCAGGGAGTGGGTGCCTCATGCCGGCTGGCAATTTGATAGCGCCACGCTTCGCCTGTTGCTGACGATTCCAATGACCGAACTTACGCACAAACCGCGCGGTTATATCTCCCCTTCAGAGTGGGATAGCGGCGCGCTGGCGCTGTTTTTACGCCATAACACAAACTGGACCCACACCGAAAATACCGACAGCCATTATCGCTACCAATACTTATGGAGCGGTTTAAACATGGGCGTTAACCTCGGACTTTGGCAGGTCCGTCATCAAAGTAATCTGCGCTATGCCAATAGCAACCAGAGCGGAAGCGCCTGGCGCTATAATAGCGTTCGAACCTGGGTGCAAAGACCTGTCGCGTCTATTAACAGTATCCTGTCTCTGGGCGATAGCTATACGGACTCCAGCTTATTCGGCAGTCTGTCTTTTAACGGAGCTAAACTAGTCACCGACGAGCGGATGCGCCCGCAGGGCAAACGCGGTTATGCGCCGGAAGTTCGGGGCGTAGCGGCCAGTAGCGCGCACGTGGTAGTAAAACAACTGGGGAAAGTGATTTATGAAACCAACGTTCCGCCGGGCCCATTTTATATTGACGATCTGTACAACACCCGTTATCAAGGCGATCTGGAGGTAGAGGTTATCGAGGCCAGCGGTAAAACCTCACGTTTCACCGTGCCTTATTCTTCCGTGCCGGATTCGGTTCGCCCCGGTAACTGGCACTATTCGCTGGCCTTCGGCAGGGTTCGTCAGTACTACGATATTGAAAATCGTTTCTTTGAGGGAACGTTCCAGCACGGCGTTAATAACACCATTACCCTCAACCTCGGTTCACGAATTGCGCAGCGTTACCAGGCATGGCTGGCGGGCGGCGTCTGGGCCACCGGTATGGGCGCGTTCGGCCTTAACGCCACCTGGTCGAATGCGCGCGCAGAGCATAACGATCGCCAGCAAGGCTGGCGCGCGGAACTCAGTTACAGCAAAACGTTTACCACCGGCACTAACCTGGTACTGGCGGCTTATCGTTATTCAACCAACGGCTTTCGCGATCTTCAGGACGTGCTCGGCGTACGCCGGGAAGCAAAAACGGGGATTGATTACTACTCCGACACGCTGCATCAGCGCAATCGCCTGTCCGCGACGGTAAGCCAGCCGTTAGGACGGCTTGGCACGCTTAACCTCAGCGCCAGCACCGCAGACTACTACAATAACCAATCGCGTATAACACAGCTACAAATGGGGTATAGCAACCAGTGGCGGAATATAAGCTACGGGGTGAATATCGCACGACAGCGCACCACCTGGGATTACGATCGCTTTTATCACGGCGTTAACGAACCACTGGACGTGAGTAGCCGACAAAAATATACCGAAACCACAATGTCGTTTAATGTCTCTATACCGCTGGATTGGGGCGAAAACAGAACGTCTGTCGCCATGAATTATAACCAGTCCAGTCAAAGCCGTTCCTCAACCGTATCCATGACCGGCAGTAGCGGTGAAAACAGCGACCTGTCATGGTCGGTTTATGGCGGCTACGAGCGTTATCGCAATAGTAATAGCGATAGCAGCGCGCCAACGACATTTGGCGGTAATCTACAACAAAACACCCGGTTTGGCGCACTTCGCGCCAACTATGACCAGGGTGATAACTATCGTCAGGAAGGGCTGGGCGCGTCCGGCACCCTGGTTCTTCACCCTGGCGGTCTGACGGCTGGCCCCTATACCAGCGATACCTTTGCGCTTATTCATGCCGATGGCGCGCAGGGCGCGATCGTACAAAATGGCCAGGGCGCTGTGGTTGATCGCTTTGGTTACGCCATTCTGCCTTCGTTATCTCCTTACCGCGTCAATAACGTTACGCTCGATACCCGTAAGATGCGCAGCGATGCCGAACTGACGGGAGGAAGTCAGCAGATTGTGCCCTATGCCGGCGCCATCGCGCGTGTCAATTTCGCCACTATCAGCGGCAAAGCGGTGCTGATCTCCGTGAAGATGCCGGATGGCGGCATACCGCCAATGGGCGCTGATGTTTTCAACGGTGAAGGCACAAACATCGGCATGGTCGGCCAGAGTGGGCAGATTTATGCCCGTATCGCCCATCCGTCGGGTTCTCTACTGGTGCGCTGGGGAACAGGGGCAAACCAGCATTGCCGGGTTGCCTACCAACTCGATCTTCACACCAAAGAACCGTTTCTCTATCTGAACAAAATCTGCGAGAAGGAATAGCACAATGCTTTTTAGTTTCCGAACGCTCTTGTTTATCACCAGTCTGTTTGTCAGCGCCGGAACATGGTCGTCATGTATCAAAGTCACCGATAAGAGCGCGCTCTCTGACGCGGCGATAAAAGCGGGCTACACGGCGCAAAACTGGATCGGCGCAACTGACACGAATACCGGTAATATCGGTTTGCCAACGGTGATTAGCGTCAGTAATAGTGAAACATTTCAACCCTCCGGCACACTATTGGCCAGTGGGATCGGTAACTTCCTGACGGCCGCCACCGGAACGCCCTATTCCAGTAAACAGGTACTTTACCGCTGCGATACCGCCGATGCCGGGAAGCTCTATGAGATGTATTCGACAAATGGCGATAGCGCTTTTGCGGGGGCATTTTTTACTCCCGAAGTAGAAGGCGCTTATTATGATGTGGAGCGTAATGTTGCTGTCCGTATGACAAACCTCAGTACCGGCGAATATTACAGCCGCTTCTGGAAAGAACGCCAACTTACCGCAGACAGTTGGTTTCAGGATGACAAATATATTTATATTCCTGCCAGCGCGTTTAGCAACGTGTTATATGAGATGTTTAAAATTGACTCAAGAAAATATTTTGCCTACCAGAATCCAATGGACCGAGATACCTGGACGCAGCCTCGGGGTTATATCGCGTTTAAAGGCCCAGGCTTGATTACCGAGCGGATCAAAGCGGGACTGGATCATGCCAGCGATTATTATGGCTGGCCCAGCTATTGGCCCGGGGCATGGAGTACATATAATAGCGTCACCTATGTTCGCGGCGCGTTATGTAAAATCACAGATTATCCTGCGATCGTGAAAATTCCCCCTGTCGCCGTCGGCATATTAGCCGCCGGAGGCAATAGTCAGGCGCCTTTCCACGTCAGCCTGGAATGTGAGTCCGGCGCCGTGTCCAGTGCCCTCCCGTCCACCAGCGCCGCTAATGTCGCAATGGGGTTTGTCGTTAATCAACCCACCGCTGTGGCGGCGGCGCGTCGCCTGGGGCTAACCACATCCGCAGGCGGTCTGTCGTGGCTACTGGACACCCATTATGGCGAACCTGGCGTAGCTTCCGGAGTGGGTATCCGCATCTATAACGATGCCGGTACGCCGATTAACCTGTTACCCGATCGGATCAAGACAGGCACTGGCAACGCCCGAGGCTGGTATGGCTATAAAGATTTAACCACACGGGTATCATCCGGTTCAGTAGAAACCTACAGCGGTGATTTTACTGCCTCGCTTGAGGCGATCGGCGGACAAACAGTAACGGCAGGAAGCGTGAATGCGCAATTACAGGCAGTGGTTAGTTTTCAGTAAAGTCATATTAACGCTACTTGGGTTGACGGGATGGTATGGCCCGGCACAAGCCGCCGTTAATATTGACAGAACCCGAATTATTTTTGCTTCAGATGATGTCGCTCAATCGTTGACATTATCCAACGATAATACAACGCCGATGCTGTTACAGGTATGGACCGACGCCGGAAACATTGACGCCTCTCCGGATAACAGCAAAACGCCGCTGGTGGCGCTGCCGCCGGTATTTAAAATGCAGCCAGGAGAACTGAGAACGCTTCGCCTGCTCCTGAGTTCCCGCCAGCAGCTGGCAACGGACCGGGAGAGTCTCTTCTGGCTAAACATTTATCAGATACCGCCAGTCACCCAGGACATTAAAAACCACCCGCGAAAACTGGTATTACCGCTTCGTTTGCGGCTAAAAATTTTAATTCGCCCGACCGGATTAAAAGCGCCAACGGAAGCGGAGGAGAAAAAATTACGCTTTATTGCTAAAGAGAATACTATACGGATAGTTAACCCCACCTCGTGGTATATGAGTTTAACGTTAACGATGGATAACAAGAAAAGTATCGGCGATATCATGGTTGCGCCGAAAACAGCACTTGATGTGCCGCTAACACGCTCGCCAACGCCGGGAGCATCGATAAATTATGCAGTAATCAACGACTCCGGGAACTGGCGACAATATACCGCCATACTGGAAAAATATATTAGTGAGAGTGATTTTACTCCTGAGTTTTGATGGGAAATATTCAGGGATACGATCGTATCCCTGAGACAGGCCAGAATTCAGCATGTACCATTGTCAAAAATAGCATTAAGCTGATATTTTACTTTTTGCACGGCATCTTTGTTCTGTTGAGTTCCCTTCTCCTCAACAGACATATCCCATACGTTTTCATTATCTGATTCAATTAATGTGTAGAACGTATTATTATTACGCATCATATAACCACGAAAATTATTTTCGATGCCCGTTGTCACAGGCTTAGCAACCCCTGAAATAACAGACTCCGTCTCTTTATTGAAAAGCTGATATTGAATATTTGCGCAGTTTAAATCACAGGGGGAACATTTAAGATTTAAAACAAGCAGTATCGTGTTATTTTCAAAAACAAGGGCATAATGATTGCTGGCAGATGAACATAACGGGAATAGCGCGAGAAGGAGAATTATTATCAATTTCATATTTTTATATAGACTCCGTCAAAGAAAACTTTCATTTCACACCCCTGAGAATAGCGAAAGACATACCATGCAGAACGAATGCTTTGCGGACTGACGTCCTCATAGACATCTATACCATGCTAAACAAGTACGCGAGAAAGAAAATGAGAAGATTGTTATGAAAGAAAAGGTTGTAACGATAACAGGAACAATACCTATTTCATATTCATTTAATTAATAATATTAATTTTCTATTTCATCTTTGGTAATACCCCCAATGGATTTTCCGCCTATAATGCTGCACAGGTAGCTGCTTCTCTTTTGCTGTGAGAAAACATTACATTGGTATAACTAATGAGAATGAGCAGAGGCATTAAGTCACGTAATATTGCGTTTCCTCTGTTAAGGCTTTTGTGTGAAAAGAGCATTACTTTTAGTCAGTTAGGTAGCATTACATAAGCAGAACTAAATTTGAGAAAACCTCGAAAAATCAGCATATTGAATTGATGGATGGTATTGTTTTTTAAAAGGATTTTAATTGCCAACCTGCGATAATACGCTTAAGATGAACACATATCTATTGAGCTAAAGTAGTCGCTCAATCAATCTGATTGTTATGGAGTGAGTGTGTGATACTTACAATGCCATCCAGCCGATACCAATAGAATTCTCAACCTCCGATAATCGTCACCCAAAAATCAGGTGATAAAATATGACGTTAAAACCAGGTGAGAAATCCGGTAATAATGGAGGTATCTATGTGGAGGTTGGGCCGCGTGGTGGGATAAAAGATAACTTCGCCACGATAGCGGAAACAAAACCGCGCCACCAACGCAACGCCCTAAAAGCTACTGGGTGCTGGCAAAAAGAACACCTAACAGTAAACGTAAGTCAGAGCATCTGGCGCCACGACAGTTAGCGCCGACTGATCACAGTACGCCCGGTGCTTTACCGCCTGGCAAGCATTGTGCAAGATGCTCCGTGAGGAAATCGATGCAGATTTTGATACGATCAGAACTTGATGAACGCCGGGTATACACAGCCCAGATATTCGCTTCCTGATACCACTGAGGCAACACGCGAACCAGCTCACCTCGTTCAATATACTGCGCAACATCCCATTCCGACCGCAATGTAATGCCATGACCTTTCAGGGCCCAAATAAGCACCACACTGCCGCTGTTGGAAGAATGAAAACCGTTTAGTCGGCAATGCGTCTGCTGCTTACCGTCCGTTAATATCCAATTGCCAAATGCCGAGTTTTTTTCCTGAATCATTAGGCAATCGTGCTGCACAAGCGCACTAACAGACTCTGGCTTGCCGTGGCGTTCGAGGTATTCAGGGGAAGCACACAGGATCCGTCGATTAGTGGCTAACTGCCGTGCGATATACAATTCGTTGATATCATCCCCAACGCGAATTTCAATATCGATCCCCTCTTCCACCAGATCCACTTCACGATCCGTTAGCGTGAGTTTTACCGTAATATCAGGATAGGCGATCATAAATGACGACAGCGCCTCTGCGACATATTTATGCCCAAAACCAAATGAGCAGTTGATGGTGATATTACCAGCCAACACACCACGTTGATTATCCAAACGACTGACAAAACCATCCATTTCACTGACGACCTGCATAGCCCCACCCAGCGCATTTTCGCCTTCCGGTGTGAGACGCATCACTCTGTTATTTCGAAAAAAAAGCCGGGCGTTGAGACATTTTTCAAGGATAGCGATACGTTTGCTGATATAGGAGGGAGATAACCCCAGCTCCAGCGCTGCCCGGGCAAATCCACCGTTGCGAGCAACGGTGACAAAAACGAAAAGATCTTCAACAGAAGGCCAGCCCTCAAGGGGCTGGCGATGTTTTTTTCCTACAGGTGTCGTTTTCATAGCATCAGTGCGAAGTTGCAAAGGATGACCGAGTTATAACACTGAATGTAAAAAGGACTGAAGTTTCTGGATAAAGTACTCAGGACACTCTTCCTGCGGGGAGTGTCCGCAAGGCAATGCTTCCCCCTGAACGTTTAGCGCATTTTCTTTCCAGGTACCAACCACATCATATAGTTGCCCTACCGTTCCCAGTCCTCCCCACAGCAACTGTAACGGACACCGGATACGCGCCGACGTATCTGCGGCATCATCGTCCAAATCAATCGTCGCAGCAGCCCGGTAGTCCTCACAGATCGCGTGGATCATCTCAGGGTTCTGGTAACAGCGCAGGTATTCATTGAATGCTTCCTGCGAGGTCGCGCCCTCTATTTTTAGCTGGCCAGAAATATGCTTACGCAGAAAAAATGCCGGATCGTGCGCAATCATCGTTTCGGGTAACGGGAACGGTTGAATCAGGAAAAACCACCAAAAGTAACGCGTAGCAAAGGATTTATCGGTCAAGACGTACATCGTCGCGGTTGGAGCAATGTCGATAAAAGTACAACAGGTCACACGATCCGGATAATCCAGCGCGAGCCTGTGTCCTACGCGTCCGCCACGATCATGCCCTACGAAGGCAAAACGGGAAAAGCCGAGCGCATCCATTAACATGACGATATCCTGCGCCATGGTGCGCTTTGAATAGGTACGGTGCGCCGGATCGCTCGTTGGTTTATCGCTGTCGCCATAGCCACGCAAATCCGGCAAAATGACTGTATGATTTTGCGCCAATGTCGGTGCGACTTTCCGCCATGTTGTATGATTCTGCGGATGCCCATGTAGCAGTACCAAAGGTGAACCACTGCCTCCGATAGCCACTCTTACCGTCAGACCATTTTCCAGACGAACATCCTTGAGCGCAAACCCCGGAATAAACGGAGAGGCGCCGCATTCAATCAGTGTACTCATCACTTTCTCCCGTCATGCCAGCTAACAGATGATGTTAAATAACGGCTATCCCGGACGACATTGCGCAGGGTTCCAATATGTTCAATCTCAACTTCAATAACATCACCATCGTGTAAAAACAGCGGTGGAACGCGTTTTTTGCCCACTCCACCAGGCGACCCTGTGAGGATCGTGTCGCCAGGGGAAAGCAGAGTAAAGGTGCTTATATAAGCAATGAGTGAAGCGATAGGATGGATCATATTTGCCGTAGATTCGTTCTGCACCTCCCGCCCGTTTAGTCGTGTCAGTAAACGTAGCATCTGGGGATCGGGAATGTCGTCTGTGGTCACCAGACACGGACCGAATGATCCTGTCGAAGGCCAGTTTTTTCCAGCCGTAAACCAGCTATGCTGCCAGTCCCTCACTGAACCATCCATATAGCAGCTGTATCCGGCGACATAATCTAAAGCATCCTCAGCGCTGACCCGGGAGCATCGCCGCCCAATCACTACGGCTAATTCACCTTCGTAGTCGAACTCATTGGTATTTTCAGGCTTCAGCAGCAGGCCATTATGCCCGGTCTGAGAATCCGCAAAGCGGACAAAAAGGGTTGGGGCCGGGTTGGTTTCATTAAACTCAATACGCTTATCGGCGTAATTCATTCCGACACAGATGATCTTCTGCGGATCGTCAATCACCGGCAGAAAAGTGACTTCCTGGTAGTAATAATCCGCCGGCTCATCACACCATAACGCCGCATCCGTCAGCGCATTAGCGCACAGTAGAGATTTCAAAGTGGGATATTTGTCGCCAAGCCGCTGCGAGAGATCAATTATTCCGGTTTCCTGCATAATGCCGTAGCGTTTGCCACCGTTCACAAGATATTGAACCAGTTTCATTGCAGTCTTCTTCCTTAACCACGCGGAGATGCAGGGCGTTTTAACCACGGCCGCCGTGAATAATGCGCAACCTCAAAATTTTCAATCTCCGGCAAGTATTGCAATGTCCAGGCTATCGCATCTTCGCCTGCGGCCAGCATCGCCCGTTTGAGTTCACTGATCACAAAGGAGATCGTTTCCTCTGCCGTCGTAATTTCGCAGCGATCGAGTGAAACAGTGATAGAATTGGTATCAGCACTCGCGGCAAGCTGCGCCAGGCGCGCCAAAGCAGGTTCATCTAATGAGACCGTGAGGATCCCGTTGCGTTGGCAGTTATCATCGAAAATGCCTGCAAATGTGCTACCTATCAGCCCCCGTATTCCCAGTTGTTTTAATCCCCATACGGCGTGTTCACGACTCGATCCACAGCCAAAATTGGGGCCAACCAGCAGGAATGTCGCGCTCTGCCAGCCCGGCATGTTCAGAATAAAATCAGGATTTGGTTGGCCGCCAGCCATAAATCGACGATCGAAAAACACCCCTTTATCCAGCCCCTGGCGATCGATCCCTTTCAGGAACTGTTTTGGCATAATCACATCAGTGTCGATATTCGGTTCCAGCATCGGCGCAATTCGCCCGCTGATTTGCTTAAACGTATCCATCTTATTCCCCTGCCTGAAGTAATGACCGAACATCGACCAGATGCCCCGCTACCGCCGCCGCCGCAACCATCGCCGGGCTCATCAAATGCGTTCTTGCTCCAGCGCCCTGTCGTCCAGGGAAATTACGGTTCGTACCTGATGCACAGCGATCGCCGGGCGACAACACATCTTCATTCATCGCAAGGCACATTGAGCAACCCGACTGCCGCCATTCAAAACCGGCAGCAATAAAGATTTTCGCCAGTCCTTCTTCTTCCGCCTGGCGTCTTACCATTGTTGAACCAGGCACAATGATCCCGCGAACATGGCTGGCGATTTTGCGCCCTTCAAGCACCTTCGCAACGGCACGCAAATCCTCAATGCGACCATTTGTGCATGAACCAATAAAAGCGTGAGAGATACGAATATCTTTCAGCAACATGCCAGCCGTTAATCCCATGTAATGAAGGGCCTTCTCAAGCGCCAGGCGCTTAAGCGGATTGGTTTCCTGTTCCGGGAAAGGGACACGTCCGGTGATGGAACCTGTTTGATCCGGACTGATTCCCCAGGTGACTTTAGGCTCAAGATCATGGCAGTTGATCGCCACCGTCTTATCAAATACCGCATCAGCATCGCTGCTCAACTGTGACCATTCCAGCAATGCCTGCTGCCAGAGTTCACCTACAGGCATTTGCGGTTTACCGTAGATATAGTCAAAAACCTTTTTATCCGGCGCAATAATGGCACCACGCGCCCCCACTTCTACCGCCATGTTGCAGAGCGTCATTCGTCCTTCAACGCTCAACGCGCTGATGGCCTCACCCACAAATTCAATGGCATATCCGGTCGCGCCATCAGCGCCAATACGTTCAAGCAATTCAAGAACAATATCTTTTGCGGAACAGGCGAAAGGTAGCTCTCCCTGAACACTTACGCGCATGGTTTTGAGCTTGCGGTAAACCAGCGTCTGCGTGGCCAGCAGATGTTCAATTTCCGACGTCCCGATACCAAAGCCCAGCGCGCCAAATGCACCGTAGGTTGTCGTGTGACTATCCCCGGCGGCGATCACCATGCCAGGCATCACTAGCCCTTGTTCATGAGCAACCACGTGTTCAATCCCCTGACGCGGATCCAGCACATCAAATAATGTGATGCCAAAGTCAGCGGCATTTTCCCGAAAGTAATCAACCTGTAGCTGTCCTCCCGGATCGGTCATTAAGTCATCCCGTTGCGACCGCGTGGGATTAACATGGTCAATATTCAATAAAAACGTGTCGGGGTGCCGAACGGTGCGGCCGCGTTCTCTTAACCCGCTAAATGCCTGCGGGCTGGTATATTCATTCAGTATTGAACGATCAATATAAAGTAAAACATGTCCTTCGTTATCAAGTTCACGAATGGTATGTGACTCAACTAATTTTTCATACAGCGTTTTAGCAGACATATATATTCCTGGAGCAACGAATATCCGGGTAGCCAAATATTCACAGTTTAAGCTTTTAGCTATAGTGACACATTAATGAAAAAATGATGATTCCATTATGGAAAGTATAAAAACACACTTCGTGTCTATAATCAGAAACTCTCCTGAACTGACTGTTTTTTGATTTGCGGTTGTTTCTCATATTTTGCGAAAATAAACCGGCAGATAAATAATCCTATCCCCAGCATCATCAGACATGATGCCGCAATAGCATTCCATCCCTGCCAGGAGAAAAGATACCCGTTTAAATACCCCATTACTGCACCGCCAGAGTAGTAGCAAAGTAGATAAAACGATGTCGCCTGTCCTTTTGCGTTTGGACTCCGTGAACTGACCCAGGCTAATACGGTGGAATGAGCAGAGAAAAATGCGACTGACAGTAAAACGATACCTGAAATGAAAACCCACAGAGAAGGGGCGATTAGCGTAAGAAATGCACCGACCATCATACAGATGATCAGCATACTGAGCGCATTCATCGACCCAATATTCAACGCGACACGGGCAGCATATGGCGCAAGAAAAAAAGTTAATGAGAAGCTAACTGGAATCAAACCTATCCAGGTGTAGCTCAGCTCATAAGGCGGTCGATGCAGGTAAAACGCCAGAAAATTAAAGATGGACGTAAAAGAGCCGAAAAGAATAAATCCAATGACAAAACATAATGATACGCGGATATTCTTAAAATGTTCCAACCCGCCTTTCAACACTGCACCAAGCTGTAGTGAAGGTGTAGGAACAAACTGTCGGGATGTCGGGAGAAACAACTTCACCGCGAGTGCCATAGCAATCAGAACACCACCGAAGATAAAGAAAATCGTATCTATAGATACATGCTCCATCATCAAAGTTGCAAACACACGACCAGACATACTTCCTAGCGAATTGCCAAAAATAAAATATCCAGTAACAATCCCTGCCAAAGCAGGAGAGACTTCTTCACTGATATAGACTGTAACGGCCGCCGTAATACCACTTACTGCAATGCCGAGCAAAGCGCGGTATACCACCAGCATCGGCCATGATGATGCAGTTGCGCGCAATAGAGTTAAAATACCTCCTGCCAGCAACGAATAAAAAATGATTGGCTTTCGCCCAAAACGGTCAGATAACGTGCCGCTAAATAACATGGCTAATGCCAGAAACCCTACCTCAGCAGACAAAATCATCCCTACCTGATTCAATGGGATATTATAAACCTCACTTAACTTTGGTAATAAAGCCTGGATTGAATATAAAGAAGCTAACTCTGCCAAACCCGCCAGAGGTAATATCATTAAAATAGGCAAGTACTTACCTATTGTCTCTTCAATATTATTTTTCATACACAATGTTCCGTAAAAGATCCTGATTGCCATCTGCCTGTGTGCCAACAAACATCCGTGTATACAATATTTATCTTTTACGTTTACAGAATTGACAGCGTTCACATTTTATTTTTCTTAATAGAGACGAAATGGAATCAAGTGTTTTATGAAATGTAGATCATCTAAGAATGACGCGGTAATGGCAACGTAGTAAGTTATGAACTATATATTTATTCAATAAATATATAGACATTAATTTGACGAAAAGAAATGAATCGGCAGTCCAAAACTGTCACTGGCAACCCTTCTGGACGCCGCCATCCTTAGATGGAAACGTCCGTTAGCGTTTTATTCGATAGTCAGCTCACACGAGTTCTTTGAGCTGCTCCTGCATATAGGTCGAAAAATACTCTGGGTTTTTGATAAGGATGCGGTTACCGGAGGCGACTTTTTCTGCCCATCCGGCCACTTTTTTCGTGAACTCAGGATTCCATCCCTCCTGCTCACCCCGTGCCACCACAACTTCCGGGCTTACTGGCACGCCTAAATCATGCAAATACTTTAAAATTCCCTTAGCGGTACTTTCATCCATTGAATGGGGTACTGACGCCGATGTGTTCATACCACCAATAAAATCCAAGGCTTTTTCAATTGCTGTTGGCATGCTCTTATCCTTAAAATTAACCACGTGAGAGACACCTTGATACTATGTACCCAACTCCGCCGGGATATCAAAGAGAACATCGCCTTTCTTTGACTTACCCCGCAGCTAAACGCTTTCGCGGCTATTTTCTGCGCTATTTTTTGGCTTCTCCGGCTAAAACCAGCCCGGTCGCCACCGCATTGCGCGGGCCTTCAGTACCACGGATATTACCCTGCCCGGCGACAACGCTGTACTACGCCATCGTTATTGATAATGGCGGCATCGGTGGATCCTGCGCCTAAATCGAGGATCGCCAGCGGAGCGGCGCATCCGGGCGTCGTTAACGCGCCAGCCACAGCCATGTTGGCTTCCACGCCACCGACTTCGACGGGCGTGTTTAGCCGCGCACTCAGCTCGCTGGCGATAGCCTGCATCTGTAAGCGATCGGATTTCACCATCGCCGCAATGCCAACGGCGTTCTCCATTGAACATTCCCCGGCAATGCCCCCCTGCACCTCGCGGGGAATAAACGTATCTACCGCCAGAAGATCCTGAATATGCACGGCGTTCATGTCATGACCGGTCAGCGAGGCCATTGATCTTACCCAGCAATAGTGGACACGCGACTAAGTGAGTAAACTCACAAGTAAGAAGTGACTCACATGACAAAACCAGCATCAACCACCAAAAAGCCACGCAAGCAGCACACGCCTGAATTTCGTCAGGAAGCCCTGAAACTGGCTGAACGCATTGGGGTGGCCGCTGCCGCCCGCGAACTTAACCTGTATGAATCACAGCTCTACAACTAGCGAAGCAAACGGCAAAATCAGCTCTCTTCTTCTGAACGCGAGCAGGAGATGTCCGCTGAGATCGCCCGTCTGAAACGTCAACTGGCAGAACGGGATGAGGAACTGGCCATTCTCCAAAAGGCCGCGACATACTTCGCGAAGCGCCTGAAATGAAGTATGTCTTCATCGAAAACCATCAGGCTGAGTTCAATATCAAAGCCATGTGCCGTGTATTATCAGGTTGCCCGTAGCGGCTGGTACGTCTGGCATCAGCGTCGTCATCAGATAAACCGGCGTCAGCGGTTCCGCCTTGTCTGTGATAACGTCGTCCGGGAAGCATTCAGTGACGCAAAACAACGCTATGGTGCGCCACGCCTGACGGATGAGCTTCGTGCTCAGGGTTACCAGTTCAACGTGAAAACCGTGGCGGCCAGCCTGCGTCGGCAGGGGCTGCGGGCGAAAGCCTCGCGCCGGTTCCGTCCGGTCAGTTACCGCAAACATGGTCTGCCAGTCTCAGAGAATCTGCTGAAGCAGGACTTTTACGCCAGCGGCCCGAATCAGAAGTGGGTGGGTAACATCACGTATCTTCGCACTGGTGAAGGCTGGCTTTATCTGGCCGTGGTTATCGATCTGTGGTCGCGGTCAGTCATTGGCTGGTCGATGTCCTCGCGGATGACAGCACAGCTTGCCTGCGATGCGTTACAGATGGCGCTGTGGCGGCGTAAATGTCCGGAAAATGTCATCGTGCAGACAGACAGAGGCGGTCAGTACTGTTCAACGGATTACCAGAGCTTACTGAAACGCCATAATCTGCGGGGAAGTATGAGCGCCAGAGGTTGTTGTTACGACAATGCCTGTGCGGAAAGCTTCTTCCATACGCTGAGGGTGGAATGTATCCACGGAGAGGACTTTGTCAGCCGGGAAATAATGCGGACAGCAGTGTTTAATTATAGTGAGTGTGATTACAATCGGTGGCGTCGTCACAGTGCCTGTGGCGGTCTCAGTCCGGAACAATTTGAAAACCAGAACCTCGCTTAGGGTTGTGCCCATATTACGCGGGTAGGATCACAGCTCTTTCCTTCTGCCACAAGTTTTCGGGCATCATCACGACGAGAACTGACATCTGCAAGTGTGATCGTCGGATACACACCCAGCGAGATCATTTTTGGCTTACCGGCAAAACGATAACGGAACCGCCAGCTCTTGCTTCCATTAGGTTCAATTAGCAATGACAACCCTTGCCCATCTCCGAGTGTATAGGCTTTAGTTTCAGGCTTAGCGCGGCGAATCTGCATATCGTTTAAAGGCATGTGGATAGGAATCCAAGACCGAACAGGAACATATACACAATCCTATACACATTCAGTGTCGGATTCTACTGGATGGTTACGGACGGTGATGGACAAAAAAGCAATAAAGTCGTTATAAATCAGTGTATTTATGGATGAATACGGACGTTTGAGGAACTTGAGATGGTGCCGATAATAGGAGTCGAACCTACGACCTTCGCATTACGAATGCGCTGCTCTACCAACTGAGCTATATCGGCCCTGAGAAGGGTGTGTTCACGCGGGTGAATCACGGGGTAGAAGGTTAAAACTAACCGGGCGGTGCGTCAATAGCCTTGCTACTCAACCGGCTATTTTTGCACCGCTCGTCATTAATTACGCACGAATCGTACCATCGCCAAAGCCGATCCACTTATAGGTGGTAAGCGCTTCAAGCCCCATCGGACCGCGGGCATGTAATTTCTGCGTGCTGACCGCCACTTCTGCGCCAAGCCCAAACTGCCCGCCATCGGTAAAACGGGTAGAGGCGTTGACATAAACCGCAGCGGAATCCACTTCGTTCACGAAACGCGCAGCATTATGCATATCACTCGTCAAAATCGCATCGGAGTGCTGAGTGCCATGTTCGCGAATGTGGCCGATAGCGCCATCCATATTTTCGACCACCACAACGTTCAGATCCAGAGACAGAAACTCGTTATCCAGCTCTTCCGGTTTCAGCGGCACCAGTTTGGCAGGGCCATGCAGCTCCTGCATGACGGTTTCATCCCCATGCAACGTCACGCCGCTCTCCGCCATCTGCTTGCTCAGCGCAGGCAAAAAGCGTTCTGCGATGTCCTGATGCACCAGCAAGGTTTCCACCGTGTTACAGGTGCTCGGGCGCTGGGTTTTGGCGTTGACGATAATCTTCAGCGCCGGGGCGATGTCTGCGCTGCTATCGACAAAAATATGGCACACGCCAATCCCGCCGGTAATCACCGGAATGGTGGATTGCTCGCGGCACAGTTTATGCAAGCCTGCGCCGCCGCGCGGGATCAGCATATCGATGTACTTATCCATACGCAGCATTTCATTGACCAGCGAACGGTCCGGATTATCAATCGCCTGAACCGCCGCCTCCGGTAAACCGCAAGCTTTCAGCGCCTTCTGAATGACACGAACGGTTGCGGCATTCGTGCGATGCGTCTCTTTCCCACCGCGTAGAATCACCGCATTACCGGTTTTCAGACACAAAGAAGCCACATCAACGGTAACATTCGGACGCGCCTCATAGATAACGCCAACCACGCCCAACGGCACGCGGCGGCGCTCCAGACGTAGCCCGCTGTCCAGCAGACCGCCGTCGATCACCTGCCCGACCGGGTCGGCAAGATTACAGACCTGGCGCACATCGTCAGCAATCGCTTTCAGACGCGCAGGGGTCAGCGCCAGGCGGTCCAGCATCGCTTCGCTCAGGCCGTTGGCCCGCGCCTGCTCAACATCTTGTACGTTCGCGCTGAGGATACTTTCCATTTGCGCTTCCAGTTCATCGGCTATTTTTTCCAGCACGCGATTTTTTTCGCCGCTGGAGAGCAGCGCCAGCTTATACGACGCCGCTTTAGCAGCAATGCCCATTTGTTCCAGCATATGCCTGTTCCTTATCGAGTAATCATGTCATCACGATGAACAGCGACCGGGCCATATTCATAGCCCAGAATCGCATCGATTTGTTGAGAGTGGTGACCGGCTATCCGCCGCAGAGCATCACTGTTATAACGGCTGACGCCATGAGCGATATCACGCCCTTGCAGGTTACAAATTCTGATGACCTCCCCCCGCGAGAAATTGCCCGTCACGCTTTTGATGCCTTTTGGCAGAAGTGAACTGCCACGTTCCAGCATTGCCGCGGTTGCGCCTTCATCAACCGTAATTTCGCCTGCCGGCGGCGCGCCGAAGATCCAACGTTTGCGGTTCTCCAGCGGCGAGGCTTGTGCATGAAAACGGGTACCGACGGAAATCCCCTCCATCACATCGCCGATCACGCCCGGTTTACTGCCTGAGGCAATAATCGTATCAATACCCGCGCGACAGGCCACGTCTGCCGCCTGAAGCTTAGTGCTCATACCACCGGTTCCCAGCCCGGAAACGCTGTCTCCCGCGATAGAGCGCAGCGCATCGTCAACGCCATACACATCTTTGATAAGCTCCGCCTGCGGATTGCTACGCGGATCGGCGGTAAATAATCCTTGCTGATCGGTCAGCAGCAGCAGTTTATCCGCGCCTGCCAGGATCGCCGCCAGCGCGGAGAGGTTATCGTTATCGCCCACTTTAATTTCCGCTGTCGCAACGGCATCATTTTCATTGATAACCGGCACAATATGGTTATCCAGTAACGCACGCAGCGTATCGCGGGCGTTCAGAAAGCGCTCTCTGTCTTCCATATCCGCACGCGTCAACAGCATCTGCCCGATATGGATACCGTAAATTGAAAACAACTGCTCCCACAGTTGAATCAGACGGCTTTGCCCTACCGCCGCCAGAAGCTGTTTAGAGGCGATCGTTGCCGGCAGTTCCGGGTAGCCGAGATGTTCACGTCCGGCGGCAATCGCGCCAGAGGTAACAATAACAATACGATGTCCCGCGGCGTGTAGCTGCGCGCACTGGCGGACAAGTTCTACGATATGGGCACGGTTCAGGCGGCGCGATCCGCCTGTTAGCACGCTGGTGCCGAGTTTTACGACCAGCGTCTGGCTGTCACTCATGATTCTCTGCCGTTCAAAATAAGAAATAAAGACCAAATGAACGTTTTAGCAGGACTGGCTCCGGTTGCCAACAACCTGTACGCGTAGCGTGAAATTTTGTTGCGCAGGATCAGCAAGCGTAGCGGCGGAATTTGACCATTTTATTACCGCAACAATTAAACATATTTTTTTAAAAAAATCCTCACTTTGTCATAAATCTTTCATTACCGAACGTTAAAAACCTTCCTGTTTTTTACCGGGTCTCCCGACAAATCATAGCGCGTAATTAAAACAGGAATGGAAATGAATAAGAGCACTCTGGCAATAGTGGTGAGTATCATCGCATCAGCATCTGTTCACGCCGCCGAGGTTTACAATAAAAACGGTAATAAGCTTGATGTGTATGGAAAAGTTAAAGCCATGCACTATATGAGCGATTATGACAGCAAAGATGGCGATCAAAGCTACGTTCGTTTTGGTTTTAAAGGCGAAACGCAAATTAACGATCAATTGACCGGCTACGGGCGCTGGGAAGCTGAGTTTGCCGGTAATAAAGCCGAAAGTGATTCGTCCCAGCAAAAAACCCGCCTGGCCTTTGCTGGTCTGAAATTAAAAGATATCGGTTCTTTTGACTATGGACGTAACCTGGGCGCGCTGTACGATGTTGAGGCCTGGACGGATATGTTTCCCGAATTCGGCGGCGACTCTTCCGCCCAGACCGATAATTTTATGACTAAACGCGCCAGCGGGCTGGCGACTTACCGCAATACCGATTTCTTCGGCATCGTTGATGGACTGGATCTTACCTTACAGTATCAGGGGAAAAACGAAGATCGCGATGTGAAAAAGCAAAACGGCGACGGCTTCGGCACATCCGTGAGCTACGATTTCGGCGGCAGTGATTTTGCCGTCAGCGGCGCTTATACTCTCTCCGATCGCACCAGGGAGCAAAATCTGCAGCGCCGCGGTACGGGCGATAAAGCCGAAGCCTGGGCTACGGGTGTAAAGTATGACGCGAATGATATTTATATTGCGACCTTCTATTCAGAAACCCGCAACATGACGCCAGTTTCCGGCGGATTTGCCAATAAAACCCAAAACTTCGAAGCAGTTATCCAGTATCAGTTTGATTTTGGTCTGCGTCCGTCATTAGGCTATGTACTGTCAAAAGGCAAAGATATTGAGGGCGTCGGCAGTGAGGATTTGGTGAATTACATTGACGTTGGCGCAACCTATTACTTTAACAAAAATATGTCCGCGTTTGTAGATTACAAAATCAATCAGCTTGATAGCGATAACACGTTAGGCATTAATGACGATGATATTGTGGCAATAGGGTTGACCTACCAGTTCTGATAAGTCGCATTGTGCCTGATGGCGCTACGCCATCAGGCATGACAGCAGGGTTATGCCGACAGTTTTACCGGCTCGTCGTTGAAATCGTCAGACGGCTCCAGCGCCAGCTCCATAGAAATCAGCAGGTCGCGTAGCTTTTCATGAAACTCGCGTAGCGTGTATTCCAGTCGCTCCACCACTTCGGTTTCGTTAATCGGCACTGCGGTCCAGTTGCCCTCTTTATCAAACAAACCAAACTGATAACGATAAGTGAAGCGTTTCTCTTGTGCTTCCAGCTCCATCCACCAGCCCCAAAATTCACGCTTCTCTGGCGCGGGCTTCACGTTGACGCAAACTGCCAGGCAATCGAAAAAAAAACGATTGTCTTCGCACTGCCCTTCCCGGATATAGGGGCCAAGCGCGGTAAATTTCTTGATCAATCTACTTTTCGGGTGTCCACTCGGTAACGTCATTGCGATCTCCTTTAATGAAGCAACTGTTTTACCAAATCAATAGAATTTATCAATCTATTAACACAATCTATGATTAATCCAGTCGGTAATTTCTTGCAGCGCGTGGTCAAAATTGCGGTACACCGGGTTAAAAGGGATCTCTATCAGCTTACCGTCTGAAGATGATGTTGTAATTAAGCGAGACTCTTCTTCCGGGCTGAAAGGATCGTTTTTCCAGAAGCCGGAAAGCATTGGCGTAGGACAACGTCTGCCCAGTAGCCCCTGTACTTTCAACGAATAGCGATTGAGCTCCACACGCAGCGCCTCATCCGAAGCATCATGCATACCCAGACGGCTGGCCAGCACATCCAGATACATCTCCGGCACCGTGCTCTGTCGTTGCGGATCGCTAAGTAGCGCATGGACCACCGGCCCCAGGCAAGCCACCGCTTTCAAACGCGGCGCTTCCAGATAGGCCAGACGCACCGCAACGTTGGCGCCAAAACGGAAACCAAACGCCGCAACACGGGTATGATCCACCCAGGGGACATTAGGAAGCGCTTTTAACACATGCTGGTGGAGCAAGCTGGAATCCTGGGTTAATTTCCACTTTGATGAAAATCCAAC
Organism: Salmonella sp. NW177; assembly: GCF_051811585.1. Classification (NCBI taxonomy): domain Bacteria; kingdom Pseudomonadati; phylum Pseudomonadota; class Gammaproteobacteria; order Enterobacterales; family Enterobacteriaceae; genus Salmonella; species Salmonella sp. NW177. Next base: position 77,363 of record NZ_JAMMZV010000003.1, on the reverse strand, counting down.
CGAAGGCATATCAAGCGTTAACATCGCAATACCGCGCGGCGCGAAATAGCGTTCATACAGGGTGTAATAGTCGGTTTGCATGGCGTCCAGGCCGCCGCACATGAGCACCGTCGGAAACGGACCATCCCCTTTCGGCATATGTAAAAACGCGGTGACAGGCGAACCGCCAGGAACGGCAAATTCCATTTCACGTAACGAGCCTGGCAACCGCTGCGCGGCCTCTTCATAGGCGCGATTCGCCAGCGCCTGCGCCTGCTCCGCCAGCTCATCGCCCTTCAAATGCGGGTAGGCGGCAATGTTATAGAGCGTTGAGGCATGAAGCCAGTAGCGTCCGCTGCGCATGGCGTCCTGTTCCTGACAGGCTTTCTGCTGCCAGTCCATCGCCTGCTTTGCCCACTCATAAATCCAGTTGCCGCCGCGGTAACCGATGACCGTATCGTATAAATCATCATCCGTTCGCTCTGCGTCGCTCATCACAATGCGCGCCTGCACATCAAGGATTTCTCGTGGATCAACGCCGCGCCAAATCCACATCAGGCGGTTTATCATGCGATACCAGTGCGGGACGTTCTTACCGTCCAGCGCGGATTGCATGGGCGGCTGCGACCCACGATTGAACCGACGGACAAGGGTAGACGTTTCAGTATGTTTAAAGCGGGGTTTGAACAGGGTTTCGCTGAGGTTAGCCTGTGTCATTCGTGCAGCCTCCTTGGATACTCATAGAGGCTTATTGTAACCAATAAAACAGCGCCCGGCATTGCCGGGCGCTCTGAAAAGCTGCTGATTAACGACCTGAAATCGGCGGTACAAATACCACACCCATATCCCAGGGCTGCTCAATCCAGGTGTTCTGAGGAATATCAATAACATAATCATCAACCAGCGGACGGCCCGCCGGTTTAGCGAAAATCGTGACGAAATGCGCTTTAGGGTACATTTCGCGAATCGCGACGGCGGTGCCGCCGGTATCGACCAGATCGTCGATGACGATAAAGCCTTCGCCGTCGCCTTCTGCACGTTTCAGCACTTTCAGTTCGCGCTGGTTATCGTGATCGTAGCTGGAGATGCATACGGTATCGACATGACGAATGCCCAATTCACGCGCCAGTAGTGCGCCCGGTACAAGGCCGCCACGACTTACGGCAATAATGCCTTTCCATTGTTCTGAAGGCATGAGGCGGCTCGCCAGTTTGCGTGCGTGAATCTGCAACATGTCCCAGGTGACGACGTATTTTTCGCTCATGTGAAGTGTCCCAGCCTGTTTATCTACGGCTTAAAAAGTGTTCGAGGGGGAAATAGTTGCGCGAGATTATAGAGACCTGACGCGCTAAAAACCAGTGTTTAGCGGAATCCACGCCTCTTTTTGTATGCTTTATACTACCCGCAGGCGGAGAAAGTGGTATTCTCAGTCGCATCTCGTAAGAGTTATCAATTCCGCTAACCCTGTGGCCTGTAAGAACGTTTTTCAGACCACCGCCAAGGAGACTTATCGTGTCTGAACTGTCTCAGTTATCACCACAACCTTTGTGGGATATTTTTGCCAAAATCTGTTCTATTCCTCACCCGTCCTATCACGAAGAGCAACTCGCGGAACATATTGTGAGTTGGGCCAAAGAGAAAGGCCTTTACGTGGATCGCGACCAGGTCGGTAATATTCTGATCCGTAAGCCCGCCACTGCAGGTATGGAAAATCGCAAGCCGGTCGTTTTACAGGCGCATCTGGATATGGTGCCGCAAAAAAATAGCGACACCGTTCACGACTTCACTACAGATCCTATCCAGCCTTATATTGATGGCGAATGGGTTAAAGCGCGCGGTACTACGCTCGGCGCCGACAATGGTATTGGAATGGCTTCTGCGTTAGCGGTACTGGCTGATGATAATGTCGTCCATGGCCCGCTGGAAGTGCTGCTGACCATGACCGAAGAAGCGGGCATGGATGGCGCGTTCGGCCTCCAGTCCGGCTGGTTGCAGGCCGACATCCTGATCAACACCGACTCTGAAGAAGAAGGTGAGATCTATATGGGCTGCGCAGGCGGCATCGATTTTACCTCTAATCTGCCGTTGACCCGTGAAGCTGTACCCGTAGGATTTGCGTGCTTTAAGCTAACCCTGAAAGGTCTGAAAGGCGGCCACTCCGGTGGTGAAATTCACCTCGGCCTTGGCAATGCCAACAAATTGCTGGCGCGTTTTCTGGCCGGGCACGCAGAAGAACTGGATCTGCGTCTGATCGATTTCAACGGCGGCACGCTGCGTAACGCGATTCCGCGCGAAGCGTTCGCTACCCTCGCCGTTGCCGCAGACAACGTAGGCGCTCTGAAAACATTAGTGAACGCTTACCAGGATATTCTGAAAAACGAACTGGCGGAAAAAGAGAAAAACCTGACGCTGCAACTCAATGAGGTTGCCAGTGATAAAGCCGCATTGACCGCGCCGTCACGCGATACCTTTGTGCGCCTGCTGAACGCAACGCCGAACGGCGTGATCCGCAATTCAGACGTGGCGAAAGGCGTAGTGGAAACATCGCTGAACGTTGGCGTGGTCACAATGTCTGATGCGAATGTCGAAATTCACTGCCTGATTCGCTCTCTTATCGACAGCGGTAAAGATTATGTGGTGAGTATGCTGGATTCGCTGGGCAAGCTGGCTGGCGCGAAAACCGAAGCAAAAGGCAGCTATCCGGGCTGGCAGCCCGATGCGAACTCGCCGGTCATGCACCTGGTGCGGGAAACCTATCAGCGTCTGTTCAACAAGACACCGAACATCCAGATTATCCACGCCGGCCTGGAATGCGGTCTGTTTAAGAAACCCTATCCGGATATGGACATGGTTTCTATTGGGCCTACCATTACCGGACCTCACTCTCCGGATGAGCAGGTGCATATCGAAAGCGTCGGCCACTACTGGACTCTGCTGACCGAATTGCTGAAAGCGATTCCTGCGAAGTAAGAAAGCGCTAAAATGCCCGTCCCATTTCTGGACGGGCTAGCAATATGGAATATCGGGTATCCATTGCCAGATAACCTCTCCTGAATGCGCTGAAATAGCGCTGCGGCTACACGCGAATAGCCGGACAGCCCTATAACAGCGCCGGTAACACCGAATTATTGTGGCGTAAACGCCATTCCTTTAAATATCCGTAGCGGATTGCCGCGCTCAATCTGATGATGGAACAGACGCCTTTCAGACTTCAACGCCGCACACTCATTTTGCCGTTGCTGTTCCAGCCGCCAGGCAATCAGCAGCCGGGCCAGACGCTTATTCGCATGTTGACTGCGCTCCGACTGAACCTTCACGCTAATCCCGCTCGCCAGGTGCGTGGCCCGCACTGCCGAGTCGGTTTTATTAACGTGCTGCCCACCCGGGCCGGAAGAGCGCAAAGTCTCGAAACGAATCTCATCAGACTGTATGTGCTCGTCGGCGGAAAAGCGCCCAATGCCGACGTGCCAGTTTTTTCGCCCATGGTGCGGACGATACGGGCTGGTACAAATCCACAGTAACGTGCCGCACCAACGTTCACTGAAAGCCATAGCTTTTTCGCCGTCCAGCGAGACCAGCGCGGAACGCAGCGTGTCTGGTAATCGTCCCGGCTCCGTTTCAAGTCGCGTCAACGATACCTTTTCTCTGGCGGCTTCTTTCGTCAGACAATCCAGCGCTTTTTTTACCGCCAGACAACACTCGTCCGGTCCCTGTGCGGAAGAAAGTTGCAGTAAGATCATGCGCTTTTCTCCCCTGAGGTTTTCAGCGTCAGCACCGGACGCAGGCAGGCAACCGGCGTAATCAGTCCGGCGTCTGCCAGACAATCCACAACGCTATCGATGGATTTATACGCCTGCGGCGCTTCTTCATAAATGAGCTGGCGATCGCGGCAAATCACCCGGCTACCCATCCCGGTACGGCAGAGCTGTCGCGGGGTAAATTTTGCCGATAACCGGTCTTTACACTCGGTACGCATCCATTTGCGCCCCGCGCCGTGCGCCAGGGAGAAGAGGCTCTCCTCGCTGACGACGGGTTTCACCAGCCAGCTATAATCGCCGCGCGAGCCGGGGATAATCACCAGTCCCTGCCCATCTGGCGTAGCGCCTTTACGATGCAGCCACCCCGCCTCACTCGCGACAGTACAGGGTTCAACAAAGTTATGCGCCACATCCAACCGCGGTTCGCCCTCAGCCCTGAGCTGTTGCAGTATCCGGCGGGCAATCAGCGCGCGATTACTGCGGGCAAATGCCAGCGCATCGTCATGTTCTGCAAGGTAGCGGCGCGCATCGTCGCTATCTTCCGGCAAACCGTTATGCGAAAACGCCTCCACATGACGACGCAGGATAGCTTGCCCCAGACCGCGTGAACCACTGTGTACCAGCAGTAATAACTGCGCTTTTTGCAACCCCGACAAAGCGAACGAATCAGCATCGACGATGCGATCGACCTGCTGCAGCTCGGCAAAATGATTGCCGCCGCCAATGGAACCCAGCGCAGAGCGCCACGAATGATGCTGCATTGCGGCGGGGACATTCTCCTCCAGCCACTGCGCGTCCGCCACGTCAGTCAGCGACGCCAGCCGCTTCTCCAGTTTATCGGCGTTATATTTACGCCCTAAAATATCCGTTTGCCATAACGCCATGCCGCAGCCGATATCGTTGCCGACCAGCGCCGGATAAAAGCGTCCACGCGAGAAAAAGGCTGCGCCAATAGGGTAACCGCGCCCCGGATGCAGATCTGGCATCCCGATAACGCGTTTCATACCGGTTAACTTAGCCGTCGTATATAATTGTTGGATCGCGGAATCTTCGATCCACAGGTTATCTGATGCGATAGAAAATACCACATCTGATAAAGGACGAATATAATTGCCCATATACCATTCCATATATGAATTAAAAAATCAGGAAATGGCAGACTAATCCAGAGCAATAAAAGAAAATTAATCCTGGAAAGGTCTGCAAAGTGCGTTCAGAGAATAAAGTGTCATGATGAACCTCCTTTGCAGTTATTGAGAATGAGAAAACGCGGGTATAGTAATACTGAAATTTAGATGGCGCAATCGTAATAGTGATAAAATCTTAATGGCCTGACTTATAACCCTAACACCAACTGTCGTTCCAACTGAGGGTCGAGCAGCGTTACGTGTAACCCCACCAGCCGTACGCCGCGCTCGCCGCGACGCTCGTCCCAGGTTTTACGGGCGGTGGTAATTAAGTCTTCTTTATTTAATTGCGGCCAGACATGTTCCTGAGTGGTTTGCTGAAAATCATTAAATTTTAATTTAACGCCCTGTCGGGCAATCAGTAAATCGGGCTTTACTATAGCCAGACGACGCTCCAGTTCCGGATATAAATGTTCAATAATGGCCTCGCAGTCCGACCACTCATGAATATCCTCCGCCAGAGTACGCTCAACGCCTACCGATTTACGCAGCCTTTCGCTGTTAACATCACGCTCGTCAACACCCTGACTACGCTCCCATAATACCCGGCCAAATTTACCGAAGCGTTTGAGAAGCATCGCCAGATCGCACTGTTGAATATCCCCGCAGGTTCTTAACCCCATATTTTCCAGTTTGGCGGCGGAAACTTTCCCCACGCCTGGAATTTTGGCTAACGGCAACGTTTTAAGAAAGTCGGGTACATCGGCTGGCGTAATAACATATTGTCCGTTCGGTTTATTGAGATCGGAGGCAATCTTCGCCAGAAATTTCACTGGCGCAACGCCGGCGGAGGCGGTGAGTTGCAGTTCATTGAAAATAGTCTGACGAATCTCCCTGGCGATCAGCGTCGCCGAACCATAACAGTGCGGGCTGTCAGTCACATCCAGCCAGGCTTCATCCAGCGAGAGCGGTTCAATCAGTGAAGTGTAGCGGGAAAAGATGTCACGTACATGCCGCGAAGCCTCTTTATAGGCGTCAAAGCGGCCAGGCAATAGGGTGAGATGGGGGCACAGCTTTAGCGCCATGGCGGTCGGCATCGCGCTGCGTACGCCAAACTGGCGCGCAGGATAGTTGGCGGTACTGATAACGCCTCTTCGCTCACGACTCCCGCCAATGGCAATGGGGATATCGCGTAACGCCGGATTATCACGCATCTCTACCGCGGCAAAAAAACAGTCCATATCAACATGTATGATTTTGCGCATCGCTCGCCCCCACAATACTGTTTAAGTGTACAGTATGTTTTATTGCGCGCAAAGAGACATTTGCGTTAAAAATACGACATATTCGAAGGTATGACGACGAAAGCGGCGGGAAAATTGTAAACGTACACACGGGGACTTGCGAAAAACTGCCGTGGTGCTAATGTGAGCGCTCCAAATCCAGATTACTCCGATTTGGGGACTCTTTTGCCGTTCTGGCGTGTGTAACCGTTTTATCAAGGAACAAGCAGTATGCGTAAAATCGCATTTTTTCTTGCGATGCTTCTGATGCCGTGCGTCTCATTTGCCGGTTTGCTGAGCAGCAGCAGCCCCGTCACGCCGGTCAGTAAAGAGTATAAGCAGCAGTTAATGGGCTCACCGGTCTATATTCAGATTTTTAAAGAAGAGCGCACCCTTGATCTCTACGTCAAAATGGGTGAGCAATACCAGTTGCTTGATAGCTACAAAATTTGCAACTATTCCGGCGGGTTAGGCCCGAAACGCCGTCAGGGCGATTTTAAAAGTCCGGAAGGGTTTTACAGCGTTCAGCGCAATCAACTCAAGCCAGACAGCCGTTTTTATAAGGCCATCAACATTGGTTTTCCCAATGCCTACGATCGCGCGCATGGCTATGATGGTAAATATCTGATGATTCACGGCGCCTGTGTTTCCGTCGGCTGCTATGCCATGACCGACAGCGGCATTGATGAGATTTTCCAGTTTGTCACCGCCGCGCTGGTCTTTGGTCAGCCGAGCGTGCAGGTGAGTATTTATCCGTTCCGGATGACCGACGCCAATATGCAGCGTCATAAATATTCATATTACAAAGATTTCTGGGCGCAGCTAAAACCCGGCTACGATTATTTTGAACAAACGCATAAGCCGCCAACTGTTTCTATCGTTGATGGGCGTTACGTCGTGAGCAAACCGTTGAGTCACGAAGTCGTTCAGCCACAGCTGGCCTCAAATTATACGCTCTCCGAGGCAAAATAACGCCCATTCGCCTGGCATAATCTTTTGCCAGGTTTCATTCCCCGTTAGCGGCTGGGTAGCAATCACGGTAACCACGTCATTTGGCGTGGTCTGTGAGCTGAAATCAATTTCCATATCCTGATCCACCAGCGTGGCTACGCCAAACGGCGCCCGGCGAGTGATCCAGTGCAAATGGGTTGAGCAAAACGCCATCACATATCGCCCATCTGACAGCAGCATGTTAAAAACGCCTTTTTCACGTAATACCGTCGCCAGTGTCGCAATATATTTAAATACCGCTGTCATGTTGCCCGGCGTGCGGGGATAACGCTGCGTTAATTTATACAATAGCCAGCAAAACGCTTTTTCGCTGTCGGTTTCCCCCACCGGACGAAAATTACCGGTTTCCAGCGACTTATAACCATTGAGCTGACCGTTATGAGCATAAGTCCAGTTGCGTCCCCATAATTCCCGGGTAAAAGGGTGCGTATTTTCCAGCGCCACTTCACCGCGATTAGCCTGACGGATATGGGCGATAACCGAGCAGGACTTGATCGGGTAATTCTGTACCAGTTTCGCAATCGGCGAATGGTAGCTCGGTTGCGGATCTTTAAACGTGCGACAGCCCTTTCCTTCGTAAAAGGTAATTCCCCAGCCGTCTTTATGCGGCCCGGTTCCGCCGCCACGCTGCACCAGTCCGGTGAAGCTAAAGCAGATATCCGTCGGCACATTGGCGCTCATCCCAAGCAGTTCGCACATACATCACCTCCACTAACGCCTTAAGCGGGAAGGCGTAATTTTTACAGCCAATCAAAAGTCTAAATATCAAAGAAAACAATATGCTATACCCTAAATAATTCGAGTTGCAGGAAGGCGGTAAGGGAGGAAATCCCCAGGAGCATAGATAACTATGCTCCTGGGGTTTCTGAGCGCAACCAACGCACCTGCAGCTTGAAGTATGACGGGTATAGTTATTTAACCATCTCTTTTTCGATCAACTGAATCAAAATATGAATCACTTTGATATGAATTTCCTGAATACGATCGGCATAACCGAAGTGCGGTACGCGAATTTCAATATCCGCCGTTCCCGCCATTTTGCCGCCGTCTTTGCCGGTCAACGTAATCACTTTCATGCCTTTTTCACGGGCCGCGGCAATCGCTTTAATCACGTTACCAGAGTTACCCGACGTCGAGATCCCTAACAGGACATCGCCTTCGCGCCCTACCGCCTCAACGTAACGAGAGAAAATATAGTCATAGCCAAAATCATTACTGACGCAGGATATATGGCTAACATCAGAAATCGCAATTGCCGGGTAGCCCGGACGATTTTCACGATAACGGCCTGTCAGCTCTTCAGCAAAGTGCATCGCATCGCAATGGGAGCCGCCGTTACCGCAGGAAAGTACCTTACCACCCGCTTTAAAACTGTCAGCCAACAGGACCGCCGCGCGCTGAATGGCGTGAATATTGGCGTCATCTTTTAAAAAATTAGCCAGCGTTTCCGCCGCTTCGTTCAGTTCGTTACGAATAAGATCCTGGTACATGAGGATATCCTTCAGCATGAATGTAAATGACAGTATGCAGTGTACCGGATAGCAGTACAGGCGAGAAGCATAAGCCGAATTAACGCCTCACGCTTTTGATTTTTCGTGCCCCCAAAAACGGCAACAATGTGAGCTTTGTTGTAATTATTTTGTAAACACATTGCTAAAAAATTTTACATCCACTACAACCTAATCATCACAAGTGGTCAGACCTCCTACAAGCAAGGGAGCTTTTCGTTATGATGATTTTGAGTATTATCGCTACGGTTGTTCTGCTCGGCGCATTGTTCTATCACCGCGTGAGTTTATTTCTCAGCAGCCTGATTCTGCTCGCCTGGACCGCCGCACTTGGCGTCGCTGGCCTGTGGTCCATCTGGCTGTTGGTTCCTCTGGCCATTATCCTCGTGCCGTTTAACCTCACACCGATGCGAAAATCAATGATTTCCGCACCGGTGTTCCGCGGCTTCCGTAAGGTCATGCCGCCGATGTCGCGCACTGAGAAAGAAGCGATTGATGCCGGTACAACCTGGTGGGAAGGCGATCTGTTCCAGGGCAAGCCTGACTGGAAAAAACTGCACAACTATCCGCAACCGCAACTCACTGCCGAAGAGCAAGCGTTTCTCGACGGTCCGGTAGAAGAAGCGTGCCGGATGGCGAACGATTTCCAAATTACCCATGAACTGGCGGATCTGCCGCCGGAACTGTGGGCTTATCTGAAAGAGCATCGTTTTTTTGCGATGATCATTAAAAAAGAGTACGGCGGGCTGGAGTTCTCCGCTTATGCGCAGTCCCGTGTACTGCAAAAACTGTCCGGCGTCTCCGGAATTCTGGCTATCACCGTCGGCGTTCCAAACTCACTCGGCCCTGGCGAGTTGTTGCAGCACTATGGTACGGAAGAGCAGAAGAATCACTATCTGCCGCGACTGGCGCGCGGCCAGGAGATCCCCTGCTTTGCGCTGACCAGCCCGGAAGCAGGTTCTGATGCAGGCGCCATTCCGGATACCGGCGTGGTTTGCATGGGCGAATGGCAGGGCCAGCAGGTGCTGGGTATGCGCCTGACCTGGAACAAGCGTTACATTACGCTGGCACCGATAGCTACCGTGTTGGGCCTGGCGTTTAAGCTTTCCGATCCGGATAGATTGTTAGGCGGAGAAGAAGAGCTGGGTATTACCTGTGCCCTGATCCCCACCTCAACGCCGGGTGTGGAAATTGGTCGTCGTCACTTCCCGCTTAACGTTCCGTTCCAGAATGGCCCAACCCGCGGTAACGATATTTTCGTGCCTATTGATTATATTATCGGCGGCCCCAAAATGGCCGGACAGGGCTGGCGTATGCTGGTGGAATGTTTGTCGGTAGGACGCGGTATTACCCTGCCGTCCAACTCCACTGGCGGGGTGAAATCCGTCGCGCTGGCAACCGGCGCCTATGCTCACATTCGTCGTCAGTTCAAAATTTCTATCGGCAAGATGGAAGGTATTGAAGAACCGCTGGCGCGTATTGCAGGTAACGCTTATGTGATGGATGCTGCCGCATCGTTAATCACCTACGGCATTATGCTGGGCGAAAAACCGGCGGTACTGTCGGCTATCGTGAAGTACCACTGCACCCACCGCGGCCAGCAGTCCATTATCGACGCGATGGATATCACTGGGGGTAAAGGCATTATGCTGGGCGAGAGCAACTTCCTGGCGCGTGCTTACCAGGGCGCGCCTATCGCGATCACCGTGGAAGGCGCGAATATCCTGACCCGTAGCATGATGATCTTTGGTCAGGGCGCCATTCGCTGCCATCCTTATGTACTGGAAGAGATGGCCGCAGCGCAGAATAATGATGTGAATGCCTTTGATAAACTGTTGTTTAAACATATTGGCCATGTCGGCAGCAATACCGTCCGCAGTTTCTGGCTTGGCCTGACCCGCGGATTAACGAGCCATACGCCAACCGGCGACGCCACGAAGCGTTATTACCAGCATCTGAACCGACTGAGCGCAAACCTGGCGCTGCTGTCTGACGTGTCAATGGCGGTACTGGGCGGCAGCCTGAAACGCCGCGAGCGTATCTCCGCGCGTCTGGGCGATGTGTTGAGTCAGCTTTATCTGGCCTCAGCCGTACTGAAGCGTTACGACGACGAAGGTCGCCACGAAGCCGACCTGCCGCTGGTGCACTGGGGCGTACAGGATGCGCTGTATCGTGCTGAACAAGCGATGGACGATCTGCTGCAGAACTTCCCGAACCGCGTCGTGGCCGGATTGCTCACCGCGATGATCTTCCCGACTGGCCGTCATTATCTGGCGCCGTCTGATAAGCTGGATCACGCCGTGGCGAAGATCCTGCAGGTGCCGAACGCCACACGTTCACGCATTGGGCGCGGTCAGTATCTGACGCCCGCCGAACATAATCCGGTCGGTTTACTGGAAGAAGCGCTGCGTGATGTCATCGCTGCCGACCCTATCCACCAGCGCATCTGCAAAGAACTGGGTAAAAATCTGCCGTTTACTCGTCTGGATGAACTGGCGCGCAATGCGCTGGCGAAAGGGCTTATAGATAAAGATGAAGCCGCCATTCTGGCGAAAGCGGAAGAGAGCCGCCTGCGCAGTATCAACGTTGATGATTTTGAACCTGAAGCGCTGGCGACCAAACCGGTAAAGCTGCCGGAGAAAGTGCGTAAAGTCGAAGCCGCATAATCAGTCTCGCCTCTTTCCTGCCCCGCTTTCGCGGGGCTTTTTCTTGCCGCTTTTTTATTATTGCTCATGCTACAGTGTAAAGACGCTGTTCAATGAGGAGCTCCGATCGTGTCTGGTTTGAAAATTACTCTGTTGCAACAACCTTTAGTCTGGATGGACGGCCCGGCAAACCTGCGTCATTTTGACAGACAGCTAGAGCTCGTATCTGGCCGGGATGTGATTGTTCTGCCTGAAATGTTTACCACCGGCTTCGCGATGGAGGCCGCTAATAACTCACTTTCGCAAGATAGCGTGATTACGTGGATGCAGGCCAAAGCCCGACAAACTGACGCTCTGATTGCCGGCAGCGCGGCGCTACAAACTGAGCGCGGCGCCGTAAATCGCTTCTTACTGGTTGAACCGGAAGGCAAGGTTCATCTCTATGATAAGCGCCATCTGTTTCGTATGGCGGATGAACATCAACATTATGCCGCAGGCGATAAACGCATCATCGTGCAGTGGCGCGGTTGGCGCATTCTGCCGCTGATCTGTTACGATCTGCGCTTTCCGATATGGTCGCGCAACCGCAATGATTACGATCTGGCGCTGTATGTAGCGAACTGGCCTGCGCCGCGCTCGCTACACTGGCAAACATTACTGACGGCGCGCGCTATTGAAAATCAGGCTTATGTCGCAGGCTGCAACCGGGTTGGCACCGATGGCAACGGGTTACATTATCGCGGCGATAGCCGGATCATTAATCCCCAGGGCGACATTATCGCCACCGCCGAACCACACCAGGCGACACGTATCGATGCCGATCTTTCTCTCGTCGCCTTGCAGGACTATCGCGAAAAATTTCCAGCCTGGCGCGATGCCGATCCATTCACCTTGTAAGCAACCTGCCGCTCACCGCGGCGGGATTGTTTCACTCCGTAACTCTCCGTAAAACAAATTCGCGTGGCGTAATGTGGCAGGCAACGTATTCTGACTAAGATAATTGCTCGCCATTCGCGGGTAATAAAAACGGTTAATCACTCCCTTATCAGGATATCTTCATGAAAAACTTTGTACGCACAACTTTACTGGCAGCGACTCTGGCGGGCGTTTCTTTTGGCGCTTTCGCCACCGCTGTTCCCAATCCTCCCCTGCCCGCCCAGGATCCTATTGTCCAGCATCTGAAGCTGACAAACGATCAGATTACCCGGATCAAAAAACTTCACCAACAACTGGAAACCGACGTCAGTCAGATTTCTATGAAGGGAATTAAAGACGGTGCGCTGATAGAGGTGATTAAATCCGGTAAATGGGATGACGCCGCCGTAAAACAGCAGCTTGCAGCCTTCAGTAACATAGAACAACAGGCTCGCTATTATCGGGTTAAATATTATTTTGATTTAAGCAAAGTCTTGACACCAGAACAACGTCAACAGGTACAACAAGATCTCGCCCAGGCACTTGAGTAAATATTTTTGCCCGTTATTCCTGGATAACGGGCTTTATTCTGGTCGGGTACAAATTCATCTTCATCTTTTTCTTACAGCATCGCTCCATCTCACACTACCCGTTACATAACATAGAAGTGAAACCGTACGTGGGGCTGGCATACGTTGGGCAATTTGGCGAGGAGATGGATTTCCATACCGACGATTATCGTATTGTTATTTAAAATCTTCATCTCATTTTTTACCCGCTTACAGAAAACCCAGCGTTACAATAGACCGTTTTTTGGGCTTCGTTTATGTAATCGTTATATCACACCCTATACCGTGAAACTTGTCTTTTAGCCCAATATTAAGGCAGGTTCTGAAATGAAAAACTTTTTCGCAGTCTGCATCATTCCCCTTGTGGTAGCCTGGTCCGCTACTGCATCAGCAAAAGAAGGGATCTATATCACCGGGAAAGCGGGGACATCCGTAGTAAATGTCTATGGAATCAACTCAACCTTCAGCCAGGATGAGATAGTCAATGGTCATGCAACGTTACCTGACCGTACCAAAGGCGTTTTTGGCGGCGGGGTTGCTATCGGTTATGACTTTTATGATCCATTCCAGCTTCCAGTACGTTTAGAACTGGATACCACTTTCAGAGGTGAGACGGATGCTAAAGGCGGGCAGGATATTATTGCATTTGGTCAGCCAGTACACATAAATGTAAAAAATCAGGTCCGAATGACCACTTACATGGTTAATGGCTATTATGATTTTCACAATAGTACGGCATTTACACCCTATATCAGCGCAGGCGTTGGCCTCGCTCATGTGAAGCTAAGTAATAACACCATTCCTGTTGGTTTTGGTATTAATGAAACTCTGTCTGCTTCAAAAAATAACTTTGCCTGGGGCGCAGGTATCGGTGCAAAATATGCTGTAACAGATAATATTATGATTGACGCCAGTTATAAATACATTAATGCAGGCAAAGTAAGCATTTCAAAAAATCACTATGCTGGTGATGAACATACCGCTTATGATGCAGACACAAAGGCTGCCTCCAATGACTTCATGCTCGGCATTACTTACGCCTTTTAAACACTATCGGTAAAATAGCTGGTTCTGTGGGTTCCCGAAGGCGCAATGGAGGATATCAGTAATGAATACTCCTGCGCCTTCAGAAAATCGTTGAACAGGTGCAACCTGGCGCCATTTTTCAGTACACTGCAACGTTTCTGGTATGGGCTTAACTTCCGGCTGCCCAAAAACAGCCCCGTCCTGTTGTATGATCTCTAAATGTGAATGGCACGATTATGCGAGATACTTACAAGTGTCTGGTATGAAGATATACTGCGAACGCCGATGTAAACGGCGCGCGTAACATTTTAGAGCGGGACACGCCGTGCTTGCCTGTGGAAGGAGCGTGCAGTCAGGCAGCCCGTTGGAGCAGGAACCCACGCCCTTCAGGACGTGGAGGATGTCAATGCACAAGAATTGGGGAATCTTTAGCAGAATTTATTATCTCTACAGTAGCATCTCTCTTGTTCCCGTCATAAATAACCCAATGCCTCCAGAGCTGAAACCGCCTTCAGCATGAGCACTGGCTGCAAATAACACCAAATAAAATAATAATATAACAACTACCGAGACAAAAAACACCTCTCTAAAGTATTTAGAATTCATACAGTCAGCTCATTTAAATTTAACGTCACATGCAACCATGCATGCGTAAAACAAGAACCACACTCATATTAATAATGATTAGTAATGTGAGTGTGCGTATAACGAGATACAGATGTATATTCCTTAATGTAACGGAACATCATCAATGCAAATAGCAACCATCGATATATTAAACTAAAATAATACATCTAGTGCATATATAAACCATTCGTATGGTGGCTGTAATAAAATTGTTGATAAACGGTCATCCCCTAAACTTCCAGCCTCCCCACCGCACGAACAATGATGTTCTTTATATTTAATCGTAATAAAAAACAAAACAATAATTAAACAAAAAATAAATAAGATATTTTTGATTCAAATTTTCACTCCTTCTGTTATATATACCAAGTTTCATTTTTTTTATGATCCCGAAAGAAAAAACCGTCATATGACGATGGCCATTGCATTCCATACATGTAATCAACTTCGTTCTGGTACACGGCTCTCTGTTCTACATCATTTATATCCCCGACAAGAATCTTTTGGAACTTATGATAATGATAAACACTACTAATAAAATTAGGATCACGAGGCACTACGCAAGCCTGAAAAAAGAACCCAAGGTTTTTAATTTCACTGGAATAAGAATGTTTACCACAAAAATCAAACCAAACTTCCATACCATAATCTCTGCGACTCCTGATGTACTCGCTCAGAAATTTGTGGTTGTTATTAAAGTCAACAGAAACAGCAAATAACCCGACGCTATTTAATTTACTGATCCTTTCCATATGTATGAGCACAAATTCCCAGGGGATCCTGAGTATATATTTATTTAACCCATATTTATGGTTGAATAAATTAAATGACTTTTGTAACTCTTCAAAAAACATCAATGACTCAATTATGTGGTTTTCGCCTTCTTTCCAGAAGGGTTCAACGAAATAAATATCAGTAACATCATCTGTTTTAATGCGGTTTTTTGTTACATGCACGGGGTGATATTTAACCATGTGATATTCCGCTGTGTTATTCTGTGCCGCTTAATTTCACCACTGCTGATTAAAATCCTTGTTCAACAGCCGCAATCTGCCGTTGTTGTTCCGTAAGAAGGATAATAATGTATTAAATCAGTAAGTACACATCACACTTTCACACTGGCAGTTCGTTTGTTTCCTTTATTTGCTCAAGAACAAAGCTCGATGCAGATCCACTAATTGAAGAATTAGTTAATATTATTTTCTCATAAAAACTATAGTAATCGTTCATATCTGTAAATACTGTATGCATTAAATAATTAAATGATCCAGAAATTCGATAAAAGGCAATAACCTCAGGCATTGACTTTATTTTCTCAGAAATACTAGCGTATTGCTCCTCAGATATGTTAATCATAATAAAGACATTAAGTGAAAGACCTAGTTTTTCTTTATCCAATAAAGCAAACTGACCAATGATAACTCCCCTGTCTTTAAGTTTTTTTAAACGTTTGAAACATGGTGTGGGCGTAAGTCCCACTTTATATGCAAGTTGCCATAAAGTTTGTGCACAATCTTTTTGGATTTCTTTCAATAATTCTTTATCTTTATCATCTAAATACTCAGTCATAGGAAAGCAGAACCTCACGCATTGATTTTCATAAGTGAATAGATTCTCTTTATTAAATAAAACAAGTATATAAAGAGAACTCTGATTTAAAAAACCATATAAGAAAGATATCAATAAAATAAATAATTACTGTCAGGGGGTTTGTGTTCCCATCAGCATTGTCACCGTCAGCGTTCCCTGATATTCACCAGAACGCTTCTCCCTGATGTTAAAGGGTTGTGTTGTCAGGGTAAGGGGCACTGACACACAACGTACCGCCTGCCGTTGCCCGGGAAGTACCACCGGACGCGTTGCTGCTTTATCCACGTTCTCCAAACTGAACTCCACGCCACGGGTGACAGGAATACTTCGTCCCCCATAATTCATACTGACCGCATAATCAATCGTATCAGCAGAATCACTCTTTATAACCTGAAATCCCGTACCTGACTTATTGCTTCCTTCTATCTTCATCTGTAATGAACGGGCTTTCACACCTCCGTCATACAGACACATATCCAGATTAGCCCTGCCCGACATTTGTGAGGCATTCAGCCGGTGCAGATTCAGGTCCACCCGAGGTGTTGCAGTACCAAACTGCGGAAAATAAATAGCCGCATTTTCTGCAAAGTGGTCTGTCACATTCAGCGTGATATCTGCAGTCCCGACACCAACTTTTCCGTCTAGCCATCTATGTACATCCAAGACCAACGTTGCTTTCCATATACCGGCTTTCGGTATTTTCGCTAGCTCTTCGGCGGAAATACCGGCCGTTACGTAGTTATGTGGATATACACAAGTACAGGCTCCATTAATAGTAAAATATCCACATGCTCCTCCAGCACGAGCGTCCAGTATGAGCGTAGTTTCAGCATGACTGATTTGTTCTCTGAAACGCAGACGAATCTTTGTTACCCCCCGTTTATCCCATATCAGATTTGTATCGTCACACGCCCCCTCGTTTTCATTACTATTGGATCTACATACCCATCCTAGATAATTCGTATCTATATGCTGCTCAAACATGCGTTCAAAGCCTAGTACATTACTCCTGTCGTAATTCAGGTCGACGGTGCTGGTCCGGTCGTAGGTAGTCTCCGCATCGGCGACTTGTGGCAGTGTAGCGCCAGCCATCAGCAAGATTGCGCAGGCCGAACAAATTTTCGGATGTAAATAATGGTTTATCTTTGTCCACTTCATTTTATTCTTCATAGTAATCGCCTTTATCTCTACGTCAGGCTTCCTGAACGGAATGGCGCAGCAAACCTGCCACGTTCAGCAAACGGATGACCCGCGGCGATATTTGCAACGCCTGTGGCAGGGCATCCACGTCACTTAATTCACACCGCACATCACCCACTACCTGCATAACATCCCGACGTTTATGTACTGACATCGGACAACGCAGGATCCTGTTTTTTGACAGCAGCCACAGGCTGGATTCTTTATGCTCGCTCTGCAGGCTAAATCGCCCGGAAGGTCCCAACGACAAAAATGGATGGTTCAGTGGCTGTGCGTCCAGCAGCGGTCTGCCATCCTTGTCCAGTACGCGGCCAACGTACAGTCGGCTCATACTGGCGCTGATGTTGTGAACCAGCAGATGCCCGGGTGTCAGGAAGTAACACCTGCTTCCCCCTCCCGCTTTTACGCCTGCCATACCCTGTGAACTAACCCCTGCATCCTCAATGGTCACCTCCGTGGCGTTATAGCCTTCCATCAGCAACAGCGACTGCTGACCAAAACCGAGACTGAACGGCTGGCTGCTGCCACGAACGCTGACTACTTTCCCGCTACTGCCCTCGTCCCCCTCTGGCTCCACGTTCACCGCCATGCCAGAGGCCGGTTCACCGTCCTGACCACCTCCCCAGAACAGTCCATTACGGGATAACGCCAGAGACGAGCTGTAGCCAGCGGTGAGTGAACTGGCGCTGCCCGCATTACGTTGATGGGAGTTACTGAAAGTGGCGCTCAGTTCACCCATACGGCCGCTCATGCGTCCGCCGAGACTCCCGCTCCAGCTGTCGTCGTTATAACCGGAGAAACCCACCGACAGTTCACGATACAGATCCTGCTGCCAGGATCTCACATGGTTCACATTCCAGGACGTCTGTGTTTTTTGATTCCGGCTACTGTGAATATCGGTCCCGGCTGAGGTATACCCATTACTGCCAGTCATTGTCGGTGGTTGAGAGGCATATGACACACTGACACTCATAAACAAGCCATCATCATTCACTCCGTCATTTCGGGTTCGCCATACTCCCCCATGGGTATTAATATTCATGCCAGCCATATTAAGGCTGTACGTTGCACTAGCCTGAGCAGATTCGCGGTGAGAGGCAGGGATGTATGCCTGTCGCCAGAACACATTTTCTTTGTCACTGTTATCATCATATCCCCGGTAAACCGGCCGACCTTCTGTCCTGCTGGTACTGTATCCCAGTAGGGCATACCAGTTCCCCACCGGAACCGACAGGGAGGCGTTCATCGAAGTCTGGCAGGTCATACTGGCATGCACTGACTGTGGATGACGACCACTACAGGCATCACTTTCCGTATGGTTACGCCACAGACTCGCGGAAAATCCGTCGTTGTATGTCACCTGCTCAGTGTTACCGCTCGTGCTGTCTGTCCCATGCAGTATCCCGGCAGAAAGGTCCAGCGTGCCATCCAGCACTGCATGCTGTGAATTCAGTCGGGTTTCACTGTACCAGGCCTCATGTGCCAGAGAGATACCTTCGGTCAGACTGATATTTTTCCGCAGCCCAGTTTGGAATCCGGCAGCCATGACAGTCTCACCGTCATAATGGCTGGCTTTATCCCCGGTATCTTCCAGCCCGCCCTGAATAAACCACTGGGTCTGTGCACTGAAGCTATTGCCCCCCTTACTGAAGGGCTGGGTCTCCGTTCGCCGCAGAATCCCATCCTCATACACCCGCAACGCCAGAGGATAGCTTCCCGGTGGAAGAGAATGAGTATCCAGGGTATGCATTCCCGGGGTCAGGAACTGACTCCCCAGCAACTCGCTGCCACGATAAATATCAATACGGGCATTTCGGGTAACCTGAACCATAACCGGAGTGGCATTCTGGTCCACCTCATGGTTAACATAAGCTTGGGTGGTCCCGGTTCGTAATCCATCAAACCGGCTCAGGGGAAGCAGACTGAACCCAAAATCCCCCCCCGTGGCGCTGGACAGATTCCGCTGATCCATCCGACCAGCCTGGAGATAATACTGATTGCCGAGATCCTGACGGACAAACAGATTGTCAAACCAGGTCTGACTGTTACTGTAATGTTCTGACTGATTCCAGATAGCCGCCCAGTTGCCTCCCAGATAACGACCGTCACCAAGCCCCAGGGCACCGCTACCATTCAGTGTCATATTACGGCTGTGGAGATCATCACTCAGATACAGCGTCTGGCGGTGAATAAATGCGCTGACACCCTCCGGGGTCGGAGTCAGCCAGCGTTTATCACGTCGTTCTTCATCCGGCAACCAGTCCCGGTTAAGAAACAAAGATAACTGACCGTTGTTCTCATCAAAAATAACCGCAACATCCTCTTTATCTGTTGCCACGTAACCACACTCGCTGCTGTCTTTTGCTTCTGAGACACCACAGACCAGATTGCTGTTACGTAGCAACGGACGGCTGAGTGCAGCCAGCGCTTTTTGCCGTTCTGCGACCGGCAACGCGGCAAGCCCACTGCTTTCAAGTACCATCAATGGGGACATGAACTGCACGGTGTCCGGTTTAACCACCACCGGAAATAATCCCAGTGAATGCCCTGGTAGCAACACTTCAATTTGCTCAGTCTGTCCTTCCAGCAGAGATTCAAATCCAGGAGGGGGAATAAGAGTTGCCTGGCTGGTAAAACTGCACAATCCCAGTAAATAATACATCCAGAAATAACGACTCACGTAAAGAGACCTGAATTGCAATGAATAATAAGATCAATACCGGATCCGGTTCAGGTACGAACGGTGACACCCCAAAACCGGATCAGATGAAGAGCTAATAACCGGTTATTAGCCGGCAGTGACAGCCTGTGAAATCACCAGACTGACCAATCCGCTGTATTCACCGGCAGGCAGGTTTTGTAAGGCTGCTCCAGCCTTCTGACCAATATCCAGGTTCAGCGGAGCTGAAGCATCGCCAGTTTTTCCGTCCGGGAACAGGGTTTTAGCTTCCAGTACAGAATTGGTGGTGGTCAGTGACCGTCCTCCCAGAGTCACTTCCATATCAATGGTTTTGGTGGGATCCAGGACGTTGATAAGTTGTGGAGCATTCAACAGTTTTACATTAACCGACTTGGTCTGATCGTTGCTGTAAAGGCGGGTCTGGAGTGATTTATGGACCAGGCCCTTACCCGGCATGAAATCCAGCTTCATAGTCGACGGGAGGGATGAACCATCGGCCTGCAGCAGTTCAAGTGTACTGTCAATATTGGCAGTGACGGTAATATCCTTCTGAACCGCAGAAACAGAAAAAGAATAAACGGTGGCCAATGCCACAGCTGCGGCAATAAAAGATGTTTTCATGTTCATAAAAAATAACCTTGCTTTGTTGTTTATTACAGTGATATATGTACACTCGGTATACATCCGCTCCCCCTGAGAATAAATGTAGGGTATAGCGTACGCTCCGTGTGTTTTTACTTTCCGGCTGCTGTTAAATCAGCAGAGATTACCGGTGAATTTGCACCCGTACGATATTCCACACGAAATGCATTACTTTTTATTCCGGCCGGAATATCAGCACTCCCGCCGGGATAAATACTTTTGTCTATATTCTGCCAGTGGCATGTGGTGTCGCAGTTGCCGGCCCGAATAAGAGAAAGCCGGGTATTTCCCGTATTCAGCAGGTGGTGACCGTTCGTTACCAGCGCAGGCCTGGGGTCTGACGGAGAAACACGCAGCAACACCCCCCAGACAAGATTCACACTTACGGATGAATTTTGCTTTCCGCCTGCCTGTGGATCATCTTCCAGTTCAGGAACAGCCTCGAAGTATACCCGCCAGGCTTCCTCTCTTTCCGGTGCCTGAGTACTGATAACACGTATTGTTTTTTTTGTTCCCGGGGAAAGAGCAAATTTCTCCGGGGAGACAACAAGTCCTGTCTCTATATCATTCCCTGCTGGTACCTCCTTCTCCTGTGGCATACCAGGGTGTTCAATACGCATGATTCTTGTTCGAATATATTGCACATGATCTGATTTAGAATAGACGAACAGCGAGGTGGCCTCTTCGCGGCTACTATTAATTTCTGCCGCCATGGGATAAACGAGCATATTAGCCCTGGCATGACCACATGCAAACATAGCGACACAGAGAAACACCCCGGGAAGAGTATCTTTAAAATTCATACCAGATTTTACCGTATAAAAGTCATCTAAATTTTAGTATTAGCATAGACAGAAAGTTATCAGCATAAAGAAGCAAATTACGATTCAGTGTTAATACATTTTGTGTGGAGGGCATCATACGGAATAAAATTTTTCGCTCAATACCTCTGTATTTTTCAGGAAAGAAAAAATTAGTAAATAAAAGTCCACGGATTTCATTCACTAAAAGCGAACGACAGATCTGTAAGAATCGCTGAACAATTAATAACGCCGCAGTAAAAATTTTGGAAATTCTTCATAAGAAAGTTGTTACTGTGTACCTGACTTACTCAGATAAATGGAACTGTATTTCCCCTCCTTCAAAGCAACAAATACGTAACATAACAACGTAGGAGACAGAGAATCTAAAGAAAGCCCTCCAGGAGGGAGATACAATTCAGACTACAAAACCAAATAAACCTTAAACAAAGCCACAAATAGACTGATCATCATGAGGTTTTACAAAACCAGGTAAAAAAAAGTAAGCAAAGTAATTAATTTAGAAAACTAAAGTTACAGTTAGATCAGATTTACTTGCTCAATATCTGTTAAAAATATGATATCAGCAAACAAAAACTTATATACATCATATGGTTACGCTTGATGTTTACACCTCTCCAGCAAAGTGTAATCAATATAATACACTATTTTTAGATAAAATATTGGTTAAATATTCCATAAATAACAACATAAAACAGAATAATTCACCATGAAAATACAATTCACCTTTTAAAACATAATGTTATAAAAAAACACCATTCAAATTGATGCCAGTCCCTTACCTGTCAATGTTGTTTACGGTTCCTTTCCCCCTTTTGTGCGAGTAAGCAACATGAATATACAAGTCTTAACGACCAATGCCTCTGTCAGCCCAAAAATAAGTCGACATTCCTGTGCATGGCGCTGCAGCAGTTCGACTTCAGCTTCCAGCCAGGCATCGATCGTAAGGTCGTCCGGGAGTTGGCCGGTCTGGCGTTCGTGGAGCGCTGCGAGAATGTGATCCTGCTGGGGCCCCCGGAGTGGAGAAAACCCACCTGGCCGTTGCCCCCGGTGTGAAAGCGGCAGATGTGGGCCATCGGGGGTTGTTCATGCCGCAGGACAGGCTAGTAGACGCTGATGAAAGCGAAGCTGGTAAACCGCCTGGAGCGCCAGCTACAACAACTGAGCTATGCGCGGGGGCTGATCCTGGACGAAATAGGTTACCTGCCAATGACCAGCGAGGAAGCCAGTCTGTTCTTCCGACTGCTGAACCGACGGTATGAAAAAGCGAGCATTATCCTGACGTCAAACAAAGGCTTCGCAGACTGGGGAGAGATGTTCGGTGATAACGTGCTGGCAACAGCGATCCTGGATCGGCTACTGCATCACTCAACCACACTGAATATCAAAGGAGAAAGTTACCAACTGAAGGAAAAACGCAAAGTCGGGGCGCTGACCAAAAGCGCAACGCCAATCAGTGAAGATGAAATGGCGGAAAGCGGACAGCAGAAGTGATCAAACAGCGGATATTAAAAATAGCGAAAAACGACCATAAATCCTGGCGTTGACATCCTCAAGATTTAATATCAGAAGCTTCCATGCCGCCGTATCCAGACTTCCAGTTGTCCCTGGTGGCTTCCGAAATACCGGCCTCCCGGTAGACATCTTTAACAGTCTGTCCGGATTCGACTGATCTAATCACAGCGATGATCTGGTGCGCAGTAATACGGGCTTTACGCACAGCGATCTCCTGCGTTGGCAGATTGATTATGTCGGATGATCTCTAAATGTGAATGGCTCGATTATGCGGGATACTTACATACTCACGCATTGAGAGACTTTCAGTTCGTTTGTACGGTGAATGGATGCCGCAGGCGGGGTTTATTAACGGGATGCCCGTCAAGGTGCGGGTAATGAGGGATTGCATCGTGCTCACGCCGCAGCATACCCACGGACTCTTTGTCTGTATTGAAGGGATGGGCGTAACCCGCATTAATAAACGGAGTGCAGAACAGTGGTTAAAAAAATTTCTGGGGCGCTGAACAATACCGGAGATATTCCGGTGATTAAACGCAAAAGAACGGAACAGGAGTTAATGAGTAATTGATAATAAAAAGCCGGGAAAAGATAACCCCTCCGGCTTTTACACATTATTCCTCCGGTTCCAGATGTTTTATTTCAATCCTTTTGGTTTTATTTCGGGATGTTTTTCATATAATGGATTCATTATTTTAATAAGCATTTCACCCATGATAAAACCAACCGTTTCTCGATATACATTAAATTCATCCTCATCACAACGGGACTGAACAACAGCAACAGATTCATCAAGCTCCTTACTGAATCTCAACATTAAATCACTAATTAATATAGCTGTATCCTTATCGTTAACCATATCTATTCCTGTAGTAAAACATCAATAGCCTTGATTTCCTTTACATTCGTTAACACAATTCCAGCAAGCAAATCCGTTACTTTTTGTAGGTAAAGACATAAATAAGCATTCACTAATGCAATTATTTTCAACCATTTTTCATCTTAATAACTTGCCAGAATCACCTCTATCAGTACCACAAGTAATAAGACCAAGAAGATCACTATCTGTAATAGGATTCAGCGGATAATGATATCGGCTCCATCCCCCTTTCAGCCCTATTGGATCTACGTAATATACCTTCCCAGTCCCGGATTATAGAAACGGCGCTAGTTATAATACAGCCCCGATTCTTCATCGCATTGGGATAGGTTCTAACTGGAGTTATCACACATTAATGTAATTTAATTACCTCCCCATGTTTCCCCGCATCATCCGTATACATTGCTTGCAAGCATATTTTTTGTCCATCATTTTTAATATAATTAAATTCTTCAATTAAAGAATAGTTAATATAGTCCACTCTATAATATAACTCCACGGATTTTGAATTAATGACATTGCTATATTGAAGTTTTCGCCCTTTAAATTCACCGAGTATTTTCATTTTAGTTCCCATAACTGTTAAAAAATCTTTTCTCGCAGTGGCATTTTTGAAAGAGTCACATGACAAATCATATATCTCAGCATACTCCCCTTCATTATAAAGAGAAAAAAGCTTATCAACTTCTTCTTTCGCAACTTCTCGAATAGCGCTATCATTTTTAATATTCTCTCTACCTAACCATGTAAAAAATAGAATAACGAACAACACAATCAACACCATAAATAGTAACGATAGAAAAAATCTATTTCTTTTCACTTGAATTCACCTGGTAACCAATCATATTCCTTATCCATCAGATCGAAAATCTCCGATAGACACCTCGAATGCCGGAAGCATGTGAGTTCCCCCTAGTCTCCAAATCCGGGTCCCATACTCACACCTTTTGTATATTTATAACTATCAGTTTGATCACAAGCATCTGTATAAGCCATTCCCGCAAGAAGTGCCCCATAAGAATCCCCTCCAGACTCTGATATTCCTGGTAATAAATCAGCATCAGGGGCTGATATTGTGAATAACAAACCAGCAGAAGTACCTGTACCGCTATGATCACACAATGAATAATACGCACAAACCTCTCTTTCCTTTGGGGTGTGTACTCCGGCTCCAGTTGTCCCGCCATCTGCTCCGGCGTCAGCCTCCCGTAACAGCCATACCGGTACACGTACTGCATATCTTCCGTGATGCGGTTATCCGCCTATAATGATTTCCCGGCTTTTATTCAACGAAGGATTAATAATTTCATGTACAGTCTCTGATATTCTTTACTCAGAGTTATCAGCCTATCCCCCAAAATAAATCACATATTATCTTGATTATTTTTTTAAGATTATCTCTAAACATCCCTCTTTTCGATAAAGTGGCATATAATACCCATATTATCGCGCTTATACTTCCAATAATAAAGATCAACATGGATATTTTATTAATCATATTCATCAAACATCAATGTCCCTATCTTTTTGATGAAATTCATTGGAGAATCCATCATGTTATGGAATTTCTCTTTATACAAATCGCTAATTGATGGCTCATCTGGATCGTCAAACTGTTCACTATAAGGCAATACACCTAATAAATTTCTCCAGCACCTATCCTTGTCGGTTTCATTAAGTGATTCTGATAATCATAAATTTTCCCTGTTATATGAAGCAGTTGCTAATTTGATATTCCACGCCCCCATGCCAGAGAAACATTGCCCACTGGAGACAATGTAATAAATCCATCAGCAGCAATACCTATCCCGAGTTTGGCTACCCCACTTGCGTGCAATCTTGCAGAATTAGCCATATTTAAACTAGCCGTTAACATTTTTGCCGGATTAAATGGAAGACTATCCAGACTATTATTAGTCTCATCTATCATGCGACTACATAATTCACATGTAAACAATCCCAGCGGATCTGTATCTGTGACGGGATTCAACGGATAGTGGTAAGGATTTAATCCTCCTTACAGCCCTGTCGGGCCCTGACTGACGAACCTGCCACACTCCGGTGCATAATATCTGAACAGATTTTAATGCAGGCCCGTTTCATCGTCAAAATACGGCCCCGGTAGCCGGTTGCTCATCACCGCCCGGTACTGGCCGGGGAGAGGGAGGCGCGGTGCCAGGATGTCGCGCCCATACTCACTCACCCTGAGCTCCACAATCAGCCAGCATCCGGCGGATAAATAAGAATTTATTTAGTCAGCAAATATGAATGCCTCCGGCGCCAGCGTCCGCCACATCAACAGCGAAACCTGCATGACCACCTGTTACTCACAAATCCCCAGCGGCGACTGCCAGGAAGAAGCGGGATTTGAGACCGGGCGCAGCGTGACGGTGAAGATTTCGGACGGGTGTATTGTGCTAATGGCGGACGGTAACGAGGTGCAGAAGCTGTGCGAACAGCTTTATCAGGCTGAACAGGTAGTTAAGGGGATGTGGGACGTGATTGTTTAGTGGACTGACCGGGGATTAATAATAAAAGAGGTTTGAGAATATCTCTCGGACCAATATACTAACGACCACCATATATAGAGATGACTTCTTTAGTCTTTACGTTTATGTTAACATTTACCTCTTTAACCTCAATACCACCAGAACCTATATCCATCCAGTTATCTTGAGTGATTTCCTCTGATAAAAATGTAATAGTATAGAACTCTACATTTTCTGTTTTACGGATAATAGGATTGAAAATCAAATAAAAATTTTCCACATCGTATAATTTACTCCACTCACTATTTTTAATTGCTATAATTGCATTAAATAAGAACGGAGTTAATTCTTTATCAATCTCAAGAACACAACGATTTTTTCTATTCATCAGATCTCCCCCCGCACCTTATAACGGTACCGCATCATCAGGGCCGCTGACTCTACCAAAAATCTTCCAGAACCCGCCACTTAGCGCTCCTAAAGCATCAGTATAGCCAGGATAATAACCATTTGCCTGATTATGAATAAATATATCTTTTGAAGAAAATTGATCACTATCATGATAATCTCCTGCCTTATTCGTCCGGTTAAAACCCGCATCTGAATAATCGCCGTGCGTGTGATATTGCCCGACTGGTGTAGAACCTTTGGGTAAACCACCTGCGGAGTCTTTAAATGTTGGTGCTGTTCTGCTGGTTCTTAAACGACCACGTGTATATCCGTAAGAACCATCTTTAGCTCTAAATATAACTCCGCCGTACTCTCTGTTTTTAAATATGGACATCGGATTATATTTACTTAGAGCAGATCTCGCAGCATCATCCGCACTTGAAAAACCTGAACATGATTTCCTTAATCCGAGGGGATCGATCCAACTTAACGGATTCGGCGCATACGCATATAAGTTTATTCCGCCCCTCAGCGAGATTGGATAAGGATAGTGGATCTAATCAGATTGTGGAACATAATGTCAGTTTTGTATGTAAATGACAAAAAACACTGCATCATAGTTCATATGCTATCGTCTTACTCTAATCAGCATTCCATCTTTATGAGTATTATTCTATCCATTAACCGATGGGTAATATCATAGGGCAAAAAAACAATCAGTCATTTTTTCATCATGCTGATACTTTCATCAACCGCATATGACACCCAAGATCTTCCATTTACACTACAAGTCTCGGTACAACTTCATCCCTGCGCTTAACGTATTTATAACTAGTCTCTCAAAAAAGTCATAGAAGTTATCACTAAATTTATAGAGAGGCCCACTTACATTCTCAGCATTTATATCAAATTTTTGTAAATCATCTTCCGAGTGTAAATGAGTCCTATCCCAATAATAAACGCCTTTCTTTTCACCTTCACATACTAAGACAAAGTAGTTTCCTCCCGGGTCGGAGCCGATAATAAATGCATTGCTTATGAAATCTATCTCGTCGAGATATTCATTATTCTGGTAAACTAATTCATCGTTTCTATTTGAAATTCCGTATCCGAATAACGCATAAAAGGCAATGGCCCCATCATCAACAGAATCATAGTCAAATTCACAAAAATCAGGCTGCTTAACAACAAACCCGTTATACCGAGACAGAAAATCCTTATAGTCATCGGGAAATGATAATGAAAAATTTTTTTCCAGATCTCTAATTTGGTTTTCGGCTAAACCATTACCACATGAAACAGGCATATGCACTCCACATTTACAAACATTTATTTCTAATATTTGAGACACCACCCCGATGGGTAAATCTACTATGTATGTCTTTAGGAACTTCTTGCATGGTGACTCCGTTTTGATGATGATGCCAAGTATTAACTTCCAAATCGGCAGCCCCTTTGGGAGCTAAAGCATTGGCTTTGCCAAAATCTCCTGATGGACCCAAGCGGTGATTCCCTTTTAAATCGGGGACATCAACATGTTGCACCTCATAAGGACTGAAGTCTGGATATCCATCCGGATACCTCACTACATTGCCATATTTATCTTGATATACCCATGTCTGACCATCAATCTCCTGCCAGATACTTCCTCCCTTATCTAACCATTTATCCGTTAATGGAGAATTCAACGGCTTGCCGATCAAACCCCACGGATCAATCCAGCTTAACGGATTCGGTGCATATTGGTAGAGGTTAATACCTCCATTCAGCCCAATCGGATCCTGACTGACGAACCTGCCACACTCCGGTGCATAATATCTGAACAGATTGTAATGCAGCCCTGTCTCGTCATCAAAATACTGCCCCGGCAGCCGCAGCGGCTGGTGAAAGTACGCCCCGCTGTTGCTGATGTCCGCCGCATTCTCTCCAAACCCCCTGATATACCCCGCCCACACCAGCGTTCCGTCCGCCGCCGTCACCTCCTGCGGCGTGCCCGTCACGTCCGTGTGGTAATACCACACCTGCCTGCTTTCTCCCTTTCCCGTCACGCTCGCCACCGGCGTGTACGGCTGTTCCGCATCGTACAGATATGTCCGCCAGCCCTGCTGCTGCACGTTCTCCTGCAACAGCCTGAACCCCTCCCACACAAAGTCCGTCCGGCTCCGCGCCGTATGGCCCGTGTGCCGCCCGTACGTCGCCTTGCGGGTTCGCCTCCCCAGCGCATCGTAGCCGTAGTGCGTCTCCGTGTTGCCGCTGATGACCCGCGTCAGCTGCCCCTGCGCGTTCCACTCCAGTTGCTGGTCGCGCCGCGTGGTCAGCTCGCCCCACTCGTTATAACCGTAACGGTCACGACCACAGCCCGGCAGCCGGTTGTTCATCACCGGACCCTGCCCTTCGTTATCCAGCAGGTTGCCCGCCTTATCGTAATAATAACGGTCGTGGTCATACATCTGACCTGAGCGTCCGGTCAGGTAACCGCTTCTGTCATAGCTGTACACCACGCTGCCACGCAGGCGGCGTACCGGGGTGAGAAACGCCATCGCGGGTGCCGGGGCCCGTTACGACTGGAACCATGAAGGTGCTCTGAAAGTTAAGTAATAAAAAGGCTGGGCAAATTTCAATGGTTCCCGGCAAATATCAATAATTGCCCCCTCTCATTTACCTATTTTCTTATTTATTTCGTCTTTCCTGTGACTATAACTTTTTTTATCGGGGTGAAAATCAACAGTTTTAAGTGTCGAAGAGTTAAGCAAATAGCTTAAATCTCCATCTTTTAAGTTCCAAAATTTAAGATTTTTAATACTTTTCATTTCTGGAATAAAAGAGAGTGAATCAACATCTGACAAAAAAAGATCACATATAGATTCGTTATCCCTTAGGAAAGAAAATTCAGTTAATTTTTTACACTTCTCAACATGCAGATAAGATAAGGTTTTTATTTTATTTATACTTGATATATCAATAACGTTGGGGGAGTAGGTAATTTTTAATGACTTTAAATTACTGAGAAGCTCTATCCCAGATAGAGTTTCTATACTGACACTACTTATTCTCAGCGTATTCAAGCTCCTAAGCGAAGATATAAATTCACAATTAGTGTTTTTTATTGAAACCAGTAAAAGATCTACCAGGGTATCGATATTTAAAACATCTATTTCGGCATCGGCCTTTGTTATATAAAGAGTTTCCAACTTCTGAAATTTAGAAAAATCAATATTTCCTTTTAAATACTTCATTATTATTTTTTTATATTTTTCATTTCATATAATGGCGATAAGTCAATTTTTTTTAGATCGATATCATCAATAATATGAAGTGAATGAATATTATCATTTTCAGTCAATGGCGATAAATCAAGTTTGTCATTGCTTTTTTTTATTGGGCTGACTATTTTTATGTTATGTAATTTCTTTTTTGCAGCATAAGATATTCCCTTGGATAGAATATCCAACGGTATTTCAAGATCGCCTGTATTCTCGTTATAATAAATTGAATTCATAATACCTCCTTAACAACCCTTAGATGCTCTATATTTACTATCTAATTTATTAGCTAATCGATTAACTTTTCTTTGTGTCTTAGCATCGGCAGCATCATATAATCTCTTACCAGGTGAGCTTATACGTTCGCTATTCGCGAAATCAGGAGAATACCGAGCATTATATTTTTCCATTAAACGATGCTCGACCATAAAACCTAATTTATCATCACCAAAATCCATATGCGCAAATTGTATCGCATTAGCCCTACCACCTATACGATAGTCCATCGAATCATACATTCTGGATTCAGGCCCTTTGCCAATATAATATGTAGTACCGTCAGTGAAAATATATGTCCCTGTCAATCCCCATGGATCGATCCAACTTAACGGATTCGGCGCATACTGATAAAGGTTTATCCCGCCCCTTAGCCCAATCGGATCCTGACTGACGAACCTGCCACACTCCGGTGCATAATATCTGAACAGATTGTAATGCAGCCCTGTCTCGTCGTCAAAATACTGCCCCGGCAGCCGCAGCGGCTGGTGAAAGTACGCCCCGCTGTTGCTGATGTCCGCCGCATTCTCTCCAAACCCCCTGATATACCCCGCCCACACCAGCGTTCCGTCCGCCGCCGTCACCTCCTGCGGCGTGCCCGTCACGTCCGTGTGGTAATACCACACCTGCCTGCTTTCTCCCTTTCCCGTCACGCTCGCCACCGGCGTGTACGGCTGTTCCGTATCGTACAGATATGTCCGCCAGCCCTGCTGCTGCACGTTCTCCTGCAACAGCCTGAACCCCTCCCACACAAAGTCCGTCCGGCTCCGCGCCGTATGACCCGTGTGCCGCCCGTACGTCGCCTTGCGGATTCGCCTCCCCAGCGCATCGTAGCCGTAGTGCGTCTCCGTGTTGCCGCTGATGACCCGCGTCAGCTGCCCCTGCGCGTTCCACTCCAGTTGCTGGTCGCACCGCGTGGTCAGCTCGCCCCACTCGTTATAGCCGTAACGATCACGACCACAGCCCGGCAGCCGGTTGTTCATCACCGGACCCTGCCCTTCGTTATCCAGCAGGTTGCCCGCCTTATCGTAATAATAACGGTCATGGTCATACATCTGCCCGGAACGCCCGGTCAGGTAACCGCTTCTGTCATAGCTGTACACCACGCTGCCACGCAGGCCGTCGTCAATCGTGCCCACCTCGCCGTGGTTGTTCCAGTAATAGTCCCTCGACGTCACGCAGCCCTGCCGCGCCGGGCGCTGGCCGGGAAGAACAGGGGCGCTGCCGGGCGCCAGACTGCGCTGCCAGCTCAGCAGCCCGTCGTCGTCATAGCCGCTGTACGTCGCAAGCTGCCCCTGCGTGCGCATTATCTGACGGTGCAGGCTGTCGCGCTCATACTCGCTCACCGTCAGGCCGTCCAGCTCCGTCTGTAACAGATGCCCGCTCCCGTAATACAGATGCGTCAGGTGCTGCCCGTCCGGCAGCGTGATGTCCGTCGGGTTGCCCAGCGCGTCGCGCTGATAACGTATGCTGCCGTTCCCCGCGTGCTCCGCCGTCAGCCAGCCGCTGCGGTCATACTCAAAACGCACCGTGTCGGCCTGCATCCGGTGCTGCTGTTGCCCCGCCTCCGTGGGCGTGAGCGTCACTGCCGTTATCTGGTCCAGCCGGTTGTAGCTGAACGTCCGCTGGCCGTGTTCATTCTCCGTCCGTAACAGACGGCCCAGCGCATCCCGCTGCTGCGTCTCCCGCCGCACGCCGCCCTGCGTGCCCGTGGTCTGTATCGCCGTCAGATAACCGCTGTCGTCCAGGATAAAAGTACGGCTCAGTCCGTCCGGGCGCACCTCACGCACCAGCCTGCCGTCCGCATCGTGACTGAACCGGTACTGCGCCCCGTTGCCGTTGGTCAGCGCGGTCACCCGGCCTTCCGGCGTGTACTGCCAGCGCGTCTCGCGCTTCTCCTCATCCGTGTGCGCCGCCAGCAGACCGCGCGGCGTATACCGCCAGCTCTCCACGCTCCCCGTGATACGCCGGTGGCTGCTCATCAGCCCCAGCGCATTCCAGGTATACCTGTCCTGCTGTTTCCCCGGTGAGTTCACCGTCTCCGGCAACCCAAGTCGGTTGTAGCATTCGCTTTCTGTTCCCTGTAATACTGATGTTTCTTTTCCAGTCTCAGTTGATCACGATGAACATCAGCAGAAAATGCCAATCTGCTGAAACCCACTAAAAAAGCGAGATCGATACGCGATCCTGATACTGTGCCGGATTTTACCCACTGTGAGTTTTATTCATGCGTTGAAGGACGCTCGGTTCGTTTATGCGGCGACTGGATGGCGCAGGCCAGATTTATTAACGGGATGCCTGTGAAAATTCGGGTGATGAAAGACTGCATCGTGATCACGCCGCATAATACCCGTGAACTGTGGGGCTGTATTGAAGGTATGAGCGTGACATATATTAATCACTGGAAAGTTAAGACATGGTTAAAAGATTTTCCCGGCTTACTGAATAATACCGGGGATATTCCGTTGATAAACCGGAGCAGACTCGAAGGCGGGATTTGAGAGGTTAAATAATAAAGAGTTGAGGAAATTCAATATTTCCCCAACTTATAAAAATAAACCTCACAAAGATTTTATAATTTATCCATCCACGATCTCATGTGATTTATATCACCATCAAAAACAAATCCTTCTCCATTATCGGGCAAGAATAACTGACCAGTAGCAAATCTTAAAAATAGTTCTTTTTTTGCTTTTTTCTGCTTAATGGAAAAATCATCATCCCAATTTAATATATCTTCATTATGTTTTTTTTCATCAGATAAAAAAACCAAAATTGAATTTTCTAATTGTTCATAAGATTGATAAGTTTTCCTGAGTGTAATATCGAAGTCTAAATCACCAATTATATTGTATGTAATAAGCAGTTCATTTCCAGACGATTCAATGGTTCTTTCCACTAATGGAATTGAATCTAACATCCTATTATCTATTGTATTTCTCATGCAAACCTCACTAAGGAACGATAATTATCCCAGCTTTAGTACCATCACCAAAGATAATATTATAGTGCGGATTATTATCGTGTAATGGATTTTTAGAATTATGAACAACATTAGATAATGGATTTTTCACATTATATAAATCACCCCGATATGTTCCCGCTGGTTGTTTCCATACATCGCTGAATTTAGTGCCAATATAAAGCTCTCCAGACCTTGCAGGAAAATTGTCAACATGAGGTCTAAGATCCGGCATGTTATCTAATAATGCTCTTGCTTCGTCAATACTTCTAACCGTGACATCTTTACCATTTCGTAAATCAGATATATTGCGCCGTTGTTGGGCATTACATCCAGCAAGGCCTAACGGATCTATCCATGACAGCGGATTAGGCGCATACTGATAAAGATTTATCCCGCCCCGGATCGAAATAGGGTCAGGGTACGCAGTCTGACCCTCTTACCAATCATACCGCTAATTTGGTACGTAGATCGGTAAAATCACAACATCATAGTACATAAGCTATAGCAAAGCTTAGCAAACTCATCAATAAGCCGGGAAGACTTAATTCTATTCCCAGCTTTTATTGTAGGATAGTAACTATCCTTTCCTATAAAAAATATCTTCTTTTGATAATTTTCCTAATTTTAACAATCTGTAATCTTTTAATGATGAATGATTGACTGTGCTATATGTTTCTATGCTGTCCTCGGACCTTCCATCATCTTCCCATTGGCAAATGGGGCATACATCATATTGCCCTCTTTCAGGCAAAGTCAAATAACTACAACACGGACATTTATTAAGTTCAGGATCATCGCCAATAATAATAAATTTCTTATTAAAACACTTCTCTAGAAAATTAAATAAGTATTCATTAGATATACCATAAAAAACTACGTCAACATGAAAATTTAAAAGAAAATCCTGAATATCACTATCATATATATCTTCATAAACAATAGGCTCACCAGTTTCTTCATCCAGATAGTCAGAAAACAATATGTCTTCTATTTCAGAATTCGATAATAATGCTATCTTATATATAGCAAAAATAATGATCGCCGATTTTCTTCTAATAGTATTCATTTATATATTACATCCGCTGGTGATAAACCTGTTTTACCTAATGCCACATTGACAGCATCCTTAAAAGGATCAGTTGTTACATGTTCGGGCATGGCCTTATAAAAAGACAGTATCTCCCTAGATTTAGCATTACCAACCAAAACACGATTAGTTGCAGGATCAAATTTTATAATTTGATTTCCTATTTTTGCATATTTATAACCGGGTGAATTATCCATGAGGAAATCTTCCATTAGTTCATGATACTGTTTCATTGATATATTACCAAACTCACCTTGCTCAAGAACATGCTTTCTATAATGATCACCTAACTTCCCTTTAGCCCATTTATTTTGACCTTTCTTCCAGTTTACTCCACATGTAAATAAACCAAATGGGTCGGTCCAACTTAATGGATTAGGCGCATACGCATATAAGTTTATTCCACCTCTCAGCGAGATTGGATCGCCCGATATAAACTTCCCGATATCCGGATCATAAAATCTGTACAAATTGTAATGCAGCCCCGTTTCCCTGTCCAGATACTGCCCCTGGAAACGCAGGTTCTGCTGTACGGGCCGGGTTTCTTTTTCATGCGTCAGGTTCCCCCATACCTGATAGCCCGCTTCCCAGACAATATTGCCCCTGCCGTCCGTCATCTCCTCCGGCGCGCCGTTTACGTCCGTATGGTAATACAGCACCTCATCCGCTTCGCCCGGCGCCGCCCTGTCCACCCGCGCCAGCGGCTCGTGGCTCCCCTGGTCGCTGTAGATATACAGGCTGCTGCTTCTTCCCAGCCTGCACTCCTGCGCCAGCCGCATTCCGTCCCATAAAAACGTCGTCCGGTTATACGGCTTTCCTTCCGCATCCAGCTCGTGCTTCTCCACCCGCCTGCCCGGCGCGTCGTACACGTACCC
The DNA here is from genome assembly GCF_051811585.1 of Salmonella sp. NW177. Taxonomy (NCBI): domain Bacteria; kingdom Pseudomonadati; phylum Pseudomonadota; class Gammaproteobacteria; order Enterobacterales; family Enterobacteriaceae; genus Salmonella; species Salmonella sp. NW177. The sequence goes on along the minus strand of NZ_JAMMZV010000003.1, from coordinate 42,242 downwards.
GTAACGCCGTACGGTGTCCCCCCGGGTGACCGCCACTTCCGTCAGCCGGTGCTCCGCGTCCCAGCGGTAGTGCTGCGTGCCGTTACGGCCCCGCTTTTCCACCACCCGGCCATATTCATCGTAACGGTAATGCAGCCCACGGTATGACGTTATCCGGTTGAACGGCACCACGCTGCCTGCACCCGCCTGCGCGGTCTCTCCCTGCCGCCTGTCCAGCAGGTTCGCCGCCGCGTCGTACTGCCAGCTGTCCAGGTATGCCTCATTCCGGCACGCCGTGATACGCCCCGTCGTGTCGTAAAAATAATCCGTCACCCCCTGCCGGCTGTGCCGCTTTTTCAGCAGCTCATCCTGGCCGCTGTACGCATATTCCCGGTCAATAAACGTCTCCGGCACCACACCGCGCATTCCTTTACAGGTCAGTTTCCGCGTTAACCGGCCCGTCCGGTCGTACATCCGCCGCGTGTCCAGCCGCCCCTGGCTCCGCTGCACCTCACGGTGCAGGTGGTCGCGCGTGAACTCGCTGATGACATCACGCCCCAGGTTGATTTGCTGGAGATGGCCGCTCCCGTAGTACAGGTACCGCAGCGTCCGCCCGTCCGGCATCTGCGTTTCTGTGCGGTTGCCCTGAACATCGTACCGGTGCTGTAGCACGCCCTGCGCCGTCTCCTCGCTCAGCAGGTTACCCGCACTGTCGTAGCTGAACCGGATAACTTCCGGCTCTCCGCCTTCCGCCGCATCATGCCGCCTGCGGCGGATTTCCAGCAGACGGTCCGCCGCGTCGTACCGGTATTTCGTGCGCGTCTCCGGCGTGATTTTCGCCGTCAGCCTCCCCGCCGCATCACGCTCCAGACCGTGGCGGATTTCGCCCCCGCGCTCCCCGCCGTATATCACTGCCGTCACCGCATTCAGCGCGTTATACCCGTATACCCGGCGGCTGCCGCCGGGGTCCGTCTGTTCCGTCACCCGGTCCAGAACATCGTACCGGAACCGGTAGCTTTCCCCGTTCTCGTTCGTGAGCGTGGTCAGCCGCCCGTAAGCGTCGTACTCATACGCCGTTCTGCGACCCGTCGCATCCGTCTGCCTGCGCACCCGCCCCTGGCCGTCCCGCTGCCAGCGTGTTATCTGCCCTGCCGGGCTGGTGTATTTCACCAGCCGTCCCGCCGCATCCGGCTGGTAACGCTCCGTACGCCCGTCCGCGAACATGACCTCCGTCAGATGTCCGTTGCCGTCATAGCTGTAACGCGTACTGTTACTCTCCGCGTCCGTCACCCTTTCCAGCCGCGTGCGTTCATCATAAAACCATGCCGTCTGCGAGCCAGAACAGTCCGTGTGGCGCATAAGCTGCCCGTCTTCGTTCCACTGCAGGTATTTATCTCCACCCCGCGCGTCGGTTATCCGCACCACCTGGCCGTGCCGGTCATACCCGTATACCGTGCGCTGGTGCAGCGGGTCGATGACCGCCTGCAGGTTGCCCCGCTCATCATACTCATAACGCCACGCCGCCCCCGCGGCATCCACCTCCGTTTCCGGCTGGTGCCACACCGGATGCCACTGCGTCTGCTCAACCCGGCCCAGCGGGTCATGCGTCTCCGTCAGGTGGCCGAGACGGTCATAGACATAACGCCATTTGCCGCCCTGCGCGTCCGTCATCCCCAGCAGTAACCGCTCTTCATCGCTCCAGCGGAAAGTGGTCATCTGCCCGGCCTCGTCCCGGTACGCCGTCACCAGGCCCTGCGCATCCCACCAGTGGCAGCGCGTACGCCCCAGACTATCCGTCACGCACAGCGAACGTTCTGCCAGATTCCAGTCCAGACGGTACTGCTCGCCGCTGTCCGTATGATGGCCCGTCACCCGCCACGCCGCATCGTCCGGGCCTTCAAACCACGCCCAGGTGTAGTAATACCGTTCGCCGCCCGGCTCCCGGTGCATCGTCATGCAGTCGTTGTCGTCGTACGCAAACTCGCGCTGATACTGACCTGCGTTGTCCACCACCCCGTTCAGCCGCCCCGCCTCATCGTAGCGGTAACGCCGCAGCAGCTCCGGCTCCCCTTTCGGGTGATGGCGGAAGATGCGCGTCACGCGCTGCGGGTGCGCTGCCAGCTCATAGTGCAGCCGGATGCAGGGGCGCTGCCGATCGCCGCTGATTTCCACCAGACGCCCGTGGTTGTCGTAGGTCAGGTGCTGGCAGTTACTGTTGCGGTCGCCCAGCATTTTCAGCCGCCGACGCTGTGGGCTGAACGGGTCCGCTTCAAACAGCCTGTACACGCCGTCATCACTGCTGATAAGCCAGTGGCCCTGTTCGCTGCGCCGTACCGCCAGCCCCTCGCCGGGGCTGTAAAAACCGCTCCCCGGCTCCACCGCCTGCAGGTCAATTCGCCGTCCCATCGGGGCCACATACGTCATGCAGTTTTCATCCGGGTTGTCCGGCGTACGCTCCAGGCACACTTCATACAGCACGCTCCAGCCCCGCCCGAACATCCCCTCCGTCCGTTCATCACGGCTGCTGTAGGTCCGCTGCCACTCCAGCGGGAAGTGGCCGGGCAGACTGAAATCAACGTCATCATCGCCTGCCAGGTACTTGGCTCCGGTGGCGGCGTTTACCGGGCGGTTCAGCGCACTCCCCGCCTTCTGAACCATCATGTTAATGCCCAATCCCATCATAAAGCAGGCACTTTTAGCTGACGCCCGTCCGGGCTGCATGAACGTCAGCGCAATGGTGGTCACCAGGGTTATTTGTGACTTACCGCTTTTGATATCCCGTACCACCAGAAGCGGCCCGCCGATACGTACATCACCGGATACATGTACGCCGTTCTCAGGCTCATCCACCACTTTTGCCTCGCAGGTACAGCGTACCCCGCTGCGCGCCGCAGGCTGGCTGTTGATACGCACATCCCGCGTCCCTTCGGCGATATATTCTGCTGCGGGCGGCTCATCGTCGCCTTTGAACAGGTTCGACACGCTGCCGATAAGCGCGCTTGCCGCCTGAAAACCGGTTTCCAGCACATCGAAAGTGTTCATCGCCCCCAGTACCGTCCCCACCGGGTCATCCGTCAGCGCCTGCAGTTTCTGCGCCATAAACTGGGTGAATGAAGAGGGATGTTTGTGGCAGTCGATTTTATCATCCTGTTTCGGGTCAGACCCCGGATATGCCGTTGCCACCGTGGGCTGCCACATCTCTGAAATAAAGTGGCCCGTGTCGGAAAGCATATCGCCCGCCTCTGCCAGAGCATCATTTCCCAGCGAGGCCCATCCTTCCGCTGATCCCATCCGGCTCACCACGGAAACGACGCCCTTAGCCATATTCTCTGCCCGGCCTTTTACTGCATCCAGATATTCCCCGGCCACATCCCACATTGATTTGGCGTCCTGCCTGCGTTTTTCTTCTTCTGCCTCTGCCTGCGCCTGCGCATCCAGGGTTTCTACATCATGGCGTGATAATGCCGTTGCCGCCGCCCGCGCCGCCCGTTTGCTGTTAATCCGGGTGTCGCCTGAGCCGGTCAGGATATATCCCTCAATTTTCGGCGGAAAAAGGCTGTTGGCTATGTCTTCACAGGCTTTACTGATTTTCTCCCCGGCGCCACTCAGCAACATCGTCGCGCCGACCACGGTCCCCACAAGTAATACGGCGCTGCATCCCAGCGTTGCCACCGTAGCCCCCGTCGCCAGCGCCACAACAGCCAGTGCCGCAAAATCAATAACCGCATTGATGGCGAATTCCAGCGCACTGCCCACCAGATCTGCCAGAAAGGACGTATGCAGCAGCGCGTCGCCTTCCCTTGCCGCCCAGAATGCTTCTCCCATACCACACTCCCTGTGTTATTGTCCGATTGCCGTGTTTTCTGGGTCCAACCTGAAACGCAGATTCTTTTTGATATCCGCCCAGCGCCCCCTATCCGCTTCGGTTAACGCTGTTGAGCGGGCATAGGTCAGGGCCATCATTACCCGGCTGCTCTGTAGCACAAATACCGCCTGGTACTGGTATACATGCTCATTACCCCGGATGAACTGACTCTGTATTTCCAGCCCCTCCATTTTCCCGTCAATACCCAGCCGGACAACCTGTGCTGGCGTATAACGCAGTTCCTTAACCTGCTTTTCCAGTTTTTTCATCTGTTGTTCAACCTGGGACGCCAGTTCATCACCGTCCTGCATTTTGCCGCGGCTGATAATCAGCGCCGCATCCGGATCGCTCAGGCGGATCATATTGAGGGTGCTGTCCTGGGATATATTACCGGAGAAACTCAAGATGGCTTCGTTGATATAATAGTTCGTCATGATTATATAAAATCCTTTTTGGTCTGAAAGTGTTGATAAGTCCGGCACTAAAATAAAAACTATTCTTTGGGTGGGAAAGTTTCTTTAATTACTGCTGCCATTGCTGTTTTTTCTGACTCACCAAATGTTCCCACTTTGGGTTCTCTTTTATTCATATTTAAATCCAGCTGCCCTTTTATAGTATTAATCTGACCATCGGCATCTGTTGCAGTAATATTGAACGTTTTACAGGTTACGTAAAATTCCCCCTTACTGCTCATGTACAGAACGGTGTCACCACAACTCAGGGTAATAGAATCACCCGCTGCCAGATATAACTCTTTTACCGTCTGAATGGTTTTATTTCCTCCGGCCAGAGAGGTATCGTCATACTGAACTTTATGGTCGCGGACAGCGCCAATAGTGGCTATTTCTGACTGATCAATGACCTTAACCCGATTATTCCCCACCCAGTGACTTTCATTATTATTAACTTCAATACGCTGATCTTTTTCAGCATGTAGCCAGACCTCTTCACTACCGGGTTTATCTTCAAAACGCAGGGCGTTGGCATTGGTCGGTCCGCCGCCGATAGTGTGGCTGTATATCCCGCTCTGTGTTGCCGCGCCCGGCAGTCCCCACGGCGGCATGGTGTCCTGGTTGTAGGTACGCCCCACGATGATCGGCAGATCCGGATCGCCGTTTTTGAAATCCACCAGCACTTCCTGGCCGATACGCGGGATCTGGATCATCCCGAAGCCTTTGCCCGCCCACGGGTAGCTGACGCGTATCCAGCAGGAGCTGTTTTCATCCATTTTGCCATAGCGATCCCAACCAAACTGTACCTTTACCCGCCCGTACTGATCCGTCCAGATTTCCTGGCCCGCCGGGCCGGTGACGATGGCGCTCTGCGGCCCTTTGGTGTGGGGTTTGCTCACCGTCCGCTGCGGGCGGAACACCTCGCGGGTGGGGTGCAGTTCAAAACGGGTGGAAAAGGTAAAGTGCTGGTCCTGCCCGCTGTGCTGCGCGTTGTCCTGCACAAACAGCAAGGTCTGCATCAGCAGGTATTCCTGATTGACTTCGGCAGTGGGATAGTTTTCCAGCGTGAAGGTATAACCGGTCATGAGTGTGCGGATATTCCCTCCCCCCAGCACTCGACTGCCGGGGCTGCGCTGCGCTTCCATACGAATGCGCGTCAGCATCTCGCCTTCACTCTTGTCGAAGTAGTCTCCCGGCCACTCATAATGCTCGTAGGTGGCATGACCGGTTTCACGCGGGTTTGCCACGGTGTTTGCCAGCAATGAACGTGGCTTCGTAAAATCGAAATCATCCAGCACCCACTGGCCAGTCCGCAGACTCTCGTTTGCCGTGATAGTGTGGATAAACTCCTTGTCCAGCTTCAGTCCTTCCTGGTGCCACTCGACCAGCGGCGAGTCCGGACATGCTTTGTGGGCGCTGATGGCATCCGCCAGCACCAGCGTGTGGCTGTCCTCGCTGTGCTCAAACCACCAGTAGATGCCCCACTCCTGCATCAGTCGCTGAAGAAAATCAAAATCAGTTTCACCGTACTGCACCTGCCAGGTGCGTACCGGGTAGCTTTCCACCAGCCGCTTTTCCACCGGGTAGGGGTATTCCGCCAGCACTTCATCCAGAATATCCACCACGGTTTTATTCTGGAATGCTTTGTAGTCGCTGGTATGGGTCAGCAGTTTTACCCACGGCTCCATACGCAGCTCATAGGTAACCGAACGCCCTTCATGGCCCACCACCCGCGCCGCCGTGACCAGCCCGCTGATATGCCGTTTACCGCCACCATCCAGTTCGATGTTGACGCACAGATCTTTGCCCACCATCGGTTTGAGCGGCAGGTTGGCCGCCGGGGAGACATAGCCCAGATTCAGGGTGTCGGGCGTTTTTAGCTGTACCACATAGCTGAACAGTTCACTTAATGTTTCGCCGCCGTCCAGGCTGGCGAACAGTAATGCGCCCGGCGGTACGGCGCTGCCGCTGACCGTCACATTATGCGCCCCCGGCCCGCCTGCAACAGCGGAGACGATGGCCGATACCGCATCCTGCGCCATACCTGCGGCGGCGGCGGCCTGCGCCGCTGCCACCGCGGCTTTCACCAGCCCTGATGGCTCCGGCAATGCGCCAAATAGCGATCCCGCAGCCTGTTCCACAGCGGCTTCCGCCGCATCTGCCACGCTTCCGGCGACTGAATCTGCGGTGACACCGCCACTTTCTCCGGTTATCGGCGGCGTGGTTGTCGTCAGCCCTCCCATACCGGATTTATTATTTGTGGATACAAAACTCATGGTAGTGACTCCTTTAATACCGGATTAAAATAAATAGACTCACCGTCAGGAAACAGTGCCCCGCACTTTATAATGCAACCAGCCTGTTATATTTAAATATTTACCAGAAGAACAGGGTATATTGCTGACAAGAGCCATGAAAATAAAAACACAAAAATTAGCACATAACATAAATACTGAATTACATAAATAAGGAAATGAATATAACAATATTATGATTTTATTTTTATTACGCTTACCAGATTCACATTGCATTTTATAGAAATTTGATTAATAACCAGCACACCGCCAGTCATATACTTTATCATCGTGCTCATTACTTATCTGGCCACCATTGTAATGATTGTCAACCACAGCACGTCCAGACACGATAATTTCAGCCGGTTTTAACGGTATTATTGTTTTGTTCCACCATTCGTTTGCTGACCAGAAACATACTTAACATTAACCGTAAATGTCTTTTCACCATTTTCTTTTTCCGTCTCCTGTTTCAGAATACGGAAAAACACCGGTTCCACTTCAATACAACCATGACTGTAACCTTTGGTGGAATCATGGATATAAAAACCACCCCGCTTGCCCCCACAGGCTTTTCGGGTCTTCTCATCCGCTGATTCCAGCCGGATACGGTTATATCCCCAGTTAGCCCAGTACATCTCACATGTTCCGGCAGCCTGGCCTCGCGGAATGGTACTCCAGCCCCATGATGGTCCCAGATCACAATCCGCAGCATTTCTTATCGGTGCCTCCCCCTGAAACTGAATAAACAATTTATAATTCCCTTCCGGTATCGCCGCATCCGGCACACACTGTTTATCTGGCCACTGTAAATCCGGTAACCCCGTGGTCGCCTTAAATATCCCGATACCAGGCCATGTCAGCTTTTGTCCATCAAAAGTCAGTCTTACTGCCATCATCTTCTCCCTGACTATTCTGTGTATTACAGCGGTGGTGTACAACGTATCATTAGCGCCAGCTTCTGATCCCGTACAGACTGGTTATCCACCGATAATACAAAGCTGAAAGGATAACGTCCCTGCATCTTCGCCAGTGAAATATTCCCCTCCTGAAGGGAATATGCACTTCCGCGTCCGTAACCCTCAACATCCTGCGCCAGTAAGCTGGTATAGTTGATTAATGTTGAGAAACAGCCACATTCACCGGTACTTTTTTTCAGTGTGACCGTTGTTTTCAGAATGGTAAGGTTATCCATTTCCTGACGATGAACGGGATGGATATCCACACACTCCGCCAGCGGGTTATCAATGTTTACATCTGTTCCGCCCCAGGCAAATACGGGCAGGAACATTCCTGCACAGGCAGACATAAACAGAACCTCTACAGCGTACTTTTTCACAGCATCTGACCTCTATTTTCTTCATCCACCAGTCGCAGCGCATCCACATACCGCCCTTCACTGTTCTGCTGCCAGAACCAGCCTTGCCCCGGTGTTGCCTGCCCCAGCGTCTTACCCGGCCAGCCCGGCCACGGCAGATAACGCACGCCCGGCAGTTCTACTACCGGTGCTTCATCCGGCAGCCCGGTCAATTCCCGGCTGCGCTGCGATGTACGTCGTAACCCGCGCAGCCACTGCGCCCACCACGGCCCCGGCTGCCACATCGCCCATAGCTGGTCCACTTGCTCGGTCAGCCGCCCGCGCCGCATCGTGTCCGGCGTGATATGCTGCGCCGCCAGCCTCGCCAGCCAGTACAGCCAGCCCTGCGTCTCCTGCAAACTCTCGTCCAGCCACTCCCGACCGCAGCGCTGGTAAATCACCAGCGGCCACGGGCGTCCCACGCTATCCCGTGACGCCATCAGCACTCCGGTCAGCCAGTCAGTCGTCCCACCCATCGGCAAAAATCCCGGCGACATCACAAAGCTCCACGGCAGCGGATGGTGTTCCGGCGCGGGCATATCATGTTCGCCACGCGGCGACAGGTGCATCCAGCCGTCACGCTCTTCATCGGTCGTCTGGCCTTCCGGCAACACGATATGCCGCCCGCTGCCCACCCACGTCTGGCGGTTCAGCCAGTCCTGCCATATTCGTCCCTCTTCAGCGCCCACCCGCCAGCGCACATAGTCGCGCTGGTCCGGCAGCCTGCCGAACATCGCCGGGGCTGATACCACCGCTGGCCGGCGCATTACAGCGCCCTCGCCGGGCAACTGAAGTTCTGCAACAGCTCCCGGCTGACCGGGTTAAAATCCCGCCCGGCGGTGATTTCCAGCACCACCCGGCGACCGTCAAAATCATATTCCACCAGTTGACGCCCCCGCACCGCCGTTTCCTGTACCATTCCGGCGTCCAGCAGATGAAACAGCGCCCACGGCCCGCCGGTCAGTAGCGTTGAGGTGTCCTGGCGGATACGCGGGCTGGCGGTGATTTCCGCCATCGAGCCGTTGCGCGGTCCCGGCCACGTCACTTTCAGGGGCCGGTCCGGACCATGGGCGTAGCGCAGCACCTGACCGTCGATATCAATCACCAGTTCCGTGATGGCCGGGTCCATATCCACCACGCTAATCTGCATCGACCAGGAAAATTTTTTCCCGCCCTCGCTGTTAAAAAACACGCTGCGAATCTGCTTCGCCTGCTGAAACGGCGTTAAATCCGGCCCCTGCAACGTCATGTTGCCTTCGGTCGGTTTGTAGCGCCACGGGTCGCTGGCGGTGTCCGCCAGCGGAGCCAGTTGTTTGCTCCAGAAAGCATCCAGTACGCCGCCGCTGGCGAAGATGCGGTTAAAGTCCTCGGCGCTGACCTCCTGCGGACTGTCGGCGAACGGATAGCGCCCGTCGATGGCGTCACGGCAGTCGTCGCCCATCATCGCCTCCATCTGGGTGTTCAGCACGTCGCCGGTCCCGGCGTTGATTTTGCGCGTTCCCTGCTTCGTCAGATCCAGCAGGATGTTTTTCAGCGGCGCAGGCAGTTTCGCCGCCTCCAGTTGCAACTTGTCTGCGGCAGTAATGCGCGCTGGCAACGTCCCCGCCGCCAGCGCGCTATCAGCAATGGTCAGTTGGGTGTAATACTCGTTGAGCATGGTCAGCAGCGAAGCGATCTGCATCGTCCCACCACCGCTCTGTCCGCCGTCCGCCCGCCCGGCAATGACCTCGCGCAGCGCGGCGAAACGATCATCCACCAGCGTTTTTTCCAGCCGCTCTTCCGGGTGAATATCCTGGAACAGTTTTGCCGTCTGTACCACTTTCCCCGCGTTACCGGATGCGCGCTGCGCCAGTTGTTTCTGTCTGGCCTGCGGGTCCGGCGGCGGCACCAGAGTGGTCTGCTCCACCACCGCTTTTCCCAGCCGCATCAGCGGAGAGTCCGGCGACGCCAGGGTGCGCAGCACCTGTAAATCATAGGCCAGGCCGGAACTGCCCTCTTCCCCGGCACTGTTGATACTATGGATACTGTCCAGAAAATCCTGCCAGCGGCGGGCATATTCCGTCAGGTACAAACGGCGGACTTCGCGGGCGACAGACTGCTCCTGCCCCGGTATCTGGCTGCGCAGGCTGTCAGTCAGCTTTTTTGGCGTACTCTCCCGGCCCATCACCCAGCCATCGTTCGCCGTCGCCGCCGCCACAAATTCCGGTAATCGTTTGTCGAACAGCTCCCGGTAACCTTCACGGGTAAAAATACCCGGCACGCCCCGATCCAGCGGCGCGCCGTTGCTACGCACAAACACCGTTCCCGCATCCGCGCCGACGGCGCGTACCAGCGTGAACTCCTGCGGCGCTTCGCTCTCCATTGCCGCCAGCGCCCGCGCATAGATACGCTCGGTACTGGTGTGACCGTCGAGGAATGCCCGCGCCTGACGGATCAGCGCCTCATTTTTCTCATACGGTGAATGCACCACCCGGCTGCCGTCAAACAGCGCTTCGATATGCGTCAGCACGGCGGCGCGCCCGCCGAACCCGGCCACGCTGTCGCTGTTCCCCAGATCGTTAATCACCCACGACTGGATCTCCGCCGCGTTGTATTTATCTTCGTGATCTTTATCCAGATTCAGTAGCAGATAGATGCGCAGGGCATCGTAGGCCGCTTTACTGTCCTGACGGGCAATGGCGTCCGCCAGCACATACTCCATCCGTTTCACCAGCGGCGGCAGCAGCAGTTGATCCAGCAGACGGTTGTACAGCGACGCCACGCTGTCGGTTACCGGCGGTACGCTGTACAGGCCGTAGCGCCAGGTCAGCGGCGGCGCGTCCGGGTCCAGTTCCGGCCAGGCGGACAGTTCCCTTGCGCTGTCCAGCAGTGCCGGGACGGGAGCCATCGCCGGTTTACCGGTGTAGGCTTTCACATCACCGTCCAGCCGGGTCGCGCGGGCGCTGATTTCATTCAGATAGTCGCCGTTGGTCTGCTGGCTGGTCTGCATCCCCTGCCACAACAGGAATGCCAGCACCAGTACCAGCAGGTGCCCGCCGAGGCGCAGCAGGCGGTAACGCCAGGCCCACTGGAGGTTTGGCTCCACCAGGTGCGCTTCACGGAAAATAAACTGTGTCAGCAGGTCATGCAGGAAGTAGCTGCGGTTGCCGTCCGGCAGAGCGTGCGGGAGAGAGGTGGAGGATTCGCCACGGGCGGTTTTTATCGCCCGGACAAAGCGCTGCCAGATACTCAACTGGTCGGCCACGGCGTCGGCCTGCGCCTGCGCGGCGCTGGTGAAAAACACCCCGCGCAGCGTGTTATTCAGTTGCGTGGCATCGAATTTTGAATCGAGGAAGATCTGTTCAATAGCCTCCAGCAACGGCTCGCCGAGGGCGGCGAACTCACGCGGGAAGGTATACAGCCGCTGGCGGCTTTTAAGGTCGTACTCTTCCTGTAACCGGGTATCCAGTCCCTGATCCAGCCGCAGCGTCAGGCGCGCCAGCTCCTGCGCGCAGGCGGCGTGCAGCGCCTGCGGGTCGCCCGCTTTTCGCCTGCGGCTGTACGGCAACGTGAAGCCCCAGATTTGTGCGCGAAGATGGCTGGTCAGCGTGCGAAAATACTCGCTGAACCCCGGCAACAAATCCATTTTGGTGACCACCAGATAGACCGGAAAGCGAATCCCCAGGGTCTCGCGCAGTTCTGCCAGTCGCGCCCGCAGAGCGGCGCAGGCCGCCAGGCGTTCCGCCGGTGACTGTGCGGTTAAATCCGCCACGTTTAGCGTCAGGATCACGCCGTTAAGCGGCGCGCCGGGGCGATGTTTACGCAGCAGACCGAGAAAGCCCTGCCACTCTCCGGCGTTACGCTGCGCGGCGCTCGCTTCGCCGCCGTCATCGTGGCGGGCGTAGCGTCCGGCGGTATCAATCAACACCGCTTCGTTGGTAAACCACCAGTCGCAGTGTAGCGTGCCGCCACCCGGTACTGTCAGGATGCGCGAGGTCTGCTCCATTTGCTCCGCCAGCGGGAACTGCAATCCGGTGTTCAGCAGGGCCGTGGTTTTGCCGTCGCCGGGACTGCCGACCACCATGAACCACGGCAGCTCATACAGAAAGCGTTTTCCCTCGAAGATTTTACGCCAGCCAGGCATATCCACCCGCAACTGCCGCAGCTGCCGGATGGCCTGCGTGACAATATGGTTGACGGTGCGCAGGTCGGCTTTGATCTCGCCTGCCACCGGTACCTCTTCCCCGCGCGGATGCAGGAAGCGACGCAGCAGTTGTTCATCCATACGCAGCGCACGCCACAGCCGGTACAGGCCGTACAGCGCATACACCAACAGGATGAAACCAATTAATGTCAGGCGGACCCACAGCGGCGCAAACGGATGGACATCGCCCAGGGCCAGCAGCGGTGTGACGAAGCCAATCGCCAGGCACAGGACACTGATGCCGATGATACTCATCGACCAGTTGACCAGCCACAGTACCAGCAGCATCAGCAACAGGGCAATGGTCACTACCCGGCTACCCACGGAGGCCAGCGGGCGCAGGGTATCAAATGACACCAGCGGCCCGACAAACCAGACCAGCAGCGCCAGAACCAGAACGCCCACAATCGCCAGCGCGCGCCGGGAAAAAAGCAGACTGAGAAATTTTTGCATTATATTTCGACTCGCCACCCAATAATCAGTAACAGCAAAGCGCTGAGACCAGAAAACAATCTCCCGTTACCGTAATTAATTTAAAAAAAATATAGAAAGCTCTTGAAAAATAATAAATCCGGAAGTCAAAAATACTTCACGGACCCTGAACGTGTGTTTTCGTCTCTCAACCCTTCAGAATTCCGGCATTATTACATTCCATTTCACTCAAATCACACGAACGGAATTTCAGAATTTTAGCGTAATTCCCAGAACCAAATTTGCTTACAGGTAAAATAACAGTGTGAATGACATACTGCCCCGGCACTGGTCGGCTCAATCAGATCGATATGACTACCACTCCCACCATTATATCCATCAATTTTCCAGAAGAAGACCACACCTTTTTTATTACCCAGTTCTGTCTGAAATTTAGTCGGATCACGCCAGACCGCAGGTTTACCGAAAACAGTTGCCTGCGAAAGTATATCTGCCAGATTTTTAGCGCCTGTTTCAATGCTCCGGCCCTTCCACTTGCCCTCTTTTATCGGGAGAAGACGGCCTTTAAACTTCACACCTGATTTAATTAATGCCACGCTCATACGGGCCGCACAGGTATTTTCAAACTGAGCACCAAGTTTCCCCTGGTCATAACCAATGCCTGCATAGAAATCTTTCGAATCAACAAAATCAGGACTTTCAAAAGATGATGAATTATGATTAGACTTTAGCACTGAGAATAAAGGTTTCATTTTTTAACCCCTGTATCACATGAATATTTAATTAATTTATCCATAATAAGCTCAGCCGCGCGAGAATTAAGTTCTTTATGTGTTTTATTTTTAAGAAAAACATAGACAATTTCATTTAATGTTAGCGTCTTAAATAAATCGTATCCACACCATAGTTTTTTCTCCGTTGCATCCTCCACGCCAAGCAGATAGATACCCGCCCTGAGTTTATCCAGTTGATTACCAGATACCCAAAATTTAAAAAAGTCATTACCTGAAAGATTAAGCGCATCCGGCGTCAGGGATAACACAGGAGATGACCGGGAAGCAATTTTTACGGAGGGTTCAGTCCCCTGACAGGGGAAATTTTTAACTAATGCTTCCTCTATCAGCACCGAAGCTCTTGCATCAGGCTTTTTCACAGAGTACCGATCAAGCCAGGCCAGCACAGTATGGTTTATTGTTATACTGTCAACCTGACCATATCCACACCACGTCTTACCTTCTGTGGCATCCGCTACCCCCAACACATACATCAGTGTATTATCTTTTTCCTGTAAGTTATCACTGGCATAAAATCCCAGAAAATCCCGTATACTGAGGTTGACATTATCGGGGGAAATGAATCCTGCGTTAATCAGGGACCCGGCAAAAACGCCACCGGGTAATAAACAACATAAAATGATCAAAAAAACACGGATAGATCGTTTTATGTGATATGTCGCTGAGATCCGATAATAATCCCCCGTCACGCCACATACTGCCGAATGATGAGACACATCATAGGTTGATTTTTTCATCATTCATTCACTCCACTACCAGAATTTCCACCCGACGGTTTTTCGCCCGCCCGGCTTTACTGCCGTTATCCGCCACCGGCACCGTATCGCCCTTGCCGACGATATGTACCCGTCCGGCAGGTACGCCGCCGGAGGTCAGCAACGCCGCAACTTCCGCCGCCCGTTTTTCCGACAGCACCAGGTTGGATGGGAATTCAGCCGAATGAATGGGCTGGCTGTCAGTGTGACCCGTTACAGTGACTGCGCCGCCCACGCGGGCGATTTCCCGCGCCGCTTTGTTAATCACTGGCCGGATTGCGTCACTCACCGTTTTCTGTCCCGGCACAAACATGGCGTCGCCACGGAAGACCACCCTACTGTGCTGGTCATCTTCGTCCACGGTCAGCAGGCCACGGGCGATTTCGTTTGCCAGCAGGATTTTCAGCCGCAGCTTATGAACCGGCACGGGCGGCGGCGGCAGTTTTATACCAATCGCATCAATATGCTGTTGTACGGTGACGGTCTGCACATCCATCCGGTGGCTGTAAAGGCCAAATAGCGTCAGCATCGCCAACAGGGCTATCCCGGCGCTCAGCCAGACCGGCACCCGGCGCATCCGCCGCAGTCGTCCGCTTATCGCCCCCTGAAAGTCAGGCGAGAGCGCGGGCATAACCGGATCGCGACGCTGTGAAAGCTGTGTCAGCAGTTGCTGGCGAATATTGTCCAGTTGCTTACGCCCGTCTGGCTGCACGCTGTAGCGGCCTTCAAATCCCAACCCCAGCAGGTGGTAGATAACCTCCAGTACGTTGCCATGCTCCTGGAAGCTGGCCGCCAGACGCCCGATGATCTGGAAAAGTTTTATCCCGCCTTCGCTTTCACCATGAAATGTTACCAGCAGGCTTTTTCCGGCCCAGACGCCGCGCCGTCCCCAGGTTGTGTTATTGGCGGCTTCATCAAGCGCCGTACACAGGCAGTAACGTACCGCCAGTACGTGCTCGCGCCGCAGGTTCGCCTGATCGCATAATGTCTGGTACAGATGCATCTCGCGTACCAATAGATTACGGTAAGGCTCTACCAGGGCCGCATCCAGTTTAGCGGGCATGGCTGCGAGAGCGCACAATAAAGGCCGGGCAGCGGCGAGCAACGGGTTAGCCGCCGCGCTGATTTCAGCCAGCCGGAGTTTGCTGTCCGGACCGTCTTCAACGATGACATTGAGTTCCGTGCGCTGGCTGGTGTGTACCGGCGTTTCATATTCACTGTCCTTATGCTCCGGCGTGGTGGACAAAAAGGACATCATGTCCGCCGCTGGCGGCGTCAGGGTACTGTCTGTCATTTATCGCGCACTCCCCACAGTTCTGTCTCCAGCCCCGGAAATTCCCCGGCGGTATGCATGGCCATCCCGCCGTAACGGGCAATGTGTTCCCACAATGCTCCCTCGCGGCGGATGTCGTAATAGATGTATCCGGCCTGAAACGGGATTTGGCGCGGTGGTACAGGCAGAACCTGCAAAGCCAGCCCCGGCAGATGCGAGCGGATCAGTTCCGGCAGGCGATCGGATGGCCCGATTTTGGTCTGGGCGGCAAAATGTTGCAGTAGCACATCGGTCGGCATTGAAGCCTTTATCGCCAGTACCAGCGTGCTGAAATCGGCAAGATCGGAAGGGGCCACCACCGCATTCAGGATGCCGTAAGTCCCCTCTTTCAGCTCGATGCGCTGCGCGCCCCGGATCAGTACCGCATTCAGCAGGAACTGCACCTCATCAACCAGCGATTTCACCCCGGCATAGGGCGTCAGGTGTTTGTACTCTTTGTATTCAGCGGGCCGTCGCGTTTGTGGACGCACATAGGTGGAGAGTTCCCCGGCCAGTTCGGACAGGTAGCGATACAACACTTCCGGGGCCAGCGGCGTTTTCGCCAGGTGGGTCAACAGCGGCTCAAAGCGATTGAGAATTTGCAGCAGCAGGTAATCGGAGACCTCCGCTGCTTCATGGCCGTGGTTGTCGCTGCCTGTCAGCCGTTCCGCCAGCGAATCGGCCCGCATCCGGATGAGATCGTTGATCCACGACAGCCAGGTACACATCAGTGAACTGGCCTGATAATTAATGATGGGCGGGATCAGGTCGTGGTCGATATCTATCCGCCCGTCAGGGTTCAGCCCGGTGATGCGGGTCAGCGGCAGGCCAATCCAGGCGCCCGTCACCGCTTTTTCCGGCAGCAGCCGCAGGCGCAGGTGACTGAGCTGTAATAACTGCGCGCCACGTCCCAGCGAGTTGGCGTCGCGGATGTCGTGTTCATGTACCGAGAAACGCGCCAGTGATTCCGGGTTATTGTCAAACGTAGTTTCTTCGCTGTTCGGCGCGCGAACCGGTACCGCCAGACAAATCTGCTGGTTCAGGTGCTCCGGCAGGATGGTCAGCGGCGGCGGCAGCGGGGTGTGGTCCGGTGCGTTAAACGGCGTGCCGTCAGGAAAAATCCCTGATGCCTCTTTCAGTATCAGTTTACCGATGTTCAGCGCTTCGCCATCAATATTGTAGTGGCTGAATCCCCAGAAAAAGGGGGTCAGCGGCAGGCTGCGGTAATGCATGACGTGTTCCAGATAACGCTCTTGCTGCTGAAACATCTGCGGCAGTAAAAACTGTCCTTCACTCCAGACTACGCGGTCATTCCAGCTCATAATTCATTTATCCCGTTCCGTAATTACAATGGCGCTTTGTTCCAGTTCCGCCTCCAACTGCACTTTTCCTTTCCCCGGTACGAAGCTGCTGTACCAGGCTTTTTCCGGGGCCTCCGGGATTTTGTAGGTTACCCGCCAGACCGATTTGGCCAGGTTACGGTATCCGGCCAGTACGCCGATTGCCGTGGTCTGCGCATTCAGCGGGCGACGCAGTTTTTTCTCTTCGCCGGGACGCAAAATAAAGCTGTCGCGACGCACTAAATCGTCGGTAAGGACGGATTTGTCGTTGTCATGGAGCGACCAGTAATCGGCTGTCGTGAAAGCGGCGTCATTTTTTAGTTCATAAACACGAATCTCAATGGGCGCGGCCTTCTTCTGATTGTCAGGATTCACCTTATCGGAGGCTTTCACGCTCAGGTCGAGTCGCTGTGATTCGAGGTCAGGTAACGCATCGCTACTGCCGCATCCGGAAAGCAGGAGCAGTACAAAAGGCATAGCTACCGCACATAACCGCCGAGTGGGGTTACGCCATTTATTCACTGTAAATTCCTTTAAAATCAAAACAATAAATCCGGCCAGATATAAATCTGGCCGGAAAAACAGCCGTTAAATTTCTTTGTTGGCCTTGAAGTCGTAGCCTGCGGTGATGGTGCCGCCGCTGCCGCCCTGCTGGTTCTGCACCACGTATTCCTGCTTCACGGTGCTGAAGGAGAGTTCAATTGATTCGCGAGACGCAATTTCCCCTCCCTGGCTTCCGCTGGGCGATACCATTGCAATAATCAGATCTGTGAAAGTGTACTTGAGGTACTCCAGCGGATTGCCGCCAGCCTTACGCATAACCAGAATGGCCTGCGGAATGTGCTTACCGGAAGAGCAGTATTTGAACAGGTTCGGGCTGGCGCGATCGATGTAATGTTCAAATGAAAGATTAGTGACGGAGACCTTACCGGAACCGAGACCGCTACCGGCGTGCATGGTGGATTCCTGATGAATATTCCAGCGCCAGCTCAGTACTTCAATTTCATTTTTGTGTTTGTCATCCATTGACTCGCCGTCAATGCCGTCAATTTTCAGAAAAATGTCATAAGACATATCTACTATCCTTTTAACTACCTAAATTAAGCCCTGATTTATCTGCTTTATTAGGTGAACAGATTAACTATTCCTGTACAGCTCTTTCTTACCCATAAATTCATCAGAGCAAGAGAACGTATGCTTTTAATATCTTTGAATTTTACTTCTCGACACGCCTTTTAATTAATTCATTTAATTCCCTGTCATGGATAAAATCTATGCACTTCATGGTATTAAAATCTGATGATATCGAACCGTTATATTTCAACCCTGAATATTTTTTCGCAATCTCATCAATTTCATGGTAAATCTCCACAGATTGTTTACCATATTCAAGGTAAGCACTGGCCGTAGCTCTGGCATCGTTTTTAACGACATCATCTTTGTATACTAATGCCAGACAATGACTCAGCGCCCAATTTTTTAAGAGTTCCGACTGTGAATATTGTGTGGTCAATGCTTCTTGTGCAAAGGATGGCTGCCATACCAGCATTCCACTTATGCTGAAAGTAACTAATATTAACCATTTCACGGCAGTATCCACAGAGTCCCAACTTCAGGAACAAATGGTCCATTATCTGGGTCATTTAATAAGTGGCACTGATCTGAACAGATACTGCCATTCCATAATGTAACGTGTCCTCTGGCATTGCTCCAGCCATGCCCTTTTACTACGATAATTCCTTTCTTCCCGATAAAGTCACTCTGTTTCGGATTATTAACAATAAGATCAGGCTTGCCCATAGTATGAGTAAGATAATCAATCATATCATTCACGCGATAAATATAGAATTTATTATCGGCACCACTAACCTTTGCATACGGAGAGTTACGGGCTATTGGGAACCCTGTCGCATTCAAAACATAGCTCATTCGAATAGGGCAGGCATTTTGAAAATAACCACCAGTTATATTTTTCCCAACGTTTCCACCAATAATGCTACCCACATCAGCGACGGAATGATTCACCTTCCTAAAAGCTAACCACGCTTCATTGAATGAAGGTCTGTTCATTTTGCTTAACCTCTAAAAATTCTGTGTAGGTCATTAATTCTCAACACGTATCTTCATGGACGCCGCTTTCTTCTGATTGTCAGAATTCACCTTGTAAAACGCTTTCACGCTCAGGCCAGGCCGCTGCGATTAGGGGTCAGGTAGCGAATCGCTACTGCCGCATCCGGAAAGCAGGAGCAGTGCAAAAGGCATAGCTACCGCACATAACCACCCAGTGGGGTTACGCCATTTATTCACTGTAAATTCCTTTAAAATCAAAACAATAAAACCAGCCAGACATAACATCTGGCCGGAAAAACAGCCGTTAAATTTCTTTGTTGGCCTTGAAGTCGTAGCCTGCGGTGATGGTGCCGCCGCTGCCGCCCTGCTGGTTCTGCACCACGTATTCCTGCTTCACGGTGCTGAAAGAAAGCTCGACCGTTTCACGGGAGGCGATTTCACCATCGTGGCTGCCGCTCGGGGAAACCACGGCGACAATCAGGTCGGTGAAGGTATACTTGAGGTACTCCAGCGGATTGCCGCCAGCCTTACGCATAACCAGAATGGCCTGCGGAATGTGCTTGCCGGAGGCGCAGTATTTGAACAGGTTCGGGCTGGCGCGGTCGATATAGTGATCAAAATCCAGGTTGGTGACGGAGACCTTACCGGAGCCGAGGCCGCTACCGGCGTGCATGGTGGATTCCTGATGGATATTCCAGCGCCAGCTCAGTACTTCAATTTCATTTTTGTGTTTGTCATCCATTGACTCGCCATCAATGCCGTCAATTTTTAAAAAAATGTCATAAGCCATTTTTATATCCTTATTAAGTTTTACTTAAAATAAACCTGATTTTATCTATATCTTTTTGTTTATAGATAAATCATTGCCGTACAGAATCCTTCTCCAATAACTTCAGGAGAACAGAAGACTGTATATTTTCCGGTACCGATAATGTATTTAGTTATTTTATGAATTTGCATTATTTAATGCATATGAATAATGCTTCATAACTTCCGATAATAAAAACCATAACCTGTACTGAAATTTTCACGTCTCAAATCGCTAATTACAGATAAAAGATATAGACTGGTCTTCTGGCGATCCCTCAAAATTATGAGTCTTACAGCGAGTAGAAGAAGCAGGTATTGGTTGCGTCAACCATATCTGTTCATGACCATAAATACACGAAACCCAATAGCGATCGGTTTCTTTATCGCTAACACGTTCTGTTTCCCATACAGACCAATTTTCACCGTTTACTTTTTTAGTCTCTGGTTTGAGATCCATCAGGTTTTCAGGTTTACCCTGCGTTACCCCAATACTACTTAACCATAAACGCGACATATATCGAGGAGAAAGCTGCCACGGCGCTGGGACATCAGACTTCAGGCTCACAGCAGAAGACTGAGTATCAATAACAGCCGGACAACTGACTTCCCAAGCCACAGCATATTGTGAAAAGAGCAGAACAATACCAGGTAACAGATGAAAAGTTGAGCTTATGGTCATAATATGTATTTCCTACTCAATAATATAAAAAGCTTCGGCATTGTTACTGGCATCCGGATATGTACCATCACTACGTATCCCACCTTTACGAGAAAGTGGGCGAGACGAGATTCTTTTCTTCATATCCCTCTTTATATTCTCTATCTTCTCTATCTTCACTCGCTTAAACATTCATAAAATATATATCAGGCATTGCCCTGCTTCACTGACGGCAGTTTTGTCACCAGGCGCAGCGATCCCGTCAGCCCTTCAAGCTGGAAATGCGGACGCAGGAAGAATTTCGCATCATAATAACCTGGATTGCCTTCGACCTCTTCCACCACTACTTCAGCGGCAGCCAGCGGACGACGGGCTTTAGTTTCTTGCGAGGAGTTCACCGGATCGGCGTCGACATAATTCATAATCCATTCATTTAGCCAGCGCTGCATATCCTCACGCTCTTTAAAGGAACCGATTTTGTCGCGGACGATACATTTGAGGAAGTGAGCGAAGCGCGAGCAGGCGAACAGGTACGGCAGACGGGCGGACAGGTTGGCGTTGGCCGTCGCGTCCGGATCGTAGTATTCCTGTGGTTTTTGCAGCGATTGTGCGCCGATAAAGGCGGCATAGTCTGAGTTTTTACGGTGGATCAACGGGATAAAACCGTTTTTCGCCAGTTCAGCCTCGCGGCGGTCAGAGATGGCGATTTCGGTCGGGCATTTCATGTCCACGCCGCCATCGTCAGTCGGGAAGGTATGGCAGGGAAGATTTTCCACCGCACCGCCTGATTCCACACCGCGAATCAACGTACACCAGCCGTAGTGTTTGAAGGAACGGTTGATGTTTACGCCCATCGCGTAGGCCGCGTTGCTCCAGACGTATTTGGTATGGTCAGAACCATCCGCATCTTCTTCAAAATCAAACTCGTCCACCGGGTTGGTTTTTGCGCCATACGGCAGGCGGGCAAGAAAACGCGGCATCGTCAGGCCAATATAACGGGAGTCTTCGCTGGCCCGCAGCGAGTTCCACGGCGCATATTCCAGGTTCTGGGTGACGATTTTGGTCAGGTCGCGGGGATTCGCCAGCTCCTGCCAGGAGTCCATTTGCAGTACCGAGGGGGAAGCCCCGGCAATAAACGGCGCATGGGCCGACGCGGCGACTTTGGCGATAGAGCCGAGCAGATCCACATCGGGCGGTGTATGGTCGAAGTAGTAATCCGCAATGATACAGCCATAAGGTTCGCCGCCTAACTGGCCGTATTCGGCTTCATACAGTTTCTTGAACATCGGGCTTTGATCCCAGGCGATGCCCTTGTAACGCTTCATGTTGCGCCGCAATTCATCTTTTGACAGATTCATGAAGCGAATTTTCAGCTTTTCGTCGGTCTCGGTGTTGTAAACCAGATGCTCCATACCGCGCCACGAGGATTCCAGCTTCTGCCAGTCGGGATGTTGCAGAATCAGTTTGATCTGTTCGGTCAGCTTAAAGTCGATCTGCGCAATAATAGCGCTGATGCTTTTATAGGCGTCATCGCTGACGGTGATCGTGTTCGCCAGCGCCTGTTGCGCCAGCGTCTGCACCGCAGCTTCCACGGCTTTTGCCGCCTGGGTAGTCTTGGGTCGGAAGGCCTGATTCAGCAACGCATCAAATTCACCGGATGCGGAGACGGTATCCTGAGCAACCGCGTCGGTTGCCTGCATATTACTGTTTGCCATGAAAATTCCTTAAAAATTCGACGTTATTCCGCTGATTCATTATCCGCTGACACACCTTGCTGGGTAGCGGCCGGTTTCGGCGCATTCGCCAGCGTTTTCAGCAGAGTCGGGTCCTGCAACAGTTTATTGACCAGATTTTCCGCCCCGGCCTTGCCATCCATGTAGGTCTGGAGGTTCGCCAGTTGAGTGCGGGCTTCCAGTAACTGGTTCAGGGCGTCCACCTTGCGGGCAATCTGTGCCGGCGAAAAGTCGTCCATATTTTCCAGGGTGATATCGACCATCAACTGACCTTCACCCGTCAGCGTATTCGGCACGGCGAACGCCACGCGCGGCGCAATGGCTTTCATGCGCTCATTGAAGTTATCAATATCAATATCGAGGAATTTGCGATCCGTCACCGGCGGCAGTTCTTCACGCGGTTTCCCAGCCAGATCGGCCAGCACCGCCATCACGAACGGCAGCTCGATTTTTTTCTCAGAGCCGTAAATCTCTACGTCATATTCAATCTGCACGCGCGGCGCGCGGTTGCGCGCGATGAATTTCTGCGCGCTATTGTTGATAGCCATAATCCTTCATTTCCTTTTTAGTCAACTGGTTGCCGCCAAGGGAGCGGTATACCGGTACAGTTTTTAAAATCGCACTACGGACACTTCGAACAGCCGGTTTCAGCAAACGATCTCAAAAACAATCTGCTCATCACCATTAACGCCGATATCAATCTGCCTGATCGCGGCTTTTTCCGTCATGGCCTGCAACCAGTAGCGCGACAGTTGTGGCAGGATGTGCTGTTCGATGTAGCCAATCAGCAACCGCGCGCCCGTTTCATGCATTGGACAGCACGCCACAATATGTGCGACCAGTTCCTCGCTATACGTCAGCGTCACGCCGTGCTGTTCACCCATCCGCGCCACCAGCCGGTCAAGGTGCAGACGGGCAATCACGCCACGCGACGTTTCGTCCAGCGGCAGGTAAGGGATCACCGTCACGCGGCCCAGAAATGCCGCCGGGAAATGCTTGCGCAATTCCGGCATTAGCGCCTCTTTAAGCCCCGTAGCATCGGGCATTAAGGCCGGATCTTCACACATCTGGCTGATGAGGTCGGAACCCACGTTGGTGGTGAGTAATAGCGTGGTGTTTTTGAAATCGACATGTGTTCCCTCACCGTCCTCCATCCCGCCCTTGTCAAACACCTGATAGAAGAGTTCATGGACGTCATGGTGCGCTTTTTCGATCTCGTCGAGCAGCACTACGCTCCAGGGGTGGCGACGCACTGCTTCCGTCAGCACACCACCCTCGCCATAGCCCACATAGCCGGGGGGCGCGCCTTTCAGCGTGGAAACGGTGTGAGCCTCCTGGAACTCGCTCATATTGATGGTTACCAGGTTCTGCTCACCGCCGTAGATAGCCTCCGCCAGCGCCAGCGCGGTTTCGGTTTTACCGACACCGGACGGCCCGGCCAGCATAAACACGCCCACCGGTTTGCGTGGATCGCCCAGTCCCGCCCTGGCGGTCTGAATACGTTCACCAATCTGCGCCAGCGCGCCGTCTTGCCCGGTAACGCGTTGCGCCAGTCGGGCAGGCAGTTCCAGCACCTGGCTGGCCTCATCTTTCACCATGCGCCCGGCAGGAATACCGGTCCAGTCGGCGACAATCGCCGCGACAACCGCCGCGCTGACTTCCGGGAACACCACCGGCGCGTCGCCCTGCCACTCCCTTAGCGCCGTTTCGGCCTGTTGCAGCGTGGTTTTGTCATCAGCATCAGACTCTGCGAGACGCAGTTCCTGCAACGTATGTACCAGTTCCAGCTCCCGCTGCCAGCGGGATTCGGATGCAGTCAGTTCATTGTTGAGCGAGAAAATTCGCGCCGTCAGCGCATCGCGCCGCTCATCTGACTGAATCCCCATTTTTTCCTGCTTCTGCAACAGCGACCGTGCCATTTCCGCCGCTTTTAGCTGCTGGCGCAGGAACTGTACGCTGGCAGGCGGCGTGTGCAGCGTCAGCGCCACGCGGGCCGCGGCGGTATCCAGCAGGCTGATAGCCTTATCCGGCAACTGCCGGGCGGGAATGTAGCGGTGAGAAAGCTGTACCGCCGCACGTACCGCCTCATCCAGAATCAGTACGTTATGGTGTTTTTCCAGCGTATCCACCAGACCACGCACCATTTCCATTGCGGGGCTCTCTTCCGGTTCGGCAATCTGCAACACCTGAAAACGACGGGTCAGCGCCGGATCTTTCTCAATATGGCGCTTGTATTCGCTCCAGGTGGTGGCGCCGATAGTCCGCAGGGTGCCGCGCGCCAGCGCCGGTTTCAGCAGGTTAGCGGCATCGCCCGTGCCGGATGCGCCGCCCGCGCCCACCAGAGTGTGAACTTCATCGACAAACAGAATAACCGGCTGCGGCGAGCGCCCGGCCTCTTCCAGTAACCCTTTCAGACGCGATTCAAACTCGCCTTTCATGCTGGCTCCGGCCAACAGAGCGCCAACGTCCAGCGCCAGCAGCCGTACTTCCCGCAGCGCGGGCGGCACTTCCCCCTGCGCAATCGCGAGGGCAAAACCTTCGACGACCGCCGTCTTTCCGACGCCCGCCTCACCAGTCAGTAGTGGATTATTCTGGCGACGGCGCAGCAGAATATCCGTCATGGTGCGGATTTCATGCTCACGCCCCGTCACCGGGTCGATTTTGCCGTCGCGCGCCTGTGCCGTCATGTCCTGACAGTATTTTGCCAGCGCGGATTTACCGTCCTGCACGCCGTTGGGAATCGCCTGGCTGCTTTCACCGGGAGTGGCTGATGCCAGACCGGAGCCGTCGTAAGGGCGCTCCTGCGCTTCCGGCGATGTTTC
Source organism: Salmonella sp. NW177 (assembly GCF_051811585.1). NCBI lineage: Bacteria > Pseudomonadati > Pseudomonadota > Gammaproteobacteria > Enterobacterales > Enterobacteriaceae > Salmonella > Salmonella sp. NW177. The sequence continues at coordinate 17,386 of NZ_JAMMZV010000003.1, read as the reverse complement.
GATCAACGAGGGCAGTATTTCCGTCAGTTCATCAACCGGAAGCATGGCCAGCGGCGCGCAGATACTGCTCAGTACCCGACGCAGTTCTGGCGTGGTCAACAAGGCCAGCAGCAACCAGCCGCTGCGAATTTTGTTATCGCCGTAACGGACGCTCGCCAGCATCCAGGCCTTTTCAACGCTGAGATCGATATGGTGAGAAAAATCACTAATGGCGCTGGCCCCGGCGGGCAGCATATCCAGTTGCCGGAGTAACGCTTTCTCCACATCAGAAAGAGGGATCTGGTAATGCCGAAGAACGTGGAGAATATCGTTATCGGGCTGCTGTGTTAACTGGTGCAGCCAGTGAGTCAGCTCAACCCAGGGATTAGAGCGTAGTTTGCAAAATGCCGTTGCCGATTCCAGCGACCGGAATAGTGGGCCGGCCAGTTTTCCATACAACGCACTGCGTGAAACAGGAGTTTCCATGTGTTATGCCTTGTGACATAAAAATTCATAAAAATAATGCATCAATGCATATAAATATATAAACAATTCTTTATTGATAGCCTCGAAAAAATATCGAAACAAAACAATGATACAGATCAGGGACTAATTAGCAACTAAGCCGTTAATATTAAATAATCAATGAACAGCAAGATAAAAATCGCAATTGCAGAATTAAAAGAAATAATATTTCAAAAAAGACATCTATGCATACAACAATGCATTCACGACGAAAATAATAAAAAGGGTGTCATCAATAATGACTCCCTATGAATTTAGTTAAAATTATTTATGAATTAAAACTCCCTAAACGTTTCCTCCAGAAAAATAAATACATTTAAGGGACATAATGAAACAAGACATGTGGGAATTACGGAAAATACAGTCGCAGGGTATAACGGATAACGCACAGTATCCCGCAGGGACATACATCGTATTTACTGCCGCCGCCCCCTACATTCCGCTTTTTGAGCAACATGGGAAAGACGATATCGCGCTCAGTCTTGTTCGCCACGAAGAGGCGTGGTGGATTGTTAATCACTCTGATGAACTGTGCTGTGCCGTCAATGAGCAGGTGATGGAACCTCATCACCGTATGCGGCTGAATGATGGAGATACGATTGAATGGGGTCTGTCATCCTGGTACCTTGCCCGCACCAATGATGAGTCCCGTCCCGATGTTTCGTTTCCTCAGTTGGTTCAGTCATCTGAATCCGTTGCTGAGTACCTGGATCTGGACTGGTTTAAACAACAACAGCTCAATCCGCAGAACCCGTTCGATATTATTCCCGTCCGGGAAACCGCATCCTCTTACACCGGCCATGAAGCGGATAGCACGCTACACCAGCTTTACCAGGAATATCAGCAGGCATTGCGGCCCTCCGGGCAGGAAAAGCCCCTCCGTCCTAAACCGTTTCCCCGAAATGAAGACGCTGTCACCCAGGATTTGACGTCGTTATACGATAAAAAGGGCGACACCGACACGTTACAGGATATGGTGGCAGGCGCGCCCGGTATTGATGCCATTCTGGATACGCTGGACACGACCGGTGAGGGTGAAATGCACTGGCTGGCGATGGAATCAATGCCCGATATCCTGCAACTGCTCTCGCCGGAACAGGCGGGGAAAACCGCACATAGCGAGATACTGCCCGATCTGACCCGCCGCGAGCATCGTATTATTGGCATCGACAGCCACTACCGAATCACTCCGACACAGAAAAATGGAAATACCGCCCATGAAAAAAACTGACACGCTTCCTGCTACCCTGTCCGCGCTGATACAGGAATACTCTATTGCGGAGGGGATTCAGATGGCGGAGCAGCAGGTTCGGGAAAATCCGGCGAAAGCGCTCTGCCGCCACAGCCTGTTTCAGTTGCTGTGTGTGGCCGGAGACTGGTCGCGGGCGCTACACCAGCTTCAGCTATGCGCCAGGATGGAGGCCAATTATACCCAGGAGGCCCGGCTGTACCGGGAGCTGGTTCGCTGCGAAATGTTCCGCCACACCGTTTTTCAGGGTGAACAACGACCCGGTTTTCTTCTGCCGCAGCCCGTTTGGGTGGAGTCACTGCTGGCGGCACTCGCCTGTCATGACGATACCGGTGAGGTTGATAAACACCGTAATACCGCACTGGAAGCCATAACAGACACGGGCGGGCAGTGGAACGGCGGCGCATTTGACTGGGCGAGCGACAGCGATTCCCGCCTTGGCCCGGTACTTGAGCTGGTCACCGGCGGCGTGTATATCTGGCTGCCGTTTTCGCAAATACGCTCGCTGGAATCGCCGCAACCGACGCGCCTGACCGATCTGCTGTGGAAACCCGTTAATATCACCCTGGTGAATGGCGATACGCACGGCGCCTGGCTCTTTACCCGTTACAGCGGTTCGGAAAGTGCATCCGACGCCCTGCGTTTGTGCCGGGAAACCGCCTGGCAGGACGGCCCCGGCGAAACCACCGTGCGGGCGCTGGGGCAGAAAGTCTGGCTGACCAGCCACGGCGATATCAGCCTGCTGGACATGGCCCATTGTACCTTTCATGCTCAGGAAAACGATGGCGCATGAGCACGTCTCGTTTTACACCCGCTAACCACCTGCTGCCCACCCTATTTGATCGGCTGTGTGACAATGCTCCGTATCAGAAAATTGACCGGGATATCAGCGTCACGCCGGTACAACTGAAGGAGATCATTCGTCGGGATCTCTCCTTTTTGCTCAATACCATTAGCCACGAGGGTGACATCGACGCCCGGCGCTATCCGCAGGCGGCGGCGTCAGTGCTCAACTATGGCCTGCCGCCGCTGGCGGGCAGCTTTATGTATGAGCATAAGTGGGACGATATCAGCGAGGCGATCCGGCGCGCCATTATCCGTTTCGAACCCCGGCTGAACGCCGCCACACTCAGGGTCACGCCCTTGCTCGATAAAACCCGGCAGGGTAGCTATAACACACTACAGTTTGAAATTCGCGGACAAATTCTGACGCAGCCGTATCCCACGGAGTTTCTGGTACGCAGCGCGCTGGATATGGAGCTGAGCCGCATTACGTTCTTTTAATACAGGGCATTATTCATGGATCCACGGCTACTGGAGTATTACAACCGCGAACTGAGCTACCTGCGGGAGACCGGTGCTGAGTTCGCCACCCTCCATCCCAAAATTGCCGCCCGACTGGGGATGCAGGGAACCGATATTGCCGACCCGTATGTGGAACGCATGATCGAGGCGTTCAGCTTTCTGAGCGCCCGCACTCAGCTAAAAATTGACGCCGAGTTTCCCCGCTTCACACAGCGGTTACTGGAAGTCGTCAGCCCCAATTACGTCACCCCCACGCCATCGATGGCAGTGGTAAAGCTGTATCCCGATACGCAGGAAGGCGACCTGGCGAAAGGGGTCACCGTGCCGCGCGATACCGCGTTCGTTTCCCCCATCCCGGAAGGCGAAAATACCGCCTGCCAGTTTCGCAGCAGCCAGGACGTCACGCTGTGGCCGCTGTCCATCGAGGAGGTACGCCTGACCGCCGCGCCGCCGGATATGCCCGCCCTGCACCGCTATCTGCCGCCTAATATTCATGTCGCCGGGGCATTGCGCATCACCCTGCGAACCTTCGGGGAACTGACTTTCAGCGAGCTGGCCGGTCCGGCACGGCTGCCCTTTTACCTCTGCGGCGAAGAACGCATTGCGTCACACCTGTTTGAGCTGCTACATACCAGCGCCGTCGCCACACTGGCCGGTGAACCCGGTCACTTTGACGGCGAACTGAATGTGAATCTTCAACACCCGGTGGCGCACGAAGGGCTGGAGCCAGGGCAGGGGCTGCTGCCGCTCGCCTGGAACGTGTTTCACGGCCATAATCTGCTGCATGAATTTTTCGCCTGTCCGGAACGGTTTTACTTCGTCACCCCGACCGGATTGTCTGCCGGGTTACAAAAGGTGCAGGGCAATGTGGCGGAAATTGTCATACTGCTTAACCGCCTGCCGCCGGACTGGCTGATTCATCAGACGGACGCTGCACAGTTCAGCCTGTTCTGTACGCCGGTGATCAACCTGTTTCCCCGCACCACCACCCGGATTGAAGTTACTCACAGCGTGACGGAACAGCATCTGGTGGTGGATCGTACCCGTCCGCTGGATTACGAGGTGTTTTCTGTTCAGGAAGTCGAAGGCCTGGAAGCGGAAACCACACGGAAGATGATTTTTCGTCCGCTGTATCACACCCGTAATAATGACGAAGGCAACCACGGGCGTTATTTTTCACTGCGTCGTGAGCCGCGCCGCTCGTCAGAAAACGCCCGCCGCTATGGCACCCGAACCCCCTATACCGGCTCGGAAGTCTTCCTGTCGCTGGTTGATCAGCATGAAGCGCCCTACCCGGAAAATCTGCGCCATATCACCGTCACGGCAATGGTGACTAACCGCGATCTGCCCTGCCTTATTCCACGTAATGGCCGGGATGATCTGACCGTAGATGCGGCGATTCCGGTGGCGGGCGTGGGTCTTATCAGACCGCCGCGCCCGCCGCAGCCGCCGCTGGCTGAACGCGAAATGGCCTGGCGGCTGATCCGGCAGTTGTCGTTTAATTATCTGCCGCTGGCCGATCTGGATCACCGCACCGGCGGCCAGGCGCTGCGCGATCTGCTGAATCTGTTTATTCCGGCTCACGACAGCCCGCAGTCGCGCCAGGTGCGCAGCCTGATTGGCTGCAAAACCACCCCGGTGACCCGCCGCCTGCCCGGCTCCGGCCTGTTGGTCTATGGCCGGGGCGTCAGTTGCGAACTGACCGTGGACGAAGAAGGATTTTCCGGTATCAGTCCTTACCTGTTCGGTCTGGTGCTGGAACACTATATTGCCCGCCATGTTTCCATTAATACCTTCTCGCAGATGACGCTGCACTCGATGCAACGCGGGCATGTCATGACCTGGCCGGTCAGAACCGGGCAACGGGGGAGCGTATGACCGGCGCTCTCGACCAGGCGCAGAAAACCCCCTGGCGTTACGGATTCCTGAACCTGATGCGGCGCGTGGATGCCCAGCTCTGTGATACTCCGGCAGGCAGTATCTGGCAGCCACGGATGGAAAAATTCCGTCTGGGACAGACGCCGACGATGACCTTTGCGCCACGGGAAATCGCCCAGGTCAGCTGGCAGGATGGACGCCTGCACCTGAGCCTGTACAGCCTCGGACTATGGGGGCCAAACGGCCCGTTGCCGCTGCACTATACCGAGCTGGCGCTAAACCGCTCAGAGAGTCGTCACGATCCGACGCTGGTTCATTTTTCCAATATTTTTCACCACCGCTGGCTGACGCAGTTCTGGCAGGCATGGCGCAGCGCCCAGTCCGCTGGTGGCGGGCTGGACAAACCGGAACACGACCGTTTTGCGTTTTATATCGCCAGTCTCAGCGGGCAGGATCTACGGGAAAGCGCCGAAAGCCCGCTGTCAGATCATGTTCGCCTGGCAGCCTCCGCCCATCTGGTACGCGAATCGCGCAATCCTGACGGGCTGGCCGCCACGCTGGCACACTATTTCAGCGTACCTTTTGCGGTGAAAGAGTTCGCCCTGCACTGGATAACGGTGGCGAACGATGAAATCACCCGTCTGGGCACGCCCGCGCAGTCTTCGGTGCTGGGCAACGGGGCGCTTATCGGCCAGGCCGTACCGGATATGCAGTACAAATTCCGGCTAATTATCGGCCCGCTCACGCTGGAGGATTACCTGCGTTTTCTGCCCGGCGGCAACAATCTGCCCGTGCTGACAGAACTGGTGCGTACGTTCATCGGTTTTGAATATTGCTGGGAAATTGAGCTGCAGTTGAAGCCTCATGCCGCACCGCCTGCGGTGATCGGCGGCGCGCAGCGGCTTGGCTGGACGGCCTGGGCAGGTAAAGCCATGCATGACCGTCCGGTGACAGGCATGATTTTTGAACCTGAACACGGCTTAACCCACTGAGAGTAATGATATGGATATGTCCCTGACTAAACCGGTAAGCGCGGAACAACCCTGCGGCCCCGATCCGGAGTACGACCCGGAATACCTGCTGCTGTTCAGTCGCGCCGCCCCCCAGGCGGAGGCGCAATATGGTGATTTTGTCAGTACGCCGGAAGCCGTGAACTGGCCGGAAATTGAGCGTGATGCGCGCCGTCTGCTCACGCGCAGTAAGGATATCCGGGTGTTGATCCTGCTGCTGCGCAGTCGCATCCAGCAGGCTGGCGCACAGGGACTGGCGGAAATGCTCACACAACTGGCAGAACTGAGCGTAATCTGGTCCGATGCACTCCATCCACAGCTGCTTACCGGCGAAGGCGCATCCGCAGAATCTATTGAAGATGCGGCGCTGGCGCGCAGTAATGCCCTGGCGGCGCTGCTGGATCACGAAGGCGTGATGGCAGACATTCGCGGTATCACGCTGTCAAACAGTGCCGCCCTGCGCCTGCAGGTACGGGATGTCGAGCGCGCGTTATCCGCCCCTCGCCCGGCTGATGCGCTGGCCCCCGAATCCGTCCGCCAGCAACTGGCCGACCTCGAAGCCCGTGGGGCATTACCGCTGGCAGCGTTTCGCGAAGCGCAGGAAAGCGCAGAACGCCTGCAAGTGTGGGCGCGTGAGACATTAGGCGATCTGGCTCCAGATTTTTCACGCCTGCGGCAGTTGTTAGCGCTGCTGCCTGACGTGGTACAGACAACCACACCGGAAATCCCTCCGTCGCCAGCGCCAGTGCCAGACCCCGCAGGCACGGTTATGGATAATGCCGTTCCGGCACGGGCAGAGGATGTGCCGCCTGTCAACGCGCCACCCGGTATATCCCTCCCACACAATGCTGAACCGGGGCCAATTCGCGATCGTAATGATGCGTTGGAGCGCCTGCGGTGCATTCGTCGCTGGTTTGAGAGCAGTGAACCCAGTAGCCCGACCATCCCACTGTTACGCCAGGCTGAAAGACTGGTGGGAAAACGGTTCTCGGAGGTGATCAATGAGATCCCGGTGGAGTTGCTGGAGAAGTGGGATGCCCTGGAGTGATGATGCGCATGTCTGGCGGTTCTCCGTAATTATCTGAGTGACATCAACATTACGCAGTCTGCTTCTGCGCTGAACATGTCCCGATCCCGGTTAAGCACCGCCATGAGGCCGCGCCTTAAATGTCAGTGGGATCAAAATAGCCATGACAGTGAAAGAAGTGGCGGTAATATCCTGTTCGTCATCCAGGCGTAGGCCCATTTGCGTCAGATTCCACGATAGGCGGTGGCACTGCTGAAGACGAAAAAAAACCGCATCCTTTTTACAGTGATGCGGTTTTTTTTACTTCACAGGATGTATAAAAACACCCTGAGATTTGTATCTGGCGGAACGGACGGGACTCGAACCCGCGACCCCCTGCGTGACAGGCAGGTATTCTAACCAACTGAACTACCGCTCCGTGATGTTCCCGCTGGGAACGAGGCGAATATTACGGTTTGCGGTGTCGCCCGTCAACGCTTTTTCTCACCTTTTGAATCAGTTGCTGCAAAAATCGCCCGAAGGATGATTTTTATAGCCTAAAAAGGAATAAATTACGCCCGCCAAAGGCAACTTCCGCCCTTTTTCTGCACCAGATCAAGCCGCGATTCATGCGCAGCCAGCTCTTCCTCAGAGGCAAAAACGACCCGTAACCGGCTGGCCTGGCGAACGATTCGCTGAATGGTCGCCTCACCTTGCTGCCGTTGCGTCTCTCCTTCCATCGCAAACGTCATGGACGTTTGTCCGCCCGTCATCGCCAGATACACTTCAGCAAGGATCTGGGCATCGAGCAATGCGCCGTGCAAAGTACGTTTGCTATTATCTATCTCATAACGCGAACACAGTGCATCAAGGCTGTTACGCTTGCCGGGGAACATTTTCCGCGCCAACGCCAGGCTGTCGGTAACTTTGCAGAAAGTATTGGTTTTAGGAATATCGCGTTTAAGCAGACCAAACTCATAATCCATAAAGCCGATATCGAACGATGCGTTATGGATGACCAGCTCCGCGCCGCGGATATAATCAAGAAACTCATCGACCACATCAGCAAAAACCGGCTTATCCAGCAGAAACTCATCGGCGATGCCGTGTACGCCAAAAGCCTCCGGATCCACCAGCCGATCCGGCTTCAGGTAAACGTGGAAGTTATTACCGGTCAGACGACGGTTTATCACCTCAACCGCACCGATCTCAATAATCTTGTGACCTTCATAGTGCGCGCCTATCTGGTTCATACCGGTGGTTTCGGTATCGAGGACAATCTGTCGTGTAATTGCAGTGCTCATATCGGTCATTTATGTCAGACTTGCGTTTTGTTATCGATTTCAATTACAGGAAGTCTACCAGAGATGCTTAAACAGGTAGAAATTTTCACCGATGGCTCTTGCCTGGGGAATCCAGGGCCTGGTGGTTATGGCGCTATCTTACGCTATCGCGGTCATGAAAAAACGTTTAGTGAAGGTTACACGCTGACCACCAATAACCGTATGGAACTGATGGCGGCGATCGTCGCGCTTGAAGCGTTAAAAGAACATTGCGAAGTGACATTGAGCACCGACAGCCAATATGTGCGGCAAGGAATTACCCAATGGATTCATAACTGGAAGAAACGCGGCTGGAAAACAGCGGAAAAGAAACCCGTAAAAAATGTCGATCTGTGGAAACGTCTCGATGCTGCGTTAGGTCAGCATCAGATCAAATGGGTATGGGTCAAAGGCCATGCAGGCCATCCCGAAAACGAGCGTTGTGATGAACTGGCGCGCGCCGCGGCAATGAACCCCACGCAGGAAGATAGTGGCTACCAGGCGGAGGCTTAGCCATCCGGTTTGCGATATTGCCGGGTGGCGCCAACGGTCTGGCGGATAGGGGTTTTACTTTTATTATGTCGCAGCGGATTAAGCGTAAGCGGGATGGTCCGCTTACGGGCCACAATAAGCTGTAAACAGCCCAGCGCCGGGATATGCGTATTTAAAAGCCGCCCCCCCTGCTTTTTCCAGGGTAAGACATGAAAACGGCTATAATGTAGCACTTCAAAATTGAGTAAAGACAGCCAGTCCAGTTGCCGCATAAGGGTAAACATCCGACTATTATAGGGCGGTGTTTTACGTAAAACGGGTACCAGTTTACGTAACCCCATCAAACTCAGCGGGTTAAATCCACTGATGACCAGCCAACCGTCATCAATCAATACGCGGTCGGCTTCCCGCAATAAACGGTGCGGGTCGGTACACCACGGCAAAGTATGCGCCAGCAGACAAACATCGACGGATTTATCTGCAAAAGGAAGGTGTAGCGGATCGGCCAGAACCTGCATCGGTGAGCCCTGCGATGAAACATTCACTTGATGGGAGACCGCGCACGCTTCGGAATTGATTTCTGCGCTTAAATTACCGATTTTAAGCAAATGGAAACCATACATTTTTGCAAACCACGGATTTAGCTGCTGTTCCAGCGCCTCACGGTAGTAATTGCCCCAGGGCAACTCACCCCAACATCCGGGCGCAACGACAGTTTGAGAGAGCCTTGCCGGTTTCATCGCAACCTTCCGCTAATTATTTGAGAGGTAATATATGAATCTTAACAGTATTCCCGCGTTTCAGGACAATTACATCTGGGTGCTGACCAATGATGAAGGCCGCTGTGTGATTGTTGATCCCGGCGAAGCGGCCCCCGTCTTAAAGGCCATTGCTGAACATAAGTGGATGCCGGAGGCGATTTTTCTGACGCATCACCATCACGATCATGTTGGCGGAGTCAAAGAGCTGTTGCAACACTTCCCGCAAATGACGGTTTATGGACCGGCGGAAACACAAGACAAGGGAGCAACCCATCTTGTTGGCGATGGCGATACTATTCGCGTTTTAGGCGAGAAATTTACTCTTTTTGCCACGCCGGGCCACACGTTAGGACACGTCTGTTACTTTAGCCATCCTTACTTATTCTGCGGCGACACGCTGTTCTCTGGCGGCTGTGGTCGACTGTTTGAAGGCACGCCATCACAGATGTATCAGTCACTTATGAAAATTAATTCTCTGCCTGACGACACTCTCATTTGCTGCGCTCACGAATACACTTTAGCTAACATTAAGTTCGCATTGAGCATACTTCCGCACGATTCGTTCATAAATGAATATTATCGTAAAGTTAAAGAGTTACGTGTAAAAAAACAAATGACACTACCCGTTATTCTTAAAAATGAGCGTAAGATTAATCTTTTTTTAAGAACAGAAGATATTGATTTAATTAATGAAATCAACAAAGAAACAATATTGCAACAACCAGAAGCGCGTTTTGCATGGTTAAGGTCAAAGAAAGACACGTTCTGATAATTCTTACTTGTCATTCGCTAACTTCGCCGTTATGATCGGTCGTCTTTTAAGCAACTATTGACACACACATGAAGGCAAAAGCGATATTACTCGCCTCTGTCCTGCTTGTGGGGTGCCAGACGTCTCAGAACACTGGCAACGTCCAACAGCACGCACAGAGCCTTTCTGCAGCTGGTCAAGGGGAAGCAGGAAAGTTTACGAGTCAGGCACGATGGATGGACGACGGAACGTCTATCGCGCCAGATCAGGACTTGTGGGCTTTCATTGGCGACGAGCTAAAGATGGGAATTCCGGAAAACAGCCGGATTCGCGAACAGAAACAGAAGTATTTACGCAATAAGAGCTATCTCCACGATGTAACTTTACGGGCAGAGCCGTATATGTACTGGATAGCGGGGCAGGTTAAGAAACGTAACATGCCTATGGAGCTGGTACTACTACCCATAGTGGAGAGCGCTTTTGATCCTCACGCAACGTCTGGCGCCAATGCCGCAGGCATCTGGCAGATCATACCGAGCACAGGGCGCAATTATGGTTTAAAGCAGACCCGTAATTATGACGCGCGTCGCGATGTTGTAGCCTCTACGACCGCCGCGTTAGACATGATGCAGCGTCTGAACAAAATGTTTGACGGCGACTGGCTGTTAACCGTTGCAGCGTATAACAGCGGCGAAGGCCGTGTTATGCGGGCAATTAAAGCAAACAAAGCGCGTGGAAAACCGACGGATTTCTGGTCGCTTTCTTTGCCCAGAGAAACGAAACTCTACGTACCTAAGATGCTGGCATTGAGTGAAATTCTCAAAAACAGCAAACGCTACGGCGTACGTCTGCCAACAACAGATGAAAGCCGAGCGCTGGCACGAGTTCGTTTAAACAGTCCAGTTGAAATGGCGCAGGTTGCGGATATGGCGGGCATGTCTATCAGCAAGCTGAAGACGTTTAATGCCGGTGTAAAAGGGTCTACCTTAGGCGTAAGCGGTCCGCAATATGTTATGGTGCCCAAAAAGCATGCCGAGCAGTTGCGTGAGTCGCTGGCTTCCGGTGAGATTGACGCCGTTCAGTCCCAACTGATCGCCGACAATACGCCGTTGAATAGCCGTAGCTATAAGGTGCGCTCTGGCGATACGCTTTCCGGTATTGCTTCGCGGCTTGGCGTAAGCACGAAGGACTTGCAGCAGTGGAACAACCTGCGTGGTTCGCGCCTGAAAATCGGGCAAAGCCTGACCGTAGGCGCTGGCAGCAGCGCGCAACGACTGGCAAACAATAGCGATAGCATTACCTATCGTGTCCGTAAAGGCGATTCGCTTTCCAGTATCGCCAGACGTCACGGGGTTAATATCAAAGATGTGATGCGCTGGAACCATGATACGGATAATCTACAACCGGGCGATCAGCTTACGTTGTTTGTGAAGGACAATAGCACGCCAGACTCCTGATATTGTCCGACGAAAAAGCCAAAAGGCGCCGCTTCCCCCGGCGCCTTTTAAATTGCTATACCGCTTTATGCGCTTCCAGCATGATAGTATCGCTGCTAAACGAGCCGTCATCCTGCAACTCAAAATAACGCTTCACCTCTACCGGGGCGCTCGCCTGATATAATCGAATCGCCTCAACCAACGGCGCTGGCGTACGCATCCGCGTTACCCATGAGCGAAACTCCAGCGATAAACGATCGGTTATCACGGTATTCGTTACCAGCATCGCGTTATTGACCATCGCCAGCCATTCGCCACTGGAATAGTTACGGACATGCGACGTGTCGCGTAACGCCTCCACCGTTTGCAGCCAGATATCGCGTACAGGATGTCCAGGCGACATGACATCCATGATAATCAGCACGCCGCCGGGTTTTAATACACGATAAACCTCATGCAATGCCTGACCAACGTCGTGCCAGTGATGCGCGGAATAGCGGCTAATCACCACCTCAAACGATGCATCTTCAAAGGGCAGTTTTTCGGCATAGCCTTGGCGGAGAGTAATATTACTTAAATGTCTTTCTTCCGCCGCTCCAGCGACAACCTCAAGCATGCTGGCGGATAAATCGTATGCCACGACCGAGTTGGCATGTTGCGCAGCGACAAAACTCGCGTGTCCAGCCCCACATCCCATATCCAGTACGTTCGCGTGGGAAAAATCAGACAGCCTTTGCGCCAGCCGCGCTAAGTCACGACCCGCTGCGTGAACGGCGCTATGTAAATAGGCGTTCGCCTGTGAACCAAACTGCTTTTCAACATTGTCATGGTGGGAATGCGTTGTCATGGTAGTGCCCTTCTGTTATGAGAAAAATAGAGGGCAGCACCCGCAGAGGCCTGCCCCACGGCAGACCTGACGCACCTTTATTGCTCAGGTTTGCCGGGACTGAATTCAACGAGTAGCGGATTGTGATCGGAAGCGCGCGTCACCAGTACGGAGGCTTCATTTACGTTTAACCCACGATAAAAAACAAAATCCAGCGGTCGTCCAAATGCACGACGGCGCTGATCGTCAGTGAAACGCACCTGGCGCAGCGACATCTCACGTGCAAAGCGGTACAACGCATTCATACGTGGACGGCTCCAGGCATTAAAATCACCCGCCATAATGACAGGGCCGCTATGGTGCGCAATCTGGTCGCCGATCGGAAGTAACTGCTTACTGTATACGTCCACGCCCAGACTAAAATTTACCGCATGAACATTTACTACCATTAATAAACGGGTATCCGGCAAGGGATATACCGTCACCAGGGCTGATTTCGCCAAACGTAAAATCGGTTCTCTTTCCCGTAAAGGGCAGCAGTAAACAGGATGGGCGGCAGAAAGCGTCATGACGCCAGACGGATGCTGAGGTAGTACAAAAGCGGGAACCTGGTCGGCGGCAAGATAGTTAGCGGTGGCAAACTGTACCAGTTCAGGCGTCGTCTGTGCCTCCTGCAACAGGACCAGATGCGCATCTTTGCCGTAGTTCTTCAGCACCGATAACCATTCGGCTCGCTGCTGCTTGAATATATTCCACACGAGGATACGGATCCGCTCTTCACTGCTTAGCGGTTCCCCGGCGGGCAATGCCTGGCCAATGCTCGCAAACGACCCTGGCGGCAAAATCCGCTCGGCGGGCTGTCCGGCAACATAGCGCATCGCATAGGTGTTTTTTCGCACTTTTGACTTTCAAACCTCTGTAACGTCAACCAGTCCTCAACCGGACTGGTTCTTCTGTTATAGGGATTTTAGCACTCACTTTCAACGAACAATTGCAGTTTGTTTTGTAAGTAGGCGCTTACATCAATAATTTACTCCAGAGCAATGCGTACAGGTTTATCAAGACGTCCGCTGACACCCATCAGCAGGAAAGCCACCAGAACAATGAGGGCGCCAATCCACGGCGTCTGCGCCAAACCGTAATGCTCCACCGTTTGCCCGCCAATCACGGAGCCCAGCGCAATACCAATGTTAAACGCCGCAATGTTCAGACCTGACGCCACATCTACCGCATTAGGCGTGAATTGTTCCGCTTTCTGTACCACGTAGACCTGCAACCCCGGTACGTTACCGAAGGCAAAGACCCCCATCACCAGGATGGTAGCCAGCGCGGCATACTGCGTGGAGGCCGTCACCTGGAAGACCATAAGCAGAACAAACAGCGCGGCGAAAATGAATTTCAGCGCCGGCACGGCGCCATGCTTATCCGCCAGTTTACCGCCCCAGATATTGCCGATAGCCACTGATACGCCATACCCCAGTAAGATCCAGCTTACCGCTGCCGGGGAGAATCCCGCCAGATCCTGCATCATTGGCGCCAGGAAGGTGAATGCCGTGAATACCCCGCCGTAGCCAAGCGCCGTAACGGCGTAAATCAGCAACAGACGAGGATGAGTCAGTACTTTCACCTGGTCACGAATGCTGGCGGCCGCCCGACCGGGAATGTTGGCCGGGATCAGCAGTTGACTGCTCATCAGCGCAATCACCCCTAACAGTGATACCGCAAGGAAGGTCTCACGCCAGCCAAAATGCTGACCGATAAATGTTCCCAGCGGCACGCCCGTGACCAGCGCTACCGTTAAACCACCAAACATAATAGCGATCGCAGAAGCCGCTTTCTCTTTTGGCACCAGACTTGTCGCGATGGTAGATCCAATCGAGAAGAACACGCCGTGCGCCAGGCCCGTCAGCAGACGGGCGACGATTAATGTCATATAGCCCGGTGCCTGCCATGCCAGCAAATTCCCCGCCGTAAACAAGACCATCAGCGCGACCAGTAACTGTTTACGCGGCAGGCGTCCGGTCAGCGCGGTTAGCACCGGCGCGCCAATAGCCACACCCAGCGCATAGATTGAAACCAGCATTCCGGCGGAAGGTAACGAGATAGCCAGTTGTTGAGCAATGGTCGGCACCAGGCCGACAATCACAAACTCAGTCGTACCGATAGCGAAAGCACTTATTGTCAGTGCAAATAAAGCGAGAGGCATACATAACTCCATAACAGCAGTAATCAGATGACACGCAGTATGCCTGGATGTTTTAATGACAAAAATAGCCAAAATATCAATTTAATTTTGCTTCAGGAGCAAAAATGAAAGCCACCTCCGAAGAACTCGCAATTTTTGTCGCTGTCGTGGAAAGCGGCAGCTTCAGCCGGGCGGCAGAGCAGCTTGGACAGGCCAATTCCGCTGTCAGCCGGGCAGTTAAAAAGCTGGAGATGAAGCTCGGCGTCAGTCTGCTTAATCGTACGACTCGACAGCTGAGCCTGACTGAAGAAGGAGAGCGATACTTCAGGCGCGTGCAGCAGATACTGCAAGAAATGGCCGCCGCAGAAACGGAAATCATGGAGTCGCGTAATACCCCGCGCGGCTTACTGCGTATCGATGCGGCAACGCCGGTAATGCTGCATTTCCTGATGCCGCTGATTAAACCTTTTCGTGAACGGTATCCGGAAATAACGTTGTCTCTTGTCTCCTCAGAAACGTTCATCAATCTTATTGAACGAAAAGTGGATGTTGCGATACGCGCAGGCACGTTGACAGATTCAAGTCTGCGCGCGCGTCCGTTATTTACCAGTTATCGTAAGATTATCGCCTCACCGGATTATATTGCCCGTTTTGGCAAGCCAGAGACCGTTGAAGAGTTAAAACGGCATCTGTGCCTGGGGTTCTCAGAACCTGTTTCGCTCAATACCTGGCCGATTGCCTGTAGCGATGGGCAGCTCCATGAGGTTGAATGTGGGATTTCTTCCAACAGCGGGGAAACGTTAAAACAACTTTGCCTGAACGGTAACGGCATTGCATGTCTTTCAGATTATATGATTGATAAAGAGATCGCGCGGGGAGAACTGGTGGAACTGCTGGCCGATAAACGTCTGCCGGTAGAAATGCCTTTCAGCGCCGTTTACTACAGCGATCGCGCCGTCAGCACACGCATTCGGGCATTTATCGACTTTTTGAGCGAATATATAAGAACAGCCCCCGCAGGAGCTGTGAAAGAGGGATAAAGGTACAAAGGATCGGGTAATTAATCCCAGGCAGGGGCCAGTCCTTCCGGGCTAACCAGACGATCGTTGCAGTCCAGTGCCGCGATCGCTGCTCTATCTTCGGCATCCAGATGCAGGTCCAGTGCCAGCAGGTTGCTTGCCAGGTTTTCACGCCTGGTGGATGAAGGGATCACCGAGTAACCTTCACCCATTGCCCATGCCAGAATAACCTGCGCCGGGGTCGCATTATGTTTAGCCGCAATGCGCGCAATCACTTCATCTTTCAGCGCCTTACCGTATGCCAGCGTCATGTAAGAGGTGATATGGATACCGTGCGCTTTCGCCCAGTCAACCACCTTACGATTCTGCAGATACGGAGATAGCTCAATCTGGTTGGTGGCGATATGGTCTGCGCCCACCGCGGCAATAGCCTTTTTCATCAACGGAATGGTGAAGTTTGAAATGCCAATTTCGCGAGTCAGCCCTTGTTTTTTAGCTTCCAGCAATGCCTGCATAAATTCTTCGACAGACACGGCATCACCCGGAGATGGCCAGTGGATCAGCGTCAGATCGACATAATCGGTACGCAGTTTTTTCAGGCTCTCTTTCAGGCTTGGGATTAGCTTGTCTTTGCTAAGGTTTTCAATCCAGATCTTGGTGGTGATGTACAGCTCATTACGTGGTACACCGCTTTCAGCAATCGCCTGTCCAACAGCCGCTTCATTATCATAGATCTGTGCAGTGTCGACAGCACGGTAGCCCAGTTCAAGCGCCGTTTTAACAGAAGCGATAACCACGTCGTCTTTCAGGCGAAAAGTACCTAAACCGAATGCAGGGATAGTCATAGAATTCCTCTTTTTAATCACTATGTTCGTTAACTGAGGGGATTATGACCTTCAGCGCTTTGCAGAAAAAGAGCGAGAAATGCAGAGGATTTTTGCGAATTGAGCAATAATTAAATGACATGCAAAGAAAAAGCCCTGAGCTAATGCTCAGGGCTCTTAATAAGTGGCGGAACGGACGGGACTCGAACCCGCGACCCCCTGCGTGACAGGCAGGTATTCTAACCAACTGAACTACCGCTCCACCGAATTTCTTTGTCACAACCCGGATTTTCATCCCGGTTTACTGCAATTTGATGCCTGGCAGTTTATGAATCACTTCGTGATTCACCCTTCGGGCCGTTGCTTCGCAACGTTCAAAAGCTTTCGCTTTTGTCCTACTCTCTGTCGAGTAGTGAACTGCCCCGAAAGTTAATGCCATACTTCTAATTTGATGCCTGGCAGTTCCCTACTCTCGCATGGGGAGACCCCACACTACCATCGGCGCTACGGCGTTTCACTTCTGAGTTCGGCATGGGGTCAGGTGGGACCACCGCGCTAGTGCCGCCAGGCAAATTCTTTGTGCTCTGTACGCAATTCTTTATCGCATCAGCGGCGTTGCCTGCGCTCGTAAAGTCAGTCACATACTTCAGTATGCTCCTTCCTTTCCTTCGCTTGCCGCCTTGCTGCTGCGCAAATTATTGCGTACTCAACTCTGAATCAGTGCTGAAAATCGTCTCTCATCCGCCAAAACATCTTCGGCGTTGTAAGGTTAAGCCTCACGGTTCATTAGTACCGGTTAGCTCAACGCATCGCTGCGC
>NZ_JAMMZV010000002.1:557363-724499 GCF_051811585.1 Salmonella sp. NW177 | reverse complement strand
ATAAATTGTTAAAGAGCAGGTGCGACGCGGCTTTCAGCTCACCGTCGCGAGGTGGCGTATATTACGCTTTCCTCTTTTTGAGTCAAGCCCTTATTTTCGCTTTCCTCACACACTTCTTAACGAAGCCTTTCTAACCCGGCGGCCTGTATGCCGTTGTTCCGTGTCAGTGGTGGCGCATTATAGGGAGTTATTAGAGCCTGACAAGACCTAAATGCAAAAAAAAGCTCAACCGTTCACTTTTCAAACAACATTTGAACCAAAAGCCTATTTTCGCCTGGTTTTTAAACAAAAACGAGCCCGTCAGGGCCCGTTTTATTCAAATTTGTGACTTACTGCACTGCCACAATACGATCATCATTGGCTTCAAGGCGAATCACTTTGCCAGGAACCAGTTCACCAGACAGGATTTGCTGCGCCAGTGGGTTTTCGATCTGCTGTTGAATAGCACGTTTTAACGGACGCGCCCCGTAGACCGGATCGTAACCGTTGGCGCTCAACAGTTTCAGCGCCTCGTCGGAGATATGGATTTCATAACCACGTTCTTCCAGACGTTTGTACAGACGCTGCAGCTGGATCTGAGCAATAGAAGCGATGTGTTGCTCACCTAACGGATGGAATACCACAACTTCATCAATACGGTTGATAAATTCCGGACGGAAGTTTTGGCTAACCACACCCAGCACCATCTCTTTCATTCGACCGTAATCCAGTTCGCCAAAGCGCTCCTGAATGAGATCGGAACCGAGGTTAGAAGTCATAATGACCACCGTATTACGGAAGTCGACCGTTCTCCCCTGCCCGTCAGTCAGCCGACCGTCGTCCAGCACCTGCAACAGAATGTTGAATACATCCGGATGCGCTTTTTCTACTTCATCCAACAAGATGACGGAATAAGGACGACGGCGTACCGCTTCTGTCAAATAACCGCCTTCTTCATAGCCGACATATCCCGGAGGCGCCCCGACCAAACGAGACACGGAGTGTTTCTCCATAAACTCAGACATGTCGATACGCACCATCGCGTCGTCGCTGTCAAACATAAAGTTAGCCAGCGCTTTACACAGTTCGGTTTTACCGACCCCCGTCGGCCCAAGGAACAGGAAGGAACCAATCGGACGGTTCGGATCGGACAGCCCCGCGCGGCTACGACGTATGGCGTTCGATACTGCTTCAACGGCTTCATTCTGCCCGATCACACGGCTGTGTAACTCTTGTTCCATACGCAACAGTTTTTCACGTTCGCCTTCCAGCATTCTGGCAACCGGAATACCGGTCCAGCGCGCCAGCACTTCGGCAATTTCCGCATCCGTTACTTTGTTACGTAACAGACGCATGGTTTTACCTTCCGACTGGGTCGCGGCTTCCAGCTGTTTTTCCAGCTCCGGAATTTTGCCGTACTGCAGTTCAGACATTCGCGCCAGGTCGCCAACGCGACGCGCCTGCTCAATGGCAATCTTCGCCTGCTCCAGCTCAGCCTTAATCGTCTGAGTACCGGAGAGCGAGGCTTTTTCCGCTTTCCACTCTTCTTCCAGCTCAGAGTACTGACGCTCTTTATCGTCCAGTTCTTCATTCAGCATATCGAGACGTTTTTTACTCGCCTCGTCAGACTCTTTCATCAACGCCTGCTGTTCCAGTTTGAGCTGAATAATGCGGCGGTCGAGTCTGTCCAGCTCCTCCGGCTTAGAGTCAATCTGCATACGAATGCTGGATGCCGCTTCATCGATCAGGTCGATAGCTTTATCCGGCAACTGACGGTCGGCGATATAGCGGTGAGATAATGTTGCCGCCGCCACAATCGCCGGGTCAGTGATCTGCACATGGTGGTGCAGCTCGTAACGTTCTTTCAGGCCACGCAGAATAGCGATGGTGTCTTCCACTGAAGGTTCTGCGACAAACACTTTTTGAAAACGACGTTCCAGCGCCGCGTCTTTTTCAATGTACTGACGGTATTCATCCAGCGTGGTGGCGCCCACACAGTGCAGTTCCCCGCGCGCCAGCGCCGGTTTCAGCATATTCCCGGCGTCCATGGCGCCATCGGCCTTACCTGCGCCAACCATGGTGTGCAGCTCATCGATAAACAGGATGACGTTGCCTTCCTGTTTCGCCAGATCGTTCAGCACGCCTTTCAGACGCTCTTCAAATTCGCCGCGATATTTCGCCCCGGCCACCAGCGCGCCCATATCCAGCGCCAGCACGCGACGACCTTTTAAGCCTTCAGGAACTTCACCATTAATAATGCGCTGCGCCAGCCCTTCAACAATGGCCGTTTTACCGACCCCAGGCTCACCGATTAACACCGGGTTGTTTTTAGTACGACGTTGCAGTACCTGAATGGTACGGCGAATTTCTTCATCACGACCAATTACCGGGTCAAGCTTGCCTTGTTCAGCCCGCTCGGTCAGATCGACGGTATATTTTTTCAAGGCCTGACGTTGGTCTTCAGCCCCTTGATCGTTCACGCTTTCACCTCCGCGCATCTGTTCAATTGCCTGAGTGATATTGGCCGTGGTCGCACCGGCTGATTTCAGCAGATCGGTTAACGTGCCGCGAGACTCAAGCGCCGCCAGAACAAACAGCTCTGACGAAATAAAATTGTCCCCCCGTTTTTGCGCCAGCTTGTCGCAAAGGTTCAGTACGCGTACCAGTTCCGAAGAAGGCTGTACGTCGCCGCCGGTGCCTTCCACCTGCGGTAAACGGCTCAGCGCCTGATCGATAGCGGTGCGCAACTGGCCAGCATTAATGCCGGCGGAGGTTAATAAAGGACGTATCGATCCCCCTTCCTGGTTCAGCAAGGCGCTCATTAAATGAAGAGGTTCGATGAATTGGTTGTCGTGCCCCAGCGCGAGCGACTGGGCATCGGCAAGAGCAAGCTGGAATTTGTTAGTAAGACGATCCAGACGCATAACTCCTCCCATAACAGGTCAAAATTGCTACTGGAGATTAAATGAGGTCATCCCTCAATTATTCAAGGTGAATGACCTGAATTATGTGAAAAGAAAGTTACCCGTACCGGATCGTCTTGATTCTTTAGGTTATATCAGCCAAATAAAACTTGCCATACGACCTGTCGTCTTGTCGCGACGATAAGAGAAGAAAGTCTCACTTTCGCTAAAGGTGCAGCGATCCCCGCCATAGACATGTTCAACGCCGGTATTCGCCAGACGTTGGCGTGCAAGCTGATAAATATCCGCCAGAAATTTTTCCCCGTGCGGCAAAAATGCGCTATCGGCTTGCGCATCTTTTGCTAAAAATGCGTCACGCACTTCCGGCCCCACTTCAAACGCGGTCGGGCCGATCGCCGGACCTAACCAGGCGATGATATTTTCTGGTTTGTCAGCAAAGCAGGTGACAGTTTCCTCCAGTACGCCTTCACATAATCCGCGCCAGCCCGCATGAGCCGCCGCCACTTCTGTTCCCTCACGGTTACAGAATAGCACAGGCAGGCAGTCTGCCGTCATTACCGCGCAGACGGTTCCTGGCGTATTACTGTAAGACGCATCCGCACGTTTGGAGGCATAAGGTTCCCCGGTAAGCCTCAACACATTTTTACCGTGAACCTGTTCAAGCCAGACAGGTTTCGAAGGCAGATTGCCCGCCGCAAACAGACGCTTGCGGTTCTCTTCAACATGCTCCGGGTTATCGCCGCAATGCGCGCCCAGATTCAGCGAGTCGTAAGGCGGTAAACTCACCCCGCCAATACGGGTAGAACTACAGGCTGCGACGCCTTTCGGCAGCGGCCACTGCGGGACAATCAGTGCATTCATAACCAGTCCACATCATCTTTATGATCTTCGAAATCGGTGCGCATCGCATCGATAAGGTCCACCATATCTTGTGGAATCGGCGCGTGCCACTCCATTTCGATACCCGATACAGGATGGTAGAGACGCAGCATCGTTGCATGCAGCGCCTGGCGGTCAAACTTACGCAGCGTGGAAATAAATTCTTCCGATGCGCCTTTCGGTGGACGTGGACGACCACCGTAGACCTGATCGCCCACTAACGGATGCGTAATATGCGCCATATGCACGCGGATCTGGTGCGTACGCCCGGTCTCCAGACGCAACCTAAGACGCGTGTGCACACGGAAATGTTCCATAATGCGGTAGTGGGTCACCGCCGGTTTGCCCATGGGATGCACCGACATATGGGTACGTTTGGTCGGGTGACGACTGATGGGTTCATTCACCGTTCCTCCCGCCGTCATATGTCCGATCGCGACCGCTTCATATTCGCGGGTGATCTCGCGCAGCTGCAAAGACTCCACCAGGCGCGTTTGCGCCGGAACGGTTTTGGCCACCACCATCAGCCCCGTCGTGTCCTTATCCAGACGATGCACAATGCCCGCGCGCGGAACATCCGCAATCGGCGGATAATAATGTAGCAACGCGTTCAGTACCGTACCGTCCGGGTTACCCGCGCCAGGATGTACCACCAGATCGCGTGGTTTGTTGATAACCAGAATATCGTCATCTTCATAAACAATATCTAACGGGATATCCTGCGCTTCAAAACGAATCTCTTCGTCGATCTCCGCATCAATAGCCACCCGCTCGCCGCCTAACACTTTTTCTTTTGGCTTATCGCAAAGTTGACCATTGACCAACACGCGCTGATTCAAAATCCATTCTTTTATACGCGAACGTGAATAATCCGGGAACATTTCGGCCAAAGCCTGATCTAAGCGTTGACCGAGTTGGTTTTCGGAGACCGTTGCGGTGAGTTGTACTCGTTGTGCCATATACAGCTTCTTCGTTTAACGTTGGGTTTTACGGCTTTGCCGTTTAATATAGTGTGCTATTGTAGCTGGTCTTAACCGGGAGCAGGAACAGAGAATCTCCCGTAAAACATTTTGAGGAAAGTCAAAACGTCATGACGCGCATGAAATATCTGGTGGCAGCAGCCACGTTGAGCCTGTTTCTGGCGGGTTGCTCGGGTTCAAAGGAAGAGGTGCCCGATAATCCGCCGAATGAAATCTACGCGACTGCTCAGCAAAAGCTGCAGGACGGTAACTGGAAACAGGCAATAACGCAATTGGAAGCGTTAGATAATCGTTATCCATTCGGACCGTATTCTCAGCAGGTGCAGTTGGATCTTATCTACGCCTATTACAAAAACGCCGATTTGCCGCTAGCGCAGGCCGCTATCGATCGTTTTATGCGTCTTAATCCAACGCACCCTAATATTGACTATGTCATGTACATGCGCGGCCTGACGAACATGGCGCTGGATGATAGCGCGCTGCAGGGTTTCTTTGGCGTCGATCGCAGCGATCGCGATCCGCAACATGCGCGGGCGGCGTTCAATGACTTTTCGAAACTGGTACGCAGCTATCCTAATAGCCAGTACACCACCGACGCCACTAAGCGTCTGGTATTCCTGAAAGACCGTCTGGCGAAATATGAATATTCCGTCGCAGAGTACTATACCGCGCGCGGCGCATGGGTTGCGGTCGTAAACCGGGTAGAAGGTATGCTACGCAATTATCCTGATACGCAGGCCACGCGCGATGCGTTGCCGCTGATGGAAAACGCCTATCGTCAGATGCAGCTGAATGCGCAGGCTGACAAAGTCGCGAAAATTATTGCCGCTAACAGCAAAAACACCTGAAGCAATACCAACAAGCAAAACGGCAGCCTTCCGGCTGCCGTTTTTTTATTCGATATCTGATGCAACAGAAATGATTTCACTGCAACGCATCCAGTCAAATATGGCCTGCTTTCAGCCATTCCTCAAGTAAAAGATCGCTTCTTCCTGCGATGCCTCACAAAAAGTTCGCCTTGACAAAAAGTGACAAAATAATGTGATTTACATCACACATTTTGACATTAAGAACGGTATGCTGGAATCACCAAGACGGGAAAGACAAGAGGTAAAATTTATGACAATGAACATTACCAGTAAACAAATGGAAATTACTCCGGCAATCCGCCAACATGTCGCAGACCGTCTCGCCAAACTGGAAAAATGGCAAACTCACCTGATTAATCCTCATATCATTCTGTCTAAAGAGCCACAGGGCTTTATTGCTGACGCCACCATTAATACACCGAACGGACATCTGGTCGCCAGCGCAAAACACGAAGATATGTACACCGCTATTAATGAATTGATCAACAAGCTGGAACGGCAGCTCAATAAAGTGCAGCACAAAGGCGAAGCCCGTCGTGCCACCGCATCGGTGAAAGATGCCAGCTTCGTCGAAGCAGAAGAAGAGTAGTCCCTTACATTGAGTGTATCGCCAACGCGCCTTCGGGCGCGTTTTATTTCACAGTATCTCACTGAAATAAAAGGATTTATTTCAACCAACGTCCACATATCGACCACATCGATAACAAAAAACCCCGAATCTGGGGTTTTTTCATATGGAGTCTAAAATGCAAGAGTTAGAAGGAGCACCACTACATCATTCAAAACTGGCCGGCGTTCGGCTTGCCTGCCCTCCTGAACTTTCAGCTTCAATACAAGATTACTTCAAAAGTAACGGGTTTGACGTTAGTAAAACTATTTGCTTTTCCAACAATGCACCGGATAGACTTAATCTCATCTTTGAAGTGGCCACTCAGGCAAGGAAGTTAGCAGGGGTTATTATGGGATTGCTAAACAGGAACGATGTTGAAATCGAATTGAATCTTTGTACCGGGGACTATGAACCTAAAATAGCAAAGGTTAAATTGCGCAGTCTGAAGGATGTTGAAGCGTGCGAACGTCTGATCGATAAACTGGCATCAGTGGTTGTTGCACCAAAGCAAGACAATAAATAAGGTTAAGAAAAAGGTCATATATAAGATAAAGCCTCGACTAATGAGGCTTTATCTTATTAGTTTAATTCTAATTAAATTGTAGTACGGACTTTACAAATCATCCCAGTCTATATTTATAAATTCACTCTCAACCATTCAATCCAATCCTTTTTTAATGAAGTCCATGATTGGCGACCAAAACTCAGAGTTGTGCTCGTTGAATAAATCTATCATACCCGCCCTAATAAACAACTCAGA
This sequence comes from Salmonella sp. NW177, assembly GCF_051811585.1. Taxonomy (NCBI): domain Bacteria; kingdom Pseudomonadati; phylum Pseudomonadota; class Gammaproteobacteria; order Enterobacterales; family Enterobacteriaceae; genus Salmonella; species Salmonella sp. NW177. Next base: position 717,498 of record NZ_JAMMZV010000002.1, on the reverse strand, counting down.
TGTAAAATCCAATTTATCACTTAATCTAGTAAAATAAACATGATGATCACATGCCGAATTCATTACACTTTCAACAGCCGCCTTGATTTTTTCAGCATCAAATCTTGTTAACAAACATCTTTGCCTTAAAACTGAAGCATGTTCTTCTATGTTTTTAGCAATATAATGATAGACTATAGCATCAGGATAGTCGTCCCCGATAAACATTGCATTTTCAGGCAATTCCTTAGTTCCCTGCCGTCCTTTAATATCGCCATCAACTAAGGCAATAGAAGGATAATTAATGGTAGGGTTCTCATTATGATATTGACTAACCTTAACAACACTAGGATATCCGCCAGCCGTATAAACTTTTATTGTTGAAGCTAATTTTGGAAGATATCTATCTATCGCATTCTCAACCCACTCTTTTGCAAAAGAATCTTCAACATATATAACCTTCGAATTTACCTTCTGCCCCGTAATAGCACGTAAACTTTCAATGCTTAGTTTACCATTCCAAACTTTTTTATTAATGGAGGCCCAAACGGCTTCTGGCTCAAGCTCATTCACTGCATCCTGTGAATGTGTTGTAAATATTATCTGCAGTTTTTTTCGCTTCGCGACATTTGTCAAATAATTAACAAACAATCTTACCGCGACAGGATGCAACCCATTCTCAATTTCTTCAACCAAGATAAGAGAATTATCGGTAGCATTTTCAATTCTATCAATAGTATCTATTATTGAGGCTTCACCTGCACCAAAATGGAACTGAGAATAACCAGAACCATTCAACGCCTTGCCTACAAACATTCTAGAAGTTGGATCATTCTTATTTATTACACATTTATAATCTTCTATTTTTTTATCCAAAACTGCAGTGCAATATTTTATTGTATCAGGATTAAGGTTTTTCACTTCAAATTGAATTGAATCACCAGATAAAAACTTATTGAATTTAGTTAGCTCACCAGCAGGGACTGTTCGTTGTATTTCTACATATACAACATTTCGCTCCGGAAAACTATCTCTACGCCATTTCATCTGTTTGAACTTTGCAGTTCTGTTAATGTTTTTATCTTTTGAAATAGGCTTATCAATCAATTCAAAACCAATCTCCCAATCACTCATTGAATCGTCGCCATAAAATGATTTAGGGAAAAATTTACTTGGCTTAACATTTTTATAAGCGAGGGCTACAGCACCTAATATCGTCGACTTCCCGCCGCCATTGGTACCAATAAGCGCAGTTACGGGGGTTTTAAACTCTACAATTTCCTCATCAAATCCCCTGACATTTTTTAGTGTTATACGTTTAACATATTGATTGAATTTATTATCCTGCACCTTATCCTTTTCTAACTTTAATTCTGCTGGAGATAATTTCATTTTAGTCCCTTAGTTTTAATCATAAAAAATTATAACCATACTATTAATACCATATGGATACTATATTTGTAGCCAGTATAAATATTAACAGAACTTACATCATTTTCTCTCTTACCAAGATATTAAATCCCCGTTAAAGAATAAAAACATCGCATAACATAATATTGGAAGCTCCCTCGGAAAACCGTCACAACCATCACACCTTACAAAAAGAAACCCTATCATAATGATTCTAAACAATAAATGTTGTGACGGTAAAACCATCACAAAACGTAACGCAAACCATCACACTCAATAAATTCAATGAGTTATAAAACAGAGTTGTGATGTTTTAATACCGTCACACTGTGATGCTTCTGTGATGCTCTTGTGATGGTTTTAAATATGCTTATTTATTATTAAATATCATATAGATAGATAATACTTTTAAATCTTGTGACGTTTGTGACGGTTTTCCGATGCCCCCCATCAAATTTTGAAAATGCCCAGATTGGTCAGAAATCCCCCTGATTTGTTGGTAGTTTTGTATATCTATCTGTTAGTGATTTGAGCACTGGAGCGTGTACGTTATTGCAGGTATGGCGATGGTTCAGGCTGTGCAAAGTATTTCAGTTCCGCATTTCACTGCCATTCCGCGCCAGAGCGCGTCATATAAGGTCTGGGCACTTCCCCGCCCTTACGTGATTCCGATGCGGTTGTTACGTAAAAAGTCACGTAATCGCTGTTAATCCCGCATGAAGTCCGGCACCGGCATTTTTCACCCACGGCCGGTAATCGCACAAAAACTGTAATCTTTGAAATCTGTTTCACACATTTCAGTTAGCGATCGGCCGTCAAACCTCCAGCATTGGCACGGTCTGGCGATGTGTTTTGTACCACCGGAAAAACTGAAATCATTCTCAACACGAAAACCGCAGGCGGGTGCGGTGTAGCGCCGTTTTCGTCACTTCCGCCGTTATTTCGTCGCCAACAGACAGCCGCAGCGGCTTGCTGTGCCACTGAAACAAATGAGGTAATGGATGAACGGGGGCAGATATTAACGACGCTAAAAATGCGTCTGATACGGTCTGAAAGTGGGGATAAAAAAGCCCGCATTATGCGGGCTGAAAAGAGAGAATCAGGCGATGATGTTCTGGTACTTGCTCCGGGTCTGTCCGGCCTTCGCTGCCGTCTGGTTAAATGCGCCCGCGTTCGTCGGCGTACCGACACTGGGGTGCGAATGGCTCGCGCACTGCTGCGCCAGCTCTGCCAGTAAATCAATGGTGTCCAGCATCATAGTTAGCGTATTTACGCCCTCGCTACCGATATGCACGGTTGGCCCCATAATCTGCTGACCGCCCGCCGCCACAGATTTACGTAATGCGGCAATCTTTTCTGTCAGGGTTCCCCCCACATCAACATTCATGGCGCCGGCCACTTTCGTGGACAGCTGCCCGGCGATTTCGGTTTCTTCATTTCCTGTAATACTGGCCAGCCGGTTTCCTTTTACCGCCTGGCTGAAGTCGCCAGCACTGACCTGCTGTATGGCTCCGGCCATCAGCGTGGCGGTACCCAGTACTGTGATTTTATCCGTGGCTTTCACCGTGGTTTCACGGCTGACCAGTTCTCGTCGTTCCGTGTCGGCTTTCACCGTCCGCGCCATCGATGTTTCACTGATGGTCTGATCCGTCTGGCGTACCCAGTCTCCTGCCTGTGTCACGCGTTGCGAGACTTCCGCTCGCTGCTGTTGCAGCTGTTCGCCGGGCTTAATGTCCGGCAGACTGGTGCCATCCGGCAGCGTCTGCCTGATAAAGGGCTTGTCCGGTCTGCCGCCCGTAAACGCCACTTCTACCAGCGTTCCTTCCGGTGGAAACTGGAACATTCCCGAATCGTTACCGGCCATTGGCACTGGCAGCGGTACGGCGGAATATACCGGCGTCTGGTTGTCCGGGTTGCCGTCCGCGTCAAGCAGCTGCACGTCAACAGCGTACCGTGGCCGGAACGGGTCGGCAAAATTACCGCTTTTTACGGCCTCGCTGGGTGCCACCACCCTGGCCAGTTTGGGCAGGTGAAGACCTGAAGCCAGTTCCGGGTAATGGCTTTCTATCTGACGCTGCGCCGGTGTTTTCTGCAATGGCTGACCTGTGGCGCGGTTCCGTGGTGTCCACGTGATGGTCATTGTGTCATTCGCCAGATGAACTTTGGTCACGCGTTCCCCGTTCACGTCCACGCCCGGACGAAGACTCTGGATCACCGGCAATGTCATGGAATTACCGCCCGCCGTTCCCTGGCTGAACTCTGCCGGGATTTCTACCGGGCGTCCGGCAAACAGCGCCTTTTCTGCGCCGCCGACATACAGCGAACCATCCGGCAATGGATACCAGATGTAATCCGTGATACTGAATGCCCTGCCCAGGTTATTCAGCAGCTGGTATCCCGTCCCGTTATGGGTGAAATGGGGGATCGGTTTATCACTGTACGGCACATCCGGTACCGCAATGCTGATCCCGCTGTTTTCCTCCAGCCATCCGGCCACATCGCGCAGTGTGGGATGCTGAAATGAGCATGGCCACATCCGCTCAAACACGCCAGCCAGCTCGCGGACAAACAGACGCTGATAACCGTTTTCGGCAGGCTGTGAGCGCTCCACATAGCCGGTAAACCAGCGCAGAAGTAAACCGGAATACCCCACATCCAGCCGTACCAGTTTGCCGGTGTAGTCTGTGGTCGTCTGTGCCGTAATAAAGCCACGTCCGCAGCTGTTCAGCTCCAGCACCAGACTGGCGTCAGCCAGGTGTATTTCATCCGTTGAAAGGTAAAGGCGTTTTACTGGTTTCATCATTAACCCAAAGCGTCATTGACGGGCTTCAGCACCCTGCGTTCAAACCACGTCAGTTTTTCTTCATCCTCTCCGGCATTCTGACCAGCGGATTGTCCCGTACTGCTGGCCGTCTGTTTTTTTGCCGTTGTTTTACCGGTTGCCCTGGCTTCCCGCTTCTCCTGCACGCTGACATGTTCCGCCAGGGTGAACGTGACCAGCCAGGCCATTTTTCCGTCCTGCTGCGGCGCATCCAGCATTCCGCTGAAGGTGGCCTCACGAAAATTCACCGCTCTGGCCACCTCATGCGCAACGCGGTATTTCATGCGTTTCCCGTCTGCATCGGTGGCGCTGGCCAGTTCAAAAATACGCTTCAGGATCTCCGGGTTTTTAAAGGGTATTTCGCCGCTGATACGCAGCTCTTTGCCCTTTGCCCCCTGCTCTGATTTGGTGGTCGCGCTGGTCTGACCGGACTGGTCTTTATCCTGAAACTGCTGGGAAACGGTCACGCGCATGTTTTTCAGCAGTATGGCCTCACCATTAAGCGCCAGTGTCGGGATCGACGTCATGAATCATGCCCCTTATTCCATCAAGATTTTTTCCGGCCAGCATGATTGCCGCAGTATAAACGGCTGAAGGCTGCGGAATGTCCTTTACCAGCGCCAGAAGGGTGGCGGCGGTGTCGCCACTGGCCGTAAATACCCATGCCCTGGCGCTTTTCCCCTGTAAATCAGCGAGGCCGCTGGCCACATCGTTAATCAGGTTGTCACGCAGTTGCGTAAATTCCCCCAGCTGTTGTTTCAGCCCTTCCAGGCTGAATCCGGCGCCAGCCGCTTTCTGCGCCTCACTGATAGCGGCAGCGGATAACGCTGCCCTGCTGGTCGGAACGGACAGCGGAATGGCAACCGGCAGTCCTGCCCCGGCTTTCGCGGGGATCTGCATTTTCTCAGTAGCCAGTGTCGCCGCAGACTCAGCCAGACGTCTAACCTGGGTGAATGCGGGCGCGGGGAAAACATCCACCAGGCTGTTAAGCCCCTTCATGAAGTTTTCATGGGTCTGTCCCGTTACCATCATGATCACCACATCGGTATTGCCTCCCGTTCCGGCCAGCCTTTCCGCCAGATAATGGATTGCATTGACCGGACTCAGGTATGCCCCGTTATCTGTCTGCTGCCCCAGACCGTGAATCCACGGATGCGCCGGAACGACAGAACAATCCAGCGCAGCCAGAGAATCCGTAAAAGCCAGACGCGCTTCACGCCACATCCGGTACCTCCGGCCAGTCAATATCTGGCGCACCAGTCAGATCCAGACGGCGCAATTTTGTACGCACTTCACGTAAATCGGAAAGTTCGACCAGCTCGGCATCAGTAATATCACTATCATCCTGCGCTTCCATAAGCTGATTGATTTTTGACGTGACCGACGCCATGCGCCGGTCGCGTTCTGCTGTCGCTAAAGCAACATAATCAACCTGAACAGGTGCGATAACGCCGTTGCTATAGGTAAAATTACCAGCCTGGAAACCATCAGGAATATCAGTATCAGCGAGTTCCACAACAGAGCAATTCAGCGGAAATAACTTTGTTGCATCTTTATCCGCAGCAATAATCAGACCTGTTTTGTCATACTGTATTTTCAGTGTGTCTGGCTGAAATAATTTCTGTAGCACATACCAGTCAACACCTGATTCATCGTGGATAAACTGAACGCTGCAGTTCTCTGATAACTCCTGCTGAACAGGGGTTAATTCCGTTGTTTTAGTGAATTTTTTAAAATGTCTCATTTTTATGTCCCTACCGTATACCACTGACCATTCACTTTAAGCTGTAACAAGCGTCGTTGGATCCGGTCTGGTGTATCGTTCGAGTCTCCATTCTCAACACCTGTAATGACGTAACCTAACTGGTCTGCAAATCCGGGCGAACGATATAAGTTTCCATGCTCAACGGCACCGAATCGAATTGACTGAACATACCCACTTAGCATGTCAGTTGTAGCAAGGAATACACCAGAACCATCATCATGAAGCATAAATGGCTTTGTTTTGTCGTTCTGGTACACACCGACCATGGTGATGTATTGTCGTAACGGTCTGCCTGCAATATACGCACTCAACCAGCCAGGCCCGCTGCCTGTGCCCCATATATCGCCGTAAACATCGCCGTTTTTGTTGAATATCGCATTTCCGGCCTGCAAATTTTCAGCAGCTGCGATAACACCGAGTCGGGTGCTGATATATGCCCGGATAGCCAGGTCTTCTGAGTTCTGAAATCCAATACCATTCCATGACTTAATGTTCAGATTGTTACCATTAAAACCTGCACCATCAACGTCACCTTTAGCCATCCCACCAGTGCCATCCCCAACCGTAACCAGGGTATCGCCACGCATATTTGGAGCAGAAATCCCCCCCGTAAAGGCGCCCCCCTCCAGCATCGCCACATGACGCCATGAGGTAATACCTGCTCCTGTACCGTGACCAAACAATACGTTATTGCCACTGACTGCAAGAACATCCACAACAGTGGTCGGACTTACCACCTCGCTAAGGGTAATAATTTGCCAGAAACTTACCAGGTCTGGCGCATCAGGTGCCTGATGTGCGCGCATAAACTGACAGCCTGTAGCCGCCCTGGCACCAATTGATGTTCGGTCAATTGCGTCACTGACAAATGTTCCCGCGAGGAACCTGCCATCACCTTTGAAAAGCACATTTCCCAGTCCAATATTTTGAACAAACAGAGGTTTATCAGGAATATCCGATCCGTTCCTGTCTTTCGCTAGTCGTGCTGCGGCATTATCCATAGCAATCTTGACTGCTTTCGGCGTAGCGGCCTGTTCTTCACTGGTGCTGTCTGTCGCGCTGCTTAACTGAGTGAACCCCTTCGCGCTGGTAGTGGCGTCCGGATGATTACGGGATTGCTCATGTTTTCTCAGCGCATCGCTGGCCTGCTGCTCATTCAGTGTCCCTTTCGGGCGTAAATCCGTAATATTGCCGTTTTCATCAATACCCGCCACCGCAAACACATAATGCTGTACGCCGTTCTGCACATAATCCGCCAGGTTGTCAGCAACCGTAATACGGGACTGCACACCCCACACGCTGGTAAGCGTTCCTGTCCAGCATACATCCAGCCAGACTTTGACTGGCCTGGTTGTCACGGTAATATTCAGGTTTTCTGCAAGCGTTGTGCGCAGACCTGCCACATAGCCGGTACCTTTGGTCACATAAAACTGATTCCCGCTTTTCCCGACCAGATAGCCGTCCCCAAAAAACGCCGCCGCCCCGAAGATGTCGATATTTTCCAGGCGCTGGCGCTCGTCCATTCCGGCCATACGCGCGGTAAAGTCAATCTGCCAGGTCTCAGCAGGCGTATTAATTCCGGTTTCAGCCTGTGCGCCGTTATATTCCATCAGAAACGAGCGTGTAAGCACGTTCCCCTGTTGCCCTTCAGCTGTTTTAAGTTTTTGCTGTAATGGCGCATGAACAATCATTGCCAGCGTACCGCTGGCCTTATTAATCAGACCAATCCAGTTAAAGGAAAAATCCCCCACATCAGCCCCCAGTACGACGGAATGCACCACAGCGTTGTCATTCACCACGCCCTTACGGCTGACGGCCTGCCGGTGAACAATCTGTTCAGCCGGTGGCAGGGTTTCATTGCGGTCAACCGGCTGATCCGGGTCAAGTGCCGGCACATTAGCGAACACAAATTCATCCAGCAGAACAGGCTCCCCCGTGGTGCCCTGTTGCGCTTTCCACTGTTCAAATGCCAGTGTGATTGTTGTCTGTGACATATAATCCCCTTATAACCCTGCGCTGTACGTTGCGCTGCTGGTTTCCGTACCGCTCAGTGCTGCCGGATAAACCACATATTCCCCCTGATCCCATCCCGCCCGGATAGTCAGCCGTTCGGACGTGATCACTTCAAACTGGTAACGGCGGCATGTCCGCCCGTACTGCCGGATAATCTGGATCATCAGCTGCGTGTTAGTCGCAATCTGGCTGTCCGTGACGCGAACCTGAATCACATCCCAGTCAATTCCCGGCTGGCGCTCCATCAGTTCAACGTACCCGATCCCCAGCCGCTCAAAGATACTGATAAATCCCTCAACAGAACCGGCGTCACGCGCATTCACGAAGGCATACGCCACACGCCTGCGGAACAGTTCCAGCGGCTCCCCGTCAAAGCGGGAAATGTCCCGGTCATACGCCAGCAGGTTAAGTAACGCCGGTGTACAGGTCAGCGGATCAAACTGGTTCAGTGGCCACGTCACCCAGCCGTACACTTCCGCCCAGAACCGACGCGCCGTTTGCAGCAGTTTTCGCGGCTCGCCCCTGTCCATCCAGGAGGGAAGTACCATTCCGGCCAGTTTTTTCATGAACTCATTCATTCTCAATACTCACCACAAGCGATTTCAGGCGCGGCACATTCAGCTCACTGGCAATGTCATCCAGCGAAAAATTCAGCGATTCTGTTACCGGAAAATTTTTATGGATTTCGCGCCCCAGCTGCGAGAAGGAGAACCGTGAATACGGCCACGTCCTTCTGACGTCATAGTCCGTATTTTCCCGGAAGGCGCACCGGATCAGGTTTTCAATACCGTCCTTCAGGCGCTTCTGTTCATCATCACTGATGTTGTTCAGGTTCCTGACCCAGACAGTGACCGCCAGATCGTGCAGGGTTTCCGGCATGGCATAACACTGCATATCGTCCCCGTGGCCGTGATGCCCCTGCGTGTTGATATAGTCATTCACGGCATCCACAAACGGCGCAGAAGCCACGCCGCTGTCCAGCAATAAATAGGCGTTGGCTGTCCCCGGCCCCCTCGGTGCTTCGTGCTCAAAGAAAATCCGGTCAATGCTCAGTCCGGCAACACCGGCTATCATCGACCGGTATACCGCGTCCGTATGGTAGTTGCCCACCAGGTTAAACTGGTTACGGCAACGCTCACGCAGTTCATCATCGCTTTCCTCATCCGCGCCCGGTACGGTCAGCCAGTTTTCTTCACTGGCCACATGGCTGATGCCGTCCACGGCCACCGGCAGAATGCGGTAATATCCCGGCGCAAGGTTATATGCGCCGCCCGTTCCCGTTGCCTTTACCGGCAGCAGTGCGCTGGCGGTACCGGAGGCAATCACCACATCTTCCGTGATGGCCAGTTCATACACCCTGCCGTTAATACGTTCTGTCTGTATCACCGTTCCGGCCTTCACCGTCACCACGGCGCTGGCGTCTTCCTTGTAAAAACGGATAACGCCCTGTGCAGCGCTGGCGGGCTTCGGCGTGATATTCACCGCCCATGCCAGCAGCCGTAACATGCTTCCACTGGCCGTGGCCACAAACATATTGGCCAGTACGGTGGAGACCAAAACCTCCTTCAGCCACATCACCGGCGCGGTTACAATGGCCGTGACCAGTCGCCAGAACGGAGACATACGGGAGGTATTCGTGATAATTCCCTCCTCCGTCGCAATGGCATTAAAGCGATCGCGAATCTCTTCTTCCGTCACCGGCATACCGCTGGCTTTCACCACCTCTTCAAAGTCAACCTGTGGCTTTTCCGTCATAAATCCACCTGTACCGATATTCCGCCGAAGTCATAAGTGCTGGCCGTGATCCACAACCGTGTCCGGCTTTCTTCACCGATTTCCACTGTTCCCGGAACGATACGTTCATCATCCTCAATCAGTAATTCCATACGGGTAAAAATATCTGCCCGCATGGTCGGGCTTCTCTCGGCAATTAATTCCGTCGCCAGACCGCTTTCAATAATGGAATGAATAATGTCCTGCCCGATACTTTTACGGTTATTACATAATTCAGGTTCATTACCGGTATTCAGGACAAAGTCATTTCCCTGAATTAATAAATCAACATACAGGATTTCATTCATACGCCCAGCTCCTGAAACTCCATTAACTGCCCCGGCGTTATCATTTCTTTTGGATAGATATTGACAGTATTAATTTTCCGACTGTTATCCGTCACAACCCTTGAGTTATTACTAACAGATTTACTAATACCACCTTTATCAATTCCTTTTAATTCTCCACCAGTAGAAAGCGTATTTGTTGTCAGTGCCGGAGGTGACTCGTTAGCCAGCGAAATATTGACACCGGGTATTTTATTCAACTTTTCTACAATCCAGTTCCATGATTTCAGGAAGCTACCTTTAACGGACTGCCAGATATTATCAAACATGGATACAATACCACCGGCCATCCCGCTTAATGCCTGTGAAGGTGAAAATCCCGTCAGCAGATTAATAAAGCCGTTCCAGCCGTCCTTAATCCATTGCCATGCCGTCGAGAACACACCGGCAAGCCATTCGACAACGCCAGCCACAGCGGTAAACGCTGCCGTATTCATCACCGCCGCCTGTACATCGTCCCAGTGTTTAATCAGCAGATAACACCCTGCTGCCAGCAGGCCAATCGCACCAATAACCAGCAGAACCGGCCAGCTCATCAGATTTATGCCAATTCCGGCCATAATTGCCGCCATACGAACCGCAAGAAGCGTACCACGCAGAAATTTAAGCGTCAGATTCCATGCCGCTACAGCTTTTGAGGCAATCCAGACGGTGGCGGTGTATATCTTCGTGACTGAAGTCAGTGTCTTCCAGAGAGCAATCGCACCCAGCTTAATAAGTTTTGAGACGCCCAGAACGATGTTAGCTATTGCGCCGGCAGCAGCAAACCCCAACAACGCCATAGCCGCATAACCGATAACACGCGCAATGTTGGGAAACAACTGCATCCAGCGGGCAAAGGTCTGTCCCATATCAGCCAGGCGGTTCAGCACCGGATACAGAACGGGGATCAACGTCAGTCCAATGACGGTCTGAACAGACTTAAGGATCTGTACAAAGCGATCCCACGGTTTCACCAGTTTGCCGGCCATCTCCTGTGTACGCTTCAGCCCGTCAGAACCGCCCAGCTCAGTGATGTTACGTTGCAGTAAGGCCACATTGCCGTACAGGTGTTTCACCACCGCCGAACTGTCACCAAATGCCGCATCCAGCTCCGCCTGTGCTTTCAGGTTCCCTTCCAGACTTTTGCCATACTTGCCCTGTAACTTGATCAGCATTTCAGGCATGGACAGCATTTTGCCGGTGGCATCCGTAAAGGACAGCCCCAGCTTTTTACCGCCCTCAATGGCTCCGGTCATGAAGCCTTCGTAAGCGCTGCTGGCTTCCGTTCCCAGCGTGCGGTTAAGCTGCCCCAGTACGGCCAGCTGTTCATCCAGTCCGACGCCGTAGTTGGTACCAACGCCCCGCGCCCCTTCCATCAGGTCTTTGATAGTGCCCATTTCGGTACCGAAGACCTTGCGCATATACACCATTTTTCCGGCCAGCTGCTCAGCGAACTGAACCTTGCCCAGACGCTCCGCATCAGCGGAAAAGTTACCGAACATCTGCCCCATAAATTCCGCCGTTTCGGCAGATGTGGATCTCAGGGCAAATGCCAGGGTATTAGCAACTTTTGTCACTTTCGGCAGCTCATTACCGGCGAGGCCGGCAATGGAGGCATTAATATTTTCTGTGGACTTAACAAACTCCACCGCGCTGGCACCGTAGGTCATACTGAACCGCAGCGCATCACGCTGGACAGCCTTTAAAGCCTGATCATCAATCCCTTTTGCCGCAGCGTCATTCAGTGCGTCATACATCTCAATAGCCGGCGATAACGCCCCTTTGATGGCCATCCCTGTGCCGGCTAAAGCCAGCGCACCGCCCCCAATCTGCGTAAAGGCCGCTTTCGATTTTTCCGCAAAGCCTGTGACACTGCTCTGCACCTGCTTTAACGGGCGCGTCAGTTTATCAATCAGGCTTAATGTAAAATCTAACTGTTTCATCCTGAACCTTTAAATGCGGTGCTTATTCCGTTAGCAACCGCTATGCGCGTATTTTCCCAGTGGCGATTATCCAGCCAGATAGCGGCGGAAATATCATCCACGGAATCCTGACCGTGCGGTAAATAATGACGCCGTAAAATCAGATATTGTTCGAGTCCGTTCTGTTCGATTGACCGGACTCGCTTTGTCAGTTTTTTACTTCAATTTCCAGTTCTGGCGCATAAAGTTCATTGATTTTCCCTGCAAGTTGAAGCGCTGCCCCCGGACGTTTCAGAATATCTTCCAGCGCTTCTTTACACTCTGGTACAACAATACGCATAAGATAACTATGGGCTGGAGCCACTTTATTATCCATCGCCATTTCATTGATGAATTTATTATAAGCCGTCTGATTTGGTTCAAACGTAATTTCTTTCTTACATACAACCAGATTAATTTTTTCCATAAATAATATTCTCTCTTAAATTAATTTCATCAACCAGCGTGTTATGACGTGCAGCACACTGCCCGTATAACTCCAGATAAAGTGTCAGTAATTCCGCCGCATCTTTTCCCTGCGTGCCATTCAGGCGCGGCAGCTGCGTGGCACATTTAGTTTTCAGGTTTTCCTGATAACGTACGTTCGGTACTGGTGACGGCGTCGTTGTACATGCGGACAAAGTCATCAGACAGGCACACGTTAGTAAACACCGGTTTAACCACCTCCGTACGAATTTCACGCGGCGGCGCATTTTTCAAAGCCTCCAGTTGTTCTTCCAGTTTTCGCCCGGATTCACTGGCCACGCTCGCCAGCGTTTCCCCGGTAGCGCTGGCTGACCGGCTGATGGCCAGATCGATACTGTCACGCTGCCAGTTAGCCGCCTTCCAGCCTGCCCAGAAGGCCAGAACAACCGTCACAAGCCAGCCCGCTACCACACGATCCATCAGCGAACCCCGTCATGTTCCAGACTGAAATGATTGCCGTCCGGCCTGGATTTGAAGCGCCCGCCCCAGCTGCCGCCCAGTGACTCCCAGTATTCGCCCAGCGGCAGGTAATCCTCTGTGCGGGTCTGGTACTGGCCGTTAACAAACAGGTTAAAATCCACCGCCAGACGCCGGGTATGCAGACTGTTGGTAATACCGCTACCCTTTTTAGCGTTCAGCGCCGCCTGTTCCGGCGTGCGGTAAGCCTCCCCGAACGTCAGCCGGTAGCCGTGTTCTTCTGCCCAGTGGATCAGATTTGCCACCATAATGGTAAACAACTGTTGTTTTTCGCTCAGTGTCACTTTGTCACCCCCTTGCCCAAAATTCCGGCAAATCCACGTTTACGTAACCATGCTTCCACCACGTTTTGTCCCAGAATCCCCAGACCAGAACCAAATCCCAGCAATGCCAGCGGATGAATATTTGGTACAAAGTAAAGAGCAACGCCGGCAATAACAGATAACCCGGCCCCGACAATGACACGGCCGGCCACCAGACGAAGGGTAATCGGCTCGTCACTGTTAAGTAGTTTCCCCAGTGCAATCAGCCCCCCCATAACCACAAGGGCAATAAATCCCTTTTCATAGTCCTGCATCCCTGCTGCCCCTTATCCAATCAGGTTTTCCGTGGCCTCCGCTTCCAGATACGGAACGCCGTTGATGTTGACGAACTTCGGACTGGTCACGAAGTATTTAATTTTATGGGTGGACACGCTGCTGCCCTTCGGATCAACATCCAGTACACTATTGAGCTGGAGCTTATTACCGAAGGTTTCCACCTTCATTTCTTCGCTGCCGGCTTTGGCGTAAAAAAGGAAGTCCACAGGGGGAATGCCCCGCCATGAACCGGCTGAACGGGCTTTGGCCGTCAGTACCTGAAGCACTTTTGAACTGACTTCAATTTCACCCTCTGCGGCCACATCGCCGTCGACATAGCCGTCAGGTACACCGCGTGTCTGAGCTGCGGCGCTGTTGTCGGTGATATCCAGCGAAATTTTTTCAATGTGGATCAGGTCGCCGTCCACGTAGACGTCAAAGGACATCCCTGAAATACGTTTGGTCATGCGCTGGCCTCCAGACTCGCATCCAGTAACAGACTGATGGTGATTTGCAGTGGTACTTCATACGTACGCACCACAATGTAGATATCCACCGCCTTTTTGTTCTTCCAGACAATGGTCACGTCACCGTCCTGCGGTGGCTTCACTTCGCCCGGAAATGACACACCGTTAATGCTGGCCGCCGTGGACATTTCACGCAGCGGACGGGCAAACAGCGTCTGGTGTGCGGCAATGCTTCCCGGTGTACTGTTCAGGGAGCGATCGGCAATCTTACCGATAGCCAGCAGACGGACACGACGGGCGGCCTTGTCCACAATACGCAGCGTCTCAATGGACTGATAATCACCTCCTTCCACATCCAGCGTGCGACCGTCAGCCCAGTAAAAGCCGTCATAGTCCGGATACCACATCGGCACGCTGTAGCGCTGTGCCTCCAGCGCCTGAAGGGTAGCCAGCCCCAGCGTTGCCCCTGCCCCATCTTTCGGCAGTTCATCGCTGCCCAGATTCAGTAACGGCCCGGTTTTTACCCGCGCCGGACTGTCAGCGATGGTAACAGCGCGATTACAGAGGCGACCGGCCAGAACACCCGGTTCATTCCCCCAGAGACGCGGAACCAGCTGCACCGCTTTTTCAGCAATACCCTGCTGAAGGGTGGACAGACGTTTCAGATAATCCGCCTGTGATTCATCCTCCTGCATACCCTGTACGGCCAGAATGAACCACACCCAGCGACCGTATTTTGCAATCAGTTCGGATCGCAACGTTGCCGCCTGGTTAATCTGCTCTTTTGCAGCCACATCATCCGACAGCACCACACCTTCCACCGAACAGGAAACCTGTGCAGCTTTGACGGCATCAACCCACGCCCCTGACTCACTGTCAGCGGCCAGCACATGGATGAACCCCCACCAGTTCTGCCCGGCGTTCGCCAGTGCAGCCAGTACATCACTTTTTAACGGACTGTTTCCCTCACCCAGTAGCGCGTTAAAGTCACTCTGTGCATTAACAGCCAGAGTTTTTCCCACATTTTTGGTACCCGTACCGATAAACAGCAACGTGCGTTCCACCTCTTTGGTTTCACCCAGTAACTGGTTTACCTGGTTAACGGTTACGATTGGCCAGGTCATGCTCTCCCCCTGATATCCTGCGCGTTAACATCCCAGCCGAACCCGATAGCCTGAAGCTGTCGTGCCAGCGATCTGTTAAAATCATCCTGACCTATCCCCAGAAACGCCCTGGCAGGTAAATCAATCTGCCAGGATGTTTTGACCGGTTTGTCCTCCAGTATCCGGATAAGCAAACCTGCCTGTCTGGCGGTCATTTTTTCCTGTATTTCCTTATAACCGGGCTTACGCCAGCGCTTGCCGCGCCTGACTTTATACCCGGCCTTACGCAGACGTTTCGCCTGTCGCAGTGATGCAGGTTTATCCCCCTGCTCACGGCCTTCCACCTGCCTGCGGTTGACGGTTACGCTCATGCCATTCTGCTGGACATAACCCACCACGCCGGCAGGCAGATTTCCCTTCGCATTCCGGTAATGGCCACCAGCCAGATACAACCTGACGGAATCCGTTTCCGGCATTTCACGGATGCGGATAAGTTTCGGCATATTGCGCAACATCTTGCCTTTACGCCGGGTCTGTCTCCCCTGCCACTTATCCCCCTCCGGTGACTGCTGGTTGCGCACATTGCGCTTTGCTGCGGCTTCCACGCCGTATTTCGCCATGCGCCACAACAGCCGGCGACGTCTGGCAGGAGGCAAATCCAGCTTTTTCAGCGCCTCCTGTAGCTGGCGGAACTGTTCCTGGTTCAGTTCGCCATTTATCATCCATCCCCCTCATTGACGGGGATCACCGTCACCTCATCCGCCGTCCAGACTTCGGGGTTTGCCAGCTTCCAGCGCTGGCCATCAAACGGGATCTGACCTTTGGGATCGGGGATCAGATTCAGTTCCTCCACCATTGGCAGCGTCACCACCATAATGGCGGTTTCCTGGTCGATGGTTTCGATATCAAATTCAGGTAATTCGGCATCAATGCCGGTTTCCTCAAAGAGCGCCCGCTCATCCTGACAAAGCCACGACATAAATAACGCCATCAGAATTTTGGGATCGTACTCACGGTAGGGATAACGCTCCCACGTCAGCACGGCGTTATAACGAATGATGGCAATGCGATACTGCCCCAGCCCGGTGTCACGCTGTGCCGGGATGAATGCGATTTCATCCATCTGGCTGTCAAATCCCTGCATTGCCCGTCTGGGCATGTTCGCAATGAGAAAATCCGTTAATTCGGTAAGCTGGCTCATATCATGGCCACCGTGATGCGTTTCAGCCCTTTGATACGCCGTACCGCCAGCGTGGATTCCGCTATCAGACTGGAGCGGGTTTCATCGCTTTCCTGCCCAGGATGGCTTTCACGGCGCCCAACAGACGCAAATTCGCCCATCAGGTCAGCTTTGGCGCGGGCAAAAACAGCCTTGCGGTAACGGGCGCACAACAGATTTTCACCGTCAATCTCAACGCCCGGAACGTCCGCCGCGCTTGCATGGCCACTGAGGCGACAATCCGCCACTACCCTGACCAGATCATCATTGATTTCACCGGCTGCGGTCAGCAGCGCCTGACGGATGGTGGCTGCGTCGATATCGGCAGGAATAGCACGCTGGGACTGAAAATCCTTCACGCTCAGGTCTGGCCAGAAGCCATCATTAGTCAGAATGGCATCATCAAAATCAATTGCAGTTCCGCTGAACATCCTGTTCCTCCGGAAAAAAGCGGGCTGGCCGGTTTCCACGGGCGATACGCTGATGCGCTCCCCTCCACCGCGCCCGCTTTCGGGTCGGTAGCCTGTGATTACTTATCCAGCGCCCGCAGACGTGCAGCAATGCGCTGCAACATCGTGCCGACACCACATTTAGGGTCGAATCCCTTCGCCTGCTCCAGCAAATCCTTCGCCCGGAGCAATACATCCCTGTCTTCCGTTGCCGCTGCGCGTGGCTCTCCGTTCTCATCGCGTAGCAGGTGCAGACCGGCAAATTTCACATATTTGGCCTTGATGACCTCATACACATTCCAGTGCTGCATAACGTTTCCCAGCGTGCGGCTGAAATACGGCTCCACATCCTGCCCCTGTGCGGCTTCCGTCTCCGCCCAGGCCAGTACCGTATCGGCCACAAACACCGGGAACGCACTGCCGAACGCGGCCGGGGTTTCCTGCCCCCGTTCGATGGCCACATCCGCCCAGTCCAGCGCCTGATCGAACTGGCCGGTATCAAACAGCCAGATGACACACCAGGCAAAAACGGGATTCTGATGCATGCTGTCACTTTCCAGCCAGGTTTGTGCGGTCGGCATCCAGCGGGGCAACAGCACATCACGCTTGAACTCCATGCGCTCCGCACGGTTGCTAATCGCTGCGGCCGCTGCCACATCCTTTTCCAGTGCCGCAATCTGGACGTGCAGACTGGTTTCACTGTCGAGAGATTGTTGCTGACGCAGCAGCCGTTCTGCTGCAATACGCGCGCTGTGTCGCTGTGCCGGTGACAACTGCATTATTTCCCCCGTTATGCGCCTGCTGACGGTGCAGCCGTTGCCCCAATCGTTACCGCGCTTTCGTCAAATGCGGCATACAGTTCCGGATATTCCACGGCATAGCCTTCATTACGCAGGTATTTGTTTTCATACTGCTTGCGATCTTCCACAAACTCCGCTTTACGCTGACGCGTACCGCGCTGGGTGTAGATATGCAGGTTAGGCAGTGTGGTAACAATCATGCGCTTGCCTGGCATAAACGGAGGAACATAAGCCGTACGGCCGGCGATACTGTCAGACAGCAGCTGTGCCGCAATCTTTTCAGTGGGTTTATCAGCTTTCTGATACAGACGGAACGACTCCGCCGCCACCAGGTCAGCACCTACCAGAACCACCAGACGCGGATCATTACGGTACTGTGCCGGAATTTTGGCATTGATAAGATCGGATGCCATCGCATCCAGCGACACGTAATCACCTTTACCGTCACCGTCCAGCACAACCTTATCAGTGATGATCTGCTGGCCATCCTTCCACTCTTTAACGATTTGATGCCAGCCCTTGTTCACATCCTCGCCGTTCGGGTTGGTTTCCGCATTTGTGGTTTCTGCCACTTTGGTACCATTAAACCCGATACGCAGCATATCCAGCGCAAACGCCTGATTGGTGAACTCCTGGACACGCTGGAAAAACTCGTTTTCATCGCCGGCATTCGCCCAGACAGAAAGCAATTGCCAGGTCAGTGCGGCACACGAATCTGTTTCGACCAGCCTGTAATCATTGCCGCTGACGCCCACTTTTTTACGGAAACGGCCATCCAGCACACGCCCGGTATACAGGCCAGAACTGCCAACCGGAACCACCTGCCCCTGTAACTGATCCACATCAGCAACCGTCAACAGATTCAGGAAAGATGACTCCTCCAGTAGCGCATTACGCATCTGGGTTTCTTTCGGATCTGACAGCGCAAACCAGCGGTCGTCATCGGTCGCACCGTAGGATTCACGCAGACCATTGTGATACTGGCGCAGAAACTCACGGGCTTTCGCATTTAATTGCATATTCTTTTTCCTTAAAGAAAAGTTGTGTTATCCCTTACAGGAAATTGAAGCCTTTTTTGCCCTTGCTGAATTTTTTATCCGGCAACTGGGTAACTTTGCTGTTCAGCTTGCTGAAGTTTTTCACCAGTTCTGGCAGATTCCCTACCAGGCGCGCAAAATCTTCGGTATCCACCACTTCCTTAACGGTGTCCACATCTTCCTGGACATCAGATACCGCTTCTTCCGCCTCACCCAAACGGGTTTCAATGGCAGATACACGCTTATCAATCGCATCCAGCGCTTCAGCGAGCGCCTGTAAAGCATCAGGCTGTGATGTTTCCTGCTCCGCGGTCGCTTCTGGTTCTTCAATACTGAAAAAATGGCGCCAGCCTTTTTTCGCTTTAGACATTCCCTTTTCCTTTTTAAATTCCCTGACTTCATCAAACGCCAGCGGCTTATACGGGCCGATGCGTTTTCCTTTGGTGCGGCTGAAACGTAGCCGTGTGGTGCTCACTCCTGCCGGGCTGTCAGTGACTGCCAGCCCTTCCAGATAGGTTTTACCGGTGTTCCGGAAATTACCGTCCGGTGTGAATTCCGGCGACAAAAATAAAAGTTGCCCGTTGGCGTTCGCCTGAAGTAACGAAATACCAGGACATAAACGAGCATATAAACGCAAAATACCTTCATCATCACGTTCAGCTTTTAATTCCAGCACCTCCCCCATATTCCCGAAATTACGGGAATGCTCCGGCCATAACAGCGCCGTATACAAAGAGGGGTCGTATAATTCAGCGGCATCCAGTAGCCATTGCTCTTCAATAGCCCGCTTATCAACCGTTTCACCCGCAGTAGCGATACAAATCCAGTTTGTTGCCAGTTGTGAAGCTGACATATTGCCTCCCTTCCTGCTGCGGTTTTCAGTATCGCCAATAAAATTAGCTTCCGCATTCACTTCATTCCGGAATAATTCGGTTATGTCGCTTATCCGTATATCCACGAAATTATTTTCAAAAAAGAAAACCAAATTGCTGAATAATTCATACATACCACTGCTTCCGGATTTAACCGAAAAGACAGTACTGACATAAAGGCAAGGAAGCCAATGGCGAAATACAGTGAAGAATTAAAAGGCGTTGCACGGGCACTCTATTTAAAACGATATACTCCGCAGGAAATTGCCGATGAACTTAATCTGCCTAACAGACGTATCGTCTATTACTGGGCGGAGAAATATTGCTGGGCGGAATTACTCAGTCATGAATCAACAGAAGACGCATTAAACCGCCGTATTCAGTCACTGACATTACGTGAAGGGAAATCGGAACTGGAGCTGCGGGAGCTGGACAGCCTCGTGTCTCACCTGGTGAAACTCCGTGCACAGCATAATAAGCATCAGGAAAAGCTGGCAGAAATTAAACACAGTGAAAGTGATGCGCCGGCGTCCCGCCAGTCCTGTGGCGACGAAAAGCACCGGAAACGCGGCAAATACAAAAAGAACGATATCAGCCACTTAACCCAGGAGGATTTTGACCGTTTCGCGCTGGAGCACCTTTTCGGCTACCAGAAACACCTTCGCGACAATCTTCATCAGCAAATCAGGAACATCCTGAAAAGCCGCCAGATTGGCGCAACCTGGTATTTCTCAATAGAAGCGTTTGAGAATGCGGTTATGACAGGTGATCCACAAATCTTCCTGTCCGCCTCAAAAGCCCAGGCTGAAGTATTCCGCAGCTATATCGTCAACATTGCGGAGCAGTATTTCGGCGTGGAGCTGACCGGCAACCCCATCCGTTTGTCCAACGGCGCGGAGCTGCGCTTCCTGTCAACCAACAAGAACACCGCCCAGTCATACAGTGGTCATCTGTACTGTGATGAATATTTCTGGGTACCCAACTTTGCAAAGTTAAACGAAGTGGCCAGCGCAATGGCCACACACGACAAATGGCGCACCACTTACTTTTCCACACCCAGCAGCAAAACACACCAGGCATACCCGTTCTGGACAGGCGAAGAGTGGAAGCGCGGCGACAAAAAACGCGCACGCGTGGCGTTCCCAACAGAGAAGGAGCTGCGTGACGGCGGACGGTTATGTCCTGATGGCCAGTGGCGCTACATCATCACGCTGGAAGACGCGATCGCAGGCGGGTTTAACCTGGCCAGCATCGATAAGCTGCGCAATCGCTACAACCGCGACACCTTTAACATGCTGTACATGTGCGTGTTCGTGGACAGCAAGGACAGCGTATTTTCGTTCTCCCACGTCGAACGTTGCTGTGTTGATCCGGATATCTGGGAGGATCATGACGAAAACCTGCCACGGCCATTCGGCAATCGTGAAGTGTGGGCAGGCTATGACCCTGCACGCAGCGGGGACACATCCACCTTCGTGATTATCGCGCCGCCGATCGTGGCGGGCGAAAAATTTCGCGTGCTGCGCGTATTCCACTGGCAGGGAATGAACTGGAAATGGCAGGCGGCACAAATTAAGAAGCTGTTTGGCCAGTACAACATGACCTACATCGGCATTGATATCACCGGGCTGGGGAGTGGTGTCTTTGAGGATGTGCAGCATTTTGCCATGCGTCAGGCGGTGGCTATCCGCTACGGCGTGGAAACGAAAAACCGCCTGGTGATGAAGATGATCGACGTTATCGAAGACAACCGCGTGGAATGGGATAAGGAGAAGACGGAAATCGCTGCCAGCTTTATGACCATCCGCAGAACGTCCACGGCCAGCGGTAACGCCATGACATTTGTCGCCGACCGCACAGCTGAAACCGGCCACGCTGACAGCTTCTGGGCTATCGCCCATGCCATTGACAACGAACCATTAAACTTTGAAAACCAGCGAAAATCACGCTGGGGCAACTTAGGGAAAGCAGCATGAAAAAACGGAAATACAGGGAACGCCGCACCGTTACCAGACCGCGCCATATGAGCCTTATCACGCTGGGTAAGCCAGAACCCATTCTGACGACCGGCACGAACTATACAGACGTCTGGTATGACAATGAAGCGGAACACTGGACGCTCCCGATTGACCGGCTGGCGCTGGCGCAACTGGTAAACCTGAACGCGCAGCACGGTGGCGTGCTGTATGCCCGCCGCAATATGGTGACAGCAAATTATAATGGCGGCGGCCTGACGCATGAGCAACTGGGCGCGGCCGTGTTTGACTGGCTGACGTTCGGTGATGTGGCCATTCTCAAGGTACGTAACGGCTGGGGGGATGTAATCGCACTTTACCCGCTGCCGGCACTCTATACCCGCCAGCGTAAGACCGGGGAATTTGTTGTACTTCAGCAGGGTGAACCGGTAATTTATCCGCCTGAAGATATTATTTTTCTCAGGCAGTACGACCCGCAACAGGCCATTTATGGTCTTCCGGATTACATCAGCGGCATCCACTCCGCCATGCTCAACGGTGAAGCCACGATTTTTCGCCGGCGTTACTACCACAACGGTGGTCACACGGGCGGCATGATTTATTGCAACGACCCGAATATGACCGACGAAGTGGAAGAAGAAATCATTCAGAAGCTGGAGCAGTCGAAGGGGATCGGGAACTTCAGCACCATGTTTGTGAACATCCCCAAAGGCGATCCGGATGGCATCAAATTTATCCCGATTGGCGATATCAGTGCCAAAGATGAGTTTCAGAACATCAAAAGCATCAGCGCCCAGGACGTGCTGACCGCGCATCGTTTTCCGGCAGGTCTGGCAGGGATTATCCCCACCAACGGAGCTATAATGGGCGATATTGAAAAAGCGGCTAAAACATACCGTAAAGCGGAGATTTTACCCATTCAGCGTATGTTCAGCGCCGCAGTGGCGCAGGAAAGTGATGTACCGCCCCACCTGTACCTTAATTTCCTGAAAGACAGTGAGCTGGAAGGTGATTAATGTCCAGAAAAAGGCTAAAATATCAGCGTTTTCAGATTAACGGAGCGAGGGATATGCGGGTACTGAAAGTAAAATGTCCGGAGTGCGGGGCAAAAGCGGTTATCAGAAAAACCAATCCCAAACACCCCCATATTTCAGATATTTATTGCGCCTGTACGGATGTGGAGTGCGGACATACATTTGTACTGAACCTGACATTCTCCCACACACTCAGCCCCAGTGCGAAGACAGGCGATATGATGTTACAGACCATCATTAATTCATTCTCACCAGAACAGAAGCAAATGACGCTGGATTTATTAAAAGCCAGTCTGGCCGCATAACACATGGCACCGCACACGGTGCCTTTTTTATTTCTCTCGACCAAATATCCAGCACCGGAAGGTCTCAGGCATTCTGGACATATCCCCTTTACCGCGATTATGACGCTCACTTACTGCGCTGCGTGTGGTTCCCTGCCTGATGAAACGGCGTTCATTACCGTTTTTAAGCAGCTTTTTGATTTCCGTTAAGGTAAAAGGTATGCGCTGCCGGTGTGCAGCGGCGACTTCCTCCATGTGGTTAAAATTAACCGCTATTTCATTCTCATCAGACGAATGATTGATGCCATAAGGTGCCAGTTCATCCAGGTAATCAAACAACTCCCAGAACTCCTGAACCATAGGATGATCCTTTTTAAGTGCCTGGCAGCGTTCCACGGCCAGTGCAGTGATAGCCGCACGGGTTTTTTCTATGCGCTCAACCGGCAACGGTACAACAATCGCGAGCGCATCCAGCAGACCAGCCAGCTGCGCGTGATTTTTTGCAATACGAATATGGCGAATATCCGCATCAGACTCCAGTTCATTACGGGCGCGTTCGTAACTCCTGCTGAACGTATCCATAATTTCTTTTTCACGCATGGCCGCCAGTAACGTGAATCCGGACACCCGACTGACAGGGATTTGTTCAAGCCGCTCTGCGGCATGTCGCGTCTGAATGGACTGGCCACGTTTGTCAGTGTAGATATGGATAATACGCTCCAGAAACGCCTTACTGCCGTCTGTATCTGCGTTCTGTGCGATAACGATACTTCCCCTGAATGGCGGTTCATATGTCTCGTTATTGTTGGATTTGATGCCTACTGCGCGGGATGCCCGACCATTATACAGTGATTTCAGTTCATCCCAGTCAAAAGCACGCTGTTTCGCGTTGTCCGTGGTGCGATCACCTTCAATTAGCACCACCGGCAGGTTACTTACCTGAGCAAAGTTACGTCCGCGCGCTGCGGCCGTCGATTTAGATGGATCAAAACCTTCATATTCTTCACGGCCAGCGAGTTTCCAAAGGAACTCAATAAGCGTTGATTTACCCGTTCCGGGTTCGCCGACAATCTCCAGAAACGGAAATGACTTGTCACGTTCGCGGATTTGTTCAGCAAAGAGTGACCCCAGCCAGAACGCCAGCGCCACATATCCTTTTTCACCGAACGCCGTCCAGATATCGTCAATCCAGCCTGTGGTAAATTCATTCAGCTTTGGATTCAGATCCAGCACAGGCGTAAGACTCAGGCTTTTTACGCTTGCATGGTTAATTTCGAAATAATCCTCGTCATTCATTTCATACAGCCGGCCATCGCAAACGGCCACACGATTAAACAACCACGCTGAATAATCCTTGTTGTAACCAATAAAATTCTGCGTTTTAACCTCTTTGATTTCGGGAAGACGCATCTGAATAAACTTATCCAGCTGTTTGGTACTTCCGGTATACACAGCCCCTTTGGCAATATGCAACAAGCGCTTTTTGAACTCGGCGGAGCTGGTAAGCTGATTTGCTGTGAAGGTGTCTTTCACAGCCGGTCTGTTTGGCATATTCACCTTCACGTAATACCAGGACTCGTCCGTGGGTTCAGAACGCTGGAAATACAGGGGAGTCAGCCAGCAGTTGGCAATTTCCGTGACACATCCGGACTCTTTAACAGCTTTTTCTCTGGCCTCCCATTCCTGTATGACTTCGGTTCCGGTATTGGTAATACGATCCAGTGCGCGTGTGTACCGGTCAAGATCCAGCTCAAACCAGTACATACGTGAGCCATACTCAAAATAAAACGAATGCCATTCATTATGTTGATGCATAAGAAGGGCTTTTTCAGTCGGGCTTTTCGCCAGCAGGAGATCTCCATAATAGCGGTAATTTTTTATGTCTGATTTACTGAAACGGTCACGTAGCAGCAAATCATTCCAGTCCAGGCAAGACGATGATTTCATCGGCTGCGCGGCGCGCGTTTTCCAGCCGGCTGCATCACTGCGCGCAGCAAAAGCCAGTGTGTGTTTTGTACCGGCCTTATCACCATCAAACGCCCATACAAGGCGCGGGCGTGGTTTTTCACCCAATTCTTTGGCCAGTGTATCCAGCGCGGCCAGCGGATAATTATTGCTGCTCAGTGTTGCCACCGCAGGTAAGCCAGCCTGACAAAGACTCAGTGCATTGAAAATGCCCTCGGTGATCCAGATTTCGTTCACTTCCAGCAGGTTAATAAAAGGCGGTACCCACCAGTGACCAACATAGCTTCCTTTGATATTCGCTTTTTGTTTTCCGAAGCGCTGCGGCTGGTCAATGATACGCTCCCACATGGCACCACATGACAACTTAAACCGGACAGTGGCAGATCCCATACCATCCTTCACAAATGCACCCTGGGTAAAACTGCCTTTCAGTGGTTCCGTATTCAGTCCTCTGGCCTCACGCAGATAGGCTTCTGCCGCCGCATGTGGGGTTTCGGGCGTGTCCTGATAACGCTTAGACCAGTCTTCAAAAATATCCGAATACAGCTCTTTAACAACGACCTGATGACCGCAGTTATTTTCACGGCCACATTTCAGAATCCAGGGTTTCTCAATACTGGTAAATAACTCACGTTTATGACAGGCAGGGCATATGCCCTGCTGCAAATATTTATCTTTTTCTTTAAATTCAAAGTCACGGACAAGGCGGCGCACAACGTCCCGTTGTATCGTAGCGTTCATATATAATCCAGATATGAATAGTGAAAGAAAGGCAAAAATTATATTTTATACTGTTTGTTATATCGCTCATGCGTCATTAATTCCCAGTCCCTGCCCTTATTCTTACTAAGCAGACGCCAGCGATAGGAGACATGAACAGAAAAATAATGATTCGGCTTAATAACCTGATAAACCTTTTTGCCGTTGTAATATTCCGTCAGCGCTGAAAATGCCTTATTTATGACACTTTCACTTGCATGAGAGGTCACTTTCAGCATAGTTATTTCACACTGGCTATTTTCATGAGGTACGTCCAGACATAAGAAACAATTTTTGCCTGATGGATAGCATCATATAAAGCGTGATGTTTGACGCCTTCAAACTTAATAATATTATTAATATTCAGTCCCAGAGCTTTAGCCAGTGCACTTACTGTTCTTACATCACGATCATTCCAGTAATTCCACATCGGGCTTAACAAGCCGACCTTATTTGCAGCATGACGAAGAATAACGTTGTCGAATGACGATCCATTACCCCAGACCTGTAAATGATGTGCATCAGTGAGTTCACAGATAAAATGGAAAAGGTCAGATATGGCGGTATCCAGCGGACAATTCGCATCATTAATAATCTCGCTCTTTGCTTCGATGGACTGACGCAGCCACCACAACACGGTATCTGCGCCCATCGTGCAGTCGTAATCAACGCTACTTGTAAGACTGATACGACGATAGAATGTTTCCCCCATTTCACCCGTTTCCGGATTAAACAAAACAGCACCGATAGCAGTAATTGCAGCGGTTGGTTTATTATCCATTGTCTCAAGGTCAATCATTAAATGTTTCATGGTATTTCCTTAACGTTGAACGGCGGTAAGTTGTACAGCAGATTTATTATTTTTTACAGTGCATGAAGCGAGTGAAATGAGGCCTGGAATATTATCATCAACCGGAATACTCCCATTAAAAGCCATCATAGTAATTTCGTGAAGTTCACAATAATCCTCAAATTCATTATTAAACCTGGCCATTAAAGACATACCTTCGAGACACTTCGCCAGTTTTAAATTTAGCTCCATTAACTGGATACCATCGCTATGAACAGAGAATGACTCCTTCTCAATAGCACTTGCCTGTTCGCGATAGGTACGTAACAGGCTACGAATAAGCGTGGCGTATTTCGCTTTCATAGTGAATCCCGAATAAATTAAAAAATTATTTTTTACTATGGCTTGTTGTTTTACTCGTCGTAAAAACTCGCTTAGCCCACTCTTTAAAGATTCCTGGTTCAGATGTAAATAAGCGGTTTTTCCAGTTATGCCACTCAGGCGGTGCAGACTGCGCAAGGTAAGCTGCGTAATCATCCCATTCGCCACGATGAATATAAATTTCTCCCCCTTTTTTCGAGGGGTTATCAGGATCTTTCATGCGTACAACTGGCAACTTATTAGCAGAAGCCATTTTTCGGATCGCAGACGGTGTTTTACCTATGTAGGTAGCAAAAAGTTCTGGTGTCACCAGTAATGAAATCTCATTTTCGGATAGCTCTTTCATCTGTGTTATCCTCCGTCAGTTTGGGTTCTTAGGGCGCTTTAATCCGCTCTAGGGTGTATTTGTATGTCACATCTGACAAGCAAAGGATATGTCACATATGACCAACTCGTCAAGTGCAGGAAAGAAAATCCAATTAATTAGGAAGGCGGAGGGATTAAGTAGAAGTCAACTATCTGAAATAATAGGAATTTCCTACAACACTTTAACTAATTACGAAGTGAAAGGCATACAGATGACTGAAGGCAACCTCATGTTGTTCACTCAGCATCCAAGATTTGAAAAATATACGCTTTGGTTAATGACAGGCAAAACAGCACCGGCAGCGGGACAGGTCGCGCCGTCTCTCTCCCCTGATGGGCAAGACGACAAAAAATCATCCCACTCCACCCAGAAGGCTGGTTAATTGTCTGTTTTATATACGCATTAGCACATAATTTACATAATGATTCAGATGTCGGAGGGCTTCGCTATGTCGATTAAGAAGCTCGATGATGGTCGTTATGAAGTGGACGTAAGACCGCGCGGAACTTCAGGAAAGAGGATTCGCCGAAAATTCAACAGGAAGTCAGAAGCTCAGACATATGAAAAATATGTTTTGACAAACTTCCACGATAAAGAGTGGCAGGATAAACCAGCAGACAGAAGACTTTTGTCTGATTTGATCGCGCTATGGTGGAGTTACCACGGTAAAAACCATAATTACGGTGACTCATACAAAAAACGGCTAGAAAAGATTAACCGTGAAATGGGCGAACCCAGAGTTTACGAACTGACTCGTAATTTTTTAATGAAGTATCGTGCAAGCAGGCTACATGATGGTGTGTCTGCCGGAACGGTAAACAGGGACTTTTGTACTATGTCCAGCATGTTTAGGCTGCTGATTGATATGGAGGAGTTTCATCATGAAAACCCATTTCACAAGGTGCGTAAACTACGCCTGGAAAACACAGAAATGTCCTTCCTGTCAGAAGAGGAGATCCGGGACTTATTAATGGCACTCACTGGTGATGATCGTAGGGTTGTCGTGTTATGCCTAAATACAGGGGCGCGATGGGGCGAAGCCAGTAATCTGAAAGCAGAACACGTTATCAGTAATCGTGTAACTTTCGTCAAGACTAAAACTGGCCCGGCCCGGACAGTTCCAATTTCACAAGAGATAGCTGACTACATCCTTACGCGCAAATCAGGAAAGTTGTTTGACACTAACTATGAACGAGTTCGCGATGTACTCCGTAAGGTAAAACCCGACCTGCCAAGAGGACAAGCGCTTCATGTGTTACGACATACTTTTGCTACTCATTTCATGATTAACGGTGGAAACATTATCACGCTACAGCGAATCCTGGGGCATACAACTATTGAGCAAACAATGACGTATGCTCACTTCGCCCCGGACTATTTATCCGATGCTATACGGTTTAACCCTATGCGCGGGAGTGTCCAGATAATGTCCACCAACTAAGGCACTTTAGGGGTAATTAGGGCTGATAAGGCGCTCATAACTGATTGATTTAAATAAGAGCGTCTTATTTAATAAGTATTTCAATCGCACCTTCGGGCGCGTTTTTTGTTGACAGGATTAAAACAGTACGGGTACTGTACTTACGTACACAAAGGAAACAGTTATGAAGCTCACCCGGTTTTTCTTCGCATTCTTTTTTATCTTCCCCTGACCGGGAGGCGTTTCGTCATGTGATAAAGAATGCGAAGACGAACAAGAAGGCCTCCCCCACCGGGAGGCCTTTTTTATTGATAACAAAAAAGGCAACACTATGACATCGGAAAACCCATTACTGGCGCTGCGAGATAAAATCAGCGCTTTAGACGAAGAGTTACTGGCCTTACTGGCAAAACGACGCGCGCTGGCGATTGAAGTGGGACAAGCAAAACTACTGTCGCATCGTCCGGTTCGGGATATCGATCGTGAACGCGCGCTGCTGGACAGACTCATCCATCTCGGTAAAGCCCACCATCTCGACGCACACTACATTACCCGTCTGTTCCAGCTTATCATTGAAGACTCCGTGCTTACTCAGCAGGCGCTGCTGCAACAACATCTGAATAATACTCACCCTCATTCGGCACGTATTGCGTTTCTTGGGCCGAAAGGCTCCTATTCTCATCTCGCGGCGCGCCAGTATGCTGCACGCCATTTTGAGCAATTTATTGAGAGCGGCTGCGCAAAATTCGCCGATATTTTTCATCAGGTCGAAACCGGTCAGGCCGATTACGCCGTGGTTCCGATAGAGAACACCAGCTCCGGCGCTATCAACGATGTGTACGACTTATTGCAACACACCAGTCTGTCGATTGTCGGTGAGATGACCGTCACTATCGATCACTGCGTACTGGTTTCCGGCGCTACGGATCTGAATACCATCGAAACGGTGTACAGCCATCCGCAGCCGTTCCAGCAGTGCAGTAAGTTTTTGAGCCGCTATCCGCACTGGAAAATCAACTATACCGAGAGTACGTCGGCAGCGATGGAAAAAGTCGCGCAGGCGAACTCTCCGCGCGTCGCGGCGCTCGGCAGCGAGGCAGGCGGCATGTTGCACGGTTTACAGGTGCTGGAACGCATCGCCGCAAACCAGACGCAGAATATCACCCGCTTTCTGGTACTGGCGCGCAAAGCCATCAACGTTTCCGATCAGGTTCCGGCAAAAACCACTCTGTTAATCGCCACCGGGCAGCAAGCTGGCGCGCTGGTCGAAGCGCTGCTGGTGCTGCGTAACCACAATCTCATCATGACGAAACTGGAGTCGCGCCCCATTCACGGCAATCCGTGGGAAGAGATGTTTTATCTCGATATTCAGGCGAACCTGGAGTCGCAGGTAATGCAAAGCGCGCTAAAAGAGCTGGGCGAGATCACGCGCTCAATGAAAGTGCTTGGCTGCTATCCCAGCGAAAACGTCGTGCCGGTAGAACCTGCCTGACGTTCAATAAAACGGCTTTTCTTCATCCCTGCGACGGCTACCTGCAGGGTGAAGATGGCGCCGGAGAGCGGATAATCCGCCACTTCCTGAGCAGACATATTTTCTCTGGTAGTTGTAATAAACAGCGTTTTCATATCTGCGCCGCCAAAGCAAACCATCGTCGGACAACGTACCGGCAACCGGTACTCTTCCAGCTGCTCTCCTTGCGGTGAGAAACGCGCCACGCGCCAGCCGTCAAACATCGCGCTCCAGTAGCACCCTTCACTATCCATCGCCGCGCCGTCGGGAAGTCCTTCTCCTTCGCCAAAATGGCGAAAAAGTTCACGCTTGCCCGGTTCGCCATGCTTATCAAGTAACGTGCGGTATATCACGCCATTCGGCGTATCGGAGGTATACATCCACTGGTTATTCGGGCTGAACGCCAGGCCGTTGTGTCCCTGGATATCGCACTGGATCACTTTTGCCGTCAGGTCATGATCGATCCGCATCAGCAACGCGCCATTATAGTCACCTGGCGCCCAGAACGTTCCGGCATAAAAACGTCCATCGCCATCAGTGCCGCCATCGTTGAAACGCGCCAGTTTCGTATTAGAGGGATTGTCGCAAACCTTACGCTGCAATAATCCATTTTTATCGGCCAGCCAGATAGCATGACGCATGGCCACAATAAATCCGCCCTGCTCACGCAAGGCAAAACAGCCCACCTCTTCCGGAAACGCCAGCACGCTATGCGTCCCGCTCGCCGGATGGTAACGATGGATCTCCTGTTCCAGGATATCGGTCCAATACAGCGCGCTTTCATCCTCGCTCCATGTGGGGCATTCTGGTAGATGTCCGACATAATCAAATAAAACGTGCGGCGTAGTCATAACGGTTCCTTAAACGAAAAAAGCCAGCAAAGCTGGCTTTTAGTATAGATGTCATCATTATGGTCGGCTGTCATTCGCCTGACGCAATAACACACGGCTTTCATTCTGGAAGCGTCTGGCATAATCGCCAAACCAGTGTTCAACTTTGCGAAAACTGTCGATAAAAGCCTGCTTATCACCCTGTTCCAGTAACCCGATCGCATCGCCAAAACGTTTATAGTAACGCTTGATAAGCGCCAGATTGCGCTCCGACGACATAATAATGTCCGCATACAGTTGCGGGTCCTGGGCGAACAGACGCCCGACCATCGCCAGCTCCAGTCGATAAATCGGCGATGATAGCGCCAGAAGCTGCTCAAGCTGGACGTTCTCTTCCGCCAGATGCAGCCCATAAGCGAAGGTAGCAAAGTGGCGCAACGCCTGGATAAAAGCCATGTTCTGATCGTGCTCGACAGCGCTAATTCGATGCAACCGCGCGCCCCACACCTGGATTTGCTCAAGGAACCACTGATACGCTTCCGGTTGACGCCCGTCACACCAGACCACCACCTGCTTCGCCAGGCTCCCGCTGTCCGGACCAAACATCGGATGCAAGCCCAACACGGGGCCATCATGGGCCGTCAACATTGCCTGCAACGGACCGCTTTTCACCGATGCCAGATCGACCAGAATACAGTCGGACGGCAGGGGCGGCAGTTGCGCTATGACCTGTTCAGTAACATGAATCGGCACGCTGACGATCACCATTCCGGCATCGGCGACAATGTCCCTGGCGCGCGGCCAGTCCTGCTGTTCCAGAATATGGACCTGATAGCCCGACAGCGTGAGCATTTTTTCAAACAGACGCCCCATCTGTCCGCCGCCGCCCACAATGACGACCGGACGCAGAGAAGGACAAAGCGTTTTGAACCCCTTATCATTTTCGCTGGAGTAAGATTCACGCATTACCCGGCGCAGGACATCTTCAATGAGATCGGGCGGGACACCGATCGCTTCTGCTTCCGCCCGTCGTGAAGCCAGCATAGAGGCCTCACGCTCCGGCACGTAAATAGGCAGGCCAAAACGGCTTTTCACCTCGCCGACTTTGGCAACCAGTTCCAGGCGCTTAGCCAGTAAATTCAACAACGCTTTATCGACATCATCTATTTGATCGCGTAACGCGGTCAATTCAGCAACCATAACAACCTCTTATGCGACGCGCACCGCCAGCTGGCCGCTCAAATCTTTATGAATTTCACGTAACAGGGCATCGGTCATCTCCCAGCTAATACAAGCATCGGTGACGGAAACGCCATACTTCATTTCGCTGCGCGGCTGTTCAGAAGACTGATTCCCCTCATGAATATTACTTTCAATCATTAAGCCAATGATTGAACGATTGCCATCTTTAATCTGCGCAACCACAGATTCGGCAACGGCTGGCTGGCGGCGATAATCTTTATTGGAGTTACCATGACTGCAATCTACCATCAGCGAAGGACGTAGTCCCGCCTGTTCCATCTCTTTTTCACACTGAGCGACATCTGCCGGGCTATAGTTTGGCGCTTTGCCGCCACGCAGAATCACATGGCCATGCGGATTTCCCTGGGTTTGCAATAACGCAACCTGACCGGCCTGGTTAATGCCAACAAAACGATGAGGTTGCGCAGCGGCGCGCATGGCGTTAATCGCTGTCGCCAGACTGCCATCCGTGCCGTTTTTAAAGCCGACCGGCATAGAAAGACCAGACGCCATTTCGCGGTGGGTTTGCGATTCGGTTGTGCGCGCGCCTATCGCCGACCAGCTAAACAGATCGCCCAGGTATTGCGGGCTGTTCGGATCCAACGCTTCGGTCGCCAATGGCAACCCCATATTCACCAGTTCCACCAGTAGCTGACGCGCTATTTTCAA
This sequence comes from Salmonella sp. NW177, assembly GCF_051811585.1. Classification (NCBI taxonomy): domain Bacteria; kingdom Pseudomonadati; phylum Pseudomonadota; class Gammaproteobacteria; order Enterobacterales; family Enterobacteriaceae; genus Salmonella; species Salmonella sp. NW177. Next base: position 684,732 of record NZ_JAMMZV010000002.1, on the reverse strand, counting down.
CCCGGCTTCCACATCAAATGAGCCATCCATGTGAGGATCGTTAATCAGCCCTTTCCAGCCGACGGTAGTCCGCGGCTTTTCAAAATAGACGCGCATTACCAGATAGAGGCTATCGCTGACCTCTGCGGCAAGGGCTTTAAATCGACGGGCATATTCCAGAGCGGTTTCAGGATCGTGAATAGAACAAGGACCGCATACCACCAACAGACGCGGATCGCGCCCGGCAATAATGTCAGAAATGATTCCCCGGGACTGCGCTATCTGCGCTTCCTGCGCCAGGCTCAAGGGAAAGGCCGCTTTAAGCTGCTCCGGCGTCATTAATACCTGTTCATCGGTGATACGTACGTTATTCAGCGCGTCTTTTTGCATGATGGCGATCCTGTCTTTTCTTGTTTGCGATAGTTGATCCTCCACGAGGATGTTTAAACCATACCACAAAAAGTAAAGATTTCAATCCATATTACGTAAAATAAACTTTACATCATGCGAAATCATCGATTAAACCCCTTCATTTCGTATCAAAAACTTTACACAACAAGTGAATTATTTTATTCCCAGCCTCAGAAAAGCGGTAAAATGAGCGATGCTCGCTATTTTTTGATTATTTTTTGTCCGCACACATATTTTTACTTTCTGATATAGGGTGATTAATACCATTATCACAAGAATTTAATATCAGGGATGCCACTTAAATTATTCATATTATCAATAAGACATAATGACGATATGGCAAAATAATGTTATTTTGCTACAAACAATCACGGATGTATTTTAATGCTTTACGACTGAAGATGGTGGGGACTTGTTAATGCGTTTTTCTCACCGATTTATCCTTCTGTTATCGCTATTATTAGCAAGCTTGCCTCTGTATGCTCAACGCGTCACGGAAGAAGAGAAATCCGTACGCGCCATCGTCTCCGGTATCGTCAGTTATACACACTGGCCGGCGTTATCCGGGCCGCCAAGGCTATGCATATTTTCATCTGCGCGTTTTGTCAGGGTACTTAGCGAAGAGGCTGACTGGGCTTTCCCTTATCAACCGCTTGTCATCCGTACCACACAAGAAGCCCTGAGCGCCCGCTGTGATGGTTTTTACTTTGGCAATGAATCGCCAGCTTATCAGGTGGAGTTAACGCGTCATTATCCAGTTAATGCCTTGTTATTAATTGCCGAGCAAAATACCGAATGTATTATTGGCAGCGCATTTTGTCTGATCATTAACAATGATGAAGTCAAATTTTCCGTCAACCTGGACTCCCTCTCGCATAGCGGCGTGAGAGTGAATCCAGAAGTATTAATGCTTGCACGGAATCAAAAGCATGAATAAGGAATTTTCTCTGTCCAGACCAACATTTAAACGCACACTACGGCGGATTAGTATAATCAGCGTGCTGCTTACAATGACATTGATCTGGCTATTAATTTGCGTTGCGTCTGTCCTTACGCTCAAACAGTATGCGCAAAAAAATCTCGATTTGACCGCCGCCACAATGGCCCATAGCCTTGAAGCGGCACTGGTATTTTCCGATAACGCGGCCGCAGCGGAAACGCTCGCCACACTGGGACGCCAGGGACAATTTTCAGCGGCGGAGGTCCGCGATAAAAATGGCCGTACTATCGCCTCATGGCGCTATGATGCGCGAGCCGCAGACGATAAGCTCATCGGCTTAATTAGCCACTGGCTTTTTCCATTGCCGGTATCGCAACCCGTCTGGCACAACGGCAGGGCCATCGGCGAAGTACGGCTTGTCGCCCGCGACAGCCTTATTGGTCATTTTATCTGGCTATCGCTGGCAGTGCTGACAGGATGTATTCTGCTGGCATCCGGCATTGCCCTGCTGCTCACGCGTTATTTGCACAATGGCGTTGTGGATGCGCTGCAAAATATTACTGAAGTTGTACACGACGTTCGCACTAACCGAAATTTTTCACGCCGGGTACCTGATGAGCGTATTGCGGAATTTCACCTGTTTGCGCAGGATTTCAATAGCCTTCTGGATGAGATGGAAGAATGGCAGCTACGGCTTCAGGCTAAAAATGCCCAGTTACTACGTACCGCGCTGCACGATCCGCTGACGGGGCTTGCCAATCGCGCGGCATTTCGCAGCTGTATTAACGCGCTGATGAAGGACAATTCCGCTCGTAGCAGTTCGGCATTGTTATTTCTGGATGGCGATAACTTTAAATATATTAATGATACCTGGGGACATGCGGCAGGCGACCGCGTACTTATAGAGGTTGCCAAAAGATTAGCGGAATTCGGTGGTAGCCGTTATCAGACTTACCGACTCGGCGGCGATGAATTTGCGATGGTGCTTTACGATGTACATTCGGAATATGAAGTACAACGTATTTGCGCAGCGCTATCCCAGGCGTTTAATCGACCTTTTGAACTGCATAACGGCCAGCGAATAACGATGACCCTGAGTATTGGCTTTGCGCTGACATGGGAACATGCCACTGCCGAAAAACTACAAGAACTGGCCGATCGAAATATGTATCAGGCTAAACACCGGCGTGCGGAACGCTCGCTAAACTAAGGAACGGGCCTGGCCGTTTCTGACTCAGCGTTGAGACCACTGACCCAGACTAATCATGCAACCGTCTATGGCGTGGAGCAACCCCATAAAAAAGGGGCCAGCGTAATGCCAGCCCCTTCTTTTCTACAAGCTTTCGGATGTTGCGAAAGCGCGTTCTTAGTTAAGACGCTCTTTGATACGAGCCGCTTTACCAGTACGCTCACGCAGGTAGTACAGTTTAGCTTTACGAACAGCACCACGACGTTTAACAGCAATGCTGTCAACTACCGGAGAGTGAGTCTGGAAGACACGCTCAACGCCTTCGCCGTTGGAAATTTTACGAACAGTGAATGCAGAGTGCAGACCGCGGTTACGAATAGCGATAACCACGCCCTCGAATGCCTGCAGACGTTTCTTGGTACCTTCAACAACCCATACTTTCACTTCCACGGTATCGCCCGGACGGAAGGAAGGTACGTTCTGCTTCATCTGCTCTTGTTCAAGTTGCTTAATAATGTTGCTCATAATTTAATCTCTTATCCTGGGTAAACTGATATTTGGGGGCCTATGCCATCCCATCATGTTTATGCTGCTGTTGTGCGTGTTCTGTTTTGAACTCCGCCAGCAACCTTGCTTGCTCTTCAGTCAGAGCCAGGTTTTCCAGAAGTTCAGGTCTTCTAAGCCAGGTTCGGCCCAGCGACTGTTTCAAACGCCAGCGACGTATCTCAGCATGGTTTCCCGACAGCAATACTGGCGGTACTTCCATCCCCTCTAACACTTCAGGGCGCGTATAGTGCGGACAATCCAGCAACCCATCAGCAAACGAATCTTCGATTGCTGATGCCTCATGCCCCAGAACCCCCGGTATAAACCGGGCGACGGAGTCAATCAGCGTCATTGCCGGTAGTTCGCCACCGCTGAGAACGTAATCGCCAATTGACCATTCTTCGTCAATTTCGGTCTGAATTACGCGCTCATCTACGCCTTCGTAGCGACCACACACCAGAATAAGCTTCTGATTCGTGGCCAGCTCGCTAACGCCCGCTTGATCAAGCTTGCGTCCCTGAGGCGACAGATAAATCACTTTAGCGCCTTCACCTGCCGCGGCTTTTGCTGCGTGAATGGCGTCCCGCAAGGGTTGCACCATCATTAACATCCCTGGTCCGCCGCCGTAAGGACGATCGTCCACGGTACGGTGCCGGTCATGCGTGAAGTCGCGAGGACTCCAGCTCTGGATGTTCAGCAGGCCATTTTTTACTGCCCGGCCAGTTACCCCGTAATCGGTAATTGCGCGGAACATTTCAGGAAACAGGCTAACGATGCCAATAAACACAAGCCAATCCCCATAACGCCATTTATTACCGTTTATTCGGTGGTTTAAAAACCAGGATCCCAGTCTACTTCGATAGTACGAGTAGCGAGATCGACTTTCTTGATAACCTGCCCATCGAGGAACGGTACTAGTCGTTCCTTGATACCAAATGCATCTTTCAGGTTCGCCTTAATGACGAGAACGTCATTCGACCCGGTTTCCATCATGTCGATAACTTTACCGAGATCGTAGCCTTCAGCGGTGACTACCTGGCAACCCATCAGGTCTTTCCAGTAATAGTCTCCCTCCTCAAGCGCAGGAAGTTGCGAGGAATCCACGACAATTTCGCAATTGGTCAGAAGATTCGCGGCATCTCGATCGTCAACGCCTTTCAGCTTGATGATCAGATCCTGATTGTGGTGCTTCCAGCTTTCCAGCTGTACCTGCTGCCACTGACCCGCCTTCTGGATAAACCAGGGCTGATAGTCAAAAATGCTTTCGGCGTCTTCAGTGGAGGAAAACACTCTGAGCCAACCACGGATACCGTATGAAGAACCCATTTTCCCCAGTACAACCGGTTCAGCGGGTACTTGTGCGGCGAGTTGCTTGCTCATCATGACCACCGTGACAGATTAAGCTGCTTTTTTTACTTCTTTGATCAGCGCCGCAACGCGATCGGAAATGGTTGCGCCCTGGCCAACCCAGTGAGCGATGCGATCCAGATCCAGGCGGGTGCCTTCTTCTTTTTCGCTAGCGATTGGGTTGAAGAAACCAACGCGCTCAATGAAGCGACCGTTGCGTGCATTACGGCTGTCGGTGACAACAACCTGGTAGAACGGACGCTTTTTAGCGCCGTGACGAGCTAAACGAATAGTTACCATAACATCCTCTTGTGTGAATAAAACAACCGGGCCCCATCGAGGAACGGAGCCCGGCGTCATATTAAAAGCCCGAAAATTTTACTGATTTCTGGGAGAATTGCAATCAACAGTTAATAACTCTGCTGTAGAAGGCCGTCGGCGGCGCAGCGAGTTCGGTACCGGCGTGCGCGCAGCCACCGCAGCGTACACGCAGTACGTGAGGATGGCGAGCACACCCCGGTGCCGAAATAGCAAGTGAGCCAGGCCGGGAAATTAGCGACCCGGGAAGCCTGGCGGCATCATCCCCTTCATACTCCGCATCATCTTCGCCATCCCGCCCTTCTTCATCTTCTTCATCATGCGCTGCATGTCGTCGAACTGTTTCAGAAGGCGGTTAACGTCCTGCACCTGCATCCCACAGCCCTGCGCGATACGACGCTTGCGGGAACCTTTGATGATTTCCGGCTTCGCGCGCTCTTTCAGCGTCATCGAATTGATGATCGCTTCCATACGCACCAGCACTTTGTCATCCATCTGCGATTTAACGTTGTCCGGAATCTGCCCCATGCCCGGTAATTTGCCCATCAGACTGGCCATACCGCCCATGTTTTTCATCTGTTTGAGCTGTTCCAGGAAGTCGTTCAGGTCGAAACCGTCGCCTTTCTTCAGTTTGGTCGCCAGCTTCTCAGCCTGTGCGCGGTCAACTTTGCTTTCGATATCTTCGATAAGAGACAGTACGTCGCCCATGCCGAGAATACGCGAGGCGATACGATCCGGGTGGAACGGCTCCAGCGCGTCGGTTTTCTCGCCGACACCGAGGAATTTAATCGGCTTGCCGGTGATATGACGAATAGAGAGCGCCGCACCGCCACGAGCATCACCATCAACTTTGGTCAGCACCACGCCGGTTAACGGCAGCGCTTCGTTAAAGGCTTTTGCGGTATTCGCCGCATCCTGACCGGTCATCGCATCGACGACAAACAGCGTTTCTACTGGCTTGATAGAAGCGTGGACCTGTTTGATTTCGTCCATCATCGCTTCGTCAACGTGCAGACGACCGGCGGTATCCACCAGCAGCACGTCGTAGAATTTGAGCTTCGCTTCTTTCAGCGCGGCGTTGACGATATCAACCGGTTTCTGGCCGACATCAGACGGGAAGAAATCCACGCCAACCTGTTCAGCCAGCGTTTCGAGCTGTTTGATCGCCGCCGGGCGATAGACGTCGGCAGAGACGACCAGCACTTTCTTCTTGTGCTTCTCGCGCAAGAATTTACCCAACTTACCGACGCTGGTGGTTTTACCCGCCCCCTGCAGACCCGCCATCAATACTACGGCTGGCGGCTGCGCAGCTAAATTCAGCGTCTGGTTCTCTTCGCCCATCGCCGCAACCAGTTCGCTACGGACAATCTTGACGAACTCCTGCCCTGGGGTCAGGCTCTTGTTAACTTCATGACCAACCGCTTTCTCTTTTACGCGATTGATGAACTCACGCACTACCGGCAGCGCAACGTCAGCCTCCAGCAGCGCCATGCGCACTTCGCGCAGCGTCTCTTTAACGTTGTCTTCAGTAAGGCGCCCACGGCCACTGATATTGCGCAGCGTGCGCGACAAACGATCGGTTAAATTATCAAACATTGTCTCTCGCCTGGGGTGGAAACGGTTGGTCGCCGCAGCGACACAGTTACAGAATTTCGCCACAGTATACCATGAAGCCGTCTTTGTTGTTATGCAACGGTTGGAGCTGCGGTCACGTAACGCTATACTGCTTCTCTTTCTCACTGGTCAACTGTCGACACAACTATGCCCGTTTTTGCTTTACTTGCCCTTGTCGCCTACTCCTTCAGCCTCGCGCTGATCGTTCCCGGACTGTTGCAAAAAAACAGCGGCTGGCGGCGTATGGCTATTCTTTCTGCGGTCATCGCGCTGGTGTGCCATGCTGTCGCGCTGGAATCGCGTATTCTGCCCGGCGGCGACAGTGGACAAAACCTGAGCCTGCTGAATGTCGGTTCGCTGGTCAGCCTGATGATCTGCACGGTGATGACCATTGTCGCGTCGCGTAATCGCGGCTGGCTACTTCTACCCATTGTCTATGCTTTTGCGCTGATTAACCTGGCCTTCGCCACGTTTATGCCTAATGAATATATTACGCATCTGGAAGCGACCCCAGGCATGATGGTGCACATCGGTCTGTCGCTTTTCTCTTACGCGACGCTGATAATCGCCGCGCTGTATGCGCTACAACTGGCGTGGATCGACTATCAGTTGAAGAACAAAAAGCTGGCGTTTAGTAATGAAATGCCGCCATTGATGAGCATTGAGCGCAAAATGTTCCATATCACGCAGATTGGCGTCGTACTGCTGACCCTTACTCTGTGTACCGGCCTGTTTTACATGCATAACCTGTTCAGTACTGAAAATATTGATAAAGCCGTGCTCTCTATCGTGGCATGGTTTGTCTATATCGTTCTGCTGTGGGGGCATTACCATGAAGGCTGGCGGGGTCGGCGGGTCGTGTGGTTTAACGTCGCAGGCGCGGGTATTCTGACGCTGGCCTATTTTGGTAGCCGCATATTACAGCAATTTGTAAGCTAAGCTTTTAAAGGAGTTTCCCCTGGAACACATCTCCACCACCACGCTGATTATCATATTAATCATCATGGTGGTCATCTCGGCCTATTTTTCCGGTTCCGAAACTGGAATGATGACGCTAAACCGTTACCGTTTACGCCATATGGCGAAGCAAGGTAATCGCTCGGCAAAACGGGTAGAAAAATTACTGCGTAAACCCGACCGACTGATAAGCCTGGTGCTGATCGGCAATAACCTGGTCAACATTCTTGCCTCGGCGCTCGGCACGATTGTGGGTATGCGGCTTTACGGCGACGCCGGCGTGGCTATCGCCACCGGGGTACTGACGTTTGTCGTGTTAGTTTTTGCCGAAGTCCTGCCCAAAACTATCGCCGCGCTCTATCCGGAAAAAGTGGCCTATCCCAGCAGCTTCCTGCTGGCGCCGTTACAGATACTGATGATGCCGCTGGTGTGGTTACTTAACACCATCACCCGCCTGCTGATGCGTCTGATGGGAATTAAAACGGACATCGTGGTCAGCGGGTCGTTAAGCAAAGAGGAATTACGCACTATCGTGCATGAATCCCGTTCGCAAATCTCTCGCCGCAATCAGGATATGCTGCTGTCGGTTCTCGATCTGGAAAAGGTCAGCGTGGATGACATCATGGTGCCGCGTAATGAAATTATCGGAATCGATATCAATGACGACTGGAAGTCTATCGAGCGGCAGCTTACCCACTCGCCGCACGGACGCATTGTGCTCTATCGCGATTCGCTGGATGACGCCATCAGTATGCTGCGCGTGCGTGAAGCCTGGCGGTTAATGGCCGAGAAAAAAGAGTTCACCAAAGAGATGATGCTGCGCGCCGCCGATGAAATCTATTACGTCCCGGAAGGTACGCCGCTCAGTACACAACTGATTAAATTTCAGCGCAATAAAAAGAAAGTCGGACTGGTCGTCAACGAATATGGCGATATCCAGGGGCTGGTCACCGTGGAAGATATTCTCGAGGAGATCGTTGGCGACTTCACCACATCGATGTCGCCGACACTGGCGGAAGAGGTCACGCCGCAAAACGACGGTTCGGTCATTATTGACGGTACCGCCAACGTCCGGGAAATCAATAAAGCGTTTAACTGGCACCTGCCGGAAGATGACGCGCGCACCGTCAACGGGGTGATTCTGGAGGCGCTGGAGGAAATTCCGGTTGCTGGCACGCGCGTGCGCATTGAGCAGTACGATATCGATATTCTCGATGTACAGGAAAATATGATTAAGCAGGTAAAGGTTGTACCGGTAAAACCGCTGCGCGAGAGTGTGGCGGAGTAACACAATGGCGAACTCCGGTTCGCCTTTTTTATCGCCGTCTTTTAAGATTCCATCAATTCCTGCCATTTACTTAACAATGCAATAATGTCTTTTCAGGCATTCAGAAAGGATATTGATGTTATGTCAGAAGATTATGTAATTGAATGGGATAAGAATTTTGCAGACGACCTCAACGTCGTCGCCAACGTTTTTTTATCGCACAACCCAACCTTATGGCCCACTATTTTCTCTCAACTTTCGACGCAACCTGAAATCTTTGAAGACGAAGATGAAGACGAATATGGGTTGCAGGACGTCCTGGATTGTAGCGGTGGCGATCTCGGAAATAACGAGCTGGCACAGGCATTTTTACAAGTTCTACGCGGCGAAGGATTTATTCACCTCGTTGACTGGAAAGGTGAAGATGAAGAAGGCGAACTGGCTAATTTTGCCGCAGATCGCTTTTATGAACTCACAAAAAACCTGACGGATTCTGAGGAATTAAGAAATCTTCTTGTCGAAATAACCCAAGAGGATGAAATCTCCGATGTCTGTGAAGCCGGGGACCGTTACCTTGACGAGATCTTTGAGCGCATCCAGACCGAACTCAATAAGAGGGGCTTCCAGATTTTTGATCTGAATGAAGGATCTGACACCTATAATGTGGTCGTTCTGCCAATGAGCGAATATAAAAAAATAGAGGATTTCAACACGCCGTGGCTGGAAGTGCAGGATTTTTTAAGCTAAAAAAATGGCCGACTTTACATCGGCCATCAGACTTTTACTTCGCCTTCGCTACAGTCACCATCGCCGCGCGAATGGTACGACCGTTCAGCGTATAGCCTTTCTGCATAATACCCAGCACATTGCCTGCCGGAACCTCTTCCGACTCCACCATCGCAATCGCCTGATGCACGTTCGGGTCCAGCGGCACGTTGGTCTCAGCAATCACTTCCACGCCGAACTTACGCACCACATCCAGCATAGACTTCAGCGTCAGCTCAATCCCTTCGACCATTGCCGCCATATCCGGATTGGCTTTGTCTGCGACTTCCAGCGCGCGATCCAGGCTATCGATGACCGGCAGCAATTCGTTGACGAACTTCTCGAGAGCGAATTTATGCGCTTTTTCGATATCCTGTTCAGTACGACGGCGCAGGTTTTCCATTTCCGCTTTGATACGCAACACGGTGTCGCGTTCACGAGTCTGGGCTTCTGCAAGCTGAACTTCCAGATTCGCAATTTTTTCATCGCGCGGATCCACCTGCTCAGCAGAATCGTTTGGTTCAACTGCCTCAACCTCTTCGTGCTGATCCATGATAATTTCTTCCGGGGCTTGCCCCTCAGGCGTTTTCTGTTCTTTACTACTCATGAATTTCTCCGCGTTTTTTTTCGCATTCATCTCGCTAACTTCGCTTATTATGGGGATCAGATTCAGGGTTTCAAGGGAAGTACTCACATTGTCATCAATCTTCGCTACAAGGACCTCAGAAAAATGAATAATCATTTCAAGTGTATCGGCATTGTGGGGCATCCGCGTCATCCCACCGCACTCACGACACATGAAATGCTCTACCGTTGGCTATGCGATCAGGGTTATGAGGTCATTGTGGAGCAACAAATCGCCCACGAATTACAGCTAAAAAATGTGCCAACCGGCACGCTGGCGGAAATTGGTCAACAGGCGGATCTGGCGGTAGTCGTGGGCGGCGACGGCAATATGCTTGGCGCAGCGCGTACGCTGGCGCGTTATGACATCAATGTGATTGGCATTAACCGCGGTAATCTTGGCTTCCTGACCGATCTCGATCCGGACAACGCCCTGCAACAATTATCTGATGTGCTGGAAGGGCGCTATATCTCCGAAAAACGTTTTCTGCTGGAAGCGCAGGTCTGCCAACAGGACCGCCAGAAACGTATCAGCACAGCCATTAATGAAGTGGTGCTGCATCCGGGAAAAGTGGCGCATATGATCGAATTCGAGGTTTATATTGATGAAACCTTCGCTTTTTCACAGCGATCTGATGGTCTGATCATTTCTACGCCGACCGGCTCCACCGCCTATTCGCTCTCCGCAGGCGGCCCTATTCTGACCCCTTCACTGGATGCAATCACCCTGGTGCCGATGTTCCCGCATACCTTGTCGGCGCGCCCGTTAGTCATTAACAGCAGTAGCACGATTCGTCTGCGTTTTTCGCATCGCCGTAGCGATCTGGAAATTAGCTGCGACAGCCAGATAGCGCTGCCTATTCAGGAAGGAGAAGATGTGCTGATTCGCCGCTGCGATTACCATCTCAACCTCATACATCCCAAAGACTATAGCTATTTCAATACATTAAGCACAAAACTCGGTTGGTCAAAAAAATTATTCTAATTTTACGTTAGCCTCTTTACTGTATAAAAAACCAGTTTATACTGTATTTAATTACAGTCATGGTTTTTCATACAGGAAAACAGCTATGTTGGCGCAACTGACCATCAGCAATTTTGCTATCGTTCGTGAGCTTGAGATCGATTTTCAGAGCGGAATGACCGTCATTACTGGTGAAACCGGCGCGGGTAAATCTATTGCGATTGATGCCCTGGGTCTGTGTCTGGGCGGTCGCGCTGAGGCCGATATGGTCCGTAGCGGAGCGACCCGTGCCGATTTGTGTGCCCGCTTTGCGCTGAAAGACACGCCTGCGGCATTGCGCTGGCTGGAAGAAAACCAGCTTGAAGAAGGGCGCGAATGCTTACTTCGCCGCGTTATCAGCAGCGATGGTCGCTCACGGGGCTTTATTAACGGCACCGCTGTGCCCCTGTCTCAATTGCGCGAGCTCGGTCAGTTGCTGATTCAAATTCACGGTCAACATGCGCACCAGCAGCTTACCAAACCCGAACAGCAAAAATCGCTGCTGGATAGCTATGCCAACGAAGCCGCTTTAGCGCAGCAGATGGCTGCTCGCTACCAATTATGGCATCAAAGCTGCCGCGATCTCGCCCATCACCAGCAACAAAGCCAGGAACGCGCCGCGCGCGCGGAACTGCTGCAATATCAGTTAAAAGAGTTGAACGACTTTAATCCGCAGGCCGGCGAATTCGAGCAAATTGACGAAGAGTACAAACGGCTGGCCAACAGTGGGCAGTTGCTTACGACCAGCCAGAACGCTCTGGCGCTACTCGCGGACGGCGAAGACGTTAACCTGCAAAGCCAGTTATATAGCGCAAAACAACTGGTTAGCGAGCTGGTAGGTATGGACAGCAAGCTTTCCGGCATCCTGGATATGCTGGAAGAAGCCACTATCCAACTCACCGAAGCCAGCGATGAATTACGCCACTATTGCGAGCGTCTGGATTTAGACCCCAATCGCCTGTTTGAACTTGAACAGCGCATCGCTAAACAAATTTCGCTGGCGCGAAAACATCATGTCAGCCCGGAAGCGCTGCCGCAGCTTTATCAGTCACTGCTCGAAGAACAGCAGCAGCTCGACGATCAGGCCGATTCGCTGGAAACGCTAACGCTGGCGGTTAATAAGCATCACCAACAAGCGCTGGAAACGGCGCAAGCGCTGCATCAACAGCGTCAGTTTTATGCCCAGGAGCTGGGGCAGTTGATCACTGAAAGTATGCATTTACTTTCGATGCCGCACGGTCTGTTTACTATCGACGTGAAATTTGATGAGCATCATCTGAGCAACGACGGCGCCGATCGCGTGGAGTTTAAAGTGACGACGAACCCGGGTCAGCCGCTGCAGCCTATCGCTAAAGTCGCGTCTGGCGGTGAACTGTCGCGCATTGCGCTGGCTATTCAGGTGATTACCGCGCGCAAAATGGAAACGCCGGCACTGATTTTTGACGAGGTCGATGTTGGCATCAGCGGTCCAACCGCCGCCGTGGTCGGTAAACTCCTGCGTCAGCTTGGCGAATCCACTCAGGTGATGTGCGTCACTCACCTGCCACAGGTAGCCGGGTGCGGTCACCAGCACTTCTTTGTCAGTAAAGAAACAGACGGGGCAATGACCGAAACCCATATGCAACCTTTGGATAAACGTGCGCGTTTACAGGAACTGGCCCGCCTGTTGGGAGGAAGTGAAGTTACGCGTAATACGCTGGCAAACGCAAAAGAACTGCTGGCGGCGTAAACTTTTTTACCTCCCGAAGGTCTGAGTTCACAACAAAAACGCCGTAAGACCCGACAGCAAAAGGTTTTAAAGTGATGAAAGGTCTATTATCATCGGCATATTAATATGAGCCACGTACTGCTCAGGCCCGAAAAGGAACCCAATCACTATGCGCTGTAAAACGCTGACTGCTGCCGCAGCAGTACTCCTGATGTTGACCGCAGGCTGTTCCACTCTGGAGCGAGTGGTTTACCGACCTGACATCAATCAGGGGAACTATCTTACACCTACGGATGTCGCCAAAGTGCGTGTTGGTATGACGCAACAACAGGTTGCGTATGCTTTAGGCACGCCGATGATGACCGATCCTTTTGGTACGAATACCTGGTTTTATGTCTTCCGCCAGCAGCCAGGACACGAGAACGTGACGCAGCAGACTCTGACGCTCACCTTTAACAGCAGCGGCGTGTTAACCAATATTGATAACAAACCGGCGTTGACGAAGTAATTTTGTGATACCGCCTGATGAGGTTACGTTCATCAGGCCTGCAAACCTCTCCCCCGCCATTTGGTACGAATTTGCCTGATGGCGCTACGTTTATCTGGCTTACAGGCACACCTGTGCTTCAGGTGTGGTACGGCTTCTACACCGTTATCCGGCAAAAGAGGCTAATTATCTGCCAGCCGATTTTTCGGCGCGCTGGCGGCGTAATGCTTTTGGATCGGCGATTAAGGGACGGTAAATTTCAACCCGATCGCCATCCTGCACCGTATCGGTGAGTTTTACCGGACGACTATAGATACCCACTTTATTTTTCGCCAGATCGATATCCGTGCGCAATTCCAGCAAGCCGGAAGCGCGAATCGCCTCTTCGACCGTCGCGCCCTCCTCCAGCGTTACGCGCTGCAAATACTGCTTTTCCGGCAGCGCATAAGCCACTTCAACCACAAGTTTATCCGGCACGGTAAACCTCTTTGGCGCGAACCGTAAACGCCTGCACCATGTTGGACGCTAACTCTTTGAATATACGACCAAACGCCAGCTCAATGAGTTTATTGGTAAACTCAAAATCAAGCTGAAACTCAATGCGGCACGCCTCGGGGCTGAGCGGGGTAAATTTCCAGCCGCCGATCAGCTTTTTAAAGGGGCCATCCACCAGATGCATCAGAATGCTCTGGTTACGCGTTAGCTGATTACGCGTCGTAAACGTCTTGCTGATACCCGCCTTCGACACGTCAACAGCCGCCGTCATCTGTGCTGGCGATGACTCCAGGACACGACTGCCAACACACCCAGGCAAAAACTGGGGATACGATTGCACGTCATTCACTAACTGATACATTTGTTCCGCACTGTAGGGGACTAAAGCAGTCCGACTAATCTGAGGCATAGCAATTCCCATCAACATAAATCGTGTAAATAATACCACTTATCAGCGAGTAAAAAAAATGCTGTCCCCAACCGTCATGCCTTAATTGTGCGTGCATAGCCCAACTCATGCTAAGATAGATTTTTGCACCTCATCAGGACGTAATGGGGTGTTTTCGATATCAGATTACCTATGAATTCACGACACTTATGACGAAGAAAAAAGCACATAAACCGGGCTCAGCCACCATCGCGCTGAATAAGCGCGCCCGGCACGAATACTTTATCGAAGAAGAGTTCGAGGCTGGTCTCGCCCTGCAAGGCTGGGAAGTAAAATCTCTGCGCGCAGGAAAAGCCAATATCGGCGACAGTTACGTTATCCTCAAAGATGGCGAGGCCTGGCTGTTTGGCGCAAACTTTACGCCGATGGCGGTCGCCTCGACACATGTTGTATGCGACCCAACCCGAACCCGCAAACTGTTGTTAAATCAGCGTGAGCTTGATTCACTGTATGGCCGTATTAATCGTGAAGGTTATACTGTCGTCGCGCTTTCTCTGTACTGGAAAAATGCCTGGTGCAAAGTAAAGATCGGCGTGGCGAAAGGTAAAAAACAACATGATAAACGTTCCGATCTTAAAGAACGTGAGTGGCAACTGGATAAAGCACGCATTATGAAAAATGCAGGCCGATAATAGACATTTTTTGTGACCAGCTTCTCAGTATGAAGCTGGTCAATATTCATATCTCATGCATGCCTTGAAAATATATTCTCTGTGTCTGACGCTTATCAATAGCAATAAATACCACAACAAGAATATATTCTTCGTTTAAAAAATTTTTATAGCCTAATAACACAATACTTCAAATGATTTTTATAAAATTTAATATTGCTGAATACCTTCACAAAAAGTATTGTTTTTATGTTAAAAGAGAAAAAGAAGAAAAAATTAAAATTCATTATAAAACATAAAGATAAATAAAAAATCATCATACATTGTTAGCCCACCCCACCTATCCTTAACACAAACTCCGTTATATTTCAGACGCACTAACACCTTTATCAATAGATCTTAATTTGCAGAAAGATTTTTTTCTGACTATATCATCTAATACGAAAGCACTAGTCAGGCACAAAAAATAAAGGGTTATTCGGCGAGAAAACCAGACCTTCACCTACGCTCATAAAAAAGAATATGGCTACGGAAATTCATCTCTCATGATGAACGGGAAGGCTCGTCTACGCATTTTGCCCTGAACGTCGTGCCCGTTAATTAATACACAGAGCAAATCCATCAGGAGCTAATTTATGCGTCTACTCGCCGTGGTTTCGAAATTGACTGGCGTCTCCACCACTGTGGAATCCTCAGCGGTCACTCTTAACGCCCCGTCAATTGTTAAATTATCCGTGGCCCGGGAGGAAATTAGTCAACTTACGCGCATTAATCAGGATCTGGTGGTGACGCTCCATTCCGGCGAAACGATCACGATTAAAAACTTTTACGTTACCAACGATCTGGGCGCAAGCCAGCTGGTACTGGCGGAAAACGATGGCACGTTATGGTGGGTAGAAAATCCGCAAGCCGGGCTACATTTTGAACAAATCGCTGATATTAATGAGCTGCTGGTCACTTCTGGCGCTTCCCATGAAGCAGGCGGCGCCGTTTGGCCGTGGGTACTGGCTGGCGCGGTGGCGGCTGGCGGCATTGCCGCTATCGCGTCTTCCGGCGGCGGCGATTCCCACCATCATTCGGATGGCGATAATCCGCCCCCCGATAACACCAATCCTGACGGTAATCCCCCTGATAACAGCAATCCCGGCGGCAGTAACCCTAACGGCAATACTCCAGGTAGCAGTAATCCTGTAGATACTACCCCGCCTCTCGCTCCCGGCAAGTTGTTGATTTCAGCGGACGGAAAAACGGTGAGCGGCGAGGCCGAAGCGGGCAGTACCATTACCATCAAAGATCCTTCAGGTAACGTCGTTGGCGAAGGCAAAGCGGATAGCGACGGTAAATTTAGTATTGATTTGACAGCGCCACAGCTTAGCGGCGAACGACTTACCGTGACCGCGACTGACGATGCCGGCAATACCGGCCCATCCGCAACCATTGATGCGCCCAACATTCCTCTCCCCGATACACCAGCTATCACCGCCGCTATCGATGATGCCGCTCCCCTCACCGGCACGCTGAGCAATAATCAGTTTACGAACGACAATACCCCCACTCTGGAGGGCACCGGCAGTGCAGGCACAGTCATCCATATTTACGCCAATGGTCAGGAAATAGGCTCCACAACGGTTGATGCCAGCGGAAGCTGGCGTTTTGCCATTACCAGCGCGCTGGCGGATGGGGAAAATCATTTCACCGCCATTGCGACTAACGTTAAAGGCGAAAGTAGCGAATCAGCCCGCTTTACGCTGACTATCGACACACTCAGCCCCGATGCCCCACGCGTTGAACTGATTGCCGATAACACCGGTTTGCTCACCGGGCCGCTACAGAATAATGACCGGACTGACGAGGCAAAACCGCTATTTTCCGGGCAGGGAGAGGCAGGCAATACCATCACGATTAAAGAGGGTTCAACCGTTATCGGCAGCGCTACCGTAGACGAAAATGGACGCTGGACCTTTACGCCAACTACGCCGTTAAGCGATGGCGAACATACCTTTACCGTCGAACAAAGCGACAATGCCGGAAACACGAGCCGCGTGACGACAACGCCTACTATCATTGTGGACACCACGCCGCCTGACGCCGCTATCATTGATAATGTCGCGAAAGACGGCACAACCGTTAGCGGTACCGCTGAAGCTGGCAGTACCGTGTCGATCTATGACCCGGCGGGAAATTACCTGGGCTCCACGATTACCGGAGAAAATAACCACTTCAGCATCACGCTGAATCCAGCCCAGACCCACGGCGAGCGTCTGGAAGCGCGTATTCAGGACGCCGTCGGTAACATCGGCCCCGCCACGGAGTTTACCGCTTCTGACTCACAGTATCCTGCCCAGCCGACTATCCTTACCGTGACGGATGACGCTGGCACCGTTACCGGGCTGTTGAAAAATGGCGATACCACAGATGATAACCGCCCAACCCTCAGCGGTACTGCTGAACCAGGCAGTACGATATCGATTAACGATAATGGCTTTCCTGTACCGACCTTTCCGCCCATTGTCGCTGACGCTGACGGCAAATGGAGCTTTACCCCCTCGCTGGCGCTTGCCGATGGCGACCATGTCTTTACCGCTACCGCGACCAACGATCGCGGCACCAGCGGGCAGTCCGTCTCCTTTACCATTGATATCGACACGCAGCCGCCGGTGCTGGAAGGCCTGGCGGTTAGCGACGTCGGCGACAGACTCACCGGCACTACGGAAGCTGGCAGCACTGTGGTTATCAAAGATAGCCTGGGAAATACGCTCGGTAGTGGAACGGCAGGCGACGACGGTACCTTCTCAATAGGTATTAGCCCGGCGAAAATTAACGGCGAAACATTAAGCATTAGCGTTACCGATAAAGCCGCGAATAGCGGTCCGGTAGAAACGCTGAACGCGCCGGATAAAACTGCGCCTGCGGCACCGGACGGTCTTACCGTGGCGACCGACGGTCTGTCCGTAAGCGGTCAGGCGGAAGCCGGGGCAACGGTCACTATCCGCGACAGTAGCAACACCGTACTTGGCAGCGCCGTCGCTAATGGCAACGGACAATTTATCGTTCCGCTGAATACGGCGCAGACTAACGGCCAGGCGCTTATCGCTACCGCCACCGATGTCGCGAAAAACGAAAGCGCCGCCGCGACGGTTATCGCGCCGGACAGTACCGCGCCGGAAATGCCGAAAAACGTGGTAATTAGTGAGGATGGCACCAGTATCAGCGGCACCGCCGAACCGGGTAGCGCCATCACGATCGCCACGCCGGACGGCAAGCCGCTTGGCAGCGGCAAAGCAGATGGCGAAGGTCATTTTACCCTTCCCCTCGTCCCCGCACAGACCAACGGCGAACAGGTTACCGTCACCGCCACCGACAGCGCCAACAACGTCAGCCCGCCAACCACAGCGCAAGCGCCCGATATCACCGCCCCGGATAAGCCCATTATCACTCAGGTGCTGGACGATGTTGAAAGCTTCACCGGGCCGCTGGTTAACGGACAAACCACCAACGACAACCGTCCCACCCTTAGCGGTACGGCGGAGGCCGGCGCGCGTGTCGAAGTCTTTGATAACGGCGTTTCACTGGGACTCGCCACGCTACAGCCCAACGGTGCCTGGACGTTTACGCCGTCGCAAAATTTAGGTGAAGGCGCGCATCGACTGACCGTAATCGCAACCGACGCTAAAGGCAATGCCAGTCAGGCCGCGTCATTCGACCTGGTGGTCGATACGCAATCGCCGCAGCAACCGGTAATCACCTTCATTACAGATGATGCGCCGGGTATTCTCGGTAGCGTCGCGCATCTGGGGCTCACTAACGACAGCACGCCAACGATTAATGGTACAGGTGAACCGGGTTCCACAGTACACCTGTATCAGAATGGCGCCCGGATAGCAGATATTATCGTCGGTAATTCCGGCGTCTGGAGCTACGCTTACACCACGGCCTCGCCACTGGCGGACGACACCTACACCTTTACCGTGACGGCCAGCGACAGTAACGGCAACACCACGCCTTTTTCGACCGATTTTACGATTACCATTGATACCCAGGCCCCTGCCGCCCCCGGCGTTATCGGCGTAGCTGACGGCGACGGAAATACGATTGATACCAATCAGATTACCCAGGAATCCCAGCCCCGGTTGAGCGGTAGCGGCACCGCAGGCGACACAATCATCCTTTACGATAATGGCAATGCCATAGGTCAGGCGCTGGTCGGCACGGACGGGCGCTGGCAGTTTACGCCGCCTGCCGAGCTGGGCGACGGCGACCACCATCTGACCGCTCGCGCCAACGATCCGGCGGGGAACGAAAGTCCCGAATCCCTCAGCTTTACCCTGCGCGTCGATACCCAGGCGCCGGATGCGCCGCAGATCGTGTCAGCCGCCATCACCGGCGGAGAAGGCGAGATGCTACTGGCAAACGGCAGTATTACCAATCAGCGTATGCCGACCCTCAGCGGCACCGGCGAACCCGGCACCATCATCACCCTGTACAATAACGGCGTAGAACTGGCTACCGTCCAGGTCAATCCACAGGGTAGCTGGACCTATCCACTAACCCGTAATCTGAGCGAAGGGTTAAACATCCTGACGGCCACCGCCACGGATGCCGCAGGCAATAGTAGCCCCACCTCCAGCGTTTTCTCCGTTACCCTTGATACCCAGCCTCCAGCGCAGCCTGACGCGCCGCTAATCAGCGATAACGTCGCGCCGGTTATCGGCAACATCGGCAATAATGGCGCAACGAACGATACCACGCCGACCTTCAGCGGCACGGGAGAGATCGGCAGCACGATTATTCTCTACAATAATGGCAGTGAAATTGGTCGCACAACGGTAGGCGATAACGGAAGCTGGAGCTTTACGCCTGCGGCACTGACGCCAGAAACCTATACCATTACCGTCACGGAAACCGATATAGCGGGCAATATCAGTCCACCTTCCGCCTCAGTCACTTTTACGCTAGACACCACTGCGCCCGCCAATCCGGTTATCACTTTTGCCGAAGATAACGTCGGCGAAGTCCAGGATACTATTGTCAGCGGCGCAACCACTGACGACAATACACCGGTCATTCACGGCACTGGCGACATCGGCAGCGTGATCACGCTCTATAACGGCAGTAGTGTCGTGGGCGTAGTCACCGTCGATGAGACCGGCACCTGGACGCTAGCGGTGACCAGCGCGCTGCCGGATGGCGTCTACACCCTGACTGCCATTGCCGCCGATGCCGCCGGAAACAGCAGCGGCGTATCGAACAGCTTTACCTTCACCGTCGACACCGTTCCGTTGCAGCCGCCCGTCGTCAATGAAATCCTTGACGATGTTGCGCCAGTGACCGGGCCATTAACCGATGGCGCCTTTACTAACGATCGGACGCTGACTATTAACGGCAGCGGCGAAAACGGCAGCACCGTCACGATTTACGACAATGGCGTGGCAATAGGGACGGCGCTCGTTACCGACGGGGTCTGGACATTCAATACGCCAGAATTGTCAGAAGTCAGCCATGCGCTAACCTTCAGCGCGACTAACGATGCTGGAAATACCACGGCGCAAACCCAGCCGATCACCATTACCGTGGATATCACCGCCCCGCCCGCGCCAACGATCCAGACGGTGGACGACGATGGCACGCGCGTGGCCGGACTTGCCGATCCTTACGCTACCGTTGAAATTCACCATGCCGATGGCACCCTGGTCGGCAGCGCTGTCGCTAATGGTACCGGTGAATTCGTCGTTACGCTCAGTCCGGCGCAAACCGATGGCGGTACGCTGACGGCAATTGCTATCGATCGCGCGGGGAATAACGGCCCGGCTACGAATTTTCCCGCTTCCGACAGCGGTCTGCCCGCCGTCCCGGCCATCACGGCAATTGAAGATGATGTCGGGAGCGTACAGGGGAATATTGCGGCGGGCGGCGCCACGGACGACACCACGCCGACACTGCGCGGCACCACGGATATCGGCTCTACCGTTGAAGTTTTCATTGATGGCGATTCGGCAGGCTTTGCCACCGTTGACGCCAGCGGGAACTGGATCTTTGAGATCGCGACGCCATTAAGCGAAAGCACACATTACTTCACCGTCCAGGCAACCAATGCGAATGGCCCGGGCGGCCTGTCCGCACCGGTCGGGATCACTGTCGATCTTAGCGCGCCGGCGCAACCGGTTATTACCAGCGCAACGGATGATGTCCCCGGCATGACCGGTACGCTGGATAACGGCGCGCTCACCAATGATTCACGCCCGACGCTCAACGGAACGGGAGAAGCAGGCGCCACCATCCGCATTCTGGATAACGGCGTAGAAATCGGTTCCGCCACGGTAGATCAAAGCGGCAACTGGCGCTTCACCCCGAACGCGCCGCTGGAGAGCAACGCGCACATCTTTACCGCCGTAGCGACCGATCCCGCCGGCAATAGCGGCCAGCCTTCGGACGGCTTTACGCTGAACATTGACGCGCAGGCGCCAGATGTGCCGGTTATCACGTCCGTGATTGACGATAACAATCAACCGACCGTTCCGGTGTTACCGGGGCAATCCACCGACGATCGGCAGCCAATACTGAACGGAACTGGCGAACCTGGCGCGACAATCACCATTTTTGATAACGGTACGCCGCTTGGCACGGCTCAGGTAGGCGAAAACGGTAGCTGGACCTTCCCGGTGCCCCGCAATTTGTCAGAGGGAAGCCATAATCTGACGGTTAGCGCTACCGATCCGGCGGGCAATACCAGCGCGGTCTCCGCGCCGTGGACGATCGTGATCGATATTACGCCTCCGGCGATCCCGGTTCTCACCTCCGTTGTGGATGACCAGCCTGGTATTACCGGCAACCTGGTTAGCGGGCAGCTAACGAACGATGCGACGCCCACCCTGAACGGGCGCGGAGAGGCAGGCGCGACGATTAATGTCTATCTTGACGGTAATCCCGCGTCCATCGGTACCACGACGGTGAATAGCGACGGCACATGGAGTTTCACGCCGCAGACGCCGCTTGCAAACGGTAGCCACACGTTCACCCTTAGCGCCACCGATCCGGCGGGTAATAGCAGCGCGGTGTCCAGCGGATTTGTGCTGACGATTGACGCCACACCGCCCGCCGCGCCGGTTATCGCCAGCGTGGCAGACAATACGGCGCCGGTGACGGGCATCGTCCCCAACGGCGGCTCGACGAACGAAACCCGACCAACACTCTCGGGTACCGGTGAGGCGGGTACAACCATCTCGATTTATAATGGCAGCGCGCTGGTCGGCACGGCGCAAGTTCAGGCCAACGGTAGCTGGAGCTTTACGCCGTCTACCTCGCTGGGCGCGGGCGTCTGGAACCTGACGGCGACAGCAACCGATGCGGCAGGCAACACCAGCGCCGCGTCCGAAATACGCTCGTTTACTATTGATACCACGGCTCCCGCCGCGCCTGTTATTGATACGGTCTACGACGGTACGGGCCCCATTACCGGCAATCTGAGTTCAGGGCAGATCACAGACGAGGCGCGCCCTGTCATTAGCGGCACCCGTGAAGCCAACACAGCTATTCGTCTCTACGATAACGGCACGCTGCTGGCTGAAATTCCCGCCGACAATAGCAGTAGCTGGCGCTACACGCCCGATGCCTCTCTGGCGACGGGCAACCATGTAATTACCGTCATTGCCGTTGATGCCGCAGGCAACGCCAGTCCCGTTTCAGACAGCGTTAATTTCGTCGTCGATACCACGCCGCCGCTGACGCCGGTAATCACATCAGTCAGTGACGATCAGGCGCCAGGCCTCGGCACGATCGCGAACGGCCAAAATACCAACGATCCTACGCCAACCTTCAGCGGCACCGCAGAAGCCGGCGCCACGATCACGCTCTATGAAAATGGTACGGTCATTGGCACGACAACGGCTCAACCTGACGGCGCGTGGAGCGTCTCCACCTCAACGCTGGCAAGCGGAACGCACGTCATCACCGCCGTGGCCACCGATGCCGCAGGAAACAGCAGCCCGAACAGTACGGCTTTCACCCTGACGGTCGATACCACCGCGCCGCAAACGCCGATCCTGACGTCCGTAGTGGATGACGTCGCGGGCGGGGTCACAGGAAATCTCGCTAATGGTCAGATAACCAATGATAACCGCCCCACGCTGAACGGCACTGCCGAAGCGGGCAGCGTGATCAGTATCTATGATGGCAACACTCTGCTTGGCGTCACCTCGGCTAACGCGGGCGGCGCGTGGAGCTTCACGCCGACGACAGGGTTAAACGACGGCACGCGCATATTAACAGTGACCGCCACCGACCCGGCAGGCAACGTTAGCCCGGCCACCAGCGGTTTTACTATCGTGGTCGATACCCTTGCGCCAACGGTTCCGCTTATAACCAGCATCGTTGATGATGTCCCGAACAATACCGGCGCCATTGGCAATGGACAATCGACCAACGACACACAGCCGACGCTCAACGGTACCGCGGAAGCCAACAGCGCGGTAAGCATCTTCGATAATGGCGCGCTGGTCGCGACCGTGAACGCCAATGCCAGCGGCAACTGGAGCTGGACGCCAACCGCCGCGCTCAGCCAGGGAAGTCACGCTTATAGCGTTAGCGCCGCCGATGCGGCTGGCAACGTTAGCGCCGCTTCGCCATCGACAACGATTATCGTGGATACCATTGCGCCCGGCGCGCCCGGCAACCTGGTCATCAATGCTACCGGTAATCGGGTGACGGGCACCGCGGAAGCAGGCAGTACAGTGACGATTACCTCTGAGACTGGTGTGGTACTGGGAACCGCCACCGCCGACGGTACAGGCAGCTTCACCGCCACACTCACGCCCGCGCAGACCAATGGTCAGCCGCTACTGGCATTTGCCCAGGATAAAGCAGGCAACACAGGCATTGCCGCCGGATTTACCGCGCCCGATACGCGCGTGCCGGAAGCACCGATCATCACCAACGTAGTGGATGATGTGGGTATTTATACCGGCGCTATCGCCAACGGTCAGGTCACTAATGACGCACAACCCACATTGAATGGTACCGCTCAGGCGGGCGCCACGGTGAGCATTTATAACAACGGGGCGCTGCTCGGCACCACCACGGCGAACGCCAGCGGAAACTGGAGCTTTACCCCGACAGGCAATTTGACCGAAGGCAGCCACGCCTTCACCGCCACCGCGACTAACGCCAACGGTACAGGCAGCGTCTCCACCGCCGCGACGGTGATTGTCGATACGCTGGCGCCCGGTACGCCGTCAGGTACGCTCAGCGCCGATGGCGGTTCACTTTCCGGACAGGCAGAGGCAAACAGCACCGTAACCGTCACGCTGGCGGGCGGCGTGACGCTCACCACCACCGCCAGCAGCAACGGCGCATGGTCTCTCACCTTGCCGACAAAACAAATTGAAGGTCAGCTCATTAACGTGACGGCCACTGACGCTGCGGGTAACGCCTCCGGCGCGTTAGGCATTACTGCGCCGGTTCTGCCGCTGGCGGCAAGGGATAACATCACCAGTCTTGATCTGACCTCGACCGCCGTCACCAGCACGCAAAACTATTCGGATTACGGCCTGCTGCTGGTTGGCGCGCTTGGCAATGTCGCCTCGGTTTTGGGTAACGATACCGCTCAGGTTGAGTTCACCATTGCTGAAGGTGGTACGGGCGACGTCACCATCGATGCCGCCGCAACGGGAATCGTGCTTTCGCTGCTCAGTACTCAGGAGATTGTGGTACAGCGCTACGACACCAGCCTCGGCGCCTGGACGACGATCGTCAACACCGCCGTTGGCGACTTCGCGAATTTGCTTACCCTGACCGGGAGCGGCGTTACCCTGAACCTGAGCGGCCTGGGCGAAGGCCAGTACCGGGTACTCACTTATAACACCAGTCTGCTCGCTACCGGGTCATATACCAGCCTGGATGTCGATGTACACCAGACCAGCGCAGGTATTATTAGCGGGCCAACCATCAGTACCGGCAACGTCATGGCTGATGATACCGCGCCGACGGGCACCACGGTCACCGCCATCACCAACGCCAACGGCGTCAGTACGCCGGTCGGCGCGGGCGGCGTGGATATCCAGGGGCAATACGGCACGCTGCACATTAATCAGGATGGCAGTTACACCTACACGCTGACTAAGCCCACGGCGGGATACGGACATAAAGAGAGCTTCACCTACACCATCACCCAGAATGGCGTTGGTAGCAGCGCCGCGCAACTGGTTATCAATCTGGGTCCCGCGCCGGTACCGGGCAGCGTGATAGCGACAGACAATAACGCCTCGCTGGTCTTTGATACTCACGTTAGCTACGTCAACAACGGTCCCTCGACACAAAGCGGCGTCACGGTATTAAGCGTCGGACTTGGTAATGTACTGAACGCGAATCTGCTTGATGATATGACTAATCCGATCATCTTTAACGTTGAAGAAGGCGCTACGCGAACCATGACGTTACAGGGAACCGTCGGCGGCGTCTCACTGGTTTCCACGTTCGACCTGTACGTTTATCGCTTCAACGATGCCATTCAGCAATATGAGCAGTTCCGGGTGCAAAAGGGCTGGATTAACACCCTGCTGTTAGCCGGACAGTCTCAGCCGCTGACCCTGACGTTGCCTGGCGGCGAATACCTGTTCGTGCTGAATACCGCCAGCGGCATTAGCGTCCTCACTGGCTATACGTTGGCGATTTCCCAGGACCACACCTATGCCGTTGACAGTATCACCGCCAACACCACCGGCAACGTACTGACCAATGATGTCGCCCCTACGGACGCCCTCCTCACTGAAGTAAATGGCGTGGCGATTGCGGCGACCGGCACGACGGAGGTAAACGGGCTGTATGGCACGCTCACCATTGACGCAAGAGGCAACTATACCTACACGCTGAAGAACGGCGTCGGCGCCGACAGCATTAAAACGCCGGACAGCTTTATCTATACGGTCAAAGCGCCAAACGGCGATACCGATACGGCCTCACTCAATATCACGCCAACCGCCAGGGCGCTGGATGCGATTAATGATGTCAGCGATACCCTTAGCGTCGCCACGCTTCAGGATACCGCTGCCTGGCTGGACTCCAGCGTCGGCAGCGCCAGTTGGGGGCTACTCGGCAAATCGGGCAGCGGGAGCGGCACCTTTGACGTTGCAACGGGCACCGTACTTAAAGGCGCGTCACTGGTCTTTGATGTCTCCACGCTCATTACGCTGGGCAATCTGAATATTAGCTGGGCCATTCAGGAGAACGGGACCGTCATACGCAACGGAACCGTTCCGGTGGCGAATATCACGCTGGGCAGCGCGACGGTGACCGTCAACCTGAGCGGCCTGGAGCTGGATGCCGGAACGTACACGCTTAACTTTACCGGCACCAATACCCTGGCCGGGGCGGCGACGATCACGCCACGCGTCATCGGCACCACCGTCGATCTGGATAATTTTGAAACGTCCGGAACGCATACCGTTCTCGGCAATATTTTTGACGGCAGCGACGCGGCGGGGGCGATGGATCAGCTTAATACGGTGAATACCCGCCTGAGCATTAGCGGGTATAACGGCAGCGCCGCCACGCTGGACGCCGCGGCGAATACCACCAGCGCCACGATTCAGGGACATTACGGCACATTGCAAATTAACCTCGATGGCGCTTACACCTACACGCTGAATAATGGCATCGCGATGTCGTCCATCACCAGTAAAGAGGTCTTTACCTATCAACTGGATGACAAAATGGGTCATACGGATAGCGCCACATTGACCATTGATATGGCGCCGCAAATCGTCAGTACCAACCAAAACGATGTTCTCATCGGCTCCGCCTATGGCGATACGCTGATTTACCACCTGTTAAACGGCGCGGACGCGACCGGCGGCAACGGCGCCGATCGCTGGCAAAACTACTCTACCGCGCAGGGCGACAAGATCGATATCCACGAACTGCTGACCGGCTGGGATCACCAGGCGGCGACGCTGGGTAACTTTGTTCAGGTTCATACCAGCGGCGCCAATACGGTGATATCCGTCGATCGCGACGGCGCCGGCAACGCGTTTAAATCAACCGACCTTGTCACTCTGGAGAATGTGCAGCTCACGCTAAATGATCTGTTGCAGAACAACCACCTGATAACCGGCGGTTGATAAAAAAGCCCCGAACGCCACGACGTTCGGGGCAACAAGCGGTGATATTTAAAAGGGATAAACTATGGGAAGAGTCGCGCCTGTCGCCATCGTACTGGCATTTGCTTTGTTTCATCACCAGCCCCGGGGCGCAGAAGCGCCGCCAATGATTACATCCGAAGGATTAGCAACGGACCAGATGCTTCCTTCGCTGGATGGCTCCGCCGCTGAGTTGCCGCTCAGCGCCGCCGCGCCGGGCAACCTGACGCTCAATGACGCGGTCAATCGCGCCGTTAACTGGCATCCTTCTATTCGCGAAGCCGTCGGCAAACTGCTCGCACAGAATGAACAAATAGAGGTCGCCAAATCGAAATATTATCCGAAAGTCAGCGCTGGCGTGAACAATGGGTACAGCAATACCTACACCGATCACGGGTATAGCCCCTCGCTGGTGCTGTCAGTATCGCAAATGCTTTATGACTTCGGCAAAGTGGCAAGCCAGGTTCGCACCGAAACCGCAGGCGCAGCACAGCAACAGGCTAATGTGTTGCTCAGTATTGATACCGTCGCGCACGAAACCGCCAACGCCATTGTACAAACGCAGAGCTGGCAGCAAATGGTAGAAGCGGCGGAAGAACAGCTCACCGCGCTGGACGGCATCGGTAAACTTATCCGGCAGCGCAGCGATGAAGGCGCTACGTCGCTATCTGACGTGGTGCAAACGGAAGCCAGAATCGAATCCGCCCGCTCGCAACTGGCGCAGTATCAGGCCAATCTCGACAGTGCGAAAGCCTCACTGATGAGCTGGCTGGGCTGGAATTCGCTTAACGGCATCAATAATGACTTCCCGGCGAAACTCGCTCGCAGCTGTGAGACGGCGACTCCCGACGATCGACTGGTGCCCGCGGTACTGGCCGCCTGGGCGCAGGCCAACGTTGCGCGGGCGAATCTGGACTATGCCAGCGCGCAAATGACGCCGACAATTTCGCTCGAACCTTCTGTACAACATTATCTTAATGATAAATATCCCAGTCATGAAGTGCTGGATAAAACCCAGTATTCCACCTGGGTGAAAGTTGAGATGCCGCTTTACCAGGGCGGAGGGCTGACTGCCCGACGCAACGCCGCCAGCCATGCGGTAGACGCGGCTCAGTCGACCATTCAGCGCACCCGGCTTGATGTCCGCCAGAAACTGATGGAGGCGCGCAGCCAGGCAATGAGTCTTGCCAGCGCGTTACAAATCCTTCGTCGGCAACAGCAGCTTAGCGAACGCACGCGCGAACTGTATCAGCAGCAATACCTTGACCTCGGTTCCCGCCCGCTGCTCGACGTGCTTAATGCGGAGCAGGAAGTTTACCAAGCGCGTTTTGCCGAACTGCAAACGGAAAGCCAGTTGCATCAGTTGCAACTGAACTGTCTGTATAACACCGGCGCGCTTCGTCAGGCGTTCGCGTTAAATCATCGCAGCATTCAATCCGTGGAGATCCAGCCATGACCCGCGCCGCCCCCGATGTAGAAGAGATACTCAGTGAGCGCGCGCTAAGCCAATGGGCGCAGGCCATCAGCTATGTCGCCAGCCATTATCGCATTGCCTGTTCTCCCGGTTCAATTCAGGCCAACGCCCCGTGGTTTAGGGGTAAAAGCAGAACGACCGCCTTAACGCAGCTCGCGCGGCAGGCGGGTTTATCCTTTCATGCGCCGGACATAGACAAAACGGCATTTAGTCAGTGGCGATTGCCGTTGGTTGTCGAGCTCCGGGACGGACAGTTATTGGTCATCGAACATGTTAATGGCGAAGATGCGGTAGACGTTTTTGTGATTGAAGAAGAGGGCCAGCATAACCGCATGACGCTCAGCGAGTTATTGCCGGAGATCCTCTATGTTGCCGCGCTACGCCCGCTATCGGCGCTCAAGGATAGCCGCGTCGACCGCTATATCTCCCGCTTTAAACCCGACTGGATGCGCGAGCTGGTTCTGCAGGATATTCGCCCTTATCTACCGGTAATGGTCGCCGCCTTTCTGATTAACGTGCTGTCGCTGGCCGGGATTGTGTTCTCTATGCAGGTTTACGATCGAGTGATCCCCGCTCAGTCATATCCTACCCTGTACGTTCTCTCCTTCGGCGTGCTGGTAGCGGTGCTGTTTGGTTTTCTGCTGCGTGAAGCGCGTACGCACATTATGGACGTGCTCGGTAAACGCGCCGATATGCGCATTTCCGATCGGGTATTCGGTCATGCGTTAAGGCTGCGCAACAGCGCTATCCCCCGTTCCACTGGCAGTTTTATCTCGCAGTTACGCGAACTGGAGCAGATCCGCGAGATGATTACCTCTTCAACGCTGGCGACCATTGTCGATCTGCCTTTCTTTTTCCTGTTTATGGTAGTCCTGGCGATTATTGCCCCACCGCTGGCATGGATAGCGCCCGTGGCGGCTCTGCTGATGATCCTGCCGGGCGTCGCACTGCAAAAAAAACTGGCTGTCCTCGCCAACCAGGCCGCCCACGAAGCGACGCTACGCAATGCA
This sequence comes from Salmonella sp. NW177, assembly GCF_051811585.1. Taxonomy (NCBI): domain Bacteria; kingdom Pseudomonadati; phylum Pseudomonadota; class Gammaproteobacteria; order Enterobacterales; family Enterobacteriaceae; genus Salmonella; species Salmonella sp. NW177. The sequence continues at coordinate 655,411 of NZ_JAMMZV010000002.1, read as the reverse complement.
GTCTTGGTCGAAAGCGTTCAGGGACTGGAAGATATTAAACTGATGCAGGCGGAGAACCGCTTTCTTCAGCAGTGGAATAGCTATATCCGTATTACCGGCGAGTCGGGTCTACGCACCCGCAAACTCACGCAAGGGCTTATCAGTTGGGGGATGTCGGTACAAAGTCTGGTGTATGCCGCAGTGATTATGTTCGGCGCGCCGATGGTCATTGAAGGCAGTATGACTACCGGCGCCGTGGTCGCCGCGTCGATGCTCGGCTCGCGGATGATCGCGCCAATGGCTAACCTGTGCGGCGTGCTGGCGCGCTGGCAGCAGGTGAAAGCGGCGAAGATGGGGCTCGACAACATTATGCAACTGCCCACCGAGACACAGCATGATGATAGCCTGATACACCGCGACATCCTCCACGGGCATTACCTCTTTGAAAACGCTCAGTTTCGTTACCATAACGACGATCAACGCATACCGCTGCGCCTCGTGCGTCTGGAGATCATGCCAGGCGAGCGGATTGCGATACTGGGGCGTAACGGTGCGGGTAAATCCACACTTTTACAGGCGATGGCGGGCGGCCTGGAGATGATTCAGGGAGATGTCCGGCTTGATAATCTCAGCTTGTCGCACATCGATATGGCGGATTTACGCCGCAACATCGGCTTTCTTAGCCAGAACGCGCGGCTTTTCTTCGGCACCCTACGAGAGAACCTGACGCTCGGCGCGCCGCACGCCAACGATGAACAGATTTTTGACGCGCTCGAAGTCAGCGGCGGCGCCGTCTTCGTCAGGCGGCTGGCAAAAGGGTTGGATCATCCCATTATGGAGGGCGGTAACGGCTTGTCCGGCGGACAGCGTCAGTCCCTGTTGCTGGCGAGAATGCTGCTGCGCTCCCCCAATATTGTGTTACTTGACGAACCCAGCGCCTCGCTGGACGAGCATACGGAGCGAGAGTTTATTCAGCGGTTACATCAGTGGCTTGGCAACCGTACCCTGGTCGTCGCGACGCACCGGGTACCAATACTGGAGCTGGTTGAGCGTATCGTTGTCCTGAAAGAAGGGCAACTGGTGATGGATGCGCCAAAAGCGCAGGCGCTTAACGCTGATCGGATGCAAAGTCACCGTCGGGAGTGGAAAAATGAAAACCAATCAGCATGATGCCGCGATGGACGATTTCAATATTCAGCGTGAACGGGCGTTTTCCGGCGCGGGTCGTATTGTTCTGATCTGCTCACTGTTATTTCTCATTCTTGGCATCTGGGCGTGGTTTGGCCGACTGGATGAGGTTTCCACCGGCAACGGGAAAGTGATCCCAAGTTCACGCGAACAGGTTCTGCAGTCGCTGGATGGCGGCATTCTGGCGCAGTTGACGGTGCGGGAAGGCGACAGAGTTCAGGCCAACCAGATTGTCGCCCGGCTTGATCCGACGCGTCTGGCGTCCAGTGTGGGTGAAAGTGCGGCAAAATATCGAGCTTCACTCGCCTCCAGCGCACGGTTAACCGCGGAAGTCAGCGACTTACCTCTCGCCTTCCCCGCTGAGCTGAACGGCTGGCCGGATCTGATTGCCGCAGAGACGCGTCTCTATAAAAGCCGCCGCGCGCAGCTGGCCGATACCGAAGCCGAGCTACGGGATGCGCTGGCGTCGGTTAATAAAGAGCTGACCATTACCCAGCGGCTGGAGAAAAGCGGCGCGGCCAGTCATGTTGAAGTGCTACGCCTGCAACGACAAAAAAGCGATTTAGGCTTAAAAATTACCGATCTGCGCTCACAATATTATGTGCAGGCACGCGAAGCGTTATCGAAAGCGAACGCTGAGGTCGATATGCTCTCCGCCATTTTAAAAGGACGCGAGGATTCCGTCACCCGCCTCACCGTACGTTCGCCGGTACGCGGCATTGTTAAAAATATCCAGGTCACGACGATTGGCGGCGTGATCCCGCCTAACGGCGAGATGATGGAGATAGTACCGGTAGACGATCGTCTGCTGATTGAAACCCGCCTTTCGCCGCGTGATATCGCCTTTATTCATCCCGGCCAACGCGCATTGGTTAAAATTACTGCTTACGATTACGCCATTTACGGCGGGCTTGACGGCGTGGTGGAGACCATTTCACCGGATACCATTCAGGATAAAGTGAAACCGGAAATTTTCTACTATCGCGTGTTTATCCGCACCCACCAGGACTATCTACAAAATAAATCAGGACGCCGTTTTTCGATTGTTCCAGGCATGATCGCCACGGTAGATATCAAAACCGGTGAAAAAACCATTGTCGACTATTTAATCAAACCGTTTAATCGCGCGAAAGAAGCGCTGCGCGAGCGGTAAATCGTTGAAGATAAGAAGATACGGGGGCTGGTCACGCGTGTCACAAGTCTGTTATACTTACCTTACACATTGGGGCTGATTCTGGATTCGACGGGATTTGCGAAACCCAAGGTGCATGCCGAGGGGCGGTTGGCCTCGTAAAAAGCCGCAAAAAAATAGTCGCAAACGACGAAAACTACGCTTTAGCAGCTTAATAACCTGCTTAGAGCCCTCTCTCCCTAGCCTCCGCTCTTAGGACGGGGATCAAGAGAGGTCAAACCCAAAAGAGATCGCGCGGATGCCCTGCCTGGGGTTGAAGCGTTAAAACTAATCAGGCTAGTCTGGTAGTGGCGTGTCCGTCCGCAGGTGCCAGGCGAATGTAAAGACTGACTAAGCATGTAGTACCGAGGATGTAGGAATTTCGGACGCGGGTTCAACTCCCGCCAGCTCCACCAAATAAAACAAGGGGTTACGTGAAAACGTAGCCCTTTTTCTTTGGTAGTGGCGGCAAAATGGCGACAGAGTGTCGGACTGGCGGCAACAAAAAACCCGCCATTAAAGCGGGTTCTGTTCAGAAACTCATGTGGCCTTGACCACCTTTTCCCGGATGTGGTGGCGCAGAAGAAATTAGATTCGGTTTTATAATGTGCCGTACAAACGTTTCATGAGTAACGAACGTACAGCCACAATTTATATTTTGGCACTGGTTGTAACGTTCTTTTGTCGTAGCTGATACCTGAAAGCTGCTTCTGGTATGTGCTGCATGACCGCACTCTGGACAGTTCATCATTGCTGTTATCCCACCACTTTTGCCGTAATCGCAATAATGATACATCATTATTCAATATTGAGAACCAATTATTCGATTTCAAGACCATCAATCTTTACTTCAAGCTCCATGCTGGTCGTAAATCCATTATCCGGGCTGACAGAATGCGTCAGGGTGGTAATGGTCCATTCTGCATCATCAATCGGCTGCTTAAATCCCGTCACCTTCACCGGCATTTCCGTATAGAGATCAGCCCGCCCCTCAGCGAGCTGCAGGGAAAATGAAGCAACCCCGCGCTGCAGACGTTCCCACTGCATTTTTGCTGCGCGCTCTGCATTGCTCCGGTTGGCGTAGGTACGATTAAGAACCAACACGTTTTCATCCGTTCCCACCAGATAATCTCCCTGTTTTGCTTCCGGCTCTTTGGGTGTGGTGGTTTTCTTTCGGCGACGCTTAACACGGGTTGTCTCTTTTTTCCTGGGTTCACGCGTATGCAACCAGCTGGCAATAACACCGGTATAGGCACCACGATCAGCAAGGGTGAACCGATGACCGTCACCGGCTTTGCGCGTGATGTTGATAACCGGTAGCTGCTTGCCGCTTGCCGTTCTTCCCTGTCCCTGCCGGATAAACAGCAGGTTCCCGTCTTTAACGGAAGCAATCGCCCCATACTGTCTCGCCAGTTTCATCAGAAAACTTGCATCGCTTTCATTGGTCTGGTCCATATGATCCAGCGCCTTATCCGTCAGGTCTTTACCCAGCGCCACTTTGAGGTTATGCCGGGCGGCGATTTCCTTTACCACCTCCCCCACCGTTGTCTGATGCCATGATTTTTCGCGCCGTGTATTGATGGTTTCACGGAAATCTGCGCTACGCGCCCTGATGGTCAGCCGGTCAGGGGCACCGCTGTGTTCAATTTCATCTACGGTAAAAGCCCCTTTAGGGAAAAGCGGCTGGCCTTTCCAGCCCAGCGCCAGCTGAATCACAGCCCCACGTCGCGGCAGGGCGATCAGCCCGTCGGTGTCGTCCAGCTCCAGATCAAGCTGGTCCGCTTCAAAGCCCCGGTTATCCGTCAGTGTCAGACTCATCAGGCGGGTATCCATCACCGTCGTCACGTCTTTGCCTTCGATGGTGATACTGAAAGCCGGGCTTTTGCTGTTCAGATTCAGGAGATCAGAATTAACGTTCACTGCAGCAATCCTCCAACCGTGTTTTTGATACCTCCAATCGCAGAGGCTGCAGAATCCTGCAGGTTGCTGAGCTGGTCACTCAGACTCCCGAACATGTCAGAGAGCGACTCATCAACCCGTTTGAGGGTGATCGTAAACTCAATGCGCCTGGGCATTCCGCTGGCAAAAAACTCCGTCTTTGTCTGGCTCAGACTCTCAATAACAAACATGCCGTAAATGGTTCCACTGCCTTCAATCAAAGGCCATGCCTTGCCCAGTTCAGCCATTTGTTCAAGCGCCAGTAATGACAGTCTGCCGCCGGTCACTTCCGGCAGCAGAACCCCGGACAGTGTCAGTGAATCGTTATCCGGGCCAAGAAACTGCGTTGACGGACGGCGGTTTACCCGGCTGTTGGCGGCGTGTCGCCAGCTGCGCTGATACTGCAGTTCCTGATAAGGGACAGTGCGCAGCATAAATACATATAAACCCAGTACCATCATCATGATTCATACCCCCCCTGATCGCTGAAATTGCTGCGTGCTTTTGCCCTGGCCCGGCGCTCCCGTTCGTCAAGCTGGCGTGCCACTTCACGGGCAATATCCTGCGCGTTCTGCCCAGGCTGAGCGACAATATGAATGGGCGCATTTATCTCATAACGAATAACCGGCGGCGGGCTATCTGCCTTAGCAAGCGGGGGCTGGTATGCCCTCGCAGGCAAACTGAACGGATGAAGCGGAGCCGCTTCTGCAGGTGTCGCAGCTACCCCCATCACGCCAGCAACAACAGAGGCCAGCGCAGCAGTACGCCGCCTGCTGGTAACATTTGCCGGTCCGTTCACAATTTCAGGGCCATTTTCTCCGACAATGCCAAACTGCCCGCGTGGAATGATCCCGCCCGTGTCGTACATCCCCGCGTAAGCCGGGAACCCGCCTGGCGGCAGCACCACTTTGCCGTCACTGTTCACTGTGGCGGACTGCTGCTGCGTAACCTGCGCAGGTAGTTTCGCCTTTGCCGCCTCCTTACTAACAATACCGAGCTTTTCCAGCAGCCATGACACACCGGATTTAAGTGACTCAAGTGGGTGCATCACCATATTCAGACCTTCCGCCAGCGCCTCACCAAACCGACGCCCCATTGCAGCTGCGCTGTTCAGTTCTTCGGCAGTGGATTTAACCGGGGTAAGTAAATCATTGAACCAGCCCCACAAGGCCTGCACCCTGTCACCAATCCACTGAAACACGGGTCTGAGCGGCTCAAAGGCGGCGCTGATGGGCGCAGCAGCGGATCTGAACCCTTCCACCACGCCCCCCAGAAATGCACTAATGGGCTGCCAGTATTTCCAGATAACCAGCGCCACGCCTGCCAGTGCAGCCACAACCAGCCCTACAGGACTGAGCAGCGCACCCAGCAGGCTACCAACAGCAAATAATGCCACGCGCAGCAAAGCCAGCGGACCAGAGATCAACAGACGCAGCACGCTACCTGTACGTGTGGCAGCGGCGGCTGCAGAAGGTAACGCTTTAACTGACAGCATGGACAGGCCAAACCGGATAACCGCCAGCGGTCCCAGCACAGCAGCCACCGCCACTGCCAGCGCCCCCAACCCAACAGTAATGGCTGCCGTAGCTGCCGCCACTTTCATCAGCGTGCCAGCCAGCACGGGATTCTGCTCAACCCAGCGATGCAACGCCCCGGTCACGCGCTTAACCATGCCCATAATATCCGTCAGCGGCTGGCGCAGCGTTTCCCCCAGGCTGCTGAAAGCGTTCTGCGCGCCCGTCTTAACCAGCAACCACTGCGCAGACAATGAATCCTTGTTAATGTCGGATTCTTTCTGCATGGAGCCATTAGCACCACTACCTGATGTGAGTTTCAGCTGGCGCTGCAGCTCCGGCAGGTTGTTAGCCAGCTTTGCCGCATCATCGCCAAACTCTTTGCCAAAAATCATTGTCATGGCTGACAGGCGTTTATCCTGCGGCAGATTGTTGACCTTCTCCAGAACCCGCTGAATTGTGCCCATGGCATCGGTGGTCATCTGCTTTTCAATCTCCGCTGGATTGAGTTGCAACAGATTCATGCCTTCAAAAAATCGTTTACTTTGCATGGTGGCAATGGACAGTTCACGCACCATGGCATTAGAGGCGCTGGCGGCGATTTCCGGGGCAGCCCCAAGAGAAAGGAATGTTGAACCCAGCGCCGCGGCCTTTCGGAAGTCAAGGCGGTCAGCCACGCCCCCCATACGCTGCAGGACGTTGATAATGTCCCCACCCTTTGACATGGCGTTATCGTCCAGGTAGTTCAGCGCATCGCCCAGTTGTTCAATATTGCGCGTCGGAACTTTATAGAGCTGCGCGATTTTCCCCAGCCCTTCTGCCAGTTCATCTGCGGGCAGCTCAAAGGCCGTTGCCGCTTTTGCCGCCGTGGATGCAAAAGCCAGCAGGTCACGTTTCTGCTCTTCGTAAGGATCGTCCTGATTGGTCACCCCCATGCGAGCACCACCTTCAACCAGCGCGGCATAGTCTATAGCGCCGTTCTCCATCGGCAGCTGTTCGCTGGCGGCCTTGATGGCATCCTGCATGTCATAAAACTGTTTTGTGCGGTTGCCATTATCGTCCCGCAGCCCGTTTACCTGCTTTGCCACGCCTTTCATGGCATCTTCCATGCTGGCGTAGCTCTTAACTGCCGCCACAACAGGTGCGCCCATTGCCACCCCCGCAGCCGTAGTGGTAGCCCCTGCCCCGGCGATGCGATCCCGCACCTCAAGACGGCGTGAATACTGATCGCGGATGGCGTTCATTCGCGCCTGCTGTTCGCCCAGGCGTTTAAGGGATTTCTGCTGCCGGTCCAGGGCCTGCCGGGTTTCGTCGGCATTCTGCCGCAGTTCCCGCTGCGCACTACTGAGCTTTTTCGTGTCCAGTCCGGCTTCATTGAGCGCAAGACGCTGGCGCTGCACTGACTGACGTAGACCGTTATATTTGCTCTGTAACTCCGTAACGCGGTTCTTTGCCTGCTCAAGCAGCCGTGCCTGCGCCGCCGTCGGGCGGTTGGTGGCAGAGAATTGCGTGGCAAGTTTCGCAGCTTCTTCGCGTGCGGCTTTCAGGCTGTTACCGGTGACTGCCAGCTGCGCGCTGGCCTTGCGGAAACCGTCAATGCGGCCCGCCTGAGCATCTAATTCTTTTAAACGGGCGCGGCTTTGCTGAATGGCTGCAGCCAGCTCTTTTGAGCTGGCCTGCGCGGATCGAAATGGGCGGGTGAGCTTGTCAACCGCATTAAGAATCACCTGCAGACGCAGGTTATTGTCACTCATCGCTGGCCCCGCTTCGCTGAATTGCCTTATACCGCCACGCCAGCACCTCAGTCAGCGGCATAACGTCAGTGATGGATGGCGACCAGTGAAAGATGGTGGCGATATCCGCCACAAGATCATCAATCGTCAGGCTGTCGGTAAACCGGCAAGCACCGACTTCTTCAACAAAAAAGTCACCACCTCTACCGACAGCGCGGTGAGATCGGCGGGGTCCAGCTCTGCCATTTCCTGCGCGGTCAGCGTCGGGGTGGAGATTCGTGGGATCACAGTCATCATTGCGCCCACGTCCATATCCATAATGGCCTGCAGACGGGTGCCACGCAGTGCGCCGGACTGAGGCTTGCGCAGCACAATTTCGGTAATTTCAGCTTTACCGCGCATGATGGGAGTATCCAGTTTTACGGTCTTTTCAGTCAGCTTGTCGCTCATGTTCGTATCCTGTTAATGAAATACTGGCGCGGCTGCCCGCGCCGTTAAGGTTAATCAGAGGCCGAGGGCATTACGGTGTGCTTCCATCAGGTCCACGCCGCCAACGATTTCTACCATGTTGACCAGATCGACCTCATAGAGCACCTCACCATTAATGGTCAGCTTCGCGTAGCTGTTGGTACTGCTGACTTTGGTGCTGCTGCTCTCGCCGGTTTTCCACTCGCCGGAATCCACTTCTTTATGGCGCCCGCGCACAACCAGCTCAACGGCCTGCACTTCGCCGGTATCGTCACGCTGAATGGAACCGGTGAAACGCAGCTGGATGCCGTCAACGGTTGCCTTGCCCATCTGCTTGAATAACAGCAGCTCGGTACCGCCGATTGAAAATTCCGTGTCCAGTGCACCGTCATCCAACCCCATGTCCACATCCACTGCGCCCGGCATACCGCCGCCGCGATACTTCTCAAACTTGCGGGTAAATTTCGGCAGGGTCAGAGACTCAACGATCCCCTGCCAGTTGTTCCCGTCGTTGAACAGGTTCAGGTGTTTTAACTTGCGTGGTAAAGCCATGATTCCCCCTTATGCAGCGACATGGCTGGCAAAATCGACCAGGTAACGATCGGTGATGCGCTGGCGCAGCATCAGGTTTTCAAGCGGAGGCACCGGCGTGTAGTCATAATCGATGGTCAGTTTCCCGGCTTTAAGGGTGTCTTTATCGTTAACAGACTCATCCAGCCAGCAGTCACCACCAATCAGGTATCCCTGGTTGACCAGACTGCGCATCTTGGCGCGTAGTCCTTCAATAATGTCGCGGGCCAGCGACGGATTAAGCACGCCATCCACCGCCCACATGTGCGCCTCCGCCATAGTGTCAGCCAGCACCTGCGCCGTGCGGGTGTAGTTCTCAAAGGCAAACAGCGGATCGTCACTGAGACAACGGGAACCCCAGAAGCGGAAGCCGTCTTTGCGGATCAATGTGGTGACGTCATTTTTGTTCAGCAGCCCCGCATCGGTTGCCGGGTCCTGCAGATCCCAGAACACATCAGCGGAAATGCCGGTGACACCGTTCACACCCACATTGGACAGGGTTTTATGCCAGCCGATCTGCTCGTCGATTTTGGCACGCAGGCCGAGCGCACGGGCGGAGGCGTAAGCCGTCGCGTCTGCTTTCAGCACGGTGTCAAAGTTGATGAAATCAGGCCAGATCAGCATTCCCTCGCGCTGACTGAAATTCTCGCGATAGGCAATGGCTTCCTCCACCGTTTTGCAGCCATTAGCAGCAAGGTAGGCAAACCCGCGCAAGCTTTGCGCCACGCCCAGCAGTTCAGTAGCAACGGCCTGAGTGTCATGTCCCGGCACCCCAAGAATGCGCGGCTTGACACCGAGCTGCGACTGCGCCGACAGTAGCGCTTTCATGCCCGTTTTCTTACCGTCGGAAGTTACGCCGCCGATAATATTGGAGGTGGTTTCCGCTTCGGTTTCTCCCTGCGCCACACGCACAACGACAGTCACGGGTTTTGCCTGATCTGCAATTGCGTCCAGCGAGCGGGCCAGCGTGCCGGACTCCCCCGCTTTACCGCTGGCGGTGAGCACATCAGTCAGCAGGACCGGCTTATTGAGGGGGAACACGGACGCATCAGCATCATCGCCGGTGCAGACCATGCCCACGATGGCAGTGCTCACCGTGGTAATAGGTCGGGTGCCCTCGTTGATTTCAACAACGCGCACCCCGTGGTGGTAATCCTGAGCCATAAGGCAGTCTCTCCGGTTGACAGGGATACCTTATGTTCTGGTTGCCAGGCGTGCGGCGCACGTATTTCACGATGTGTCAGTGCTGGTACAATATCGCCACTTTCAACGCGACTGATTTACAGGGAATTTCTTGTAAAGAGTGGAAATGCTAACATCAAAAAGCAATCCAACACGATGACGAGTTTCACCGGCGGCAAGCAACCGTCCGGCCTGCTCCCATTGCTCCGGAGTGAGCTTTGGACGCCTGCCACCGACTCGCCCTTGCGCCCTCGCAGCGGCAAGTCCGGCGCGGGTTCTTTCCACAATTAATTCTCTCTCCATTTCAGCGAGTGCGCCCATCACATGAAAGAAAAAACGCCCCATCGGCGTGCTGGTATCAATAGCATCCGTCAGGCTGCGAAAATTAATGCCCCGTTCGCGCAGCTCCTCTACCAGAACGACCAGATGACGCATACTGCGCCCCAGACGATCGAGCTTCCATACAACCAGCGTGTCCCCTTCTGATAACGTCCTGAGTAATTTTTTTAACCCTGGTCTTTCTGCTTTGGTCCCGCTTATTTTGTCTTCAAAAATCAGTTCACATCCTGCGCAATTCAGCGCGTTTCGCTGTAAATCGGTGTTCTGGTCATTTGTTGACACCCGTACATAGCCAATTTGCACAACAGGCCCCCTCGCAAAAGGCTGGGATCATGCCATTTACGACCGTTTTCTTCATTTTCATAAACCTCGGTTTAGGCGAAACGATAAATCTGGCAAAAAATGCCGTCCCGGCGACACGGCGGGTTAACAGTAAACCACTGACCGGTGATATCACTTTGTGGGCGTCAGATGTGGGGGCCATTTCCGCCGATGCTGTTGGAGAAATTACCGATAACGGCACAATGGCATCAGCTAATGCACCCGGATGGTGGAAGGTGGCGGTGTCGAATTCTGATACGGTCGTTGATTTTCCCACCTATCCGGGTGGCAGCAAGTTGTACAGCTATGGATATCTGTTTGTTGAGAAAATCGGAGACGTCTGGTTTCAGCATTATTATGCCCATATTGGCGCGAACGCAAAGCGCCAGGACTGGGGAACTGTACCGAATACCAGCCGCCCGTGGATTGTTGACTACAACACAGCTAATAAACCCACAGCAAATGACGTTCAGGCGCTGCCCAGTGCCGGAGGGCGTCTTAACGGTCCGCTAAGCATTGGTACTGATAATGCGCTGGGCGGCAATTCGATCGTTCTTGGTGATAATGACACTGGTTTTAAACAGAACGGCGATGGCGTGCTTGATGTTTACTCGAACTACACACATGTATTACGTTTCATCGGTAATCTTGTGGAGTGCATGGTTTCCCTGAAAGTAAACGGAAACGCTGTAGCTACAGGCGAAGTACAGGCAGGAAATGGCACGTCACGCATGGCTGGTAACGGGGATATTTTTGGTAATGTCTGGAACGGCTGGCTAAGTACACATCTGAATAATAATCTCGTCGCAGATATTCAATTAGGGGCTGGCACATCAGTGGCTACCTGGAACAATGCAGGTTCCTGGCCTAACACCCCCGGATATGTAGTTACCTCCGTCTGGAAAGATAATCAAGGCGAAAATATTGATGGCATTGCTTATGCGCCTTTGCAAAAAAGATTAGGTATTCAGTGGTATACCGTACAAGGGGGGACGGCATAATGAAAAAATATCAGGACATTAAAAATTTCAGACTTATTGACGCGCCCGTAAACAGGGGTAAAACTCAGTCCGAAATAAATATAGGTGCATATTTTCTGGAGTCAGAAGACGGGCAGGACTGGTATGAATGTCAGTCATTATTTTCTGATGATACCGCAAAAATCATGTACGACCATGAGGGGGTTATCTGGGGTGTTATTAATAAGCCAGTCCCGCAACGTGGAAACACATATGCTGTATCAATGCTGTGGCCGGTTAATATGTCTGTTGCGGAAATAGACGCTGCTGACTGTCCTGATGATTGCCGTGGTGATGGCTCATGGTTGTACAGAGATGGTAAGGTTTTACCCGTTCCGGTGGATTATCAGGCTAAGGCCGAAACCACCCGAGAGAAACTACTGGATGCCGCTAACAGCGCCATTGCCGACTGGCGAACCGAACTGGCGTTGGGTGAAATCAGTGACGACGATAAGGCCAGCCTGACTAAATGGATGGCGTATATCAGGGAGCTTAAATCACTGGCTTTAACAGGCATTTCAGACGAGGCCACCTTTAATAAAATACAGTGGCCTGTATTACCACAATAATAATTAATGACTGGTCGGTTTCTCCGGCCAGTCAGGGGCAGATGTATCCACCCGACTGACCAGAACGCTGTATTGTTCCCATGCTACCAGTCGCTGCTGCTCCTCATCGGTGATGATACCCAGCTTTACTGCCCGCGCCAGCAGCGTAATAACGGTCTCGGCCTCTTCGAGCAGTTTTACCTTTTTCGCTTCTACTTGCTGGCGCAGTTCTTCCGGTGTATAAACCCGCCTAATTATCTGCTCACGTTCGCTATCATACATCCAGCGTCCTGACACATCTGCCCGGCGATTAGCTGTGATATCCGGTAATTCAACAACGCTGCGCCCTTCAGGATTTATTTTCGACGCATCTTTATTGATTGCCACAATTATATTACTTTTGTCGTAGGCAACTTTTAGCGTGTCTACTGCAAAATTTTTCTGTTCCTCATACCAGTTCTTACCTTTTTCATCATACAGCCAAACCACACCAAATTTTTTAGTGAGTTGATACTGGTCAGGCGTTTTTGGATTACCGGCTACGATATTTTTTAGATGCATCATAATTAAACACTCGTCACGTTATACCACTGGTTGCCAATCAATTTTTGCATTGGACGTCTTCCGAGACCGTCAATAATCTCATCACTATTGCCGTTAGTTGCCGCTGTCAGTACATAACCAGGTGTATCACTGAATCCCGGGCCCATCCATGCCTGTCCAGATTCATAACTACCAAGACGGAAATCCTGTACGTATCGGCTGTCAAAATTACCGTAGTCTGTTGGCGTTAATCGTCCGGTAACATTGATGGATTTTTTACTCTCCAGTGTGTCGTTCTGAAAGCGGAATACCTGAACACCATTAGCATAAATATCCAGTAGACCATCGCCGTTTTGTTTTAAGCCGGTGTCGTTATCGCCTAATACAATAGAACTACCTCCCAATATATTAGGTGTGCCGATACCGAGATTACCGTTAATTACGCCACCACTAACAGGTAACGCACCGACATCACCTGCGGATGGTTTTCGTGTTGTGGTATAAAATTCAGTCCAGTCAAGTTCAAAGCCAAAACCGTCGCGTGCCGAACGGTAGGAAATACCGCCGTTCTTGTAATTCACACAAAACTGCACTGCCGGACAACTGCCGATATTCATATTAAAATGCAAAATCAGACTGGATGCACCTCCAGTAGGAACGTTGTAAACCCCGCTTTTCCAGTTCCAGCCGACTGATTTGTCATTTTCCAGTGTGTAGTCTCCCGTCATCCCCAGCGCGAATGCATTCACATCAGCAGCTGACAAAGTGATATCACCGGTCAGTGGTTTACTGTTAACCCGCCGTGTCGCTGGGACGGCATTTTTTGCCAGATTTATCGTTTCGCCCAAACCGAGGTTTTTGATAAAGCAATCCTCCATGAGAAAAGCGACTAAAATTCTTCCTTATCTGATGTAAAGGAGAAAATCATGGCTACTATTGGGTATATTCGGGTGTCAACAATTGACCAAAATATCGATTTACAGCGTAATGCGCTTACTAGTGCAAATTGTGACCGCATTTTTGAGGACCGTATCAGTGGCAAGATTGCAAACCGCCCCGGCCTGAAACGGGCGTTAAAGTATGTAAATAAAGGCGATACTCTTGTCGTCTGGAAATTAGACAGACTGGGCCGTAGCGTGAAAAATCTGGTGGCGTTAATATCAGAATTACATGAACGTGGAGCTCACTTCCATTCTTTAACCGATAGTATTGATACCAGTAGCGCGATGGGGCGATTCTTTTTTCATGTAATGTCAGCACTGGCCGAGATGGAGCGAGAATTAATTGTCGAGCGAACCCTTGCCGGACTGGCTGCCGCCAGAGCGCAAGGACGACTGGGAGGGCGCCCTCGGGCGATCAACAAACATGAACAGGAACAGATTAGCCGGCTATTAGAGAAAGGCCATCCTCGGCAGCAACTAGCTATTATTTTTGGTATTGGCGTATCTACCTTATACAGATATTTTCCGGCAAGCCGCATAAAAAAACGAATGAATTAAAATAAAAATTACAACAGGATGGATATAACGTTTTTGTAATACAGGCGTATGGCATAAATAAACCGGAAGGGTATACAAAAAAGACAGCATCTAATTAAAAAGAGAAAAAATTCAACGCATTAACATATATAGTGTAGCGCGCTCACGATAAGGCCTATGTTACATCCAGCTATAGACGATATCGCTCAAAACACTAGCAGATACTGCGTTCACATAGAAAGGCTTTTTAATCAAAACGTTAGGTGTAAGCAATTACAGACGGAAAAAGTAGTAAAGTTTATGCCTCAAGTGTCGATAACCTGGATGACACAGGTAAGCCTGGCATAACATTGGTTATCAAAAACCTTCCAAAAGGAAAATTTTATGGCACAAGTAATCAACACTAACAGTCTGTCGCTGCTGACCCAGAATAACCTGAACAAATCCCAGTCCGCACTGGGCACCGCTATCGAGCGTCTGTCTTCTGGTCTGCGTATCAACAGCGCGAAAGACGATGCGGCAGGTCAGGCGATTGCTAACCGTTTTACCGCGAACATCAAAGGTCTGACTCAGGCTTCCCGTAACGCTAACGACGGTATCTCCATTGCGCAGACCACTGAAGGCGCGCTGAACGAAATCAACAACAACCTGCAGCGTGTGCGTGAACTGGCGGTTCAGTCTGCTAACAGCACCAACTCCCAGTCTGACCTCGACTCCATCCAGGCTGAAATCACCCAGCGCCTGAACGAAATCGACCGTGTATCCGGCCAGACTCAGTTCAACGGCGTGAAAGTCCTGGCGCAGGACAACACCCTGACCATCCAGGTTGGCGCCAACGACGGTGAAACTATCGATATCGATCTGAAGCAGATCAACTCTCAGACCCTGGGTCTGGACTCACTGAACGTGCAGAAAAAATATGATGTGAAGAGCGAAGCAGTTAAAAGCGGCGGTGGGGCAACCCTCAATACTGCTGGTCTTAATGATACAGCTCTTAAAGCGGGTGTTGGTGGTGCAACAAACGGTACTGCTGCAATTAAGGATGGTAAAGTCTTCTTCGATGCAACTGATAATAAATATTTTATTGAAGTAGAAGGTTTAACCGCTGGCGACGCTACTAAAAATGGTGTTTATGAAGTTAGTGTTGCAGATGATGGCACTGTTACAATGCCGGCAACCACGAAAGTGGCAGGAGGCATGCCAGCCACGGCGACGGCAGTAACCGAAACGCAGCCAAAACCTGTAGCTCTCAGTACAGCAGTTAAAGATCAGTTGACCGACAGTGGTATTAGTGCTGCTGATGCTGCAAAAGGTCAATTAGTTACGATGTCTTATACGGATAAAAACGGTAAGACTATTGATGGCGGTTTCGGTGTTAAAGTTGGGGCTAATATTTATGCTGCAACAAAAAATAAAGATGGATCGTTCAGCATTAACACCACTGAATATACCGATAAAGGCGGCAACACTAAAACTGCACTGAACCAACTGGGTGGCGCAGACGGTAAAACCGAAGTTGTTACTATCGACGGTAAAACCTACAATGCCAGCAAAGCCGCTGGGCACAACTTCAAAGCACAGCCAGAGCTGGCGGAAGCAGCCGCTAAAACCACCGAAAACCCGCTGCAGAAAATTGATGCCGCGCTGGCGCAGGTGGATGCGCTGCGCTCTGACCTGGGTGCGGTACAAAACCGTTTCAACTCCGCTATCACCAACCTGGGCAATACCGTAAACAACCTGTCTGAAGCGCGTAGCCGTATCGAAGATTCCGACTACGCGACCGAAGTCTCCAACATGTCTCGCGCGCAGATTCTGCAGCAGGCCGGTACTTCCGTTCTGGCGCAGGCTAACCAGGTCCCGCAGAACGTGCTGTCTCTGTTACGTTAATTTATTTCGTTTTATTCAGCCCCGTGAATCCGGGGCTTTTTCATTCAGCATAGATGAATATATCTTTATGGAATGTATAGCTGTAAATGATATTTCCTACGGGCGAGAGGCTGAAATATGGCCGCGGGATTATTCTATGCTTGCTCGTCGAGTTCAATTTCTACGTTTTAATGATATCCCTGTTCGATTGGTGAGTAATAATGCCCGGGTAATCACAGGCTACATTGCGAAGTTTAATCCGAAGGAAAATTTGATTCTGGCTTCGGATAAACCTAAAGGAAATAAGCGCATTGAAGTTAAACTAGAGTCTCTGGCAATTCTTGAAGAATTATCAGGTAATGACGCTTTTAATCTTTCGCTGGTGCCGGCTGACGGATTTAATCTTCAGCAATATACTCCATCAAGAAGAGATTATTTCTCGATTTGCAATAAGTGCTATAAACAGGGAGTCGGTATCAAAATCTATATGAAGTATGGACAGGTTTTGACTGGCAAAACGACAGGCGTAAATGCGTGTCAGGTTGGTGTGAGGACATCCAATGGCAATCATATGCAAGTTATGTTTGACTGGGTGAGCAGGATCACGTCTTCGGATTATGCTGAATAACGCATACGGTAATAAAAAATTCCGTGAGAAAATATTGCTCCTGGAGGAACAGAGACCATTCGACAGCGCATAGATAGTTTCGCCGCTGCTCGTGCCACTACGGCCAGGACGCTTAAAGCAGCTGACAGAAAAGAATTGATCATTAAAGCTTCGCAAAGAAGGTCCGCTGAATTTTCGCAAATCCATGGATACTGTAGCCCAGCATCCTGGCGTCTCACGGGCAACAGCTTATCTTTATGCTCGACAGTCTGACTGCGAGCTTTGCCCCAGCCAGGCAGGACTCTCAGTGAGTGTTCTATTTTCTTTGACTCTCGTATTCCAATTCTTTCGGGAGTTATTGGTGAGACTTTTGGCGTTTTGCCCTGTCACCCATCGCGCAGCCGCTTTACCCACCGCGTCATTTGACTCCAGTGTCCGTAAGGTTCTCTGCAATCCTCACCAGGCGGCAATGGACGTAAAAAAGCCCGCAGAGCTTGTGCTATACGGGCTTAGTAGACTTTACTGAACTTCAGTACATCAATATTTGGTGGAGCTGGCGGGAGTTGAACCCGCGTCCGAAATTCCTACATACCATTTTCACACTAACAAAAACAGATATTTACTTTTAAAATCATTATCTTATTGGTTTTTGTGTTTGTCAGATTTTATGCGATTTTAAGTCTTTGCCGCCAAAGTGCCGCCATCAATTAGCGGTTCCAGTTGAGGTTATGAAGCGGGTTTTTTGTCACGGCATCTTCCAGATGATCGGGCGCAAAGTGGGCGTAAATCATCGTCATTTTTATGTCTGCATGACCCAGAATATCGCGCAATACCAGTATGTTTCCGCCGTTCATCATAAAATGACTGGCAAACGTATGGCGCAGTACGTGAGTGCATTGGCCTTCCGGCAGGTCAATACCGGCTCGTTTTACTGCGCGTTCAAAGGCTTTTCTGCATGGCGTGAATAACTTCCCTCTGTTTTTGGGGAGTTCATCGTACAGTTCCTGAGATATCGGTACGGTTCGGTTTTTCTTGCCTTTGGTTTTGGTATAGGTGATCCGGTATTTTGATAACTGATGGCCCTGCAGATTTTCGGCTTCACTCCATCGTGCACCGGTAGCCAGGCAAACTTTTGTGATCATCAGCAGGCTGGGGCTTTGAGAATCTGCGCAGGCATCAAGCAGGCGTTTAATTTCGTCCGGGGCCAGGAACGCCAGTTCCCCCTCTGCGATTTTGAACGTTGGCAGCCCGGCGAGCGGGTTAGGGGCTGACCAGTGGCCCAGTTTTTTCAGTGTGCCAAAAACGGATGATAGGTTGCGTTGTTCAAGGTTTACCGTGCGGGGCTTTACTGGCGACATTAGCGCGCCATCTTCGTTACGCACCTCGCCTTTTAATCGTGCTTCACGATATTTCGTAAAGTCACCGGCGGTTAATTCAGAGGCGATGGGATCGCCCAGCCCATTGCAGATAATGTGCAGTTTCGCCATCAGGCGTTTGGGGTCCGCGAGCGTCTGGCCGTAAAGGGAGTGCCACTGCTCAATCAATTCTGATAAACGCCGCCGATCTTCCTTTTCCCCCAGCCATGGTTTTTTGTTCACTTCGTCCATAGTGAAATTTTCAAATGCTATGGCCTCGCCTTTTGTCGCAAATTGTTTGCGCACTCGCTTGCCGTCACGCCCGTTTGGGTAGCACTCACACAACCATTTTCCGTTAGGCTGCTTTCTGATCGTCATGGTTTAAAGGTTCTTGATCACTTTAACTGCGCGACCGATGGCTTCAATATCATCCACGGAGCACTCAAAGGATGTTTCATCTTGGTGAACCACAATCTTATTGCCTGGAACGCGAGCAATCTTGACGATGCTTTTAACCCCATCCATATCAACAAGCCAGTAGCCGTTGCTAATTTGTTTCACAGATGTATCTACAACAAACCAATCGGCTTGCGTTTTAATGAATAATGAATCATTTGGTTCTCCATCCACCAAGCTCCTATCCAGCAAAATCTCACCTTCTGCTTTCAATTCGCCATTCTTCAGCTCTGCTTGCTTAAGACTTGGAGCCACAATCTTCGAAAGCGGACGAAGTGTGATCGATGATTCGTTTACGGGATTTTTTTCACGGTCTTGTGAGGCGAACATTTCTCCTTGCCCTGTTGCTAGCCATAGCAATGACGCGCCTGTTTCTAAAGCACATTGAATTACCCATTCTGCAGGGAAGCTATCGCGTAAGTTCCTGTTTGCCATTGTACTTTTAGATATTTTTAAGTGATCAGCCAAGGCTTGCTTAGTGGTAAATCCATACGCTTTCAGCAATCTTTCAATTGCTTCTCTTCCTCCCGAATTGGGACCTGCGTGTATGTTAATCATCAAATACTCCATTGACGACCACATAAAGTGATCGTAGTATCAGCTAACTCCCGAATTGGGAAATCCCGTAAAGTAACCTAAAACCAGCTAAAACTTAAAAAACTAAGAGATAGTGCACTATGAGTACTGAGATTTCAATTCGTGTACCAAAAGTCATAGCTACGCCAGCAGAGTTCGCAGAATGGGAGGGGTACTCCCGTGGCTCGGTTTATCAGATGATTCATCACGGTAAACTTGCTAACTACATTGAAAAAAAAGAAAAAAATAAAGGCCGTGTCTTCATTCTTTATCTCAAATACAAAAGAGATCAGGCGCGTAAGAACATGGAACAGTCAGCCTTCAATTACAACGTTGTTGTTGGTCAGTAAGTTCCATTATGCGAACTTTCTGAGGGGGTATCATGTTTGATTACAAGATTTCCAAACATCCGCACTTTGACGAAGCCTGCCGGGCTTTCGCGTTGCATCACAACATGGCAAAGCTGGCAGAACGCGCGGGAATGAACGTCCAGACTCTGCGCAACAAACTGAACCCGGAGCAGCCGCATCAGCTCACGCCGCCTGAAATCTGGCTGCTTACCGATCTGACTGAGGACTCTACCTTGGTTGATGGCTTCCTGGCACAAATTCACTGCCTGCCATGTGTGCCGATGAACGAAGTGGCAAAAGAGAAGCTGCCACACTACGTCATGAGCGCTACTGCTGAAATCGGACGTATTGCTGCCGGTGCTGTATCGGGTGATGTGAAAACTACTGCAGGCCGCCGCGATGTTATCAGTAGCATCAACTCTGTTACTCGCCTAATGGCACTGGCTGCCGTTTCCATACAGGCACGTTTGCAGGCTAACCCGGCGATGGCAAGCACAGTGGATACCGTGACGGGCCTCGGCGCTTCATTCGGTCTGATCTGAGGTGGCTATGCTGACTAGAGAACCATCTTTTGCATCACTTCTCGTTAAGCAAAGCCCAGCAATGCACTACGGTCACGGCTGGATTTATTTACCTTGCGGAAAAAAGTGGCATCCATGTATTGAACTGTCTCCCCGGCAGCAGGCTGTCCGGGGAATAGGTAAAAAGAGATTGCTACAACGTCTAAGTTTTAACGTGGCAGGCATCCTGCAAACCAGGCGAAAAGCTTTTCCTGGAAGCTGAGCTTAGTGTCGTCAGACCGACCACATGCAATAGCTGCTCTTTTGTAGGCTGGATTTAACAAAGAACCGAAAGGTGCGGAATCAGAGTGATGCAGTGTTTTCAATTTTTGTGCAATCAGTTCCGGGGTCAATTCATCCCCAGCATAAAGCAATTCACCGTACTGACGGCTTTGTACGCTAGCACGCTCGGAAATAATTGCGGGTTGCCACACAAGTTGAATTGTTGCGATTACAACAACGGGCAAAGCGAATACCCATTCCAGCCCGGTATCGGCTATGACAGCAGTACCGCTAATAATCTGAATAGCAGTCATCAATTTGTCAGCCCTACCGTGAAGTGTCGCCGTCATAAGCTCAAGGTAATAGCAGTAATGCAACTGGAAATATTCGGAGCTTTGTTTAGTCATGCCGGATTCCTATTTTTTATCTTGCCCCGGTTCTGGCTTAGGTGCAGGGGCAGGACGAGGCAATACATGGAAGTTGTCAGAGTCTGACATCAGGTTTCTCCTTCGAGGGGTAGGTGATTGTTGGCGCAAATAGTCTACCACTAAGGCACGCGCCGGGCGTGTGAAAAAATTCCCGGCACAACTTCAAATAGGTATATGTACGACGAGATAGGAGGGGGAATGGCTATTGATGGCCCGGTGGCGACAGTTCCATTAAGCCCCGGCAAACGCCTGGATGGGTTGAATCATATTGCTGAATTACGCGCAAAAGTGTTCGGCCTGAATATTGAGTCGGAGCTTGAAAGGTTCATTGAAGATATGCGCGACCAAAGGGATGTTAACAATAAACAAAATGAGAGGGCACTGGCAGCCATATTCTATATGGCAAAGATTCCAGCAGAACGTCATAGCGTCAATATTAGTGATCTGACTACTGACGAAAAGCGGGAACTGATTAAAGCAATGAATCATTTTCGTGCAGTGGTGAGCTTATTTCCAAAACGGCTAACCATGCCGAATTAACCCACAACAGAAATTAATGGCGTAAACCCGCCGGGCTTCTTATTGCCCAAATTCAGGAGAAACAACAATGCGAAATATTGAAACCCGTATCACTAAAACCGGACCAGATGATGCTGGCCTTAATCAGTTGCTGACTGATGCGCGCATGGAAGAACGCCGTGGACGCGCTGATTTGATGGCAGCACGTCTGGACTCTTTGGCTGCCCATATCGTGTCACGTCAGCTTAACCACACGGAAGCGGCTGAGCTGCTGCGTCAAGAAGCGGTGAAGATTCAGAACGAAGCGCAGGAGATCCACTGATGGCTGATTCAATGGACCTCGTACAGCAGCGCGTTGAAGAAGAACGCCAGCGCCACATCCATACCGCCCGCAATAAAACGCCGGGCGTTTCCCGTGTTCTCTGCATTGATTGCGATGCACCGATCCCGCCAGCACGCCGCCGCGCCATTCCGGGCGTGCAGTGCTGCATCACCTGTCAGGAAATCGCAGAGCTGAAAGGCAAACACTACAACGGAGGTGCTGTATGAGCACCATCCTGAAATGGGCGGGTAATAAAACCGCCATCATGGCAGAACTGAAAAAACACCTCCCAGCAGGCCCGCGACTGGTTGAACCTTTCGCGGGTTCATGCGCTGTGATGATAGAGACAGACTATCCTCATTATCTTGTCGCGGATATTAATCCAGACCTGATTAATCTCTATCAGGTGATTAAGAATGATGTTGAATACTTCATCAAAGAGGGCAGATATCTTTTTGAAGCCCGTAATGATCCAGAGGCATATTATAAGACGAGACAGGAGTTTAACTTGCGCCATGGTGGCGCAATTGAACGGGCATTGTATTTCTTATATTTAAATCGCCATGGTTATCGCGGACTGTGTCGCTATAACTTGGACGGTTATTTTAATGTTCCTTACGGTAATTATAAAAAGCCGTACTTCCCTGAAAACGAAATACGTGCATTTGCAGAAAAAGCAAAACGCGCAACGTTTATCTGCGCCAGCTATGACGAGACACTGGCACTGCTGCAAACGGGTGATGTTGTCTATTGCGATCCACCATATGACGGCACGTTTAACGGATATCACACAGCTGGTTTTACAGAGAATGATCAGTTCCATCTGGCGTCTATTCTTGAACGCCGGTCATCAGAAGGTCATCCGGTTATCGTGTCCAACAGCGATACGTCTCTGACCCGTTCGCTTTATCGTGATTTTACTCGCCATCGTATAACCTCTAAGCGCAGCATGGGCGTGGCTGCCGGTGATAGTAAAACTGCAGTAGAAATCATCGCCACAAAATCAGCATGCTGGTTTGGTGTTGATTTGGCGTCTGGTCCTGATATCTCGGTGGAAACTGAGGTGCGGGCGTGGCAGTGAGTAAAATCACATTACATTATGTACAAACCACCGGCGGCTCGAATGAGGCCGCCGCAGCCTTTCCATGGAATACCCCAAAAAAAGCGGTTAACCCGTATCTGGACACGGCGGAAGTTGCGCCGGAGTCTGCGCTTTCAAACCTGATCGCTCTTTACGCTGCGGATAACGAGCAGGAGCAGTTGCGCCGTGAGAGGCTGAGCGATGAGGTCTGGGAACGCTATTTCTTCAATGAATCCCGTGATCCTGTCCAGCGTGAAATGGAGCAGGATCGGCTGATTAGCCATGCCAAAACGGCGCGTGAGCAGCAGCGTTTTAATCCCGATCTGGTCATTATTGCCGATGTGGGCGCCCAACCGGCGCATATCAGAAAGCCGCTACTTGAACGGATTAAATATTTCCATAGCCTGGGCAGAGCAAAAGCTTATTCCCGCTACCTGCGCGAAACAATCAGGCCGTGTCTTGAGCGGCTGGAGCGCGTGCGTGACAGCCAGGTGTCTGCGTCTTTCCGGTTCATGGCGAGCCACGACGGGCTGGAGGGGCTGCTGGTACTCCCTGAAATGAATCAGGATCAGGTCAAACGCCTATCCACGCTGGTTGCGGCACATATGAGCATGTGTCTTGATGCGGCCTGCGGTGATCTGTTTGTCAGTGACGATGTTAAACCAGAAGAAATCCGCCAGGCATGGGAAAGGGTTGCTGCAGAAGCCATGCGCCTTGAGGTCATCCCGCCTGCCTTTGAGCAGTTGCGCCGCAAAAAGCGCCGCCGTAAGCCGGTGCCTTATGAACTGATCCCACCGTCGCTGGCCCGTATGCTGTGCGCGGACTGGTGGTATCGCAAATTGTGGCAGATGCGCTGCGAGTGGCGGGAGGAGCAGTTGCGCGCCGTCTGCCTGGTCAACAAGAAAGCCTCACCGTATGTCAGCTACGAAGCCGTGATCCACAAACGCGAGCAGCGCCGCAAATCGTTGGAGTT
Source organism: Salmonella sp. NW177 (assembly GCF_051811585.1). Taxonomy (NCBI): domain Bacteria; kingdom Pseudomonadati; phylum Pseudomonadota; class Gammaproteobacteria; order Enterobacterales; family Enterobacteriaceae; genus Salmonella; species Salmonella sp. NW177. The sequence continues at coordinate 632,105 of NZ_JAMMZV010000002.1, read as the reverse complement.
CTTCCGCTCGCATGAGCTGATCAACGAAGACGGCGACACGCTGGACATGGAAGACGTGGTGAACGCCAGCAACAGCAACCCGGCGCACCGCCGTAATGAAATGATGGCCTGTGTTAAGGGGCTGGAGCTGATCGCGGAAATGCGCGGAGACTGCGCGGTGTTTTATACCATCACCTGCCCGTCACGCTTCCACGCAACCCTCAACAACGGCAGACCTAATCCGAAGTGGACCAGTGCCACTGTCCGGCAGAGCAGTGACTATCTGGTTGATACGTTCGCCGCTTTCCGCAAGGCAATGTACAAGGCCGGGTTGCGCTGGTACGGCGTCCGCGTTGCAGAGCCGCACCATGACGGCACCGTGCACTGGCATCTTCTGTGCTTCATGCGCAAAAAAGACCGCCGTTCCATCACCGCGCTGCTGCGTAAGTTTGCCATCCGTGAAGACCGCGAGGAGCTGGGCACCAATACCGGGCCGCGCTTCAAGTCCGAGCTAATCAACCCGCGCAAGGGCACGCCGACCAGCTACATCGCCAAATACATCAGTAAGAACATCGACGGGCGCGGGCTGGCTAAAGAAATCAGCAAAGAAACCGGCAGATCACTGCGTGACAGCGCCGAGCATGTCAGCGCCTGGGCGTCACTGCACCGTGTCCAGCAATTCCGTTTCTTTGGTATTCCGGGGCGTCAGGCATACCGTGAGCTGCGCTTGCTGGCTGGTCAGGCGGCGAGAGTGCAGGGCGAACGCAAAGCGGGTGCGCCGGTACTGGATAATCCGCGTCTGGATGCGGTACTGGCAGCTGCAGATGCGGGTTGCTTTGCCACCTACATCATGAAACAGGGCGGTGTACTGGTTCCCCGCAAACATCACCTTGTCCGCACAGCTTATGAGCTTAACGACGAACCGAGCGCCTACGGCGATCACGGTATCCGTATCTATGGCATCTGGTCCCCGATTGTAGAGGGCAAAATTTGCACGCACGCGATGAAGTGGAAAAAGGTTCGTAAGGCCGTTGACGTTCAGGAGGCGGCAGCCGACCAGGGCGCTTGCGCCCCTTGGACTCGTGGCAATAACTGTCCCCCTGTTGAAAATCTGAACAAATCAGGGGGTGGTTTACCCGATATTAAAAGCATGGATGAGAAGGCGTTGCAGGAATATCTCCACAACATGGGCCAGAAGGAGCGGCGGGAGCTGACAGCCAGGTTGAGACTGGTAAAACCGAAGCGGAAAAAAGCATACATACAGAGTATTTCGGAGCAGCAGCGCCTGCAGCTTGAGGCAGAACTGACTGCCAGAGGGTTTGAAGGTAGTGCATCGGAGATTGATTTGCTTCTACGTGGCGGCAGCATTCCATCCGGGGCTGGGTTACGTTTTTTTTACCGTAACCAGCGGCTGCAGGAAGATGATAGATGGCGGCAGTGGTACGGCTGACGCGGGTTAATAATTTATGCTGTTATTGATCGGCGTCAGGGCTATCTAATTGACAGATAAAAAGAGTTTTACATTTCTAACTTTCTAATATACTGTATATATAAACAGTATTTATATATACAGTATTATGTTCCGTGGCAGTGAATGGAGGGAAGATGCAGGACTATCTTTTGGAGTCGTTGAAGCTCCAGCGCATTGATTTTTTTATCAAGCTTGTAGCGGCTAGTGAGTGCAGCGACGAAGAAAAGCGGCTGGCTATCCAGTGGGTGTCCGAACTGACCGACGAGTTGATGGCGAAAATCCGCAGTCATGAATACTGCCGGTCAATGGACGTAACCAGTTAAAGGGAATCTGTATGCGCATTGAAATAATGATCGATAAAGAGCAGAAGATTAGCCAGTCTACACTGGACGCCCTTGAATCCAAGCTTTACCGTAATTTGCGCCCTCTGTATCCCAAAACAGCAATTCGTATCCGCAAGGGCAGTGCCAACGGCGTTGAGTTGAGCGGGTTAAAACTGGATGAAGATGAAAAGCGAGTGATGGAAATTATGCAGCAGGTCTGGGAGGGCGACAGCTGGCGCACTAGTTTAGTGATTCCAGCCAATGTTTTAAGATTTACATTTCACCTAAATGTTGATGAAGCCCTTCTATAACCATATGATCAGCAAAGATGTTGTACCGTAAAATCAAAAAATATATAGGGAATGTATGAAAGCCAATAAGATTATTTTATCGATGTCTCTTGCTGGGGCTTTGACTGGTTGCGCTCCAAATATACCTCGTCCTGTGGGAACTCCTGTGGAGGTTATCAAACCAGCTGTAGGGCAGACAGCTACGGCATATATGGGAAATCCAATCATCAAGTCAGCAACGGGGATAAAAACTGATGTTTTGGAGCTAGGGGCTGCTAATGGAGCTATGTCATCTATTGCTGCGGGTACTTACTGTAATGTTGGCAATGGCGTATACCGTAATCATCAGAACCCACAGTCTGTGGCTTTAAAAAATATTTATGGTCAAGTTGCTGGCTATGTTGATTATGTAAGCTATAACTCTGCGAAAAATGAAATCTCACCACCAAATGGAACATCTTACACGGCTGCTGAAATATCTATCAAACGGGTACCTGATGGACTGTGCCGAGTAGATAATTCTCTTGTAAAAACAATTGAGTATAATGGTAATGCTGGCGGGGTGATGAAGTTTACTTACCGCGAGTTCGCAAACGATATGGCTCGTGCAGCATTTACCACTGATTTTTCTGTAGATTCAAAAATCAGCGATGTTATTACTTACAAAGGCGCTAAGTTTAAGGTAAGGAATGCTGATAACTCGTCTATTTCGTATACAGTGATCTCAGGTTTTGATGAAGCAACTAGCTTCTAAATGAAGTCATAGCAGCACCCATGATTGATTGTCATGTTGTGCATGTCTATGCTGCATGAAAACGCATGATCGTTTGAGGATCGTTTTTGCTGAAGCCTGCCAGAACTGGCGGGCTTTTGATTATGTCATGCAGGTGCATGAAAACCACTACATAAAGCGGGCAGGCGTGGCGGGGATACGAGCGCGCGCTGAGATAGTACTTTTATGTAAATATCAATAGCATCATCGTTTACATGACCATATCTTTGTCGTAATTTGAGGGTTTCACACAGCGAAGGGATGAACTGCATGACACTTAAGTATGAGAAATTTCAGGATGTTAATCTCCAAGATCCGTTTTTCGATTCTTTGAAGCAAGATTACCCCGGTTTTGATAATTGGTTTGTGAGCAAAGGAACTGCTGAGGCTTATGTTTCCTATAATGATGAGAATATGATTGACGGTTTTTTATACCTTAAACTTGAAAATGAAGCGATAGACGATACGATTCCGGCCTATCCGCTTCGCCTTAGAGTCAAGTGTGGCACCTTTAAAATTGATGCCCATGGGACCAAGCTTGGTGAGCGTTTCGTTCGGAAAATATTTGATTTTGCTTTAACGCATGACGTGAATGAGATCTATGTAACGATATTCGATAAGCACCAGGGGTTAATTAGTCTCTTGACTCGCTACGGGTTTAGATTATGTGCAAGGAAAAATGCTCAAACTATTAATGGGCAAGAAGGCGTTTACTTTAAAGATTTTCAATGGAGAGATTAGTAATGTCATTTATCAACTATCCATTAATTAGGATGAATAATAGAAATTTTTTATTGAGTATTTATCCGCAATGGCATACCCGGCTTTTCCCTGAGTCGATACTAAATAATGAGGATGACTCTCTAATAAAAGATGTTTCTCATTCAAACAGTATTCATAAAGTATATTTAACATCAATGCGAGGTATCAATGGACTTCGTAATGGCGACAATATTTTGATATATCGGACTACAGATAATCAAGGCCCGGCGGCATTTCGTTCCGTTGCTACATCAGTTTGTGTTGTCGAAGAGTATAGAAATATACAAGAGTTTCCATCTCTCCAGGATTTTAAAAATTATTGTGGCCCACTTAGTGTTTTTACTGATGCTGAGTTGGCAGGTTTGTATGCTAGAAAAAATTATCCTCATATTATTAAATTCTCCTATAATTTCCCACTAAAAAGGCGTATCATTCGAAGAGATTTAATGACTATCACCGGTTATACGGATGAAGATTATTGGGGTTTTATGCGGTTGAGTGATGCTCACTTAAGAGCAATACTTCAGGCTGGAGGAGTAAATGAAAGTCTTATTGTCAATTAAACCTGAGTTTGCTGAGTCTATTCTCGAAGGTGAGAAAAGATTCGAGTTCAGAAAAACAATCTTTAGAAATAAAGATGTTAAGACGGTTGTCATTTACGCGACGATGCCAGTTGGAAAAGTAATCGGTGAGTTTGATATCGCTGACATTTTATCATCTGAGCCTTCCGATTTGTGGAAAGCTACTAAGAAATATGCGGGCATAACACGCTGTTTTTTTGACGAGTATTTCGCGGAAAAAAATAAGGCATTCGCGATAGTGGTTAAAGATCCGAAGCGTTATGATAAACCACTGCATCTTTCAGAATTGCTTCCTGGTGCGGTGCCACCGCAGTCCTTTAGATATATCTAAAAGAAAGGCAGGTGCTAAACACCTGCTTTGAATTTTTGAATGGAGAGCTTAAATTCATCAGCACTAGGTTCTTTCAAAATGCATAAAGGTATATTTAATGATGTGCAAATTTTTTGTGCGTTTGCATTCTCAAATGACCGTAGTTTTTCAGGCGAATAAGTAAGTTCAGCACCTCGTGATTTGAAGCGATCCTCTATCTTCGAGTCATCACATTCAATTAGAATAACGGCATTGAGTTTCATCTCTGAGAAAACTTCTTCGGATAGATCAATGAGTTTGTTTTGTTTGTCAATTAAAACAAAATGACCATCAAGCAATAAGTCAACGTTTAAGTTTCTAATTTTATCTAATTGCTGCAGCAAAATGATTTGGTTATCAATGGGAGATGCAGTTTTTTTATCTCCCCCCCAGTTTTGTGCCTTTCCTTCTGAAATTAATTGGCTTGCGCTTCGATGTATACAATCGTTATCTGCAACATAGGCGTTACATAATGTACTTTTACCTACTGCATGGGCACCTGCAATAAAAAATATCATCAAAAATTCCTTTTGGTGGCAAACTTGTGCCTGTAGTAGTATCATATCTCTAGTTCATAAGGCAACCACTCAGATTCTTAATGTTATGAAATATAAGGCGCTTTCAATCGTTTATCCTGCAGTCGAAAATATCCTTAATGGTACGAAGGATGTGGAGATTCGGTCTTGGATGCCCTCATCCCTCCCTATGAAGGATCTCATATTGGTTGAAAATCGTCGTTATCTAAACGACGGTGAAATTGATACTCATGCCCATGCCCGTGCGATGGTAGATATTTTGAGTGTTAGAGAATGGACCTATGAGGATTATTTAAATCAGCCGGAAACAGTTACAATAGGCCGAGCGTGGAAGCCGGGCTATTATATATGGTTGATTGGTAATGTCCGAAAAATAAAAAATGAAATTCTTTGTGATGCCAAGAAAGGTATTTATGAAATAGATGCTTAACATAAGCCGCATAAGCGGCTTATGTTATTAATATAATGAGTATTCCTCAAAACTTATAATTTCTTCTCCTATCCAGCCGTTGATCTCTTTTATCCTCACTTGTAAGGGGATTAGTTCATTACGCACAAATACGTGGCTGGCCTTCTCCACATCCCCAAACCCTCCAACATTGCTAGGCATAATCCCCATCATCTGCGGCGGAACGCGGTGTGCTGCCATCATGTCGTCGCGGCTCACATTCTTGATATTCAGAAACTCATCTTTCGCCGCAACCTCTGATAACGGGATGATCTGGATGCCGTCCTTTTTGCCGTTGGGCGAATACATAAACAGATTGCGGAAGTTGCCCGGCCCTTTGGCGCTTTTCATTGCCTGGCGGATATTGTTCACGTCCTCCTGGTTCTGTGCTGCGTCGGTCATGTACATGATGAAGCCTGCATGGCTGCCGTTGATGTAATACTTCCGGCGAAACAGCGTTGCGGACTCGTTGAGCAGGGTTGACGGGATGGCGGAGAGATAGCCGGGCAGCCCGTAAATCTCCTGGTTAATATCCGGCTCCAGCAGATGAAAGATGTTGCCCTGCGTAAATTCATAGGGCTGTGTGGTCAGGCCATACTGCACAAACCAGTAGGTGTTGAGGTCAACGCCTCGCCGTGTGTACTTCGCCAGTGCTGGCTCAAGTGAGAGAACGCCGCCGAGCCGGTTCGTGCGTTTCTCCAGGTAGGCGTTACCAAAAACCAGATAGTCCTGCACAAAACGTGAAAAAGCCTGCTGGCTGAGCAGCGGGTGAGGGATGTAAGTGCTGGTCAGAATGTTGCATTTCACCGCAATTGGTGAGCTGTGATGTATGGCTGCGCGGAAGGTGCGCGCCAGCCCGTCGAAACTCACTGGTGGCTCATACCAGCGGTCCATCTGTACGCATTCCACATAGTCCAGTAATTCGCGGCGGTCCAGAACAGGAACGGGATCACCGAAGCTGAATGCTTCGGCTGAAGTTTGGCTTTTATGCTTGAGCTGATTCGTCGCCGCAGCGCGGTTTTTCTTACTCTTTCCCATCAAAAAATCTCCACAATATTACTGGTATTGGCGGACTCGCCCTGCAGTGGTTCGTTAAACAGTGCGTGCATTGTTGCCCAGGCCAGATCGGCGTGGCTGGCTTCTTCGCTGCGGCTGGCTTCATAGGTCGGGCGGTTGCCGCTGGCGGTGGTGGCGCGACGGATTGCCATAAATGATTGCGCAATGTCGGTGTGCCCGGCGTCAAACTCCAGACGGCGGTGGCTGATAATGTCGTAGGCCTTGAGTACCAGGGCGTTTTTAACGTTGGGGTTGTAGACAAACTCCCGGACGGCAGGAAAGAACGCTTTCACATTCTCGTAAACCCCGTGACCAACGCCGGTCGAGTCGATACCTATGTATGTCACGTTGTACTGTTCAGTCAGTTTTTTGATGGCGTCAGCCTGGGCGCGGAAGTCCATCCCGCGCCACTGGTGACGCTCAAGAATGCGAAACTTACCGCCTGGCACGGCTGGCGGTGCCACCACCACGCATCCGGCGCTGTCGCCGTTCTGCGTACCTTTTGCTGGATCATAACCGATCCACACTTCGCGCCAGCCAAACGGGCGCAGGGCCAGAGCATGAAAGTCGGTCCAGACTTCCCAGCTGTCCACCATGCACGCCTGCAGCTCGCTGAGCGGAAACACGGACGCGAGATCGTCCACAAACTCGCACATCAGCAGGTTCTGGTATTCGTCCGGGCTGTACTCCATGCGCAACTGGTCAAGGTCGAACAGGTTACAGCCGCCGCGCACCGCATCTTCCACGGTGACTATCTGGCGGTATTGCCCGTCTGCGCACAGCAGGCCGGGGGCCAGATTGCTGTGGGACAGGTCGATGTCCACCTTGTCGGCTTTGCTGCGCCCACGGTTGAACAGCGCACCGGACCAGAACGGATAAGCACTGTGTGTCAGGCTGGATGGCGTGGAAAAATAGGTTTGTCGCCATTTTTTGTGAATAGCCATACCGGAAGCCACTTTGCGCAGCTCCTGGAATTTCGGTATCCAGAAATATTCATCCAGATACAGGTTGCCGTGGTAACTCTGGGCTGTGCGGGCATTGGTGCCGAGGAAGTAAAGCGTGGCCCCGTTAGGAAGCACCATCGGATCGCCTTTCAGCTCCACCTCGACTTCTTTGGCGAAGTCGATGATGTACTGCTTAAAGACGTGAGCCTGTGCCTTACTGGCGGAAAGGAAAATCTGGTTACGTCCGGTAAGCAGGGCGTCAATCAGGGCTTCACGGGCAAAGTAAAAGGTCGCGCCGATCTGGCGTGACTTCAGCAGGTTGCGGATGCGGTTGATTTTTCCGGCTTCCCACCAGTGGCGCTGGTAGTTGAACATGGAGGAATGGAAGATTTCTTCCAGCTTCTCAATTTGTTCATCGGTGAAGACATTCTTTTCCGGCTGACGGCGTGGGCCTTTGTTGCGGTTGGCGACGTTAGGGTTTAAGTCGGCTTCGTTGCCGCCATTGTTAAACTTGCCGATCCGCGCGTGGCGTTCAGACTGGCGCGCCAGCAGGTCAATCTCTTTGAAATCTTTCCCTTCTTTGTGCTCCTTCATAATGAGCTGGCAGTAACGCGCGGCGGTGGTGAGCTGCATCTGATCCAGCGGCCCATAGTCACCCCACTTGTCGCGTTTCTTCCAGCTGTGAACGGTTGCAACTTTCTCGCCCAGCATTTCAGCAATGCGGGCGACGCGGTATCCCTGAAAGTACAGCAGCATGGCCTGCCGACGGGGATCGAGGTCTGCGGGGGTCAGTGTCGTGTTCATGGCCCAAACATACGGCCTTGCCTGACGGCTTTCCCCGGCTGGGGTTTGTGTGGTCTACCGTACAAGCTACGCGCGTTGTTTCACGCCCCCCATCACCGCAAACATAAGGCTCCAGTAAGTTTTTTCTAACGGAGCACGGCTCATGACAGTGAAAGCAAAGCGTTTCCGCATCGGTGTGGAGGGTGCCACCACCGACGGGCGCGAAATCCAGCGTGAATGGCTGGAACAGATGGCAGCTAGCTACAACCCGGCGGTGTATACCGCGCTGATTAACCTTGAGCACATCAAGTCTTATCTGCCGGACAGCACCTTTAACCGCTACGGCAAGGTGACGGCGCTGTTTGCTGAAGAAATCACGGAAGGTCCACTGGCAGGCAAGATGGCGCTGTATGCCGACGTTGAGCCAACGGAGTCCTTGGTGGAACTGGTGAAAAAAGGCCAGAAATTATTCACATCTATGGAAGTCAGCCCTAAGTTTGCCGACACTGGCAAAGCCTACCTGGTCGGCCTGGCTGCCACTGATGATCCCGCCAGTCTGGGCACTGAAATGCTGACATTCAGCGCCAGCGCCGAGCATAACCCGCTGGCGAACCGTAAGCAGAATCCCGAAAACCTGTTTTCGGAAGCTGTCGAAACGCTGATCGAACTGGAAGAGGTCCAGGACGAAAAGCCGTCCCTCTTTGCCCGCGTCACCGCGCTGTTCACCAAAAAAGAGCAGACCGACGATGCGAGATTTTCTGATGTGCATAAAGCCGTGGAGCTGGTCGCTACTGAGCAGCAGATCCTGAGCGAGCGCACTGATAAATCCCTGTCCGAACAGGACAAGCGCCTTTCTGAGCTGGAGTCCTCCCTGCAAGAACAGCTGGCCGCCTTTGCCGAGCTTGAGCAGAAGCTTAGCAGCGAAGACAGCCGTAAAGACTACCGCCAGCGCGCGCCGGGCGGTGACGCACCGACAGGCACCCTGACCAATTGCTGATGGAGCATAAAACCCGATGAAAAAGAAAACCCGCTTTGCCTTTAACGCTTACCTGCAGCAGTTGGCGCGCCTGAACAGTGTGGAGGTTGAAGAACTGTCCAGCAAGTTTACCGTGGAGCCGTCCGTGCAGCAGACGCTGGAAGACCAGATCCAGCAGTCCGCCGCTTTCCTGACGCTGATTAACATCACGCCGGTCACTGAGCAGTCAGGGCAGTTGCTGGGGCTGGGCGTTGGCAGCACCATTGCCGGAACCACCGATACCACCACCAAAGAGCGCGAGCCTACCGATCCGACGCTGATGGAAGACGTGGAATACAAATGCGAGCAGACCAACTTTGATACGGTGCTGACCTACGCAAAACTGGACCTGTGGGCGAAATTCCAGGACTTCCAGGTGCGTATCCGCAACGCTATCGTCAAACGTCAGGCGCTGGACCGCATCATGATTGGCTTTAACGGCGTGAAGCGCGCCAAAACCTCCAATCGTGCTGAAAACCCGCTGCTGCAGGACGTCAATAAAGGCTGGCTGCAGAAAATCCGCGAAGACGCGCCGGATCACGTCATGGGCAGCAAAACCACAGAAGACGGCACCACTACTGCGGAACCGGTAAAAGTAGGTCCGGGTGGTAAGTATGTAAATCTTGACGCGGTGGTGATGGATACCGTCAACGAGCTGATCGATGTGGAGTATCAGGACGATGACGATCTGGTGGTGATTTGCGGTCGTGAACTGCTGTCTGACAAGTATTTCCCGCTGGTCAACAAAGAGCAGGAAAACAGTGAAAAACTGGCTGCCGATATGATCATCAGTCAGAAACGCATGGGTGGCCTGCAGGCCGTGCGTGCGCCGTTCTTCCCGCCAAATGCACTGCTGATCACCCGTCTGGATAACCTGTCCATCTACTGGCAGGAAGACACCCGCCGCCGTTCAGTTATCGACAACCCGAAACGTGACCGGATTGAAAACTTTGAATCCGTTAACGAAGCCTATGTGGTTGAGGACTACCGCTGCGCCGCACTGGTGGAAAACATCCAGATTGGCGATTTCAGCGCCGCCGCAGCAGAAACCGGAGCGTAATTCATGAGCCTGAGTCCCGCACGGCAGCATCGCCTGCGCGTTCAGGCTGAACAGGCCGCCCGCGAGGGCGGCAGCGTTCGTCACGCGTCGGGCTATGACCTGATGCTGCTGCAACTGGCGGAAGACCGCCGCCGTCTCAAGGGCGTTCAGTCCATGGTGAAAAAAGCGGAAATCAAGGTGGAGCTGCTGCCGAAATATGCCGCCTGGGCGGAGGGCGTCCTGGCTGCCGGAGGCGCTCAACAGGATGACGTGCTTATGTACGTGATGCTGTGGCGCATTGATGCCGGAGATTATGCCGGGGCGCTGGAGATTGGGCGTCATGCATTGCGTCATGGCTGGGTGATGCCGCTGGGTAACCGCAATGTGCAGACCGTGCTGGCAGAGGAAATGGCAGACGCGGCACAGAGCGCGATGCTTGCCACTACCGGCTTTGACGTCGATCTATTGCTGCAGACGCTGGAGCTGACAGACGGTCTGGATATGCCGGACCAGTCACGGGCGCGTTTGCATAAAGCGATTGGCGCTGTCCTGAGTGAAAGTAATCCGGCTTCCGCCCTTAATCATCTCAACCATGCGTTACAGCTCGATCCCCGCTGTGGCGTGAAAAAAGACAAACAGCAGCTGGAGCGCAGACTGCGCAATGACAGCCGCTGACAGAACGTGCCCCCGCGCACGGGCGGCACGGGGTGGCGAAAGGCACTGCCACATCAAAACCCCGTCCACCGCCCTCTATTTCAGGAGAAAGCAGCATGAAGTTTGTTGCGCCAGAACAGGCACCGGAACAGGCGGAAATCATCAGGAATACGCCGTTCTGGCCTGATGTGGACTTGTCGGAGTTTCGCAGTGTCATGCGCACTGACGGCACGGTGACGCAGCCGCGTTTAAAGCAGGTTGCGCTGTCGGCAATTTCGGAGGTCAACGCAGAGCTGTATGAGTTTCGCAGACGCCAGCAGATGCTGGGGTATGCCTCGCTGGCAGAGGTTCCGGCAGAACAGCTGGACGGGAAAAGTGAGCGCATTCAGCACTATTTCAACGCAGTTTACTGCTGGGCACGCGCCATGCTCAACGAACGTTACCAGGACTATGACGCCACGGCATCCGGTGTGAAGCGAGGCGAGGAACTGGCGGAAGCCAGCGGTGATTTGTGGCGTGACGCCCGCTGGGCCATCAGCCGGGTGCAGGACGCGCCGCACTGCACAGTGGAGCTTATCTGATGAAAGTGCGAGCGCATCAGTATGACACGGTGGATGCACTTTGCTGGCGTCATTACGGGCGCACGCAGGGGGGCACGGAGCAGGTACTGAAGGCAAATCCGGGGCTTGCCGAATACGGCCCCTTTTTACCTCACGGGCTGCAGGTGGAGCTGCCGGACATTCCGACCACCACCACCGTGCAGACCGTCCAGCTATGGGACTGAATTATGACGCTTGAGCGAATCAGCGCCTTTATCACGTACTGCATCGCCGTTGTGCTGGCCTGGCTGGGCGATTTGTCCATCAAAGATGCCTCAACGTTGGGCGGTCTGATGATTGGTGTGCTGATGCTGGCTATCAACTGGTACTACAAACACAAAGCCTACCAGCTTCTGCGCGACGGGCAGATCTCGCGGGAGGACTATGAATCCATCAATCGTTAAACGCTGCCTTGTCGGGACCGTGCTGGCTATTGCTGCCACGCTGCCGGGTTTTCAGCAGCTTCACACCTCCGTGGAGGGGCTGAAACTGATTGCCGATTACGAAGGCTGTCGTCTGCAGCCGTATCAGTGCAGCGCGGCTGTCTGGACCGACGGCATTGGTAATACATCCGGCGTCATTCCAGGCAAAACCATTACGGAACGACAGGCAGCGGAAGGGCTGATCTCCAACGTGCTACGTGTGGAGCGGGCGCTGGAAAGGTGTGTGAAGCAACAGCCGCCGCAGAAGGTGTATGACTCGGTGGTATCGTTTGCCTTCAACGTGGGGACGGGTAATGCCTGCAGTTCCACGCTGGTGAAATTGCTCAATCAGCGGCGCTGGGCGGATGCGTGCCGACAGTTGCCGCGCTGGGTTTATGTGAAAGGTGTTTTTAATCAGGGGCTGGATAACCGCCGTGCGCGGGAGATGGCCTGGTGCTTACAGGGAGCAAACTGAAATGAAAAAGAAATTAATCAGCGGGCTGTTTCTGATGTTATGGATGGCGCTGTTAATAGCAACAATGATGTATCCGCAGGGAATTTTTCCGGCACTGGCAGCATCCGGCGTTTGGGTAGCCTGTCTGCTGACATGGGCAGTAATTCCGGTAGCACTGGCTGCGTTAATTAAGAACGGCCCGCTCTGGCAGGAGTTGACGGCATCTTTGCTGAAGAGCATTACCCGAAAAGAAAACGTATTTATCAGCTGGGTGATGCGATTGCTGATTGTCGTAAGTCTCGCCTGGACGGGGTGGGCCATTACCCTGGTCTTTTATCTGCTGACCATTATTGCCTTCTGGATCACACGTAACCAGATGGCGCAACAGGTAGCCGCATGAACCGGTTGCTGCTGGTTGTGCTGGCGTTATTACTGGCGACGCTGGGCTGGCAGACGTGGCGGCTGGCTGATGCCAGCCAGACCATCAGCACGCAGGCAGACGAACTGCAGAGCAAAAGCCAGGCGCTGGCAAAGAGCAACAGCCAGCTTATCAGCCTGTCCATTCTGACTGAAACCAATAACCGGGAGCAGGCGCGGCTCTATGCCGAAGCAGAACAGACCAGTGCACTGCTGAGACAACGACAACGCCGGATTGAGGAACTGAAACGTGAGAACGAGGATTTACGCCGCTGGTCTGATACTCCTTTGCCTACTGACATTATCCGGCTGCGGAAACGTCCGGCATTCACCGGAGGTGCAGCTTACCGTCAGTGGTTGTCCGCGGGTGACGCCGTGTCGGCTGGATCAGGCAGCGCCGCGCACTAACGGTGATCTGAACGCGTTGCTGGATGAAACGGAGGCCGCCTGGGCGGTCTGTGCAGACAAAGTGGACATGATTATTGCATGTCAGGAGCGAAACAGTGAACAAACCACAATCCCTGCGCCACGCCCTCAATAAAGCAGTGCCTTATGTCCGTAATAACCCGGACAAACTGCATCTGTTTGTGGATAACGGTTCACTGGTTGCCACGGGGGCCAGATCCATGTCATGGGAGTACCGCTACACCCTGAACGTGGTGATTGAGGATTTCAGCGGCGACCAGAATCTGCTGATGGCCCCGGTTTTGCTGTGGCTGCGGGATAACCAGCCCGATGCCATCAATAACCTGGCGTTACGGGAAAAGCTATTCACCTTTGAGGTGGATATTTTGCGCAACGATGTCTGTGATATCAGTCTTAACCTGCAACTGACGGAGCGTGTGCTGGTCAGCACTGACGGCAGTGTGTCGAGCGTTGAAGCTGTAACGGAACCCGATGAACCTGAAGAAATGTGGACGGTGAAACGTGGCTGAACTGCAGAAAGTGGACGACTGGCTGAGTGCCTTGCTGGCGAATCTGGAGCCTGCCGCGCGCAACCGTATGATGCGGCAACTGGCGCAGGAGCTGCGCCGGACACAGCAGCAAAATATCAGGATGCAGCGCAATCCAGATGGCAGCAGCTATGAACCTCGACGGGTAACAGCACGCAGTAAAAAAGGCCGCATCAAACGTCAGATGTTTACAAAGCTGCGCACCACAAAATACCTGAAAGCTGCCGCCAGCGCTGATTCTGCCTGTGTGCAGTTTGAAGGTAAGGTGCAGCGCATTGCCCGCGTTCACCATTACGGCCTGCGTGATCGCGTCAGTCGCAAAGGTCCGGAGGTACGTTACGCAGAGCGTAAGCTATTGGGTATCCATGATAAAGAATATTATCAAATCAAGGATACCCTACTTGAATGGTTATCTGAATAATATAAAAATACATCTGTATTTTTTTCTTATTTCATTTCGTGTGGCATATTTATGGCTTTAATTTTTTCGTGGTAATGATTAAACTCAATATGGGTATTGGTAAAATTAGATTCAAATGTATTCATTAAATTAGAATATAGTGATTCATATGATAAGGATACTTTTTTTCCATTTTTTTCTGCAGTTGTGCTAATGTACCTATGTACTGCAGAAAAAAGAAAATGACCTCTAAGCCACTTTCTGTATTCTATCGATTTTGATTTGAAAGATGAATCGATGTTATCTGGTTTTACACCTAACTTTTCAATGATGGTGTTTTTGTAATCCGTGATTTTTTGCTCGCAAATTTCATTTGACTTTCTAGATTTCATGAAGCGATCTGCACTGTCACCAATAACTGAAATGCCTTTTCTATAAATATGATTGTATATATCAAGCTTTATTAGGGGCTCCATTTTGGTATAAAAATCTTCTGTCCAAGAATCGACGTTGACATCGTTCATTATCTTTTGCGGTAATTTTCCGAGAGTTTTTATTGCTTTATATATGCCTGTTTTCTCAATAAATGTGTTTTCGATGGAGTGACCATAAGTTTTTACAATACGACTATCAGCATTTTCTTCATTTTCAAATGTAGTGAAGTCTGCATCACATGCAATTATAATTTGAAGATCTTCATCAGTAACTCTATCAATATATTTTTTTAATTCTTCACAGCCACCAACATCTTTGATTTCAACCTTTAATGAGCTAGCTTTATTAAAGATGATTTCCCAAAAGCAAATATCATCTGGGCCTTCAACATAAACCATGGCTTCAGCTTGGTAAAATAAATTCATTACATTTTCTGCTTCGGCAGAATAATGGAAATCATCCATGAACCAATTTCTCCATATCAAAGATTGCATTTCGATATTTAGAGGCCACTTCTGGTGAATGCGTAGCGGCGATAATTTGTGCATTAGGGTTAAGTTGTTTGATTGCAGGTATTATTTTTCGTTGCCATGCAATATGTAGTGATAATTCTGGTTCATCAGTAAGATAGATGAAAGGTTTGTTTTGCTGTAGCAAAGTTTCAATAAAAAGAATTAATAGCTGTTTTTCACCAGACGATAAATTACTATGGCTAATCGGCCCATGCTCGTTTTCTATTACTAGCTCACCGGAGATAAAATTAAATGTTTTATCGGTTATAAACTCATGTAATGTTTCTAAAAATAGATTTATAGGAAGAAATATGTTTTTTATTTCATCCTCGGATTTTAAAGACATCTTTATAATTCTTTGCGTCTTTCGTAATGCCTCAAATGATCTGTAATCTACATTTAAAATATTTCTGTTGTTTTTTTCTGCAAGTCGTAGTTCTTCAAATGTATTGGCAATAGATTCAACGTGAAAGTTAATCTTCTTTCTGACATCACTATCAAAAGCTCCAAGTTGAGAATATGCAGTTATTAAATTTCTACGTTCTTTTTCTTTATCAAAAGAAAAGTTAAATGTGTCATCGATACCATCTTCTTTACTATAAAGAATAGAAGCAAGAACCTCTTTCTGTAATTTTGCAGAAACATCACGAGCTCTTTGTGATAAGTAAAGCTGATATTTTGTTAGATTCTGCAATAATTGTTCTAATCGGTAATCAACAGGGTTGATTAATTTTGAGCCATATTTGTCTCTGATTTCAAAATCTTCACCGCTTCTAAGTCGGTAAACTGATAGAGAAGATAAAGCAACTAATTTATCTAGCTCTAACTTAAGTTTTTCAACGTCTTCCTGATATTTTCTCCTCATATATATAGGAAGTCTACGATCTTCAAAGGATCTGATAATATATTTCTTTCTAGAAATTGTATATTCAAACGTAGGCAAAGCCTTAGTTATGTCAAATTTACTCACAACTTTTATTGTTTTAGTTTTGCTTCCTTCTTTTATTTTTATTGTTACATTATCAAAACTATTCTCATTTAACGATTCAAGTTCTAATGCCAGAACTGAGTGAAGAATATTCATAAAGGTTGTTTTACCGGTCCCATTTCGACCAATAATAATATTTACATCTTCATTAAATGAACATGATGCATTTAGTCTTCCCCAAAAACCTTCAATCTTGACACTAGATAATCTAAACATAGGAATCCTTTATTTAGCCCATGAGTAAATGAACTTTGTATCATAACTGGCACAAAACTAAAGAGTTTTTTTATCAATCTTAAATCAGCATGATTAAATTATGAACGCACAATTAACCGAAATCATGCGCCTTATCACCAATCTGATCCGCACTGGGGTAGTCACCGAAGTGGACCGGGAGAACTGGCTTTGCCGGGTGAAAACGGGCGAGCTTGAAACTAACTGGATTAACTGGCTGACGCTGCGTGCCGGTGGTGCCCGTACATGGTGGTGCCCGTCGCCGGATGAGCAGGTGGTGGTGCTGAGCATGGGCGGCAATCTGGAAACCGCTTTTGTGCTGCCCGCTATCTACTCCAATCAGTTTGCGCCGCCGTCGGATTCTGTGGATGGCTGCGTGACGGAGTACCCGGACGGGGGCTGGTTTGAGTACGAACCCGCCACCGGGCGGTGGCATGTCCGGGGTATCAAATCCATGGTGATCGAGGCTGCGGACAATATCACCCTAAAAACCGGTGAGTTTGTGGTGGAGGCTGACACAACACGCATTAACAGCGAGGTGGTGATCAACGGCGGCGTCACCCAGGGCGGCGGCGCAATGAGTTCTAACGGGGTCGTGATGGATAAACACGGTCACACTGGCGTTAAGTCAGGCGGGGATACATCGGGAGGTCCGGTATGACGTTGTATATCGGTATGAGCAGGAATGACGGGCAGGTTATTGCAGATACCGACCATCTGCGCCAGTCGGTACGGGATATTCTGCTGACGCCGCAGGGCAGCCGTCTTGCCCGCAGAGAATATGGCTCCCTACTGTCAGCCCTGATTGACCAGCCGCAGAACCCGGCGCTGCGCCTGCAGATTATGTCTGCGGTTTATGTGGCGCTGAACCGCTGGGAGCCGCGCCTCACGCTGGACTCCATCACCATCAGCAGCAATTTTGATGGCTCCATGTTGGTTGAGCTTACCGGGCAGCGCAACAACGGCGCGCCGGTTTCCCTTTCCGTATCAACAGGAGCAGACAATGGCAGTGATTGACCTTTCCCAGTTGCCTGCGCCGCAGATAGTGGACGTGCCGGATTTTGAGACGCTGCTGGCTGAGCGCAAGGCCGCTTTTGTGCTCCTTTATCCGGCGGATGAACAGGACGCGGTGCGGCGCACACTGGCGCTGGAATCTGAACCCGTCACCAAGCTGCTGCAGGAAAGCACATACCGCGAAATCCTGCTGCGCCAGCGTATTAACGAGGCTGCGCAGGCGGTCATGGTGGCCTATTCGATAGGAAATGATCTTGAGCAGCTGGCAGCCAACTGCAACGTGAAACGTCTGACGGTAGTGCCTGCTGATAATGATGCAGTACCGCCGGTCGCCGCAGTGATGGAAGATGATGAGGCGCTGCGCCAGCGCATCCCTGCAGCATTTGAGGGACTGTCCGTTGCTGGCCCGACGGGAGCCTATGAATTTCACGCCAGAAGTGCGGACGGACGTGTGGCAGATGCCAGCGCAACCAGTCCGGCCCCTGCAGAGGTGGTACTTACCGTACTGAGCCGGGAGGGTGACGGTACAGCAGTAAAAGACCTGCTGGATGTGGTTGAAAAAGCCCTGAACAGTGAGAGTGTACGCCCGGTGGCTGACCGTCTGACGGTTCGTAGTGCGGAGATCATACCGTACCGGGTGGAGGCTACCATTTTTCTTTATCCGGGGCCGGAAGCGGAGCCTGTTATGGCGGCGGCAAAAGCCAGCCTGCAGAAGTACATCGCCAGTCAGACGAGGCTGGGACGTGATATCCGCCGCAGCGCCATTTATGCCGCGCTGCACGTGGAGGGCGTCCAGCGTGTGGAGCTAACGTCCCCTCTGGAGGATGTGGTGCTGGATAAGACGCAGGCGGCATCCTGTACTGAATGGAGCGTTACCAACGGGGGCACGGATGAATAGTCTGTTGCCGCCGGGTTCGTCGCCGCTTGAGCGCCGACTGGCGCAGACCTGCAGCGGGATTTCCGATCTGCAGGTATCGCTGCGTGATTTGTGGAACCCGGTAACCTGCCCGATCAGATTCCTGCCTTATCTGGCCTGGGCGTTTTCCGTTGACCGCTGGGATGAGAGCTGGACAGAAAATGTCAAACGCCGTGTGGTGCAGGATGCTTTCTATATCCATCAGCATAAAGGAACAACCAGCGCCGTGCGGCGTGTGGTTGAGCCGTTCGGCTTCCTGATCCGCATCATTGAGTGGTGGCAGACCGGCGAAACGCCGGGGACGTTCCGTCTGGATATTGGCGTACAGGATCATGGTATCACCGAAGACACCTATCTGGAGCTTGAGCGCCTGATAAGCGATGCCAAACCATGCAGCCGCCACATGACAGGTATGTCCATTAATATGCAGACCAGCGGCCCTTACTGGGTTGGCGCAGCCAGCTACCTTGGCGAAGAAATCACGGTGTATCCGTATATCAACGAAACCATCATTTCCGGCGGCACCGCATATGAAGGCGGAGCAGTCCATGTTATTGACACAATGAGAGTGAGCCCATGAGCGCAAAATTTTATACTCTGCTGACGGACATCGGCGCGGCGAAACTGGCAAGCGCCACCGCGCTCGGTATCCCGCTGAAAATTACCCATATGGCGGTGGGAGACGGTGGCGGTGTGCTGCCCACACCCAGCGCACAACAGACCGCGTTAGTTGCTGAGAGGCGCCGCGCAGCGCTGAATATGTTGTATATCGACCCGCAGAACAACAGCCAGATTATTGCTGAGCAGGTAATCCCGGAAACTGAGGGCGGGTGGTGGATTCGTGAGGTCGGCCTGTTTGATGAAACCGGTGCGCTGATCGCTGTGGGTAACTGCCCTGAGAGCTACAAGCCGCAGCTGACAGAAGGGAGCGGACGTACGCAGACCGTGCGCATGGTACTGATTACCAGCAGCACCGATAACATCACCCTGAAAATTGACCCTGCAGTAGTGCTGGCAACCCGTAAATATGTGGATGATAAGGCGCTGGAGCTGAAGGTATATGTAGACGACCTGATGGCAAAGCATCTTGCTGCGCCGGACCCGCATTCACAGTATGCGCAGAAGGACAGCCCGACACTCACAGGGATTCCAAAGGTACCGACGCCAGCGGCGGGTAACAGCACTAAACAGATTGCAAACACGGAATTTGTGGCATCGTCTATCGCGGCAATAGTGGATTCTGCGCCTGCAGCACTGGATACGCTGAACGAGCTGGCAGCGGCTCTGGGGAATGACCCGAACTTTGCCACGACGATGATAAACGCTCTGGCTGGAAAGCAACCGCTGGACAATACACTGACGAATTTAAGCGGAAAAGATATCGCCGGCCTTCTCACATACCTCGGTTTTCAAGAACCAATAAATCGTGTGGCTGATGCGCTATAAAAATCGCAGAGCGGTGACGATATCCGCATAAGGAGCTGTTCGTTCGCAACATTCGAACGGTGGCGTTAAAGCCGGTTTCATTGGTTAATGAAGACGAAGGGGACAAAATTACTACAGAGTTGATACCACAGAGATAGTCCAGGCTCGCAGGTGATATGGGATTTAACGCCGGAAAGTCCACACAGAACACGATCCGCCGCCGGACACCGTTAAATTGCCCGGCAACGTGTTATCAATACTACTCCCTACGTTTCCCGTTATCTTGCTGTCGGTACGTTTACCTCATTGTCTGAAAGGTTATTTACGAAGTTATCATTAATAATCCACGGGCGTCTGGTATGCGAATCCAGTTCCCCAATCCTGGCGCTTTGCCTTCGCGACCATACGCGCGTAAATAAGTCTGAAACCAAACTTCACCGCTTAACGCTCTCCTCTTTCCCGATTTTTACGCAAAAAATCATCACATGAACAAGTGTCGTATTTGTTATTGCATTTTACAAATGATATTGGTAATTATTATCATTCTCATTAAAAATTTGTTAGATTTATGACGTGGAGAGAGAGGATTTCTCATGCGTATTCTGTTTGTCGGTCCACCACTGTATGGACTGCTATACCCTGTGCTGTCCCTGGCGCAAGCGTTTCGTGTTAATGGCCATGAAGTGCTGATTGCAAGCGGTGGAAAATTTGCACAGAAAGCAGCCGAAGCTGGGTTGGTGGTATTTGACGCTGCGCCTGGTTTCGATTCGGAAGCGGGTTATCGCCGTCAGGAGGCATTACGAAAAGAAAATAACATTGGAACAAAAATGGGGAACTTCTCATTCTTCAGCGAAGAGATGACTGACCCGCTGGTCGCGTTCGCCGGGCAGTGGCGACCAGATCTCATCGTCTATCCTCCCCTTGGGGTCGTTGGACCACTGATTGCCGCTAAGTATGACATTCCGGTAGTGATGCAAACCGTCGGCTTCGGTCATACGCCCTGGCACATCAAAGGCGTGACGAAATCACTTTCTGACGCCTACCGCCGCCATGGGGTCAGCGCGCCACCAAGAGATCTGGCGTGGATAGACGTCACACCGCCCAGCATGAGCATACTGCAAAATGACGGAGAGCCGGTTATCTCCATGCAATACGTCCCGTATAACGGCGGCGCCGTCTGGGAAGAATGGTGGGAACGTACACCTGATCGCAAGCGTCTTCTGGTCAGCCTCGGCACCGTCAAACCGATGGTGGATGGCCTGGATCTGATTTCCTGGGTAATGGATTCTGCCGGCGAAGTAGATGCCGAAATCATCCTGCATCTTCCGGCAAACGCCCGCTCGGATTTACGTTCACTGCCGCCGAATGTCCGTCTGGTCGACTGGCTTCCGATGGGCGTTTTCCTTAACGGCGCCGACGGTTTTATCCACCATGGCGGCGCAGGCAACACCCTGACGGCGCTGCATGCCGGCATTCCGCAGATAGTCTTTGGCCAGGGTGCCGACAGACCCGTCAATGCCCGCGCCGTGGTCGAGCGCGGATGCGGCATTATTCCCGGTAAGAGCGGGCTTACCAGCAGCATGATCAATACCTTCCTCGGTAATCGCGCGCTTCGCGAGGCGTCGCAGGAGGTCGCGGCGGAAATGGCGGCCCAGCCTTGCCCGACCGAGGTGGCAAAAAAACTGATCGCCATGCTGCAACACGGCTAACCGCGGCAGCGCAATGACAATATGGCGGCTGAACCCAGCGTGTGTCGCCATATCTCATCTTTCACCGATAAGGAGGCTTAATGCCCGCGACTCATTCCCCCATGCCCGCTCGTGCCTGGATAGTTCGCCTTGCCCGCGTGTGTTGGGAACGTAAAACACTGAGCATCATTGTCATCGTAGCATCAGTATCGACCATTTTACTGGCTGCGCTGACGCCGCTAATAACGCGTCAGGCCGTCAATGACGCGATAGCAGGCGATACGACCCACCTGCCGTTACTTGCCTGCGGCCTGCTGTTAATTGCCCTTTTTGATTTTATCGGGAATTACGTGCGCCGCGGCTATGCCGGAGAACTCTCGTTGTGGGTTCAGCATACGTTACGTAGCCGTGCGTTCGACAGTATTCAAAAACTGGACGGCGCAGGCCAGGACGCCTTGCGTACCGGGCAGGTCATTTCGCGTACCAACAGCGATCTTCAACAGGTACACACCTTGCTACAGATGTGTCCGGTGCCGCTGGCGGTGCTCACTTACTATGTGGCCGGTATCGCGGTGATGCTATGGATGTCGCCATCCATGACGCTTATCGTGATTTGCGTACTGGCCGCCCTTGCCATTACCGCCCTGCGCGCCCGTCGCCGTGTTTTCGCGCAAACGGGGCTTGCCTCAGACCGGCTGGCGCACATGACGGAACATATGCGCGAAGTATTGGAACAGATCTCAGTGGTGAAGTCCTGCGTGGCGGAGTTGCGCGAAACGCGTTGGCTCGATGGTCAGTCGCGGCAGATGGTGCGGGTACGCATCGGCGCCGCTATCTCGCAGGCGATGCCGGGCGCAACCATGCTGGCGCTACCGGTGATAGGGCAAATCGTCCTGCTGTGCTATGGCGGCTGGTCGGTAATGAATGGGCGCATCGATCTGGGAACCTTCGTTGCGTTCGCGAGTTTTCTCGCTATGCTGACCGGTCCTACCCGCGTACTGGCATCGTTTTTGGTTATCGCACAGCGCACACAGGCGTCGGTGGAGCGCGTCTTCGCGCTTATCGACACGCGTTCTCGCATGGAAGACGGTACTGAGTCGGTTGAAGGTCAGATTATCGGGCTGGACGTGGAGAAGATGAGTTTCCACTACGACAACGGTAACCGTATCCTCAATGAGATCTCGTTTTCCATTCACGCCGGTGAAACCGTGGCAGTGGTTGGCGCCTCCGGCTCCGGGAAATCAACGTTGCTGATGTTGCTGGCGCGCTTTTACGATCCTACCTCCGGCGGGGTGTGGCTCAACACTACTACGGGTCAACAGAATATTCGCGACCTGAAACTGACGGCGCTTCGTCGTCGCGTTGGCGTAGTGTTTGAAGACGCGTTTCTGTTTGCCGGTACGGTGGCGGAAAACATCGCCTATGGGCACCCGCAAGCGACTCAGGACGACATTCGACGCGCCGCCGATGCCGCAGGCGCCAGCGGGTTCATCAATGCGCTACCGCAGGGGTTCAACACCCGACTGACCGAACGCGGAAGCAACCTCTCCGGCGGCCAACGCCAGCGTATTGCGCTAGCCCGGGCACTGATTACCGCGCCGGAACTGCTGATTCTCGATGACACCACCTCGGCGGTCGATGCCGGTACTGAAGCGGAAATTAACACGGCTCTTGGTCGTTATGCCGATAATGAGCATATGCTGCTGGTGATTGCACGCCGCCGTTCAACACTGCAGTTAGCCGATCGGATCGTCGTGCTGGATAAAGGCCGCGTCGTGGATATCGGTACCCAGGCGGAGCTGGATGCAAGGTGTCCGACGTTTCGCTCGCTGATGAGCGGCGAGGGGGATTTTCTCGCCCTTGCCCCGGCAGAACAACGTACGCTATGGCCAACAACGCAGGCGGTAAAATCCGACGACGCGCATGAGCGCCAGACAACCGCCGGAAAAGGTTTTGTCGACCGGATGACGCGCGTTCCGGAACGCGCCGTACAGATGGCGCTGGCAGGCCACGGGCGTCAAGTCTCATCGCTGCTGACGCCAGTAGCCTGGATGTTCGTCATCGCCGCCCTGCTTATCGCGCTTGATTCCGCCGCAGGCGTTGGCGTGCTGGTGCTTTTGCAGCGCGGTATTGACTCAGGCGTTGCCGCAGGGGATATGTCGACTATTGGCATATGCGCCCTGCTCGCGCTGTGTCTGGTAGCGATCGGTTGGTGCTGCTATGCGCTGCAAACGATCTTCGCCGCCCGCGCGGCAGAGTCGGTACAGCATACGGTACGCTTACGCAGCTTCAGCCACCTGCTACGCCTGAGTCTTCCCTGGCACGAGAAGCACATCGACTCGCGTCTTACTCGCATGACCGTCGACGTTGATTCACTCGCCCGATTTCTGCAAAACGGTCTTGCCAGCGCGGCCACCAGCATCGTGACGATGGTCGCTATCGCCGCGGCAATGTTCTGGCTTGACCCCATTCTTGCGTTAACGGCATTAAGCGCCGTACCTGTAGTAATGCTGGCGACGTGGATTTACCGCCGTTTGAGCTCGCCTGCTTACGCCCAGGCACGGCTGGAAATTGGTAAGGTGAACAGTACGCTTCAGGAAAAGGTCTCCGGTATGCGGGTAGTGCAGTCACACGGCCAACAGAAGCAGGAAGCCGCCAGGCTACGGGCGTTATCAGACAACTTCCGCGCCACCCGCGTGCGGGCGCAAAAATACCTTGCCGTTTATTTTCCGTTCCTGACCTTCTGCACCGAGGCTGCCTATGCCGCCGTGCTTTTAATCGGAGCGACCCGGGTCGCCGGAGGCGAAATGACGCCCGGGATACTGGCGGCGTTCTTCCTGCTACTGGGACAATTTTATGGCCCGGTACAGCAGTTGTCAGGCATTGTCGATTCCTGGCAGCAGGCGACCGCCAGCGGCAAACATATCAATGCGCTATTGGCGACTGAGGAAACGGAGAATATTGAACCGTCCTCCATAACGCCTGGCACTGGCGGCGCGCTACGTCTGGAGGCATTGACATTCCGCTATCCCGAAAAAACGCAACCTGTGCTTGATAATCTCTCGCTCACCATTCCGCCAGGAACGGTAGTCGCGGTGGTCGGACGTAGCGGCGCCGGCAAATCGACGCTGATCAAGCTGCTGGCCGGGCTCTATTCTCCCGGCAGCGGGCAAATCCGTGTCGGTGAGCGCCTAATTGATGCCGCGTCGCTTAGTGATTATCGTCGCCAGACGGGGCTGGTCACTCAGGATGTCGCATTATTTAGCGGCGATATTGCCGAAAATATCCGCTATTCGCGGCCAGACAGCAGCGACACGGAGGTGGAGATCGCGGCGCGACGGGCGGGACTCTTTGAAACTGTGCAACATCTGCCGCTGGGGTTTCGTACTCCGGTCAATAACGGCGGCACGGATCTGTCCGCGGGCCAGCGTCAGTTGATTGCCCTCGCGCGCGCCCAACTGGCACAGGCGCACATTCTGCTGCTCGACGAGGCGACAGCACGTATCGACCGCAGCGCCGAGGAGCGCTTAATAACCTCGCTTACCGGAGTGACGCATACCGAGAAACGCATCGCGCTTATCGTCGCGCACCGACTGACCACCGCTCGCCGCTGCGATGTTATTGTCGTAATCGATAAAGGATGTATCGCTGAATATGGCAGCCATGAGCAGTTGATAGCGGCTCATGGCCTGTATGCTCGTCTGTGGCGGGCCAGCGTCGGCCAGACACGCGATACGCAAGGAGAGGTCGTAGGATAGTTTTTATCGCCACGATTTACGCAAAAGAAAGCCCGCAAGCGGCTGTTCCTGTAACAGCCGCTTTAACTATTGATACTGACCGAAATATAAACGAGATGGAATACAAAGAATGAGACTGAGCCCGCCCGTCGCTCCTGTCGCTATACAGACCGCTACGCGCCTTCGCCGTCAACTCGCCGCCGGAAGCCAGGTTGACGCTTCTCACTTCTGGCGAGAAGCAAACTCGCTCGCACTGCCGCTGGTGACAGCCATTAACGGCGCAGACGATGAACGGGAAGTCACCTTCCTGTGGCGTGCCGCCTCTCCTCTGCGGGGGGTTTATGTTCGCCTGAACCGTGTCACCGATAAAGATAACGTGGCGAAAGGTATGATGACGCAACTGCCCACAACGGATATCTGGCATCTGACACTTCGCTTACCGGCGTCCTACTGCGGTTCCTATACGATGGTCGAAATACCACCGGAAACCCCGGACGAGACGGTGTTGCAGCTTGGAAGCCGTTTCGCCTCCCTTGTCGGGAAGGCGGACCCGCTGAACAGCACGCCGGGAATAAATGTTCGGGGCAATGCGCAGGAGTCCGTTCTGGCGTTGGATCATGCCCCGGCACAGGAGGAGTGGTCAGGCTGTCGCGCTTACGCCGGGCAGCTTTTCACCTCAGAGCATCGGCTCGCCGGACAACGTCGCCGTGTGCGGCTGTATCTTCCTGACGTTCCTGTCGAACAACCGCTGGGCTTGCTGGTACTCACGGATGGCGAGATCTGGTTCGACCATCTTGGGGTAAGCGCCGCCATTGACGCCGCCATCCGCAGCGGACGCATCGCGCCGGTGGCCGTACTCGGCGTTGATAATATCAATGCGCGTGAACGCGTCGCAATCCTCGGCGGTCGCCGCGAGCTGGTGCTCGACATTGCCGAACGCCTGCTGCCAACCCTTCGCGCCAAATACCCGGAACGGCGGTGGGCTGACCGTACACAAACGGTGCTGGCAGGGCAAAGCCTCGGCGGCGTGACCGCGCTGATGGCGGCCCGCCACGCGCCAGAGAGCTTCGGCCTGGTGCTGAGCCACTCCCCCTCAATGTGGTGGACGCCGGACAACCGCAACCGCCCGGACCATTTCAGCGCAGAAGAGCGCTCATGGGTCAGCGAACATGTGTTATCCGCGCCCTCGCCAGCCGTACGTACGCATCTGTGCGTGGGATCGTTAGAAGGTTCGACGGTCCCGCAGGTCAAACAGTTGCATGAAAAATTGCGCGCCGCCGGCGTTGAAAGCCATTGCAGCGTGTACACCGGCGGTCACGATTATGCCTGGTGGCGCGGCGCGCTGATTGACGGATTACGTCTACTGCCCCGATAAAACTTCACCTGCCAAAAAGGAATCACATCCGATGTATGGTCGCCAGTATCACAACAAGTGCTATCGCATGGCGCTATTTTTAGTGAGTTTTTGTTTTAGCGCGCTGAGTTATGCGCAGCCGGATATGCAGCCATTAGGGCCGAATATTGCTGATAAAGGTTCGGGATATTACCATTTTAGGGTCAATGACTTTCAATCTGCCGATGGCGCAAGACATTACCGGGTATGGACCGCTATTCCCAACAAAGCCGCCCCGCCGTCGGGTTATCCTGTCTTATATATGCTGGACGGCAACGCAGTGATGGACAGACTGCCGGAGACGCTGCTCAAACAACTGGCAGACCACTCGCCGCCGGTGATTGTGGCGATTGGCTATCAGACTAACCTGCCGTTTGATCTTAACGGCAGAGCTTATGACTATACGCCGGCACCGGGAATCAAGCGCGATGGCAGTGAAAATAACCCGCGTTTTCATCGTAAAACCGGCGGCGGGCCAGCGTTCCGCCAGCTACTGGAGAGACATATCGCGCCGCAGGTGGAACAAGAAATAACCATCAACCCCGAACGGCGCGGGGTATGGGGACATTCTTATGGCGGCCTGTTCGTTTTGGACTCCTGGCTGTCGTCATCCTTCTTTCATATCTATTACAGCGCCAGCCCGTCACTCAGCAGGGATAACTTTGCCCTGTTGAATCGCCTTACGGCAGTGAAGCCGTCGCCGTTCTGCCATAAAAAACTCATTATAATGGAAGGTTCAGCGTCGAATGGGGATAGCAGGCAATGCCAGATGGCCGAGCTCCTGCAAAAAGTTCAGGAGACCGTGAGAACGCTTGAGAACAACGGCGTTAACGCGGCCCTGCAGCATTACCCGGGCCTGGGCCACGGGCCCATGTTTAACGCCTCTTTTCGCAGTGCATTGCTGGATATCAGTCGCGAACCGGCAAGCCAAAAACCACGCTGTCATTAACCCGCCGCCAGAATATGCCCGCCAGCGACGGGCATAATCCATCAAAACGAGGCCGTCACACCGGCATAATAAGCCCGACCCGGTTCGTTATAGGTATTTGCCCCTTCGGCGGAGCGATAGATCTGTTTATCGAAGATATTGCTGATACCGACATTAAGACGCAGGTTCTTATTGATATCGTAGTTAACGTTAGCGCCGACCAGTGAGTAAGCCCCCAGCGCTTTCCCGGACAATCCTTTGGTCTCTTCACTACGCGACTCCGCATGTGTTCGCGGTTTTTGCTTGCCGTATAACGTCCAGTTGACGTTAGCGGAGAGCGCGCTGGTAATAGTCCAGTCGAGGAAGGTATTCACCGTATATTTCGGGATTATCGATAAGGGATTGCCGGTATCTTTTTGCTCAGAAGCGATCATATAAGTCGCATTGGTATTCCAGTTCAGACGGTCCGGCATCAGCGGAACAGCCATGCTGGCTTCAATACCTTCAATCAGCGCCTTACCGCCGTTCTGCCACTGCAATACATAAGCGCCAGATGCGCTTCTGCCAATAATCTTATCACCTGCGACAATCTTATTCTGATAATCGTTACGGAAATACGTTACGCTTGCGTGGTAATCGTCTACGGTAAATTCCAGCCCAATCTCTTTATTAATGCTAATTTCAGGATCGAGGTTCTTATTACCGACCAGGTAACAGCCGCCCGACGTAATATCTTTTGGACAACCGTTGCCTTTCGAATAGAGTAAATACCCCTCACTGGTTTGATACAAGTTCGGTGCCTTAAAGGCACGGGCAATACCGGCTTTCACCTTGACGTATTCACCTAACTCCTGGGAAAGGTTAAGACTGGGACTAAAATTACTCCCGGATTCGCTCAAATAGTCAAAACGCAGACCCGGAATAATATTGGTACCGGCCATGGGTTCGATATTATCTTCAACGTACAGCGCACTGATTTCCGATTTATTTTTGCTGCTACGGTTAGCCGCCGAACCGGAAATCCCGGCGATATTGCTATCCTTAACCGTCAGACTGGTAGAGGAAGGATCGTTCAGCTCATCGCGGTTCCACTCCGCGCCGACGGTGAGCGTTTGCTCAAATAGCCATATCACCGGGACATTCACCTCGCCGCTGGTGCGATACGAGGTCAGGCGGTTAGTGGTGAACGTCTGGTCGTTGGTAATACGCCCCTCGCCGCCGCCGGAGAGCCCCTCATTCATGCGGGTATTATCGGTTTTTTCATAGTAGAACCCCAGGCGGCTTTGCCCCCAGTCCCAGATGCCGTTATGAGTTAGACCGTAATTCTGCCGGTACAGGCGATTGGTCTCCCGCCCGGACTGCGCGAGACTTTTGGTAACCGCGTTTGAAGTACTGTTTTGCGTATCGCCGGCATAGATATTCCCCTGCCGACTGTATCCCGCTTCAAAATCAAGGATTTGCTGCGGGGTCATTTTCCATGAGAAGACGCTATTAATATCTTTATTGGTGACCCCCTCCCGTCCAGCGGCATTCTTGGTACCGGCGGAGGAGTTAATATCCCAGCTGTCGGCATCGGTTCTGTTGAGATTACCGTACAGGCGCATCGTCAACGTATCTCCAGCCAACGGGCCGCTAAGGCTAAAGTTACCCCGCCGGGTGTCACCTTCTTTGCTGCTTTCCGGCTGGTTGGTATAGAGCGACAGCGAGCCGTGCCAGTCATTAGTGGGGCGTTTGGTGATGATATTCACCACCCCGCCTGCGGCACCGGAGCCATAGCGCGCGGCGGCGGGCCCACGGATCACTTCAATACGTTCTACCATCTCCGGCGGTACCCAGTTTGTATCGCCACGGGTGTCGCGTTCTCCGCGCCAGCTATAGCGAACCGAATTTCGCGACGTCACCGGCACGCCGTCAATCAGCACTAAGGTATTTTCCGGCCCCATACCACGAATATCAATTTGTCGGTTATTTCCGCGCGTTCCCGAGGCGCTATTGCCGGTAAGATTAACCCCAGGCATCTTACGAATAATATCGGCAAGATCGTTAACGGGAGGATTCTTTTGAATATCGTCACGAGTAATAATCGAAACGCCCGGCTGTTGCTTTAATACTTGCTCGGCGGTGGATTCAACCACCATCGTTTCGCCGTTGTCGTCAGTAGATTCTGCTGCTGATAATGGACTATTAACCCCTGTAGAAACCACGGTTATTAACCAGATGAACTTCTTAACTCTCATACCCATTCCCTAAATAATGTCTAAAGTAGCGCTGTTGCCCTCAAGCTCACATCCTTGCCAGGTTACGTCTATATAGTAATTATTATCATATGCTAATGATAATAATTATCATTCAATTAAGAAAAAGGCAATCTTTCGACCACAAAAATCTGGTAATAAAAAAACGGAAACGGGATTTTGCAATATGACTCTCTGTCCGGGCTCCGCTTTGCCAGTAAATCCGGGAAGGGGGGCAGAATGCGCCTACTGAACGGAGGTTTTACAAAATAGGAGTAGAGAAATAAAACTATTTTTCAAAGGGTTAATGACAAGAAACACCCTGGTAAGATGGTATAGCACGGTTCAGGGTTCACCGGCGCTTCCCTGCCGACGGCGAACCGTTCTTACAGTTTGCCAGCGACTTTCCCGCTGGGTAATGGTGGGATCGGATACGATTGTAGTCATTCGATATTTGATGATGAAAGTGATGTTGGCGCCAAAATACAAAGCGCCTGGTAATATTTATCAGGCGCTTTGCAGACTGAAAACCATTAAACATCGGTTTCTCGTTCTCCAGGAACTACTGGAAAATATGGCAACCCACAGTTAGTGGATTTTACTGTCGGGTCTTGCCAGGGATGTTGTGTTACCCCCAGGTCTTTTAAAAGACCTCGTAACAGCACTAACTCACTGGGTGTCATTTTTTGCTTTGGTTCACCCTCCTTAGGTGGACGAATATCCTCCTGACTAGTACATGTAACACAATAACCTTTTAACTCTATCCACTTAGGCTTAGGGGGGGCCTTAGGATCGGGAGGCGTCGGGCTGGCAACGCACGAACAGGCACTTATACATCCAGGCATAACGTTTTCCTTTTCAAACAATTCGCTTTAGTTGGAAGTTCTACTTGAGAAAATAGAAATAGTTATTCAGATATTTTGATCGTCGCATACTCCTGTAATAATAAAAGATACTGTAAATAATTAACTCTCGGCTACTATTCAGTAGCAGATTGTCATTCTTACATTGCTTTTATTTCAGATTCACGTCAAAAAGGGCTAAATATTTTCACTATAAAATTCGTTAAAGAGTGTTTGTGTACTTGTAGACATTCTGGCGTCTTCGGTACGCAAATGGGTTAGTGTACAATCTTTAAAACAGGTATTGTTTAAATTAGCCTCAGCCAAATCAGCCCTGTCCAGGTTCGTAGAAATGAAACTCGCCTTTCGCAGGTTTGCCCGGGTTAAGATAGCGCCTTCCATATCAGCAGCCATTATAGTAGCACCCTGTAATGTCGCACCGCTCATATCAGCACGTATAAGGGTTGCGCCTGAAATATTAGCGTGATCCATATTTGCACCGGAGCAAAGACATTCTACCATGCTACAGCCTAACAGACTTGTGTATTGTAAATTGGCGCCAGTAAGATTAGCGCGATCGAGGGTAGCGCCACACATAATACTATCTTCCAGACAGGCGTTCATTAAATTACTGTCGCCTAATGATGCTCCCGATAGATTTGCACCCTTAAAATTTGCACCGTCACAATCCGCCATAAACAGTACTGCCCCCCCTAAATCTGCGTCGCTTAGGTCTGCGCCACATAAATTTTCTGCCGTCAGATTTGCTCCGGTAAGGACAGCGCCTTTAAGATTCATGCCTCCCTGGGCAGTTAACATTACAGAATCCTGAGGGAGAGAAAATTCGTATCTGAATAGTAAAACTCGGCATATTTTTTCAAAAGAGGCAAACGGGATTTCTCTTGTCTCAGAATTGTCGCCTTTACTGACCCGTACAATAACTTGTTCAGCTTCGTTATTCTCACCAGGAAGATTAAATTCGACACGATACCCATCCATATCCTCCAGTATGATGTTTTCTGGCAACGGAGCACCTCTGTCAGGCATTGAACTTTTCAATGTATCAGCCATAGTGTCTATCAATTCCTGATATTGTGCTTCATTTTTCCGACGTACCCCACCACAGGTAAAAAAGTTGATGATATATTCCAGAATAGTTTTGGGAGAGGTAGCTTGCCGCATAGCAGCAGAAGTCCCCGCGCCAAAAGCAGATGTAGCCATACCGGCCAGACTACCGAGTGAACGCTGCATATATTTTCTCCCAGAGAGAGCAACACAGTACATGATAAAATTTATCATATAG
This sequence comes from Salmonella sp. NW177, assembly GCF_051811585.1. Lineage (NCBI taxonomy): Bacteria > Pseudomonadati > Pseudomonadota > Gammaproteobacteria > Enterobacterales > Enterobacteriaceae > Salmonella > Salmonella sp. NW177. Next base: position 600,209 of record NZ_JAMMZV010000002.1, on the reverse strand, counting down.
ATTTGCATTTAGATATAAGGTGAATACCCCCTTTGCGTCTGGTTACATAATAACGTATCACGACGCTTTGCTGTCTGGCTTACACAATAGCAGCCAAATAAATATATTGGCTTATACTCGTCATACTTCAAGTTGCATGTGCTGCGGCTGCGTTCCCTCCTCCCAGTCACTTACTTTAGTAAGCTCCTGGGGATTCGCTCGCTTGTCGCCTTCCTGCAACTCGAATTATTTAGAGTATAAACATTATTTAAAATAATAAACACGGCATTCGTTTTAATACTACGTTCAGGACTCATCCCACTCATTAGCAGAAAACCTATTAAAAAGCGTGTTCAGGCGTTTTATTGCTGCCATTGATAAACTGTTTAACAACGTCGTCTGTACAGGTCTTCTTCGTTGCCTTTACGTTTAACTCAATCAGGCTACCGTCTCGGTTATAAGTCTATCGAGTAGTAGGGACGTAGTATGACGATGCAGCAAAGTGATATGGAAAGATATAATCCATTATTAATGTTAAAAGAAGTCATGGCGCAGACGCCTTATCGCCATAAACGCTGGGGAGAGCGTAAGTTTCGCTATAAATTTGTATTACGTTGCCTTATTAACCCCATAACGACAATTAAATACTTCAATGAATTATGCCATCTGTCTCAGCCCAGAACGCTGATCACTCATCGTCCACTGTTGCCGGCAAAAATCCAGCGGCCCTATTTGTATACCGGACTTAGCATACGTTGCCGGGCAAGGGCTATTCTGGAACACTATCAGTTCGTTCAGTCCTTTCCGGAAAATAAAATTAAAAAGGTCCTTCTGTCCGAGGAACAAATCTTACTCGCTCACCTGGAAGGAAAAAACGGCGCTCTGGTGGATATCTACTGCGGTCCCTGTGGCTATGACAGAGAAGGTGAACTGACATTAACGCTGTGCTTCAATGATACGCCGTTGGCACGTTTATCATTTTCCTTTATCCGCCATGAAGGGAAGCAAATAGCGCTGGTTGCCGGGTTACAAGGGCCCAGTAAACATGTCGGCCCACAAGTCATACGTAACGCCACCAAAGATTGTTACGGTCTCTTTCCTAAACGGATGCTGTATGAAGCATTTGCGACATTGATGCAGGCCTGTAATGTCGACGAGATTTACGCGGTAAGTGAAAACAACCATGTTTATCGTCAACTCAGGTACTTATTCCAGAAGAAAAAAACTTTTGTGGCCAGCTATAGTGAATTCTGGGAGTCGCTAAACGGCGTTAAGAAAGGTGCCTTATATCATCTGCCATCACAGGTGATGCGTAAAGCGCCTGAAAGTATCCCCAGCAAAAAACGCGCAGAGTATCGGAAGCGCTATCATATTCTGGATACAATAATACAAGAGGTTAACAGCCTCTCCCGGTAGAACTATTTCATACGCGGATGCGCAGATCCTGCTACCGTTCAGCGGATCTCTTTGAAATCTGTATCGCTACTGGATGGTTAAATACAGAATGGCTTGCGAGTGAAAAGCGCGGCATTAAACCGTCGCTTTCACTCATGCTATGATCAACATCTTAATCTTATTCCCTTCACCATAACGTCATCGATTAGCATGTTAACCATTAAATACAAGCTAAACATTTGTCACATTTTTATTTGGTTGAGCAAAAAAATAATACAAAATAGAATTTTCAGTAAGCTAAGTCAGGAGTTTTGGTGAAAATACAAGAAGTTAAGCGTATATTAACCCGCTGGCAGCCGTCTTCCTTTGCCCTATACCGGGAGGTGTTTACGCAATACGGCGGTAGTATCAATATGCACCCAGATATTGTGGATTATTTTATGAAGCGCCATAACTGGCATTTTAAATTCTTCCACTATAAAGAAGATGATAAGATTAAAGGCGCCTACTTTATCTGTAATGATCAGAATATTGGCATACTGACGCGCAGAACCTTCCCGCTATCGTCAGATGAGATACTTATTCCGATGGCACCAGATTTACGCTGCTTCTTACCCGATCGTACTAACCGGCTTTCGGCGTTGCATCAGCCACAAATACGCAATGCCATATGGAAACTCACCAGAAAAAAACAAAATTGTCTGGTCAAAGAAACGTTCTCTTCTAAGTTTGAAAAAAGACGCCGTAATGAATATCAGCAATTTCTTAAAAAAGGCGGTAGTGTAAAAAGCGTTGCTGATTGTTCTTCTGATGAACTGACTCATATTTTTATCGAGTTATTTCAGTCTCGTTTCGGCAATACGTTATCTTGCTATCCCGCTGATAACCTTGCCACCTTTTTTAGTCAACTGCATCACCTTCTGTTTGGGCATATTCTTTATATTGAAGGGATACCCTGTGCATTTGATATCGTATTGAAATCTGAAAGCCAGATGAACGTCTACTTTGACGTATCTAATGGTGCAATTAAAAATGAGTTCAGGCCACTCAGTCCCGGCAGCATACTAATGTGGCTAAATATTAACCGTGCCAGACATTACTGCCAGGAAAGACAAAAAAAATTGCTTTTTTCCATCGGCATACTAAGGCCTGAATGGGAATATAAGCGCATGTGGTCGACCCCCTATTTTACCGGGAAATCGATTTGCTAAGAAGAAAGCCTGGACGTAAATATGTTTTTACGCCCGGGTTTTTCATAAATCCTGATGAACTGATAAAAAACGAAATTTAATCAGAATTTAAAAAATAAGTTAACCACCATATAATCATAATGACAATTACTCGAAATTCACTTACACTATACTCGGTTTTATGGAATTGATTAACACGGTATGTTACAGATAACGTGCTAAAAAGCGTGCAGCGGTTATACATTTTCATATGTGTGTGTCATTAACCTGGCGTCAAGAACAGATGATGATGACAACTACCCTTTTATCTCTTCTGGCCTGGCATACCGTCAGTAGATTAAAGGTGTAGCCTTACTTTATGGCATTACAAAAATGTAGGTGAGGTCTATGCTCAATGTATACGTTATTTGTAACAACGCTCTTGTGCATAAACAATACGTTATTGCCAACAGCACTGAACGGGTACAGTGGTTCTTGCTGACAACAGGCTTAAAGATCGCCTTAACACGGGATACCTGATAACTGGATTATATTATGACACATGCAGACTGGCTGATTCTTGGGTATACAACTGTTATTATTATTTTTGGTATTGTATGTTATATCGGATTGCTTAAATTGATAACGAAAGGCAAGCATGAAAAATAACGCACTTACCGGGAAGAATATACTCTCAGGAGATAAAATGCTTCGGCAATGATATGACACCACTGCCGAAATGCTATTTTTACAGAAATCAATCAGGTATTGAGGGTGATTTTATCATAGCCGCGCCAGCGATAATTCAACAACGAGAGCAGCCAGAATAACACGAAAGCGCCCACTACCCAGAAGCCCACATTCCCCATATGATCGTTAAGCGTGCTTACGGTCTGCCAAAATGTTCCGCTTAACTGTAACGCATCATCAATCAACCCCAGCGCCTCAAGCCCGCCAATCGCCAGCGCGACAATGACGGATGCGGCGGTAATGGTCATATTATAATAAAGCTTACGTAATGGACGCGAGAAAGCCCAACCGTAAGCGCCGACCATGACAAAGTTATCCAGGGAATCCACCAGCGCCATCCCGGCGGTAAACAGCACAGGAAAAATCATCATTGACCAGAGAGATAGCCCCTGGTTAGCTGCTGAAGCGGAAATGCCCAGCAATCCAACCTCGGTTGCGGTATCAAATCCCAGACCAAACAGAAAACCGACAAAATACATATGCCAACTGGAAGTGACCAAACGAAACGTACGCTGAAATATACGCGTCATCAGCCCGCCAGGTATGGCCTCGTCATGCGCCCTCACTGACTCGCCGCGGGTAACCGAGCGAAATTGCCGCCAGACGTTGAACAAAATAAACAGGTTAAGCAGGGCCATCGCCAGCAGAAAAAAAGCGGAAACAGCCGTACCAATCAACGAACCATATTGATGCAAAACATCAATACGATCGCGAAATGCCATCGACGTCACAACAATCGCCAGACATGCCAGAACGACAATGGTCGAATGACCTAATGAAAAAAACGCCCCCACGCCTAAAGGCGTTTTACCCTGCTGCATCAGTTTACGGGTGACGGTATCGATGGCTGCGATATGATCGGCATCAACCGCATGACGCAGCCCAAAGCTATACGCCAGTATGGCTGCGCTTAGCATGACTGCATGGTGATGAAAAACACAGAACGCCCAAATCCAGGCCAGGATGTTAACCCCGACAAGAAAGACGGTTAATGCTATTCCCCGTCGTTTAGTATGATTATTCATGCCCCTGCACCCACTATATTTTTAATTAACGCTACGGTTTGTAGGGGGAATGTATGATCATTTGATTAAAACGTCACACCTCAAGATGCGACTTTTTGTAAACGTGCTTTACCGCTGACACATTTGTGCGCATTACTGCGGAACAAGGCTTAAAAAGCGTATCCGAACGTATAACCCTCCCAACGCTTCACTACGGGAAAAATGGGGATGAGTACGGTGCAGGCGTGCGATATCATTGACCAAAGCCAGACCAATACCCGCCCCGGCCACATTTCCTACGTTATCGAGCCGGTGGAACGGCTGTAGCGCCAGATGGATATGTTCATCATCAATGCCGGGGCCGCTATCTTCGACAACCAGCGTCACAGCATCGCCATCCCGTTCAAGCCGCGCGGTGACGATGCCTTGCTCAGGCGTGTATTTCAGCGCATTATCCAGCAAGTTTCCGCACAGCTCGCTAAGCAGTACCTCATCCCCCTCGATCCACATCGCTTCCTGTTCGCCTTCGTAGCCCAGGTCGATATGTTTACTCCGTGCCTGCGCCAGGCGGGTAAAACAGCCGCTCTGTACGATACCGTACAGATTCACCGGGGAAAAACGCCGCTCGCCCTGCTCTTTATGCTTTACCGCAGAAAGTTGCAACAATCTTTCCGTGAGCTGAATGGTGCTATCCAGCGTTACGCTCATCGCCTGCAGACTTTCGTACCAGTGATGAGGGTGCTGGCTGGCTAACGCCACCGCCGCCTGCGTTTTTAACACCGCCAGCGGCGTTTTTAACTGGTGAGAAGCATCGGCGCTAAAGCGTTCCTGCCGGGAGAGGATGCCGCGGAGCCTGTCAATGTAGCGATTAAACGCCACGATTAACAAGCGTGTTTCCGACCACGGCAGCAGTTCCGGCAGCGGCGTTAACAGACCCGGTTCGCGGCGTACCATTAATGACGAAAGTTGACGCATAGGGCGCAGGATCCGGCGTAATAACCAGCCAACCAGCACCAGGGTTAGCAGCACCAGCAGACCCTGTGAGATCCAGGAAGAGAACAGCAGTTGGCCCGCCAGATAACGACGGGACTGCAGCGTCTCTGCGACATAAATCTCCGCCATGCCGATAATGCCGCCTTCGTTGACCGGCTGTAGCAAACGCGCCACGCGGATCGCCTCGCCGCGATACTCGGTATGATAGAACCACGCCAGCGCCGGATAAAGCCGGGTACGAGGCGTAGCGGGCGGCATGGCAGGCAGATCGTCATAACCGGAAATGACCTTTCCGGAAGGGTCGACGACTTTGTAATAGAGTCGATCATTCATATTAAGCTCGAAGCTATCCAGCACCACCCAGGGCACGTTAACTTCCAGATGGTTATTGCGCACCACCAGCCGTTCCGATACCGTTCGCGCCGAGGAGAGCAACGTACGATCATAAGCCTGAGTGGCGGCCTGTAGCGCATTGACATAACTGTTAAACGCCGACAGCCCCCATAGCAGAATCAGCGGCAACCCCAGGAACAGCAAGAGTTGCAGGTACAACGATTGCGGCTTAACCCACTTCATCGCCGCGCTCCAGCACATAACCCAGGCCGCGCAGCGTCGTAATTCGTACATCGCTTCCCTGGAGTTTTTTACGCAGTCGATGAATATAAAGTTCGATGCTTTCAGGGCTTACCTCATCGTTCAGGCTGAACACCTGTTCAAAAAGCTGCTGACGCGAAACTGGTCGCGTTCGTCGGTACATCAATACGGTTAAGAGCGCCTGCTCACGCGGCGTCAGCGCTAACGGCTGTCCCTGTAACAGAAAATACCCTTCATCATGAAAGATCAATTCACCCAGTTGCTGAACTTCATGAACCTGCCCAGCGCTGCGTCGGAGCAAGGCCCGTAAACGAGCATCCAGCTCTTCCAGTTCAAAGGGTTTCGGCAGATAGTCATCGGCGCCGACGTTGAGACCTTTTACACGATCCGCCACCGCGCTTCGCGCCGTGAGCAGCAAAACGGGCAAGGTCTGACCGCGTTTACGCAGCCGTTGCACCACCTCCAGTCCATCCATTCCCGGCATATTGATATCCAGCACCGCCAGCGCGTACATTTCACTGTGCAGAAGATGGTCAGCCGCCAGGCCGTCAAATACGCAGTCCACGGCAAAGCCGTTTTGCACCAGCGCTTTTTCCAGCCAGTGAGCCAGCTCACGGTTATCTTCCGCCAATAAGAGACGCATATCACATCCTGTAAAGTTTCTGCCGCATTGAAAGGGAATTGAAAGGTTATTGTTTTAACAATCACGCAACCGAACTGCTACATGTCGGCTCACATAATCACAAAAATCTTCTTCCGAACCTGAAAAATCCGGACGTCCGGCGTGAGGATAAAAAATGAAAAAACAATTACTTCGTACCCTTACTGCAAGCATTTTATTAATGAGTACCTCTGTTCTGGCGCAGGAGGCACCGTCGCGAACGGAATGTATCGCGCCAGCCAAACCTGGCGGCGGTTTCGACCTCACCTGTAAGCTGATTCAGGTGAGTTTGCTGGAGACTGGCGCTATCGAGAAACCCATGCGGGTAACGTATATGCCCGGCGGCGTCGGCGCTGTGGCCTATAACGCGATAGTCGCCCAACGCCCTGGCGAACCCGGGACTGTGGTCGCCTTTTCCGGCGGTTCGCTGCTCAACCTGTCGCAGGGGAAATTTGGTCGCTACGGCGTGGATGATGTGCGCTGGCTGGCAAGCGTGGGCACTGATTACGGCATGATCGCCGTGCGTGCGGATTCCCCGTGGAAAACGCTGAAAGATCTGATGACGGCGATGGAAAAAGATCCCAACAGCGTGGTCATTGGCGCTGGCGCCTCTATTGGCAGCCAGGACTGGATGAAGTCGGCATTGCTGGCGCAAAAGGCGAACGTCGACCCGCACAAGATGCGCTACGTTGCCTTTGAGGGCGGCGGCGAGCCGGTGACGGCATTAATGGGCAACCATGTTCAGGTTGTCTCCGGCGATCTCAGTGAAATGGTGCCTTATCTGGGCGGCGACAAAATCCGCGTGCTGGCCGTCTTTTCAGAAAATCGGCTGCCGGGCCAGCTTGCCAATATCCCTACCGCTAAAGAACAGGGCTACGACCTGGTGTGGCCGATTATTCGCGGCTTCTACGTCGGGCCAAAAGTCAGCGATGCCGATTACCAGTGGTGGGTGGATACCTTCAAGAAGCTCCAGCAAACCGACGAGTTTAAAAAACAGCGCGATCTGCGCGGCCTGTTTGAGTTCGACATGACCGGCCAGCAGCTCGATGACTACGTGAAAAAACAGGTTACTGATTACCGTGAACAGGCGAAAGCCTTCGGACTCGCGAAATAATCGCGGAGGCAATGATGAGCGATCGTATCTTTGCGGGTATCTGGCTGTTGCTCTGTATCGCCGGGCTATTCATCGCCTGGCAGATCCAAAGCGAATACAGCTATGAACCCGTCGGCCCCCGCCCTTTTCCGCTGGGGATTATCGGCCTGATGGCGCTCTGCGCGCTGGCGCTGTTATTGCGCCATCCCGACACGGTTAGCTGGCCGCGCCGCCATGTGCTGCAAAAGCTAATTACCATGATCATCATCCTGTTGATGTATGCCTGGGGATTCGAATGGCTGGGTTTTCCCATCGCCACCGCGCTTCTCACCATGGTTATCGGGATGCTGTTCGGCGCCACGATTCCGGCGGCGGGTATCTCCGGCGCGGTATTAGGCATTCTGCTGTGGTATGCCTTTGACCGGCTGCTTGATGTCACCTTACCTCTCGGCGCCTGGCTGAGTTAACGGAGCAACGATGGATACCTGGATATATCTTTCTCAGGGCTTTGCGGTGGCGATGACGCCGGAAAACCTGGTTATCGCGTTGATTGGCTGCTTCGTGGGCACGATCGTCGGTCTGCTGCCGGGCCTGGGACCGATCAACGGCGTGGCAATCTTACTGCCGCTGGCCTTTGCGTTGCATCTGCCTGCGGAGTCGGCGCTAATTCTGCTGGCGACGGTGTACATTGGCTGTGAGTATGGCGGCAGGATCTCCTCCATATTGCTCAACGTCCCCGGCGATGCGGCGGCGATCATGACGGCGCTGGACGGTTACCCGATGGCGCAGCAAGGGAAAGGCGGCGTAGCGCTGTCGATTTCCGCAGTCAGCTCATTTTTCGGTTCATTAATCGCTATCGGCGGCATCATTCTGTTCGCCCCTTTACTGGCGCAATGGTCGCTGGCCTTTGGTCCGGCGGAATATTTCGCCTTAATGGTTTTTGCCATCGCCTGTCTTGGCAGCATGATGGCGCAAAATCCGCTTAAATCATTTCTGGCAGCGCTGATCGGTCTTGGCCTTGCGACCGTCGGCGTGGACGCCAACACCGGGGTTTATCGCTTTACCTTTGACAGCGTTCATCTTTCCGACGGCGTACAGTTTATCGTCGTGGTGATCGGCCTGTTCTCGGTATCAGAAATACTTTTAATGCTGGAACATACCAGCAGCGGGCAAACAATGGTCCGCAAAACGGGTCGAATGTTGTTCAACCTGAAAGAAGGCGCGCAGTGTATCGGCACCACCCTGCGTTCTTCGGTAATCGGCTTTTTTGTCGGCGTATTGCCCGGCGCCGGGGCGACCATCGCCAGCGCCATTACCTATATGACCGAGAAAAAACTCAGCGGCAACAGCGATAGCTTCGGCAAAGGGGATATTCGCGGCGTCGCGGCGCCGGAGGCGGCAAACAACGCCTCTGCCTGCGGCTCCTTCATCCCGATGCTGACGCTGGGCGTTCCCGGTTCCGGCACTACGGCAGTGATGATGGGGGCGCTGACGCTGTACAACATCACGCCAGGCCCGGCGATGTTCACCGAACAGCCGGATATCGTCTGGGGACTCATCGCTGCGCTGCTGATTGCGAACGTGATGCTGCTGATCATGAATATCCCGTTGATCGGTCTGTTCACCCGTATGCTCACCATTCCGCTGTGGTTCCTGGTACCCGCCATCGCTGCCGTATCGGCGGTAGGGGTGTATGCGGTACACAGCACCACCTTCGATCTGGTGCTGATGGTCGCACTTGGCGTGTTAGGGTACATTTTACGTAAAATGCACTTCCCCATGTCGCCGCTGATCCTGGGATTCGTACTGGGGGAAATGCTGGAGCAAAACCTGCGTCGCGCACTCTCCATCAGTAACGGCAATATGGCGATTTTGTGGCAAAGCGGCGTTGCCAAAGCCCTGCTGATCATGGCGATCATGGTCATTGTCGTACCGCCAGTGTTACGTCTGATCCGTAAACACAGCCGTAAACCGCAGGTTGACGCCGGTTAATTGACTGCTGAAATACGTTGTACTTGTCCGGCCTACGCGCTCATGTGCCAGGCCGGGCAACCCCGCCAGCATCACTCTTTCCATAACTCGCTCATTTTACACCCCTTCTTGCCGTTGTCAGGCTCGTGGCGCCGTTAACCTCCCCCTTCGCATTGTTAAATATTTGTTGTTTTTGATCACAATAATTAAACAAAAGCGGTTATTTCATACGCGTTTCTGGAAAATGTCGATATTTTTAATTTATGGCTACGAAATGAGCATCGCCATGTCTCCCTGACCATCTACCGAGAGGAATGATTCTGATGAATGCACTGACTGCCGTAAAAGCGAACACAGATGATTTAGCCCAACGCCATACTGGTTTCACCCTTGCCCCTTCGGCGCAGTCGCCGCGCCTGCTGGCGTTAACGTTTACGGCGGATACCACAAAACAATTTCTTCATCAGGTTGCGCAGTGGCCGGTGCAGGCGCTGGAATACAAATCTTTCTTACGTTTTAAAATCGGCAAGATCCTCGACGATCTGTGCGGCAATCAGCTACAACCGCTGTTGATCAAAACGCTCCTCAACCGTGCACAAGGCGCGCTGTTGATCAGCGCCGAAGGGATCGATGATGTCGCACAGGCAGAAGAGATGGTCAAACTGGCGACGGCGGTGGCGCATCTTATTGGTCGCTCCAACTACGATGCGATGAGCGGCCAGTATTACGCGCGTTTCGTGGTCAAAAACGTCGACAACTCCGACAGTTATCTGCGCCAGCCCCACCGCGTAATGGAACTGCACAATGACGGTACCTATGTTGAGGAGGTGACCGACTACGTGCTGATGATGAAAATCGACGAACAAAATATGGAAGGCGGTAATTCGCTGCTGCTGCACCTTGATGACTGGGAACATCTGGAGTCGTTTTTTACCCATCCGCTGGCGCGTCGCGTCATGCGCTGGGCGGCGCCGCCAAGCAAGAATGTTAGCCATGACGTCTGGCACCCGGTGTTTGATGTCGACCAACAAGGCCGCCCGGTCATGCGTTATATCGACCAGTTCGTCCAGCCAAAAGACTTTGAAGAAGGCGTCTGGCTCAGCGAGCTTTCAGACGCGCTGGAAACCAGTCAAAACATCCTCTCCGTGCCGGTACCGGTCGGCAAATTCCTGCTGATTAACAATCTATTCTGGCTACATGGACGCGATCGTTTTACGCCGCATCCTGACTTGCGTCGCGAGCTGATGCGCCAGCGAGGTTACTTCGCCTACGCCGCCAGCCATTATCAAACTCACCAATAAGCGCCACGGCGAAGGAATTATGCGGATGTATGATTTTGTGATTATCGGCGGCGGCATTATCGGCATGTCGACCGCCATGCAACTTATTGATGTCTACCCGGATGCGCGCATCGCGTTGCTGGAAAAAGAGTCCGCGCCAGCCTGCCACCAGACCGGGCATAACAGCGGCGTGATCCATGCCGGGGTGTACTACACGCCCGGCAGCCTCAAAGCGCGGTTTTGTCTGGCGGGCAATCAGGCGACCAAAACCTTTTGCGATCAAAACAACATCCGCTACGACACCTGCGGCAAAATGTTGGTCGCCACCTCGGAGCTGGAAATGGCGCGGATGCGCGCGCTATGGGAGCGGACGGCGGCCAACGGCTTAGAGCGCGAGTGGTTAAGCGCGGCGGAGCTGCGTGAACGCGAACCCAATATCATTGGCCTGGGCGGGATTTTTGTCCCTTCCAGCGGGATTGTCAGCTATCGCGATGTCGCGACGGCCATGGCGAACCGCTTTCAGGCCAAAGGCGGCGAGATCATCTACCATGCCGAGGTCAGCGCGCTGACAGAACATGCCGCTGGCATTGTTATTCGCACCTCGCAAGGTCGGGAAATAGAAACCGCTACGCTTATCGGCTGTGCAGGACTGATGGCGGATCGGCTGGTCAAAATGCTGGGCGTGGAGCCCGGTTTTATTATCTGCCCTTTCCGCGGCGAGTACTTTCGTCTGGCCCCGCGACACAACCGGATCGTTAACCATTTGATCTACCCGATCCCCGATCCGGCAATGCCGTTTCTCGGCGTCCATCTTACCCGCATGATCGACGGCAGTGTCACGGTCGGGCCGAATGCGGTGCTGGCGCTTAAACGCGAAGGCTACCGTAAGCGCGACGTTTCCTTCACCGACACCCTGGAGATTTTCCGCTCCGCCGGCATTCGCCGCGTACTGCAAAACCATCTGCTTTCCGGACTGGGCGAGATGAAAAACTCGCTGTGCAAAAGCGGCTATTTGCGGCGAGTACAAAAGTATTGCCCCAGCCTGACCGTCAACGATCTCCAGCCCTGGCCGGCAGGCGTGCGGGCGCAGGCGGTTTCACCGGACGGCAAACTGATTGATGATTTTCTGTTTGTCACGACGCCGCGTTCCATTCACACCTGTAACGCCCCCTCCCCGGCGGCGACATCAGCGATACCTATCGGCGCGCATATCGTCAGTAAAGTTCAGGCGCTACGCGCAAGCCAGAGCAACCCCGGACGTACGCTGCGTGCGGCACGCAGCGTGGACGCACTACACGCCGCATTTACCCGTTAACCCTTCAGACAGGAAGCAATTATGCAACTCAACGACTCTACCCTGTTCCGCCAGCAGGCCTTTATCGATGGCGACTGGCGCGACGCGCGCGGCGGCGATGTCATCCCCGTGAGCAACCCCGCCAACGGGAAACCGCTCGGCAATGTGCCCAAAATGGGGGCGGAAGAGACGCGCGACGCCATCAACGCTGCCAATCGCGCCCTGCCCGCCTGGCGCGCGCTCACCGCCAAAGAGCGAGCCAATATCCTGCGTCGCTGGTTCAATCTGATGATGGAACATCAGGACGATTTGGCGCGTCTGATGACGCTGGAACAGGGTAAACCGCTGGCGGAAGCGAAAGGCGAAATTAGCTACGCCGCCTCGTTTATTGAATGGTTCGCCGAAGAGGGGAAGCGTATCTATGGCGACACGATTCCAGGTCATCAGGCCGATAAACGGCTGCTGGTGATTAAGCAGCCCATCGGCGTCACCGCCGCGATTACCCCGTGGAACTTTCCCTCGGCAATGATCACCCGTAAAGCCGGCCCCGCGCTGGCCGCAGGCTGCACAATGGTACTCAAACCCGCCAGCCAGACGCCGTTTTCCGCGCTGGCGCTGGCGGAACTGGCCCAGCGCGCCGGAATTCCCGCAGGCGTATTTAACGTCGTTACCGGTTCGGCAGGCGATATCGGCGGCGAGCTGACCAGCAACCCGCTGGTACGCAAACTGTCGTTTACCGGCTCGACGGAGATTGGCCGCCAGCTAATGGAACAATGCGCCAAAGACATTAAAAAAGTGTCGCTGGAGTTGGGCGGCAATGCGCCGTTTATCGTCTTTGACGATGCCGATCTGGATAAAGCCGTCGAAGGCGCGCTGGCTTCGAAGTTTCGCAACGCCGGGCAGACCTGTGTCTGCGCCAATAGATTGTATGTTCAGGACGGAGTTTACGATCGTTTTGCGGAAAAACTCAACCAGGCGGTAAATAAGCTCTCGGTCGGCGACGGCCTGCAAGCCGGCGTCGCTATCGGGCCGCTGATTGATGAAAAAGCCGTGGCGAAAGTCCAGGAGCATATCGCCGACGCGCTGGAAAAAGGCGCCCGCGTCATTACGGGCGGTGAAGCGCACAAATTGGGCGGCAACTTCTTTCAACCGACCATTCTGGCGGATGTTCCTGATAACGCGAAAGTCGCCAAAGAAGAGACATTCGGGCCGCTCGCGCCTCTGTTCCGCTTCAGCGACGAGGCGGATGTCATCAGACAGGCTAACGATACCGAGTTCGGCCTGGCAGCCTATTTTTATGCACGCGATTTAAGCCGCGTTTTCCGCGTCGGTGAAGCGCTGGAATACGGCATCGTCGGTATTAATACCGGCATTATCTCCAACGAAGTCGCGCCTTTCGGCGGTATTAAGGCCTCCGGATTAGGCCGTGAAGGTTCCAAATACGGCATCGAAGATTATTTAGAAATCAAATATATGTGCATCGGCCTTTAACAGGAGAGTCGCTAATGAATACCAATAACGCTTTAATGCAGCGCCGTCATAACGCCGTTCCTCGCGGCGTGGGCCAGATTCACCCAATTTTCGCCGAGCGGGCGGAAAATTGTCGGGTCTGGGATGTCGAAGGCCGTGAGTATCTCGATTTCGCGGGCGGCATTGCCGTCCTGAACACCGGTCATTTACATCCGGGCATTGTTTCAGCGGTCGAAGCGCAGCTGAAGAAATTGTCGCATACCTGTTTTCAGGTGCTGGCCTATGAACCGTATCTGGCGTTGTGCGAACGCATGAACCAGAAGGTACCGGGCGATTTCGCCAAAAAAACGTTGCTGGTCACGACCGGTTCAGAAGCGGTTGAAAACGCCGTGAAAATCGCCCGCGCGGCGACAAAACGCAGCGGCGCTATCGCGTTTAGCGGCGCTTACCACGGTCGTACCCACTACACGCTCTCTCTGACCGGGAAAGTACACCCGTACTCTGCTGGTATGGGATTGATGCCAGGCCATGTCTACCGCGCGCTTTATCCTTGCCCGCTACACAACATCAGCGACGACGACGCGATCGCCAGCATTGAGCGCATCTTTAAAAATGATGCCGCGCCGGAAGATATCGCCGCCATTATTATTGAGCCGGTACAGGGCGAAGGCGGATTTTACGCCGCCTCTCCCGCGTTTATGCAGCGACTGCGCGCGCTATGCGACCAACACGGCATTATGTTGATTGCCGACGAAGTGCAAAGCGGCGCGGGCCGGACCGGTACGCTGTTCGCCATGGAACAGATGGGCGTTGCGGCAGATATTACCACGTTTGCGAAATCGATCGCCGGCGGCTTTCCGCTGGCAGGCGTTACCGGCCGGGCAGACGTGATGGACGCTATCGCGCCGGGCGGGCTGGGCGGCACCTATGCCGGAAACCCGATTGCCTGCGCCGCCGCGCTGGCGGTACTGGACATTTTCGAGCAGGAAAATCTACTGCAAAAGGCAAATACGCTTGGCAAAACGCTGCGCGATGGCCTGATGGAGATAGCGGAAACGCACCGTGAGATTGGCGACGTGCGCGGACTGGGCGCCATGATCGCCATTGAGTTGTTTGAAAATGGCGACCCCGGCAAACCGAACGCGACTCTGACCGCCGACATTGTGGCCCGCGCCCGCGAGAAAGGGTTAATTCTGCTCTCCTGCGGTCCTTACTACAACATCTTGCGCATCCTCGTTCCACTCACTATTGAGGCCTCGCAGATTCGGCAAGGCCTGGAGATTATCGCCCAGTGCTTTGATGAGGCGAAACAAGCGTAATGTCCAATAAGCAGCGTCGGATGGCGACGTAACTGTCTTATCCGGCCTACAAAAACCGTTTCGATTGTAGGCCGAATAAGCCAGGCGCCATCCGGTAAACGAGCGCAATAACAATAAAGAGGTTTTAGGATGGGGCAATTGTCAGAATCACATGCATTAGGGGGCGGGCTGAAATCACGCCACGTCACCATGTTATCGATCGCCGGCGTCATCGGCGCCAGCCTGTTTGTCGGTTCCAGCGTGGCGATTGCGGAGGCCGGCCCTGCGGTACTGCTGGCCTATCTGTTCGCAGGACTTTTAGTCGTCATGATTATGCGAATGCTGGCTGAAATGGCCGTCGCCACGCCGGATACCGGTTCTTTTTCCACCTATGCGGATAAAGCGATCGGCCCCTGGGCCGGGTATACCATCGGCTGGTTATACTGGTGGTTTTGGGTACTGGTTATTCCGCTGGAGGCCAATATTGCCGCCATTATTCTGAATTCATGGATACCGGGTATTCCGGTGTGGCTATTTTCATTAGTGATTACGCTTGCCTTAACCGGAAGCAATTTATTGAGCGTCAAAAATTACGGCGAATTCGAATTCTGGCTGGCGCTATGTAAAGTGATTGCTATCCTGGCGTTTATCGCGCTGGGCGCGACGGCGATTAGCGGTTTTTATCCGTATGCCGAGGTAAGCGGTATCTCCCGGCTCTGGGATCACGGCGGTTTTATGCCTAACGGCTTCGGTGCGGTGTTAAGCGCCATGTTGATCACCATGTTCTCTTTTATGGGCGCGGAAATCGTCACTATTGCTGCCGCGGAATCCGATACGCCGGATAAACATATCGTACGCGCCACCAATTCTGTTATCTGGCGAATTTCCATCTTTTACTTGTGTTCCATTTTTGTGGTGGTGGCGCTGATCCCGTGGAATATGCCGGGTCTGAAAAGCGTAGGTTCGTACCGCTCGGTACTGGAGCTGCTTCATATTCCGCACGCAAAATTCATTATGGACTGCGTGATTTTGTTGTCGGTGACCAGTTGTCTGAACTCCGCATTATATACCGCCTCCCGGATGCTCTATTCCCTTAGCCGCCGCGGCGATGCGCCTGCGATAATGGGAAAAACTAACCGTAGCAAAACGCCCTGGGTAGCGGTTCTCCTCTCTACCGGCGCGGCCTTTTTAACTGTTATCGTCAATTATTATGCCCCGGCAAAAGTGTTTAAATTTCTTATCGACAGTTCCGGCGCCATCGCGCTGCTGGTCTATCTGGTGATTGCGATTTCGCAATTGCGGATGCGTAAAATTCTGCTGGCGCAGGGCGGAGAAATTAAGTTGAAAATGTGGCTTTATCCGTGGCTCACCTGGCTGGTTATCGGCTTTATCTGCTTTGTTCTGGTGGTGATGCTATTTCGACCGGCACAGCAACTAGAAGTCATTTCAACGGGGCTGTTAGGGCTGGGCATAATAGGTACTGTCCCCATTATGTCTCGCTGGAAAAAACTGATAAGGTGGCAAAAAGCCCCCCTGCAAAACCTACGTTAGTTATTCCCGGCGTCAGCCGGGAAGCTTCTCAGGAGTAAAAGATGACCGCCCTTTCCCAACCGACGGCCATAGATGGCTATCGCTGGCTTAAAAATGACATTATTCGCGGCACTTATCAGCCGGATGAGAAACTGCGGATGAGTTTATTAACCGCCCGCTATGCGCTCGGCGTAGGGCCGCTGCGTGAGGCGCTGTCGCAACTGGTGGCGGAACGGCTGGTCACCGTGGTGAATCAAAAAGGCTATCGCGTGGCATCCATGTCAGAGGCGGAACTCCTCGATATTTTTGACGCGCGCGCCAATATGGAAGCGATGCTGGTACGCCTGGCGATTGAACGCGGCGATGATGCGTGGGAGGCGGAGATCCTGGCGCGAGCGCATATGCTCAGTAAACTGGAAGCCAGCGATGCCAGTGAACATATGCTCGATGAATGGGATCAGCGCCACCAGGCGTTCCATTCCGCCATTGTCGCCGGGTGCGGCTCCCACTATCTGCTACAGATGCGCGAACGCTTATTTGACCTGGCGGCCCGCTACCGCTTTATTTGGTTACGTGAAACCGTTCTGTCCGTCGAGATGCTGGAAGATAAACATATCCAGCATCACACGCTAACCGAAGCGATACTGGCGCGCGAGGCGGCACGCGCCAGCGAATTAATGCGTCAGCATTTGCTGACGCCGATTCCCATTATTCGCCAGGCGATGGCAGGAAAAATGTAGCCTGGCGCGACCTGATAGCCATTATTCTTCAGGAATACGCAACACTTGTCCCGGATATATTTTTTCCGGGCTTTTCAGCATCGGTTTATTTGCCTCGAAGATTTTATTATACAGATTGGCGTTACCATACACTTGCTTTGAAATAGCGCTCAGGGTGTCGCCTGATTTTACGGTATAAAACTGACTTTCAGCCGCCGGCGTCGTGGTTTTAACTTGATCGTCAACGCTGCTAATCCCGGCGATATTCCCCACGGCAACCAGAATTTTTTCTTTTGCCTCCTGACTCAGCCCATCACCCGTCACTGTCGCTTTTCCATCAGCAATTTGCACATTCACTTTGTCAGCGTCGGGTATTCCCGTTTTATTTAAATGTTCCTGGACTTTTTTCGCCTGATCGTCCTTATCATGATTAGCGGTTACCGCGTCCCAGAGTTTTTCACCTGCATCTTTTACAAAATTGAAAAGTCCCATATTCACCTCGCTTGTCAAAAATACACACAAAGAAAAGTGTAGCAGAGGGAATGAGGTTATCCTGATAAGCGGCGCTTATGCGCCGCCGGTGGCCGGTAATTAATGACGCATCTGAACCCAAAATGCGTGGATAAGTCCCGGAATATATCCGAGTAATGTCAGCAGGATATTAAGGATAAATGCCCAACCGAACCCTTTTCCTAAAAGTACGCCGAGCGGAGGCAAAATAATCGTAAATACAATTCTCCAGAAACCCATATACACTCCATACAAGCAAAATTAGTCATTGTTTAAAAAGAGATTTTATCTCTAAGCATAGTCAGTTTACCTGAGCCTGCCAGTCACGCACCGCGCTTTTACCCTCCTTTACGCTCTTTACGCTGGCATTAGGTTGACGTTTATTTTAGAATTAACTAAATTTAGAAAATGCTTAAATAACTATGACAGAGCTTGAACAACTTCAGGCCAGCGCAGAACAGGCGGCGGCCCTGCTCAAAGCGATGAGCCACCCAAAAAGATTACTGATTTTATGTATGCTTTGCGGTTCGCCAAAAACCAGCGCAGGCGAACTGGCGCGCATTACCGGGCTAAGCCCCTCCGCGACGTCGCAACATCTGGCGCGGATGCGGGAAGAAGGACTGATTGATAGTCAACGCGATGCCCAGCGCATTCACTATTTCATTAAAAATGAGGCGGTTAATACGATTATCGCCACGTTAAAGAATCTCTATTGTCCATAAGGAGGCACGATGTCCATTGGGATAGTTTCCCCCCGTGAGGCGCAAGCGTTGATAGCGCAAGGCGCGAAACTGATTGATGTGCGCGACGCCGATGAATATCTGCGCGAGCATATTCCACATGCGCAACTGGCGCCGCTCTCCCGGCTTGAACAGGGCGATTTGCCCGCCAACCTGCGAGCGGAACAGATTATTTTTCACTGTCAGTCAGGTAAACGAACCAGCAGCAATGCAGCAAAACTACAGGCCATTGCCGCCCCTGCTCAGGTCAGTCTACTGGAAGGCGGTATCGATGGATGGAAAGCGGCAGGATTGCCCGTCACAGAAGACAAATCGCAACCGTTGCCGCTGATGCGTCAGGTGCAAATCGCCGCCGGCGGGTTGACGTTGCTTGGGGTAATTCTGGGCTATACGGTCCACGGCGGCTTTTTCCTCATTAGCGGTTTTGTCGGGGCCGGGTTAATGCTGGCAGGCATAACCGGCTTCTGCGGAATGGCGCGACTACTGGAAAAAATGCCCTGGAATACCCGTACTCATTAAGCGGTACCTTCACCACGCGTCGGTAAGTGTGTAGTAGACTGAAGGCAGGTTTATAGCATTGTTCAACAGGAGGGCGTGATGTTCACACCAGGCGATTTTGTACAGCCCCGAATGGGGGGGCCGAAACTGAAAGTGATTGAAGTCAACGAGGATCATATTGTCGCGGTACAGGTCGGTAATGAGCCGGGCGAAAAATTGATCCTCAAAGCGGCAGATGTCACCCCCTATTGCGAAGAGGGCGATTTTGGCGTGTGCTGATTTATCAGAATGAGCATGGCGCAACGTTCCCGGAGTCCCGATTAATAGAGACAGGAAACGAAGCGCCATCTGTTAAAAGCTATCCGTGATTAGATTAAGAAATCATCCAGAGATTTCCCCGCCGCCAGCGCCTGGGCAATCGGTTTAGGCGTACGACCTTGTCCGGTCCAGGTTTTTTCTTCGCCATTGAAATCAGTAAAACGATATTTTGCCGGACGCGGCTGGCGCTTTTTAGCAGAACGCGGCATTGCTGAATCCATGGCAAATAACTCTTCCGGGTTAATACCGTCTGCTTTCATCAGCTCCAGAAAGGCATTAATTTTCTCCTGCTTCTCGGCAAGCTGGCGTTGCTGCAATTCTTCTTCTTCGCGTCTTTCTTTAGTGACAACCCTGAATTTTTCGAGCATTTCTTCAAGAACGTCAATGGAGAATTCGCGAGCCATAGCGCGCAGCGTGCGGATATTATTTAAGTTCTGTAACATCAAATTCATATCAATAAAAACCTTTTAACGCAGAAAACAAAAACTATTACAGGCGGTATTGTATGCGATTATTGATTATATTTCCAGATCTTAAAGTTCATACAGATATACTCAGTATAACTCGATTAATTATATTAATCTGTTAACCAGAAGGTTATATTCATTACCCCCTGTGTGTTTCAGGTTATTCTGCCTACGGTATATCTGTAGGTTTCCCGTTCGGCTGTTTATACCCTTCATTCTTCAAGTTGCTTATGTGTTGGCTACGGATTACCCGGCTCATCCATGGGCCTCGCCCTGACGGGTCGTCGCACGCGACGTTCAAATCTGCTCCCCGCAGATTTGTCGCTCCCCCCAGTCACATCGTTATCTATGCTCCTGGGGATTCACTCCCTTGCCGCCTTTAAGCAACTCGAAATCCATAGCGTATATAGCGTATTGCGTATCTCAGTAACCGCGGTGACCCTCACGGTGGCTGACCTTATACAGAAGTGAATATTTCATCACAATAATAGATTAACCATTCAAAAATTATCATCAGAGCTTTATGCTAAAAATGACCCTGCAATAGCTATAATTATGCTGAGAAAAGTAGAGCGCGTGCCGTTAGCCGAGAATACATCGCATCTGACAACATTTGGAATGTGGCTGAAAATCGCCAGAAAAACAATGCATTATAATGCATTGATTTAAAAGTAATTAATGACTAACAACAACGAAAATCTCGCCGCGAGCAAAAAATAAACAATCACAGAGTATTTTATCGACAAAAAGCCTATAAATAAAAATATTACACTAGTTGATAGTTATTATATAGGGATATACTCTATGCAAAGACAAAAGTGCTTTATGATTTCACTACCAACCATCACCTCATTCTGATCGATACGCTACAAGGAGCATTAACATGTTCTCTCCACAGTCACGCTTGCGTCATGCCGTAGCAGACACGTTTGCGATGGTTGTTTACTGTTCTGTTGTGAACATGTTGATCGAGATATTCCTCTCCGGAATGAGCTTTGAGCAGTCGCTTTCTTCCAGGCTGGTGGCGATACCTGTCAACATTTTGATTGCATGGCCATACGGCGTTTACCGCGATCTGATTATGCGCGTCGCGCGTAAGGCAAGCCCGGCGGGATGGGCCAAAAACCTGGCGGATGTATTGGCTTATGTCACCTTTCAGTCACCCGTTTATATTATCATCTTGCTGACCGTCGGTGCCGGCTCGCATCAGATAGTGGCCGCCGTGAGTTCAAACATTGTTGTTTCAATGTTAATGGGCGCGGTTTATGGCTACTTCCTGGATTATTGTCGCCGCCTGTTTAAAGTGAGCAGCTATCATCAGGCTAAGGCGTAAGTTAGCGTCGCGACTGGCATTGCCAGTCGCGCTTTTAGTCGGTTTTTTCGTCGCCAAAAAGCCCATTCAGATAACGTTCTAACGCTATTCGGGAGCTAAAGCCGTGGGGAATACCGTAATGTTCGTGGGTCTCGCCGCCTAAATAGAGCGGAAAATTTTGGTAGTGATCGCAGGTTTTAATATCCGAAGCCGGGTCAGCCAGTGATGAGCTACGGTCTTTTAATCTGGGATGAATGATCAGCGCGGTACGCCCCATACGCGCCTCGCGGTTAACATAAACATAATTCTCGCCGCGTCGATAACCATACGTCTTATTCGTCACCACATCGACGGTAAACCCTGCCTTTTCCAGTACCCGCGCCACCTCGTCAGGTCGTAAATACATATTTTATCCTCATTCTCTTTTACTGCGGGCTTACCTTACCCGATAGCGCGTTATCAACGCTTTCAGAAAAGTCCAGAAACGCATGATATCGCCGTAACAAGCCTCAGCAGGTAAAAATATGAACTACACTGAAAGCTACATCGAAATCAATGGAGGATCATATGCTTAACAAACCGAACCGAAACGACGTCGATGATGGTGTTCAGGATATTCAGAATGATGTCAATCGATTAGCCGACAGTCTGGAAGATGTCCTTAAATCCTGGGGAAGCGATGCGAAAGACGAAGCCGAGGCTGCGCGACGTAAAGCACAGGCGTTGCTGAAAGAGACCCGGGCGCGGATGCAGGGTCGTACTCGCGTAAAACAAGCCGCCTGTGATGCGATGGGGTGCGCGGATACGTTTGTGCGTGAAAAACCCTGGTGTAGCGTAGGAACCGCCGCAGCGGTAGGGATTTTTATCGGGGCGCTGCTTAGCCTGCGTCGCTAACGACGTGCGCTGCCGGATGGCGACATACTTTATTGGGCCTGCATCATTGCCGCAGGCCCAGGTCGCGCCATTCGGCGAAACGGTTACTGTATCGCCTGTCGAAGCTGCCATGCGACCTGTTTCGCCATGCCAGCGGAAGTAATATTGGTAAACGACAGTAAAATGCCCCCCTTTCCTGACGAAACCACTCGCCAACGGCTTAGCGCCTGTACCGCCAGTCCGGCCTGATTCGCTTTTGCTACCTGCGCTTTATCATCACCTTCAACCTCAATAACCAATTGAATACCGCCTTTCTGTAATGTCACGACAAATCCCTGTTCTGCCAGCGCCTCTTCAATCCATAACCGTCGCTGAGCATAATGTTGACGCATCTTTTTCAGATGCCGCCAGAAATGGCCATCACGGATAAAATCAGCCAGCGTGTGCTGCCATAACAACGGTACGCTACAGGGCATCAGCGACGCCTGCTGGCGGAAATGCTCAATCTGCTTTATCGGCACCACCAGCCATGCGGTACGTAATGCCGGAAAGAGCGACTTACTGAACGTTCCGGCGTAAATCACTCGCTGCGGGGCATCCAGACTCTTGAGCGGCGGAAGCGGTTTACCGTGATAACGAAATTCGCTGTCGTAGTCATCTTCAATAATCCAGGCCTGCACATTCGCCGCCCATGCCAGAAGTTGCCGTCGGCGAGTTAACGACAGCGCCACCCCCAACGGACTTTGATGGGCGGGCGTCACCAATGCAAAGCGTCCCTGCGGGCAATCCCGCATCCCCGCCGCGACATTCAGCCCATCGGCATCGACCGGAATCGGCGCCAGCGTAATCCCCTCCTGCGTTATCACCGGGCGAATTAACGGAAAGCCGGGATCTTCCACCCACATGCTGTCTCCCGGCACAGACAATGTACGCAGGATTAGCCGCATAGAATCCGCATATCCGGAGGTAATAAATACCTGTTCCGGCAGACATTCAATGCTACGCGAAACCCGCAGGTAATCGACTATCGCCTGGCGCAAAATCGCCTCGCCGCAGACGTCGCCTAATGCCAGATCGAAGCGTGTCTGCGTGCGCAACCGACGCCCCATCACTCGCGCCCACTTCTCGCGCGGAAAGAGATCCAGCGCCGGTAACCCCATCTGAAAGGGTTTCGGCTCCGGACTTTCTCCGGCAAAAACGGCGGGTATCGGCGGCGCCGTCTCAAACCGTAGAGCGTTGCTCACAAACGTGCCTGCCTGGCCACGTCGCTCCAGCCAGCCCTGCGCCACCAGCTCGCCATAGGCATTTTCCACCGTGGCGCGAGAAACACCCAGTTCCTGCGCCCACGTTCGGCTGGAAGGCAAACGCGTTCCTGGAGCGAGTTCTCCTTGCTCAATGGCCGTTTTTAACTGACGAGCGATGTGCTGATAGCGCGGCATATGGTCTGCTTTTTCTGTAAAAATATGGCTCTCTTTTACAGACCATTATAGTGCTACAGTGCTCGTCATCAACACGAGGAGAAACATGATGACGACGTTACGCCAACCCTATTATGAACTGAGCCCGGAGGTTTATAGCGCTCTGGTGCAGGCGAAAAACGCGCTGGAAAAGAGCACGCTTGACCTCACTCTGATGGAGCTGATTTACCTGCGTGTTTCGCAAATAAATGGCTGTGCATTTTGCCTGGAGATGCACAGTAAAGCGCTGCGTAAGGCTGGCGTAAATCAAGCTAAATTAGATGCGCTGGCAGGATGGCGGGTAAGCCACCATTTCAGCGAGCAAGAGTGCGCGGCGTTAGCCTGGGCGGAATCGGTGACGCACATTGCTGAAACCCACGCCGAAGATAATGTTTACCTGCCGCTGCTCAATCATTTCAGCGCGCGTGAAATCAGCGATCTGACCTTCGCCATCGGTTTAATGAACTGCTTTAACCGTCTGGCGATCGGTATGCGAATGTGACGCATTGTTGCCGGATGGCGCAGATGTCAGCCAACTCTGTTATGCGTCAACCTGCAGGCCGGATCGGGCGTTCACGCCGCCATCCGGCAAAAATTAGCCATGCCGCCCCTACCCCGCTGCGTTCATCAGCGGCGTTAAAATCAATCGAAAATTCCCATATCTTGTATGGTTGAATCTTAATTCAACTACATCTAGTATTTCCTGTATCAACACACGACAATCCGACGCGTTTCATCGCGCCGTTTTCTCATTTTAAATGGAAATACGAATCATGAGCATTACTATTTACACTCGCAATAACTGTGTTCAGTGCCACGCCACAAAGCGGGCGATGGAAAGCCGTGGATTTGAATTTGAGATGGTGAACGTCGATCTGGTGCCGGATGCAGCGGATACGCTCCGGGCGCAAGGATTTCGTCAATTACCGGTGGTGATGGCGGGCGATTTGAGCTGGTCTGGCTTCCGCCCGGACATGATTAACCGTCTGCACCCGACACCCCACGCGGCAAACGCATGAGCGCGCTCGTCTACTTCTCCAGCAGCTCTGAAAATACGCACCGTTTTATGCAGCGTCTGGGGCTGCCTGCCACGCGTATTCCGCTCAATGAACGGGAGCGAATTCAGGTAGACGAACCGTACATTCTGGTTGTGCCGTCATACGGCGGCGGCGGGATGGCCGGTGCGGTGCCGCGACAGGTGATCCGCTTTTTAAATGATGAACACAACCGGGCGCGCATTCGCGGCGTCATTGCCTCCGGTAATCGCAATTTCGGCGATGCCTGGGGATGCGCTGGCGATGTGATAGCACAAAAATGCGGCGTACCCTGGCTGTACCGCTTTGAGCTCATGGGCACACAACGCGACATCGATAACGTCCGAAAAGGAGTAAATGAATTTTGGCAACAACTACCCCGGAGCGCGTAATGCAGGAAACCATGGATTACCACGCCCTGAACGCGATGCTGAATCTTTATGATAAAGCAGGCCATATTCAGTTCGACAAGGACCAGCAGGCGATCGACGCCTTTTTTGCCGCCCACGTCCGCCCGCATTCCGTGACGTTTGCCAGCCAGCATGAACGTCTGGAGACGCTGGTTCGGGAAGGGTATTACGATGACGCCGTCCTCGCGCGTTACGACCGCGCCTTCGTCTTCCGCCTGTTCGAGCACGCCCACGCCAGCGGCTTTCGCTTCCAGACGTTTCTTGGTGCCTGGAAGTTTTATACCAGTTACACGCTGAAAACCTTCGACGGCAAACGTTATCTGGAACACTTTGAAGATCGGGTGACAATAGTGGCGTTGACGCTGGCGCAGGGTGACGAAACGCTGGCCACCCAACTGACCGATGAAATGCTTTCTGGTCGCTTTCAGCCCGCTACCCCGACTTTTTTAAATTGCGGCAAACAGCAGCGTGGGGAACTGGTCTCCTGCTTCCTGCTCCGTATCGAAGACAACATGGAGTCGATCGGGCGGGCGGTGAATTCGGCGCTGCAACTCTCCAAACGCGGCGGCGGCGTCGCGTTTTTACTCTCCAATCTGCGCGAGGCGGGCGCGCCGATCAAACGCATTGAGAATCAGTCTTCCGGCGTGATCCCGGTGATGAAAATGCTGGAAGACGCGTTTTCGTATGCCAACCAGCTTGGCGCGCGCCAGGGGGCCGGCGCGGTTTATCTCCATGCGCACCACCCGGATATTCTGCGTTTTCTGGATACCAAACGGGAAAACGCTGACGAAAAAATCCGGATCAAAACGCTCTCTCTCGGCGTGGTGATCCCGGATATCACCTTCCGGCTGGCGAAAGAAAACGCGAAAATGGCGCTCTTTTCGCCCTATGACGTACAACGACGCTACGGCAAACCGTTTGGCGATATCGCCATTAGCGAACGGTACGATGAATTAATTGCCGATCCGCACGTGCGTAAAACCTATATTAACGCCCGTGACTTTTTTCAAACACTGGCGGAGATTCAGTTCGAATCCGGGTATCCCTACATCATGTTTGAAGATACGGTAAACCGCGCGAATCCCATTGCTGGTCGCATTAATATGAGCAACCTGTGCTCAGAAATTTTACAGGTCAATAGCGCCTCCCGTTACGACGATAACCTTGACTATACCCACATCGGGCATGACATCTCCTGCAATCTCGGCTCGCTGAATATCGCTCACGTCATGGATTCACCGGACATTGGCCGTACCGTAGAAACCGCTATTCGCGGCCTGACGGCGGTGTCGGACATGAGCCATATACGCAGCGTGCCCTCAATAGCCGCCGGTAATGCCGCCTCTCATGCCATCGGTCTGGGCCAGATGAATCTGCATGGCTATCTGGCGAGAGAAGGCATTGCCTACGGTTCGCCGGAGGCGTTGGATTTCACCAATTTCTATTTTTACACCATTACCTGGCATGCCGTGCATACTTCAATGCGGCTGGCCCGCGAACGCGGCAAAACCTTCGCCGGATTTGCGCAGTCGCGCTATGCCAGCGGCGACTATTTTACGCAGTATTTACAGGACGACTGGCAACCGAAAACAGCGAAAGTCAGGGCGCTATTTGCCCGCAGCGGCATTACGCTGCCCACACGAGAAATGTGGCTAAAGCTGCGCGACGATGTGATGCGCTATGGCATCTATAACCAAAATTTACAGGCGGTGCCGCCGACCGGTTCGATTTCTTACATTAATCATGCGACCTCCAGCATTCATCCGATTGTGGCCAAAATTGAGATTCGCAAAGAGGGCAAAACCGGGCGTGTGTATTACCCCGCGCCGTTTATGACCAATGAAAATCTGGACATGTATCAGGATGCTTACGATATCGGTCCGGAAAAAATTATTGATACCTATGCCGAGGCCACGCGCCACGTCGATCAAGGGCTGTCGCTCACCTTGTTTTTCCCCGATACCGCCACGACCCGCGATATCAACAAAGCGCAGATCTATGCCTGGCGAAAAGGTATTAAGTCACTGTATTACATCCGGCTTCGCCAATTGGCGCTGGAAGGTACTGAAATTGAAGGCTGCGTATCCTGCGCGCTATAAGGAAAGCCATATGAAATTATCTCGTATTAGCGCCATCAACTGGAACAAGATCCAGGACGACAAAGATCTGGAGGTGTGGAACCGGCTGACCAGTAACTTCTGGCTGCCGGAAAAAGTGCCGTTGTCGAATGATATTCCGGCCTGGCAGACGCTGAGCGCCGCCGAACAGCAGCTCACTATTCGCGTGTTTACGGGTCTTACGCTGCTCGACACTATCCAGAACATCGCAGGCGCGCCGTCGTTAATGGCAGATGCCATCACGCCGCATGAAGAGGCAGTGCTGTCGAACATCAGCTTTATGGAAGCGGTACACGCCCGCTCTTACAGTTCTATTTTTTCCACGCTGTGCCAGACGAAAGAGGTTGATGCCGCCTACGCCTGGAGCGAAGAAAACCCGCCGCTTCAGCGTAAGGCGCAGATTATTTTGGCTCATTACGTCAGCGATGAACCGCTAAAGAAAAAGATTGCCAGCGTCTTTTTAGAGTCTTTTCTGTTCTATTCCGGCTTCTGGCTGCCGATGTATTTCTCCAGCCGCGGTAAGCTCACGAACACTGCCGACCTGATTCGTTTAATCATTCGCGATGAAGCGGTTCACGGTTATTATATTGGCTATAAATATCAGATAGCGCTACAAAAACTATCGGCAATCGAGCGTGAAGAGTTAAAGCTTTTCGCGCTGGATTTGTTGATGGAACTGTACGACAACGAAATCTGCTACACAGAAGCGTTATATGCGGAAACCGGCTGGGTTAACGACGTCAAAGCCTTCTTGTGCTACAACGCCAATAAAGCCTTAATGAACCTGGGTTATGAGGCGTTATTTCCGCCGGAGATGGCAGACGTGAATCCCGCAATCCTTGCCGCGCTCTCGCCGAATGCCGACGAAAATCATGATTTCTTTTCCGGATCAGGTTCATCTTATGTGATGGGGAAAACAGTCGAAACCGAAGACGAAGACTGGAATTTTTAACCTTGCGGGCATGGGAAATAACGTTACATTTTCCATGCCTTTATTACAAGCAATACCGGGTTAAATCGCGCAAATATTACAACATGTCCTACACTCAATACGAGTGACATTATTCACCTGGATTCCTCCAATTCAGGTGGATTTTTGCTGGTTGTCTCAAAAAATATCTCTCTCTCCCCATTCGCGTTCAGCCCTTATATCATGGGAAATCACAGCCAATAGCACCTGGCAATATTCATGCCAGAAGCAAATTCAGGGTTGTCTCAGATTCTGAGTATGTTAGGGTAGAAAAAGGTAACTATTTCTATCAGGTAACATATCGACATAAGTAAATAACAGGAATCATTCTATTGCATGGCAATTAAATTAGAAGTGAAGAATCTGTATAAAATATTTGGAGAGCATCCGCAGCGTGCCTTCAAATATATTGAAAAGGGACTATCGAAAGAGCAAATACTGGAAAAAACGGGGCTATCGCTTGGCGTTAAAGACGCCAGTCTGGCCATTGAAGAAGGCGAGATATTTGTCATCATGGGATTATCCGGTTCGGGTAAATCCACAATGGTACGCCTTCTCAATCGCCTGATTGAACCCACCCGCGGACAGGTACTGATCGACGGCGTTGATATTGCCAAAATATCAGACGCTGAGCTTCGCGAGGTGCGCAGGAAAAAGATTGCGATGGTCTTCCAGTCATTTGCGCTCATGCCGCATATGACCGTGCTGGATAATACGGCATTCGGTATGGAATTAGCGGGCATCGCGGCGCAAGAGCGTCGCGAAAAAGCGCTGGACGCCTTGCGTCAGGTGGGGCTTGAGAATTACGCTCACGCCTACCCGGATGAACTTTCCGGTGGGATGCGTCAGCGTGTTGGGCTTGCCCGCGCGCTGGCAATCAACCCTGATATCTTATTAATGGATGAAGCGTTTTCCGCCCTCGATCCATTAATTCGTACCGAAATGCAGGATGAGCTGGTGAAATTACAGGCGAAACATCAGCGCACCATTGTCTTTATTTCCCACGATCTTGATGAGGCTATGCGTATTGGCGACAGGATTGCCATTATGCAAAATGGCGAGGTCGTACAGGTTGGTACGCCGGATGAGATCCTGAATAATCCGGCAAATGATTATGTCCGCACGTTCTTCCGTGGCGTGGATATTAGTCAGGTCTTTAGCGCCAAAGATATTGCCCGTCGCAGTCCGGTCGGCTTAATTCGTAAAACGCCAGGTTTCGGTCCCCGTTCGGCACTGAAATTATTACAGGACGAAGACCGTGAATATGGTTACGTCATTGAGCGTGGCAATAAATTCGTGGGCGTCGTGTCCATCGACTCATTAAAAGCGGCATTAAGCCAGGCGCAAGGGATTGAAGCGGCGCTTATCGACGACCCTTTAGTCGTTGATGCGCAAACCCCACTCAGCGAGTTGCTCTCTCACGTCGGCCAGGCGCCCTGCGCGGTGCCGGTTGTCGATGAAGAACACCAGTATGTTGGCATTATTTCAAAACGTATGTTGCTACAGGCTTTAGATCGCGAGGGGGGTAACAATGGCTGATCAAACGAATCCGTGGGATACCGCACAGGTGGCCGATACGACGACGCAAACGGCTGATGCCTGGGGAACACCGGCAGGCGTAGCCACGGACGGCGGCAGTACCGACTGGTTGAACAGCGCGCCCGCGCCAGCCCCTGAACACTTTTCTCTTCTGGACCCGTTCCATAAGACGCTGATCCCGCTGGATAGCTGGGTCACAGAGGGAATCGACTGGGTCGTCACCCATTTCCGTCCCCTTTTTCAGGGGATTCGTGTGCCGGTGGATTACATCCTCAACGGCTTTCAGCAACTGCTGCTGGGAATGCCCGCCCCTGTGGCGATTATTCTCTTTGCGCTGATTGCCTGGCAGGTTTCCGGCGTGGGCATGGGGATCGCAACGCTGATATCGCTGATCGCCATCGGCGCGATCGGCGCCTGGTCGCAGGCGATGATTACCCTGGCGCTGGTATTGACCGCCCTGTTGTTCTGCGTCGTGATCGGATTACCGATGGGAATCTGGCTGGCGCGCAGCCCGCGCGCGGCCAAAATAGTTCGTCCGCTGCTGGATGCGATGCAGACCACGCCCGCGTTTGTCTATCTGGTGCCGATTGTCATGTTATTCGGCATCGGTAACGTGCCGGGCGTCGTGGTGACGATTATTTTTGCTCTACCGCCGATTATACGCCTGACGATCCTGGGCATTAACCAGGTGCCTGCCGACTTAATTGAAGCGTCGCGCTCGTTCGGCGCCAGCCCGCGCCAAATGTTGTTCAAAGTGCAACTACCGCTGGCGATGCCCACCATTATGGCAGGCGTTAATCAGACGCTGATGCTGGCTCTCTCAATGGTCGTCATCGCCTCGATGATTGCGGTCGGTGGGCTTGGCCAGATGGTACTACGCGGCATTGGTCGTCTTGATATGGGGCTGGCAACCGTGGGCGGCGTCGGCATTGTGATTCTCGCCATTATTCTGGACCGTCTGACGCAGGCCGTCGGGCGCGACTCGCGTAGCCGCGGTAACCGTCGCTGGTATACCACCGGTCCTGTTGGGCTAATCACCCGCCCTTTCGTTAAGTAACTCTCCTGACGCCCGGTGACGCTGCGCTTACCGGGCTTACAACTCCCTACCATAATTAAAGGAACAACGATGCGACATACTGTGATATTTGCCTCAGCGTTTGCCACCCTTGTCACCGCCAGCGCTTTCGCTGCCGACCTGCCTGGCAAAGGCATTACCGTCCAACCTATCCAAAGCACGATTTCTGAAGAGTCCTTCCAGACGTTACTGGTCAGCCGGGCGCTGGAAAAGTTGGGTTATACCGTAAATAAGCCGAGTGAAGTCGATTACAACGTAGGCTACACCTCTATCGCCTCTGGCGATGCGACGTTTACCGCCGTGAACTGGCAGCCGCTGCATGATGATATGTATGCCGCAGCAGGCGGAGACAAAAAGTTTTACCGCGAGGGCGTCTTCGTCTCCGGCGCTGCGCAGGGCTATCTGATCGATAAAAAAACCGCCGAGCAGTACAACATCACCAATATCGCTCAGCTAAAAGATCCGAAAATCGCCAAAATCTTCGATACCAATGGCGACGGAAAAGCGGACATGATGGGCTGCTCGCCGGGCTGGGGCTGCGAAGCCGTGATCAATCACCAGAATAAAGCGTTTGATCTGCAAAAAACCGTTGAGGTCAGCCACGGTAACTATGCGGCGATGATGGCTGATACCATTACCCGTTTTAAAGAAGGCAAGCCGGTGCTGTATTACACCTGGACCCCGTACTGGGTGAGCGACGTAATGAAGCCGGGTAAAGATGTCGTCTGGCTACAGGTGCCGTTCCCCTCTCTGCCGGGCGAACAGAAAAATATTGATACTAAACTGCCGAACGGCGCGAACTATGGGTTCCCGGTTAATACCATGCATATTGTCGCCAATAAGGCATGGGCGGAGAAAAACCCGGCGGCGGCGAAACTGTTCGCCATCATGAAGCTGCCGCTGGCGGATATCAACGCGCAGAACGCCATGATGCATGCCGGTAAATCGTCTGAAGCCGATGTTCAGGGCCACGTAGACGGCTGGATCAACGCCCACCAGCAGCAGTTTGACGGCTGGGTGAAAGAAGCGCTGGCCGCGCAGAAATAAGATCGTTTTTTATGCCGGATAAGGCGCAGTTCATGCGCCGCTATCCGGCCAACGCAATCTCTCCTCAAAGCGCACGATTCATCACGTCACTGTTCCCCTTTATTCATCAACATCCGCTATGATTGTTTTCCCAGGAAATAATTATCTGAATCACGATTACCATAATGACGAAACCCACTCATGGGCTTAGCCCGGCGCTGATCGTTTTAATGTCTGTGGCCACGGGTCTGGCGGTCGCCAGCAACTACTATGCCCAGCCGCTGCTTGATACCATCGCGCATCACTTTTCGCTTTCCGCCAGCTCCGCAGGGTTTATCGTTACCGCCGCGCAGTTGGGCTATGCCGCTGGCCTGTTGTTTCTGGTGCCGCTCGGCGACATGTTTGAACGCCGAACGCTGATTGTCTCCATGACGTTGCTGGCGGCTGGCGGAATGCTGATCACCGCCAGCAGTCAGTCGCTTAGCATGATGATACTCGGAACGGCCTTAACCGGACTGTTCTCCGTGGTGGCGCAGATTCTGGTTCCGCTGGCCGCCACGCTTGCGACGCCCGCCACCCGCGGTAAAGTGGTCGGCACCATTATGAGCGGCCTGTTGCTGGGGATCCTGCTGGCGCGAACGGTCGCCGGACTGCTGGCAAACCTCGGCGGTTGGCGCACCGTATTTTGGGTAGCGTCGGCGCTGATGGCGCTGATGGCCGTCGCGTTGTGGCGCGGACTGCCAAAGCTCAAATCCGACACCCATCTTAACTACCCGCAGCTGTTGGGTTCTGTATTCAGCCTGTTTATTCACGATAAGCTGCTGCGTACCCGCGCGCTGCTGGGCTGTCTGACCTTTGCTAATTTCAGCATCCTCTGGACGTCAATGGCCTTTTTGCTCGCCGCGCCGCCGTTTAGCTATTCCGAGGGGATGATTGGCCTGTTTGGCCTGGCGGGGGCCGCCGGCGCTTTAGGCGCGCGTCCGGCTGGCGGATTTGCCGATAAAGGTAAATCTCACCTCACCACCACGTTCGGCTTACTGCTGCTGTTACTCTCCTGGCTGGCTATCTGGCTTGGGCACACCTCGGTACTGGCGCTGATTATTGGCATTCTGGTACTGGACCTCACCGTTCAGGGGGTACATATCACCAATCAGACGGTCATCTATCGTTTGCATCCGGATGCGCGTAACCGGCTCACCGCCGGCTATATGACCAGCTACTTTATCGGTGGCGCCGCGGGGTCGCTGATTTCCGCCTCCGCCTGGCAACATGCCGGCTGGGCCGGCGTTTGTCTGGCGGGTGTCACGGTAGCCTTACTTAATTTACTGGTCTGGTGGCGAGGTTTTCACCGACAGGAAGCCGTAAATTAAGCGGATAGTGAGCGTTTACCTTTGTTTAAGCTCCTTAGGGTGTTAAGGAGCTCCCCAGTCTGTTAAGGTTATGCTATTCATTTATCATGGTTATTTTTATACCGGTGAAGAATAATATAATTCTATGGAAAGCCCTGCATCCCCATCTGCTCCCAGGCCAATAGCGCCCGTTCAAGGATTCGAAGGTCGTTCACCGATAGCTATCCGTGATATTCCGGTGGCTTTTGCATCGGGTTGTAAGGCCGTTTACCCGGCTTTCGCCCCTCCCGCTTATCGTTCTCTCCTGATTTTTTCATGCAGGCACTCACGCTTTTCTCGTCATTCCTGGATTTGCCGCAGGCGGCGCTTTACCGGGCCCAATGTTCCCGCTGGCGTCTCAGTCTGCGTATCATTGGTTGCTTTATAGCCTGAAAGAATGATTTTGTATTAATAATACATTTACTTTATTTGTCACTGTCGTTACTATATCGGCTGAAATTAATGAGGTCATGCCCAAATGGATAGTTCGTTTACGCCCATTGAACAAATGCTAAAATTTCGCGCCAGCCGTCACGAAGACTTTCCTTATCAGGAAATTCTTTTGACTCGTCTTTGTATGCACATGCAAGGCAAGCTCCTGGAAAACCGCAATAAGATGCTGAAGGCTCAAGGGATTAACGAGACGTTGTTTATGGCGTTGATTACGCTGGAGTCTCAGGAAAACCACAGTATTCAGCCGTCTGAATTAAGCTGCGCGCTGGGTTCATCTCGCACCAATGCGACACGCATTGCAGATGAGCTGGAAAAACGCGGCTGGATTGAGCGTCGTGAGAGCGATAACGACCGCCGTTGCCTGCATCTGCAATTAACGGAGAAAGGTCAGGCATTTTTGCAAGAAGTGCTTCCGCCTCAGCATCATTGTCTGCATCAACTCTGGTCATCACTTAGCACTGCCGAAAAAGATCAACTTGAGCACATCACTCGTAAACTCCTGACGCGTCTTGATCAAATGGAGCAGGAAGGCACTGTTCTTGAGGCGCTGCGCTAAAGCGCCGACCCGCTCAAAAATCCAGATTAATAACAGGAAAGCGGACAGGCCGGCACGCGTTACTGCTGGCCTTTCTGACAACAGGTCGGCTCAGCCGATGTGAATAATAAGATCGTGGAGAACAACATGAGCGCAAATGCGGAGATCCAAACCCCGCAGCAACCGGCTAAGAAGAAAGGCAAACGCAAAACAGCGCTGCTACTTCTTACCTTGCTCTTTGTTATTATTGCCGTGGCATATGGAATTTATTGGTTTTTAGTATTGCGTCATATTGAAGAGACAGATGATGCTTACGTGGCAGGGAACCAGGTTCAAATCATGGCGCAGGTGTCAGGCAGCGTGACGAAAGTCTGGGCTGATAACACCGACTTTGTAAAAGAGGGCGATGTCCTGGTCACGCTCGATCAGACTGACGCCAAACAAGCGTTTGAAAAAGCCAAAACGGCGCTGGCCTCCAGCGTGCGCCAGACGCACCAGTTGATGATTAACAGCAAGCAGTTGCAGGCGAATATCGACGTGCAAAAAACCGCCCTGGCGCAAGCGCAAAGCGACCTTAACCGTCGTGTGCCGCTGGGTAACGCCAATCTTATTGGCCGTGAAGAGCTGCAACACGCCCGCGATGCCGTCGCCAGCGCGCAGGCACAGCTGGATGTCGCCATTCAACAGTACAATGCCAACCAGGCAATGATACTCAACAGTAATCTGGAAGATCAGCCCGCGGTTCAACAAGCGGCGACCGAAGTGCGTAACGCCTGGCTGGCGCTGGAGCGTACTCGCATCGTCAGCCCAATGACCGGTTATGTCTCCCGCCGCGCCGTCCAGCCTGGCGCGCAAATCAGCCCCACCACGCCGCTGATGGCCGTCGTGCCTGCAACCGATCTGTGGGTGGACGCTAACTTTAAAGAGACCCAATTAGCGAATATGCGCATTGGGCAGCCAGTGACGATTATTACTGACATTTATGGCGACGACGTAAAATACACCGGTAAAGTCGTCGGTCTGGATATGGGAACAGGCAGCGCCTTCTCCCTGCTGCCCGCGCAAAATGCGACGGGTAACTGGATTAAAGTGGTTCAACGTCTGCCGGTACGCGTCGAACTGGACGCCCGCCAGTTAGAACAACATCCGCTGCGTATTGGTTTATCGACGCTGGTCACCGTGGATACCGCTAATCGCGACGGTCAGGTACTGGCCAGCCAGGTACGAACGACGCCGGTTGCCGAAAGTAACGCACGCGAAATTAATCTCGCGCCGGTCAATAAACTGATCGACGACATCGTACAGGCTAACGCGGGTTAATCCTGAGGTGCGTGTGATGCAACAGCAAAAACCGCTGGAGGGCGCGCAGCTCGTCATCATGACGATCGCGCTGTCGCTGGCGACATTCATGCAGGTGCTGGACTCCACCATTGCCAACGTGGCGATTCCGACCATCGCCGGGAACCTGGGTTCTTCCCTAAGCCAGGGGACATGGGTTATCACCTCTTTCGGGGTGGCGAACGCTATCTCGATTCCCTTAACCGGCTGGCTGGCGAAACGTTTTGGCGAAGTCAAACTGTTCATGTGGTCGACGGTCGCCTTTGCCGCGGCCTCCTGGGCCTGTGGCGTATCCAGCAGCCTGAATATGCTGATCTTCTTCCGCGTGGTGCAGGGCGTGGTCGCCGGGCCGCTGATTCCGCTCTCGCAAAGCCTGTTGCTGAATAACTATCCGCCTGCAAAGCGCTCCATTGCGCTGGCGCTCTGGTCAATGACCGTCATTGTCGCGCCGATTTGCGGCCCGATTCTGGGGGGCTATATCAGTGATAATTACCACTGGGGATGGATTTTCTTCATCAACGTGCCGATTGGCATCGCCGTCGTCCTGATGACGTTACACACGCTGCGCGGACGTGAAACGCATACCGAACGGCGACGTATTGACGCCGTCGGGCTGGCGTTACTGGTGATTGGCATCGGCAGCCTGCAAATTATGCTCGATCGCGGTAAAGAGCTGGACTGGTTCTCCTCACAGGAAATTATCATCCTGACCGTGGTCGCCGTCATCGCCATCAGTTTCCTGATCGTCTGGGAACTGACCGACGATCACCCTATCGTCGATCTTTCTCTTTTTAAATCGCGTAACTTCACGATTGGCTGCTTGTGCATCAGCCTTGCCTATATGCTCTATTTCGGCGCCATTGTTCTACTGCCGCAGCTTTTGCAAGAGGTGTACGGCTATACCGCAACGTGGGCAGGTCTGGCGTCGGCGCCAGTCGGCATTATTCCGGTAATTTTGTCGCCGATTATCGGACGCTTCGCGCATAAACTGGATATGCGCAGGCTGGTCACGTTCAGCTTCATTATGTACGCCGTCTGTTTTTACTGGCGCGCCTGGACGTTCGAACCGGGTATGGATTTCGGCGCTTCCGCATGGCCGCAGTTTATTCAGGGATTTGCCGTCGCCTGCTTCTTTATGCCGCTGACCACCATTACGCTCTCCGGGTTACCGCCAGAACGGCTGGCGGCGGCATCAAGCCTGTCGAACTTCACGCGAACGCTGGCAGGCTCCATCGGCACCTCGATTACCACCACTATGTGGACCGATCGTGAGTCGCTACACCATGCTCAGCTCACGGAGTCGATTACGGCGTATAATCCAAACGCTCAGGCTATGTACGATAAACTGGAAGGCTTAGGGATGACGCACCAACAGGCGTCAGGCTGGATAGCCCAGCAAATCACGAATCAGGGGCTGATTATTTCCGCCAACGAAATCTTCTGGATGTCGGCGGGGATCTTCCTGGTGCTGCTCGGCCTGGTGTGGTTCGCCAAACCGCCCTTCGGTGCGGGCGGCGGCGGTGGCGGCGCGCACTAACTATCTGATAAAAGGGATCTGCGGATCCCTTTTTTAGTAGACCAACAATCAGAAGAAATATTTGAATCTCAGACGCCCGCCGTAACGCGCATCTTCACTGTTATCGCCATTATTCGGATTGGACTCTACCCATGAAGCATAGGCACCGAGGTAGATGTTAAAGTTTTTCATATCCATCACGTTGGGGAATAAATATGAGGCATGAATAGTGTGAATGTCATAATTGCCGGGATCGGTGATCCAGCAATCGTCCTCACAAACGGCATCGATATTAGTAGCATTGAAGGCTTCGATTTTGTTATGCGCATAGATATAACCCAGTTCAAATCGATGCCACAGCGCATTCACCCCAGCGGTAAAATCTGTCTCATCGGTCGCATCCATATAAGCGGTATTCAGGTTAATCACCGCGCCATCTTCCGGGTCAGTTTTTTGACCATTCCAGGTCATGGTAAAACCATAGCCCGTACGATCTGACTGATCGATCCACTTCCCATTCTCATAATAGCCATAGGCGTTGTTAACGACGTTACTTTCCATCGCTATCGCCGTTGAAAAACGCCCGTTTTGCCAGGCAATAACCGGACGGACGTAAGCCACGTTTTTATCGTTGGTTAAATCCATTCCGTGGTACTGCTTCTCGGTATATAACGTACTGCCATTTTCCAGCAATGTGTTAACTTCGAAATACCAGTTGTCGATGGTTTTACTCAGCAGGAAGTTACCCCCACTGTCGCTACGTCCCCGTCCTTCTTTCATCATATAGATATAGCCGTAACCGTCACTGTAAAGATCGTTCGCTGTATTCCCCGAATATTCAATAAAGGTATCCTGATTCAGCGGGAACATATCGTAGGCTTCAAAACGACCAACCTTAATTTTCCAGTCATTCTCACGACCAAAGAAGAAAACGGCATCATCAAGGTTCATTTTTCCGGTCAGGTCCGCCAGAGGCTGTACAGAGAACCCGGCAAAATTACCGTTGTCCAGCCGCTGGTAGCCATCAAAGCCCAGCAACAGGCGTCCGTTAATATCCCAGCGTTCATTGGTTCCTGGTGCCCAATCTTTATTCGCTGACGTTCTCGTCGATGTCAGACTACCGGAACGGCTTGCCGCATCCATATTAAATTCGACATCGCCATAGAACTTAATATCGCTGAATCCGGATAAGGTCAGCTTCGGCGGCGTTTTACCTGCTGCAATGGGCTCGGCAGACTGGACATTCACCGTCGGCGTAGCGGCGACCTGCTGCTGTTTCAACGAGCGAATTTGCGCCTCGGCATCGGATGCCCGTTTTTCAGCATTAACAACACGTTGCTCCAGTTCAGCCAGACGCTGCTCAATAGTGATATTATTCGCTGCCCAAAG
Organism: Salmonella sp. NW177; assembly: GCF_051811585.1. Taxonomy (NCBI): domain Bacteria; kingdom Pseudomonadati; phylum Pseudomonadota; class Gammaproteobacteria; order Enterobacterales; family Enterobacteriaceae; genus Salmonella; species Salmonella sp. NW177. Next base: position 562,044 of record NZ_JAMMZV010000002.1, on the reverse strand, counting down.
GTTATGAGAAAAGCAAGCACCGATCATCAGCGCCAAATATTTAGCCTTCATTTTTTATCCCTTAAGTTTGATGTATACCAGATAAGATTTGCTAAAAACCCCATCGACCGGCTATTAGTAGAGTCTTGTTATTACCTGGATATCTGGCGCATTCCATTATGTTTTTCTATTAATTATTTATGATTTTTAGTTTATGTGATCAATACACTCTGGCATCGTGAGTTATCCGCCTTTTCTGTTTGCCAGATCACATTTTATTATTTAACAGGCCAGGCATTACTTAATTTAAAATGTATTCTCGCCGCAAATATAATAAACGCAAATTATATTAAGCAATAAAAAACCCCGGCCATAAACCGGGGTTAATTTAAATACTGGAAACGCTTACCAATAAGACTAAATATGCAGTTCCTGCAGTTTTTCTTTCGGCAGCGCCAGCTCTTTATTGCTATTCACGCGCACATCACGCTCCAGAATATGACGGGCAATGTCCTGCGCTTCACTGAGCGAGTGCATCTGATACGTACCGCACTGGTAAACGTTCAGCTCCGGGATCTGGTTTTGATCCTGCACTTTCAGCACATCCGCCATCGCCGCTTTCCAGGCGTCGGCAACACGCTGCTCGTCCGGCGTGCCAATCAGGCTCATGTAAAAGCCGGTGCGGCAGCCCATCGGCGAGATATCGATAATCTCAACGCCGTTACCGTTGAGGTGGTCGCGCATAAAGCCAGCAAACAGATGCTCAAGCGTATGAATCCCTTTTTCCGGCATCACTTCTTTGTTCGGAATGCAAAAACGCAGATCAAACACGGTGATTGCGTCGCCATGCGGGGTGTTCATCGTTTTTGCAACCCGGACCGCCGGCGCTTGCATCCGGGTATGATCGACTGCGAAGCTATCTAATAATGGCATTTAGTCACCTCCGATAATTTTTTAAAAATAAACTGAACTCTTTGTTCCGGGGCGAGTCTGAGTATATGAAAGACGCGCATTTGTTATCATCATCCCTGTTTTCAGCGATGAAATTTTGGCCACTCCGTGAGTGGCCTTTTTCTTTTGGGTCAGGCGTGTTTTGCAAGCCACGCGGCAAACGGCTCGGTATCCGCCGCCTCAATCTCCTGCTGACGACGTACTGAAGCGTCACGTTCAGCAATAAACTCTTCTTCCTGTAAAATCTCCAGCGGCTCTTCGCGTAACAGATTACGGTAAGCCTCACCGAACGCTTTCCCGGTGCCGCCAATGCCTTCATCAATCATAGACCGTAGGATCCGGGCGGAGAATGTCAGTTCAGGATTATCAAAGCAGGCGACCAACTCGTCACACACCTTTTGATACTCCTCTCCCCCGTGGATACTGTCCAGCGTTTGCGCCACGCGTTTCAGATCGCGGAAGAGATCTTTCCCGACTTTGGGCAGCGGGAACTGCGCAGTTTCACAGCCAATGCCTAACGTCAGGCCCGGCTTACGCCCTTCCAGAATAACGCGATTCCAATTAGTACGCGTACATAACAGCTCATCGCTACTCATTTCCGGCGCATCGGCCAATACGCACCAGACCATAAACAGATCGAGGAAGCGCACCTGTTGCTCGTCTACGCCGATCGGTGAGAACGGATTAATATCGAGAGAACGAACTTCAATATACTCAATACCACCACGCAGAAGCGCGTCAGAAGGCGATTCGCCGCTGCGCGTCACGCGCTTGGGACGAATGGGCGCGTACAGCTCATTTTCAATTTGCAGAACGTTGCTGTTAATCTGTAGCCGCTTACCGTCTTTTTCCACACCAATCCGCGCGTACTCTTCGGAAGGGGTTTTAATCGCCCGCTTCAGACCTGCCACATACTCATGCAAATCGTTAAACGTAATTCCGAGATTGCTTTGCGACTTATTGGTATAGCCCAAATCACTCAAACGCAGCGACGTCGCATACGGCAGGTAGTACATACCGCAGTCCGTTTTTTCAAACGGTAATGTGGTTGGCTTTCCTTGCAGGAAAGAGGAACAAATGGCCGGAGACGCGCCAAACAGATAGGGGATGACCCAGCCAAAACGGTAATAGTTGCGAATCAGACGAAAATAGCCGGCAGAAATTTTTTCTTTTGCCGCTTCGCCTTCCGTAACGCCGCATTTCGCCTGCCAGAACGCCATCGGTAATGAAAAATTGTAATGTACGCCGGAGATGGTTTGCATCAAAGCGCCATAACGATTTTTCAGCCCTTCGCGATAGAGCGTCTTAAAGCGCCCGGTATTAGATGTGCCGTACTGCGCCAGCTCTATGTCCTGCCCTTCCGCAATATAGCAGGGCATACTTAATGGCCACATCCGCTCATCGCCCAGTTTCCTGGCCGTATACCGATGGAGATCGCGCATAAAAGTGAGCATATGCTGGATATCGCCATCGACTGGCGTAATAAACTCCAGTAGGGCTTCCGCAAAATCCGTGGTAATCCATTTATGGGTCAGCGCTGAACCTAACGCTTCAGGATGACCTGTTGTCGCCAGCGTGCCATCAGCATTGACACGCAGCGTTTCGCGCTCTAACCCGCGCTGTATCCCCTTTAACGCCTGAGGATGTTTTTCCAGCCAGGCCAGAGCCTGTGATACGTCCGGGATCAAATTGACCTCCCGCCTGTCCAAATCGTTTTAATAAGCATAACTGTAATGGCGGCCATACATGCCAAACCTACAATTATTACCACCACATCATGCCCTGAACCGTCGCCGCTGCGAGCGCAACATAGCGCAGCGCCTTACCAAGACACAAAAAAAAGATCGTCCGCCCCCACGGGATGCGCATCCATCCCGCTAACAGGCACAACAAATCACCGATGACCGGCATCCAGCTTAATAATAGTGTGGCTGCGCCATAACGCTTTAGCCAGCCAGTCGCTTTTTCCTGCCAGCGCGACGTTTTGCGCAGCGGAAAGAAACGCCCAAGAATAACGTTAGTTACCCCTCCAAGGCTATTACCCATTGTTGCTGTTAAGACTAAGACCCAGGGATGGCTGACGCCGGAGACCAGCATAGCAACCAAAACCACCTCAGAATTACCGGGTAACAGCGTCGCGCTGAGAAAACTACTGGCAAACAGAGACAGGAGCGACAGTCCGTCACTCACAATAGTCGAACATCCACGGCATCCATTCCCGCCGCCCGCGCCGCCTGTAAACCAAAATCGGCATCTTCAAATACCACGCACTGCGTCGGCATGACGCCCATCCGCTGGGCGCACAGTAGGAAGGTGTCAGGCGCGGGTTTGTGATGCTGTACGTGATCTGCCGCCACAACCGCATCAAAATAACGACGCAGCCCCAGATGCGCTAACAGGGCTTCCGCGATAGCGCTTTCGCTACCGGTACCGACCGACATGGGACGCCGCCCATGCCACGCTTTGACCACCTCAACCAGCGGCAGCGGTTCTACGCAGTCCAGCAGGATGCTTTTTACCGCGTCGGTTTTCTCACGCGCCAGTGACAGGGGATCAAGATCGGCATGGTTAAGCTCAATGATTGACTGGGCGATAAGCCAGGTTGGCGAACCGTTAAGCGCGACCATTGCCTGTTCATCAAAACGAAGACCATAGCGCCCCAAAACCTCACGCCACGCTTTGCGATGCGTGGGTTCGGTATCCAGGAGAGTACCGTCCATATCAAAAATCAAACCAGCATAACGTGCGTACATCGTGTTCTCGCAAACCGAATAACCAGACAGTACTTTATCGCAATTGGTTGATTTTGTCGCTAATAGAGATGAAGAGGTATATTCAGGATAAGGGGAAAAGCGATTGCAGGGCAGTGACGTATCCGGGAGGATTATTCGCCTTATGGGCCGTTGCTGACGCAACGTTATCCTTCTGATGCCAGCGGTGATTACCGCTATCTTATCTGCATCTTCATCGCTGAAAGTACGGAGAATATGGTGCATCCGGGAGGATTACTCGCCTTACGGCTCGCCCTTCGGGCCGTTGCTGACGCAACGTTATCCTTCCTGGTGCCTGCGGTGATTACCGCTATCTTATCCGCATCTTTATCGCTGAAAGTACGGAGAATATGGTGCATCCGGGAGGATTCGAACCTCCGACCGCTCGGTTCGTAGCCGAGTACTCTATCCAGCTGAGCTACGGATGCATTGGAAATGATGTTTACTACAAGATTTGATGTCGCATTTACTGCCACACTAAATAAGATGGTGCATCCGGGAGGATTACTCGCCTTACGGCTCGCCCTTCGGGCCGTTGCTGACGCAACGTTATCCTTCCTGGTGCCAGCGGTGATTACCGCTATCTTATCCGTATCTTCATCACTGAAAGTACGGAGAATATGGTGCATCCGGGAGGATTCGAACCTCCGACCGCTCGGTTCGTAGCCGAGTACTCTATCCAGCTGAGCTACGGATGCATCGGAAAACTTGCTTTACTGCCGATATTGATACCGCGGTGAAAGCCGTATCAAGTAAGAGATGGTGCATCCGGGAGGATTCGAACCTCCGACCGCTCGGTTCGTAGCCGAGTACTCTATCCAGCTGAGCTACGGATGCATCGGGAAACTTACTTTACTGCAGATTTTGATACCGCGGGAAAGCCGTATCAAGTAAGAGATGGTGCATCCGGGAGGATTCGAACCTCCGACCGCTCGGTTCGTAGCCGAGTACTCTATCCAGCTGAGCTACGGATGCAACGG
>NZ_JAMMZV010000002.1:99020-557264 GCF_051811585.1 Salmonella sp. NW177 | reverse complement strand
TGGTGCATCCGGGAGGATTCGAACCTCCGACCGCTCGGTTCGTAGCCGAGTACTCTATCCAGCTGAGCTACGGATGCAAATGGCGGTGAGGCGGGGATTCGAACCCCGGATGCAGCTTTTGACCGCATACTCCCTTAGCAGGGGAGCGCCTTCAGCCTCTCGGCCACCTCACCACACGCCTCTTACGAGTGCTTCGAAGAACTTGTTCTGCTCATCGTCGCTGCGTGGCGCACATATTACTTTCTGGGACTTATAAGTCAAACAATTTTTCCAGAGCTTTTATCGTTTGCACACTTCACGCTCAATTAGTCTGTAAAAAAGCCAAAAAGAGTGTTTTATCAACAGATAATTTGATGACACGCTGGCCGCCAAAAGCGCACCATATCAACAGTGAGGTTGAAAAAAGTCATGAAGGGACAACGCGGGCGAGCGAGAAGAGAGGCTGCGTCTCACCCGAAAAGTGAGACGCGAAAACCTTAGTAACTGGACTGCTGGGATTTTTCAGCCTGGATACGCTGGTAGATCTCTTCACGATGGACAGAAACTTCTTTCGGGGCGTTCACGCCAATACGCACCTGGTTGCCCTTCACCCCTAAAACTGTCACGGTGACCTCATCGCCAATCATGAGGGTCTCACCAACTCGACGAGTCAGAATCAGCATTCTTTGCTCCTTGAAAGATTAAAAGAGTCGGGTCTCTCTGTATCCCGGCATTATCCATCATATAACGCCAAAAAGTAAGCGATGACAAACACCTTAGGTGTAAGCAGTCATGGCATTACATTCTGTTAAACCTAAGTTTAGCCGATATACAAAACTTCAACCTGACTTTATCGTTGTCGATAGCGTTGACGTAAACGCCGCAGCACGAGCTGCGGCGCCAACGAACGCTTATAATTATTGCAATTTTGCGCTGACCCAGCCTTGTACACTGGCTAACGCTGCAGGCAGAGCTGCCGCATCCGTACCACCGGCTTGCGCCATGTCCGGACGACCGCCACCCTTACCGCCCACCTGCTGAGCGACCATACCAATCAATTCCCCTGCTTTAACCCGGTCGGTCACATCCTTCGACACGCCCGCAATCAGAGAAACCTTACCTTCAACAACCGTTGCCAGTACGATAACGGTAGACCCCAGTTGATTTTTCAGATCATCAACCATGGTTCGCAGCATTTTCGGCTCAATACCAGCAAGCTCGCTGACCAGGAGCTTCACGCCGTTGAGATCGACCGCTTTACTGGAAAGATTTGCACTCTCCTGCGCTGCGGCCTGGTCCTTCAACTGCTGCAACTCTTTTTCGAGTTGACGTGTACGTTCCAGTACGGCACGCACTTTGTCGCCCAGATTCTGGCTGTCGCCCTTCAGCAGATGCGCAATATCGTTTAAGCGATCGCTTTGCGCATGAACGGTGGCCATAGCGCCTTCACCGGTTACCGCCTCAATACGACGAATGCCCGCTGCGGTGCCGGACTCAGAGATAATACGGAATAGACCGATATCACCGGTACGACTGGCGTGAGTACCGCCGCACAGTTCGGTAGAGAAATCGCCCATGCTCAGAACGCGTACACGTTCGTCGTATTTCTCGCCAAACAGCGCCATGGCGCCTTTCGCCTTCGCCGCTTCGAGATCCATGATGTTCGTTTCAATCGGCAGGTTGCGACGGATTTGCGCATTCACCAAATCTTCAACCTGACGAATCTCCGACGGCTTCATCGCTTCATTGTGCGAGAAGTCGAAGCGCAGCACTTTATCGCTAACCAGCGAACCTTTCTGCGCAACGTGTGTCCCAAGCACCTGGCGCAACGCCGCGTGCATCAGGTGCGTGGCGGAGTGGTTCAGACGGATACGTGCGCGGCGCGCTTCATCTACGTCAGCCTGTACCGCATCGCCCACTTTCAGAGCGCCCGCAGACAATTTGCCGATATGACCAATCGCCTGACCATATTTTTGCGTGTCGTCCACAGCGAAAGTAAATCCAGCGCCTTTCAGCTCGCCTTTATCGCCAACCTGACCGCCTGATTCCGCATAGAATGGGGTCTGATCCAGCACGACAACTGCTTCCTGTCCCGCGTTAATCACTTCAACCGCTTTACCATCGACAAACAGCGCGGTCACTTTGCCGTTCAGTTCCAGATGGTCATAACCTTTAAATTCAGAAGCGCTATCAACGCGGATCATCGCGTTGTAGTCCGCGCCAAAACCGCTAGCTTCGCGCGCGCGACGGCGTTGTTCTTCCATAGCGGCTTCAAAACCGGCTTCATCGACTTTTATGTTGCGCTCACGGCAGACGTCCGCCGTTAGATCGACCGGGAAACCATAAGTATCATACAGACGGAAAGCGGTTTCGCCGTCCAGGATGTCGCCCTGCAATTTCGCCAGTTCTTCATCCAGCAGCGCCAGACCGCGCTCCAGCGTACGGGCGAACTGCTCTTCTTCCGTTTTCAGAACCTGCTCGACCTGCGCCTGCTGACGTTTCAACTCTTCGCCTGCGGAGCCCATTACCTCAATCAGCGGCCCAACCAGCTTGTAGAAGAAGGTCTCTTTCGCGCCCAGCATGTTGCCGTGACGAACCGCGCGACGAATAATGCGACGCAGCACATAGCCACGGTTTTCATTCGACGGCAGCACACCATCGGCAACCAGGAATGCGCAGGAACGGATGTGGTCGGCGATAACGCGCAGCGATTTATTACCCAGATCGGTGGCGCCGGTGACTTTCGCTACCGCTTCAATCAACGTGCGGAACAGGTCGATGTCATAGTTAGAGTTAACGTGTTGCAGTACCGCGGCAATACGCTCCAGCCCCATACCGGTATCTACAGACGGTTTCGGCAATGGTTCCATAGTCCCGTCAGCCTGACGGTTGAACTGCATAAAGACGATGTTCCAGATCTCAATATAGCGATCGCCGTCTTCTTCCGGGCTTCCCGGAGGGCCGCCCCAGATGTGGTCGCCATGATCGTAGAAGATTTCGGTGCACGGACCGCAGGGACCGGTGTCGCCCATCTGCCAGAAGTTATCCGATGCGTATGGCGCGCCTTTATTGTCGCCGATACGGATGATACGCTCGCGCGGGATGCCGACTTCTTTTTCCCAGATCTCATAGGCTTCGTCGTCGGTTTCATAGACGGTGACCCATAAACGCTCTTTTGGCAGAGCAAACCAGTTTTCACCGGTCAGTAATTCCCATGCGAACTGAATGGCGTCGTGTTTGAAGTAATCGCCGAAGCTGAAGTTGCCCAGCATTTCGAAGAAAGTATGGTGACGTGCAGTGTATCCGACGTTTTCCAGATCGTTGTGTTTACCCCCCGCGCGTACGCAACGCTGGGAAGTGGTTGCACGGGAATAATTACGTTTATCGAGCCCAAGGAAAACATCCTTGAACTGGTTCATCCCGGCATTGGTAAACAACAGAGTGGGGTCATTGTTAGGCACCAGGGAACTGCTGGCAACTACCTGATGCCCTTTACTATGGAAAAAGTCGAGAAACGCCTGACGGATCTCAGCGGTGCTCTTGCTCATAATTATCCTGAAATCAAGCTACACTTCATCCTTCAGGCCGCCTCTGCGTTGGCTGCGAGTTTCCCGGTCACGCGTTCCCGAGGCTCACTTGCCGCTTTGATGCGGCTTGAATGATTTTGTGTATTTAAGGAATATTCGTCGCAGACGCTGTTCGCCGTTAAGCAACCCGCGTCCAGACGGAAAAAGTGGGAATAAGATAAGTTTTCTTTACCGGGAAGTAAAATCCCGTATGCGCTCAATCTGCAAAATTTCGCCATATTTGCTGGATATCGTCCATCAGATACCCGCGATAGAGCAAAAAGCGCTGTACCTTAACCTTTTCTGAAAAGTTTGAAGGGAGCGGCTCGCCATATTTGCGAACGGCCTGTTCACGTGCCATTTCACTCCAGTCAATTTCACATTCTCGCATCGCTTTTTCAGTCGATTCACGGGAAATGCCTTTCTGATTCAACTCCTGGCGAATACGCGCCGGGCCATAGCCTTTGCGGCTACGACTGGCGATAAAGCGCATCACGAAGCGCTCGTCATCAAGATAGTGATGTTCGTGGCACCAGGCGATCACGCGTTCATAATCGTCTGCCGTCGCATCAATCTCTTCCGGCCCATTTTTGCCCATCACCGGCGCGGAGAGTTTACGCCGTAATTCCTGCTCGCTGTGATCGCGGACAGCAAGAATACGTACCGCACGATCAAGGAGACGAGCATAAGCGGGACGGCGCGATGTGGGTTCACTCATAAAAAACCTTAACAGGGAGAAATGCCAAAAGGGCCGCATAAATGCAGCCCTTGATGGTAATTTAACGTTTTGCTGAATGGCGGCTTCGTTTTGTCCGACCCACCATCACCTGATGATTAAAAATCTTCGTTGGTTTCTGCAACGCCTTCGCTATCGTCAACGGCGAAATCGGGCGTGGCATTCTGATTACTCAACAGTAATTCACGAACCCTTTTCTCGATCTCTTTCGCTGTCGCCGGGTTCTCTTTCAGCCAGGTAGTCGCGTTCGCTTTACCCTGGCCAATCTTCTCGCCGTTGTAGCTGTACCATGCGCCCGCTTTCTCGATCAGCTTCTCTTTCACGCCCAGGTCAACCAGTTCGCCATAGAAGTTGATGCCTTCGCCGTAGAGGATCTGGAACTCGGCCTGCTTAAACGGCGCGGCGATTTTGTTTTTCACCACTTTCACACGCGTTTCGCTACCCACGACATTATCGCCCTCTTTCACCGCGCCAATACGACGGATATCAAGACGAACAGAGGCGTAGAATTTCAGCGCGTTACCGCCGGTGGTGGTTTCCGGGTTACCGAACATCACGCCAATCTTCATACGGATCTGGTTGATGAAAATCAACAGCGTGTTGGACTGTTTCAGGTTCCCCGCCAGCTTACGCATCGCCTGGCTCATCATACGCGCCGCGAGGCCCATGTGAGAGTCGCCAATTTCGCCTTCGATTTCCGCTTTCGGCGTTAGCGCCGCTACGGAGTCGACCACAATGACGTCCACCGCGCCTGAACGCGCCAGCGCGTCACAGATTTCCAGCGCCTGCTCGCCGGTATCCGGCTGAGAACAGAGCAGGTTATCGATATCGACGCCCAGCTTGCGTGCGTAAACAGGGTCAAGCGCGTGTTCCGCATCGATAAACGCACAGGTTTTACCTTCACGCTGCGCAGCGGCAATCACCTGTAGCGTCAGGGTCGTTTTACCGGAAGATTCCGGCCCGTAAATTTCGACGATACGCCCCATCGGCAGACCGCCCGCACCGAGTGCGATATCCAGTGAAAGCGAACCGGTGGAGATAGTTTCCACATCCATAGAACGGTCTTCACCCAGACGCATGATGGAGCCTTTACCAAATTGCTTTTCAATTTGGCCCAGTGCTGCCGCCAACGCTTTCTGTTTGTTTTCGTCGATAGCCATTATTACTCCTGTCATGCAACTTGGTATTGAACCGGATAGTGAATTCGTACTGTTGAAGCAATTATACTGTATGCTCATACAGTATCAAGTGTTTTGTAGAAATTGTTGCCACAGGGTTTGTAGCGCGTACGTCGTCGCCTGTCGACGCACCGATTCACGGTCGCCGCTGAAGCATTCCCGACGCGTAATCCCTTCTCCGCTGACGCTGGCGAAAGCAAACCACACCGTACCAACCGGCTTTTCTTCACTGCCGCCATCCGGCCCGGCAATCCCGCTAATAGCGACAGCAAAATCGGCGCGAGCGGCCTTCAGCGCCCCGATCGCCATTTCGACCACTACGGGTTCGCTGACCGCGCCATGCTGCGCCAGAGTCTCTTCACGCACGCCAATCATCTGCGCTTTGGCTTCATTACTATAGGTGACAAAGCCGCGTTCAAACCAGGCGGAGCTTCCGGCGGTGTCGGTAATGGCTTTCGCCAGCCAGCCGCCGGTACAGGACTCTGCTGTCGTTACGGTCGCCCCGCGCGCTTTTAACGCCAGCCCGACCTGCTCGCTAAGCCGCATCAGTTCACTGTCAGTCATCATGACCTCTGTCAGTTAGAAATCCTGCCGCACAAGATAGCACTTTCTCACCAGAGATGGGGACGAGCAGTCGATTTTACGAGTCGGATTCCGAAAAAATGCCAGCAGGTTATTTATGCAGAATGAAATGAGGTAGCACATGACTAAATAGCAGTACCATGTCGCTAAATTTACACGCACGGAGAGAAAGCAAGGATGTCACTCAAAAAAACGGAAAGCACACAGCAAACACTAAAACAAACCACCCAACTACGGCTGTGGGCCACAATTGGCGGCGTCTGTTCACTTGTCATGGGAGTACTGAATATATTGTCGTCAGGCTATTTTGAACCGTATGATGGCGGTCAAATTATCTTAGGCCTGGGATGTCTGGGATATAGTCTGGCACTATCAAAGAAGATATCCCACTTGCAGGCAGAGAATCAGCCCAAAAAGCCATAATAATAGCGGAGGGGGGGCTCCCCTCCCTAAGCGTAAATTAGCGCACCCGCGCCAGCGCTACCGCCTGACCCAGTTGCCAAACCGCCATCGCATAATGCGTGCTGTGGTTATATCGGGTAATGGTGTAGAAGTTCGGCAGGCCGTACCAGTACTGGTAGCCCGTACCGATATCCAGACGCAGCAGGCTGGCTTCCTGATGATTGCCCAACGATTGCTGCGGCGTTAAGCCTGCGGCGGCAAGCTGAGAGAGGCTGTATTTTGTTTTGAAACCATTCGCCAGTCCCGGCGCCTGACCATTCGCTGGCACCGCAACCGTATCGCCTTTCACCCAACCATGCGCCTTGAAGTAGTTCGCCACACTGCCGATGGCATCTACCGGATCCCACAAGTTAATGTGCCCATCGCCATTGAAATCGACCGCATATTCTTTATAGGAAGACGGCATAAACTGGCCGTAGCCCATCGCGCCCGCAAAGGAACCTTTCAGATTGAGCGGATCATCTTGCTCATCGCGCGCCATGAGCAGGAAGGTTTCCAGCTCGCCGGAGAAATATTCCGCCCGGCGCGGATAGTTAAATGACAGCGTCGCCAGCGCGTCCAGAATCCGCGTTTTCCCCATGATACGTCCCCAGCGGGTTTCCACGCCGATGATGCCCACAATGATTTCCGGCGGTACGCCGTATACCTGCCAGGCGCGGTTCAGCGCGTCTTCATACTGATTCCAGAACGCGACGCCGTTTTGCACGTTATCCGGCGTAATAAATTGTTTGCGGTAGCGCAGCCAGGCGCCATTTGGTCCGGCGGGCGGCTGAGTGGTCGGCGCTTGTCTGTCCATCAGACGCAGGACGTAATCCAGTCTTTTAGACTGCGAGAGGATCTCCTGCAGCTGCTGACGGTCGAAACCGTGTTTACTGACCATTTTATCAATGAACTGCTGCGCATTAGGGTTGTTGGCGAAGTCGCCGCCCATTTGCATGACGTTATGCTGCGGCTCAAGCAGGAAGCCGCCGGAAGACGTGCCAGTCGTCGCTTGAGTCTCGGAAGATTTTGGCGTGCTGCTACAGGCAGCAAGCAATACGCAAAGTGGAAGTAACGCTACATAACGACGCTTGAACATGAGACATCCATTAAACAAATTCAGCCAGGGAGAAGTATGGTAAAGCATCCCCCGCCGCACAAGGAAGCGGCACAAGAGAATAAATCACCTTTCTCCTCTTTTCAGTTTGTATCCGCTCCCCCACTCCCGCAATCTTTCAACTTAAAATATTTTTCTTTTATTTTGCGATCACAATAACACTTTTGAATCTTTCAACATGATTACAATGAACAGGAAATTAGCAAGAAAACTAAAAACCCTACAGGAGAGAACAATGATCGAAACCATTACACATGGTGCGGAGTGGTTCATCGGGTTATTCCAGAAAGGCGGAGAGGTGTTTACCGGTATGGTGACAGGTATTCTTCCGCTACTGATAAGCCTGCTGGTTATCATGAATGCGCTCATCAATTTTATCGGCCAGCAGCGTATTGAGCGTTTTGCCCAACGTTGTGCCGGAAATCCGCTATCTCGTTACCTGCTTTTACCGTGTATCGGGACATTTGTTTTTTGTAATCCGATGACCCTGAGCCTGGGACGCTTTATGCCGGAGAAGTACAAGCCGAGCTATTACGCGGCGGCCTCCTATAGCTGTCACTCCATGAACGGTCTGTTTCCGCATATCAATCCCGGCGAACTGTTTGTTTATCTGGGTATCGCCAGCGGACTCACCACGTTAGGGCTTCCTCTCGGCCCGCTCGCGGTGAGCTATCTGCTGGTAGGTCTGGTGACGAACTTCTTCCGCGGTTGGGTCACCGATCTCACCACCGCTATTTTTGAGAAAAAAATGGGGATTCAACTTGAGCAGAAAGTTCATCTGACAGGAGCGGTATCATGACACGGGTTCGTATTGAGAAAGGCGCCGGCGGCTGGGGCGGCCCGCTTGAACTGGACGTTACGCCAGGCAAAAAGATCGTCTATATCACAGCCGGTACGCGCCCGGCGATCGTCGACAAACTGGCGCAACTAACAGGCTGGCAAGCGGTGGACGGCTTTAAAGAAGGCGAACCGCCGGAAGCGGAGATCGGCGCGGCCATTATCGACTGCGGCGGTACGCTGCGCTGCGGTATCTATCCGAAACGCCGGATTCCAACCATTAATATTCACTCGACGGGTAAGTCCGGCCCACTGGCGCAGTATATTGTTGAGGATATTTATGTCTCCGGCGTAAAAGAAGAAAACATTACTCTTGTCGGCGAAACGCCTGCCAGTCCTCAGCCTGCCAAAACGACATTAGGACGTGACTACGACACCAGCAAAAAAATCACCGAGCAGAGCGACGGGCTGCTGGCAAAAGTCGGTATGGGAATGGGCTCCGCCGTGGCGGTACTGTTCCAGTCCGGTCGCGACACCATTGATACGGTCCTGAAAACAATCCTGCCGTTTATGGCGTTCGTTTCGGCGCTGATCGGCATCATTATGGCCTCAGGTCTTGGCGACTGGATCGCCCACGGCCTGGCGCCATTAGCCAGCCATCCACTGGGGCTGGTGACGTTGGCATTGATCTGCTCTTTCCCGCTGCTGTCGCCCTTTCTCGGCCCTGGCGCGGTTATCGCTCAGGTCATTGGCGTCCTGATCGGCGTTCAGATAGGCCTGGGCAATATCCCCCCGCATCTGGCGCTTCCCGCCCTGTTCGCGATTAACGCGCAGGCGGCCTGCGACTTTATCCCGGTCGGCCTGTCGCTGGCGGAAGCGAAACAAGACACCGTTCGCGTCGGCGTACCTTCTGTGCTGGTCGGACGCTTCCTGACTGGCGCGCCCACGGTACTTATCGCCTGGTTTGTTTCCGGCTTTATCTATCAATAAGAGGTTCAGACATGAGCGTGATTTATCAAACCACCATCACCCGTATCGGCCAGAGCGCGAAGGAGGCGCTCGGCGAACAGATGCTGATTACGTTTCGGGAAGGCGCGCCGGCGGATATCGAAGAATTTTGCTTCATCCATTGTCATGGCGAACTGACCGGCGCGCTGCAGCCTGGCGCGCGGTGTGAATTGGGCCAACATTGCTATCCGGTCACGGCGGTCGGCAGCGTAGCCGAGCAAAACCTGCGTGAACTGGGGCATATCACTTTGCGCTTCGATGGTCTGCGTGAAGCGGAATTTCCCGGCACCGTACACGTTGCGGGGCCTGTACCGGACGATATCGCGCCGGGCTGTATTTTGACGTTTGTCGCTTAAGGAGAAAAAACATGAATCAAGTTGCCGTTATCATTGGCGGAGGCCAGACCCTGGGGGCATTCCTTTGCCGTGGGCTTGCAGAAGAAGGATACCGCGTGGCGGTCGTTGATATTCAAAGCGATAAAGCCGCGAATGTCGCCCAGGAAATTAACGCCGATTTTGGCGAAGGTATGGCGTACGGTTTTGGCGCCGACGCCACCAGCGAGCAGAGCGTGCTGGCGCTTTCCCGCGGCGTAGACGAGATTTTCGGGCGCGTCGATCTGCTGGTTTACAGCGCGGGTATCGCCAAAGCGGCGTTTATCAGCGATTTCCAGTTGGGCGATTTTGACCGCTCGCTACAGGTGAATCTGGTGGGCTATTTCCTCTGCGCCCGTGAGTTTTCCCGCCTGATGATCCGCGACGGCATTCAGGGGCGCATTATTCAGATTAACTCTAAATCCGGCAAAGTGGGCAGTAAACACAACTCCGGCTACAGCGCGGCGAAATTCGGCGGCGTGGGGTTAACCCAGTCTCTGGCGCTGGATCTGGCGGAATACGGCATTACCGTACACTCGTTGATGCTCGGCAACCTGTTGAAATCGCCAATGTTCCAGTCACTGCTGCCGCAATACGCCACTAAACTGGGCATTAAGCCCGACGAGGTGGAGCAGTATTACATTGATAAGGTACCGCTCAAACGCGGGTGTGATTATCAGGATGTGCTGAACATGCTGCTATTTTATGCCAGCCCGAAAGCGTCTTATTGCACCGGGCAGTCGATCAACGTAACCGGCGGTCAAGTGATGTTCTGACCGTGAATTGCCGGATGGCGCCGTAGGCCGGATAAGACGGTTACGCCGCCATCAGGCAAAACAACAGGAGCACATTATGGTTTCCACTCTGATTACCGTCGCCGTTATCGCCTGGTGTGCGCAACTGGCGCTGGGCGGCTGGCAGATTTCCCGCTTTAATCGGGCTTTCGATAAACTTAGCCAACAGGGGCGGGTCGGCGTCGGGCGCTCCGGCGGGCGTTTTAAGCCCCGGGTGGTGGTTGCCGTGGCGCTGGATGAACAGCAGCGGGTGACGGACACTTTATTGATGAAAGGCCTTACGGTATTCGCCAGACCGGTTAAAATTGCCGCAATGCAAGGAAAACATTTGCATGAATTACAGCCTGATGTGATCTTTCCCCATGATTCGCTCGCGCAGAATGCACTATCATTGGCGCTTAAACTGAAACATGGGTAATTTCGTTGTGAATGCGTATAGCTTGCGAAATTATCATTTTGCAACCAATACCCTAAATAATTCGAGTTGCAGGAAGGCGGCGACGCAGCGAATCCCAGGAGCGTACATCAGTATGTGACCGGGGTGAGCGAGGAAAGCCAACGCACATGCAGCGTGAAGTATGACGGGTAAATACATAAGTCAGGGTAATCACGCCTATGAAACCTCGTCAGCGTCAGGCCGCGATTCTGGAGCACCTGCAAAAACAGGGAAAATGCTCGGTTGAAGAACTGGCCCAGTACTTTGACACGACAGGCACCACTATCCGTAAAGATCTGGTCATTCTGGAAAATGCCGGAACCGTCATCCGCACCTATGGCGGCGTGGTGTTGAATAAAGAAGAGTCCGATCCGCCTATTGATCACAAAACGCTTATCAACACCCACAAAAAAGCGCTGATAGCCGCAGCCGCTGTGAAATATATCCATGATGGCGATTCCATTATTCTGGACGCCGGAAGTACCGTGTTACAGATGGTGCCGTTGCTTTCGCGTTTTAGCAACATCACGGTGATGACCAACAGCCTCCATATTGTCAACGCGCTATCGGAACTGGACAACGAACAAACTATCCTGATGCCCGGCGGCACCTTCCGTAAAAAATCGGCGTCGTTTCACGGTCAACTGGCGGAAAACGCCTTTGAGCAATTCAGCTTTGATAAACTTTTCATGGGAACTGACGGTATTGACCTGAACGTCGGTGTGACCACGTTCAATGAGGTTTACACCGTCAGTAACGCAATGTGCAATGCAGCACGCGAGGTGATTCTGATGGCGGACTCCTCAAAATTTGGTCGTAAAAGCCCCAATGTGGTGTGCAGTCTGGAAACCGTCGACAAACTGATCACGGACGCGGGTATCGATCCGGCATTTCGTCAGGCGCTGGAAGCAAAAGGGATTGAAGTAATCATAACCGGAGAAAGCAATGAGTGATGCACTACTAAACGCGGGCCGTCAGACCTTAATGCTGGAGCTACAGGAAGCCAGCCGTCTGCCGGAGCGTCTGGGCGATGATTTTGTCCGCGCCGCCAATATCATTATTCACTGTGAAGGCAAAGTGATCGTTTCCGGTATTGGTAAATCAGGTCATATTGGTAAAAAAATCGCCGCGACGCTTGCCAGTACCGGTACTCCCGCTTTTTTTGTTCATCCGGCGGAAGCACTGCATGGCGATCTGGGGATGATTGAAAGCCGCGACGTGATGTTATTTATCTCCTATTCCGGCGGCGCAAAAGAACTCGACCTCATCATCCCGCGTCTGGAAGATAAATCCGTCGCGCTGCTGGCGATGACCGGTAAACTTCACTCTCCGCTGGGGCGAGCGGCAAAAGCCGTTCTGGATATTTCCGTCGAGCGTGAAGCCTGCCCGATGCATCTGGCGCCGACGTCCAGTACCGTCAATACGCTGATGATGGGCGATGCGCTGGCGATGGCGGTCATGCAGGCGCGCGGTTTTAACGAAGAAGATTTCGCCCGTTCGCATCCGGCTGGCGCACTGGGCGCGCGTTTGCTCAATAATGTGCATCACCTGATGCGCCAGGGCGATGCAATACCGCAGGTGATGCTCGCCACCAGCGTGATGGATGCCATGCTGGAACTTAGCCGTACCGGGCTGGGGCTGGTGGCGGTTTGCGATGAGCAACATGTTGTGAAAGGCGTCTTTACCGACGGCGACCTGCGCCGCTGGCTGGTGGGCGGCGGCGCGCTCACCACGCCGGTAAGCGAAGCCATGACGCCCAACGGTATTACGCTCCAGGCGCAAAGCCGCGCCATTGACGCCAAAGAGCTCCTGATGAAGCGCAAAATTACCGCCGCGCCAGTGGTCGATGAAAACGGCAAACTCACCGGCGCCATTAACCTACAGGATTTCTACCAGGCGGGGATTATCTAATCCTTCAGTCCCAGACGCTTCGCCAGCCGATGCAGGTTGGCGACGTCGGTTTCCAGCGCCCGCGCGCTGGCCGCCCAGTTATGATTATTTTGCGCCAGCGCCTGGCGAATCATCTCTCGCTGGAAGTTCTCCGTCGATTCGCGCAAATTGCGGCAAGTCGGCAGCGCCAGAAAGCTTTCCGCAGGCGGCGCGGGTAAAACATCCTCTGACAAGGCAAAATGCTGCGCCTCCAGTATCACCTCATCCCCTGCCCGGGTCGCTCTCGCCAGTACAACCGCACGGTGAATGGCATGTTCCAGCTCCCGGACGTTGCCCGGCCAGCCATAGTTGAGCAAATGGCGGCGCGCGCCGGGACTCAGCACCACGCGGGACAGCCCCAGCCGCAGTCGGCACTGCTCGCAAAAATAGCCCGCCAGCAGCACCACATCATCGCCGCGCTCGCGCAGCGGCGGCACAAAGAGCGGGAAAACGCTCAGGCGATGGAACAGATCGGCGCGAAAACGCCCCGCCAGCACCTCTTCACGCAGGTCACGGTTGGTCGCCGCCAACACCCGCACATCCACGCGCAGGCTACGATCGTCGCCGACGCGCTGAATATCGCCATACTGCAACACGCGAAGTAGCTTGGCCTGTAGCGCCAGCGACAGTTCGCCAATCTCATCCAGAAACAGCGTACCGTTATCCGCCATTTCGAACTTACCGCTACGATTACTGATAGCCCCGGTAAAAGCCCCTTTTACATGACCAAACAACTCGCTCTCCGCCACGCTTTCCGGCAGCGCGGCGCAGTTGAGATAGACCAGCGGATTGACCGCTCTGGGGGAGCCCTGGTGAATAGCTTTCGCCACCAGCTCTTTACCGGTCCCCGTTTCACCGCCGATCAGCACGTTAAGATCGGAGCCCGCCACAATCTCGATCTCTTTTTTCAACTGCGTCATCGCCGGCGACAGGCCGATCATGTGCGTCTCTTTTATCGGTTCAAACACGCCTGACGACCCCGGCAGCATGTTCTGGCTTTCCAGTTGTTCAATTAACAGCGCATTACTCAATGCCCCGGCGGCCAGCGCGGCAACAAGCCGTAGCTCTTCATCGCTAAATACCTCGAACTGCTCCGGCGTCATAGCATCAAGGGTCAGCGCACCGATGAGGTTCTGCCCGGCAAACAGCGGCAGACCAACACAGGCGTGGACTTTCAGGCTTTCCTGTCCGGGAATTAACCCGTCATACGGATCGGGTAAATCGCTATCAGCCGGAAAACGCACCACGTCCCCCGCGCGGGCGATGGCTTCCAGGCGCGGATGCCCTTCCAGAGTAAAACGTCTGCCGAGAACGTCCTGCGCCAGGCCATCAATCGCCAGTGGAATAAATTGTCGTGATTCATAGCGCAACAGCGCCGAGGCGTCGCACGCCAGCACCTGACGCAGCGTAGTAATCAGCCGCTGAAAACGATCCTGATGCCCAATACCGCGTTGTAACTCAATGGCGATGCCCGCCAATACCTCCACGGAAAAACTCATGGTTACCTCATTGTCATTTTGACAATCTATAGTGTCATATTGACAGCATCATTTATAGTCTTTTTGACTACATCAAAAATCCAAAATCTTCATAAATTTATATAAATCAATAAGATGTAAATTTGGCACACTACCTGCAATAAGCAAAACAACTTTTTGTAAACGTTGAATGAATTGAGGTGGTTATGTCTATTCTGGTTAAAAATAATATTCATTGGGTTGGCCAACGCGACTGGGAAGTACGTGATTTTCACGGCACTGAATACAAAACGCTGCGCGGCAGCAGCTATAACAGCTATCTCATTCGTGAAGAAAAGAATGTGCTGATCGATACCGTCGATCATAAG
Organism: Salmonella sp. NW177; assembly: GCF_051811585.1. Taxonomy (NCBI): domain Bacteria; kingdom Pseudomonadati; phylum Pseudomonadota; class Gammaproteobacteria; order Enterobacterales; family Enterobacteriaceae; genus Salmonella; species Salmonella sp. NW177. Next base: position 542,504 of record NZ_JAMMZV010000002.1, on the reverse strand, counting down.
TTTAGCCGTGAGTTTGTGCAAAACCTGCGCAGTGAAATCGACCTCGCGGATATCGACTACATCATCATTAACCATGCCGAAGAAGACCATGCAGGCGCGCTGACCGAACTGATGGCGCAGATCCCGGACACGCCTATCTACTGTACCGCCAACGCCATTGATTCTATCAACGGCCATCATCATCATCCGGAATGGAATTTTAAGGTGGTGAAAACCGGCGATACGCTGGATATCGGCAACGGCAAGCAGTTGATCTTCGTGGAAACGCCGATGCTGCACTGGCCGGACAGCATGATGACCTATATGACCGGCGACGCGGTGTTATTCAGCAACGACGCCTTTGGTCAGCACTACTGCGACGAGCGCCTGTTCAATGATGAAGTGGACCAAACCGAACTGTTTGAACAATGCCAGCGCTACTACGCCAATATCCTGACGCCGTTCAGCCGTCTGGTAACGCCAAAAATTACCGAAATCCTCGGCTTCAACCTGCCGGTGGATATGATTGCCACCTCACACGGCGTGGTATGGCGCGACAACCCAACGCAAATCGTGGAACTGTATCTGAAATGGGCGGCAGATTATCAGGAAGATCGTATCACTATTTTCTACGATACCATGTCGAACAATACTCGCATGATGGCGGATGCCATCGCGCAGGGTATCAATGAAGTGGACCCGAACGTGGCGGTCAAAATCTTTAACGTCGCCCGCAGCGATAAAAATGAAATATTGACCAACGTCTTCCGTTCGAAAGGCGTTCTGGTCGGCACTTCTACCATGAACAACGTGATGATGCCGAAAATCGCTGGTCTGGTGGAAGAGATGACCGGCCTGCGCTTTCGCAACAAACGCGCCAGCGCCTTCGGCTCTCATGGCTGGAGCGGCGGCGCGGTGGATCGACTGTCCACGCGCTTACAGGATGCCGGTTTTGAAATGTCCCTGAGTCTGAAAACGAAATGGCGTCCGGATCTGGATGCGCTGGAGTTGTGCCGTCAGCACGGTCGCGACATCGCGCGTCAGTGGGCGCTTGCTCCGCTGCCGGAAACCACACAGAAAACCGCGCCAGTCGAAGAAACCACAACCTGCGCCGCCGCAGACCTCGGCCCTAAAATGCAATGCAGCGTATGCCAGTGGATTTACGACCCTGCGCAGGGCGAGCCGTTGCAGGATGTCGCGCCGGGTACGCCGTGGAGCGACGTGCCGGATAACTTCCTGTGCCCGGAATGTTCATTAGGTAAAGACGTGTTCGACGTACTGGCGACGGAGGCAAAATGAGTCGGGGGATCATCATTATTGGGTCGGGCTTCGCCGCCCGCCAGCTCGTCAAAAATATCCGTAAACAAGATGCGCATGTGCCGTTAACTCTGATTGCGGCGGACAGCATGGATGAGTACAACAAGCCCGATCTCAGCCACGTTATCAGCCAGTCGCAGCGCGCCGATGATCTCACCCGTCAGTTAGCGGGGGAATTTGCTGAACAGTTTAATCTGCGACTGTTCCCGCATACCAGGGTTGCTGACATTGATGCCGATGCCCATGTGGTGAAAAGTCAGGATAAGCAGTGGCAGTACGACAAGCTGGTACTGGCGACCGGAGCGACAGCCTTTGTGCCGCCGATTGCAGGACGTGAGTTAATGCTTACTTTGAATAGCCAGCAGGAGTACCGCGCCTGTGAGACACAACTGCGCGACGCGCAGCGAGTGCTGATTGTCGGCGGCGGTCTCATTGGCAGTGAATTAGCAATGGATTTCTGCCGCGCCGGGAAAACGGTAACGCTGATGGATAACGCCGCCAGCCTTCTCGCCTCACTGATGCCACCGGAAGTGAGCAGTCGCTTACAGCATCACCTGACCGATATGGGGGTGCATCTGCTGCTGAAATCGCAGTTGCAAAAACTGGAGAAAACCGAAGCCGGTATCCGCGCTACGCTGGTAAGCCAGCATAGTATTGAGGTCGATGCGGTGATTGCCGCCACCGGCTTACGCCCGGAAACCGCTCTGGCGCGCCGCGCCGGGGTAGCCGTCAACCGCGGCGTCTGCGTGGATAGCTATCTACAGACCAGTCACCCGGATATTTATGCGATCGGCGATTGCGCAGAGATCAACGGTCAGGTGCTGCCCTTCCTGCAACCGATCCAGTTAAGCGCGATGTACCTGGCGAAAAATCTGTTTGGCGGCAACGCGCCTCTGAAGCTACCGGCGATGCTGGTCAAAGTCAAAACGCCGGAACTGCCGCTGCATCTGGCGGGAGAAACTCAGCGCCGCGATTTGAGCTGGCAGATTACCGCAGAATCTGACGGTATGATTGCCAAAGGCATGAGTGGAGAAGGCCAGCTACGCGCCTTTGTGGTGAGTGAAGACCGCATGAAAGAGGCCTTTGCACTGCTGAAAACGTTGTCCGTATAAGCCTGTGATGCCGGATAGCGCCGCTTCGCGTCTTATCCGGCCTAAGAATGAGCATCTGTTTACACGCCGGATAAGGCGCAGCCGCCATCCGGTGCCCTACACTTCCCTTAATGCTCGCGCTGCGGCAATCACGCCCTGTCCAAACGACAGCCCGCCGTCGCCCGCTGGTAACCGCTGCGGAAATAACAATTTAAAATCAGAAAGATAAAAGGCAAGACGCGCGCGCAGTAAGCGGTTGTGTATCACCCCGCCGCTGAAGACCAGAGTGGTTATCCCCCGCGCCGTAGCCTGTTGGCGCATTAGCGTGGCAAACCCGCACGCCAGCGCATCATGAAAAGCCCAGGCGCGTTGCGCGGGCGTAGCCTGCCAGTTCAACCATTGCCGCCAGAAAACAGCGACGTCCAGTTGAGCGCCGTTAAGCGGCATCGTTACCGGATGCTCAACGTTAGCGCATTGAGAGGCCAGCGCCTCCAGCGCGCAGGCGGCCTCGCCCTCATAGCTAAGCGATGCTGGCGCGCAGGGAAGCGCGGCGGCCACCGCGTCGAACAACCGCCCGCAGGAAGAGGCCAACGGGGCATTGACGCCGCGCTCAATGGCGCGCGCCAGGACACTCCAGTTTTGCTGTTGCAGCCCCGCTGTCTCCGGGTAATCCAGCCAGTCCGGCACAAAGCGCAGGCACTGCGCCAACAGATTACGCCACGGCTGTTTGGCAGCCAGATCGCCTCCCGGCAGCGCCACGGCAGGTAAACCGCCTAAATGTTCGCATTCGCGATAATTGACCCGCAAACATTCTCCGCCCCATAGCGCGCCATTCTCACCCATGCCGATACCGTCTACCGTCAGGGCAATCACCTCTCCGCCGTCCAGCGGCCACCCATGCTCGGCCAGGCAAGCCGCCGCATGGGCATGATGGTGTAACACCGTCTCTGTCGGTAGACGCATCTCACTGGCCCACTGACTGGAAACATAGCCCGGATGCGCATCACAGACGATACGCTCTGGGGTAAAATCGTAGATTGACTGGATCAAACGCAATGCCTCGCGCCACTGCGCCTGGATACCGTCATCGCTGAGATCGCCTAAATGCTGGCTGACAACCGCCTGTTCGCCGCGTACCAGACAGAACGTGTTTTTCAGATCCGCGCCCAGACAAAGTATCGGCGGCACATCGCGAAATCCGGGCGGCAACGCAATCGCGTCCGGCACGTATCCCCGCGAACGACGCAGCATTTCGCCGCTATCGCGCACGACAGAGTCGTCCATGCGCTGTACAATGTCGCGATTGTGCAACAGAAAACCATCGGCAATATCGTGTAAATCGTCCAGCGCCTGTTCGTTGGTGATGGCGGGCGGTCTGCCGCTCAGGTTGCCGGATGTCATCACCAGCGGGTAATTGAGCTCCTGCAACAAGAGGTGTTGCAATGGGTTGGCTGGCAGCATCACACCCACCTCCGTAAGTCCTGGCGCGATGCCCTCACTCAGCGAAGGTACATACTGCTTATCCACCAGCACAATCGGGGCCGCTGGCGTGGTCAGCAGCGAACGCGCCGCGCTCGGCAGCGTTTGCGCCGTGGGCAACATCACCGCCAATGGTTTCGCCGGGCGATGTTTACGCGCCCGCAGCATCGCCACTGCGTTATCGTTGCGCGCATCGCAGGCCAGATGAAAACCACCCAGCCCTTTAACGGCAATAATGCCTCCGGCGTTCAGTTGGGCGACCGCCGCCTGCAAAGCCGCCTCTTTTTCCGCTCGTTCATGTTGGCTCCGCCACTCAAGATGCGGCCCGCATGACGGACAGGCAACGGGCTGGGCATGAAAACGGCGATCGTACGGATCGCGGTATTCGCTGTCGCATTCCGGACACAAGGGAAATGCCGCCATCACCGTAAATGGCCGGTCATAAGGCATAGCGCGAATAATGGTGAAGCGTGGTCCGCAGTGGGTGCAATTGATGAAAGGATAACGGTAGCGCCGCTCGCCTGGGGTATTCATCTCGGCAAGACATGCCGGGCAGGTCGCCGCATCCGGCACGATTTGCGTGTTCATCGAACCGCCTGCGCTCTGACGAATGGTGAAATCCGTCGGTGCGCGCTCCCATACCAACGACGCGTGTTCAACGCTGTCAATGCGCGCCAGCGGCGGGCAATCCTGATAGAGCGCGGCAATAAATTGCGACGGATCTTCCAGCAGCCGAACGACGACGCCGTCGCCGTCATTACACACGTCGCCGTGTAATCGCAACTGCTGCGCCAGCTGCCAGACAAAAGGACGAAAACCGACGCCCTGTACTTTGCCCCGAATGCGTAGCTGTACGCCGGAAGGTGTGTCTATCGCCATCTTATTTTCCCGCCATCATCGAACCCGGATGCCTGATGGCGCGACGCTTATCAGGCCTACAACCGCACGGACCGTAGACCGGATAAGGCATTGATGCCGCCATCCGGCAATGCTTTGTGGCGTATTCTACGCGCAATCGCAGAAATCAGAAAAGCAGCGATGCCGTTGAATCCAGCGCTGCACGACGGCGTTTTTCCGCGCTCAGCTGTTCAAGCTTATTGCGGTCCACGCAGATGAGGGCGTGCGTTGGGCAAGCGGCCATACAGGCCGGACCGGCTTCACGGTGGTGACACAGATCGCACTTGTTGGCTTCGGCTTTTTCGGCACGCACGTTCAGCCCCGCGCCGCTATTGCGAACCACCGGACGTACCACCACTTCCATGGCGCCGTAAGGACATGCCACTACGCAAGTTTTACAGCCAATGCAGCGTTCCTGCATCACATGAACAAAGCCTTTGTCACGGCTGATGGCGCCATTCGGGCAAACGTTGGCGCACGGCGCGTCTTCACACTGGCGACACAGCGTTGCCGTGGAAACATTCACGCCTTTGATGACATGGATACGAGGTAAAAAGGTTTCAGGGGTCAGCGATGCGCAATCCTGATTTTCCTGATGGGATACGACGCAAGCCACTTCACAGGTACGGCAACCAATGCACTTACTCGCGTCTGCAATGATGAAACGGTTCATCAAATTCTCCAGCAATAACAGATGATGTGCCGATATATACACGAATCGTGCCAATTTTTATTTCATTGTTATTTAAGAATATTATTTCTATTTTCGTGAGCATTTACGTGTCATCGTCACAAGTGTCGATGACACGTAATGTCGCCAGTGGTGGTCAAGATTTGCAGTGATAGCCAGTCAACTCTGCACCGCAACTGACATCAATCCTGATTAACGCCTGGCAATACGTTACCGCGTATTAAACAGCGCTGCGTAAGGGAAAGATCGTCCGTTTGCGGATTCCTTCCGGCAATAGGTTTGATAATTAATTTACGGCCAGGATAGTGATTAAAACGGGTCAGCGCCGGATAACTCAACCGGCCAAACCAGCCGTGTACGCGCTGCCAGCGGGCGTCCTTCACCTGATATAAATTGGTTATCCAGTAGCCTGAGTCAAACTGCATATCCAACAGTTGCGTGCGCCCATTGCCCTGTAAATCAAGCAAATCATCGACGCCAGTATCGGTCGCGGTATAAAACCCCCACGGTTCAAAGACGCAGGGGCGGCCATTCTTGAGAAAGGTGAAAATGATGTATTGCGCGCTCGGCGCCAGGCCCAACCCAGGATTACCCAACCAGATAACCAGATCCTGAATGCCGTTACGATCGAGGTCAGCGCGATAAAATTGCGCATTACCCGCCAAATTAATCAGCATTCCCACCGGGACAACCCACGAATTACCGGCTCTGTCTTTTCCGCTAATCCGCCATTCGTTATCTTTTTTCGGCTCCGGCAGTAGCGTCACCCCACTGACTCCGACCTGGCGAAAATGCCAGGTCTGGTCGGGCGATACAGAATAAGGCAGGGTCAACAGCGGCTTCAGCGCACGCTTTTGCGCATATTCACCGTCGCTCATCGGCAGGTAACCGACAAAACCGGTGGCCAGTGCGCGCGCGGCGATGCAGAAAAATAGCAGTCCGCTCCATACGATAATCTTCACGTCCTTCTTACCGCCTATGCCGGGGAACACAAATTCTCCCTAAATATGTGCGCATTTTACGCCTCCGGCGCTTCCAGCGCGGCAAATCCGCCGTTTCCCTGCCAGCCTTCCAGACGCTGATAGACGATATTTACCGCGTCCTTAATCGGTTGAGTCATCGGATAATAAAACCCGACGATATCCGGCTGGATACCAACAAAAATCACCTCGCCGACATCCTCTTTCAGCTGATCGACCAGGTAGTTGAGCGGCATATTGTGGGTGGTCATCATAAACATTTCGGCGATATCATCCGGATCGATAATGCGGATCTCGCCCGGATTAAGTCCCATGTCGGTGGCGTCGACAATCAACAGACGCTGCGGGCGCAGTTCGCGAATCGCCACAATGTCGTTTTCCGGCGCGCTGCCGCCATCAATCACCACCCAATTACCCTTCGGCTGCGCCGCGCACATTTCCGCCAGTAACGGGCCTGCGCCGTCGTCGCCCATCATGCTGTTGCCGACACAGAGTAAAACGTCAGTCACGAAGCCTCCTCACCATCAGGTAGATGGCGCTTTCCTGATGAATGTCATGCAGCATACTGAGCATCAGTTTGCTCCATTCTTGCTGCTGCGGGGTCTGCGCGGCGCGCGCCTCATCAAACGCGCGCGCCAGCATTTGCACATGGTTGAAATCGATGACGATCTCGCCATACTTCGGCACGCCTTCCATTTTACGCCGGGCATCGCTACCGGCTTCCAGGGTGGCGATCCACGCCAGATACTCATCCCATGGGCAGGTGAGCGCGGCCTCCAGGCAATCGATAACCCCCAGGTGGTGACCAATCGCCAGGCTGTAATAGACAACCTGCTGCGCCTCGGCGGGCGTCGCATCGTTCTCATCAATAAACTTACGGCTCAGTTGACTGAACACCACCTGTTCGCTCATCGGATACGCGCCTCTTCAACAACATGATTGAGATGGGTGACAATTTCGGTTAAACGCGGATCGTTTTCCGCTTCCAGCCAACGCGCCACTTGCTGCTCGCCCTGCCCCAACTGTGTCAGGTAATCATCGGCGATCTGACGACCATAGCGATAACCCGCCAGCCGGCGCGCCGCGCGATCCACCTTCACGCGCAGCGGCTGCACCATATCCGGATGCAGGATCTCTGCGGGCTGCTCGTCCAGCTCACCCGGCGCGCGGGCGTGGATTTTCTGCTCCAGCAGGCCAAGCGCCATTGCAAATCCGTACAGCGTGGCGGCAGGCGTTGGCGGGCACCCCGGAATGTACACATCCACCGGGACGATTTTGTCGGTACCGCCCCAGACGCAGTACAGATCATGGAAGATGCCGCCGCTGTTGCCGCAGGCGCCGTAAGAAATACAGATTTTCGGGTCCGGCGCCGACTGCCAGGCGCGCAGCGCCGGAGAGCGCATGGCGCGGGTCACCGCGCCGGTAAACAGCAGAATATCGGCATGACGCGGCGACGGTACCACTTTGATACCGAAACGCTCGGCATCAAACAGCGGCGAAAGCGTCGCAAAGATTTCGATTTCACAGCCGTTACAGCCGCCGCAGTCCACGCGGTAAACGTATGCCGAACGCTTAATATTTTTCAGTAGAGACGCTTTCATGCTGGCGATGGATTCATCCACCGTCATCGGTACCGGAATACCGTTGGCGTCACGCGGGCCTAATAAATTGCTCATTAGCTGACCTCTTTCATATGGCGAGTCAGTTCAATACGGTCGGACGGCACCAGGCATTTCTGACGCTTACAGTCCGGGCAGGTCTCAAAGCTTTCGCGGTGGTTTTCCGCGCGGCTGTCGCCGTTGTGCGCAAGCAGCGCAATGGCGTAGTCAATCTCTTTCTGTACGGCGAAAGGACGATTACACACGCGGCAGTTGCACAGCGCAAAGCGGGACTGTTGCAGGAAATCTTCTTTCTTCCACACTGCCAGTTCGTACTCCTGCGACAGTTTGATCGCCGCCGTCGGGCACACCTCTTCGCAGCGGCCGCAGAAGATGCAGCGGCCAAGATTGAATTGCCACGCCAGCTCATTGGTCGCAAGATCGGTTTCCACCGTCAGCGCGTTCGACGGGCAGGCATTAACGCAGGCGGCGCAGCCGATGCACTGCTGCGGATTATGTTCCGGCTTGCCGCGGAAGTTTTTATCAACCGCAATCGGCTCCAGCGGATAAGACGAGGTCGCCGTGCCGGTTTTGATAACTTTTTTGATAAAGGTAAACATGGCGATTCCTTATTTCAGCGGCGAGTTTTTACGCTCAATGCTGTAGCGCTCAAGTTCTTTGTACGGCACGACTTTGCTCTTCTTCTTACGCACATCGACCACGGTCATCCGGTCGGTACAGGAGTAGCAAGGGTCGAGGCTGCCGATAATCAGCGGCGCATCGGAGACGGTGTTGCCGCGCAGCATATAGCGCAGCGTCGGCCAGTTGGCGTAGGTCGCCGCACGACAGCGCCAGCGGTACAGCTTCTGGTTGTCGCCGGTCATGCTCCAGTGGATATCATCGCCACGCGGCGCTTCAGCAAAGCCGAGCGCAAAACGGTGCGGAATATAGGTAAAGCCTTCCACCATCAGCGGGCCGCCCGGCAGATTATCCAGACCGAAATCAATCATATTCAGCGAGGTGTAAACTTCGTTGATACGGACTTTCAGACGAGAAATCACATCGCAGCCCTGCTCGCTATGTACTTCCATCGGCAGTAGACCGTAGCCGACAAACGGGTGGTCGGCGCGGGTGTCGCGGGCGTGGCCGCTGGCGCGCACCATCGGGCCGACATTACTGAAGTCGCGGGCAATTTCCGGGTCCAGACGGCCGATACCCACGGTACGCTGTTCCATATTCGGCGTGCTCAGCAGCATGTCCACCAGCTCCTGCACGTCACGACGCATCTGCTGCGCCAGTTGACGGGTCTGGATCATGTCCTCTTTGAGCAGATCGCGGCGAATCCCGCCGATCAGGTTCAGTCCGTAAGTTTTGCGCGCCCCGGTCAGTATCTCTGCCATTTTCATGGAGGTTTCACGCACGCGGAAGAACTGCATAAAGCCGGAGTCAAAGCCGGTGAAGTGACAGGCCAGGCCAAGGTTGAGCAGATGCGAGTGCAGGCGTTCCACTTCCAGCAGAATAGCGCGGATCATTTGCGCACGCTCCGGCACCTGAATGCCCATCGCGTTTTCCACGGAAGTGGTGTAGGCGGTGCTGTGGGCGAAGCCGCAGATACCACACACGCGATCCGACAGGAAGGTGACTTCGTTATAACCCATGCGGGTTTCCGCCAGTTTTTCCATACCACGGTGGACGTAGAACAGGCGGTAGTCGGCGTCGATAATGTTTTCGCCATCGACGAACAGACGGAAGTGGCCCGGTTCATCGGAAGTAACATGCAGCGGGCCAATCGGCACCACGTTATTTTTCTTATCACCCAGCTCGTTAATGAACTCGTAGGTTTCCGCATCGGTGGTCGGCGCCGGGCGCTGACGATAATCCATGCTGTCTTTACGCAGCGGATAGAGTTCATCCGGCCAGTCGTCCGGCAGCACCAGACGGCGCTCGTCCGGCAGACCGACCGGGATTAAACCGTACATGTCGCGTACTTCGCGCTCACCCCACACGGCAGCCGGTACGCGCGGCGTAACGGATGGGAATTCCAGCTTATTGGCATCCACTTCAACGCGGACGGTAATCCAGCACTTCGTGCCCTGCTCCATCGACAGCACGTAATAAACGGCATAGTGGCCGCACAACTGGCGTTCGTCATTACCGAACAGCACCGACAGCCACCCACCCTGCTGGTAGTAAAGAAACTCCACCACTTCCGGCAGATAGTTCACTTTTACCGTAATAGTCAGCTGATCTTTGGTCTGCCAGGCTTCGTCCAGCACGACGCCCGGAAACGCCTGGTGCAGCGCCGCAAGGTATTGTTGACCTAATTTTTCTTCAGACATGCTCAAACTCTCTTAAATCACGCCGCCAGCAAGGAGACGAAGGCTAAAAACGCAAACCCAAAACCGGCCCAGGTCACGCGTGAAGTGGCGCAAAAACGCAGTCGCGCCATGCTGTTTTCAAACAGGGCGATCACCAGTACGCCGACAATCAGCTTGACGACGGCAATCACCAGCGCCAGCAACAGTCCGCCTGCGCTGAAGGTTTCCATCTGTCCCCACGGCAGAAACACGCCGACGAACATTTGCAGCACCACCAGTTGCTTAAGGCTGATGCCCCATTTCAGCACCGCAAAGCCGCTACCGCTGTATTCGGTCAACGGCCCTTCCTGCAACTCCTGCTCCGCTTCCGCCAGGTCGAACGGCAGCTTGCCCATTTCGATAAAGGTGGCGAAGGCGCAGGCGCACAGCGCCAGAATCAGCGGAATACTGCGCGCGACAGGCCAGTGATAAATGGTATCGGCGATATTGCTGATATGAGTTGAACCCGCCACCTGCGCGGCGACCCACAGACCCAGCAGCAGAATCGGCTCCACCAGCACGCCGAGCATCGCTTCACGGCTGGCGCCGATCGCGGTGAACGGACTGCCGGTATCCAGGCCTGCAATAGAGAAGAAGAAGCGCGCGATGGCGAACAGGTAAATCAGGGTGATTAAATCACCCAGTTGCGGCAACGGAGATCCAACGGTGACGACCGGCAGCGCGGTGGCGATAGTCAGCATCACGCCGACCATCACAAACGGCGTCAGGCGAAAAACCCAGCCGGAATCAGCGGGCGCAATACTCTGGCGACCGAGCAGTTTGATAATGTCGCGGTACTCCTGCAACACGCCCGGCCCACGGCGATTGTGTAGACGGGCGCGCGCCACGCGAGTAATACCGGACAGCAATGGCGCAACGGCAAATAGCACCAGCGCCTGAATTAACGGATAAAACACACTCATTTTCAGGCTCCTCGTGAAACCACAATCACCACCAGCACCGCCAGCTCAATCAGCGCCAGACGACGGAACAGCACCGCGGCCGCCGCGTTCTGCCAGCCCGGCACCAGCGATACCGGGTTCAGCCATTTACGCAGTTTGAGTACCGGGGCAAAGGCCTCTTTCACCGGCATGGCGAAACCGTGCGCGGTAATCACCATCGACTGCTCATGGTCGTAGCCGCACACCCAGGCCGCGCCGCGAGAACGCGACGGCAGACGGTTGCCTTTGAACATCGCCATAATGATGAACGGCAGTAGCGGACAGGCGACCAACAGCAGCGTGATCATCGGCTGCGATACGGTGGTGTGCGCGGTTTCCAGCGGCAACGGTACCGCAGTGGAAATCATCGGCAGCAGCCACGGCGCGGCAACCCCGCCCAGTACGCAGCAAATCGCCAATGCCACCACGCTGACGCCCATCAGGATCGGCGCGCAGCTGGCATTTTCAGCTTCCTTCGTGCGCGGCGCGCCAAGGAACGTCACGCCGTAAACTTTCGCCATACACATCACCGCCAGCGCGCCGGTAATCGCCAGGCCAACCGCCAGCAGCGGTCCTAACAGACGACCAACAAACGCGCCGCTGTTGCCCAGTTTGAAGAAGGACTGGTAAATCACCCACTCGCCGGCAAAGCCGTTCAGCGGCGGCAACGCAGCCATCGCCATCAGACCGACCAGCATGGCGATAGAAATAACCGGCATCCGTTTACCAATACCGCCCAGTTTTTCGATATCGCGATGACCGGTACGGAACCAGATGCTGCCCGCGCCCAGAAACAGCACGCTTTTGAACAGGCTATGGTTCAGCAGGTGATAGAGCCCGCCGGTCAGACCCAGCGCGATCAGTACCGGCTGATTGAGAGCAATCCCGGTAACGCCTGCGCCCAGACCGAGCAAAATGATGCCGATATTTTCCAGCGTGTGATAGGCCAGCAGGCGCTGAATGTTATGCTCCATCAGCGCGTACAAACCACCGACAAAGGCGGTGATCATCCCAAGCACCAACAGCGCCACGCCCCACCACAGCGGCGCATTGCCGCCAAGCAGAGATAGCGTGAGAATGCCCAGCAGCCCGATTTTCATCACCACGGTCGAGAACAGCGCGGCGGCGGGAGCGCTGGCGTTGGCGTGCGCCTGCGGCACCCAACCGTGTAGCGGGATAATCCCGGCCAGCAGACCAAAACCGATAACGCCGAGCAGCCAGATATCGGAGCCCAGCGGCAGTTGCTGAGCACGTTGATCCAGCAGCCCCAGATCCAGCGTGCCGTAGCGCTGCCACACCAACCAGCAGGCGATTGCCAGCAGCAGCGTACCGAGACGGCCCAGCGCAAACCACAGTTTGCCCTCTTTGCTACCGCCGGTGAGGAACACGGCGCAGAGCGCCATGATTTCCGCCATCACCACCATCGTCCCCAGGTTACTGGCGACCACGGCGCAGACGGCTGCCGCCATCAGCAGGTTGATCAACAGTCCGTTGGCTTTTACCTGTGGATGGCGATGCCAGTCGATATTGAACAGGCTGACGAACAGGCCGCACAGCCCCAGCGTAATCAGCCAGATAGCATTCAGCGGCGTTATTTGCAGCATGTGACCGGTAAACGGCATCACGCCGCTCACCGTAACGGCGCTGGTCAGCGCGGTGAACCCCGCGCCAGCCGTACACAGGCTGCCGACCGCGCCGCCGATACCGGCAATCCAGCCGCTCAGCGCTTTATGAAACGAAAACAGAAACGCCAGAACGGCGGCGGCGGCAAACCACGCGACGCCGCTAGTAATCAGTGAAAGTGAACTCATTATGCATCCCCACTCTGAGCCTGCTGAAACAAGGTGAGATCGCCAAAATCGGTATTAAACGTCAGCTCACGTTTACGTTTGCTGGCGCGGGCGATATCCGTGTTATCCACCAGGTGTAGCGCTTTAGTCGGGCACATCCGCACACAGGCCGGGCCTTGCTCGTCAAAGCTGCACAGGTCGCATTTCACCGCGATAGCGCGTACGCCCGGCACCCAGTCGAGCAACGTACTGACGCGCGCAGGCGCTGGCGGCGCGGGCGGCGCTTTCGGCGTATTGGCGTTCGCTGGAATATGCAGCGGACGGCTGCCGGAAAACTCAATAGCGCCAAACGGACAGGCAATACCACACAGTTTGCAGCTCACGCACAGGCTTTCATTAAGCTGGACAGCGCCGTCAACGCGATTAATCGCGTTAACCGGGCATACCGTGGCGCATGGCGCATCTTCACAGTGGTGACAAAGCTGCGGCGCAGATTCTTTTTCATTCAGCATCACTTTCAGGCGCGGCATTGACTGCAGGCCATGCTGGCGATGCGTCTCTGAACAGGCGGCCTCACAGGTGTGGCAGCCGATACAGAGAGTGGAGTCAGCAATTACAAAACGATTCACCAGGCATTCCTCAGGTGATTGTCATTTTTGACGAAAACATGCCGTTGAAATGTCATTTTCGACACTTATCGACACGCCCATCCCCAAAACATTCATGACGTGGCGCAACGCCACATCGCGAATCAAAGCGGGCAACGCCTCAGGCTTATACCGCCGGGCTGTTTCCCTTTACCAATTGACGCAAATTAACCGGCGAGTTGGTTTCTACAGCGGTATAGAGGCTGTCGTAAACGCTGGCGATTTTTTCCAGATAGTGCTCCAGCACCTGCTCGCGATCGCGGTTGTTAACCCGTTCGTCAACCTTGCCGTCGATATCGAGCTGCGCCTGTGCAATCAATTGCTTATCTTCGCCATCTTTGGTTTCAACGTAGTACTCAATGGTGTGGCTGTTAAAACCATCCGCCAACGCGACGTAAATACGAAAGTGCTCAAACAGGACAAAGCAAAGATCCCTTTCCGGCGCGCAGCTCATTGCGTGATGCAGGCGCGCTTTCGAGAGGGTGATCCCCTGAACCAGCGAGTTGCAGTAAATATGCCACTGGTCCTGTAGGCGACGATGCCGTTGCGCGATGTAATCGGCCTTTTCGCTTATTTCCCAAATAGTCATGTCAGGTTACCCGTTTAACAGAGATGCCTGCGTTAAGCATTTTCCATGCCAATTTTTAACTTATTGTTTTTAATAGCAGACGAGCGCAGTTACTGCCGTTTCGACGCGGTGACGACATGTCATTTCGTCATCGTCGACATTAACCTGCCAGGGGATAAAAATATTGGCATAAATATTGCTTTACAGGGGCAACCACTACGGGAGGCGATATGCACGAAATCACCCTCTGCCAACGGGCACTGGAATTGATTGAACAACAGGCTTCAGCATACGGTGCAAAACGTGTGACAGCCGTCTGGATCAAAATTGGCGCATTTTCTTGCGTGGAAACCAACGCTCTTTCCTTTTGTTTTGATCTGGTATGCCGCGGCACGATAGCAGAAGGTTGTAAACTGCACCTCGAAGAACAGGAAGCCGAATGCTGGTGTGAGCATTGTCAACAATATGTCACGTTGTTAACCCACCGTGTACGTCGTTGTCCGCAATGTCATAGCGATACGCTGCGAATTGTGGCCGATGACGGCTTACAAATTCGGCGCATAGAGATTGATGAAACTGAAGATTAATGCCGAATAGACGCTCGCGTCGCCATCCGGCAGAAAGCCTGTAACAAGAAAAAGATCAGGAGTAAGCGATGTGTACGACTTGCGGTTGCGCTGAAGGCAACCTTTATATAGAAGGCGATGAACATAATCCGCACTCAGCGTTTCGTAGCGCGCCCTTTGCCCCAGCGGCTCGCCCGGCGCTGAATATTACCGGCATTAAAACGCCTGACTTTACCCCAAGTCAGACCGCAGAAGGCGATCTGCATTACGGCCACGGCGAAGCCGGAACTCACGCGCCTGGTATGAGTCAGCGGCGGATGCTGGAGGTTGAAATCGACGTGCTGGACAAAAATAATCGTCTGGCTGAGCGCAACCGCGCCCGTTTCGCCGCCCGCCAGCAACTGGTGCTCAACCTGGTGTCCAGCCCCGGGTCAGGTAAAACCACCCTGCTGACCGAAACGCTAATGAAATTGAAAGACCGTGTACCGTGCGCGGTGATTGAAGGCGACCAGCAGACAGTGAACGACGCCGCCCGCATCCGCGCTACCGGCACGCCCGCCATTCAGGTCAACACCGGTAAAGGCTGCCATCTTGACGCGCAAATGATCGCCGACGCCGCGCCGCGCCTGCCGCTGGATGACCACGGTATTCTGTTTATCGAAAACGTCGGTAATCTTGTTTGCCCGGCCAGCTTCGATCTGGGCGAAAAGCATAAAGTCGCAGTGCTTTCCGTGACCGAAGGTGAAGATAAGCCGCTGAAGTATCCTCATATGTTTGCCGCGGCGTCGCTCATGCTGCTCAATAAAGTCGATCTGCTGCCTTACCTCAATTTTGACGTTGAGAAGTGCATCGCCAGCGCGCGTGAAGTGAACCCGGAGATTGAAATTATCCTGATTTCCGCCACCAGCGGCGAAGGCATGGATCAGTGGCTGGCCTGGCTGGAGGCGCAGCGATGTGCATAGGCGTGCCGGGTCAAATCCGCGCCATTGACGGCAATCAGGCAAAAGTTGACGTCTGCGGCATTCAGCGCGACGTCGATCTCACATTAGTCGGCAGTTGTGATGAAAACGGTCAGCCGCGTCTGGGTCAGTGGGTGCTGGTTCATGTCGGATTCGCCATGAGCGTCATTAACGAAGCGGAAGCGCGCGACACGCTCGACGCGCTACAAAATATGTTTGATGTTGAGCCGGACGTCGGCGCACTGCTGTATGGTGAGGAGAGATAATGCGTTTTGTTGACGAGTACCGTGCGCCGGAACAGGTAATGCAGCTCATTGAACACCTGCGTGAACGCGCCGCCCTTCTTCCTTACACTGCCGAACGTCCGTTGCGCATTATGGAAGTCTGCGGGGGTCATACCCACGCGATTTTTAAATTTGGTCTCGATCAGTTACTGCCCGAAAACGTGGAGTTTATTCACGGCCCCGGTTGTCCGGTCTGCGTGCTGCCGATGGGACGTATCGACAGTTGCGTGGAAATCGCCAGCCATCCGGAGGTGATTTTCTGCACCTTTGGCGATGCCATGCGCGTGCCGGGGAAACAGGGTTCTCTGTTGCAGGCTAAAGCGCGCGGCGCGGATGTCCGTATTGTTTATTCTCCGATGGACGCGCTGAAGCTGGCGCAGGATAACCCGACCCGCAAAGTGGTATTTTTCGGGCTGGGCTTTGAAACCACCATGCCGACCACCGCCATCACGCTGCAGCAGGCAAAACAGCGTGACGTGCGAAACTTCTACTTTTTTTGCCAGCACATTACGCTGATCCCGACGCTGCGTAGCCTACTGGAGCAGCCGGACAACGGCATTGACGCCTTTCTTGCGCCAGGCCACGTCAGCATGGTCATCGGCACCGAGGCGTACCAGTTTATCGCCGCCGATTTTAATCGCCCGCTGGTGGTGGCTGGATTCGAACCGCTTGATCTACTGCAAGGCGTGGTCATGCTGGTTGAGCAGAAAATAGCGGCCCTAAGCCAGGTTGAAAACCAATACCGTCGCGTGGTGCCGGATGCCGGAAACATGCTGGCGCAGCAGGCCATTGCCGATGTGTTCTGCGTTAATGGCGATAGCGAGTGGCGCGGTCTGGGCGTGATTGAATCCTCCGGCGTCCACCTGACGCCGGAGTATCAGCGCTTTGACGCCGAAGCGCATTTCCGCCCAGCGCCGCAGCAGGTCTATGACGATCCGCGCGCCCGCTGCGGCGAAGTGCTGACCGGCAGATGCAAGCCGCATCAGTGCCCGCTATTTGGTAAAACATGTAATCCAGAGACCGCGTTCGGCGCGCTGATGGTCTCTTCCGAAGGCGCATGCGCCGCCTGGTATCAGTATCGTCAGCAGGAGTGTGAAGTTTGAACAATATACAACTCGCCCACGGCAGCGGCGGCCAGGCTATGCAACAGTTGATTAATAGCCTGTTTATGGAGGCCTTTGCCAACCCGTGGCTGGCGGAACAAGAAGATCAGGCGCGTCTGGAGCTGGCGCAGCTGACGGCGGAGGGCGACCGTCTGGCGTTTTCTACCGATAGCTATGTGATTGATCCGCTCTTTTTCCCCGGCGGCAATATCGGCAAACTGGCGATTTGCGGTACGGCGAACGACGTTGCGGTGAGCGGCGCGATCCCCCGCTATCTCTCCTGCGGCTTTATCCTTGAAGAAGGGCTGCCGATGGAGACGTTAAAAAGCGTGGTCAATAGCATGGCGGCGACCGCGCGGGAAGCGGGTATCGC
The DNA here is from genome assembly GCF_051811585.1 of Salmonella sp. NW177. Lineage (NCBI taxonomy): Bacteria > Pseudomonadati > Pseudomonadota > Gammaproteobacteria > Enterobacterales > Enterobacteriaceae > Salmonella > Salmonella sp. NW177. The sequence goes on along the minus strand of NZ_JAMMZV010000002.1, from coordinate 524,884 downwards.
CATTGTAACCGGCGACACCAAAGTTGTGCAGCGCGGCGCGGCGGACAAATTATTTATCAACACTGCCGGCATGGGGGCGATTCCCGCCGATATTCGCTGGGGCGCGCAAACGCTGAGCGTTGGCGATGTGCTGTTAGTCAGCGGTACGCTTGGCGATCACGGTGCCACTATTCTCAACCTGCGTGAGCAACTGGGACTGGATGGCGAGCTGGCGAGCGACTGCGCAGTATTAACGCCGCTTATTCAGACGCTGCGTCATATTGACGGAGTGAAGGCATTGCGTGACGCCACGCGCGGCGGCGTGAATGCGGTCGCCCATGAGTTTGCGACGTCCTGCGGTTACGGTATTGAATTGTCCGAATCCGCACTGCCGCTCAAACCTGCCGTGCGCGGCGTCTGCGAGCTGTTGGGGCTGGATGCCCTGAACTTTGCCAACGAAGGAAAACTGGTGATTGCCGTTGAACGGCAGGCCGCAGATCGGGCGTTGGCGGCATTACGCGCGCATCCGCTGGGACGTGATGCAGCGCTGATTGGCGAAGTCGTGGAACGCAAAGGCGTTCGCTTAGCCGGACTCTATGGCGTGAAGCGAACCCTTGATTTGCCACACGCCGAACCATTACCTCGTATATGCTAGCAGCCTGTTGGCAGCATACTGTAGGCCGGATAAGACGCATTTGCGTCGACATCCGGCATTAACGCTGCATTAACGCCTGATGGCGCTTTGCTTATCAGGCCTACGGAGTGTGTGACCAGCAAGTTTGCGGTCAGCCATCCGGCAATAACTTACGACTTATACCTATAATTCATTTACCGTTTTCGCACCGTTTTGCGGTATTTTCCTGGAAAAGCAACATGTCGTATACACCCATGAGCGATCTTGGACAGCAAGGCTTGTTCGATATCACTCGTACCTTATTGCAGCAGCCCGATTTGGCGTCGCTCAGTGAAGCGCTTTCGCAACTGGTAAAGCGTTCAGCGCTCGCCGACAGCGCCGGCATTGTGCTATGGCAGGCGCAGTCGCAACGCGCACAATATTATGCGACGCGAGAAAATGGCCGTCCTGTTGAATATGAAGATGAAACCGTACTGGCGCACGGCCCGGTACGTCGCATCCTTTCTCGCCCCGATGCATTGCACTGTAATTTCCATGAGTTTACCGAAACCTGGCCGCAGCTTGCCGCGAGCGGCCTCTACCCTGAATTTGGTCATTACTGTCTGCTTCCTTTAGCCGCGGAGGGCCGTATTTTCGGCGGCTGCGAATTCATCCGTCAGGAAGATCGCCCCTGGAGTGAAAAGGAATATGACCGTCTGCATACGTTTACCCAAATTGTCGGCGTGGTCGCCGAGCAAATTCAAAACCGGGTAAACAATAATGTCGATTATGATCTGTTGTGCCGCGAACGCGATAACTTCCGTATTCTGGTTGCGATTACCAACGCCGTCCTGTCGCGTCTGGATATTGATGAGCTGGTAAGCGAAGTCGCAAAAGAGATCCACCACTATTTCAATATCGACGCAATCAGCATCGTGTTGCGCAGCCATCGCAAAAATAAGCTGAATATCTACTCCACCCACTACCTTGATGAGCATCATCCGGCGCACGAACAGAGCGAAGTCGACGAAGCCGGCACGCTCACGGAGCGCGTCTTTAAAAGTAAAGAGATGCTGCTTATCAACCTCAACGAACGCGATCCGCTTGCCCCCTACGAACGCATGCTGTTCGATACCTGGGGCAATCAGATCCAGACGCTTTGCCTGCTGCCGTTGATGTCCGGCAAGACGATGCTTGGCGTGCTCAAACTGGCCCAGTGCGAAGAAAAAGTGTTTACCACCGCCAACCTCAAGCTGCTGCGTCAGATTGCCGAACGGGTAGCCATTGCCGTGGATAATGCGCTGGCCTATCAGGAAATCCACCGTCTGAAGGAACGCCTGGTCGACGAAAATCTGGCGCTCACGGAGCAGCTTAATAACGTCGACAGCGAGTTTGGCGAGATCATCGGACGCAGCGAAGCGATGTACAACGTGCTAAAGCAGGTTGAGATGGTGGCGCAGAGCGACAGTACCGTACTGATTCTGGGCGAAACGGGAACCGGTAAAGAGTTGATTGCCCGCGCCATTCACAACCTGAGCGGACGTAGCGGGCGCAGGATGGTAAAGATGAACTGCGCCGCGATGCCGGCGGGGCTGCTGGAAAGCGATTTGTTTGGTCATGAGCGCGGCGCGTTTACCGGCGCCAGCGCGCAGCGGATTGGCCGTTTCGAGCTGGCGGATAAAAGCTCGCTGTTTCTGGATGAAGTGGGCGACATGCCGCTGGAGCTACAGCCTAAGCTGCTGCGCGTCCTTCAGGAGCAAGAGTTTGAACGTCTCGGCAGCAATAAACTGATCCAGACCGACGTGCGGCTGATCGCCGCGACTAACCGCGATCTGAAAAAAATGGTCGCCGATCGCGAATTCCGTAACGATCTCTACTATCGGCTGAATGTTTTTCCGATCCAACTTCCTCCGTTACGCGAACGTCCGGAAGATATTCCACTACTGGTCAAAGCGTTCACTTTCAAAATCGCCCGCCGAATGGGGCGTAATATCGACAGCATTCCCGCCGAAACGCTGCGCACGCTCAGCAGCATGGAATGGCCGGGGAACGTTCGCGAGCTGGAGAATGTCGTCGAGCGCGCCGTGTTGCTGACGCGCGGCAATGTGCTACAACTGTCGCTGCCGGATATTACCGCCGTAACGCCCGATACCTCGCCTGTTGCGACTGAAAGCGCCAAAGAAGGCGAAGATGAATATCAGCTTATTATACGCGTGCTGAAAGAGACCAATGGCGTAGTGGCTGGACCAAAAGGCGCGGCGCAGCGTCTGGGGCTTAAACGAACCACCCTGCTGTCGCGTATGAAGCGATTGGGTATTGATAAAGACGCGTTAGCGTAACGGGTTGCCGGATCTGATCCGGCCTGGAGATGATGCGCGCCGTAGGCCTGGCGCTTCCCCTTCACTTCTTGCGCTGATATTTTTCCGGCAATTCCGGAACGGGGCGCTTATCGTCGATAAGGTGCCGCACGGTCAGGACAGGGTGTCGCCAAAGCATTCGCGGACCTGCCCAACGCATAATCTGCTTCATCTCCTCGCGTTTAGCCGGCTGATAGCAGTGCACCGGGCACTGCTTACAGGCGGGTTTTTCCTCGCCAAATACGCATTTATCAAGACGTTTTTGCGCGTAGGCGAATAGCGCCTCGTAATGCCCCTGCACCGCTGACGCCTGTGGGCACTGGCTTTCATACAGCGCGATCATTTTTTTGATCGTCAGTTTTTCACGAGCGATACGTTTACCAGGCATCGTGCTCTCTCCGAACATTAAGGTGTATTTATTTTACACCTTATCCCTCTTTAGCACTATCACTGCATATCGTCGCTATTTCGCAAATAAGAATTATTTTCATTTATTCATACCTTGTGCTATATAACATAGCAAAGGCTATATTCGATGATTAATTAACCACATTGTTGCGAGGGATACTATGACGAATCTACATCGTCTGAAAACACTCCTGATTGCCGGTATTGTCGCGATACTCGCGCTATCGCCAGCCTATGCAAAAGAGAAATTTAAAGTCATCACCACGTTTACCGTTATTGCCGACATGGCGAAAAACGTGGCGGGCGACGCAGCGGAAGTCAGCTCGATTACCAAACCCGGCGCTGAAATCCATGAGTATCAGCCAACGCCCGGCGATATTAAACGAGCGCAGGGGGCACAGCTTATCCTCGCGAATGGTCTGAACCTGGAGCGATGGTTCGCCCGCTTTTATCAGCACCTTTCCGGCGTACCGGAAGTCGTCGTCTCCACCGGTGTCAAACCGATGGGCATTACCGAAGGCCCGTATAACGGTAAACCGAACCCGCACGCCTGGATGTCGGCAGAAAACGCGCTGATTTATGTCGATAACATTCGCGACGCCCTGGTGAAGTACGATCCGGATAATGCGCAGATCTATAAGCAAAATGCCGAACGCTATAAAGCGAAAATTCGCCAGATGGCCGATCCGTTGCGTGCCGAACTGGAAAAAATTCCCGCCGATCAGCGCTGGCTGGTCACCAGTGAAGGCGCGTTCTCTTACCTGGCGCGCGATAATGACATGAAAGAGCTTTATCTCTGGCCAATTAACGCCGATCAACAGGGGACGCCAAAACAGGTGCGTAAAGTGATTGATACCATTAAAAAGCACCATATTCCCGCCATCTTTAGCGAGAGTACGGTTTCCGATAAACCGGCCCGTCAGGTCGCGCGTGAATCCGGCGCGCATTATGGCGGCGTGCTGTATGTCGATTCTCTGAGCGCCGCTGACGGCCCTGTGCCAACCTATCTGGATCTGCTGCGCGTCACGACCGAAACCATCGTCAACGGCATTAACGACGGACTGAGGAGTCAACAATGAGTCAATCTGCGATTACCGTTGATCAAGTCACGGTGACGTATCGCAACGGTCATACCGCCCTACGGGACGCCACTTTTCAGGTGCCTGGCGGTTCAATCGCCGCGCTGGTAGGCGTAAATGGTTCCGGTAAGTCTACGTTATTTAAAGCGTTAATGGGCTTTGTGCATCTTGCGCAGGGCGATATCACTATCCTGCAACAGTCAGTCAACAAGGCGCTGAAAAAAAACCTCATTGCTTATGTTCCGCAATCAGAAGAAGTGGACTGGTCATTTCCGGTGCTGGTAGAAGATGTGGTGATGATGGGACGCTACGGCCATATGGGCTGGCTACGCCGTCCCACTGCGCATGATCACGCCTGTGTTGACGCCGCGCTGGCGCGGGTAGATATGCAGGAGTATCGTCACAGGCAGATTGGCGAGCTGTCCGGCGGGCAGAAAAAACGTGTGTTTCTTGCCAGGGCCATCGCTCAGGATGGACAGGTAATCCTGCTGGATGAACCTTTTACCGGCGTGGATGTAAAAACCGAAGCGCGAATCATCGATCTACTGCGGGAACTGCGCGATGAAGGCCGCACGATGCTGGTCTCAACGCATAATCTCGGCTCCGTCACCGAGTTTTGCGACTATACGGTAATGATTAAAGGAACCGTACTGGCCAGCGGCCCTACCGAAACCACGTTTACCGCCGCGAATCTGGAACAGGCGTTTAGCGGCGTTCTACGTCATATCGCGCTAAGCGGAGGTGAAGAGCACATCATCACCGATGACGAGCGCCCCTTTATTTCCCGGCGCGTGGCCAGCGGAGGAAAATCGTCATGAACTGGCTTATTGAGCCGTTTGGCTACCAGTATATGCTCAACGCGATGTGGGTCTCCGCGATGGTGGGCGGTCTGTGCGCGTTTCTCTCCTGCTATTTGATGCTCAAAGGCTGGTCGCTCATTGGCGATGCGCTATCTCACTCTATTGTGCCTGGCGTCGCTGGCGCCTGGATGTTAGGACTGCCCTTCTCGCTCGGCGCGTTTCTTTCCGGCGGACTGGCGGCAGGCAGTATGCTCTTTCTTAACCAACGCTCACGCCTGAAAGAAGACGCGATTATCGGGCTTATCTTCTCCTCTTTTTTTGGCGTCGGCCTTTTTATGGTGTCGCTCAATCCGATGTCGGTGAATATCCAGACGATTATTCTCGGCAACGTGCTGGCGATCGCGCCAGCGGATATTGCGCAACTGGCGATTATCGGCGCAGTCTCGCTGACGATTCTGCTGTTAAAGTGGAAAGATCTGATGGTCGTCTTTTTCGATGAAACCCATGCGCGTTCTATCGGGCTTAATCCGGGTCGACTAAAGCTGTTGTTTTTCACTCTATTGTCCGTCTCTACCGTGGCGGCCCTGCAAACCGTTGGGGCGTTCCTGGTGATCTGTCTCGTCGTCACGCCGGGCGCGACGGCCTGGTTACTCACCGACCGTTTTCCACGTCTGCTCATGATTGCCGTCGTGATTGGTAGCCTGACCAGTTTTCTGGGCGCATGGCTTAGCTACTGGCTGGATGGCGCCACTGGCGGAATTATTGTCGTCATGCAAACCTTACTGTTCATCACAGCCTTTATTTTCGCCCCGAAACACGGTCTGTTAGCCAACCGTCGACGCGCCCGCCTGCAGAAGGAGCCGACATGTTCTTAACAACGTTACTGGAACCCTTTCAGTTTGATTTTATGGTGAACGCCCTTATGGTTTCGGTCATTGTGGCGATTCCCTGCGCCTTACTGTCCGTGTTTTTAGTGTTAAAAGGCTGGGCGTTAATGGGCGATGCAATGAGTCATGCGGTATTCCCCGGGGTCGTGCTGGCATATATTGTGGGGATCCCCCTGGCGATTGGCGCTTTCATTGCCGGATTATTTTGCGCTATCGCGACCGGTTATCTGGACGATAACAGCCGCATCAAACGTGATACGGTGATGGGCATCGTCTTTTCCGGGATGTTTGGCGCAGGTCTGGTGCTCTATGTTTCTATTCAATCGGAAGTGCATCTGGATCACATCCTGTTTGGGGATATGCTGGGCGTATCGCTGGGGGATATCGTACAAACGTCAGTTATTGCACTGGGTATTGCGTTAATCATTGGGCTGAAATGGAAAGATCTCCTGCTACACGCTTTTGACCCGCACCAGGCGAAAGCCAGCGGGCTGAATACGACACTACTGCATTATGGCCTGCTATGTATGATTGCGCTGACTATCGTCGCCACGCTGAAATCGGTGGGCATTATTCTGTCGATTTCATTGCTTATCGCCCCCGGCGCAATTGCCATTTTGCTGACGCGACGCTTTGCGCGCGCGCTAGGATTAGCGGTGAGTCTGTCAGTTATTACCGCTTTTGCGGGCGTTTATCTGTCTTTTTATCTTGATAGCGCGCCAGCGCCGACCATCGTGGTATTATTTGCCATCGTGTTTATTGCGGTATTTATTTACGCAACATGGCGTGACAGGCGTAATGAAATCGTACCAGAGGCGCAAGGTTAACACTTTTTTGCCTGCTATTCAGGAAACATACGGTCATAATATAGAGTAGTCTTATGGCGCTGGAAGTATTTTCTCTGGCAGGCAACCTTATAATTTCATTACGGTTTAAGTAAAGACTTATATTCAGCTATCCTTTTTTTATGAGCGGATATAGAGAGTTTTTTATCGTTTAGCATAACGGCATTGTTATCGAATCGCTCATAAAGCGTTTCATTCTTTTTGTTTACTATACTGCTTCCCGCCGCCGGATTGGCCTGCACATATTCATTTAATCGTTGTACGCCTTGAGTATGTTTGTAAAAACTCACCGGCAGATAACGGTCTGCTTTATCAGACGGGAGAAAAGGTTCTTCACCACACAGACGTTCACAAATATTATCTTCATGAATTTTTACTAAGTTCATAAATTCAAGCTGAAGTTTTTTGGCGAGCGCCAGGCTAAAAATACCACATTCAGAAGAGCTTCGTTGAATGTCCAGCTCGACCATAGCAAAATAACAATCAGGCAATTGTTCACGTTCAAGAGCTGCTTTGGTCCTCAACGCCAGTAAAGCAGGTCCAAAAGCGCTACACGCTGCTGGTTCGAACAAAATCACCGATGTCTTTCCGTCCATAACTCTAAAATCGACGACTGAAATATGGATACCTGAACTTCCCATATTTACGATAAATCGGGCAGATTCAACGCCTTCCATTCTGGTCTCCTTTATAGAGGAAACAAGCTCATGGACTGACATAACAAATTTAAGATTTAACTCTGGATACTTCTTATTGGCCTGTGCAACAAGAAAAGGCATCATTTCGAGATCGGTTTCCTCGTAACTGATATGAATCCAGCTACCATCTATAATTTCACTTTCCAGACGCTCAACAATACAGGTCAATGCTTCGGTGTTTAGCTCCCCGCTGACGTCAGGCTGAGGCGATAAACTCGCCCCCATATTACGAGCCGTAGGACTTAGCATACTTTTCCCTCCACATGATAGCTCCTGCACCGAAAATATCATCTTTAACTTTTCAGATTCAATATATTGCCCGCAAAAATATGCCTCAATGATTGAGCCAGGCAACCAATCACCTCCAGATGATTATATATAAGAATTACTATTCAAAAAATCTTTTTTATAATAAAAGCTCAACACATGGTCATAAATGATAAAAAATAGTTTAATTCATTCCTACCGCAATCGGTAACGCGCAATTATCGTCAGGTACAGCAGGGTTATGTGCAAAAGCAGTGCGCTGTAAATGCGCGTCTAGTTTCAGTCCCCGGAACAGCGATAGCGGTGAAGAGTCCATCCCCAAACGATACATAACCTTCTTACGATAAATACTAACGGTTTTTGTTCCCAGACCAAATTTTTTCGCCAGTTCAATTGCCGGATGTCCGGAGGATAATAATATAAGCAGCGCATATTTCGCCTGAGTGACGCCGGGAGGTAGATTCCACCAGGCGTATTGATTGATATTAAACAATACCTCTTCCGGCGTCTCGCCGGCATTAAAAGCATACGTAGCAGCCACGGTTTTCTTTTGTGGCCTGTGGCAGAAACGCAGCCAGGCTTCCGGAAGACGGAGCTTCTCTCGATCCGAGCGGATAGCGCAGGATAGTTCGTCTTTTAAAACATAATCCATAACGCCAAAATATTGCAGCACACAGCGATCGATATAATACAAGCGATCTGCCACTACCAAAACTTTACGGTTCTGCAACCGCGTTTGCAACGCATGAAAAAGATAAACATGCTCATGCGGGTTCAAAGCTAAAATCAGCCCGGCGTCCGGCATATCGGATAGAGAATGCAAAAGTGCAGTTAATGAGTTACACGTTTTAACGCACTTTTCCGGATATTTTTGCTTAAAAATAGACTGAAGGGCATAACAATTAGTCCAGTTAATACCGTATATAATTACATTTCTCATTTATTTATCCTTTTTTGAAAACTGACCACAGCTTCGGTAATGATTTTTCTTCCTGGGCGACTACTGCGCAAGTAGATAACGCCTTCTTACTACAAAGGTAATAAGACCAGATACGTTATTACATGCGCAATGTCGTTACCGAAATGAATTCCTTTTACAAATCTGATAATGATTAAATTTGCTGTTTTACTTTACTGTAATCTCTTAGAGTACAACGATTGCCCGACGCCTGGTGGCCATGTATGTCTGACAATGAACGCTTTCGATTCCCTTTCATTAACTATATATCACTGGTGTAGCGATACTGAAATATACACTACGATTAAAAAAATATTTGGTATCTGTAACGCAAACAGATAGTAACGTTTAAAATAATTTCACAAATCAATGGTTCATTGTACGCATAAAGCTAAGCGGTGTAATCTTAAAATGCCGTTTAAAAATAGCGATAAAATAAGAAGGCGTATCATAGCCACACATCGTCGCGACTTGTGAAATATTTCCAGCCCCCATACGTAATAATTTTATAGCCTGATTCATACGAGCATCCAGGTATATTTTGCTAAAACTCACCTCTTCAGCGGCCAGTTTTCGCTTCAGACTTGATACGCTCATAAACAGCTTTCCTGCCACCTCAGCCTGTGACCATTTGCGGGTGAGATCGCTGATAATAATGTTATAAACTTTCTCTTTTGTCGTAATTTTTATTGCTCGCTCAAGGAAATCAAACCCACCGGGCTTACGTACAAATGCCGATATAAGATACATCAATGAGAAATATGAATAATCATGATCATCAATACTCACATTACTACAAACCCGTGGACATGCCACACCATGCAAAATAGAGTCAAAAGTATCACTCATCCCTGGCAACAAGTCCGCATGAAAAAAATACTTTGGTTTCGTTTTTAATGATAGCTCTCGATCATTATAGTTTCTTGTACTGTAAAAAACTTTGTAGAATTTTTGCATTAAGTCATAGGAAACTTCCAGTGAAGAAAAATCAATATGCCCTTCTATTTCGCTCATACTAAGCGTGATTGTTTGATCTTTTTCCAATAAAAATAAACACGGCGCAGATTGTTCGATGAACTCCCCAAATTCGTTTTCAATTCGCAAACTGCCTTTATTAAGTTTAAACAATAAGCAGTTTGCGACATAATAGTCTCTTACGTCAGCTAATCCATTTATTAATGGAAATTTGTTCGGCTGTTGAAGGTGATTATTGCTAATGGCCTCAACTGATTTATTCATTGAAGGCAATACCATATTTTATCCTGTGTGCTATAAGGAACTCAAAATCGTTATATTCTTATAAACAAATAATTAAAACTCACAGAGATGATTTAAATCCGATTTTTTTATTATTATAGCCAATAATTACATTCCAACGCGCGTTCATTTCGTCACAAAAAGATACTCTTACAAACTTTATGCACAATTTTGTAATGGAAGCTTACAATATTAATATAATCATTTCAGAATAAAACGCCTGGCAGATACCTTAATAATCCATATACATCAATAAGATAGATACACTGGCATGGTGCATTTTCTGCATTATTTGCTAATATATACACCATACCTTATCACAAATCGCCAGCAATGGGTGGTTCACCAGTCAATTGCCTCTTTGTTTTCCCCGCCCGATAAAATAATCTCCTGCATCCAGGAGGTCATTTGTGACTGTGCATTCATTGTACCAACTAATACCCCGTTTAAAGCCTCATATAAATGGGTGCCCGGTTCAACTTTTGCTAACATGTTTTGTAGCATAGCCGTTTGCTGCTCAAAAGAAACAAAAGCCGAATCACCACTTTTCGGATCTTTGAAGGCATTCATCTCTTGATAAATGCTATCTTTAAGCGTTTCAGAAGAGGCTGACTCAGGAAGCGCCAAAAGTCGTTGGTAGAATGCATCATAAAGATCAACGTCGCCGCCATTGCTTAAAGGCGCGCTATCCACATTATTCAGCATAGCGGCCCTGGCACTCAACGAAACCACACCCGTCGCTTCAGTATCCGCTGTCGGGACCAAATAAGAAGTCGGAATCGTACCCGGTATCACCTTATAACCTCCATTTTACAATGCTTGCGTTTTTGTCTTCCATTCATCAATAAGTGCGTTAATAGCGTTATCAGAAATCGTCCGGCAGTCTTGTGGAAGTTCATCAAGATGATGCTTAATGACGCCTACTGCCGTTTCAACAAATTGTTCAGGTGAAAATTCTGCGATCTGATCGCCGCAACTCATGATAAAGCGCTGTTCCTGATGATATTTAAGATTAAAAGTGCCTGGCCAGTTCTCCATAAGCAACACCATCAGTTTTTGGTGATCTTTTTTCGCGTTAACTGGTAGTGTTAAAAAAAGTTGCCCCTCAGGCTTATCGAAATCCCTCAGCCACTCATCCAGGACGGTTAAAAGCGTTTCGGGATGGTCGACCGCAGCTGAAAATAACTCGCGGGCATAAATCTGTATTTTTTCCATCCACTTCCAGGCCATTGTCTGATTATCAGTAAGATAAGCGGCGACCTGCTGTAACGCGTCTATCATTCCCTGCTCGTAACCTTCCTGATAGGCGTACATCCGCAAGGTCTTTGCCTCTTCTTCCGCCTCTCGCAAAATACGCTTAGCCCGTTGATGCGCCTGCTGTTCTAATCTTTCAATAGAGAAATAACGTTCCAGCGTTTTACGCTTTATCAGTATCCCCTCAACAGGCGAAAGCGGGGACGGAATTGGGATATTTTTGAGCATATTGTAAGGCCAGTAGCAAAATTGACATTTCTACAGCATCCTGCTTCGATGCCTCCTCAATAAATGGAGGAAAAAGCAAAGGAAAACGCTGTGCTAAAGATTCAGGTAAAAATTCATTCAGGGCATTTAACTGTGCATACCCGACGCTAAGTAAAAACCGGTGATTCGGCGCCTTATTGCAGACAGATAAACTTGTTCCCTGATGCATTGCCAAAAATGCTTGCGCCCAATCCGGCAGGCCAAGCAAGGCTCCCTGCCTTGCCAGATCGGCTCTCAGTTTATGGCAACCGAGTAAATACGCTACTTGCGGCAGTCGGCGCCACTGACGCAGCCACAGCTGCGTCAGTGAGTTTTGAATACACTCCTTTTCTCCGTTCTTAAGCCGCCATGCCGCCAGTATTAACTCATTTGCCGCCGCCCTGGCGGCGGGTCTGACAATCATTTCCGGCGCTATCTGCAACCGCTGAGGATGGATATACGATAACGGATCAAAAATGATTCTTTGCCAGATAATGGGTAATGGCTGCCTATTCATTTGACGATTTCGCCTTATCATCAGTCGTTATGCCTTTCTTATTGCGGGCATAATGGTTTTTGTAATACCAGACGCCAAAGCCTGCTGACATCACGGATAACAAAATAATCAACACAATCCAACTGGTTGCAAAAGAATTACGTTTTACTGGTGTGCCGGGAGCCTGTAATTGGGCATCAGAACGTTCTGACAACACAACAGAAATGTTGTCATAATCCACATCGGCAAAACTATTCTTTAAGAAACGCTTGATATCGCTGATCTGATGCGCAAGCGGCGAACCTCGTTCATATACGGCTAATGCCGACAGATGAACAGGTTTTGGCGGGCGGCCATTTTCACCAGCATCAATATCATAACTAATATGGACCCTGGCGGAGAGCACGCCCTCCATCGTCTGTAATGACTGTTCCAGTCGCTGTTCAATAGCCGAATATAACCTGGCCTTTTCAGCTCGCGGAGACGATACCAGCGAATCCGCCGGGAACATCTGCGCTATTTCCACCCGTGGCCGGGGAGGAAGCTGATAAGTTTTAATCCAGTACACCGCAGCGGTAAAATCAGGCTCAGCAACGGTAATGCTATAGCCCAATTTTCCGCTATCAATTTTATTCGCTTCTATATTGTGCATTTGCAGAACGGCAATGACCTCATTAGCCTGTTCCTGGTCCAGTCCTTTTAAAAGATCCTTATCCTTACAGCCGGCAAGGGTCATTACCAGCAAAAAGGTATATAGATATCGACGAATCATGAGCGTAATAGCGTTTCAACAGCCCCGACTCCTTTACGAGTAAGGGTACTTACCATAGAAACATACAGGTTATAATCTGAAATCATCTCTTGCGAAATAGCCAGCTCTTTGGGATCCGTCACCAGATTAGGGTCCTCAATCCTGTTGGTAATCGTCTGTTTATCCACAGCCGTGGCAATCGCCGAACCAGAAAAAGCCTGGAGTAGCCGGTCATCCAGCGAGACAATGTCCGTTTCCATAGACCTGATATTGACCGCCTGCCCTATAACGGCATTCTCAGGGACAATAGTTGCAATCGACATAATCCACCTTATAACTGATTAACGGAAGTTCTGAATAATGGCAGCATCAATATCCTTAAAGACTTTTACCGTGTTCGATTGCGCGTTACGGTACAAGTTATATTCCGAGAGCTTACTCTGATACGCCGCCAGTAGCGCCGGATCGGAGGGTTTTGCTGCTAATTTATCCAGCGCCTCTGTTACCTGCGTTTGTAGATTATCAACGCCCGTATCAAATTTTGCTGAGACGTCATCCAGATAGCCTGACCAAGGTGTTGCCATAATGACTTCCTTATTTGCGTTAAATTAAAGTGGGCTTGGGAAATACCAATGGCCTGGGCTCATTTTGATATAACCTTCCGCCCCGTACTGAAATGAGCGCCCTTTGAGCCAGTCATCTTTTAATTCGATCGCAAACTGCACATAGCGTCCTCCCCATGTGCGGTAATAGCTATCGACAAATTGACGGGCTCTGAGTATTTCTACATCATCGAGCGCCCCCTGAATAACAAACGTTACGCCCCCCTTATGATTCCTGCGGGAATAAGGTAACGCCTGCTGTTTTAGCCCCGCTTCGGCCTGGCCTGCGGCGGTAACATCGTCCATCAACGTGATGTTAACCGAATCCGCGTAAGGCATTAGCGCTCTCAGCTTTTGACTTAACACCTCGAGCTCTTTCTTGCTCATCGTGTTTCGCTGGCGGCTTAGCCAGAAAACGGGTTTACGCGGCTCATCGAAATGAAGCCGATAATAAGCCAGCTGAGGATAATAGGTATCCAGCCAGGTAGAGATACGCTTATTTTCTTCGTTTTCGTTAATCACTCGCGCATTTTTATCATAATCGCCCCTCGCTAAAACCTGACGAGCCCACAGCGTATCTCTTTCATTTTGCGCAGCGACATAGAGCATTTTGTCCCGTCCTGGCAACACCTGAAAGCGCTCTTTCTCCTGCCCCAATAACGAATCGAGCTCTGCGGCCTGCCGCTGCGGCGAGTTAAGTATCCATAACGTCCCCACCGTCCCAATTCCCAATATAAAAAACCCGGCCAGTGCGGCTACAATTCCGTTTTTAAAACGCGGCTCGTTCTTTTTTTCAGACGTTTCTAACTTCTCAGGCTGCTCGGGCACCCACGGCTCGCTTTCCGGGCGAATCAGGATAAGCAATTCACCGACCTGTATTGGTGTATTTAATTGCACCGAACGAGATTCAGAATTTCCTTCTTTCAGCTCATGGAGTATAATTTCGGTCGCATCCGTATCCACCTGGATTTCAAAATTTACTCCGCCATGGTCCAGCGGGATAAAAAAGCTATCGGCAGGTATATCAGGGAGTTGGCCTGAAGCAGTGAGCGCATCACTCTGACCTACCACAAAGAGTGTTCGGCCTGTCAGCAATGGAAACTCACAGCCGTTCAGTGAGCTGTTAAGTAATCGAACTATGTATGGCCCAGGGCTTGTTATCGTCTTCTCTTTTGATGTTTCCATATATACTGTTAGCGATGTCTGTCGTTCTCGATAGCAGCAGATTACCGCACAGGACACAGGGATTCCTGATGAAAATAGAATGAAAAGTGAGAAATAAAATCAATTTATTCTGTATAATGCGTCTCAACACATATTAAAAGAACCATCATCCCCATTGGAGCTTAAACTACTGTAGATAAATTACCCAAATTTGGGTTCTTTTGGTGTAACAATCAGACCATTGCCAACACACGCTAATAAAGAGCATTTACAACTCAGATTTTTTCAGTAGGATACCAGTAAGGAACATTAAAATAACATCAACAAAGGGATAATATGGAAAATGTAACCTTTGTAAGTAATAGTCATCAGCGTCCTGCCGCAGATAACTTACAGAAATTAAAATCACTTTTGACAAATACCCGGCAGCAAATTAAAAGTCAGACTCAGCAGGTTACCATCAAAAATCTTTATGTAAGCAGTTTCACTTTAGTTTGCTTTCGGAGCGGTAAACTGACGATTAGCAATAATCACGATACGATTTACTGTGACGAACCTGGGATGTTGGTGCTCAAAAAAGAGCAGGTAGTTAACGTGACGCTTGAAGAGGTCAATGGCCACATGGATTTCGATATACTCGAGATACCGACGCAACGACTTGGCGCTCTCTATGCACTTATCCCAAACGAGCAGCAAACAAAAATGGCGGTACCCACAGAGAAAGCGCAGAAAATCTTCTATACGCCTGACTTTCCTGCCAGAAGAGAGGTATTTGAACATCTGAAAACGGCGTTCTCCTGTACGAAGGATACAAGCAAAGGTTGCAGTAACTGTAACAACAAGAGTTGTATTGAAAATGAAGAGTTAATTCCTTATTTTCTGCTGTTCCTGCTTACTGCTTTTCTCCGACTCCCGGAGAGTTATGAGATCATCCTTAGCTCGGCTCAGATAACGTTAAAGGAGCGCGTTTACAACATTATATCTTCGTCACCCAGTAGACAGTGGAAGCTTACGGATGTTGCCGATCATATATTTATGAGTACGTCAACGCTCAAACGGAAACTTGCAGAAGAAGGTACCAGCTTTAGCGACATCTACTTATCGGCAAGAATGAATCAGGCAGCAAAACTTTTACGCATAGGCAACCATAATGTTAATGCTGTAGCATTAAAATGTGGTTATGACAGCACGTCCTACTTCATTCAATGTTTCAAAAAATATTTTAAAACTACGCCATCGACATTCATAAAAATGGCGAACCATTAACATTTTTTGTATCAGTCACTCAAGTAAAGATTTTTATTAAAATTGTAATAATTTAAAATTCAGACTGCGCATTAACACGCTATATCAGGATGGGAGGCTATTCAACATCATTGTTCTGTCCGGAAGACAGCTTATACTGATATCTCTGGTAATTTAAAGTAAGGCTGATTATATAACACGATTTTTGTGAACTTGTCATCGCTATGATGACTGGTAAACCGATATTGCCTTATTCACAGCGTAAGAATTCGTCCAGATGACACTATCTCCTTCCGGCTTTAACCCTGTGGATTAAGGCCGGCATTTTATTCATATTTATACATCATCCGTTCCCTCTGAGAACTATTTGCCTGAACGGTCTACACCGAAACAGTCACGCTTGTTAGCTTCTGCCTGGCATACCTCTTCTCTTCCTCCTGATATCGATATAATGCCAGGGGGCCAGCCTGAGGATGATACTGCTCATAAACCCCCTGCCTTTTTGACGCGATAGCTGAAGGGAGTAAAGAAAAGACGATATCATTATTTTGCAAAAAAATATAAAAATAAGCGCACCATTAAAAACAGTTTTTCATTTATATTTTGGAACCTAAGACAAATTACACTCTTAAACTTTCAACGAATGGTCATTTAGTGGAAATCTTCGAGAAAAATGGTTCTGATGGTGTAATTATCAGACCATTAACCATGAAGATATAATAAGCAGCATTTACACCCCCAAAAAATGCAGTAAGATAGCTACAAAACTAATCTCTATTGCAATGAGGCCAAGTTAAATATGTAAATATTTAGATGCCCGGCGCTGACTCTCTGCTCCAGGATATACGACAGCGTCCATTCAATAATCACGGTTAGTTATAACAATATTATTACCAATATGTCAGTTATTTAAAGCACAGGCATAAGCTAAATAATCAAATGTTAAAAACATATAAACCCGAGCCCGTACAATATGACATTAAGCTCATAATAAAAGCTCAACCTGACCGTTAGTACTAACAGCAGAATTACTGAAACAGTAGATTCTATCCTAACGACTTGTATTAGTTATTATAACTTTTCACCCTGTAAGAGAATACACTATTATCATGCCACATTTTAATCCTGTTCCTGTATCGAATAAAAAATTCGTCTTTGATGATTTCATACTCAACATGGACGGCTCCCTGCTACGCTCAGAAAAGAAAGTCAATATTCCGCCAAAAGAATATGCCGTTCTGGTCATCCTGCTCGAAGCCGCCGGCGAGATTGTCAGTAAAAACACCTTACTGGACCAGGTATGGGGCGACGCGGAAGTTAACGAAGAATCTCTTACCCGCTGTATTTATGCCTTACGACGTATTCTGTCGGAAGATAAAGAGCATCGTTACATTGAAACACTGTACGGACAGGGCTATCGGTTTAATCGTCCGGTCGTAGTGGTGTCTCCGCCAGCGCCGCAACCTACAACTCATACATTGGCGATACTTCCTTTTCAGATGCAGGATCAGGTTCAATCCGAGAGTCTGCATTACTCTATCGTGAAGGGATTATCGCAGTATGCGCCCTTTGGCCTGAGCGTGCTGCCGGTGACCATTACGAAGAACTGCCGCAGTGTTAAGGATATTCTTGAGCTCATGGATCAATTACGCCCCGATTATTATATCTCCGGGCAGATGATACCCGATGGCAATGATAATATTGTACAGATCGAGATAGTTCGGGTTAAAGGTTATCACCTGCTGCACCAGGAAAGCATTAAGTTGATAGAACACCAACCCGCTTCTCTCTTGCAAAACAAAATTGCGAATCTTTTGCTCAGATGTATTCCCGGGCTCCGCTGGGACACAAAGCAGATTAGCGAGCTAAATTCGATTGACAGTACCATGGTTTACTTACGCGGTAAGCATGAGTTAAATCAATACACCCCCTATAGCTTACAGCAAGCGCTTAAATTGCTGACTCAATGCATTAACATGTCGCCAAACAGCATTGCGCCTTACTGTGCGCTGGCAGAATGCTACCTCAGCATGGCGCAAATGGGGATTTTTGATAAACAAAACGCCATGATCAAAGCTAAAGAACATGCGATTAAGGCGACAGAGCTGGACCACAATAATCCACAAGCTTTAGGATTACTGGGGCTAATTAATACAATTCATTCAGAATACATCGTCGGGAGTTTGCTATTCAAACAAGCTAACTTACTTTCGCCCATCTCTGCAGATATTAAATATTATTATGGCTGGAATCTCTTCATGGCTGGTCAGTTGGAGGAGGCCTTACAAACGATTAATGAGTGTTTAAAATTGGACCCAACGCGCGCAGCCGCAGGGATCACTAAGCTGTGGATTACCTATTATCATACCGGTATTGATGATGCTATACGTTTAGGCGATGAATTACGCTCACAACACCTGCAGGATAATCCAATATTATTAAGTATGCAGGTTATGTTTCTTTCGCTTAAAGGTAAACATGAACTGGCACGAAAATTAACTAAAGAAATATCCACGCAGGAAATAACAGGGCTTATTGCTGTTAATCTTCTTTATGCTGAATACTGTCAGAATAGTGAGCGTGCCTTACCGACGATAAGAGAGTTTCTGGAAAGCGAACAGCGTATTGATAATAATCCGGGATTATTACCGTTAGTGCTGGTTGCCCACGGCGAAGCTATTGCCGAGAAAATGTGGAATAAATTTAAAAACGAAGACAATATTTGGTTCAAAAGATGGAAACAGGATCCCCGCTTGATTAAATTACGGTAAAATCTGAGAGAGGAGATATGCATTATTTTTTTATCATCGTAATCTGGTTGCTTAGCATAAATACAGCATGGGCTGATTGCTGGCTTCAGGCTGAAAAAATGTTCAATATTGAATCCGAACTACTTTACGCTATCGCCCAGCAGGAATCGGCGATGAAACCTGGCGCCATTGGTCATAACCGAGATGGTTCAACCGATCTTGGCCTGATGCAAATTAACAGCTTCCATATGAAAAGGCTGAAAAAAATGGGGATTAGTGAAAAACAGTTGTTACAGGACCCCTGCATTTCTGTCATTGTGGGCGCATCCATTTTATCAGATATGATGAAAATCTACGGTTATAGCTGGGAGGCCGTTGGCGCTTATAATGCGGGGACGTCACCGAAACGATCGGATATAAGGAAACGTTATGCTAAAAAAATTTGGGAGAATTACAGAAAATTAAAAGGGATGTCAGCAGAAGAGAAAAACAAAAGACTTTCTATCGCGGTAAACAAATAATGAGACAGGAATAGCTTACTTTCAGATAGTTCTAAAAGTAAGCTATGTTTTTATCAGCTTGCCGTCGTCATAAGCAACTGGGCTTGCATTGCTTTTAGTTGTACAAACTGTGAGGCGTCTTCCAGCATTCTATTGTTCCGTGAATCCCGGAAATCTGCACGTACCTGCTCCAGATTACTATGAGGATTATCCTTAAGTACAAGGGCCGCCGCCATCGTTCCGGTTCTCCCCACTCCGCCCAGACAATGAATCATCGGTAAATGCTTATCTGGTGAACTACGCCCCGGCGCGCCATTTTGGTTACTATTTTTCACAATATCCGCCAGGTATTCTAACTGATTAGTAGACGGTAACGGCTGGTGATCTGGCCAATTTTTGACATGTAATACCGGGATTGTATACCGCTTTTCTCCGCAGGACAGTTGCATATTGTATTGGTCTACCGCACCTCCCTGACTGGCTGAGCTCACTTTTTGGCTGTTGGTATGCACCTCGCCAAAGGTGTAGCTCCCTCTGAAATAGGGTGGTAATTGTTTTGCCTGCATCTGATCTTCCGACGTTAACACCACCAGGCACGAACATTCTTTTTCAAGAAGCATTTTCATATGCGCTTCCAGCGCATCCGGCGTATTTTTTGGGTACGAACCGGCTAATGCCACAGGCTTACCGTCAAAAGTTAACGTATTCACTGGCACAGGCATTCCATCGCTCAGTTTCACCTGGGTTTGCTGATTAATTGGAATGCTGCTGACCGCAAACCGTGCCAGGCCCAGTGTCGGTCCGCTCATCGTCTGTGGCATTGGCGCGCCGGCTTTTATTTTCTCAAGTTCAGCTGTAACGTTTTTCAGTTCTTTAGCAATAACGTGAATTTTTTTTACAGCCTGGGTTAATTCATGGGTAGAGGCTTTATCAATCCACCTCTCAACCACTCCCCCACAGGTTCCCCATTGTGAGAACCTGTCTGCTCCTATCTGAATATTTGTTAACGTTGTAACATAATCATTAAGTTGTTTAGCCTCTGGAATTTTATTTAAATTCTGTAAATTCGTCATTAATGAACGCAGCGGGCCGTTACCTGAAGCCATCTCCTGGAAGTTTTCTCGCAGGCTATTTCCATCCATTTGTTCCAGTTGCGGTAATGTTCTTTTAAGTCCCTTTAGCGCGATATCGAGTAAAGGTTGCTTACTTTCTGCTCCAACATCGTTATTTTTTTCTGCCACTTTTGTATCGCCGCCTTTTATGACTAAAGCGGCATTCCTGACACCAACATTATCCTTGCTATTAATAAGGTTTATAAACCCTTCGTCGGCAGCTTTTACACACTCCGTGATCTGCACTGCTAAACGTTGGGTAAGGGGTTTGTTCATATTTATACGGGACATTAACAGTGCGTCATTAACCGCTGTTTCCCCATATTTTTCCGTTAGTGCATGGAGAAATGTCTGTAAAATCTTTTGGTCCTGTACTCTGATATTTTCCGTATGTTTTTGCACCACTTCAGTGTTTTTAAATAACGGCATTTTTCCAAGCCAGGTTAATACTTTTGACGAAAATTTTTCAGGCGCAACATATGCCTTATCAGTATTTTCCTTAGCAATATAAAGTCGGGCATCATTCGACACACCAACTTTTGAAAACGAAGACAACGTTAAATTATTCAATTTTCTCTCCTCATACTTTAGCATATTCCTGCAGTATGTTTTTGAGCGCTTCCTGCTGATTCACAAATGACTCAAGCTGCGATATAATATGGTAAGTATTTGTCAGATCGGTAATTGCATGTATAAACAACAACGTCTCTGCAGCATCAATATACGCTAACGTACCTTCATTATTCGCAGCCAGTTCACCATTAATCACCATAATCTGCCGCCAGATAGAATCGCCACAAACAGGCGATAACGGTATAATCATACCGTTCAATAACCAGATATCATCTTTAGCTTCAATAGACGTAAAAATATCTCTATCGAGTAGTAATAAGCACTGATTGTTGTCGTCAAAAGTGAGCGGTAAACCCAATTTCTCACCAATATTAGCGATAATATCCTGGTGTGCTTGCAATTTACTTTCCTCTTGAATTATATCTTTTATAAGATTGCTTCTTCAAATTTAATCTGGTTACACAATGACTTGATACTTTTTCGCGCCCATCGCCGGGCGCAATATTTCTCTCCTTTAATCCAGTAGAATAGCCATTCACTACGCATCGGAACACATATCAGCAGCTCCTTCGGATCATTTTCAACATGACGTAACTTGCCTTTAATAACAAAACGCGGACTGTCAGCAATATCATCATATATTGCAGCCATACCTGAACCGGGTACTACATGTGTGATGATTTTCATAACAATTAATCTTGTTCAATTGTTGTCGAGCGAGAGAAAAATACTACACCCTGGACTCAAGACTTTTTTTAACAACACGGCATATATCCGCAAAGGTCGTCATATCCGGAAGATCGTTTTCATTGCAACTAATGTCAAACTCCTCACTAAGCCCAAATACAATATCAATTAAATCCAATGAGTCAGCATAAAGATCCTCAACCAGATGGGTCTGACCATTGATACTATCAACATCAACGGCAATACAGGAGGTGATCACTTTTTTGACTCTTGCTTCAATATCCATATTCATCGCATCTTTCCCGGTTAATTAACGCTGCATGTGCAAGCCATCAACGGTAGTAATAACCCGATCCACGCCAGGTTTATTCAGGTATGACTCGTAAGCTGGGCCAGCTCGCCAGCTACCGTCTCCGATAAGGCCGTCCAGCACATTACTTAACACATAGTCAGTTTCCCCTTTTTGCCTGGTCAACCCCGCCTCTCTGGCAAACTGCAGTGCAATCTCAGCCAGTTTTTCTTTTTGTGGATGATGAGTAATGACCTCTTTAAGCGTATCCATTTTCGCTTTCAATTCTGGGTGCTTGTCAATATCGCTACATTGCGCTTTCAACGCTGCACTCTTTATCGTGTCATTGGGTAATATTTCCCCACGCAAGCCGTCAAACGCTCTGCGTACAGGGAACGGTGTGGAGGTATCCGGCTCCAGGGCTTTACGTATCACACCCAAAAACGCCTCACGGGCGTTGAAATGTATTGAATGCATATTCGTAACGCTCGGTACTGTTGAGAGGAAACTATTTTGCTTAAACTTCAAACCAGAAAATGGGCCAGTCTTATCTGTCTGGCTATTATCATTATCGGTCGTACCGGCTTTATTACCTGTAATTACCGTCGAGTCTGATTGTAAGGTATCGATTTTAACATTCTCGACGCCAGCCAGTTGACTGGCAAGCGGCTTCACATTCACAATCTCTGCCGTCTGGCTTTGCTGTTTATTATCATCAACGCCGTGCACCGTGGCCTGTACCGGCTTGCCGATAATGCTCTTGCTGGTTACGCCATCGACTTCATCAAAAGAGGGGGTTTCACCCGTAGTGCCCTTTTCTGACGTGACCACCTTTCCATTTTTACTTTCGGATGAAGAGTTGGTCACAGCCTCTGCCGTCGCATGAGCCGTGACGTCAATTTTACCCGCGATGCCATGGTCAATTGCCCCTGTGCTGGCGCTGTGTGCCGTCTCCGTTTGATGCGTAGTCGAATCCACACGCGAATGACTATGACTTACGTTGCTGCTGTTAGTCGAATGGTGTGACTCGCCATGGCGTTGGCTGTTATCAATAAATGTTCGGCTATTATCAATCGTCTTCCGGCTATTATCATGGTTGCTATTATCGATATGGCGCTGGCTATTATCGACATGGCTTCGGCTATTGTTAATATGCTTACTGTTATCCACGCTATGGCTACTGCTATCAATATTAATATTGATATTAATACCCGTAGGTTCTGCTTTTTTCCCACCATCAGGTACTGGTCCAGCCGCAGGTTCCGGAATTTTAGGGTCAGGCAGTTTATCTGCAGGAATTTGTGCAAAAACATTACGTAGCAGCAGGGGTATCAACGTTTGCGTTTCAAGGTGCCGGGCTTCCCGTCCTACGCTGGTACCCTGCTCTTGCGTTAATTTTTGGTGGCACATATCAAGCGCCTCAACCGCCTTCGCCGCCGCTTTGTCAACAAGCTGCGTAAGACTGCTGCGGGTTAACGGATCCAACGTACAGCCAAAGTTATGTTCAATGCAGCTGGCAATATAGGGCATCACCTCCTGCATAACAAGATTCGTCGATAATTTACTTAATTCACCGCCAGTGTTATTTTTGATGATATCTAACAGCTGCTTTTCCAGGTTTTCCAGCTTCGCTTCCGCTTTCTTTGTTTCTGGCAGCCATGGCCCAAAAGCTGACTTTTCTTTCAGGCCATCTTTTATGATTTGCGCGGTATACTCTGCCCCCACCTTCATCAGTAGCGTCTTCGCCGCAGGAGAATCACTGGTGGCGTTGAGCGCTGAACGAAAGAGCCCGGCAAACTCCATTATCGCTTTCTTACCGGCGACATTATTTGAATTGGTAAAAACTTCTTTTAACGCCTCAGCGTCTTTCCCGCATTTAAACAACGCATCCAGACTCGCCTGTTTGATCAGCGCGGGAAAATCTTCCAGTTGCGGGCCTCTAATTTCCCCTGACAGCGTCGTTGTGGCACTTTCTCTGACTGCGGAAAGATTCGCCGCAAGATTCGTGGCCTGCGTTTTGATCTCGGTCTGCATACCTGGCATTATGACGGGGGGCTGAGTCCTTACACTTGTAACCATTATTAATATCCTCTTCTGTTATCCTTGCAGGAAGCTTTTGGCGGTTTCCAGGCTGCTACTTATCGTACTGCTCAGCACTTTTACCAGGTTGTCGTATAATGAATTGGCATTGCTATATTTTTGCGTCAGCGTCTGTAATGTGGTTTTCAGATTTTCTTCCTGCGCTTTAAAACCCGACTGCCAGGCTTGATATTTGGCGTTATCCATTTCGAGTTTTGAATCTTTTCCCGGCGCGCCTAAACCATCAATATCCTGAACCATTTTTTGTAATGGCGTCAGATCAACGGTGACGACATAACCGGATCCATAAGATTTCAGGCAGCTATTCGGCAAATTCAATTCACTGAGCCACTGTCTCGCTTCCGCTTCAGTAGCTACTTTAACGCCGCTGCCTGACTGCGCTGGGAATAAAACGGTATTACTGTTTATTTGATTATATTTATTGACTAAACTGTTTAAATCATTTTTGAGTGAGGTAACATCTAGCTTAACGGTATTACCGTCCTTACCTGGTAATAACCAGCCTCCCATTTTGGACAGAATGTCACTGAAGGCCTGATAAAAATCGGTATAGACTGCGACAACGTTTTCATAAACGCCCAGATAGCTGTCACCTATCGCCGATATATTTTGGGAAACCATATCCCAAATCTCAGCATCAGAAATGGTTGTTCTCGGCTGCGCCATAGGCGAAGCGCTAAATAAGGCCGACGTCGGCGCAGAAAACGCGCTCCGCAGGTTCTCATTTTGTTCTGCGGATAATGACACGCCAGACTTCGCCAGCGCATTCAGGCTGCTGGTCAACTGCTGGCGCGCCAGCGTGCGCTCGTCATTATTCTCTTCAGAGATCGGTGGCGTTGACTGCAGCGTCTGCTGTGCCTGCTGGATTTTAGTAGCCGCCTGCGATAATGAAATGATATCTGTACCGCGATGTTCTGTGGTAGACGGTACCACGGCAATCTCGGCGTGCTCGCTCGCCGAAGGAGTCTGCGGCCGTTCGGCAACGATCCCCGGATGAGGAGAAGCGGAATAATTTTGAATATTAAGCATAATATCCCCAGTTCGCCATCAGGAGCGCGATTAAATCACACCCCTGATGGCGTATAGATGACCTTTCAGATTAAGCGCGAATATTGCCTGCGATAGCAGCGAGTGCGGATGCTTTCGACTGGTTAATGCTCTCCATTGTTTTCAGCATTTCCTGAATCAGGCTGGTCGATTTACGTGAACTTTCACGGGCTTCGTCCGATGCGGTGCTGGCAACCCGGTTATTCACCTGGCTAATTTGCTGCTCGGAACGTTCCTGAGTAGCGGCGTACTGCCCGGACGCCCCTGCAATACCACCGACCGTAACTGAGTTTTTCATAATCAGATCGCCCGTCATCTGCATCTTGCGCGCATCGATTCGGGTCATATCCATGGTATTCTGCTCAAGACGAATATCGGATTCGACAGACTCAAGACGTTTCGACAGAATAGCCTGATGTTCAGGGGAGATTTGTTTATTACTGTCTTTAATACCCAGACTTTCCGTGGCGCTGGTTCCGGCATTAGATTTAAGCGTCGCATCATTAAGATTTTTCGTCGCATCGGTACCGGTTTTCTTCATATTTAACGATTTCAGAGAATCGACGCCTTCAGCACCGAGTTTGACGCTATTCTGCCCGTTCAGCACGTTTTTAATACTGTGGCTTTCAGTGGTCAGTTTATCGATCTTCGCGGCATTATGTTTAAGCGCGCCTCTTTCATTCTGCAGCCCCTTATATTCCAGTTTGGCGCCCACGCCAGTGATCCCCAACTGAAGCGCGCTCTGGGAAATACTACCGGACAACGCATTCATCCCTTCGCGCATCATGGAGCTTGCCGTCGTTTTAGCTGCATCAAAGCTGACTAATGACAACTTACCAGACAGTTTGCTATCAGCCTGGTTCAACGTCAGCATTAACGTATTCGCGGCAGCCAACAGCGCAACGGCACTGGAAGACATTCCGCTAATATCAAAAAACTTTCCGACTTCTGCCTGCTGCTCGCGTAACTGGGTTTGCACAACCTCATTCGCTTTAGTCGTGACATTATTTGCCAGAGCATTCAAATCCTGATTCATGTCGGTATTTTGAATACTGGCTTTTAAAAAGGACGTGATCGTTCCGGGGGTTTGCGTTAATACCCCTGGCGCAGGCGCGCTCAGTGTAGGACTCAACCCCAGGTCACTGACTTTACTGCTGCTAATACCAATACTATTCAGAATATCTTTAGCGCTAACGGATTGCGAAGCTGTCTGTGAACTATTCTCAACAGAATGATTATTTAAATAAGCGGCGGGATTTACTCCCACATTACTAATTAACATATTTTTCTCCCTTTATTTTGGCAGTTTTTATGCGCGACTCTGGCGCAGAATAAAACGCGAAGCATCCGCATTTTGCTGTACCGCAGAAGACATGGCTTTTTGCAGTTCCGCCGTTACCTTCTGGTTTTCACCAAATATTTCTACGGATTGTTTAAGCCACTGCTGAATCTGATCCATGGCAAAACGGGCGAGCATAAAATCAGCAAGCGCCTCGCTGGCATTTTTAATAAATACCCCCTCGGCAACCCCACCGGCTGACTGGGCTGCGGTATTCGTGACTTCCATGCCCAACGCCACTTTATTTAGGGTATTACCTACCAGCTCTTTACTTAAGGCATTCGTTTGCAGGCCCATCTTGCTACCCACATTACCCAGGCCGCTAGTAATACGTTGCATCCCCTGGGTAAAGAGTTTGCTGCCGTTTTGTGCCAACTGTTTCAGCACGTTAGGCACCAACTTCTTAATCGTTTCGCCCATCATTTTGCTCAGCGCGTTACCCAGTTTCGCCGCCGCGCCTTTCCCGACAACTGCGACCACCACAATGACCGCTACCATCGCAATAGCGGCAACAATCGCACCAACAATGCTGCCTGCCATCTCTGCCGTTTTCTTATCGACGCCTAATCCTTCCAGCGCTTTGGTAATCGCCTTGCCAATCAGCTCCATTAACGGCTTCAGCACATGCTCCATAATCGGGTTTAGCGCCTGCTGAATAAACGACACCCCCGTCGCCGCCTTCACAATTTCATCGGCCACCATTACCGCAAGTCCCACCGCAGCCAGCGCCAGACTCGCCCCACCGGTAAAAACAGCGGCCACAACGCTGACAATGGTTAGCAGCGCGCCGAGGACTTTCCCGATACATCCCATAATGCGGTTCGTTTCCTCGGCTTTGCGCGTCTCTTCCTGGAATTCAGCCGATTTCTTTTCCATCTCCGCCTGACGCCCTTCCTGCAAGGCGTTGAAAAGCGCAAGATCGTTTTGCAGGCTTTCTTCCGTATTTTTGCCCACAATCTCAATAAACATGGCCATGAGCATAGTGAGGCGGGCGACATTTGACAGATTATCCTGCTCACCCTGGGAAACCTGATTCTGAGAGGCGGCATTAGCCGTTCCCTGGAATTTGGTCAGAATGTTATCCGCTTTCTCGGCTTTCGCTTTGGCGTCTGTGCCTGCTTTAACCGTCGCATCCGTGGCCTTATCTAAGGCCTCTTTCGCCTCTGTCGCTTCTTTTCCGGCCTGTTCTACCGCGGCTTCAGCTTGTGCATAGCCGGGGTCAGCCGGGTCCAGCGATTGCAATTTATTTTGCGCCTGCGTCAGTTTTTTGGCCGCAGCGTCATAAACACTCTTGGCGGTATCCGTCTTTTTGATGCTGGCTTCATAGAGATCCGTCGCCTCCTGAGCCTCTCCCAGAGCCGTCTGGAATTCTTTCGATACCTGAATCCCCATCTCTTTTTGTGACTCAATCATCGCCTGCCATACCGCCAGACGAGACTCCAGTTGAGACAGCGAAACATCGCCCAGTAGGGTCATTAACTTGCCAAGCAGTAATGTCAATTGCCCTTCGCTGGAGAGTTTTTCCCGGGCGGCGTCCGTAGGCGGCTTTAGACCCACCGTATTAATAGCGCTCTCGCCGGACTTTGTTCCGGCTTTAAGGTCGCCCGCTTTCGTTGCCACCACATCTTTAAAAGCTTTATCCGCCGCTTTTAAAAAGTCCGTGTTCTTACGAACGCCTTCAAAAGCCGCCTCAGCGAGGCGCGGATTTTGGGTATATCCGCTACGGCTAATGCTACTTGCGTCATTTACCATAATTATTCCTTTTCTTGTTCACTGTGCTGCTCTGTCTCCGCCGTTTTTAGCGCCTCCAGATAGACCAACGCTTTTGCCCGCAGAGACTCATCTTCAGTACGTTCATTGACAAGTTCAAAACACTGTCTGGCTTTTGCCGCCTTACGCATTAATAATTGACACTGCCCGGTAAAAAAAACGGGGCGATAATCATTTTTAAGTAACGTAAACGCTACTGCATAAAGGTCACATGCTTTCTGAAATTGTTTTTTCAGTTGGCATACCGCCGCCAGTCCCATGGTGTAATCGGGATTGTAAAAATCATAAATGCATAAGAAACGAAAGAATGTCTCAGCTTCATCCAGTCGTCCCTGGTTATAAAACTCATAAGCATGAGCATATAAACCGTCCATCATATCTTGAGGGATCCCGTGAACGTCTTTTAGCGTGGCGCCTTCACTAACGGCATCCCAAATCATTTCCGCAACACGTTCTTCGCTGACATTATTTTGATAATCCATTACTTACTCCTGTTATCTGTCACCGACTTTGTAGAACTTAACTACTGCGTTTATCTGATGCAGTTATTAAACCCCGACGGTGGTTAGTGAACATTCAAAAAACGCCCAATGAATACATCGCTACTGCTTTACGCGGCTCAATGCCGTACCTCGTTTTCTTGTGGCTGAATAACGTCTTTGCCCGCGTTTTCTACCTCTTCCAGCCAAACCAGAAGACGTAAAACTTCATCAATTTCTTCCAGACTCACCAGATCATAACGGCGATGGGTTTTGAAAAGACTGCGCGCCAGTTTGATATCGACGATCACAGGTACGCCAACCTTCTCCGCATAGGCGCGGACGGCCAGTGCGCGCTGATTCGTTTCATACACCGAGATCATCGGAATCGGCATCAATTCGGGTTTAAAATAAATCCCGATCGTAATATGCGTGGGGTTGGCAACAATCAGGCGTGAGTTTTCAATATCGGATTTCACCTGTTCAGACAGAATTTCCATATGAACTTCACGTCTTTTAGATTTAACCTCTGGGTTCCCTTCCTGCTCCTTCATTTCACGCTTCACTTCTTCCTTATCCATTTTCATATCTTTCATGGTCAGGAAATATTCCGCAATAGCATCCAATAATAAGACAATCAATGCGCAAGCAAGGCAAGTTAATACCAGCGCGAGGAGAAGTTCACGCCAAATGACGGCAATATCCACAACATTGCCATTTAACTGAGAAAAGATTTCAACCTTATATTTCTTCCAGCAAATGATGGCGGCCACCACAAAGGATGAGAGATACAGTAGGGTTTTGACAGTATCTTTAACCGTGCGCATACTAAAAAGTTTTTTCGCCCCTTCTACCGGGTTTAACGCCGATAAATTAGGTTTTAATGCTTCTGTCGCCAGCACAAAACCGGCCTGTAATAACGCCGGTAATGCGGAACACACTAAACAGAGCAGCATAAATGGAATCAGATATTTTAACCCTATCCCAAAAACGGCCAAACTGTAATCAGCCATGCTCTGATCAAAATTATCCGCAATAATGATCTTAATTATCCCCATAAACTCATTAAATGAGCCATACGACACCAGATAGGCAATTCCTCCCAGCGTCAGGCAGGCGATAATGAGATCTTTACTTTTAAATGACTGGCCTTTTTTAGCGGAGTCTTCCAGCCGTTTTTTAGTCGGTTTTTCTGTTTTATTCGAGGACATGCGTCGCCCCTCGCTCGTAAAACCAACTGCTTAATCCTGTGGCCTGGAAAGAGAGTCGCAGTACATTGTCCGGTAGTACCGGAGAGAAATAAAGCAGCATAATTAAAACGGCAATGCCGCTTTTTACCGTCAGTGAAATCGCAAAGGCGTTCATTTGCGGAGCAAAGCGCGACAATAAACCCAGGAATACTTCTGACAGCAACAGCACTAATACCACCGGACTGGCCAGAACCAAGGCGTTTTGAGCCACCTGATTAATAAACGTTAATAGCGGCGGTAATGAAGGCGTGCACTCGTTCATCGGATCGCATAGCTGATAGCTTTTATTTAACACGTCAACCATCGTGACCAGGCCGCCGTTTTGTAAATAAACGACAGCGGCAAACATATTCAGGAAATTAGCCATTTCCGAGGTATCAATACCGTTTGCCGGATCGATACTGCTACTTAGCGTTGCCCCTCGCTGGTTATCGATAATACAACCCAGCGCATGCATAACCCAAAAAGGCCATGACAGCAGACAGCCCAGCATGACGCCTACTACCGCTTCTTGCAGAACTAACGGGATCATCGCCACCGATAAAAACGGCGGCGCCTCGTTCAATGCATGCGGCCATACTCCCAATGCCACCAGGATGATAATGGCGTTTCTCGGCGCGCCGCTTAATACCCCGCTATTCAAAAACGGCAGGAAGAAAAAAATCGGCGCCACGCGAGCAAACCCTAGCGCCGCAGACGCAACCAGGTGATGAATTTCAAAGTACAACGCGTAAAACATTTTTTACCCCTTAGCCAACGCAAGGAATATCACCTGACGCCCGTAAGAGAGTAAAACTTCGCCATACCAGCCAGACAGTAAAAACAAGCACAAACACACGCCAAGTAATTTAATGCCAAAAGGCAGCGTCTGTTCCTGTAATTGCGTTACCGTCTGGAATAACCCTACCAGGAGGCCGATAATCGTTGCGACAATCGTCGGCCACCCTGACAGGATCAAAACAAGATAGAGCGCCTTATTACCTGCAAACACTAAATCATCCATTTAACCATCCCGTCTCGTAATGATGTCATGTTGCAATGTCCATATACTGTAATATCAATCCCTTAGACAGTAAGGTCCAGCCATCAAGCGCGACAAAAAGCACCAGCTTAATAGGTGTAGATATCGTCACCGGACTCATCATCATCATCCCCAGCGCCAGTAGCACGCTGGATACCACCAGGTCGACGACGACAAAGGGCAAATAGAGATAAAAACCAATTTTAAACGCGCTTTTTATTTCGCTCAGCGCATAAGCAGGTAATAACGCAAATATTGATGGTTTTTCAATTTCATCTTTGTCACGCTTTACCGTCTCGGTCTCTTCTCCATACTGACGCTTCAGTTGCGCGTTTTCAAAAAACTGAACTAACTCGCGATCTGAATATTTGATCAGATAATCGCGATAACCATCCAGACCTTCATCAACGTGTTTACTTAATGATGAAATATCATTAAAGGTGACATCTTCGTCCTCAAAATAGACGTAGGCATCATGCATTATGGGCCACATAACAAACATAGAAAGCAGCAATGCGACGCCGTTAAGCGTCATATTTGAAGGTATCTGCTGCAATCCCAGGGCGTTACGCACCATGACAAATACAATAGAAAATTTAACGAAACAGGTTCCTGACGCAATAATAAATGGCAACAGGGTGGAAAATGCCAGTAAGGCAATTAATGAGATATCATTCCCCATTACCAGACTCGCTCAGCCATTCATGAATCTCAACGCCTAAGGTGTCATTCATCTGTACCAGTTCGCCATTACCCAGCAAAACACCATTCGCCATAATTTCAACGTTAAGTTCAGCATTGGTCGGCAGTGATAATAGCTGTTGCTGCCCCATGGCTTCGAGTTCGGCGAGGGTAACGTTCTTACGATACAAAACAAATTCCAGTTTGACGGGCAATTGGTTCAAGCCAGGCAGAGTTTCTGCAGTTTCAGTTGTATTATTTTCTTCTTCGATATGTTGAATATCTAACGTTTCCACAATAATTCCCCCTTCAACACGGTTGAAATGACCTAACTTTTTCGCGTAGCAATAAACTTCCGCACGGGAAGTACGAATCAGGAGTACATCTCCGATCCCGATTCGGCCCAGCAACGAACGCTGCGTATCACTGCTACCGATTACAAAGCGCAACGGCCAACGCAGCATTTTCGGCCTGCCACCCCCGACTGCAGGCAGTTCAGGAAGATGCTCAAACCACAGGCCGCCCCGATCGCTCATAATGTGCAACAATTTCCCTTCCGGCAGCGCGCTTCCCGGCACGGGGTTCTCTACGCATAAACGCCGACAGGACAAATGCGGCACGGGCAACTCAAACGGTCGCTCTGTTGCAGCAAGCCAGGGAACGACCAGGTGCTCAGCGCCAGCAGAAACCGCCGCCCCCGCCAGAGCGGGAGAGACATGCTCAAGCCAGTCCCCAGGTTTAATCCAGGCCGACCACCGTTTTTCTGCATCGCTCAACCGAACCCACATTCCCTGTCGCGTCGGATATTCCAGCGTCGCTTCCCGGCCATGGCGCTGGCATTCTGTCGCGGTTTGCGCCAATAGCCATTCGCGACGATCAATCTGTCTCACACGCAATGACATCAGGCGTCATCCTCCTCGCCAGATTGCTGTCTGTGCTGTTGCTGCTGCGGATTTTGTTGATCGTCTCGCGTCAGGTGCCAGCGCTGGGGATTACCGTTTTGCCATTGATCATGCAAACGATGTTCAACCTGCGTATTTGACGGTATTAACGAAAACTCCCCTGCTTGCCGCGCCTGAATATTGACGGAATAGTCATTTCCCCAGCGCTGAAAACGGTAAGTCAGCGAGCTATCCTCTCCTTTCACGCCATCGGCAGTGGGAAAAATAGTCATCATCGGCTTTGATTGCGCCGCTGAAGGCATTTTTTCATCGCCGCCGGTTAATTGGCTAAGATCGGCGATAGTGGTTGGTTGCAGCGGAAGCTGAGAAACATCTTTAACCTTTTTATGATCTTTATCGTCAGGCTTACCGGTATTGGCTGCGGCCATTCGGGCAGGTGCGACATCCCGCGCCAGCGGCGCGCCCTCTTTACGAACGCCTTCGCCCGCGATGGCTTTATTATCCCCAGGCAATGCCTTGATATTATCGTCAGAGATTCCCGTGGCGTTATCGGTTACTTCACTAACGGATTCCACAGCTTTTAAATCAGCAGATAATTTTTTACCGCTTACGCTTTCTAACGGCCTATTTTTAGGCGATAGCAACGCTGCGGATTTATCTACTTTGGCCTCCGCAGAGATCAAACCGACAGATTTTTCAGCAGTGACTTTCAACAGTTTTTCAGCAATCCTGAGTTCGCCTTTTCCGTTATGATGCAGACC
The DNA here is from genome assembly GCF_051811585.1 of Salmonella sp. NW177. Classification (NCBI taxonomy): domain Bacteria; kingdom Pseudomonadati; phylum Pseudomonadota; class Gammaproteobacteria; order Enterobacterales; family Enterobacteriaceae; genus Salmonella; species Salmonella sp. NW177. Next base: position 491,717 of record NZ_JAMMZV010000002.1, on the reverse strand, counting down.
AGAAACGTTGCCATTGTGATGTTCTGATTTCGCTGGCGCGCCATGTCGCCATGCCGCCAGTAATACCGGTAAAGCCGTTTCTTTATGCATTACGAAAGCATCGCCATAGTCGCGATCTTTTTTATCACCGGAATATTCTGTCTTATGTTTTTCCACCGCTTTTTTTAATGCTTCTGATAAACCGCCGACCTCATCCTGCTGCGGCAGTAAAATGTTCCCAGATGAACTGACAGCTGACACATCGCCCATTAAATTATCTCCTCTGACTCGGCCTCTTCCTGCTGTATCTCTCGCTGGATATAGTGTCTTTTCTGACGGATTATCCAGCGTTGATAGTTCCCTTCTTTGCGCAACCAATATTTACTTTTTTTCTGAAACTCTTCCCTTTTCTTTTCCAGCTCGCTCCGTTTTTCCTGAATTTGTATAATCTGGAGTTCTAAATCTTTTATCTGCCGGCGAACAATAGACTGCTTACGTAATAACGTATAAATTTCCTCACGACTGAGCTGTCTGTTTTCTGCACGCAGCGTATCTAATAACAATTTCAGACCCGCTATTTGTTCAAGGATCGCCTCCTCCTCGGCCTGCAGCCCGCGGTCCTCATCCTGATAGCGAAGTAATATCGACTCACACTGTGAATGAAATACCGTACAGCGCCGCTGCAATACTTTAATTCTGGTCAGCGAATGCATTCATACCGCTCAACGTGTCATCAAAGGATGAATATTGCGCTACCGGCTGGCATAACCAGGCTTTCAGGCTATCCCGCATCTGCATCGCCCGATCGTTATCGATATTTTCGCCAGGACGATATTCTCCCAAGTCAATGAAAAGCTGGAGCTCTTCCAGACGCGTCATTAATTTACGCACGGCAGATGCCTGTTCAGCATGTGTCGGCGTCGTGACTTGTCCAAAAACGCGGCTTACGCTTTTCAGTACATCGATTGCCGGGTAATGTCCCTGCCCGGCCAGCTTTCTGCTCAGATACAGGTGACCGTCAAGGATAGAGCGAATTTCATCCGCCATCGGGTCCGCCTCTTCCTCGCTTTCCAGCAGTACCGTATAAAAGGCAGTAATGCTTCCCTCGCTGGTCGCCCCAGGGCGTTCCAGCAAGCGGGGCAAATTATCGAATACGGAGGCGGGATAACCTCGACGAGCCGGACGCTCTCCCGACGCCAGTGCCACGTCTCGCAAAGCACGCGCATAACGGGTCATGGAATCGATAAAAAGCACGACCCGTTTTCCCTGGTCGCGAAAATATTCCGCTACGGTTGTCGCCAGTTGCGCCGCATTGCAGCGATCGACCGAGGGGAAATCGGAAGTGGCAAAAACCAGCACGCATTTTTCTTTCTTATGCGAAGCGCGCAACATATCCACGAATTCAGTGACCTCACGGCCTCGTTCACCGATAAGACCGATAACAAAGACATCCGCCTCCGTTTGCTCGATCAGCATATGCATCAGCATGGTCTTACCGCATCCTGCGGAGGCAAAAATGCCCATTCGCTGGCCTACGCCACAGGTCAATAACCCGTCAATCGCGCGCACACCGGTAATCAGCGGTTCACGGACGCCAACGCGCGAAGCGTAAGACGGCGGTGCGACATCAATAACGCGTTCTTCGCTAATCGGCGCCACTTCAGGGGTAAAACGCTCAACGATTTTCCCCGTCGGATCCAACACCGCGCCTAATACCGAGTATCCCACCCACGCCGATAACGCACGTCCAGTGGGATAAAGCACGACATCGCGGCTCAGCCCCTGGGCATTGCCGATAAGGCTCAGCACGGTGCGTTCCCGCTGTAAGCCAACCACCTGCGCACGTGCAACAACCTGTTTTTGGTGCCAGCCACGGCGTATTTCACACAGTTCGCCAATGGCCACATCGCGCAATTCCGCCTCAATAATTGGGCCGGTTATTTTTTGTGGGTAGGCCAGATATTGCAGTAAACGAGGTGTTTTCATCTCATTAGCGACCGACTAAAAACTTCCAGATAGTTATAAAACCCATTCAAGGCAGTAGAGAACTTTTCACCGTCAGATAAAAAATCCGGATGCACTAAGGCTTTAAGCGTTAGCTCCCCATTCTGCTCCCCCAGAAGTAATTGCCCGCCGCGGGCAAAATGGCATCCTTCCATTATGGTCATTAAGATTTCATAAGCCCGCTGTTGTAATACCACCATGCTGTCAGCACCCAATTGCGCCCAGATCCATACATCATCGTCCTTGACGCTGATACAGATACTTGGCAATGCAAATAAATCCAGAACAATTGTTGAATGGCTATCTATTCCTCCGATGAGTGAAGGATCGCAACCACTTACTTCCAGTGCGGAACGAACTAATTCAGCGATATCCAAATGTTGCATAGATCTTTTCCTTAATTAAGCCCTTATATTGTTTTTATAACATTCACTGACTTGCTATCTGCTATCTCACCGAAAGATAAAACCTCCAGATCCGGAAAACGACCTTCAATCATTTTCTTAATAAATCGACGGACATCGACAGACGTAAGGAGGACAAGATCTTTATGTGCAATCAATAAATCATCCAACTTAAGTGTAATGAGATCCATCAAATTAGCGGAGGCTTCCGGGTCAAGGCTGAGGAAGGTACTGCCAGAGGTCTGACGGATCCCTTTGCGAATAACATCCTCAACTTCAGCAGATACCATTACTGCTCGTAATTCGCCGCCATTGGCGAATTTATGACAAATATAACGCGCCATTGCTCCACGAATATGCTCCACAAGGTTAATGACATCTTTTTCTCTTGGCGCCCACAATGCGAGCGCTTCCATAATTAATTTCATATTACGCACGGAAACACGTTCGCTTAACAAACGCTGCAAAACTTCAGATATACGTTGTACCGTGGCATGTCTGAGCACTTCTTTAAGTAAATCAGGAAATTTCGCTTCCAGTTGGTCGAGCATATGTTTTGTTTCCTGAATACCGAAATATTCATTGACGTTGCGCGCCAGCGTCACCGCCAGACAGTGGTAAAGCTCATCAAGCGCGTTCCGCAACACATAGCCAAGCTCCCGGAGTTTCTCCCCCTCTTCATGCGTTACCCAGAAATACTGACTGCTACCTTGCTGATGGATTGTTGGATTAATACCAAAGGACACGACTTCATCGGAATAATTTACCACTCGCATCAAATCAAAATAGACCGTAAATTGTTCAACACGGATCTCATTAATCAACAATACGATGCTGTTATCGTCCAGGCCCTCGCCATCGCGTAACAATACTTCCGGCAGGCGCACGCCATAATCAATAAAGAACTGACTACGTAGACGCTCCGCAAGTTGAGCTTTTTCCAGATCTTCACGCCGGCTCTTCGGCACAAGTAATATCAACGGTACAGTCTCTGTAGAGACTTTATCGAGATCGCCAATCAGTCCTAACGACGACCCTTCTTTTTCCTCAATACTGAGCGGCTGCTCGCCTTTGCTGGTTTTAGGTTTGGCGGCGCTACGTTTTGCTTCACGGAATTTAAAATAGAAGAGTACGCTTAAAACCACCGATAAAATAACAAAAACCGGCAGCGGGAATCCCGGCAGAGTTCCCATTGAAATGGTCAAAATAGCCGTAACAACCAATACAAATGGGTTGTTCAACAGCTGCGTCATGATATTCCGCCCCATATTATCGCTATCGCCATTTACGCGAGTCACGATAAAACCGGCACTAATCGCAATCAACAATGCGGGGATCTGGGCGACAAGACCATCACCAATGGTCAGCATGGTATAAGTAGACAGAGCGGAGGACAAATCCATACCATGGCGGGTCATCCCCACCGAAATACCGCCAATAAAGTTCACAAAGATGATAATGATGCCGGCAATAGCGTCACCTTTGATAAACTTCATCGCACCGTCAAAGGAACCGTAAAGCTGGCTTTCCCTTTCCAGTACGCTTCGCCGTTCGCGCGCGGCATCCGCATCAATAATACCGGCCTTCAAATCGGCATCAATACTCATCTGTTTACCGGGCATACCATCCAGAGAAAATCGGGCCGCGACTTCCGCGACGCGTTCTGAACCTTTGGTAATAACGATAAACTGGACCACGGTGACAATAGAGAAGACAACAAAACCCACCGCCAGGCTATCGCCAATAACGAATTGCCCGAACGTGGCGATAATTTCACCGGCATCGGCTTCAATCAAGATAAGACGGCTGGTACTGATTGATAATGCCAGACGAAAGAGCGTGGTAATTAACAGTACCGCAGGAAACGTTGAAAAACTGAGGATTCTGTCAATGTAGAACGACCCCATAAACACCAATATCGCCAGTACGATATTCAGTGCGATCAGGAAATCAACCAGATAGGTAGGTAATGGAATGACGAACATAGAAATGATCATCACCATTAGCACCAGAATCAGTAATTCAGGTCGTAAACGAGCACTGTTAAGTAGAGAAAGCAGCACTATAGGTATCCTGTTAATATTAAATTAAGACAGCTTTTCAATAGTACGACGCTGTTCTGCCATTTCATGCTTGTAGGCAATATCGGTCATACTACGTAACGCCATTAACAATTCTTCCTGCCAATATTCTTCATAAAAGAGTGAAGAGGGTATGGCTTTACATACTTGATAAAATATCTGCAAAAAGGATGCATGTTCCTTATGACTAAGCAATAACGCATTCAAACCTATAATATCGGCTAACAGCGAATCCACTTCATGTGGCTGTTGCAATAGCGAAAGCATCAGTAGTAGCCACGACGACTCCTCCGCATTAAACGCTTTGGTAAACGAATACGACAACAATGTACTCACAAACAGTAGGTCAGCGGAGCGCAACATTTTGAGTTGCGTCAGGCGTCGTAAAAGCTGGCCAAACTCCAGACGCGAACAGCTGGCGTCATTCGCGTCAATATCGGTTAATAGCGAACCCTCGATAAAATCCAGTACCACCAGTCGACGTTGATAGCCATAACTGGCTATCCAGTCAGAGTAAATCTCCACTTCATGTGATTCACTCTGGATAAATTGCCGATAGCTGGCGCGCAATAAGCCTGGTTTTAACGATAATGTTTTCCCAAAAAGCCGGGCCTTCAACGCACAATTAATCCCTGCCTTGAGGGTCTTCGGATCGGTTTGCTCTTCAACGTGCTTAAGTAACGACTCCAGCTTTTTCCGCACGATCTCTTCCAGATCTTTACGACGAAGCAATTCACGTAACACAAGGACTAAATCACTGGGGTCAGGAAATAAGCTACGCGCCTGACGTAAAAAATCTTCTAACGCGCCGCCATGTACGCTAATTAGCTTTAATATTTGCTTCGCCTTCGGTAAAGCCTCATCCTCCAGCACGCGTTCAAAACTGTTAGATAAATTACTGGATTTTTTTTCATAATCGCGACGGTTACGAAATTGCGCCAGCGCCGCTGACATTTCGTCCGTCGACTGGACAAATTTTTGTACTTCCGCCCCTGGAGACGAATCCTCCGCGGCCTGTTGTATTTCCGCCTGTTGCGCATCAGTATGCTGGGTCGCATCCTGATGAGATGTCTGCCGGGACAATATTCTGGAAAATGAAATACCGGAGGTTGAGCCAGGAATCATTTAATTGCCTCCTGACCTCTATCCAGATAAACACGAACCCATTTCTGTAACTTATCGTCCCCACTCCAGGCACCGCTTTGTTTCAGAATATTGTTTACCGATTCGCTGGCATCCGGCGTTAACGGGTCGACAATTTCTTTTGGTTCAATCATGAACACACGAACAACATTACTTTTATTCTTACTGGAATAACGGAACAGGCTACCAATAAGCGGTAATTTGCCTAAAAACGGAATACTTTGGACAGTATCGGTATTTGCATCCCGTGTATAACCACCGACCAGCAAACTTTTTCCGTGCGGCACTCTCGCAATAGTGCTAATTAACGTTCGCCCGACTTCGGGTAACGCATCTACGGAGGTGGTAGTATCGGATTGCGGCGTCTTATCGTTGCCATCTTCAATGTCCAGCGACATTTCTATCTGACCATCTGCGGAAAAACGGGGCAGCACTCGGATCATTGTTCCGTATGTTACATGCTCAAGCGCCACATTACGTTCCCCAATCAGCTTGGTGTAAAACGTTCTGTTGTTATCAAAAATAGCGGGAACATTTTCCTGAGTCAGTAATACCGGGCGCGAAACCACCGTCGCCTGTTTCTTCTCTTCTAACGCATTGACCGCGGCGATGAATCGACTGCCATCGAGGGTACTTATTGAAGACTGGTTTAATGACACGCCAAGTTTGTCCCCAATAGTTATGCTGCCGCTCCATGAAGTGCCCAAACGCTCCAGATCGCTTTTATTAAGATCGACAATCCACAGGGATAATTCTACGTGACGTTTGGCGACATCCAGCGCTTTAACCAGCATTTCGATAAAATGCACCTGCTCAGCCGTTCCCTTTACTAACAAACTGTTGGTATCCGGATAGGCCACGATTTTAATATTGCCCGCCGCGGCATTTTGCTTTAAAGCTTCCTGCAGACTCATGCCACCGGCATAATTTGCTGCTTTACCTTTTTCTCCATTCGCTGAAAATGCTGGCATCGCCGGGGGTTCGCTACTGACAATATTACCTAAGGGTTGCTCTTCTCCCTGCAATAACCTTTCAATGGCCGTAGCAATACCGGGAATAACCATTTTCTGATCGCGCAGATTGTAGGTACGATCGCCCACGAAGGTATTGTTCAGACGCATCACCCCTATTTTCTGGCGTCCCAGCTCAATACCATCGTTTTGCTTGTCCATCATGGTGGCGGCGTTGACCACCATATCAACATAGACGGGTGGCCCTGAAACATAGAATGTTCCTTTACGGTTATCGCCACGTAGCGGGTAATTTTTGTTATATAAACCTGAGCGTTTTAGAAAATTGTTGAACTCATTGAGTGAGACGTTGCGTAAAGAAACCACGGCATTGCGCATTTCACTGGCGTCATAAATATAGATAGCCTGCCCATCGAAATACCAAATCAGCCCCAGTTGTAGGGAAAGCTTCTCCAGTAATGCGTTAGGATCGTGAAACTCAAAGTTGCCCGTAATTTTTTTTCGTGCCGCCATTTTGCTAACAATGACAGGCTCCTTTAGCTGTAGCGCCATGGCATCGAAAAATGTCCGCAGGCTATCGTCTTTCGCAACAAACCCACTTCCCGTTACAGGTATTTTTTCACTAGAATAACCAGGTGCAACCAGAACAAGCGCGGCACATGCCAGCACTCTGGCCAAAAGAATATGTGTCTTCATTTGTCTGCCAATTGAATAATATTTGATAATTTCCGCGGCGAAACGCCGATCAGCTCTTTGATCTCACTAGAAAAATGTGAAGGCGATGAGTAACCATGATTAACGGCTAATTGGGTGATGTTCTCGTGGCCTTCTACACTATTCAGCAGCGATTGCGCCATACGCCAGTTTCGTAATTCACTCTTCGCTTTTCCGCCCAACGCTCTGCTGCACAAACGACGAAAATGGGTATAAGAAACGCCATAGTCTTCTCCCAGCATTCTCATCGTGTTGCCGCTGGTTGACTGAGCGAGTAAATAGCCAACCAACCAGTAACTCTCGCTTTTTCGTAACAGCGCCAGTACCTTATTGAAGGCCGGAGAAGGCGTAATAATTTGCTGCAAAAACCAGTACTCGCAGCGTTTACGATCTTGCCAAATAGCGCGAAACTCAGGACTCAGCAAAACCCATTTATCGGATTCAGCATATGTCGTGTCCACTAATCCTGCGCCATCGATAAATGCCAGTAATTTGCTGAGTACTTCAATTTTTAACGGTCGAAAAACCACGTCTCCTGATACTGGTGCGACAACGGCCTGCTCGCAAAAAAGCAGCGCGCCTTCCTGAATCAGGCAGTTTTCATTGTGTCGGCTTTCAGAAAATGACATATGCAGCTTTTGCGCGGAACACGTCTGTATAAACCATGCTTCCGGGCTGCGGATTTTCCGCTTCTCTCCTTCTTTAAGTACTTCCTGCGTATTTAGCATAGTTGTCAGCACCAGTTAAAAATCATTTTAATATGTAAACAATACCGGGAGCGGGTGGCAAAATCCTGATGCAATCATTATGAAACTGATGCCACCCGCTAATTAAATTAGCCAACTTGCACAGCACCCGCTGATTTAAAATAGAAAATCAGCTCATAGTATATAAATTCTGGCTTATTGTTCTGCAGCAGCAAAAATTCAGATATTGTCATCTGGATGGAGAATTAATTATTTATATCAGGAGTTTTTTTTGCTAGCATTCCTGAAACGCATTCGCCCCTTATCACTATTGTCAGATAACATTCTGACGGTTGTGTAAAAACATTGCGCCTCATTCTTCTGTAGTTGGAGTTAATATGAAAAAATTTTATAGCTGTCTTCCTGTCTTTTTACTGATCGGCTGTGCCCAGGTGCCCCTCCCTTCCTCCGTGAGCAAACCGGTACAGCAACCTGGCGCTCAGAAAGAGCAACTGGCCAACGCAAATAGTATTGATGAGTGTCAGTCTCTTCCGTATGTGCCGTCAGACCTTGCGAAGAATAAATCATTATCAAACCAGAACGCTGATAATTCCGCATCAAAAAATAGCGCAATCAGCTCAAGCATTTTTTGCGAAAAATATAAACAAACCAAAGAGCAGGCGCTCACCTTCTTCCAGGAACATCCACAATACATGCGTTCGAAAGAAGATGAAGAGCAGCTCATGACCGAATTTAAAAAAGTTTTACTTGAACCCGGAAGTAAGAATTTAAGCATATATCAGACGTTACTTGCTGCCCATGAAAGACTGCAAGCCTTATAAGGCCATATCACCGCTGGCTGAACTCATCATGATATAATTAAGACCATATTTTGCATTGCCACTTAATATCAATATAATTATTATAGCTATGGTCACTTTTACGGTTGGCCATTTGTCTCTTACGTTGCATTTATCAATCTGCTTTTTGATACAGCAGCACCTCGCTGCTGCTTTTTTTATTTGCGATAAAGAACTGCCTCCCAGACTCGGGAAAATAGCCGAAACTTATACTGACAAACTATCGTCTCGTATATCGCGATAAACTGACATCCCCCTCTTGCCCCACATGTTGGCATTCTTACGATACCCCATCCACTTTTCGCGGATAACGTTCTTTTGAACTTACCCAGCAATAGTGGACACGCAACTAAGTGAGTAAACGCTCAAGCAAGAGGTGACTCACATGACAAAACCAGCATCAACCACCAAAAAGCTACGCAAGTAGCACACGCCTGAATTTCGTCAGGAAGCCCTGAAACTGGCGGAACGCATTGGGGTGCCCGCTGCCGCCCGTGAGCTTAACCTGTATAAATCACAGCTCTACAGCTGGCGAAGCAAACAGCAAACTCAGCTCTCTTCTTCTGAACGTGAGCAGGAGATGTCCGCCGCTTAGGGTTGTGTCCATACTACGCGGGTAGGATCAATCAACCAGTTACGGTAAAAAAGAGAATCATGAATATATTTAGCAAACTCCCTGATGATACGTAATCAGTGAGATTAAAATAATGCAATCGCGATAAACCGAAGTTAATCCCCTGTTTAAAGACAGTGAACGACCTTCTTGCCATGTCTGGATTATACCAACCTCATCTGTACGCCTTGAAAGCGTACAGATATGTATTATAATTGTACATATTGTTCATAAACAGGAGGATGAAAACCATGCCTCAGATAGCTATAGAATCTAACGAAAGGCTGTCGTTACGTGTATCGACGGATGCCAAAAAGTTGATAGTCCGCGCTGCGGCAATCCAGCAAACCAACCTGACGGATTTTGTGGTCAGTAACGTACTACCTGTCGCACAGAAGATTGTTGATGCCGCCGAACGGGTATATCTGACGGAGCGTGATACTCAAATGATCATGGAAATTTTAGATAACCCGCCAGCGCCGAATGAAAAGCTTCTTGCTGCTGCTTTCGCCCTGCCGGACATGAAGAAATGATGTTTACAGACTGGCATGAGGCCGCGATAGGGAAAATCCACAATCGAATGAATTTTGATTGTGGGGATGCCGATCTGAACCAATTCCTGCAACGCCATGCACGACAAAATCATGAGATAGGGACAACGAAAACCTATGTTGCGCTTGATAATTCGGATGTTACACGTATCCACGGCTTTTACTCAGTCAGTCCTGCATCACTGATATATGCACAGGTTCCCGGCGCAATCAGCAAAGGATTAGGGAGATACGATGTGCCAGTGTTTCGTCTGGGTCGTTTAGCCGTAGACAAATCTATGCAGGGGCAAGGGCTGGGAGCACAACTTTTGTTATCTGCCGGAAAGCGTTGCATACAGGCGGCTTTGCAGGTCGGTGGCGTAGCCCTGCTTATTGATGCCAAAAATAAACAGGTTTGCGACTGGTACAAAGGATTTGGCGCAGTACCATTAAACGATCAACCCCTTTCCTTATTGCTGTCGTTTAAAACGCTTTATGCTGCTTTATCTGCATCTGGTAGGTTATGACAACATGAGGCTTTGTTGAATAATTCAGAATCGGCCAACGATAAGGATACAGGACTCCCACCGGAGCACTCGTTATACGAGCCTGACGCTGGTCGGCATTGCCAACAACGTCATCCGGTTCAGCGCTTTGACCATCGCCATCACTTCACCCACCTGCGCGTCATAGTTCCGCAGGCTCAAATGGCCGCCCAGCAAGGTTTTGATACGGAACATGACCGTTTCCGCTACTGAACGACGGTGATAGCCCACTTTCTTTTTCCAGACCTCATTGCTGCCGCTCAGATGTTGATTCGCCACCGCATGGTTACGCTCATGGTACTTGTCCGGCCAGTATTGCGCACCGCTTCGTGGCGGGATTAGCGGCCTGATTTTTTCCGCAATAACACATCATGGCAATAGCGCGTGTCATAAGCGCAGTCAGCCGAGGCTTCCCTGATTTTACGGTGAGTCTGGCTAATCAGCCCCGGCAGTGCCTGCGTATCCGTCGTGCCGCTGAGCGGGAAAGTATGCCTTTGCAATTAATCAGGAAAGTGTTGCGCGAGAAATCGTGCATCTTTCAAGCACATCGTCTACTTTAATTAACCGATTCATAAAATATATATTCTCTGTTCATTTCTAGCTTGTAGGCTATTTTAATAACGGTGTATTTTAAACAATAAAAATTAATATTACCCTACTTCTTTGTTATAATACCAGCCTCCAAAATTGTGCTATAGGAACATCATGGAATTAATCCGTTATGCTGACATCAACAGCGATCTCTATCGCCACATTTGGGTCGTTGGTGATATTCATGGATGTTACTCCTTATTGTTAACCAGACTGGCTCAATTACATTTCTCTCCTGATACCGATCTCTTGATCTCCACTGGAGATAACATTGATCGAGGAAAAGAAAACCTTGAAACACTGAGACTGTTAAATACCCCATGGTTTATTTCTGTAGTGGGTAATCATGAAGCTATGGCGCTTGACGCTTTTGAAACACAGGATGGCAATTTCTGGTATGTAAACGGTGGTTACTGGTACGACTCGGTCACCGAAAAAGACAGGCAAGAAGCCACTGACCTATTACTAACTTTTAAGCAGCGTCCTCACATCATAGAGGTTGAAACGTCCTCAAAGAAGTACGTGATTGCCCATGCCGATTATCCAGATGACAGCTACGATTATGGAAAGCAAGTTGATATTGATGGCGTTCTATGGTCACGCGATCGTCTGCTTGGTTCGTTACAGGGGAATATCCATCCAATACGCGGTGCGGATACTTTTATCTTCGGCCATATGATTGTTGACTACACAACAACATTCGCCAATCAAATCTACATTGACACAGGTTCTTTCTGTTCAGGCAATCTGTCTTTTTTTAAAATAAAGTAATCTGGAAATAGAATTATATAATATACGCAACGATAGCGTTACTTTATTTTGTATTCTGAGGATATATATTCAAACATAGAATTCTATCATAGAATATTAACCCTTCCTGCATTATGGGCAATGATATAGCCTTCAATAAGTACCATTGCCCATTCGTAATAGCGTCTAAATTTCGCGTTTTTCTGCCCATTTCAGCATTAAGATCGCAGGCCAAAAAAACGAAGCCGTAATCCGACGCAGGTAGTTACTCGATCGCCTGAGACGAGTAAAGATCGCACAGCTCCAGATACCTATCGGAAGAAAGCGCAATAACCGTGGTGGCGAAATGGATCGGCTTGCCTTCATGCAACACAATCTTAATACCGGCGGCGGCCGGGATGAAGTTAATGCTCTGTGAATGCCAGGTGTTTTCGGCGATATTTGTCCAGGCCGCGAATTTGCCATTACAGAAGCGAATACCTTCACGACTGATGGTAACTGCCGGCTTTGCCGCGCTTAAAAATGAGCGAGCCAGGCGCACAATAAATAACAGACTGCCGCAACAAATAAGTCCCATAAAGACAGCACCGCCAGTTTTGGGCTCCTCGGGATCGGTGGCCATACTCACCGCCAGCGCAATAAAAACTCCCATCATACAAATCCAGAACACAATACCAACCAACGTTTTAGATCTGGAATAATAGATATTGAACTCCACAGGCATGTTTTGCTGGCTGGTTTTTGATACGTACAGTTCCATTGATTCATCCTTGTATAAAAATGTCGTCAGGCGGGTAAACGCTGGGAAAGAAAGTTGAGCAGCAGCGGCTCATTGACGATAGTGGAGCGGTCGATTTTGCAGATCCGGCCCGTAGCGGTGCTAATCATCAGATAGCTCATTGAACTGCCAGCACCCTCCTCGCGCTGGGTGCGAATACTGGCGATCTGCGCATACGGTACCGCCCGGTTTTTGTGTTCAAGCCGATCCGCCAGCGCGGTCACTTTGCCGAATTTAAGACGTCCATCGGCGGCGAGGCGCGCCCCCAGCGCAGAACCGTGTCGCCGGACAAGTTCAGCAGCCAGTCGGTCGTAAATTCCGTTGCCATCGTTCCAGAAATCAAGGTAGATGACGTACTTCTTGCCGCCACTGTGGCGCAAGATGAGTTTGTCGGATTGGTGGAGCAGACGCATTGATTCAAGCGCATCGTAATGGATAGCACGATGCCCGGCCTGCAACGCGGTTTCGGTTAACGTCATCCTGCGTGGCGTAAACAGAAACAGAACTGTGACGCTGAATTTCCAGATGATAAACAACAGGCCCACCAGTAGCGATATACCGGAAAGCCGATAATTCACGGTGGCTGTTGCTATGCTGAGAATAAAAAAACCGATCCCGATAGCAAACCATTTCAGCTCCGAAAGCGAAAGATGCCGGGTGTATTGACGACTTTCCATGATGGTATGGTATCCCTGATTTTACTGTCGGCGTATTACGTCAGGTTGAGTAAGGAAGCTATATCCGTTATGTTTTAGGTTATATACACTTCATCCTTCAGGCTGCCGGAGCAACTATTGTACGCTCCCGGAGATTAATGAGAGACATCCTGCCTCTCACCGAAGACCAACCACGAGCCTATACACCATTCGGTGTAAATGCCTTTCTCGGAAGTGAACGTCCAGGCGGCTACCGAACCCGAGCGTGATAATAAAGCGACTCGTTGTCATGAGCCAGTCCCTTAGCGACATTGTCCATTTTCGGATGTCGGCCTGAATTGCCAGTCACACGACCTTTTTCACTGACTCGTCCGTCGGAAACACCGTACGCTTTTTAATAGCATGTTGATTATCTATGCCGGAAATGCGGGTCTGGTTTTTCTTCAGCAGACGATCGAACGGGCTGAGATCTTCAGGTATTTTGAGATTTTGGCCAGTGCATTAGCCAGAGCCTGCAACTGTTTTTCGTCCATAAAGCAACCAGCTTTTGATGTTGAATCGAACATATCAAAATCAGGCAATTACACAATTTTAATTACAGTCTCATTTTGAGTTCGGAAGCATCCGTTTCCCTCTTAATTTTGTTGGGATTTCTCTTTGTTGCGAGCATGGTCTGAACTAATTGCCTGGCTACTTGCCTTGTTTCATCAATATTTGGAAAATCGAACACATTTCCAACTTTTACTTTCAAGACAGAACTTGGCTTCCTACCCTCACTGACATTACGATCTGACGAGGCTACTCTTCGCTGGATTACGTAGGTTTTTTTCGTCAAACTGGCTTTTACCCCGAAACCAGCAGGAGCTTCTCTGTGGTCATCGAAAACAATGTAGAGTTTTTGAGCTGGGTTAGCTTCGAAAACGATTTTTCCAGAGCGACTGAGTGCAGGCTTAACATTGATACTTAACTTGTTGATAATGAAAGGCTGGCTGAGAGTTGTTTTCAAAGTATCACCCCTGTTGTAGTCCAGGAATGATGAGAATGTAACCTGTCACATTTTAGGCTACAGGTGAGCTACAAATTTATGGGTTTATGTGAGTTTATAAGGGTTTTACCCGGGGCCACATGAGCACTTGAAAGAATAAAAAAACGAGTAAAATCAATATGAATGAGTCATTTGATAAGGACTTCTCCAACCACACCCCGATGATGCAGCAGTATCTCAAGCTGAAAGCCCAGCATCCGGAGATCCTGCTCTTTTATCGTATGGGAGACTTTTACGAGCTGTTTTATGACGACGCAAAGCGTGCGTCGCAGTTGCTCGATATTTCGCTGACCAAACGCGGCGCATCGGCTGGCGAACCTATCCCTATGGCGGGTATCCCGCACCACGCCGTAGAAAACTACCTCGCGAAACTGGTCAATCAGGGCGAATCCGTCGCTATTTGCGAACAGATTGGCGATCCGGCCACCAGCAAAGGTCCCGTTGAACGTAAGGTCGTGCGTATCGTTACGCCTGGCACCATCAGCGATGAAGCCCTGTTACAGGAGCGTCAGGATAACCTGCTGGCGGCTATCTGGCAGGATGGTAAAGGCTACGGTTACGCCACGCTGGATATCAGCTCCGGGCGCTTTCGTCTGAGCGAACCCGCCGACCGTGAAACGATGGCCGCAGAGCTGCAGCGCACCAATCCCGCCGAACTGTTGTATGCCGAAGATTTTGCTGAAATGGCGTTAATAGAGGGACGCCGGGGTCTGCGCCGTCGCCCGTTGTGGGAGTTTGAGATTGATACCGCCCGCCAGCAGTTAAATCTGCAGTTCGGTACGCGGGATCTGGTCGGTTTCGGCGTCGAAAATGCCTCGCGTGGATTATGTGCGGCAGGCTGCCTGTTACAGTACGTAAAAGATACCCAGCGCACCTCCCTGCCGCATATTCGTTCCATTACGATGGAACGCCAGCAGGACAGCATCATTATGGATGCCGCGACCCGCCGCAATCTGGAAATTACCCAAAACCTGGCCGGTGGTGTCGAAAATACCCTCGCCGCGGTGCTTGACTGTACCGTGACGCCAATGGGTAGCCGAATGCTTAAACGCTGGCTGCATATGCCGGTACGAAATACCGACATATTGCGTGAACGCCAGCAGACCATCGGCGCCTTGCAGGACACCGTCAGCGAACTGCAACCGGTGCTGCGTCAGGTCGGCGATTTGGAGCGTATCCTTGCGCGTCTGGCGCTGCGCACCGCGCGTCCGCGCGATCTCGCCCGAATGCGTCACGCCTTCCAGCAACTGCCGGAATTGCACGCTCAGCTTGAAACCGTTGACAGCGCGCCGGTACAGGCGTTGCGTAAAAAAATGGGCGATTTCGCCGAACTGCGCGACCTCCTGGAACGCGCCATTATTGACGCGCCGCCGGTACTGGTCCGCGACGGCGGCGTTATTGCGCCCGGCTACCATGAAGAGCTGGACGAATGGCGCGCGCTGGCGGATGGCGCCACCGATTATCTCGATCGTCTGGAAATTCGCGAACGCGAGCGTACCGGGCTGGATACGCTGAAAGTCGGCTATAACGCGGTACATGGTTATTACATTCAGATTAGCCGTGGTCAAAGCCATCTGGCGCCCATCAATTATGTGCGTCGCCAGACGCTGAAAAATGCCGAACGCTACATTATTCCTGAGCTAAAAGAGTACGAAGATAAAGTTCTGACCTCGAAAGGCAAAGCGCTGGCGCTGGAAAAACAGCTATATGACGAATTGTTTGATCTGCTGTTGCCGCATCTGGCCGATTTACAGCAGAGCGCCAACGCGCTGGCGGAACTGGATGTGCTGGTTAACCTGGCCGAACGCGCCTGGACGCTGAATTACACCTGCCCGACATTTACCGATAAACCCGGTATCCGTATTACCGAAGGTCGCCACCCGGTGGTTGAACAGGTACTGAATGAGCCGTTTATCGCTAACCCGCTCAATCTGTCGCCGCAGCGCCGGATGTTGATCATTACCGGCCCCAATATGGGCGGTAAAAGTACCTATATGCGACAAACGGCATTGATCGCCCTGCTGGCCTATATTGGCAGTTACGTTCCGGCGCAAAACGTGGAAATCGGCCCCATCGACCGTATTTTTACCCGCGTCGGCGCAGCGGACGACCTGGCTTCCGGGCGTTCGACCTTTATGGTGGAGATGACCGAAACCGCGAACATTCTGCATAATGCCACGGAAAACAGTCTGGTATTGATGGATGAAATCGGGCGCGGTACCTCCACGTATGACGGGCTGTCGTTGGCCTGGGCCTGCGCGGAGAATCTCGCGAATAAGATTAAAGCGTTAACGCTGTTCGCTACCCACTACTTCGAGCTGACCCAATTACCGGAGAAAATGGAAGGCGTGGCGAACGTCCACCTGGATGCGCTGGAACACGGCGATACTATCGCGTTTATGCACAGCGTGCAGGACGGCGCGGCAAGTAAGAGCTATGGCCTGGCGGTCGCGGCGCTTGCGGGCGTCCCTAAAGAAGTCATCAAACGCGCGCGCCAAAAACTCCGCGAGCTGGAAAGCATCTCGCCCAATGCGGCGGCAACGCAGGTGGACGGCACGCAAATGTCGTTGCTTGCCGCCCCGGAGGAGACATCGCCCGCCGTTGAAGCGCTGGAGAATCTCGATCCGGACTCCCTGACGCCACGCCAGGCGCTGGAGTGGATCTATCGGCTGAAAAGTCTGGTGTAAACGTGTCTGGCCCGATAGCGCCGCGTTATCGGGCCCACGCGCCGGAACAGGCTTTTCAGGCTGTGACTGTCGTTTCGTGTAAATGACGCCAGACTATCCGTTCTCTTTCCCTTTTTAAAATGACCGTCGACCAGCGTACCGTCTCGGCCTGGCCCGGCAGTTGCTGTCGCTCGCGATAACGCAGCGCGGCGCCTTCCGGCCACTCCGCCACAAGGTCAATGTGCTCAACCACGATAACCAGACCCGGGTGACACGCGCGCTGCGCCTGGAAAAAAGCGCCCAGCGCCGGATAATCCAGACAAACACCGCCTGGCGTTATCATCGTAAAATCAACAGCGAAACGCGCTATCAACGCCTCTAGATTACCCATCCCCTTGCTAAGCCAGTTCTCAATCGCCGCATGGGCGTGAGTAATTTCTTCTTTATATGGATTCATGGTCTTTCCTTTTTCAGGCACAGAAGTGCGTTTCTATTGTTCAGACAGACAGCGTAAATAAGGGGCAGCAGGGTGATACCGGCGGCGGCAATAAAGGTCCAGCGATAAGCAACCTCAAGCGACATAACGCGCTGGAGCGCATTTAACAGCAGCGTCAACAGCGTCGCGCCAAGGAAAAAGCTGATCTGACGATTAAGATTCCATAGCGCGCTGGCGTCAGGCATGTCCCGGCGAGCAATAGTCAGGAAAGCGCCACTCTGCGCGGTACTGCTGCACAAACTGCCGCCAGCGCCCATTAAGGCGAATATCATCATCAGTACACGGTGCGATGTCGCAGGCGTAACGTTAGTTAAAAGCAGTATCCCTGCGGCCTGAAGAAGACAGCCGACGATAATCAGCGGACGCGGCCCAAGCCGATTGAAGTAACGTCCGGTAAGCATAATGGCGACAAATGAAGCGATCGACCAGGGGATCATCAGCGACCCCGCCGCCGCAGGCGATAGCTGCGCGACGTTCTGTAGATAAAACATCCCGACCACGCTGATACCAATGAACATACCCGGCACACACAGATAGACGATCATGGCAAAACGCAGCAGCCTGTCCGTCAACAGCGGCAGATGGAGCAATCTTGCTGACGCCATTGTCGTCGACGCGGCGTTCAGCCAACAATAAGCGAGCAATAAAGTGAGAACGGCCACCGGCAGCGTGGCAAAGAATATCCAGCGCCAGCCGCACGTTTCCACCAGCAGCCCGCCAATCGCAGGCGAACATGCCGGCGCCAGTAGCGCCACCATCATGACAACCGATGACAGGCCAGCGCGTTCATGCGGTTTAAACTGTTGCCAGGTTAACGCCTGACCAACCGGGATCAATAAGCCACCGCCCGCCCCCTGCACAATACGCCAGAAAACAAGGCTGTGTAAGGAATCGGCAAAACCTGCGGCAGCGGCGGCAACGCTAAACAGAATGAGCGAAAATATGATCAGCCGTCGTGCGCCGAGATAACGCGAAAGAAACGCGCTAAACGGAACGATCAGCGTTAATCCTGCGATATAACCATTACTCACCCATGCCAGCGCCGATATGGACGTATGCAGATCCACGGACATCGCAGGAAAAGCCACGCTGGCAATAAACAGATTAATCAGATCAAGAAAGAAGCCGAGCAGGTAAACCACTGCCACTTTACTGCGATACGTCATTATGCATCCTCCGTCAGAGGCGCTAATGTAGCCGTCCGGAGAAAGCCAGATAAGTCCGCGCTTCAACGATATACTGTCAAAATAATTTTGACAGTAAAGGAGCTCGCCATGCTCAATTTGCAGCGTATGTCGCTGTTTATCGCCGTGGTAGATAGCGGCAGCTTCACGGCCGCCGCCGCCGCATCGGGCCAAACAAAAGCGGTAGTGAGTTTTAATATTCGGCAGCTTGAAAAAGAGCTTGGCGTAACGTTACTGCTACGTTCCACCCGACGACTGACGCTCACAGACGCCGGCGTCCTCTTTTACCAAAAAGGCGTGAATTTACTCAACGCAGCGAAAAATTTGCAGGATGAAGTGCGTGCCAGCCATAGTGGGCTGGGCGGCGAGTTACGTATTACCACTACGCCCGAGTTTGGCGAACAGGTGGTCATTCCGGTACTGGCGCAGTTTAGTCAGCGCCATCCCGATCTCCGTATTCGGCATATGTCCTCATCACATCATGCCGATTTAATTGCCGAGCGCTTTGATGTGGCGATTCGGCTTGGCTCGCTGGCGGACTCCCGCTATCGCGCCGCGCTGATATCCCGCTTTACCATTCTGCCGGTCGCCGCGCCGCAGTGGCTCGCCCGCCACCCCGTGTCGTCGCTGGAGTCGTTGGCCCAGGCGGAATGGATTATTCATGAGCGATTACCTACGCCGCTACGGTGGACAGTAACGAATAATCATGGCCAACACTCACGCCTGGAGATAAGCAAAGCCGGCAAAATTTCTGTCGACAGCGCGCGCTCGCTGATGGCCTTCGCTCTCGCGGGAAGCGGCGTCGCATTACTGCCGCAATGGTTAGTCAACACCGCACTGGAGGATGGAACGTTAATACACGTGTTACCCGACTATCATTTTCCCCGTCAGGGCATTTATGCCGTTTATCCGGACGCCCGCCATGTATCGACAAAAGTACGCGCATTTATTGATTTTTTACGTTCGCAATGGGATTGCGGGGAGCACGTCCTATCATTGTAGCCAGTCCGGGAGCATTACGCTCCCGGACGGATAATACCGTCTTAATCCTTAACTACCAGCTTGTCTTTGATCCCCTGCGCCTGCCAACGCACCCACAGCATAATTGCCGCCAGAACGACAATCGGCAGTAACGGATCGAGCCAACTGCCGCCGGAACCGAACAGCAGGTTAATCAGCGCCACGCCGGTGCCGCCAATCGCCCAGGCAATGGTCGTCGGAACAGACCAAACCACCATCTGCTGTTTGACATCAGAGACGCCCATCATGCGGTTAACCACCCAGAACAGGCTATCGTTGAAGTAGCCGAAGAACAGCGACCCCATCGTTGCGGCCTGAGCGGCAAGCAACATATTGATGCCGGGGATCTGCGCCAGTATCGGCGCGGAAATCGAGGCGGCAGTGATCATCGCCACCGTCCCCGATCCCTGAATCAGGCGTACCAACGTCGCCACGATAAACGGGATCAGGATCGGCGAGATCGGCAGGTTGGCAACCTGCTCCGCCAGCTGTTGCCCCGCGCCGCTGTCGCGCAGGATCGCGCCCAACGCGCCGCCAGCGCCCGTGACCAGTAAGATAATCCCGGCGCTTTGCAAGCCCTCTTCCAGACGCTCTGCAGTGGTATGTTTATCCATGCGCGGCACCAGCGTATACACCGCCAGCAGAACGCTGATGGCCAACGCGATCACTGGACTTCCCACAAAGTTGATTGCCTGTACCACCGGATGCGTCGCCAGGCCGGACCATCCTTCTACAGTGGCGAGGGTGGAACAGATAGCCTTCAGGAAGATCAGCACGATCGGCACCACAATAGGCAGCAGAGAGAGCGTCAGGCTCGGCAGATCCTTTTGCTCTTTCTCTTTATTGTACTGCTCCAGCGCGGCATTGACTTCATCGGCGTTCAGCGTGCGCGGCACGAAATCAGGGTAGCGTTTATCCAGCCACTGCGCATAGAACACAATGCCGATCACACAGGGCACCGCCAGCGCCATCCCGGTCAATAACATTGCGCCGATGTCGACGTTAAAAATCCCGGCTACCCCCAGCGGACCGGGCGTCGGAGGTACCGTATGGTGAGTGACCACCAGCCCGCCCGCCAGCGCGACGCCCAGCGTCAGTAGCGAACGTTTACCGCTTTTCGCCAGCGCTTTCGCCACCGGATAAAGAATGACAAAAGCGGAATCGACGAAAATGGGGATGCTGACAATATAACCCGTGATCGCCAGCGCCCACTCTTCACGGCGTTTCCCCAGCCATTTGATAAAGCTCCAGGCGATACGCTCCGCCGCGCCGGAAACCTCCAGCAAGCGCCCCATCATTACGCCGAGACCAATCACCAGGCCAATGCTGCCCAGCGTCGTACCGAATCCGCTGGTGATGACAGAGAGCGTTTTATCAATGCCCATTCCCCCCAACAGACCGGCGATGCAGGCCGCCGCCAGCATCGCGATCAGCGCATGAACACGGGTGCGTAACACCAGCCATACCAGAACGAAAACGGCAACGATCAGGCCGATAATTGGGGTCGGTAAACTTGTCATGACCTCCCCTCCATATCATCTTGTCGAAAGCGTTCAATAATGTCATCGAAGCGTTTATCGGCGACAAAACCTAACGCCAGCGCACGCTGGTTATCGATACGTCCCGGCCAGGAGGCGACAATTTTCTCGACGCCTTCATCGCGCTGATGCGTAACCCGATCGCGCGCCGCCTGGCCGCCCGCCTGACGCAACGTTTCCAGCATCTCGCCCACGGTTACGCTGATCCCGGGTAAGTTGATGCTGCTCGCCTCGCCAGGCGCGGGTAACGTTGCGGCCAGTGACAGGTTATGGATCACCGTCGCCGGGCTGGAAATCCACAGCCGCAAACTTTCCGACACCGGGCAGACGGTCGTCTCGCCCTGCAACGGTTCACGAATAATCGCGCTGACAAAAGAAGAAGCGGCGCGGTTTGGTTTACCCGGGCGAACACAGATCGTCGGCAAACGCAGCGCCAGCCCATCCACATAGCCTTTGCGGGTATAGTCGTTGACCAACAGTTCACAGGCGGCCTTCTGCGCGCCATAAGACGAGCGCGGCGTGAGCGCGGTGGTATCGGTGACGCATTCCGGCAGCGTACCGCCATAAACGGCAAGCGAGCTGGAGAAGACAAAACGAATTTTCTGCGGTTGTCGACGACACGCCTCAAGTAACTGGCGGGTAAGATCCAGGTTAACTTTCCATCCCAGATCGAAATCGTCTTCCGCATGACTGCTGACAATCGCAGCGAGATGATAAACAACAGAGGTATTAGCGGTAATCACATTCTCCAGCACGCCCGGCTGGGTTAAGTCAGCCTCCAGACAGCGTAAACGAGGGGAATCTGATAACCGTGCAGGCATTTTTAAATCAACAAGAAGCAGTTCGTTAAACGCCAGCGATGAGTTTAATAAGGCGCTTGCGAGTTTCTGGCCTAAAAAGCCGCCCCCGCCGGTAATGATAATCTGCATCCGGATGTCCTCTTTATTGTTGTGTAGGGTAGTTCAGGGTTAGCGCCAGGCGTTAAACCAGCCAAGCCCGTCCTGCGTGGTATTCCGTGGTTGGTATTCGCAGCCTATCCAGCCGCGATAACCTACGTCATCGAACAGCCGGAACAGCCATGGGTAGTTGATCTCGCCATCATCCGGTTCATGTCTGTCCGGTAGCGAGGCGATTTGTACATGGGCATAGCGGCCCGCGTACTCACGAATCAGGTGACTCAAATTGCCATCCACTTTTTGTGCGTGGAAAGTGTCGAGCTGGATGAACACATTCGGGCGGTCAACCTCTTCTGCGATGCCCAGCGCCTGATATTGGCTGGAAAAGAGGTAGCCGGGTTTAACGCCGGGACTCAGCGCTTCGATCAAAATACGTTTATCGTGGGCGGCAAACCGGTCGGCGGCATAACGCAAATTATCGATAAACGTGGCGCGATAACGTGCGCCATCAGCGCCATCCGGCACGACGCCCGCCATGATGTGAACCTGCTCGCATTCCAGCGCCAGAGCGTATTCCAGAGCCAGATCGATATCGGCGCGCGCGTCGTGTTCGCGCCCCGGTAGCGCGGCACGTCCCCACTCGCCCGCCGCGGTATCGCCCGCCGAAGTATTAAACAGCGCCAGCGTCAGATCATGACGCGATAGCTTGGCTTTAATCTCGCTGGCGGCAAAGCCGTAGGGGAACAGAAACTCAACGGCCTGAAAACCGGCTTCGGCAGCGGCGGCAAAACGCTCGGTAAACGGCACTTCGGTAAACATCATCGACAAATTGGCGGCAAAACGCGGCATCGGGTTATCTCCTTAACTGCGCAATTTCTTCGGTGGTTAAATAACGAATCGGGCGTTCGCCAAGGATAAAAATCAGCTTTGCCGTCTCTTCCAGCTCCTCGGTATTATTAGCGGCTTCCTGCAAATTCTCCCCGCACACGACCGGCCCATGATTAGCCAGTAAAAAGGCCTGATGCCGGGCCGCCAGCGCTGCCAAATCGCGGGCAATTCGGTCATCCCCCGGGCGATAGTAGGGAACCAGCGGAATGTCCCCCATCCGCATCACCACATAGGGGGTAAACGGGCGAATCACATTTTGCGGGTCCAGCCCTTCGAGACAGGAAAGCGCCGTTGACCAGGTGCTGTGCAGATGTACCACGGCCTTGCAGCAAGGGTTATTGCGATACAACGCCAGATGAAAACGCACCTCTTTAGACGGTTTATCGCCGCTGAGCCATTCGCCCTGCGGGTCCACTTTGGATAGCCGCTGCGGGTCGAGATTACCCAGACACGAACCGGTGGGCGTCGCCAGAATATTGCCGTCCGGCAGTAACAGCGAGAGGTTGCCTGCCGAGCCGGTGGCATAGCCGCGCTGGAAAAACGAGGCGGCTATCCTGACCATCTCTTCTCGCAAAGCGTGCTCTTCTTTTGCCAGTATCGTCATACCTGAAACTCCCTTTGAGCGCGGATGAAAAAGGATTCATCGCCAAAATTACCTGACTTTAGCGCCAGCGAGACTGGCGCATGGAGCGCGTTGACCCACGGCACGCCGGGTGAAATGCACGGTCCGATGTGAAAACCGGTAATACCGAGGCTTTGCGTCACCACGCCCGAGGTTTCGCCGCCCGCCACAATAAACCGGGTGATACCGCCTTCCGCTAAGCGAGCAGCCAGCAGGGAAAAGAGCGCCTCTACCGCATGGCTGGCTTCGGTAGCGCCATATTGCTGCTGGATGGCGGCCAGCGCCTGCGTGGAGGCGGTGGCGCTAATCATTGGCGCCAGTTCGCTGTCCTGACTGAGCACCCACTGCGCCAGCGCTTCAGCGTAGGCCTCGCGCGTCTCGGATGACAGGCAGCGCGCCACGTCAACGTCGCGTGTGGGAGCATGTTGTCGATAGAAAGCCACCTGCTGATTCGTCATTTGCGAACAGGAACCGGAAAGCACCACCGCGCGACCGCTCAGTGGATAGCCTGCGGAACGGGCCTGAGAAACGCCGTGCTTCGCCCACTGACGCGCCAGCCCCATTGCCAACCCGGAACCGCCAGTCACCAGCGGGGCATCACGCAAAACCTCGCCCTGGATTTCCAGGTGCCGCTCATTGAGCGCGTCAAGTACCGCGTAGCGATATCCTTCCTGCTGTAAACGCGACAGCGCCGCACGGGTCGCGGCAACGCCTTCATCAAGCGTCTGAGCCGGAATAACGCCGCAGCGTCCTTGCGCCTGCGCTTCCATCAGACGCGGCAGGTAGCTGTCGGTCATCGGATTGATAGGGTGGTGGCGCATACCGGACTCCGCCAGCAAATGGTTCATGACAAACAGATAGCCCTGATAAACCGTGCGTCCGTTAACCGGCAGCGCGGGAGAAATCACGGTAAATGAGGTATCCAGCGCCACCATCAGCGCATCGGTGACCGGGCCGATATTGCCTTCGGCGGTACTATCGAAAGTCGAGCAATATTTGAAATAGACTTGCTGGCAGCCCTGTTTTTTCAGCCATACCAGCGCCGCCAGCGATTGTTTTATCGCCTCTTGCGCCGGGCATGAGCGGGTTTTCAGGCTGATAACCACCGCGTCGCACCCTTCCGGTTGCGTCCCGGTTGGGACATCATTGATCTGCACTGTCGGCATCCCGTTTTCGACCAGAAAACTGGCGATGTCAGTCGCGCCGGTAAAATCGTCGGCAATGACGCCAATTTTTAACATGACGGCTCCTCAGGCGTGACGCCAGGCAGAGTAATCCCCGAGAAAATTTTGATCACAGCGCTGTCATCCTCTTTGCCATAACCGGCGTTACTGGCGCTGGTGAACATATTTAACGCCGTAGAGGCCAGCGGTAAGGGGAAGCGCAGCGCTTTCGCCGTGTCGGCAACGAGCCCCAAATCTTTGACAAAAATGTCGACGGCCGAACGCGGGGTATAGTCGCCGTCAACGACATGCTGCATACGGTTTTCGAACATCCAGGAGTTTCCGGCGGCATGGGTCACGACGTCATACATCACGTCCAGAGGAATACCGGCCCGCGCGGCCAGCGCCATCGCTTCGGCCGCCGCTGCAATATGCACGCCAGCCAGCAGTTGATGAATGATTTTGACGGTTGAGCCTGCGCCCGGCGTATCGCTGATGCGATAAACGTTGCTGGCAACGGCGTCCAGCACAGGCTTCAGGCGGGTAAACGCCGCCTCGCTCCCGGAGGCCATCACCGTCATTTCGCCCTGCGCCGCTTTTACCGCGCCGCCGGAAACCGGCGCATCCAGCATGTTAAGATTCAATGCCGTCAACGCCGCGGCGATCTCTTGGGCGTCGGCGCTTGAGATCGTGGACGAAACCATCACCGCGCTTCCGGGTTTCATCAGATGGGCGACGCCATCCTCACCGAATAACACCTGTCTGACCTGGGCGGCATTGACGACCAGAATGACTAACGCATCCACGACGCCGGCGAACTCCCTGGCGCTGGCGGCAGCCCCACAAGCCCCTTCAGCAAGAAGATTCGCGCACGCTTGCGGGTTAAGATCGGCCCCCCATGTGGAAAGCCCGGCGCGCAGGCATGAACGCGCAGCGCCCATTCCCATTGAGCCAAGCCCCACAATGCCGACATGAAAATCGGTTCCTGTTGTCATTATCACTCCATGTTAATTTACGTGATATTATGTTTTGTTATGTGAATATAGGCGTTTTTGTAAACAATTGCGGTGAGTTGTTTCACAAAAAATAACAAAATGTGTTATTTTTTGTGAAGGCAATCCTCATAGAACTTCACACGCTGTGACGAGAAATCGCGTAAAATCGCGACAGGACTAAAGAAAGGAGCAGACGTTGATACCTACTGAGCGTCGACAAATCATTCTTGATATGGTGGCGGAGAAAGGCATCGTCAGTATCGCTGAACTGACCGAGCGCATGCATGTATCCCACATGACTATCCGCCGTGATTTACAAAAACTGGAGCAGCAAGGCGCGGTAATCCAGGTCTCTGGCGGCGTGCAATCATCGACTCGCGTGGCGCACGAACCCTCGCATCAGATCAAAACCGAACTGGCGACGCCGCAGAAAGCGGCGATTGGCAAACTGGCCGCCAGCCTGGTACAGCCAGAAAGCTGTATCTACCTTGATGCAGGTACGACCACGCTGGCGATCGCCAGGCAGCTGGTTACGATGAATAAACTTACGGTGGTGACGAATGATTTCGTTATCGCCGATTACCTGATGGACAACAGCGATTGCACAATTATTCACACTGGCGGGGCGGTATGCCGGGAAAACCGGTCGTGCGTCGGTGAAGCCGCGGCGACGCTTTTGCGCGGGCTGATGATTGACCAGGCCTTTATTTCCGCCTCGTCCTGGAGCGTGCGCGGTATTTCAACGCCGGCAGAAGATAAAGTCACGGTGAAACGGGCCGTCGCCAGCGCCAGCCGCCAAAAAATTCTGGTGTGCGACGCGACCAAATACGGCCAGGTCGCGACGTGGCTGGCGTTACCGCTGGCGGAATTCAACCAAATCGTCACCGATGACGGCCTGCCGGAAAGCGCAATTCGGGCGCTGGCCAAAGTGGATATCTCACTGCTGATGGCCAAAAAATAGCGGAGCGGCGCAAGCCGCTTACGTCATCATCTTGCGTACCAGTTGCGTAAACTGTTCGCGTTCTTCAGCGCTCAGTCGCCCCAAAAATTCATCGTCAACGCGATCCCCCAGTGGTATCGAGGCGGCGAGCAACGTTTGGCCCTGAACGGTGAGATAGACAAAACGCCGACGTTTATCCAGCGGATCGTTTTCTCGCTTTACCAGCCCACGATTTTCCATCCGGCTTAACATCTCCGCCAGCGTCGCTTTAGTGCTGACCGCCGCTTCGGTCAGATCGACCTGTTCAATACCCGGATGTTCAGCAATAACGCGCATCACCGCATATTGAGGTTTGGTGAGCTCCGGTAGTTCATGCTGCCAGCGTGCGGTATGTTGCTGAAAAAGTTGGCGTAACAGATGAAACGCGGTGTTTCGTAACTCCATGAGCGCTCCGGATAAATTAACTTTTTCTATCATAACGACTTATGCACGGTTTTTTAATGACGAATGCTTTAGCTAAACGTGCGCAGGCGTCGGGAGCGATCTTGTCGCAAAGGCCGTGTGGGCGTATTTTGATCAAAATGTTCGTATACGAACGATATTTGAGGTAAGAAATGAGATTGATTGTGGGGATGACCGGTGCGACCGGCGCGCCGCTTGGCGTCGAGCTACTCCAGGCATTGCGGGCGATACCTGATGTTGAAACGCATCTGGTAATGTCAAAGTGGGCGAAAACCACTATTGAACTGGAGACGCCCTACACGCCCGCTGAGGTAGCCGCCCTGGCAGATTATTGTCATAGCCCGGCCGATCAGGCGGCGACCATTTCCTCCGGCTCATTTCGTACCGACGGCATGATTATTATCCCCTGCAGTATGAAAACACTGGCGGGGGTTCGCGCCGGCTATGCCGAGGGGCTGGTGGGACGCGCTGCCGATGTCGTGTTGAAAGAGGGTCGCAAGCTGGTGCTTGTACCGCGGGAAATGCCGCTCAGCACGATTCATCTGGAAAACATGCTTGCGCTTTCTCGTATGGGGGTGGCGATAGTGCCGCCCATGCCCGCGTTCTACAACCTGCCGCAAACCGTTGACGATATTATCCAGCACATCGTAGCGCGCGTTCTCGACCAGTTTGGTCTGGAGCATACGCGCGCGCGTCGCTGGCAAGGACTGCGACAGGCAGCAAATTTTTCACAGGAGAATGGATAATGGCATTTGATGATTTGCGCAGTTTTTTACATGCGCTGGATCAGCAGGGACAACTGCTGAAAATCAGCGAGGAAGTGAATGCGGAGCCGGATCTCGCCGCCGCTGCCAACGCAACGGGACGCATCGGCGATGGCGCGCCCGCGCTGTGGTTTGACAATATTCGTGGTTTTACCGACGCCCGCGTGGCGATGAATACCATCGGTTCCTGGCAGAACCATGCCATCTCACTGGGTTTGCCGCCTAACACGCCGGTTAAAAAACAGATCGATGAATTTATTCGCCGCTGGGACAATTTTCCGGTAGCGCCGGAACGACGGGCGAATCCGGGCTGGGCGGAAAATACCGTCGACGGCGACGCGATCAACCTGTTTGATATCCTGCCGCTGTTTCGTCTGAACGACGGCGACGGTGGATTCTATCTGGATAAAGCCTGTGTGGTATCACGCGATCCGCTCGATCCCGATAACTTCGGCAAGCAGAATGTCGGCATCTACCGTATGGAAGTTAAAGGCAAGCGTAAGCTGGGTCTGCAACCAGTGCCGATGCATGATATCGCATTGCACCTGCACAAAGCCGAAGAGCGTGGGGAAGATCTGCCGATTGCGATCACGCTGGGTAACGATCCGATCATTACCCTGATGGGCGCAACGCCGCTGAAATACGATCAGTCAGAGTATGAAATGGCAGGCGCGCTGCGTGAAAGCCCCTATCCTATCGCCACCGCGCCGTTGACCGGTTTTGATGTGCCGTGGGGATCTGAAGTCATTCTTGAAGGGGTCATCGAAAGCCGTAAACGTGAAATTGAAGGACCGTTCGGCGAATTTACCGGCCACTATTCCGGCGGTCGCAACATGACCGTGGTGCGTATCGATAAGGTCTCTTACCGCAGCAAACCCATTTTTGAATCGCTCTATTTGGGGATGCCGTGGACGGAAATCGACTACCTGATGGGGCCGGCGACCTGCGTGCCACTGTATCAACAGCTGAAAGCCGAATTTCCGGAAGTGCAGGCGGTAAACGCCATGTACACCCACGGCCTGCTGGCCATCATCTCGACCAAAAAACGCTACGGCGGCTTTGCCCGCGCGGTGGGCCTGCGAGCGATGACGACGCCGCATGGTCTGGGATATGTGAAGATGGTGATCATGGTCGATGAAGATGTCGATCCATTCAATCTGCCACAGGTGATGTGGGCGTTGTCGTCGAAAGTGAATCCGGCAGGCGATCTGGTACAGCTACCGAATATGTCCGTCCTGGAACTGGATCCGGGCTCAAGCCCGGCGGGGATTACCGACAAGCTGATCATTGACGCCACCACGCCGGTTGCGCCAGATAACCGTGGTCACTATAGCCAGCCGGTTGTTGATTTACCGGAAACTAAAGCCTGGGCTGAAAAGCTGACCGCCATGCTGGCCAACCGTAAATAAGGAGCAACCGATGATTTGTCCACGCTGTGCCGATGCACATATTGAACTCATGGCGACTTCGCCGGTAAAAGGAGTCTGGACGGTATATCAGTGTCAGCATTGTCTGTATACCTGGCGCGATACCGAACCGTTACGCCGTACCAGCCGCGAACACTATCCACAAGCGTTTCGCATGACGCAAAAAGATATTGATGACGCGCCAATGGTGCCGAGTATCCCGCCGCTGCTGGCAGAAGACAAACGGTAAAAAAAAAGGCCAGTCTGTCGACTGGCCTTTTTTTGACAAGGGTACTTACTCGCGGAACAGCGCTTCGATATTCAGCCCCTGCGTCTGCAGAATTTCGCGCAGACGGCGCAGGCCTTCAACCTGAATCTGACGAACACGTTCACGCGTAAGACCGATTTCACGGCCTACATCTTCCAGTGTCGCAGCTTCATATCCCAGCAGACCGAAACGGCGCGCCAGCACTTCACGCTGTTTGGCGTTCAGTTCGAACAACCATTTGACGATGCTCTGTTTCATATCGTCATCTTGCGTGGTGTCTTCCGGACCGTTCTCTTTTTCATCGGCCAGGATGTCCAGCAACGCTTTTTCGGAATCACCGCCCAGCGGGGTGTCTACCGAGGTAATGCGCTCGTTGAGACGAAGCATACGGCTGACGTCATCAACCGGTTTATCCAGTTGCTCTGCAATTTCTTCCGCACTCGGTTCGTGGTCCAGTTTATGCGACAACTCACGTGCGGTGCGCAGGTATACGTTCAGCTCTTTAACAATGTGAATCGGCAAGCGAATCGTACGGGTTTGGTTCATAATCGCCCGTTCGATTGTCTGGCGAATCCACCAGGTTGCGTATGTTGAGAAGCGGAACCCGCGTTCCGGGTCAAACTTCTCGACTGCACGGATAAGCCCCAGGTTGCCCTCTTCAATCAGGTCCAGCAACGCCAGTCCACGATTGCCATAACGGCG
Organism: Salmonella sp. NW177; assembly: GCF_051811585.1. Classification (NCBI taxonomy): domain Bacteria; kingdom Pseudomonadati; phylum Pseudomonadota; class Gammaproteobacteria; order Enterobacterales; family Enterobacteriaceae; genus Salmonella; species Salmonella sp. NW177. The sequence continues at coordinate 461,357 of NZ_JAMMZV010000002.1, read as the reverse complement.
GGCAATTTTTACCACCAGACGCAGGTTACTCTCAATCATGCGACGGCGAGAAGCGACATCTCCACGCAGTGCGCGACGCGCAAAATAGACTTCTTCTTCGGCTGTTAACAGTGGTGAATACCCAATCTCACCAAGGTAAAGCTGAGTCGCGTCCAACACACGCTGTGTGGCCCCTTGCGATAACAGCTCTTCTTCAGCCAGGTCGTTATCACTGGGTTCCTCTTCACTCAAGGCTTTTTCGTCAAAAGCCTCTACTCCGTTCTCATCAAATTCCGCGTCTTCATTTAAATCATGAACTTTCAGCGTATTCTGACTCATAAGGTGGCTCCTACCCGTGATCCCTTGACGGAACTAGCAAGTCAAAGCCTGGTTCCGCCGCTTTATCGCTGCGGTAAATAACGCAGCGGGTTTACGGATTTCCCCTTGTAACGAATTTCAAAATGCAAGCGTGTAGAGCTGGTGCCGGTGCTACCCATAGTAGCGATTTTTTGCCCCGCCTTAACTTCCTGTTGTTCCCGGACCAGCATCGTATCATTATGGGCGTAGGCACTCAGGTAATCATCGTTATGTTTGATGATAATAAGATTACCGTAACCACGCAGTGCGTTACCGGCATATACGACGCGCCCATCAGCGGTTGCGACGATAGCCTGTCCCTTACTGCCTGCAATGTCGATCCCTTTATTGCCCCCTTCGGAAGCGCCAAAGTTTTCGATCACTTTGCCATCCGTCGGCCAGCGCCATGCGGAAATCGGCGCGCTGGTTGACGTACTGCTTGCATTTGGTTCGGTCGTGCTTACCGTTGGTGCCGTTACAGGCCCTGTGACAACCGTCCCAGCAGGCTTGTTGTTTGGCAACATTTTGTTAGCACTTTGTTCACCTGAGCCCTCAGAATACGTAATTGTTGGTTGAGACGCAACTGCAACGGTGGAATTTTGTGCAGACCTGGTCACAACTCCTTGCTGTGCTGCATCCGCCTGGGTGATCGCATTTCCGCCAGTAATTGGCGTGCCGGATGCGTTACCAACTTGCAAAGTTTGCCCTACATTCAGGCTATACGGGGCAGAAATACTGTTTCTCTGGGCCAGATCGCGGAAATCGTTCCCGGTAATCCAGGCGATGTAAAAAAGCGTATCACCCTTTTTCACGGTGTAAGTACTGCCACCCGTATAGCTACCTTTCGGAATATTCCCATACTGGCGATTGTATACGATTCGCCCATTTTCCATCTGCACGGGTTGTTCCGTGACCGGTTGAGTTTGCATGGGCTGCGTTACAGGACGCTGAACGGGTTGAATTTGCGGCGCTTGTTGCGGCGTTTGTTGCGGCGTCGCGCCCATTTTTGGCGGCGGTGTGATCAACATCCCGGAATTGGTATTTGATGACGAACCACTGTCCACAGACGTGACCGGCGCCGGAGGGTTTGACGAACTGGTACAACCTGCCAGCCATAGTGAAACCAGTGATAGTGCCGCAATGCGACTAACGGTGAATTTTGGGCTTCCCGCGCTCATTTATCCCCCAGGAAAAAATTTGGTTAACAACCAGTGACGTAAGAACCGTGCAACGCATTAAGTGAACACGGGAAAATGTGTTCACGATACGCTTAACCCACCGGGAATAACCAGGAAAACTCCAGGTATTCGTTTCGGCTTCATCAGGCGTAAGAGTGGGTGTTTGCAGAGCAAACTAGGCCAGCTCTCCCTTGACTAACGGGACGAAGCGAACGGCCTCCACGGTATCGATAATAAATTCGCCGCCCCGGCGACGCACGCGTTTCAAAAACTGCTGCTCATCGCCCACAGGCAGAACAAGAATGCCGCCTTCATCCAACTGTGCCATGAGCGCGGTAGGAATTTCCGGCGGCGCGGCCGTCACAATGATAGCGTCAAACGGCGCACGCGCCTGCCAGCCTTGCCAGCCATCGCCATGACGGGTAGAAACATTATGTAAATCGAGCTGCTTCAGGCGGCGGCGCGCCTGCCATTGCAGCCCCTTAATCCGCTCAACGGAGCAAACGTGATGTACCAGATGCGCCAGAATCGCCGTCTGATAGCCGGAACCAGTGCCAATTTCCAACACCCTGGATTGCGGCGTCAGTTCGAGCAGTTCCGTCATTCGCGCCACCATATAGGGCTGCGAAATCGTCTGACCCTGGCCTATCGGCAAAGCGATATTTTCCCAGGCCTTATGTTCAAACGCTTCATCAATAAATTTCTCGCGCGGCACTGCGGCAAGCGCATTAAGCACCTGCTCATCTCTGATGCCCTGCGCGCGCAATTGTTCAAGAAGAGCCTGTACACGTCCACTTACCATTGCGTGCCAACTCCCACGCTGTCTAACCAGTCTGAAACCACATCATGCGCGCTGTGCGCGGTTAAATCCACATGCAACGGCGTGACGGAGACGTAGCCTTCATCCACCGCCGCGAAATCGGTATCCGGCCCGGCATCGTATTTATCGCCCGGCGGGCCAATCCAGTACAATGTATTACCGCGCGGATCTTCCTGCGGGATTACTTTATCCGCTGGATGGCGGCTACCACAGCGAGTCACGCGGATGCCTTTAACCTGCGCTAACGGTAGATCCGGGACATTCACGTTGAGAATACGCCCGGTACGCAACGGCTCCCGGCTTAACCCTCGCAAAAGCGCGCAAGTCACGGCTGCAGCCGTATCATAATGCTGATAGCCGTTAAGGGAGACCGCTAATGCCGGAAAGCCGAGATGACGACCTTCCATCGCCGCGGCGACAGTACCGGAATAGATCACATCATCGCCCAGATTCGGACCCGCGTTAATACCGGAAACGACAATATCCGGACGCGGACGCATTAAGGCATTAACGCCCAGATAGACGCAATCGGTCGGCGTCCCCATCTGTACGGCGATATCGCCATTATCAAAGGTAAAAGTACGAAGCGAAGATTCCAGCGTGAGGGAATTAGACGCGCCGCTGCGGTTACGATCCGGGGCTACGACCTGTACATCAGCAAACTCACGCAGCGCTTTCGCCAGCGTTTGTATACCGGGCGCGTGAACCCCGTCATCGTTACTCAGCAATATGCGCATAATCACCCATTGTGTTGATCAGTTCCCTTACTACGCTGGTGGCAAAACTGCCTGCGGGCAGCCAGAAACGTAACTCGACGGTAACGTCATCCCACCAGTTCCAGCTTAATTGTTGCGGATAAAGCAGCATCGCTCTGCGCGACGCTTCTACTTTTTCGCGCAGCAACAGCGATTGCAACACCGTTTCCTGGGCAATGGCATCTTGCTCAAACGCCAGCGCCGCACGCTGTGTTCCCCACTCTCCGCTGCCCGGTAACGACGCTGTAATCATCAGCTCTTTTTCGTCTACCCGGCGCTGCAATTCAGGCAGTTCTTCAGATGTCGCGACGAACCAGCTTCCACGCCCCGCTAATTGTAGCGCATCGCCGTCAACAACTTGATTAAAGTCTGGTTTCTTCAGCCGCTGGTGAACAATTTGATTAAACAACGCGCTACGTGCCGCCGACAACCAAAAACTGCGTTTATTGCGATCGCGCACCGGCGCGTTACTTTGCGCCCAGCGCAGCGCGCCCTGCAAGTTGCTGCCGCCAATGCCGAATCGCTGTGCGCCGAAATAGTTCGGCACGCCGCCATCGCGAATCGCCTGCAATCGTGTTTCGACATCGCGGCGATCGCTTATTTCACGCAACACCAGCGTAAAGGCATTGCCTTTCAGCGCGCCTAAACGCAGCTTACGCTTGTGACGCGCGTATTCCAGCACTTTACAACCTTCCAGCTGAAAGGCGCTGAAATCGGGCATCTCTTTCCCCGGCACGCGCGCGCACAGCCACTGCTCGGTAACGGCGTGTTTATCTTTTTGCCCGGCAAAGCTCACTTCGCGAGTGTGAATTTTCAGGAATTTCGCCAGCGCGTCAGCGACAAAACGGGTATTGCAACCGTTTTTCAAAATACGCAGCAGAATGTGCTCGCCTTCACCATCCGGCGTAAAGCCTAAATCTTCAACCACCACAAAATCTTCCGGATTCGCTTTCAGCAATCCGCTACCTTGTGGTTTTCCGTGCAGCCAGGTGAGATTGTCAAACTCTGTCATTTCGCCGCCTTCATCAGCAGCGCGACCGCTTCGCAGGCAATGCCTTCTCCGCGTCCGGTAAATCCGAGCTTTTCCGTCGTCGTCGCCTTCACGTTAACCTCATCCATATGGCAGCCGAGATCTTCGGCGATAAAGACGCGCATTTGCGGAATATGCGGCAGCATTTTCGGCGCCTGCGCAATAATGGTGACATCTACGTTGCCGAGGGTGTACCCCTTCGCCTGAATACGACGCCAGGCTTCACGCAGTAGTTCGCGGCTATCCGCTCCCTTAAATGCCGGATCGGTATCCGGGAAGAGCTTGCCGATATCGCCAAGCGCCGCCGCACCCAGCAGCGCATCGGTCAGCGCATGTAACGCCACATCGCCATCGGAATGCGCCAATAGCCCTTTTTCATAAGGGATACGCACGCCGCCAATAATAATCGGCCCTTCTCCGCCAAACGCGTGTACGTCAAAACCGTGTCCAATTCGCATTATGCTTTCTCCTGGTGGATGGTTCGGGTCAGATAAAATTCCGCCAGCGCCAGATCTTCCGGACGGGTGACCTTGATGTTATCCGCGCGACCTTCTACCAGCGCCGGATGAAAACCACAATATTCCAGCGCTGACGCTTCGTCGGTGATGGTCGCGCCTTCATTCAGCGCACGCGTCAGACAATCGTGCAAGAGTTCGCGGGGGAAAAACTGCGGGGTGAGCGCGTGCCATAAATCGGCGCGCTCTACGGTATGGGCAATAGCGTTCTTCCCCGGTTCGCCGCGTTTCATGGTGTCGCGCACCGGACTGGCGAGGATACCGCCGACCCGGCTGTTTTCGCTGATGGTCAGCAACCGCGCAAGGTCATCCTGATGCAAACAGGGTCTTGCCGCGTCGTGCACCAGCACCCACTGCGCCTTTGCAACGGCCTGTAACCCGGCCAAAACGGAATCAGCGCGTTCGTTGCCGCCATCCACAACGGTGATTTGCGGATGATTCGCCAGCGGAAGTTGGGCAAAGCGATGATCGCCAGGGCTGATAGCAATAACAACGCGTGTCACCCGAGGATGCGCCAGCAGCGCATGAACTGAGTGCTCCAGAATGGTTTTATTACCGATTGAGAGATACTGCTTAGGACATTCTGTTTGCATTCGGCGGCCAAATCCGGCAGCCGGCACCACGGCGCAAACGTCCAATAAAGTGGCTGCCATGTTAAATCCCTGGATGGTTTATCGATGAGTTTGCCCCGCCGTTGCCGCGCGTTTTGAGGCGTCAGGCACCAGACGATAGAAGGTTTCGCCCGGTTTGGTCATGCTAAGTTCGTTGCGCGCGCGCTCCTCAATCGCTTCCTGGCCGCCATTGAGATCGTCAATTTCGGCAAAAAGCTGATCGTTACGCGCTTTAAGTTTGGCGTTTGTCGCCTGCTGCGCGACCACATCATCGTTGACGCGGCTATAGTCATGTATGCCGTTCTTACCGAACCACAGCGAGTACTGTAGCCAGACCAGTAAAGCCAGCAACAGCAGCGTTAGTTTACCCATCCTGCCCCCTGAAAAACGGCATCATCATCCCATAACGTCCTCTGTGACTCCACATTCAGGACGGGATTGCCGCGACAACGCCGGCAAATGTACCACATTTGCCGGATGTTACGTATACCCGAGTAAGGAGAACATAATCTCATTGTTGGTTACGGTTTGAATTATGACCGGAGGCGCAGTGATAACCCGTCTACCCTAATAGCCATATGAATAACGCGCCGAACAGCGCGCCTACGGCCAGTAGAGTAAACATGATGCTAAAAAGTATTTTGCCCTTTACCAACAGATGCAACGCAATGCCGATAATCACCGATACCGGCATTAACGCGAGGAAAAAGGGCCAGGTATAGAGGAAAAAAAACAGCGTGTTAGGGCCATAAAGCAGAAAAGGGATCCCCAACGCCAGCAGCCATGACACAAAGCCGACCACCGCCCCCGGAAATGCACTGGTGGCGTCATCGTCGACCATGAAGGCGTCTGACCTTGTGAAAGTAATGTTATGGCTATTACGCATATTAAATCCTGTAACCTTGACCATACCGGGCATACAAGCCCGGTGGTGTCTCAGGATCTGATAATATCGCGCCGTCTCAGCAGGTCTAATAATTGGGAAACCAAATTTGTTACTAATTGTTCACCATTAAGATGAACCTGTGGCGAGTCAGGCGCTTCGTAAATGGCGTCGATGCCGGTAAAGTTACGCAACTCGCCCGCACGCGCTTTTTTATACAACCCTTTAGGATCGCGCTGTTCACAGATAGCCAGCGGCGTATTGACATAAATCTCGATAAAACGATCGTGGCCGACGCGCTCTTTTACCAGTTGCCGCTCGGCGCGGTGCGGAGAAATAAATGCCGTCAAAACAATCAGGCCGGCGTCCGCCATCAGGCTGGCCACTTCGCCTACCCGCCGGATATTCTCCTGGCGATCGGCATCGCTAAAGCCTAAATCACGGCACAAACCGTGGCGCACATTATCGCCATCCAACAGGTAGGTACTGACGCCACGCTGATGTAACGCCTCTTCCAGCGCGCCGGCCACCGTTGATTTTCCCGAACCGGAGAGTCCGGTAAACCACAGCACCACGCCACGGTGGCCGTGGAGCTGTTCACGGGCGGCGACAGTAACGGGATGAGAGTGCCAGACCACGTTCTCATCATGCAGCGCCATGTTTATCTCCCAGCAAATCTCGGGCGTCCCAGTGCGGAAAATGACGGCGTACCAGCGCATTCAGCTCCAGCTCAAACGCACTGTATTCCACGGGCGGCGTCGCTCCGCGTTCGTCCAGTTCCCGCACCATGCCAGCGCCCACGGTAACGTTAGAAAGCCGGTCGATAAAAATCAGTCCGCCCGTCACCGGATTTTGCTGATAAATATCCAGCGCGAGCGGCTCATCGAATGTCATCTCTACCAGACCAATACCGTTTAACGGCAGGCTCTCGACGTCTCGTTGGGTCAGATTGTTGATATCAATCTGATAGCGAATAGCCTCGATACGCGCGCGGGTTTTCTTACCCGCGAGTTTAACGTCGTAGCTTTGGCCCGGCGCCAGCGGCTGTTCCGCCATCCATACCACGTCGATCGCGGCGTGCCGCGCAGGTGCCAGCGTCTCGTTTGCCGTCAGCAGCAGATCGCCGCGGCTAATATCAATGTCGTCGTTGAGTACCAGGGTAATGGCTTCGCCCGCACAGGCTTCTTCTTTATCGCCATCAAAAGTGACGATACGCGCCACGCTGGATTCCACGCCAGACGGCAGCACTTTAATGCGCTCTCCGACTTTGACGCTACCAGACGCCAGAGTGCCGGCATACCCCCGAAAATCAAGATTCGGGCGATTGACGTATTGTACCGGAAAGCGCATCGGCTGACGGTCTATCGCACGCTGTATGTCTACCGTTTCCAGGACTTCCAGCAGCGTCGGACCGCTGTACCAGCGCATATTCGCGCTCTGCGCGGCGACATTATCCCCTTCCAGCGCCGAAAGCGGGACAAAGCGAATATCCAGATCGCCCGGCAACTGTTCAGCAAAGGTCAGGTAATCTTCACGAATACGGGCGAAGGTCTCTTCGCGGTAGTCAACGAGATCCATTTTGTTGATTGCCACCACCAGGTGTTTGATCCCCAACAGAGTGGAGATAAAGCTATGACGACGCGTCTGATCCAGCACGCCTTTACGCGCGTCGATCAGTAGGATCGCCAGATCGCAGGTGGACGCTCCGGTCGCCATATTACGAGTATATTGTTCATGGCCCGGCGTGTCGGCGATAATAAATTTTCGTTTTTCCGTGGAGAAATAGCGGTACGCGACGTCAATAGTAATGCCCTGCTCACGCTCGGCCTGCAGCCCATCTACCAGCAGCGCCAGATCGAGTTTTTCTCCCTGCGTGCCATGACGTTTACTGTCATTATGCAGAGAAGAGAGCTGATCTTCGTAAATTTGCAGGGTATCGTGCAGCAAACGACCTATCAGCGTACTTTTACCGTCATCAACGCTGCCACAGGTTAAAAAACGCAGCAGGCTTTTGTGTTGTTGGGCAATCATCCAGGCTTCGACGCCGCCTTCATTGGCGATTTGTTGTGCAAGTATGGTGTTCATGGCGACTCCTTAGAAATACCCCTGACGTTTTTTAAGCTCCATCGACCCCGCCTGATCGCGGTCAATCATCCTCCCCTGGCGCTCGCTGGTGGTAGAAACCAGCATCTCTTCGATAATTTCCGGCAGCGTTTGCGCGTGGGATTCCACCGCCCCGGTGAGCGGCCAACAGCCAAGTGTACGGAAGCGCACCATCCTTTTTTTGATGACTTCGCCAGGCTGGAGATCGATACGATCGTCATCCACCATCATCAACATGCCGTCACGTTCCAGAACCGGGCGTTCAGCAGCCAAATACAGCGGCACGATGTCGATGTTTTCCAGCCAGATGTATTGCCAGATATCCTGCTCTGTCCAGTTGGAGAGCGGGAAGACGCGTATACTTTCGCCTTTATTAATCTGACCGTTATAGTTACGCCACAACTCTGGCCGCTGATTTTTCGGGTCCCAGCGATGGAAACGGTCACGAAAGGAGTAAATACGTTCTTTCGCGCGGGATTTTTCCTCATCGCGCCGTGCGCCGCCGAACGCGGCATCAAAACCGTACTTATTCAGCGCCTGCTTTAACCCTTCGGTTTTCATAATGTCGGTGTGTTTAGCGCTACCGTGAACGAACGGATTGATACCCATCGCCACGCCTTCCGGATTTTTATGTACCAGCAATTCGCAGCCGTATGCGTTGGCGGTACGATCGCGAAAGGCGTACATCTCACGGAATTTCCAACCGGTATCAACGTGCAATAGCGGGAACGGTAACGTACCCGGATAAAACGCCTTACGCGCCAGATGCAGCATGACGCTGGAGTCTTTACCAATAGAGTACAGCATGACCGGATTAGCGAATTCCGCTGCCACTTCACGGATAATGTGGATACTTTCCGCCTCCAGTTGCCGCAGGTGGGTGAGTCGTTTTTGATCCATAACCGTTCCTTTGCAATACCGTTTTTTGCTAAACATTTCGATTACACGACTATAGGGAGCGCAGGAGAGTGAATGAAATGACGAATTGGAATGAGTAGTTCCTCAAAGGAATAACGCGGCCCAAAAACCAATATCAAAAAATGCTTAACGTACCGGATTGCCAGCATTTAGGAGCAAATGAAATTGTATTAACACGATCGCGGTTTCATACTAGCCACGTAAAATTTTGTTCTGTATTTAAGGACTCATTATGTTTTCCGCAACGCGCCGCTTTGCCGTCATTCTGGCGCTCGGCGTAGGCTTTATCCTTCCTGCACAAGCAGCATCACCAGGGCCTGGTGAAATAGCGAATACTCAGGCACGACATATCGCCACCTTTTTTCCCGGGAGAATGACGGGCTCCCCCGCCGAGATGTTATCTGCCGATTATTTACGCCAACAATTTACCCAGATGGGATACCAAAGCGATATTCGAACGTTTAATAGCCGATTTATTTATACCACGAAGGATAATCGCAAAAACTGGCATAACGTGACGGGCAGTACGGTCATCGCCGCCCATGAAGGGCGCGTGCCGCAGCAGATCATCATTATGGCGCATCTGGATACCTACGCTCCGCAGAGCGACGCTGATGTCGATGCCAATCTGGGCGGTTTAACGTTACAGGGAATGGATGATAATGCCGCGGGATTAGGCGTTATGCTGGAACTGGCGGCGCGTCTGAAAGATATACCGACCCATTATGGGATTCGTTTTATCGCCACCAGCGGGGAAGAAGAGGGAAAGCTAGGCGCGGAAAATTTACTCAAACGAATGAGTGACGCTGAGAAGAAAAATACGCTGCTGGTCATTAATCTCGATAACCTGATTGTTGGCGACAAGCTCTATTTTAATAGCGGGAAAAATACGCCTGAAGCGGTGCGTACACTGACCCGCGATCGGGCATTAGCGATTGCGCGCCGTTATGGTATCGCCGCCAACACCAATCCGGGACGCAATCCATCCTACCCCAAAGGAACGGGTTGCTGTAATGACGCGGAGGTTTTCGATAAAGCGGGAATATCGGTGCTTTCTGTTGAGGCGACGAACTGGAATCTGGGTAAAAAAGACGGATACCAGCAACGCGTGAAAAATGCATCCTTCCCGAACGGCAATAGCTGGCACGACGTACGGCTTGATAATCAACAGCATATAGACAAGGCGCTGCCTGGGCGGATTGAGCGCCGTAGCCGCGATGTAGTGCGGATAATGCTGCCGTTGGTAAAAGAGCTGGCGAAGGCGGAAAAAACGTCCTGATATGCTGGTGAAACGTGTTTATCCCCGCTGGCGCGGGGAACACAGCTGAACAAACGTCAGGCGGGTGTACCAGTTCGGTTTCTCCCGGCTGACGCGGGGAACACGAGCTGGCGAACCTGATGGCGGGCGACGTGGACGGTTTATCCCCGCTGGCGCGGGGAACACCATTGCGTTGTGAGCGCATTGAGTTGATTACTCGGTTTATCCCCGCTGGCGCGGGGAACACGTTTCTTTTGCCAGTAGTTCTCTGTAAGTAGCCGGTTTATCCCCGCTGGCGCGGGGAACACGGCGGCACAGCACGGAATAGCGCCTCAATACGGCGGTTTATCCCCGCTGGCGCGGGGAACACGGTGAAGCCGCTCCGATGAAGTGGGTTCCCAGCGGTTTATCCCCGCTGGCGCGGGGAACACGCGTCGCGCGTGATGTGGCAGGCATTTGAGAGCGGTTTATCCCCGCTGGCGCGGGGAACACAATCATCTTGTTTGCGAGTGTTTTTTATAAACCGGTTTATCCCCGCTGGCGCGGGGAACACAACATCGGCGTAAACGCGGCTTTTTCGGATGGCGGTTTATCCCCGCTGGCGCGGGGAACACAGGAGAAACAGCCCCCCCTTTTTCCCTTTTTTCGGTTTATCCCCGCTGGCGCGGGGAACACAGTGATGGTGTGAGAGGTATGTGTCGCAGTTGCGGTTTATCCCCGCTGGCGCGGGGAACACGCTAACGTTCCACGCCAACGGATCACCTAGGCCCGGTTTATCCCCGCTGGCGCGGGGAACACTGTGGAGCATATCGGTAAATTCTGGGGATGGGCGGTTTATCCCCGCTGGCGCGGGGAACACAAACGCCGCCGCGCAGCTGCTGGACTACGCATCGGTTTATCCCCGCTGGCGCGGGGAACACCAGAGCAAAAAGAGCGTATGAAGCGCAACTCACGGTTTATCCCCGCTGGCGCGGGGAACACACAGGTGCTTTCAATCACTATCAAAGTCACAACGGTTTATCCCCGCTGGCGCGGGGAACACCGCAACCGGGTAGCCCTCTTCTTTGTAAAGAACGGTTTATCCCCGCTGGCGCGGGGAACACCGTGCGACGAAATCGACCAGTGATTTGTGGGGCGGTTTATCCCCGCTGGCGCGGGGAACACGCGGCGCCCTTGCGCCCGGATCTGGTGATTTTCGGTTTATCCCCGCTGGCGCGGGGAACACGTTGCCGTACCGGAGGCGCAGCAAATCGCGGCCGGTTTATCCCCGCTGGCGCGGGGAACACCCCCTTTGATATAGCGAAATAAAAGGCGGGTACGGTTTATCCCCGCTGGCGCGGGGAACACGGTATAACCAGTATTATTGTCAACACGGATGACGGTTTATCCCCGCTGGCGCGGGGAACACAACACCGACCGGAATTAATCTGGAATACCCGTCGGTTTATCCCCGCTGGCGCGGGGAACACGGGTCAGATTCTTCTATGGCAACATCAAGTAACGGTTTATCCCCGCTGGCGCGGGGAACACACTAAAACTATATATTTGTTCTAAAAGCCCTTTTTTACTACCTAACAAACTACCAACGGTAAGATAACAATTCCTTATTATTAAAGAACATTCAACTTATTGATTTTCAACAGGAAGAAAAGAAACTAATCTAAGTCCATCCAAATCTACCGGAATACGTCTGTTTTCACCCCAGGTCTGGAACTCAAAACCAGACTCAGTATTTGTTGCCCAGGCCATTACTACGTTTCCGACTCCGCCAAGCTGTGTGATCTGTTGCCAAATCATTTCCCGAATACGCTTCGAGGTATCGCCAACATAAACACCTGCACGAACCTCCAGTAACCAGACGGCAAGGCGACCCCGCAGGCGCGGCGGTACGTTTTCCGTGACTACAACCACCATACTCATCAACCATGCCCCCGATGGCCGCTATCACCCAATGATTCAGGTTCCGGTATTGCTGGCGGCAGCATATCCGGCGCAGGCTGAGGTGGTTTAATTTCACCGGCAGCGAGCACCTCTTCGATCAGCGGGATCAATTTTCCGGTCAGCTTCGAACTGCGAAAAATATCCCGGCAGGCCAGGCGCACTTCTTTATCAGGTTCCGCCGGGTGACGAGCGGCGATCTCAAATGCTTTGGGCACCACCGATTCAAATTTGATGATATCGGCAATGTCATAAACAAAAGAAAGCGGCTTACCGCTATGGATAAAACCGATAGCCGGCGCATATCCCGCCGCCAGGATAGCCGCTTCTGAAATCCCGTACAGGCACGATGTCGCCGCGCTAATACATCGGTTGACGACATCCCCCTTCTCCCAGTCTTTCGGATCATAGTTACGACCATGCCATTTCACGCCATACTGCTTCGCCAGTAATGCATAGGTCGCCCGCACACGGGATCCTTCAATACCGCGCAGTTGCTCAACGGAACGACGGGCGGGAGGCGGCTCACGAAAACGCAGCTCATACATTTTGCGGACTACTTTAAGCCGCAGGTCATCATCTAACGCCAGCTTTGCCTGATAAAGCAACTTATCGGCTCGTGCGCCTCCGGGTTGTCCGGAGGAATAGACCCGCACTCCCGCCTCGCCCACCCATACCAACAGGGTGCCGACCGTTGATGCCAAATGCACTGCCGCATGGGAAACCCGCGTTCCCAGTTCCAGCATGATACAAGCGACCGAACCGACGGGAATATGCGTGCGGACTCCCGTTTTATCGATCAGCACGAATGCCCCATCCAGCACGTCAATTTGACCGTACTGGAGGAAGATCATCGAGGTTCGATCTTTTAACGGGATCGGGTTGAGCGGTACGAACGTCACGCGTCGTCTCCGGGTTTGATCATCATCATTCCGCAGCCAAACGCCCGGCTTTTACCGTACCCCTGCGCCAGACGTTGCAGGAAAAGCACGGGATCGTTAAGCACCAGCACGCCGGTATAGTCCACGCTGCTAAACTGAATCATCTGCCGGGATTTCTCTCGACGTATCTGCTGCTGCCGATAAGCATCAACGCTCGTTTCGCGCAGGGTGAAGCCATTTTGCTCCCCCTGGCGCGCCAACCACGTCAGCGCCGCCTGCTGCTGATAAGACCAAATATCCTGGCTATCACCCTGCGTTTTACGCTGGCGTTTCGCCTCCATCAGCAAATCGTGACGCTTGCCGTTTTTGCAAACCGTCGGATTGGCGCGCAAGTTAAACCGCAGCGTCTGTCCCGCGCTCAGCATTGGCGCAAATGGGCGAGTCTGCACGTCAAAAATCGCGCTGGCGGCAGGCTGTTCCTGTGAGAGAACAAAAAAGCGAAACGCGCCCTGTAACTCTTCGCGGCGATAAAGAAACTGCCGTTCCTTGCCGCCGGGAAAGAGATCCCATAACCACTGGTGCATCACGTACTCGCCGCGCTCCACCAGATGCAAGAGCTGTGCCGGCGAAAGCTCGCTGGTGTGCAGCGTTATTCTTGAGAGATACACGCGTCCTCCTTGCGGAGCCACGGCCCCTGATTCACGCTACGTTCACCGAACAGCCATTGCTGGCGGCTCAACGGCATGTCGCGACGACGTAAAATTTTGTTCGCCGTTAAGCCATCGTGTTCACCTTCCCACCAGCATTCATTCTGTAATCCGGGGAGAGTCAGTTTCAGCGTATTGAATTTATCCTGATACCAACGATATGCTTCACGCAGGACATCCGCCGCACTCCCTTCCAGCAGTTGCGGCGCAAGCGGCAACGCCAGAGGGTGACTTTTGCGCCCCAGATACAGCGGGAACACAGGATGTTGTAACGCCGCCTGAAGCTGCGCCAACGTGTAAGGCGCGTCCGGCGTCGCGCTGACAGCGATCATCCACCAGGCGTCGGTGTAGTAGTCGCGTCGGGAAATCAGCGCGCTCAGTAACTCAGGAGCCTGCAACTCTTCACGGCGGCTGAAGTAACGTGCCTTACGTACCTCTTTCGGCATCTGCACCGTGTGATAATCCCGCGCCCAGCGCGGGTTGCCGCTGGCGCACAGCAAAAATTGGTAATGACGATTGAAGGCGTTTAGCCGTTCCTCCTCATCGCGGCGAATACCCAGCGCCGCAGCTAATAACCCCAACAGCGCAGAACGCGAAGGAAGTTCATGGCTGTGGCGCACTTCGCCTGGCGCATCCACGCCCCAAGAGGCCATCGGCCCATGAAGCTGAAAAACCAGATATTGGCTCATAAGCCGCCCCTTACGCGCAGATGAAGTCAAGCACGTCTTTCATGCTTCCCTGCTGATTCATAACGTTAAAGTCTTTGAACGCCGTCTCCTGTACATAGACCGCATTCATATTTTCACGCAGCGCGGTAATACGCTTAACCGCAACGTTCAATTGGTCTGTACCGTTGATCGGTTCATAAAACGCGGCCGCCAGTGAACGTGGTTGGTCGGTGCCTTTTTCGGCCAGCGCCCACGAGGCATAGGCACGGCTGGCAAAGCTGTTCTGTTTGCCGGTCGGCGACACTTTCAGCGCCGCTTCAGTAAAGGCGCGCAGCGTTTTGTTTGCCAGTTCTTCATTGCCGTTCAGGTTTTTCACCAGCAGATCTTTGTCGATGCAGATATAGGTGTAAAACAGCGCGGAGCCAAAGCCGGCTTCGCCGAGATGGCCTGCGCCTGCATCTTCTGCCGATGCCTGGCGTAGGTCATCCACAGCGGTAAAGAAATCGTCTTCGATGATCGTTTCGCTGACGCCGAAGGCGTGGGCGACCTGGCAGGCGGCTTCCACGTTAAAATCAGTTTTCTTCGCTAACATCCGGCCAAACATGGCAATATCGACGGCCATGCGATCGTGACGTAACAGTTCCGCTTCCTCTTCTGTTGCCGGACGTTTTTCTTCTGCCAGACGGCGCGCCAGCGCTTTCACGGCCTCAAACTCAGCAGGGCTGATATGCACCAGTTGCTCGGTTTCAGCATTCGTCAAATCTTCTTTGGGTTTCTTATCCTCTTTTACCTTGCCAAAGCAGTTGGCGATGTTCTTGACGTACTCAACCGCTTTTTTGGCGTCAATGCCGCTATCAACGAGGATTTGCGCCGCCTCACGAGCAATGCGACCAGTACGAATACCAATATGGCCAGCTAATGCCTGTTCAAATAACTCAGATGTACGCCAGGCGCGTTTCAGGCTCTGAGAGGAGATACGCAGACGTGTTGCTCCGCCAAGCACCACGGTTTTTGGCGCACCGGTATCATCACGGTTCAGGTTAGCGGCGGGGTAAGCGGTCAGTAAATGGAGCTGAATAAACGTTGTCATAAAGATATCCCTGTTAATCTTGTTCGTTATCGGTATCGCCATCGCCGGCCTGGTAGTATTCCAGCGCCCAGCGGATACGAAGAAATTCGGTTGGCCGCTGCTGGCGGCGATGGTGGTTCAGCAAGTCATTCTGCTCCTGGCACCAGCAGAAAATATCGTCTGCAAGAGAAAACAGGTTGACCGAACCATCTAACAGCTTCACCGCACGCCGTAACTGGCGCAGCAGTTCATCCGGCGTTTTTACCGCTAATAGGTGGGAGAAGCGTAATTTTGACATCACCGGAGTGTCGCCACCTTTCTTCTGTCCAAGCTGCGCAGCAAAACTCTTTTGCTCATCAATAAATTTGATATGTGCAGCCAGTGCCGCTGTGATTGCCAATGCAGTAACATTCCAGGGTGCTTTGTTTTTCCATAAAGAATGTGTTTGCATTAACAATGAATGAAGCCCCTCAGCCAAACAGGCATCATTCACCGTTTTACTACGTCGTAAGCTGGCACGTAATCCACGTTTTTCTTGTAGTTCCTCATGCCACTGAAGCAAAGTGGCTTTATCATCTTTCGTCACAATACTCATTCAGCAGCCTCCTGCTTCTTTGCTTTGGCGGCTTTCGCGCTTTGCTTTTCCGCCGATGAAGTAAAATATTTTTTGCGCGCCTTCATGATGCGCTCCAGATCGCTGCTCTCGTAGGGGTTGGTAAAGACGCGGTCGTCGAAGTAGCGCCGGGTAAATAGCCAAAGTTCTCTTTGCCATTTATTCAGCCTTTCGTCCGGCTTGTGTCCGTTTTCCAGATCGTGGATCAGATTGAGAAAGCGCCCCTGCGTCAGGTTCCAGAAATCAATGTCGATAAAACTGAAATCACCGCGGGCATCCTTCGCATTGGCGAACCACGCTTCTTTTAGCGCACTGCGAAGCAGGCTCAACAGGCGGGCCGCAGTTTGCACGGCCTTACGTAAATCAGGGATCAGACCTTCCGTCATCAGCAACGGAAAGTGATGCTCATACCAGCAGCGAATTTTCATATTGTCGAAATCCGCGCCAAAGCCCCAGATCCCCGCTTTAACGTCAGTCAGCGAGCGGGCGTTAAACACCTTGACTACCTGCGCGGGAGATTCGTAATTCGCTTCCGTCTGGTTGTTCTGACTTAATCCCAGCCAGTCGCGCCAGATAAGACCGCCGGGCTGCGGTTTAACGGAAAAGAAGGCGTTTTGATCTTTTACCGGGGCGCGATAAGGCGTCAGCGGGTGCCGCCAGCCATCGTAGTTAACGCCGTAGTTCTTGACGGTCATAAAGCCAAGAAGCTCATCGCTTTCAGCGCCGCAAATATCGCAGCAACCTGACTGTAAGGTGGCAAAATCCAGGCGGATACGACGCGGCATCCCCCAGTACGCCTGGAGTTTATTGACCTGCTCCGGCGTGGTAACGGCATTCGCCTGCTCGCTGGTCCGCGTCGCGGCAAGCCACGGGAAAATGGCCGCATCACACTGGTCTGGTAAAGGCAGATCCGCAGTATCCTGCGGCATCACGTTGAGCCACAGCTTGCGCCAGAGCGGCGTTTGCCGCTCGCCCTGATATTCCTGCAATTCAACCAGCGTGGTCAGTGGCCCGCCGCCGCGCAGCCCGGTGCGGTAGCCTTTACCGCCGGAGGGCGCGTTAAGCTGCAACGAGAACAGCGCCAGCGCCGCGCAGTGCGGACAAAAACGTTCCGTTACACCGCGTTTGATAAAATGATCTTTATTGAACTTCGTGGTTTGTGCGCCGGGCGTTTCTGGCAGCAACGAGGCGATCGACACTTTTTCGCCGGTTAACGGCTCAAAATCCTGCATAAAAGACGGCGTTTCCGCGCCAAACTGAAAAGCGTGTTCTAACGGTGCTAATGCCTTATGGAGCGCATCGGCATGCAATCCATCAAACCAGATATCCTCCCAGTTTTTGTATCTTTTCGGCGCGATACTGCATTGCAGCAATCCCAACAAAAACTGCCAGGCCGCTCCCTGCAAATCTGCTCGCGTTGCGGCGATATCCACCACGTTTTCATCTGCCAGATTGACAGGAGCCAGTTTGCCCGTGGAACCGTCTTTGAAACGGACGGGGAGCCAGGGCGTTGTTAAAAGCGAAAAATTGTCCATATCTATATTCGTTATTCCCCCATCATGCCAATCAATCCCTCATTCGCCGAATAACCACAAGCGGCACAATCCGTCACCACAATCACCGTGGCAAAATCCTTATCCTGATGCTGTTGCGCACACCACTTACGCAAGGGTTCGCCGTCTAATTTTTCAAACTCGTCTTTATGTTTATTCCACCAGCTCTGACGTACTCGCAGCACGCTCATCTCCCAGGCGTGTTCACCGCTGGCATAAGGGGTTACGACGCTATCCACGATTTTCGCCAGCCACAGCGTGACAGACTCTTCCGCCAGCCGCGTTGACATTTTCTCCGGTAAAGAATCGCTAATTTCAGCACAGTAGCCCGGCGCAAAGTTAAGCAGCATCTGGCCGGCAAATGCCCGGTCGCAATAAAATTTGCCTTCCTGCAATTGCTCGGTTTTTGCAAATCCAACCGGCATGTTGACATGCTCGCCGTAGACCGACTCAATCAACAATCGGGCAGATTGCGGCATCCGAATCGTCCCCTGCTCACGTAATATGCGCTGCGTCAGCCACATGCGCCCATGATCGGGATAGACATAGGCGCTGTTACGCATGGCGCTGGATAACCAGTTCTCTCTCGGCGCGTCATCCCACTCCGGAGCAAGAATGCGCAGCACTGGCGTCTCTCGCTCATCCTGCCCACTCTTTTTCACCAGACCGTTACGATCGCGAATATGACGCTGTAGTCGACCGGCCCGCTGAATTAATAAATCCACCGGCGCTAAATCAGAGATCATCTCATCGCAGTCAATATCCAGACTTTGTTCGATGACCTGCGTGGCGATAATGACCTTACCGGCACGTTGCGCACCGCTCTGTTTGCCAAAGAGATTCAGCGTCTGCGACTCAATCCGCTGACGATCGTGAAAAGCAAAGCGACTATGGAAGAGTAAAAGGTTTTCCGTGGCGACGACCTTACTCAGTTGAAGCTGGCGATAGATACGAATCGCATCATCAACGGAGTTACGTATCCAGGCGATACAGTTTCCTTTTTCCACTGCTTCACCTATACGTTCAAGACACGCCTCTTCACTGTGTAGCCAGCCAATATCTACACTACGCTCAACCTCCTTGCGTGTATCAACCCGCTGAGAAATCAGCTCTGTTTGTGTGACCTGAGTCAGCCAGGGATAATCGTCATGGCCTAGCAACGGCGCCTGCACACTACGCCTCACCCCACGGGAAAATGCCGCCACCAGCTTATCTCGCTGCTGCTGCGATAGCGTCGCAGATAACAGAATAGTGGCGTTGCCATTACTGGCCTGCCGTTCAATCAAACCTTCAAGTATTCGGGACATCCAGGCATCACAGGCATGGATCTCATCAGCCAGTAAAATCTTGTTGCTAAGACCCAGTAACCGCAGGTTGTTATGTTTAAATGGCATTACCGCCATCATCGCCTGATCCAACGTGCCTACGCCAACCTCCGCCAACAACGCTTTTTTATTGCTGTCGGCAAACCAGGCGGCGCATCCCTGACTATAAGGCTGCGCTTCATCGAGTTCTTCCGTACCAGAAAGAGTGACCGACCATATTGACTGATTGAAACGATCCATTAAGCGACGCGCGCTATGCGCCAGAATCAGGCTGGGACGGGAGTCCGGCTGATACAGCGCCAGCCAGGTGTTCGCCATACGTTCAAACATCGCGTTGGCTGTCGCCATTGTCGGCAGTCCAAAATAGAGTCCCTGCGCTTTACCTGCCGCCATCAGTCGATGAGCTAATATGAGCGCCGCCTCTGTTTTTCCGGCTCCAGTGACATCTTCAAGAATAAAGAGTTGGGCGCCATCCACGTTGATATCCAGCTCAAGCGCCTTTTGTTGTAACGGTGTGGGATGCTGAATAAAAGGGAAAAGCGTTTCTATGCCCGTAAAGGCAGACACATTCGCCGCTGAGGGAAATAGCGTAATGGCAGTTTGTGCTTTAGTGAGAGCTTGCTGCCAGTAGATATCAACAGGCATTTTTTCCGCAGTACGCGGAAAATAACGGCTGGCAGAACCAGTCCAGTCAGCCAGTACAACCGCAGCGGAAATAAACCAGGAAAGTTGCTGAAATTGGTCGATACCCTCATCTTCATCCCAGGCTTCAGGCAAAGTAATTAAAGGAAAGAGCGCTTTTATTCTCAGAAGAAAATCTCTTGCCGCATCTTTATCCTGCTGGCGAAAATGGTCCAGCTCCTGGATTGCCTCTGGAGGGCGTCCATGATGACCTGTAGTGACTGGCATCCAAAGCGCCATAACGCGCTTACTTTTACGAACTGAAAGCGAAGAAGGAGGAAACAATTCAGGGCATTCACTTAGCCAGGAGTTCCACAACACGTATCCCAGCGTGGTATGCGCGATTTTTTCATAATGCCGTGTAGGCTCATTAAAGATATTTAAAGCCTCATGACGGTATAGTTGCTGGAAGGAATGAGCAAATTTTCCAATATCATGCCAACATAAAATCCAGGCAAAAAATTGCGCCGCCTGCTCCTTATCCTGGATGCCTAATTTTTTTAGATAGTGGTCAATAAAATAAATATTATTTATCACCATCCAGTAACCCACAGCCGCAACATCTAAAGAATGCCAGCAAAGCAAATGGTAATCATCACCGCCGTCAGTTTCTCCTCGTCGAGACTTTCCCCAATAGTGATATATCGACACGTAAACTCCAGCATGTGGATAATAAAAGCACTCTACGCCTTTTTAATGGTCTTTTTTGTTGATATATCTCACAAAAATTGCACTTCCTGAGATTATATTTAAATATGCTCACTCAACTTTATATATTCTTCAGAAATATTTACCCCACGAATAATTATTATAAATTTTTCCGCTCTTTTCTTTTGGAAGAAGCGATCAAAGAGGCTTCTTCCAATGCCCCCCTGCATAAACCAAAATTTAAAAAAACGACCATTTGCGGCTAATCATCTACCTTTTGTCTGAATTATCGTCACCACAAAGGATTACCAACCATAAATGTGCTGTATTAATAATGTCGTTCAAATTCTCTCCTGTAGTAAACTTTATCTGTTTAATAAAAAAGAGAGAATTGAAAGATATATTTTACTCCGAATATTGAATAATATAAATTTGAAGGAAAATATTATGCCAGTCACTTTAAGCTTCGGTAATCATCAAAATTATACGCTTAATGAAAGTCGGCTTGCTCATCTGTTAAGCGCAGATAAAGAAAAAGCAATCCATATGGGGGGCTGGGATAAAGTCCAGGATCATTTTAGAGCGGAAAAAAAGGACCATGCGCTGGAAGTGTTACACTCCATCATTCACGGGCAGGGCCGTGGTGAACCTGGAGAGATGGAAGTTAACGTAGAGGATATAAATAAAATTTACGCCTTTAAACGGCTACAACATCTGGCCTGCCCGGCTCATCAGGATCTGTTTACTATCAAGATGGATGCTTCTCAGACACAATTTTTACTTATGGTCGGCGACACGGTGATCAGCCAAAGCAATATTAAGGACATCCTTAATATATCAGATGATGCAGTGATAGAATCTATGAGTAGAGAGGAGAGACAATTATTTTTACAAATATGTGAGGTGATTGGTTCGAAGATGACCTGGCACCCGGAATTACTTCAAGAGTCGATTTCAACTCTACGAAAAGAAGTGACGGGCAATGCACAAATCAAAGCGGCGGTTTATGAGATGATGCGTCCCGCAGAGGCTCCAGACCACCCGCTTGTCGAATGGCAGGACTCACTTACTGCAGATGAAAAATCGATGCTGGCCTGTATTAATGCCGGTAACTTTGAGCCTACAACTCAGTTTTGCAAAATAGGTTATCAGGAGGTACAAGGTGAAGTCGCTTTTAGCATGATGCATCCGTGCATCTCCTATTTACTACATAGCTATTCACCGTTTGCAGAGTTTAAACCAACAAATTCCGGTTTTTTAAAAAAACTTAATCAGGATTATAACGACTATCATGCAAAAAAAATGTTTATTGATGTAATTCTTGAAAAGCTATATCTAACCCATGAACGTTCTTTGCACATTGGTAAAGATGGGTGCAGTCGTAATATATTACTGGTATAAAGATAGTCAGTAATATACCCTTCATACTTCAAGTTGCTTATGTGTTGGCTACGCTCGTTCACCCCAGTCACATAGTTATCTATGCTCCTGGGGACTCACTCCCTTGCCGCCTTTAAGCAACTCGAATTATTTTGGGTATATAACCAATTTAAAATCCGGCTGCCTGCCGGATTTTTCATAGCAGCAAGTATAATCATACCGCGTAAGGACAATCACCCTTCATGCAGCCCGCACTCGCGCTTCAGCCCGAAGAACCGCGTCTCTTCTTCCGCCATGCCCGGCTCCCACTTGCGGGTAGTATGTATATCGCCCACCGACAGATAGCCCTGATCCCACAGCGGATGGTATTTCAGACCGTGCTTTTGCAGATACTGGTAAACCGTGCGGTTATCCCAGTCGATAATCGGCAGCACTTTAAACACGCCGCGCTGGATAGCGAGAACGGGTAAATGCGCGCGGCTGCCGGACTGCTCGCGACGCAGACCCGCAAACCACGTCTGCGCTTTCAGCTCTTTTAGCGCCCGGTTCATCGGCTCGACTTTGTTGATGTCATTGTATTTCTCAATGCCCTCAACGCCCTGCTCCCACAGCTTGCCGTAGCGCGCTTCCTGCCAGGCCGGACTTTCGCCCGCGCGGTAAACTTTCAGGTTGAGTTTGAGTTTGTCCGTTAGCTCATCAATAAACTGGTAGGTTTCCGGGAACAAATAGCCGGTATCGGTGAGGATCACCGGGATATCCGGGCGAATCTGGTTCACCAGGTGCAGGCTCACCGCCGCCTGGATGCCAAAGCTTGAGGAGAGCACGTATTCGCCGGGCAGATTTTCCAGCGCCCAGGCCACGCGTTCTTCGGCAGTCAGCGTTTCCAATTGAGCGTTGGTTTCCGCCAACGCCAGTACGCGATCGACTTTTGGCAGTTCATTCAATGCGTTGAGATCGAGTTGGGACATAAGTTCCTCACTGTTTGCCTTGCCTGATGGCGCTGCGCTTATCAGGCCTACACAGACGCCATCCGGCAATTCAGGTTATTCCCAGAAATCACGCGCTGGATCGAGCACCGGGCGAATGATGCCCGCACGCACCGTAAAGTCGCCGAAGCCTTCACCCGCTTCACGCTCTTTCGCCCAGCGCCCAATCAGTTCATCCAGCGAGGCCAGAATATCCGGCTCGGTGATATTTTCTTGATACATCCGTGGGATACGTGTCCCAATACGGTTGCCGCCAAGATGCAGGTTATAACGACCAGGCGCTTTCCCTACTAAGCCAATTTCCGCCAGCATCGCGCGACCACAGCCGTTCGGGCAGCCGGTCACGCGCATCACGATATGCTCATCAGGAATACCGTGTTTTTCCAGAATCGCTTCCACTTTGTCCGTGAACGACGGCAGGAAACGCTCGGCTTCCGCCATTGCCAGCGGGCAGGTCGGGAACGATACACAGGCCATTGAGTTTTCACGCTGCGCGCTCACCGCATTCATCAGCCCATGATCGCGCGCCAGCGTCTCGATTTTCACTTTCTGGCTTTCCGGCACGCTGGCAATAATCAGGTTCTGGTTAGCGGTAATACGGAACTCGCCCTGATGAATCTTCGCGATCTCCAGCAGGCCGGTTTTCAGCGGACGCCCCGGATAGTCCAGAATGCGGCCACTTTCGATAAACAGCGTCAGGTGCCATTTATCATCAATGCCTTTCACCCAGCCAATCCTGTCGCCACGCCCGGTAAATTCATACGGACGAATGGGTTCAAATGTGATCCCCGCGCGACGCTCGACTTCCGCTTTAAACGTCTCCAGTCCCACGCGCTCAAGGGTGTATTTGGTTTTGGCGTTTTTACGGTCGGTACGGTTACCCCAGTCGCGCTGCGTCGTCACTACCGCTTCGGCCACCGCCAGGGTGTGCTCCAGCGGCAGATAGCCAAACTCGCTGGCCGTACGCGCGTAGGTTTTCTTATTACCATGCTCAATAGACAGACCGCCGCCCACCAGCAGGTTAAAGCCGACCAGCTTGCCGTTCTCGGCAATCGCCACAAAGTTCATGTCGTTGGCGTGCAGATCGATATCATTTTGCGGCGGGATCACCACCGTGGTTTTGAACTTACGCGGCAGATAGGTCTGCCCGAGGATCGGCTCTTCATCGGTGGTCGCCACCTTCTCCTGATCGAGCCAGATCTCCGCATACGCACGGGTGCGCGGCAGCAGATGTTCGGAGATCTTCTTCGCCCACTCGTAGGCTTCCGCGTGCAACTGCGATTCGTACGGGTTGGAGGTGCACAGCACGTTACGGTTCATGTCGTTAGCGGTTGCCAGCGCATCCAGCCCGACCGAATGCAGCATCTGGTGCACCGGCTTGACGTTCTTCTTCAGAATACCGTGAAACTGGAAGGTCTGGCGGTTGGTCAGACGGATACTGCCATAAATCGTGTTATCCGCCGCGAATTTATCGATCGCCTGCCATTGCGTCGTAGTAATCACCCCGCCCGGCAGACGGCAGCGCAGCAGCATGGCGTGGCGCGGCTCCAGCTTCTGCGCCGCACGCTCGGCGCGAATATCGCGGTCATCCTGCTGATACATGCCATGAAAGCGTATTAGCAGGAAGTTGTCGCCTTTAAAACCGCCGGTGAGACCGTCGTTCAGATCTTCCGCAATGGTACCGCGCAGGTAGTTGCTTTCCAGCTTCATGCGCTCGGCATCGGACAGTTTACCTTCGACCACCAGTGGGCCTGGATGTTTTTCGCTCATTAGTAGACATCTCGCTGATAACGGCGCTCTACGCGCAGCTCACTTAAATATTCATCTGCCGATTCGAGGTCCATACCGCCGAATTCAGCGATCACTTCCAGCAACGCTTTTTCGACATCTGCGGCCATACGCCTGGCGTCGCCGCAGACATAAATGTGGGCACCGTCATTGATCCAGCGCCACAGCTCCGCGCCCTGTTCGCGCAGTTTGTCTTGTACGTAGATTTTTTCTTTTTGATCGCGGGACCAGGCCAGATCGATCCGGTTCAGCACGCCTTCTTTCACGTAACGCTGCCATTCAACCTGATAAAGGAAATCTTCGGTGAAGTGCGGGTTACCGAAGAACAGCCAGTTCTTACCTTCCGCCCCTTCCGCCGCGCGCTGTTGCATAAAGGCGCGGAACGGCGCGATGCCGGTGCCGGGGCCAATCATAATGACCGGCGTCTGCGGGTTAGCTGGCAGGCGGAAGTTATCGTTATGCTCAATAAAGACGCGAACTTCGCCCTCTTCTTCCACGCGGTCGGCAAGGAAGCTGGAAGCACCACCCGCGCGAGCGCGGCCTTCAATGTCGTAGCGCACGACGCCGACGGTTACGTGTACTTCGCTTTCGACTTCCGCCTGCGCGGAGGCGATGGAGTACAAACGCGGCGTCAGCGGACGCAGCAGGTCGATTAGCGCCTGAGCATCCAGTTGCGCCGGAGAGAAACGCACCATATCGACGATTGGCGTGGTCGCGGCGTAGTGCTGGAGCTGCGCTTTGTCGCCCACTAATGGCAACAGCGACTCACTGCGCGTCAGGGTCGCGTAGTTCTCAACAATGTTGGCGGTATTCACCGTCAGCTCGAAGTGCCACTCCAGCGCTTCGGCGAGCGGCAGGGTTTTACCGTCAACCGTCACCGGCTCATCGCCTTTCAGCCACAGCAACTCAACCAGCTCCTTCACCAGAGCCGGATCGTTCTGATACCAGACGCCCAGCGCATCGCCCGGCTGGTAACGCAGACCGGAGTCGCCTAAATCAATCTCAATATGACGAACGTCTTTTTCCGAGTTGCGACCGGTGATTTTCTGATTCACGGAGAGGGTCGCGGTCAGCGGCGCGTCTTTGGTATAGGGGCTGGTGTGGATGTCGTTTACCGCGCCAGTAGCGACGGATTGCGAAGGTGCCGCGACAGGTGCGCGGGACTTCAGAACATCAACCACGCGGGCGCGCCATTCGCTGGCAGCTGCCTGATATTCAACGTCAGCATCGACACGGTCGAGCAGACGTTCACCGCCCAGTTCCGCCAGTTTGCTGTCGAAATCTTTGCTGGACTGGCAGAAGAATTCATAGGATGTATCGCCAAGACCAAATACGGCAAACGCGGTGTTTTCCAGTTTCGGCGCTTTTTTCGAGAACAGGAACTTATGCAGCGCGACGGCCTCTTCCGGCGGCTCGCCTTCTCCCTGGGTGGACGTCACTATCACCAGCATTTTTTCACTGGCAATCTGTTTGAATTTGTAGTCGCCGGCGTTCACCAGTGTCACATTAAGGTTGGCCGCCAGCAGATCATCACGCAGCGCTTCCGCCACACGACGCGCATTGCCGGTTTGCGAAGCGGAGATAAGCGTAACTCCCGGCATCTTTCCCTCAGGAGCAGGCGTGACGGCAACAGCGCCTGAGCGCGGGTTCAGTACGCCCCAAAAATAGCCGGAGACCCAGGCAAGCTGTTCGGGAGTAAGGTCGGTTGTCGCGGCCTGAAGGCGCGCCAGTTGCTCCGGATTAAGCGGAAGCAACCCAGTCAGTGGAGCCGGTGTCGTCATGCGTCGTTATGTTCCAGTAAGCAAAGCGGATCTATACACAAAATCATTCAAGTTCGCCGTAAGCTGAGCGCGCCCCAGGAGCGTACATAAATACGTGACTGGGGTGAGTAAACGCAGTCACACAGATGCGGCTTGAAAGATGAAATGTATAAGCGATAAATCCCAAACTGAGGATAAGGTTAACGGTGAGAGGAATAACAATTAAAGAAGGGTTGGAAATAACAAATAACCAAATGAACTAACCTGTTTTAGTTATCGTTATTAACGCCAAAATCGATTTTATAATTGATTGATAATTATTAAATTTTCTGGAAATTCTTAAATTAATTGCCCGTCACAAGGCGGAGAATGGTTTTAGTTAATGATAAAAAATGCGCTTTCCGGTACCCTACGGCGGTTTTTTTATTGCCTGAGAGTTCATCATGTCCACCACGTTGTATAAAGATTTCACCTTTGAAGCCGCTCACCGCCTGCCTCACGTGCCTGAAGGGCATAAGTGCGGCCGCCTGCACGGACACTCGTTTATGGTGCGTCTCGAAATTACCGGTGAAGTCGATCCGCATACCGGTTGGATTATGGATTTCGCGGATCTCAAAGCGGCGTTTAAACCGACTTACGATCGTCTTGATCACTACTATCTGAATGATATTCCAGGGCTGTCCAATCCCACCAGCGAAGTGCTGGCAAAATGGATTTGGGATCAGGTTAAGCCCGTCGTGCCGCTACTGAGCGCCGTGATGGTGAAAGAGACCTGTACAGCCGGCTGCGTCTATCGCGGCGAATAAGGTTTATTAACGCGTGGGCTGGATGTCAAATTGATTCCAGCCTATCCACACGACGTTTTATCAGTGAAAACATTGTCCAGCGCGGTGTTAAAAGCGCAGCACATCACCGGTTGCAGGTGCGGTTATTTCCGGTAGCCACAACCGCCCCCAGGCCCCTGTACAGTGACAACCGCATAGTTTTTCAGGTTTTTGTTCTTGCAGAAAGCGCCTGACTCGCCACAGCGTGAACGGTGATGCGCAGCGGAGATGAAATCCGCCGACAAGCGCGTAAATCCGCTTTATACCGGTAATGTTCTGACAGTGCCGGACAATATTTGCGATCCCCCGATGCCCGCATCCCGTAATGATGACTAATCCTTTTGTCGATTGGTAAATCAGTACGCCCTCATCCAAAATAGAGTCCGGCTCCGCATCGTGGCCGCCAAAAATGCCGTAGGCTTCAGGCGCGACCACTGGTATTTCCCCTGACCAGATAAAGTTTTCGCCAATCGGCAGGGGGTCACGCGTGTACATCATTCGATAGCGTGAATAGTCCACCTCACACGACAATTTTTTTATTTTTCGGGTAATACCGAGAAAAGTCATTGCCGCATAACGTTCGCGCGCAATATCGGGATGGCAGATGATTCGACTGTTATCAGGAAGCCACGGCACGCCGCCGCAATGATCGTAATGACCATGCGAAAGCACCACAGCAGACACATCGGACAGGTCGATCCCCATCGCCAACGCGTTTTGCATAAAACTGCCATCAGGGCCGGTATCGAACAAGATAGACGTAGACTCATCCTCGACCTACAGGCTTAACCCTGGCCGGGCCTTCAACGATTTATCCGCTCCAGCTCCCTTATGATTTTCGAGCAATACCCTGATCCTTAACGCCATGGCCTTCTCCTGTATAAAAGCCTCCCCGGAAAAACGCGGCCTTTTTACTTTACAGGTTTGTAGCAGCCATTACTGGTACACAGATTATGATTATGCAACGGCTATCCTTGTTGGCGCGGGGAACACTACATCATCGGCTCAATGCGTAATTCTAAAATCGGTTTATCCCCGCTGGCGCGGGGAACACCTGGGCGGCAACTTCACACGTCACGATGGTTACGGTTTATCCCCGCTGGCGCGGGGAACACGACGACATGCAAAAACGCCTGGCGACGATGTTCGGTTTATCCCCGCTGGCGCGGGGAACACTTATGGCTTCAGTCTGGTAAGTCGTAGCTTTCCGGTTTATCCCCGCTGGCGCGGGGAACACTATAATTGTCAAAGGCTAAATCGTGGGGGCCCCGGTTTATCCCCGCTGGCGCGGGGAACACTTCGCACCCTCAGCAACACGAACGACAACGATCGGTTTATCCCCGCTGGCGCGGGGAACACGGTTCGCCGTTCAGCGTTAACTGGACTGAACTCGGTTTATCCCCGCTGGCGCGGGGAACACAATATTATTGCTGCGTTTAAGAAAATCCG
Organism: Salmonella sp. NW177; assembly: GCF_051811585.1. NCBI lineage: Bacteria > Pseudomonadati > Pseudomonadota > Gammaproteobacteria > Enterobacterales > Enterobacteriaceae > Salmonella > Salmonella sp. NW177. Next base: position 432,680 of record NZ_JAMMZV010000002.1, on the reverse strand, counting down.
CGACGGTTTATCCCCGCTGGCGCGGGGAACACGACCAGCGATTGATACACGTATCAATCAATGTCGGTTTATCCCCGCTGGCGCGGGGAACACTTGGACTACGGCAAGGGTAAAGGGCACACGGGCGGTTTATCCCCGCTGGCGCGGGGAACACTCATTAGTGAAGTCCTTTTGATTTAAGCAGTTCGGTTTATCCCCGCTGGCGCGGGGAACACAAGTTCTTTGTTTGCGGCATCAAGCCAAATTTCGGTTTATCCCCGCTGGCGCGGGGAACACGTTTGCGCTGACGAATTGTCAGTGTAATTGCGCGGTTTATCCCCGCTGGCGCGGGGAACACCCCATTTCCTCCGCTGCGGCCAAGATTTCAACCGGTTTATCCCCGCTGGCGCGGGGAACACGTGCTATAGCCCAACGCTGTTGAATTATCCGCCGGTTTATCCCCGCTGGCGCGGGGAACACTAACGGAAAACGCCTTATCATTGTGACATCCCCGGTTTATCCCCGCTGGCGCGGGGAACACCTTCATTACTTCTTCATAAAGTTCACTATCTACGGTTTATCCCCGCTGGCGCGGGGAACACCTCAAGCAATAAAATATTGGATAAGAATATTACGGTTTATCCCCGCTGGCGCGGGGAACACAGAGTCGTCATGCGGCGCTGCGATTTCGCGGCCGGTTTATCCCCGCTGGCGCGGGGAACACTGCCAATCGCCACCGAGTTTGGCATCGTTGATCGGTTTATCCCCGCTGGCGCGGGGAACACGTATTTCCGTTACGTTTACGGCGAGGAATTACCGGTTTATCCCCGCTGGCGCGGGGAACACGAAATGAGCCGCATGTACGGTTCTGCGGTAAGCGGTTTATCCCCGCTGGCGCGGGGAACACACTAAACGTATATCATTGTTTATAAACTACTTTTTGTCAGCACCACATTCTACCAACATAATCGCAACAATTTAAATTATTAAAGAACAGCTAATTTGCTGATTTTGATGCAAAAAAGTTCATAGAATGATTTTTTCTTTAAATTTACCAAAATAGCGTGATCCGTGCATCGCTATGGAAAAATTTATCAGCGCTTTTATACACTCATCGAAATTCACATAGAGAAAATAAACAATGCAAGGTAATGGATGAGTCACAGACGGCATCGGCAGGCCGTCCGTAAAATTGATAGAGCATCAGGCGATATTTAAATATTTATGCGTTTGCATAGACAGCCGCCAGTTACGCGCAATACACGTTTCAATACACAGACGCGTCGCGTCTTCTTTCTGGCTAATGGGCTGCAAAGCAATCACGCGCGGTTTATCATCGCTCAACGTGGCTAACAGTTCATCCAGCGCCTCAATATCACGAACTCGCCCAACGGGATGCTTGATTTCATTGGCGCGCTCCAGCGCCTGGGAAAGCACGTCATATCCCCCGCGCATATTCACTTTTGGTGAAACCGTGACCCAGGTGTTAGGCGTACAGCGCACTTCGTGCGTCCCGCTGGTCTCAATCTGACAACTAAAACCACTCTTTTCAAGCAGATCGGTGAGCGGCATGAGGTCGTGAATACAGGGTTCTCCACCGGTGATGACAACGTGACGCGCGGTATAGCCCTGACGATTAATTACTGCCAGCAAGTCTTCACTGCTCGCAGCACCCCATTTGTCGCTCTCTTTGGTTTTTGCCAGAATGCTGAACAGAGACACTTCCCGATCGCTCAGTTTATCCCAGGTGTGTTTGGTATCGCACCAGGCACAGCCGACCGGACATCCCTGTAAACGAATAAAAATAGCGGGGACGCCGGTAAAATAACCCTCGCCTTGTAGGGTCTGGAACATCTCGTTAATCGGGTACTGCATAGCGTTCTCTGTTAAGGGGATAATCGTTAATTATTGCAGATTTCGTCTGCCCGGTCATGCACAGCGGCTGCGCTATTGAACCGATACAAAAAAACCCGCCGAAGCGGGTTTATACGTTAAGAGGTAAAAGCAGGATTACGCCTGGCCTTTGATCTCTTTACGACCGTTGTACGGTGCTTTTTCGCCCAGAGCTTCTTCGATACGAATCAGCTGGTTGTATTTAGCAACACGGTCAGAACGGCTCATAGAACCGGTTTTGATCTGGCCTGCAGCGGTACCAACAGCCAGGTCAGCGATGGTAGCGTCTTCAGTTTCGCCAGAACGGTGAGAGATGACAGCAGTGTAACCAGCGTCTTTCGCCATCTTGATTGCAGCCAGAGTTTCGGTCAGAGAACCGATCTGGTTGAATTTGATCAGGATGGAGTTAGCGATGCCTTTCTCGATGCCTTCTTTCAGGATTTTGGTGTTGGTTACGAACAGGTCGTCACCAACCAGCTGGATTTTGTCGCCCAGTACTTTGGTCTGGTATGCAAAACCGTCCCAGTCAGACTCGTCCAGACCATCTTCGATGGAAACGATCGGGTACTGTTTGGTCAGTTCTTCCAGGAAGTGGGTGAATTCTTCGGAGGTGAACGCTTTGTTGCCTTCGCCAGCCAGAACGTATTTACCGTCTTTGTAGAATTCAGATGCTGCGCAGTCCATCGCCAGGGTGATGTCTTTACCCAGCTCGTAACCAGCCGCTTTAACCGCTTCAGCGATAACAGCCAGCGCTTCCGCGTTGGAGCCCAGGTTCGGCGCATAGCCGCCTTCGTCACCCACAGCGGTGTTCATGCCTTTGCCTTTCAGCACTTTTGCCAGGTGATGGAAAACTTCAGAACCCATACGGATGGCTTCTTTAACCGTTTTCGCGCCAACCGGCTGGATCATGAATTCCTGGATGTCGACGTTGTTGTCAGCGTGCTCGCCGCCGTTGATGATGTTCATCATCGGAACCGGCATGGAGTATTTGCCCGGAGTGCCGTTCAGTTCAGCAATGTGCTCGTACAGCGGCATACCTTTAGCGGCAGCAGCAGCTTTGGCGTTAGCCAGAGAGACAGCCAGAATGGCGTTTGCACCGAAGTTAGATTTGTTTTCAGTACCGTCCAGGTCGATCATGATTTTGTCGATGCCAGCCTGGTCTTTAGCGTCTTTGCCAAGAATAGCCTGAGCGATCGGGCCGTTAACCGCGCCAACAGCTTTGGTTACGCCTTTACCCAGGAAACGGGATTTGTCGCCATCGCGCAGTTCCAGCGCTTCGCGGGAACCAGTAGAAGCACCTGACGGAGCCGCCGCCATACCTACGAAACCACCTTCCAGGTGTACTTCAGCTTCAACAGTCGGGTTACCACGGGAGTCGATGATTTCACGACCGATGACTTTAACGATTTTGGACATTAGGTTTTCCTCAAGTCACTAGTTAAACTAAAACTTCAGACAAACGGTGCACCACTGAGGGTGCACCGCCGTTCTAACTTTTTTACTTCGCCTGACGTTTCTGATGCTCGTTGGCGGCTTTAACAAAGCCAGCGAACAACGGATGTCCATCACGCGGCGTGGAAGTAAATTCCGGATGGAACTGACAGGCCACGAACCACGGATGATTCGGTACCTCAATGATCTCGACTAACTGATCATCACCGGAACGGCCTGCGACACGCAGACCCGCTGCTTCAATTTGTTTCAACAACATATTGTTGACTTCGTAACGATGGCGATGACGTTCAACAATCGTCGACGCGCCGTACAACTGACGTACCAGACTGTCATCGCTAAGCTGGCACTGCTGCGCGCCCAGGCGCATGGTGCCGCCCAGATCGCTTTTCTCGCTACGGACTTCAACGTTACCGTCTTCATCGCGCCACTCGGTAATTAACGCCACAACCGGGTACTTACAGTCTGGCACAAATTCCGTTGAGTTGGCGTTGTCCATGCCGGCCACGTTACGAGCGAACTCAATCAACGCAACCTGCATCCCCAGGCAAATGCCCAGATAAGGAATATTGTTTTCACGCGCATAGCGCGCAGTGGCGATTTTACCTTCAACGCCACGATAGCCGAAGCCGCCGGGGATCAGGATAGCGTCCAAATCTTTCAGAATTTCGACGCCGCGCGTTTCAACATCTTGCGAATCGATCAATTTGATGTTGACGGTAACGCGGTTTTTCAGACCACCGTGTTTCAGCGCTTCGATCACCGACTTATAGGCATCCGGCAGTTCAATATATTTGCCGACCATGCCGATAGTCACTTCGCCTGCCGGGTTCGCTTCTTCGTAAATGACCTGTTCCCATTCAGACAGGTTAGCTTCCGGACAGTTCAAGCTGAATCGTTTACAAATATAATCATCAAGCCCCTGAGATTTCAACAGGCCTGGAATTTTATAAATGGAATCGACATCTTTCATTGAAATAACGGCTTTTTCCGGCACATTACAGAACAATGCAATTTTTGCACGCTCGTTGGCAGGAACCGCGCGATCGGAACGACAAATCAGAATATCGGGCTGAATACCGATAGACAGCAGCTCTTTCACGGAGTGCTGAGTCGGTTTAGTTTTCACTTCGCCCGCAGCCGCCAGGTAAGGTACCAGCGTCAGGTGCATAAACAGCGCGTGTTCACGACCGATATCTACCGCCAATTGACGAATCGCCTCAAGAAACGGCAGCGATTCGATATCACCGACGGTACCGCCGATTTCCACCAGTACCACATCGTGGCCTTCGCCGCCTTCCAGCACGCGCTCTTTAATCGCGTTAGTGATGTGAGGGATTACCTGTACGGTTGCGCCCAGATAGTCGCCACGGCGTTCTTTACGCAGAACGTCGGAGTAGATACGGCCAGTCGTGAAGTTGTTGCGGCGAGACATCTTGGTGCGGATGAAACGCTCGTAGTGCCCCAGGTCCAGGTCGGTTTCAGCGCCGTCTTCAGTAACGAACACTTCCCCGTGTTGGATTGGGCTCATAGTACCCGGATCGACGTTGATGTACGGATCCAGTTTCATGATGGTCACGTTGAGACCACGGGCTTCCAGAATGGCTGCGAGGGAGGCTGCGGCAATGCCTTTACCCAGAGAGGATACGACCCCGCCGGTCACAAAAATATAGTTCGTTGTCATGCGGAACCTGAGAAGTTAGGTTTAAAAGACGATGGAATAACCAGGACGGGAAAGCAGTATACCCGAACATGACCTACGCCACAAACTTTCATTATTCCTCCTCTTCGTCAGGCTGACATTCACACAGGGAGGGAGAAAATAGCCCCTTTGAGGTAAATGTTTTTGACGTAAATCAAGCGCTTGTTATTTAAAAAATCACACAAATCGCTCTTGACCGCCTAAAACCTTTAGAGATCAATTTCCTGGCGTTTTACTTCCTGCCAAACTTCTTCCATTGTTTCCAGGTCCACCCCGGTCATTTCCAGGCCTCTGGCTGCGACAATACGTTCAACTTCGCGAAAACGACGTTCAAATTTATCGTTCGCTTTTTGCAAAGCGAGCTCCGCTTTCGTACCTAAATGACGCGCCATGTTGACCGTGGCAAAGAGCAAATCGCCCATTTCCTCTTCCAGTTTAGCCTGATCAACAACCGCCTGCCGCGCCTCAAACATGACCTCATCGATCTCTTCATAGACCTTATCGACGACCGGTCCCAGCGTCGTCCAGTCGAAGCCCACGTTTGAACACCGTTTCTGGATTTTTTGCGCGCGCATCAAGGCCGGTAAGCTGCGCGGAATATCGTCCAGCGCGGAATGCTGCGCTTTTTGCGCGCGCTCTTCCGTTTTGATTTGCTCCCAGCGAGCTAAGACTTCTTCGCTATTATCCGCGGAAAGCTCGCCAAAAACATGCGGATGGCGGCGCTCCAGCTTGTCGCTGATGGCAGCGCAGATATCATTAAAATCGAAGCGGCCTTCTTCCTGCGCCATCTGCGCGTAAAACACCACCTGGAACAACAGGTCGCCCAGTTCGCCGCGCAAGTCGTCAAAATCCTCACGCGCAATCGCATCCAGTACTTCATAGGTTTCTTCCAGCGTATAAGGCGCGATGCTGGCGAAGGTCTGCTCTTTATCCCACGGGCAGCCGTTTTCCGGGTCACGCAGGCGCTGCATGAGGGTGAGAAGACGGTCAATTTGATGGTTAGTTGTCATGGTTTTTAATCGGTTGTAAATACCAGCGACAATTGTAACGTATTATTCTTAACCATTCACGCACAGAGACACTACGGTAACGCCTATATAATAAAATATATTGTTAACAGGTGTTGAATACTACCTTCCCCGTATAACTTTAAAATTATTAATCGATACACAACAATATAATAATCATATAACTAATTTATTAAAAAAACAGATATTTGCACCAGACATTATAAATAACATCAATTAAGTAAAAAAATTATGCAAACACTATAAGCACCCCACCCAAAGAGCCTTCCCTTTTAAAAAAATAAATTATTTCACTTTTACGGAAAAACGAGTAGCATGCACGCCAGTTTAATATTCAAAAAAGACCGCTTTTTTGTTTTTTCTGGAACATACATGAAATAAATATATTGAAAGTATTACATATAATATTCTATGAGCAGGTGCGATCATTCAGCTCATAAGAATATACTCATAAAAATGTAGAAATATAATATTTTTATTATGACCTATTTTTTACCCAAAGCCCGCAGCATGGCTCTATGCCGCATATCCCTTGGTATACGCGTACAAAATGTTGCCATAAAACACGTTAATTAAGGATAACACGATGAAGTCATCTCATTTTTGTAAACTGGCAGTAACTGCATCTTTAGTTATGGGAATTGTCTCCGGCGCTCAAGCCGCGGGTAGCAACACAGCGAAGGTCACTTTCCTTGGTAATATTGTTGACTCCCCCTGCTCCGTCACATTGGATACGGAAGATCAAACAGTCAATATGGGTTCAAGTATCGGTAATGGCACGCTGAGTAATGGTAAAACGACCATCAACAATGCCCGTACCTTTCATATCGATCTTGAGGGTTGTACCTGGGCTACCGAGAAAAATATGAATGTGGTATTCACTACAGGTAGTGGAACCACAGCGGCTACAGGCGCCACGGATAATCTCGCGCTGATGAAGACTGACGGCACTGGCGCTATTAGCAACGTAAGCCTGGCAATCGGCGATGCTGGCAAAAACAATATCAAACTGGGCGATACCTATACACAGGCCATTGCGGACCTGGACGGAGACAGCATCCTTGATGAGAAGCAAAGCCTGAATTTCACCGCCTGGCTGGTTGGCGCAGCAACCGGCACCGTAGGCACAGGTGAATTCAGCAGCGCCGCCAACGTCACTATCTCTTACCTGTAATTCAGTTCACAGAGTCACGACGATAATACCCTGCCGCTTTAGGTAGGGTATTCCTGTTGAGTTTTATTGCGGAATATATTTGATGAATAACACATGGAAAAGTGTTCTTTGCCCAATAGCGTGCGGAGTGGGAATGCTTCTAAGCGCCTCCCCTTATAGCGCGTCAGGCAAAGACATCGAATTTAATACCGATTTCCTCGATGTAAAAAATCGCGATAACGTTAACATTGCACAGTTTTCTCGTAAGGGTTTTATTCTGCCAGGCGTCTACCTCCTACAAATTAAAATTAACGGACAGACTCTGCCGCAGGAATTTCCTGTTAACTGGGTTATTCCAGAACATGATCCACAAGGAAGTGAGGTTTGCGCAGAACCAGAATTAGTTACGCAATTGGGTATAAAACCGGAACTCGCGGAAAAACTCGTCTGGATAACGCACGGTGAACGACAATGTCTGGCGCCAGATTCACTGAAAGGCATGGATTTTCAGGCCGACCTGGGGCACTCCACGCTGTTGGTGAATTTACCCCAGGCGTATATGGAATACAGCGATGTCGACTGGGACCCGCCCGCCCGCTGGGATAATGGTATTCCCGGCATCATTCTGGATTACAACATTAATAATCAGCTCCGCCACGATCAAGAAAGCGGCAGCGAAGAGCAAAGCATCAGCGGCAACGGGACGTTAGGCGCGAACCTGGGCGCATGGCGACTGCGGGCCGACTGGCAGGCCAGCTACGACCATCGTGACGATGACGAGAACACTTCCACCCACCACGATCAGAGCTGGAGCCGCTACTACGCCTATCGCGCACTACCGACGCTCGGGGCCAAACTTACGCTGGGCGAAAGCTATCTCCAGTCCGATGTTTTCGACAGCTTTAACTATATCGGTGCCAGCGTCGTTTCTGACGATCAGATGCTGCCGCCGAAACTGCGCGGCTATGCGCCGGAGATCGTGGGCATTGCGCGTTCTAACGCAAAAGTCAAAGTCTCCTGGCAGGGGCGCGTACTGTATGAAACGCAGGTGCCCGCAGGACCGTTCCGTATTCAGGATCTCAACCAGTCCGTTTCCGGTACGTTGCACGTCACCGTGGAAGAGCAGAACGGTCAGACCCAGGAGTTTGACGTTAACACCGCATCGGTTCCCTTCCTGACGCGCCCCGGCATGGTGCGCTACAAGATGGCGCTGGGCCGCCCGCAGGACTGGGATCATCACCCCATTACCGGCACATTCGCCTCGGCGGAAGCTTCGTGGGGGGTCACCAACGGCTGGTCGCTATATGGCGGCGCAATTGGAGAAAGCAACTATCAGGCCGTGGCGCTGGGAAGCGGTAAGGATCTTGGCGTGGTGGGCGCGGTGGCGGTCGACATTACGCACTCCATCGCCCACATGCCGCAAGACGACGGGTTTGACGGCGAAACGCTGCAGGGTAACTCATATCGCATCAGCTACTCCCGTGACTTTGATGAAATCGACAGCCGACTAACCTTTGCCGGATACCGCTTCTCAGAAAAGAACTTTATGAGCATGAGCGACTATCTGGATGCGAAAACCTATCATCATCTCAATGCCGGTCACGAAAAAGAACGCTATACGGTCACCTATAACCAGAACTTCCGTGAACAGGGCATGAGCGCCTATTTCAGCTACTCACGCAGTACCTTCTGGGACAGCCCGGATCAGAGTAACTATAACCTGTCTCTTTCCTGGTACTTCGACTTAGGGTCGATAAAAAATCTCAGTGCGTCGCTGAACGGCTATCGCAGCGAATATAACGGTGATAAAGATGATGGCGTCTATATCTCGCTGTCTGTTCCCTGGGGCAATGATTCCATCAGCTACAACGGTACGTTTAACGGTAGTCAACACCGTAATCAGCTCGGCTATTCCGGCCACAGCCAGAACGGCGATAACTGGCAGCTTCACGTCGGGCAGGATGAACAAGGCGCGCAGGCAGACGGTTATTACAGCCATCAGGGCGCGCTGACGGACATCGATCTGAGCGCGGATTATGAAGAAGGATCGTACCGTTCGCTGGGTATGTCGCTGCGCGGCGGCATGACGCTGACCACCCAGGGCGGCGCGCTACACCGGGGAAGTTTAGCGGGCAGCACACGTTTGCTGGTTGATACCGACGGCATTGCGGACGTCCCCGTTAGCGGTAACGGCTCGCCAACCTCAACCAACATTTTCGGCAAGGCCGTGATTGCGGATGTCGGAAGCTATTCGCGCAGCCTGGCGCGTATCGATCTGAACAAATTGCCGGAGAAGGCGGAAGCAACTAAGTCGGTTGTGCAGATCACGCTCACCGAAGGCGCCATCGGCTACCGTCACTTTGACGTGGTCAGCGGCGAGAAAATGATGGCGGTTTTCCGGCTGGCAGACGGCGACCTCCCACCGTTCGGCGCCGAAGTGAAAAACGAACGCCAGCAGCAGTTGGGCCTGGTGGCCGATGACGGCAACGCCTGGCTGGCGGGCGTAAAAGCCGGGGAAACATTGAAAGTCTTCTGGGATGGCGCGGCGCAGTGTGAAGCATCACTCCCGCCCACGTTTACACCAGAGCTATTGGCCAACGCGCTATTGCTGCCGTGCAAAATGCTGGAAGGTCAGCCCCCCACCGCACCGCAGAAAAGTTCTCCGCTGCCTGCGCAACCGCTAATCCAGGAACATACGCAAACCGATGGCCAACCGGCCGCGCCGGTGGCGACAACCACTCAAACCCCGCCCATACCGCTGGCTGACAACCATGCGGTGAATCGCAAGGATATGGAATAAAGGGAACCCGTAATGAACAAGACCAACCATTTTAAGCGCCAGGCGCTTATCGCTTCGGTATTACTGGCTGCGCCGCTGGTATCGCACAGCGCGATTGTGCCGGATCGTACCCGCGTTATTTTTAACGGCAATGAAAATTCAATCACCGTCACGCTGAAAAACGGCAACGCCACTCTGCCCTATCTCGCACAGGCGTGGCTGGAAGACGATAAGTTCGCCAAAGATACCCGCTATTTTACCGCCCTGCCGCCGCTGCAGCGTATTGAGCCAAAATCCGACGGGCAGGTTAAAGTCCAGCCGTTACCAGCCGCGGCTAGCCTACCGCAGGACCGGGAAAGTCTGTTTTATTTCAACGTGCGGGAAATTCCGCCGAAAAGCGATAAGCCTAATACGCTCCAGCTGGCGCTGCAAACGCGTATTAAGTTTTTCTACCGCCCGGTAGCCGTCGCCCGGCAGGTGGATAAGACGCACCCGTGGCAGACGAAGCTCACGCTGACCTACCAGGGCGATGGTGTGATCTTCGACAACCCCACACCGTTTTACCTCGTCATCAGCAATGCCGGTAGCAAAGAGAACGAAACCGCCTCCGGCTTTAAAAACCTGCTGATTGCCCCGCGTGAAAAAGTGACCTCTCCCATCAAAGGTGCCTCGCTCGGCAGCTCGCCGGTGGTGGGCTACGTCGATGATTACGGCGGCCATCGCCTGCTGGTTTTCACCTGCTCAGGGAATACCTGCAAGGTCAATGAGGAAAAAACCCGTGACGCTGAGAAGAAAGCGAATAAGTAATCCTGTGCGAAAGAGATCCATGACGATGTTGACTCGCTGGAAAATGCTGGTGCTGCTGTGCGGTGGATTCGTTGCCGGCACCGAGGCTGCCGGCACAAAAACCGTGCAACTGGAGCTACATCTGGTCGTCACTCAACCACCGCCCTGTACGATAGGCGGCGCTTCCGTAGAGTTTGGCGATGTCCTGACCACCAAAGTTGGCGATGTTTCTCAAACGAAACCTGTGGGCTACAGCCTGAACTGCGATGGCAGAGCGAGTGACTATCTGAAGCTACAAATTCAGGGGACCACCACCACCATCAGCGGGGAGCAGGTTCTGCAAACTTCGGTGCAGGGGTTAGGCATCCGTATTCAGCAGGCGGGCAATAAGCAACTGGTTCCGGTTGGCATAACGGATTGGCTGAACTTCACCCTGAGCGGCAGCAATGGGCCGGAGCTGGAAGCCGTACCGGTTAAAGAGCCCACCACGCAGTTAGCGGGTGGCGATTTTAACGCCAGTGCGACGTTAGTCGTGGATTACCAGTGATGGAGAGATTCATAGTGAAAAGGGTGCTTATCCTGACGCTTTTAATCACCCAGTTTGCCTGCGCCGACAATTTGACCTTTCACGGCAAACTGATAAACCCGCCCGCCTGTACTATCAATAACGGTGAAACGCTGGAGGTCAGTTTTGGTAGCGTCATTATTGATAATATTGACGGCGTCAATTACCTGACCGAGATCCCGTGGACCCTTACCTGCGACAGCAGCTTTCGCAATGACGCATTAACTTTTACGTTGAGCTATCTGGGCACGGCGACGCCTTACTCCGCAAATGCCTTAACCACCAATGTCCCTGAACTGGGCATTGAACTTCAGCAGAACGGCACGGTGTTTCCTCCCGGCACGTCGCTAACCATCGATGAATCATCGCTTCCCACACTAAAAGCCGTGCCGGTAAAACAGCCCGGTAAAGAGCCTGCCGAAGGCGATTTTGAGGCTTTTGCCACGTTACAGGTGGATTACCAATGAACCGTATTTTTCAAACTGCCGGGCATTTGATCGGAGGCGTAATGTTATGGGCGGTTTGCAATACGCTACCTGCCGCCACGCCTAATGTGCACTACAGCGGTAAGCTGGTTGCCGGCGCCTGTAACCTGGTAGTGGATAATGACACGATGGCGACGGTGGATTTTCATACTATTGGCAGTGACAATTTCGACGCCAGCGGGCAAACGACTCCTGTTCCATTCACACTTAGCCTCCATGATTGCAAAACAGCGCTAGCCAACGGCGTGCTGGTGACCTTTCAGGGCGTTGAAGACAGTACCCTGCCCGGACTGCTGGCGCTGGAGCCCTCGTCGGAAGCCAGTGGTTTTGCGATTGGCGTGGAAACGGCTGCACAGCAACCAGTGAGTATCAATGCAACAGAGGGTACAGCTTTTGTGCTGAAGGAAGGGATTACCACCATCAACTTGCAGGCCTGGCTGCAAAAATACGCTGGTGAAGATGTTATGCCGGGGGAATTTTCGGGTAGCGCAACAGTGAGTTTTGAATATCAGTAACTTCTCAAGTCATATACTCATTTCTAATATTTTATTTAAATAATGGAAATTTAAATGAATCAAAAAGCATTATTTTTTCTAAGTATAATTGCATATCCTGGGATAACTCAGGCCATTAACCAAAATGTAATGATTGAACCATTAGTAATACGTGACTCAACAAATTATTTAGTAATACCTCAGGCTCAACAGGCTGAATTCTCACAATGCAAAAGCTGGCCGCATGATAGCACTGTTATTCCAGCAAAATATGAGGCAACCCTGCTTAATGGAAGTCTCATATCTATGTTTATTGGTGGCATAACAGTTAATTTATATACAACAGCAGATGTCAAAGTTAATACAGATGCCCAGTGTACATTACTCAATGGTAATTTTCCTGGTTATTACGGCATAACATGCTTTGTTACTGGTTATGACACAGACAAAGCTGTACCTGTAAGGACAGATAATGGCATGTCAATTATCGAAAGTAAATTATATGCTACAGGAACAATGAGATATATAACAGAGATCCCGATGGATGGCAGTGGATTTCAGGGTATGGCGATTGGTGGTGCAGTAGTAATTAATACAGGCGCAATAACACCAACCCCTAATACGGGTGTTATTTCTAACATAACAATGCCACCACTATATGATCCCGGGTTTATTTTTACGGTACCTGGATGCGGTCAATACAAATATCATTCTGGGACAGGTTCTGTTTTTACGAATAACAATTCAACTTATACGGTTGCATCGCCGATTGGTTTCATAACTGCGTCTTTGGATAAGAACTCCGTGTTAAATTATAATGAACTTCATTATAACGATAAGGCAGAAAATATAGAACTAGGGAAAATTTATTTGATGTATAAGGAGAAAAATGTCACGTGGGGTGAAGGATTCGATTATACATTGGAAAATAGCACGATCAATGTAGTTTGTGCTGATAGCAGGATTAAAACAAATGTAGATTATCAATGTAGGAATGGTGATATGGGGGCATGCAACAATGGCGAACTGGGAAGAATAATCGGCAACTGGGAACGAATAAACGTTGATACTAATTGCAGCGTGACAGTTATTTTGCCCTGGCAATAGTATTTTTCTTAATAGATCTGAGTTTACGATTGCATACTTTTATACTCATATACCCTAAATAATTCGAGTTGCAGGCAGGCGGCGACGCAGTGACAAATTCGTCTGATACGAATTTGAACAGCCGAAGGCTGCCTGCGGTGGGGGACAAGGATGTCCCCCATCAATCCCCAGGGCTTACGCTGGTCAGTGACTGGGGGGAGCGAGGACAAATTGGCAAGGCCGATGTGAACGCCACTTACGGCGGCCCTTTAGGGCGAGGCCCGGAGAGCCGGGCCATGCCAACACACAGGCAACGTAAAGTATAACGGGTAGATATATCAGACTACTTTGTAGATAATAACGTTTCACTTTACCCCCCGTGCAGTCGCCGTGCATCAATCACATCCGGCACCTGGTTCAGCTTACCGAGCACGCGGCCCAGCACCTGCAGGTTGTAGATCTCGATGGTCATATCAATGGTGGCGATCTGCTGCTTAATGTCGCTGCGGCTGGCGACGCCCAGCACGTTGACTTTTTCGTTAGCCAGAATGGTGGTGATATCACGCAATAAACCGCTGCGATCGTTGGCCTGGACGCGCACCACCAGCGAATATCCCGCCGAGTAGCTCTCGCCCCATACCGCCTCTACGATCCGCTCCGGCGCATGGGAGCGCAGTTCCGCCAGCTGTTCGCAGTCGGCCCGGTGCACGGAAATCCCTCGCCCCTGAGTAATGAAGCCGACAATTTCATCCCCCGGAATCGGCTGGCAGCAGCGGGCAATGTGGTGCATCAAATTACCCACGCCTTCTACCACCACGCGCCCGTCGTCTTTACGACGATTTTGCGGCGCGTATGTTTTTTGTTGAAGCTGTTTCAGCGCCGCTGCATCCTGCTCCTCTGCACTCGGCTTATTGAACTGCGATTGCAGGAAATTCACCATCTGATTAAGACGGATATCGCCGCCGCCTATCGCCGCCAGCAACTCTTCCAGCTCATTAAAGTTGTAGCGCGGCAGCAGATGTTTCTCGGCCTCTTTCAGGCTAATCCCCAAATGCGCCAGCTCATCGTCGAGGATCTGCCGTCCAGCCAGGATATTTTTGTCACGGTCCTGTTTACGGAACCAGGCGTGAATTTTCGAGCGTCCGCGGCTGGTCGTCACATAGCCCAGGTTTGGATTCAGCCAGTCGCGGCTGGGATTCGGCTGCTTCTGAGTGATAATTTCAACCTGATCGCCCATCTGCAACTGATATGTGAATGGCACAATACGGCCGCCGATTTTCGCGCCGATGCAGCGGTGCCCGACATCGCTGTGGATGTGGTAAGCAAAATCGAGCGGCGTAGATCCAGCAGGCAAGTCAACCACGTCGCCTTTTGGCGTAAAAACGTAGACCCGATCGTCAAACACCTGGCTGCGCACTTCATCCAGCATTTCGCCGGAATCGGCCATCTCTTCCTGCCAGGCGATCAGCTTACGCAGCCACGCAATTCTGTCTTCATGACCGGAGCGCACGCCGCCGGACGCGGCGCCTTCTTTATACTTCCAGTGTGCCGCCACGCCCAGTTCGGCGTCTTCATGCATCTGTTTGGTACGGATCTGGATCTCAACGGTTTTACCGCCCGGCCCCAGGACCACGGTGTGGATAGACTGGTAACCGTTCGGTTTCGGGTTAGCGACATAATCATCGAATTCATCCGGCAGGTGACGATAGTGCGTATGCACTATCCCCAACGCGGCGTAGCAGTCCTGCAGACGTTCAGCGACAATACGCACGGCGCGCACGTCAAAGAGTTCATCAAACGCCAGATGCTTTTTCTGCATTTTGCGCCAGATGCTATAAATATGTTTTGGTCGTCCGTAGACTTCCGCCTGCACGCCTTCGTTTTTCATTTCGGCGCGCAGATGTCCAACAAACTCTTCGATGTAATGTTCGCGATCGAGACGGCGCTCATGCAGCAGTTTGGCGATGCGTTTGTATTCCGCCGGATGCAGGTAGCGGAAACAGTAGTCTTCCAGTTCCCACTTCAGTTGCCCGATGCCCAGACGATTAGCGAGCGGCGCATAGATGTTGGTACATTCTTTCGCCGCCAGCACGCGCTCATCTTCCGGCGCCTCTTTCACTTCGCGCAAATGAGCGATTCGCTCGGCCAGTTTGATCACCACGCAGCGGAAATCATCCACCATCGCCAATAACATTCGACGGACGTTATCAACCTGCTCCGAAGAAACAGAGTCGTTATGAGTGGCGTTTAGCTGACGGATCGCCGCCATATCGCGCACGCCATGAATCAGGGTAACGATAGATTTGCCGACGCTTTCGCGCAGTACATCTTCGCTGACTACGTTGGCGTCGGCCAGAGGGAACAGTAGCGCCGCCCGCAGCGTGTCGATATCCATACTCAGCGTGGAAAGAATTTCTACCATCTCCACGCCACGCCACAGCAACAGATCCGCATCCGGATGTCCTTGTGTCTGTTGCAGGCAATACGCCCAGGTTTCGGCTAAGCGCTCACACGACTGCTGGCTGGAAATTCCCAGGCTTGCGATCCACTTCTTCGGATCAAATTCACCAGCTTTATTAATATGTGCACTTCTTACCGCGACCATCGTCCTCTCCTTAAGGGACCAGGCCTACCGAAGTCGGTAAGCCGGTAATCATTACATGCGCTCGAACAGAACCATTGATTCCAGATGTCCTGTGTGCGGGAACATGTCGAGCATCGCTAAACGCGTAACCTCATATCCCGCATTGACCAGCGCTTCACTATCGCGCGCCAGCGTCGCCGGGTTACAGGATACATAAACAATGCGAATAGGTTTTAATTTTATAATATGTCGCATCACTCCTGTAGCCCCCGCACGCGCAGGATCGAGTAAGACTTTGTCAAAGCCGTTTTTCGCCCACGGCTGCTTCGTGACATCTTCCTCCAGGTTCTCATGGAAGAATGTCACATTATGTAAACCATTGCGGATGGCGTTTTCACGGCCTTTTTCTACCAGCGCCGGAACGCCCTCAACCCCAATCACGCTTGCCGCGCGCGTTGCCAGCGGCAGCGTAAAATTCCCCATTCCGCAGAACAGATCCAGGACACGATCCTCGGCGCGCACATCAAGCCACTCCAGCGCGCGGGCGACCATTTGCTGGTTTACCGCCTCATTAACCTGAATAAAGTCTCGCGGACTGAAGGCTAAACGTAAGCCGTGCGAATCATACCAGGGCGCTTCGCCAGATACCGTTTCCAGTATCTCGCTAAACGGCGCCAGAAACAGAGACAATCCCTCAGAATGCGAAAAGCGTTCCAGTTTTTCTTTATCCGCCGCACTTAATGGCGCGGTATGGCGCAGAATCATCAGCGTACCGCTTCCCGCCTGTACCAACTCAACATGCCCAAGATGTCGGGTGCCGTGTAAACTCGCCAGACACGCCCTGATTCGGGGCAGCAATGCTGCAAGCTGGGGCGCCAAAACGGGGCACTGTTCGACATTGACGATATCGCTGGAACCCGCTTTGCGAAATCCCATTTGCAGCGGTTTATCCGGCGGGCAATTCAGACTTAACCGCGCACGACGCCGATACCCCCAGGGCGCGCCGGCGATGATGTCATTCACCTCGTGTTTCATCAAACGCGCCAGCGCCGCGCTTTTGCTGCGTTGTTGCAGGGCGATGCTGACATGCTGTTGCTGACAACCGCCGCAGACGCCAAAATGCGGGCAGCGCGGCGTTTCTCGTTCCGGGCTATCATTCAAACGGCGTGAAACGCGTGCGCGGGCAAATTGCTTTTTATCTTCTGTAATAATGACTTCTGCGCTTTCCTCAGGCAATAAACCGGGGATAAACAGCGCCTTTCCGTTATGACGGGCTACGCCCTGACCAAATGAATCGAGGTCATTGACTTTAACGGTTATGATCTGACGCGTCGTCACGCGCCGTTTTGCAGAGTAGAATTGCGCCATCGACCAGCTTTTTCTCAATTTAACAGTGTGACCCTAATTGTCCCATAACGGAACTCCATGACCAACTACAGCCTGCGCGCACGCATGATGATTCTGATCCTGGCCCCGACCGTCCTGATAGGTTTGCTGCTCAGTATCTTTTTTGTAGTGCACCGCTATAACGACCTGCAGCGTCAACTGGAAGATGCCGGCGCCAGTATTATTGAACCGCTCGCCGTCTCCAGCGAATATGGTATGAACTTACAAAACCGGGAGTCTATCGGCCAACTTATCAGCGTCCTGCACCGCAGACACTCTGATATTGTGCGGGCGATTTCCGTTTATGACGATCATAACCGCCTGTTTGTAACGTCTAATTTCCATCTGGACCCCTCACAGATGCAGCTTCCCGCCGGAGCGCCGTTTCCACGTCGTCTGAGCGTCGATCGCCACGGCGATATTATGATTCTGCGCACCCCGATTATCTCGGAGAGCTATTCGCCGGACGAGTCAGCGATTGCCGACGCGAAAAATACCAAAAATATGCTGGGATATGTGGCACTTGAACTGGATCTCAAGTCGGTAAGGCTACAGCAATACAAAGAGATTTTTATCTCCAGCGTAATGATGCTTTTTTGTATTGGCATTGCGCTGATCTTTGGCTGGCGGCTTATGCGCGATGTCACCGGGCCTATCCGTAACATGGTGAATACCGTTGACCGCATTCGCCGCGGACAACTGGATAGCCGTGTGGAAGGATTTATGCTGGGCGAGCTGGACATGCTGAAAAACGGCATTAATTCCATGGCGATGTCGCTTGCCGCCTATCACGAAGAGATGCAGCATAATATCGATCAGGCCACTTCAGACCTGCGTGAAACCCTTGAGCAGATGGAAATCCAAAACGTTGAGCTCGATCTGGCGAAAAAGCGCGCCCAGGAAGCGGCGCGTATTAAGTCGGAGTTCCTGGCGAACATGTCGCACGAACTGCGAACGCCGCTGAACGGCGTCATTGGCTTTACCCGCCTGACATTAAAAACGGAGCTGAATCCCACCCAGCGCGACCATCTGAACACCATTGAGCGTTCTGCGAATAATCTGCTGGCGATCATTAATGACGTGCTCGACTTCTCCAAGCTGGAAGCCGGTAAACTCATTCTGGAAAGTATCCCTTTTCCACTGCGTAATACGCTGGATGAAGTGGTTACGCTGCTGGCCCACTCGTCGCATGATAAAGGGCTGGAGTTGACGTTAAATATTAAAAACGACGTCCCGGATAATGTGATTGGCGACCCGCTGCGCCTGCAACAGGTCATTACTAATCTGGTGGGTAATGCCATTAAGTTCACCGAGAGTGGCAATATCGATATTCTGGTAGAAAAGCGGGCGCTCAGTAACACCAAAGTACAGATTGAAGTGCAGATCCGGGATACGGGGATCGGCATTCCGGAGCGCGACCAGTCGCGACTGTTTCAGGCGTTTCGCCAGGCCGATGCCAGTATTTCTCGCCGTCACGGCGGCACCGGGCTTGGGCTGGTGATTACGCAAAAGCTGGTCAACGAAATGGGCGGGGATATCTCTTTCCACAGCCAGCCTAATCGCGGCTCGACCTTCTGGTTTCATATTAATCTTGATCTTAACCCAAATGTCATTATTGACGGTCCGTCGACCGCGTGTCTGGCCGGAAAACGGCTGGCTTATGTCGAACCGAATGCTACCGCCGCGCAATGTACCCTGGATCTGCTGAGCGACACGCCGGTGGAGGTGGTTTACAGCCCGACCTTCTCCGCGCTGCCGTTAGCGCACTACGATATTATGATTTTGAGCGTTCCGGTGACCTTCCGCGAGCCGCTCACCATGCAGCATGAACGTCTGGCGAAAGCGGCGTCAATGACGGACTTTCTACTGCTGGCGCTACCTTGCCATGCGCAAATTAACGCCGAAAAGCTGAAACAAGGAGGCGCGGCGGCCTGTCTGTTAAAACCATTGACGTCAACGCGCCTGTTGCCAGCGCTGACGGAATATTGCCAGTTGAATCACCATCCTGAACCGCTGCTAATGGATACCAGTAAAATCACCATGACGGTTATGGCGGTTGATGACAATCCCGCCAATCTGAAGCTTATCGGCGCGTTACTGGAAGATAAAGTCCAGCACGTAGAACTTTGTGATAGCGGACATCAGGCGGTAGATCGGGCGAAACAAATGCAGTTTGATCTGATTTTGATGGATATTCAGATGCCGGATATGGACGGCATACGCGCCTGCGAATTGATTCACCAGCTTCCTCATCAGCAGCAAACACCGGTTATTGCCGTTACGGCACATGCGATGGCCGGGCAAAAAGAGAAGTTGCTCAGCGCGGGCATGAACGACTATCTGGCTAAACCGATAGAAGAAGAGAAGTTGCATAATCTGTTGCTGCGCTATAAACCTGGCGCCAACGTAGCAGCGCGTCTGATGGCGCCGGAACCGGCTGAGTTTATCTTCAATCCGAATGCGACGCTCGACTGGCAGCTTGCGCTCCGCCAGGCTGCCGGTAAGCCCGATCTGGCGCGGGATATGCTGCAAATGCTGATTGATTTTCTGCCGGAAGTGCGCAACAAAATTGAAGAACAACTGGTGGGAGAAAACCCCAACGGTCTGGTCGATCTGGTCCATAAGCTACACGGGAGCTGCGGCTATAGCGGCGTACCGCGGATGAAGAACCTTTGCCAGCTTATTGAGCAACAGCTTCGCAGCGGCGTCCACGAAGAGGAGCTGGAGCCTGAGTTTCTGGAGCTGCTGGATGAGATGGATAATGTCGCGCGTGAAGCGAAGAAGATATTAGGCTGATATTCGCCGGATGGCGGCGTGACCGCCTTATCCGGCCTACAACTCAGCGTAACTGTTGCCCCGCTTTCAGCGTTGCAGCCACGTTGCGCGCGGTCATTCGTACGTTTTCACTCGCATTCTTCAGAGCGTCCTCCAGCGTGCAGATGGTATAAATCACGCTGAAAACGGCATCAAGCCCATGTTCATGAACCACGCCAACGTCCGCCGTCAGGCTACCCGCAATACCAATTACCGGCTTGTTATACCGTTTGGCGATGTTTGCCACGCCAATAGGGACTTTACCGTGAATGGTCTGGCTGTCGATGCGTCCCTCGCCGGTGATGACTAAATCAGCATCCGCAAGACACGCTTCCAGATGAAGCGCATCGGTGACAATCTCAATACCACGCCGTAGCTGCGCGCCGCAAAACGCGTATAACGCCGCCCCCATGCCGCCTGCCGCTCCGCCGCCTGCCAGATCCAACACATCGACATACAGATCGCGAGCAATCAAATGCGCATAGCGAGTCAATGCCGTATCCAGGCGTTCAATCATTTCCGGCGTCGCCCCTTTTTGCGGACCAAAAACCGCAGACGCGCCCTCTTTGCCGGTAAGGGGATTCGTGACATCGCAGGCGACCTCTATATGGCACGCCGACAAACGCTTATCCAGGCCGCTGATATCAATGCTGGCGAGTGTTTCCAGCCCAATGCCGCCTTGCGCAATATCATTGCCCTGCGCATCCCGTAGCCTGGCCCCCAGCGCCTGTACCA
Source organism: Salmonella sp. NW177 (assembly GCF_051811585.1). Taxonomy (NCBI): domain Bacteria; kingdom Pseudomonadati; phylum Pseudomonadota; class Gammaproteobacteria; order Enterobacterales; family Enterobacteriaceae; genus Salmonella; species Salmonella sp. NW177. Next base: position 411,759 of record NZ_JAMMZV010000002.1, on the reverse strand, counting down.
TCCCCGCGCCGCCATCGTTGGTGGCGCTACCGCCGATACCAATAATGATATGCTCAACGCCCGCATCCAGCGCATGACGGATCAGCTCGCCGGTTCCCCATGACGTGGTCTTCAACGGATCGCGTTGCGCGGGCGGCACCTGCTCCAGCCCGCTGGCGGCCGCCATTTCAATGAACGCGGAACGCGCATCGCCGGAAAGCCCATAAAACGCATTGACGCGATGCCCCAACGGCCCGGTGACCTCAACATGCACGATTCGACCCGCCGTCGCTTCAACCATCGCTTCGACAGTACCTTCTCCGCCATCAGCCAGCGGCAATTTCAGGTAATCGGCGTCAGGCCAGATCTCGCGAAATCCTTGTTCAATGGCGGTCGCTACCTCAAGAGCACTCAAACTTTCCTTATACGAGTCTGGTGCGATCACTATTTTCATAAGTCGTCCTTACGCATGTTGATCCTGTTAAGCATACACCCAGAGAAGGACCGGTTCCTCACGGAACCGGCTCTGACTTAACGCACCATGCAAGGACGCTTATTATCAAACGTCCAGCCAGGAATTAAGTACTGCATTCCCATCGCGTCGTCACGCGCGCCTAAGCCATGCTTTTGATAGAGCTCATGCGCTTTCATCACCTGATCCATATCGAGCTCAACGCCCAGCCCCGGTTTGGTCGGTACTTGCACCATGCCGCCTTTAATTTCAAACGGTTCTTTAGTCAGACGTTGGTTGCCTTCCTGCCAGATCCAGTGGGTATCGATCGCGGTGATCTTGCCCGGCGCCGCCGCGGCAACATGGGTAAACATCGCCAACGAAATATCAAAGTGGTTGTTAGAGTGCGAGCCCCAGGTCAGACCGAACTCATGACACATTTGCGCCACGCGTACAGAGCCTTGCATAGTCCAGAAGTGCGGGTCCGCCAGCGGGATATCGACGGATTGCAGCGACAGCGTATGCCCCATTTGACGCCAGTCGGTCGCTATCATATTGGTGGCCGTCGGTAATCCGGTCGCGCGACGGAATTCCGCCATCACTTCACGCCCGGAAAAACCCTGTTCCGCGCCGCACGGATCTTCTGCATAGGCCAGAGAACCTTTCAGGTATTTACCAATGCTGATCGCTTCGTTCAGCGACCAGGCACCGTTTGGATCGAGCGTAACGCGCGCTTGTGGGAAACGTTTCGCCAGCGCCACGATTGACTCGGCCTCTTCTTCGCCCGCCAGCACGCCGCCTTTCAGTTTGAAGTCGTTGAAGCCGTATTTTTCATAGGCGGCTTCCGCCAGACGCACTACCGTTTCCGGCGTCATCGCCTCTTCATGGCGCAGACGATACCAGTCGCATTGCTCATCCGGCTGGCTCTGATACGGCAGCGGCGTGGCCTTGCGATTGCCGACAAAGAACAGATAACCCAGCATTTCGACTTCGCTGCGCTGCTGACCGTCGCCTAACAGCGAAGCGACGTTGACGCCCAGGTGTTGACCCAAAAGGTCAAGCATTGCCGCTTCAATACCAGTCACCACATGGATAGTGGTACGGAGATCGAATGTTTGTAAACCGCGTCCGCCCGCATCGCGATCGGCAAACTGGTTGCGAACGGCGGTCAGGACATTTTTATATTCACCCAGCGTTTTTCCCACCACCAGTGGGATCGCATCTTCCAGCGTTTTGCGAATTTTTTCGCCGCCCGGAATCTCGCCGACCCCGGTATGGCCGGAGTTATCTTTAATAATGACGATGTTGCGCGTGAAGAACGGGGCGTGCGCGCCGCTCAGGTTCATCAGCATACTGTCATGACCCGCAACCGGGATAACCTGCATTTCAGTCACTACAGGCGTCGTAAATTGAGTACTCATAACTGTGTCCTTATTCAGAATTAGTGACGACCAAAAACAGGGCGTTTGCGGTCAAAAGTCCAGCCGGGGATCAGGTATTGCATCGGGCCTGCATCATTACGCGCGCCGCCTGGCAGCTTTTTATACGCGTCATGCGCTTTTCGCACCTGTTCCCAGTCAAGCTCCACGCCCAGTCCTGGCGCATCCGGAACGGCAATTTTGCCGTTTTTAATTTCCAGCGGATTTTTAGTCAGGCGGCAATCGCCCTCCTGCCAGATCCAGTGCGTATCAATAGCGGTGGGTTTGCCTGGCGCCGCCGCGCCGACATGGGTAAACATCGCCAGTGAAATATCAAAATGGTTATTCGAATGGCAGCCCCAGGTTAGCCCCCAGTCATCGCACAGTTGCGCCACGCGAACGGCGCCGGTGAGAGTCCAGAAATGCGGGTCGGCAAGAGGAATGTCTACCGCGTTGAGCATCACCGCATGCCCCATTTCGCGCCAGTTGGTGGCGATCATATTGGTCGCCACCGGCAGTCCTGTCGCGCGGCGGAACTCCGCCATGACTTCACGACCAGAGAATCCTTGCTCCGCGCCGCACGGATCTTCCGCGTAGGTCAGTACATCTTTCAGCCCTTTGCACAACGCAATGGCTTCATCCAGTAGCCAGGCGCCGTTCGGATCCACGGTAATACGCGCGTCCGGGAAGCGTTTTTTTAGCGCGCGAACGGTATCAATCTCTTGTTCGCCCGGCAGCACGCCGCCCTTGAGTTTAAAATCTTTAAAACCGTAGCGATCCTGAGACGCTTCCGCCAGCCGCACGACCGCGTCGCTGTTCAGCGCTTCCTGATGGCGCAGGCGATACCATTCATGACTGCCCGGCGTGCTTTCCAGATACGGCAGATCGGTTTTAGTACGATCGCCAATATAGAAGAGATAGCCTAACACGGTGACGGCATCGCGCTGTTTACCGGGTCCTAACAGTTCACAGACCGGCACATTAAGCGCCTGCCCCAGTAGATCAAGCAGCGCCGCTTCCAAAGCTGCCACCGCGTTAACCCGCAGTTCAAACGTCCATGCGCCTTTACCAAAGGTGTCAAAATCAGCAGCCTGGTTGCCTTTATGCACCTGTTGCACCACTTTGTTCAGGCGGGCGACTTCCTGGCCTAATACCATCGGAATAGCATCGACCAGCGTCTGATAAATCACTTCTCCGCCCGGCGCCTCGCCGACGCCAGTATGCCCGGCGTTATCGGTGAGGACGACGATGTTACGGGTGAAGTACGCGTTATGCGCGCCGCCGATGTTGAGTAGCATACTGTCATGTCCGGCAACCGGAATGACCTTCATGTCCGTAATAACGGGACTGGATTGCGTTGTCATGATAATTGTCCTGCGACAGGTTTCAGTTCAATACGCTTAATATCACCTACCAGCACCAGATAGCTGATGATGGCCACCAGGGCATGTACGCCGACATAGATCAACGCGCCGTTGAAGGAACCGGTGGTGCCAACGATGTAACCAATCGCGATTGGCGTCACAATACCGGAGATATTGCCGAACATATTAAACAAGCCGCCGGAAAGACCGCTGATCTCTTTCGGCGCGGTATCCGCCATTACTGCCCAGCCCAACGCGCCGATACCTTTACCGAAGAAGGCCAACGCCATAAAGCCGATGATCATCCATTCCACGTTCACATAGTTACAGAACACCATAACCATTGACAGCAACATCCCCAGCACAATCGGCGTCTTGCGCGCGATATTCAGGGAGCCAGTACGACGCATCAGCCAGTCGGAAATGATGCCGCCCAACACGCCGCCGATAAAGCCGCAGACTGCAGGAACCGAGGCGACAAAGCCCGCTTTGAGAATCGACATGCCGCGCGCCTGGACCAAATAGACCGGGAACCAGGTAATAAAGAAATAGGTCAATGCGTTAATACAGTACTGACCGATGTAAACGCCAATCATCATACGAGAGCCCAGCAGCTGTTTGATCTGGCCCCATTTGACGCTAAACGGTACTTTCGCTTTGGTGTCTTTCTGATCCATATTGATCAGCGCGCCACCTTCTGCGATGTACTCCAACTCTTTCTTATTTACGCCCGGATGGTTATTTGGTTCATGGATAACTTTCAACCAGATAAAGCTGATGATGATCCCTAACCCGCCCATAAAGAAGAAGACATGCGACCAGCCCACTTCGTGCGTCAGCCAGCCCATAATCGGCGCGAAAATAACCGTGGCAAAGTATTGCGCGGAGTTAAAGATGGCCACTGCCGTTCCCCTCTCCTGCGCCGGGAACCAGGCCGCAACGATGCGACTGTTACCCGGGAAAGAAGGCGATTCCGCCAGACCAACCAGGAAACGAAGCGTAAAGAGGGCGACAATAATGCCGAAACCACTAAAGATATCGACAAAACCCTGCAACAGGGTGAAGACTGACCAAATGAAAATAGACCAGAAATAGACGCGTTTGGAACCAAAGCGGTCCAGCAGCCAGCCACCCGGGATCTGCCCGATAACATAGGCCCATGAAAAAGCAGAAAAAACATAGCCCATGCCTACCGGATCAAGGCCGATATCTTTGGCCATTTCTGAGCCGGCAATGGACAATGTGGCGCGGTCGCCGTAGTTGAAGGATGTGACGATAAACAGCATCACCACTATCCAGTAGCGGGCGTTCGTGCGTTTCTCCGCACTGCTCGCCGCGTGACTTAATGAACTCATTGTTGCACTCCTGAAATTTCGCGTTAGCTACGCTCACTCTGAACTGCACAACCGGTAGGGAATCAGAGATAACGTTTCCTTGTTGCAGCTTTTATTAGGTCGTTTGCTTTGCACGCTGCATGCTTTTATTCACTGGCAGGAGAAGTATAAAAAGCGCGCCACACACACTCACCGTGCAACAACACAGTATTTTGGCGATGAATTACGCCTGTTTATGGCAAAAGCCCAGGACAGTGGAAGCCACTTCACGGAAATGAAATCAGAAGGCGCCAGGCGTCGACGCAGGAGGAATAAAAAGAGAAGAATGTGAAACAGGTCGCTTGATTACATGAAAACGCCCGTAAAAAACTGCCGCTTTTGCGGGCATATGCCCAAAGCTAACACGATTCAGTTACTTTACACTGTATACAGGTCGTGATTTTGCTTACTGGCAACGCAAGCAAACGAAAAGGTACCCTCCCGTAGGGGGGAGGGATTTACCTCAGGAAAGTAAAGTTCCCCAGTTTTCAACCCAGGGATTGGACTGGCTCTCCGGCTCCGGATGTTCGCTGGCGTCAATGAATAACATCTCCCCCACCCGCTGCGCGCTTTGCTCCTGCAACAGGGCATCAAACTGTTTGCCGCCATTACAGAAATTGGGGTAGCTGCTATCACCTAACGCAATCACCCCGTAACGCAGGTTTGGCTGAAAACCCAACGTATCTTTAATGCCGTGAAAGAGCGGCGCAATGCTATCCGGTAGATCGCCCTGCCCGGTCGTCGAGGTAACGACCAGCGCAACCTTATCCTGATATTGCTGCCAGTCGGACAGTTCAGGATCTTCAAACACGGTCGCGCTGTGGCCCTGTCTGGCGAGGATCGCTTCCGCTTCTTCCGCCACCAGCAGTGAGTTGCCATACATGGTCCCGACAAAAATACCAATTTCCGCCATTATGCGTATCTCCCTGAATTATGCCTGATGAGTCTCATCCTGCCGGGACGCCGCCGTAAACTCAACCCTTTCATTGTCAGGGAGAAGTCCACGCCAGCCAAACTGTGTCAGCGCCTGCATCCAGGTTTCATCCAACCCGGCCTGAATTATCAACGGCTGTCCGGTGAAGGGGTGCGTCAGTTCAAGCCGACTGGCATGAAGCATCAGGCGACGACAGGCAAAATGCTCTGCGGCGCTGCGGTTTTGTCGCAAATCGCCATGCTTGCTGTCGCCGATGATAGGATGACGCAGATGCGCCAGATGACGACGAAGCTGGTGCTTGCGTCCCGTTTTTGGTTCCAGCTCAACCAGACCATAACGCGTGGTGGGATAACGTCCGGTCGGCACCGCCATTTCGACCGTCGCCAGCCCGCGATACTGCGTTACAGCCGGCTGGGGCGCTTTATCTTCGCGGGCGAATTTATCGGCAATTTTATCGCGCTCTTCCACCAGCGGATAATCCAGTACCGCGTCATCCATCAGCCAGCCGCGCACAATGGCATGGTAGCGTTTACGGATGTGGTGCTGCTCGAACTGCTGCGCCAGACGGCGTCCCGCTTCGCTGGACAGCCCCATTAACAGTACGCCCGACGTGGGTCTGTCGAGACGGTGGGCGGTAAAAACATGCTGGCCGATTTGGTCGCGCACCGTTTGCATGACAACGACTTTTTCGTCGCGATCCAGCCAGCTCCGGTGAACAAGCCAGCCTGCGGGTTTATTCACGGCAACCAGCCACGGGTCTTGATAGAGGATCTCCAGCATCAGGATTTATCGCGGACGAATAGCGCATCCAGATCCTGCAAAACCGCCAGGATCGCCTCGCGCTGCGGATGATCCGCCGCCAGCGCCATTTCATAATAAGGGGCGACGGCAAACGCCTCGGGCAGCGGCTGCGCATTATCAAGTAGGGTATGCAGACGTGGGATCAATACCCATTGCAGCCATTCCAGCGGTTCCATGGTATCCATAAAAAATGGTTGGGTGCTGGTAAACAGGTGCGCCTGCGGCGCATCCTGCCGCCAGTGGCGATGCTCGCGCAGCAGCGTTTCAAGCGCATGTAACTGCTGACGCACACGGTCATGAGTCGTCATGTTAAAAACCTCAATGATGAAAATCTGGCGCGAAGAATAACAAAAAAAAGGGAGCACTGTATAAACAGTGCTCCCGGTTCGTTTCGCAGCATTCCAGCTACTTTTCGTGCTCCCTGCTCATCCGTGACAACTTTTCCTGTGACCTTACGGCCTGTTCATCCTGAACGTTTGCATCCTGCGCACATCGCCCGATGTGATAGCTTCTTCCTGAAGCGTCCCTGGTCATCCAGACCCGCCGAACATCCTGATCGGCTCTCGTTCTCCGTCCTGGAGGTGTCCTTTAACGCATCCTGCGCTTTCCACTTTGCTTCATCCTGAAGCCTTTCCTTGTAACACCATCCTGGCGTGTCCTGCTGAAGCGTCATCATCCTGACGTTCGCTTCGTTGTACGACTCCCTGTCGACGAAGATAGAATCGCCTGTTTCCCCTTGTCTTACAAGACGCTTACAGACAATACCTTAAGTAAATTTTCATATGAAAGTGCGCAAAAACATTTTAATTAGTTGTTTTATATAGACTTACATAAGAAAACGGGGCTCAGTATCCGCTGATATCCTGGCGATCTCCTACAGACTTTGTAAGAGATCTCTCACACCCGTTAGGGCAAACGATTACAGAAGAGGATTAAGTTGCGTAAGGAATTCCGCAAGCGTTGCGGCAAGAACGGTACGATTGCGGGTGCCCAGCGTTTCTTTAATCACCTCGCCGGACAGATTACAGACCGAAATGACCTCAAGCTCATTTTCCTGCGTCGCAATAAAAAGCGTGGGAGGAAGCTTGAGCCGCTTTTGCGTGACCAGGTGGCCTATCAGATTTTCCTGCACGCGCCGAAAGTCATCCTGACTCCAGGTTTGCAGTAGCGTAAGCTTTTCATCCGCAAACTGCGCGGGCATGTCGCCAGCAAACTGCGTGGTGTAAAACGCGTGGAGCGCAGGTTGTACCATAATATCAAAGGCGCGTTCAACCGCGTTTACATTTTCTTCGCCTTCAAAAGGTTGCGGCTGCCAGTAAACGGCATTGCGGGTTGAAGAAATAATGCACGGAGAAGGTACGCCATACAGTTCTTCGCTCAACGGCCAGCTACCGTGTTTTTCTTGCCACGCGTCGCAGTAACGCGTCGTAAAGGCTTTCAATGCCTGCGCTGTCAGTTCGTCCACCAGTTTCTCTCTTCATAAAAGCCAGGATACACTTGGCGCATAGTGTATCTGGTTTATGACGGTGAAACATGTCTTCTTATGAAAACCATCAGGCTCTTGATGGCCTGACTCTCGGAAAATCAACGGATTACCGGGACAATTATGACGCCAGCCTGCTGCAGGGCGTACCGCGCAGTTTGAATCGCGACCCGCTCGGATTAACAGCCGATAATTTGCCGTTCCACGGCGCGGATATCTGGACGTTGTATGAACTTTCCTGGCTTAACAGCCAGGGTCTTCCGCAGGTCGCCGTCGGGCATGTCGAACTGGATTACACCAGCGTTAATTTAATCGAATCCAAAAGTTTTAAACTGTATCTGAACAGCTTTAACCAGACGCGCTTTGACACCTGGGAGACGGTGCGCCAGACGCTGGAGCGCAATCTGCGCGCCTGCGCGCAGGGCAACGTTAGCGTGAGGCTTCATCGTCTTGATGAGCTGGAAGGACAGCCTGTCGCCCATTTCCACGGCGCCTGTATTGACGATCAGGATATCAGTATCGACAACTACCAGTTTACTACCGACTATCTGCAACATGCGGTCAGCGGCGAGAAGCAAGTAGAGGAGACGCTGGTCAGTCATCTGTTGAAATCCAACTGCCTGATCACCCACCAACCGGACTGGGGCTCGATACAAATTCAGTATCGCGGGCGCAAAATCGACAGGGAAAAACTGCTGCGTTATCTGGTCTCCTTCCGTCACCATAATGAATTTCACGAGCAGTGCGTAGAGCGTATTTTCAATGACATTCTGCGCTTCTGCCAGCCGGAAACGTTAAGCGTTTATGCGCGCTATACCCGCCGCGGCGGGCTGGACATTAATCCCTGGCGCAGCAATACCGATTTCGTGCCCGCCACGGGCAGGCTGGCGCGACAGTAATTTTTTTGTCAATTTTGCGTGCCGGATTGCGCATGTAAGGTTGTGAAAGGTCATCAGCCAGGGCTATTGTAATCAACAGGGAATGGCGTGTTGCGTCCCATAAGGAGTTTACTTGATTACACATATTAGCCCGCTTGGCTCAATGGATATGTTGTCGCAACTGGAAGTGGACATGCTGAAACGCACGGCCAGTAGCGACCTGTATCAACTGTTTCGTAACTGTTCACTTGCCGTTCTTAACTCCGGCAGCCTGACCGACAACAGCAAAGAGCTGCTGTCCCGCTTTGAAAATTTCGATATTAACGTACTGCGCCGCGAGCGCGGCGTGAAGCTGGAATTGATTAATCCGCCTGAAGACGCCTTTGTTGACGGGCGGATTATTCGTGCGCTACAGGCTAACCTGTTCGCGGTGCTGCGCGACATTCTCTTTGTGAATGGGCAGATCCACAATGCTGGTCGTTTCCAGCATCTGGATCTTGAAAGCTCAACACATATCACCAATCTGGTGTTCTCCATTTTGCGCAACGCCCGGGCGCTGCACGTCGGCGAAGCGCCAAACATGGTGGTATGCTGGGGCGGCCACTCAATTAACGAAAACGAGTACCTGTATGCCCGTCGCGTCGGCACGCAGTTGGGATTACGCGAGCTGAACATCTGCACCGGCTGCGGCCCTGGGGCGATGGAAGCCCCCATGAAGGGCGCGGCGGTCGGTCACGCACAGCAGCGCTATAAAGACAGCCGCTTTATCGGCATGACTGAACCTTCCATTATTGCGGCTGAACCGCCTAACCCGCTGGTGAACGAACTGATCATCATGCCGGATATCGAAAAACGCCTGGAAGCGTTCGTCCGTATCGCACACGGTATCATCATCTTCCCGGGCGGCGTGGGTACGGCGGAAGAGCTGCTTTATTTGCTGGGGATTCTGATGAATCCAGCCAATAAAAATCAGGTGCTGCCGCTGATCCTGACCGGACCAAAAGAGAGCGCCGATTACTTCCGCGTGCTGGATGAATTTATTACCCATACGCTGGGCGAAGCGGCCCGCCGTCATTACCGCATCATCATTGACGATGCGGCGGAGGTAGCGCGGCTGATGAAGAAAGCGATGCCGCAAGTGAAAGAGAATCGCCGCGATACTGGCGACGCCTATAGTTTTAACTGGTCGATGCGTATTGCACCGGATCTGCAGGTGCCGTTTGAGCCGTCGCATGAGAATATGGCCAACCTGAAACTGTACCCGGATCAGCCGGTTGAGATTCTGGCGGCGGATCTGCGACGCGCCTTCTCCGGTATTGTCGCGGGGAACGTGAAGGAGGTCGGGATACGCGCCATTGAAGCTAATGGTCCGTATAAAATCCACGGCGATCGAGAAATGATGCGTCGCATGGACGATCTGCTGCAGGGTTTCGTCGCGCAGCATCGTATGAAATTGCCGGGTTCCGCCTACATCCCCTGTTACGAGATCTGCGCTTAGCGCTTATGCCCGGTTGCCGCCAGCAGCCGGGCGCTTCTCCCATTCCTTTCATTGCGGTATGGCGATTCACGTATTCCTTCATTTTTTATGATGATCATCAGAGGCATAGCCCGCATTGTTTTATAAACACCATTTATAATTCACCATAAATAGATTGTCAGGCAAACGTTTACTTCACTCCTCTTACCGTGATTTATCGGTTCAAACTCTTATTCTTCGCCAGAATCCACTAAAAACCTTGATTTTTATAGTCAAACCTCCGTATCTTGCGCCCCAATCTTTCCGGCCTTATATCGTTAATGGTAGCCTTCGCGCCCGGAAATTCGTTATGACGTTTTTTTAATAGATTAATGGTCCAAATTTATCCATGTAAGAAGCGGATTATTGCATTTGAGATCGGGATCACTGATAGATTCATCACTTAAATGTATCTTTCCGCCCGAAAATTATTACGGCGAAAAATTATATAAAAAGCGTCCCTAAGCAGATTTCATTTTACGATCAGGTCTTTTTTCATTGGATTAGACCAGCAACCTGATTTTTAGCATCCTCCAGGAGAAATAGATGGAAACCACTCAGACCAGCACGATTGCTTCGATTGACTCTCGAAGCGCATGGCGCAAAACGGATACCATGTGGATGCTGGGCCTTTACGGCACGGCAATCGGCGCGGGCGTTCTGTTCCTGCCGATCAACGCAGGCGTCGGCGGCATGATTCCGCTCATCATCATGGCGATTCTCGCTTTCCCGATGACCTTTTTCGCACACCGTGGTTTAACCCGCTTCGTGCTGTCCGGTAAAAACCCGGGTGAAGACATCACTGAAGTCGTTGAGGAACACTTCGGTATCGGCGCAGGTAAACTGATTACCCTGCTCTACTTCTTCGCGATTTACCCCATCCTGCTGGTTTACAGCGTGGCGATTACTAATACCGTGGAAAGCTTCCTGACCCACCAGTTAGCGATTAATCCGCCGCCGCGGGCGATTCTTTCCCTGATCCTGATTGTTGGCATGATGACCATCGTGCGCTTCGGCGAGCAAATGATCGTTAAGGCGATGAGTATCCTGGTATTCCCGTTCGTCGCTGCGCTGATGCTGCTGGCCTTGTACCTGATCCCGCAGTGGAACGGCGCGGCGCTGGAAACGCTGTCCTTTGATTCCGCCGCGTCTACCGGTAACGGTCTGTGGATGACGCTGTGGCTGGCGATTCCGGTGATGGTTTTCTCTTTCAACCACTCCCCGATCATCTCCTCCTTCGCGGTTGCGAAGCGTGAAGAGTACGGTGAAGGCGCAGAGAAGAAATGTTCTAAAATTCTGGCCTTCGCCCACATCATGATGGTGCTGACCGTGATGTTCTTCGTCTTCAGCTGCGTGCTGAGCCTGACGCCGGCAGATCTGGCAGCGGCAAAAGAGCAGAACATCTCTATCCTGTCTTACCTGGCGAACCACTTTAACGCGCCGATCATCGCCTGGATGGCGCCGATCATTGCGATGATTGCTATCACCAAATCCTTCCTCGGCCACTACCTGGGCGCGCGTGAAGGCTTTAACGGGATGGTGATTAAATCGCTGCGTGGTAAAGGTAAATCCATCGAAATCAACAAACTGAATAAAATTACCGCGCTGTTCATGCTGGTCACCACCTGGATTGTGGCGACGCTGAACCCCAGCATCCTGGGCATGATTGAAACCCTGGGCGGCCCGATCATCGCGATGATTCTGTTCCTGATGCCGATGTATGCCATCCAGAAAGTACCGGCAATGCGTAAGTACAGCGGTCATATCAGCAACGTATTCGTTGTGATTATGGGCCTGATTGCCATCTCCGCTATTTTCTACTCACTGTTCAGCTAAGTCCTTTAGCGCCGCTTACCGCGGCGCTTCTCTATGATACAACCGCAATGGATGCCCTATGATTAGCGTATTCGATATTTTTAAAATCGGCATTGGCCCTTCCAGTTCTCACACCGTCGGACCAATGAAAGCAGGCAAGCAGTTCACGGACGATCTGATTGCCCGCCATATCCTTACAGATGTCACCCGCGTCGTGGTGGATGTCTACGGCTCTCTGTCATTGACGGGTAAAGGCCACCACACTGATATCGCCATTATTATGGGCCTGGCGGGGAATCTGCCGGACACCGTCGATATCGACGCCATTCCGTCCTTTATCCAGGATGTGAACACCCATGGGCGTTTACTACTGGCTAATGGGCAGCATGAAGTCGAATTTCCGGTCGATAAGTGCATGAATTTCCACGCCGACAACCTGTCTCTGCATGAGAACGGGATGCGTATTACCGCGCTGGCGGGCGATAAGGTGCTCTACAGCCAAACCTACTACTCCATTGGCGGCGGCTTTATCGTCGATGAAGAGCACTTTGGTTTGACGAATAGCGAACCCGTTAACGTACCGTACCCTTACAAAACCGCCGCGGATTTACAGCGCCACTGCCAGGAGACGGGTCTGTCGCTCTCCGGTCTGATGATGCAAAACGAACTGGCCCTGCACAGTAAAGAAGCGCTGGAGCAGCATTTCGCCAGGGTCTGGGAGGTGATGCGCAGCGGTATTGAGCGCGGTATCACCACCGAGGGCGTATTGCCGGGCAAACTGCGCGTTCCGCGTCGCGCGGCGGCGCTGCGTCGGGTGCTGGTCAGTCAGGATAAGACCACCACCGATCCGATGGCGGTCGTCGACTGGATCAATATGTTCGCGCTGGCGGTGAACGAAGAGAATGCCGCAGGCGGACGAGTAGTCACTGCGCCGACTAACGGCGCATGTGGTATTGTGCCGGCGGTGCTGGCGTACTATGACAAGTTTATCCGCGAAGTAAATGCTAACTCGCTTGCTCGCTATATGCTGGTCGCCAGCGCGATTGGCTCGCTGTATAAGATGAACGCCTCTATTTCCGGCGCCGAAGTGGGTTGTCAGGGAGAGGTCGGCGTGGCCTGTTCCATGGCGGCAGCGGGTCTGGCCGAGCTGCTGGGCGGTAGTCCGGCGCAGGTGTGTATCGCCGCAGAAATCGCCATGGAGCACAATCTGGGGTTAACTTGCGATCCGGTTGCCGGCCAGGTCCAGGTTCCCTGCATTGAGCGTAACGCGATTGCTTCAGTCAAAGCGGTCAACGCCGCGCGTATGGCGCTGCGCCGTACCAGCGAACCGCGCGTATGCCTCGATAAAGTGATTGAGACCATGTACGAAACCGGTAAAGACATGAACGCTAAGTACCGCGAAACTTCGCGCGGCGGCCTGGCGATGAAGATCGTTACCTGCGATTAATTCTCAGCACATTTTAGGATCTGTAGGCCGGATAAGGCGCTCGCCGCCATCCGGCTTTTGTTGCCTGATGGCGCCTCGCTTATCAGGCCTACGGATAGCGCTATTTCGCAATGCTCGCCTCCCCCCGCCGTGAATGTTACCCTACGCGCAGGTTTGTAAGGGAGAACACCGTGGCTGCTCATCTGCTTATCGTCGACGCGCTCAATTTGATTCGCCGTATTCACGCCGTTCAGGGATCGCCCTGTGTGGAAACCTGCCAACACGCGCTCGATCAATTGATTATCCACAGCCAGCCAACCCATGCCGTAGCGGTATTTGATGACGACGCGCGCAGCAGCGGCTGGCGTCATCAGCGTTTGCCGGACTACAAAGCAGGACGTCCGCCGATGCCTGACGATTTACATAATGAAATGCCCGCCCTACGCGCCGCGTTTGAACAGCGCGGCGTACGCTGTTGGGCATCAGACGGTAACGAAGCGGACGATCTGGCGGCGACGCTGGCGCTAAAAGTTACCGAAGCCGGGCACCAGGCAACCATTGTGTCAACCGATAAAGGCTATTGCCAGTTGCTCTCTCCGGGATTGCGCATTCGCGACTACTTCCAGAAACGCTGGCTGGACGCGCCGTTTATTGAAAAAGAGTTTGGCGTACTCCCCCGGCAGTTGCCGGATTACTGGGGTCTGGCAGGAATCAGCAGTTCGAAAGTCCCCGGCGTTGCCGGTATCGGCCCCAAAAGCGCGACCCAGCTATTGATTCAGTTTCAAAATCTGGAGGGAATTTACGCCCATCTGGACGAGGTGCCGGAAAAGTGGCGCAAAAAGCTTGAGACGCATAAAGAAATGGCATTTCTTTGCCGCGATATTGCACGTCTGCAAACCGATTTACATATCGACGGAAACTTACAGCAGCTACGGCTGGTGCGGTAGTTTTGTTGCCGGATGGCGGCGTGAACGCCTTATCCTGCCTACAGGACTGCACGAAATGTAGAGCGGATAAGCGCAGCGCCATCCGGCAAAATTACCAGGCGGTATGATACAGTTCGACAATGTCCGCCAGACTCGCTTCACGCGGATTGCCGCCCGTACAGACATCATCGAACGCCGCCTGCGCCAGCGCCGGGATATCCTCTTTTCGAACGCCGACATCACGCAAATGCAGCGGAATTCCCACATCGCGATTTAGCGTAAATACGGCTTCCACTGCGGCATTACGCGCCTCTTCAAGACTCAATCCTTCTACCTTCACCCCCATCGCCCGGGCGATATCACGGAATTTCTCGTTGGTAGACCCGGCATTGAAACGCATCACATGCGGAAGCAAAATAGCATTCGCGACGCCGTGTGGCGTGTTGTAAAACGCGCCCAACGGATGCGCCATCCCATGCACCAGTCCCAGCCCCACATTGGAAAACCCCATCCCGGCAACGTATTGCCCCAGCGCCATCGCCTCACCGGCCTCTTTTTCTCCGGCTACGGCGCCGCGTAGCGCGCCAGCAATAATCTCAATGGCTTTGATATGTAATGCATCCGTCAGCGCCCATGCGGCCCGGGTAATATAGCCTTCAATAGCATGGGTTAGCGCATCCACGCCCGTTGCCGCTTTCAGCGCGGGCGGCATACCGTCCATCATATCGGCATCGATAAATGCCGCCTGCGGAATATCATGTGGATCGACACAAACGAATTTGCGCCGTTTCTCTTCATCGGTAATCACATAATTGATAGTGACTTCCGCCGCGGTTCCCGCCGTTGTCGGGATCGCCATAATCGGCACGCTGGGTTTACGGGTCGACGATAGCCCTTCCAGACTGCGCACATCGGCAAATTCCGGATTGTTACTGATAATACCGATCGCTTTGCAGGTATCCTGCGGAGAACCGCCGCCAATGGCGATGAGATAGTCCGCGCCGCTTTGGGTAAAGACCTTAAGCCCTTCCTGGACAACAGAAATCGTAGGATTAGGGATCACGCCCGCATAGATCTCCCACGCCAGCCCTGCGGCATCCATTCTGCTTGTCACCTTATCGACCACACCGCATTGCACCAGCGTTTTATCGGTAACAATCAGCGCTTTATGATAACCGCGGCGCGTTACCTCATCGGTTAATGCGTCCACCGCTCCCCGGCCAAACCATGCCGTTTCATTCAGAATCATTCTGTTCGCCATCGCCTGTCTCCTGACATCACTCTTCAATACGTAATCCGTAAGTTTTAAATTTCTCCAGTACGATAGCGATCGCCTCGTCATCCAGTACCGGTACCGGATCGACAATGGCCAGCGTACTTAAATAGAGCTGCGCCAGCACTTCCACTTCATGCGCCAGCCACAACGCTTTGTCTAAATTTTCTTCACAAGCGATAAGCCCGTGATGCTGTAACAGCGTCGCTTTACGATTTTTAAGCGCCACGGCAACATGGTCAGAAAGTTCGCGGGTGCCAAAAGTGGCGTAGGGCGCGCAGGGAATAGAGTTTCCTCCTGCGGCGGCAATCATGTAGTGAATCGCCGGAATCGGGCGATTCAGGATCGAGACTGCCGTACAATGGACAGCGTGGTTATGTACCACGGCATTGGCGTCAGGGCGCGTCTGGTATGCCGCCATATGAAAACGCCACTCGCTGGAAGGCAGCTTGCCCTGCTCATGCTGACCGTCAGCATCAATAAAAACAATGTGCGACTCTGTCAGCTTCTCGTAGGGGATCCCCGTCGGCGTAATCAGCAATCCGCCCTGATAACGTACGCTCACGTTACCTGCCGTCCCCTGATTTAACCCTAACCGCGTCATTTCCAGACAGGTATCAATAATCTGCCGCGCCAGTCTATTTCGTTCCATTATTTACCTCTCTCTGTGATTCAAAATGAGACAACAAAACCGCCTTTCGCATCGCGCTGCTGTCCTGTTGAAATAATCGAATAGTTAGCAACTATCATCATACTGAATAAAGAGAAGGGAATTTAAATAACGATATTTTGTGATTCACATCAATTAATTCGCCACGATAAACCAGACGCCTACCGTTTCTCTCGCCGATAAATGCCCGCTCTTAATAATATTTTTTAAAACGGGCAAAAATGAAGAATAAGTTACTACTGCCCGTTTTCGTGGCAATAATTTAATTCGGGCATTCAGTCTGTGGTTTTTTAAATTAAACATCTCAAACGGTCATTTTTTTATGGAAATTAAAGTGATGATAATCACAGAACGCTCTGCTCTCAGGTATAAATGTGACCGCCATCATATTAAAAGGCCTTTTTTATTTGAAAATGAATCCATGAGTTCATTCCGGACGCCAATTTATTACCGGAAAGAAAAGCGAACTCACCTAATTTTACGGTCTGGTGACCAGAACCGACCGCACGCAAAAGCTTCTGAACCGATGAGGATGCTATGGGAAACACAACAATACAAACGCAGAGTTTTCGTGCTGTGGATGCAGAGCAAAGCAAGAGCAAGCGCTACATTATTCCATTCGCCTTACTTTGCTCGCTATTTTTTCTGTGGGCCGTCGCCAATAATCTGAATGACATTTTATTACCGCAGTTTCAACAAGCTTTTACGCTAACTAACTTTCAGGCTGGGCTTATTCAGTCAGCCTTTTATTTCGGTTATTTCGTCATTCCAATCCCCGCTGGGATTTTGATGAAAAAACTCAGTTATAAAGCAGGGATTATCACCGGGCTTTTTTTGTATGCTGTTGGCGCCGCATTATTCTGGCCTGCCGCTGAGATAATGAATTACACATTATTTTTAATTGGCCTGTTTATCATCGCCGCCGGTTTAGGCTGCCTTGAAACTGCAGCCAACCCTTTTGTTACGGTATTAGGTCCAGAAAGCGGCGGACATTTCCGGCTTAATCTGGCGCAAACTTTTAACTCCTTTGGCGCTATTATCGCCGTTGTGTTTGGGCAAAGCCTTATTTTGTCTAACGTGCCGCATCAATCGCAAGAAGCGCTTGATAAAATGACGCCGGATCAGCTTAGCGCCTATAAACACAGCCTGGTGTTATCGGTACAAACGCCATACATGATTATCGTCGCCATCGTATTAGTAGTTGCGCTGCTGATTATGCTGACCAAATTTCCGGCCCTGCAAAGTGACGATCATAGCGATGCTAAACAAAGCTCTTTCTTATCTTCTCTCTCCCGACTCATCCGTATCCGCCACTGGCGCTGGGCGGTGCTGGCGCAGTTCTGCTACGTGGGGGCGCAAACCGCCTGCTGGAGCTATCTGATCCGCTACGCCATTGAGGAGATCCCTGGAATGACGCCCGGTTTCGCCGCCAACTACCTGACCGGCACGATGGTGTGCTTCTTTATCGGCCGTTTCACCGGGACCTGGCTTATCAGCCGCTTCGCGCCGCATAAAGTGCTGGCCGCCTACGCCCTGTTTGCCATGCTCCTGTGTCTGATTTCCGCCTTTAGCGGCGGACATATCGGCCTGCTGGCGCTGACGTTGTGTAGCGCATTTATGTCAATCCAGTACCCGACCATCTTCTCGCTGGGTATCAAAAATCTGGGACAGGACACTAAGTACGGCTCGTCTTTTATCGTCATGACCATCATTGGCGGCGGTATTGTCACGCCAGTAATGGGCTTCGTTAGCGACGCCGCAGGCAAAATCCCGACCGCCGAACTGGTTCCGGCATTGTGCTTTGCCGTCATCTTCATTTTTGCCCGTTTCCGTTCACAAGCGGCGACAAACTGAACATTTATCCGAATAACGTGAGGAATCTGTCATGAAAAAAATCAGCTTACCGAAAATCGGTATCCGCCCGGTGATTGATGGACGTCGTATGGGCGTACGCGAGTCGCTCGAAGAGCAAACCATGAACATGGCGAAAGCGACGGCGGCGCTCATCACCGAGAAAATCCGCCACGCCTGTGGGGCACAGGTGGAGTGCGTCATTGCGGATACCTGTATTGCCGGAATGGCGGAATCCGCCGCCTGTGAAGAAAAATTCAGTAGCCAGAACGTGGGCGTGACCATTACCGTTACGCCGTGCTGGTGCTATGGCAGCGAAACCATTGATATGGACCCGATGCGTCCGAAAGCCATCTGGGGCTTTAACGGCACAGAGCGTCCCGGGGCGGTTTACCTTGCCGCAGCGCTGGCGGCGCACAGCCAGAAAGGCATTCCGGCGTTCTCCATTTATGGCCATGACGTGCAGGATGCCGACGATACCTCCATTCCAGCCGACGTCGAAGAAAAACTGCTGCGTTTTGCGCGGGCAGGGTTAGCGGTAGCCAGCATGAAAGGCAAAAGCTACCTCTCCGTCGGCGGCGTGTCGATGGGGATCGCGGGTTCCATTGTCGATCATAACTTCTTTGAATCCTGGCTGGGCATGAAGGTGCAAGCGGTAGATATGACCGAACTGCGCCGCCGTATCGATCAAAAAATTTATGATGAGGCCGAACTGGAGATGGCGCTGGCGTGGGCGGATAAAAACTTCCGCTACGGCGAAGATCAGAACGCCTCGCAGTATAAGCGCAATGAAGCCCAGAACCGCGCGGTGCTAAAAGAGAGCCTGCTGATGGCGATGTGTATTCGCGACATGATGCAGGGCAACAAGACGCTGGCGGACAAAGGGTTAGTTGAAGAATCGCTGGGCTACAACGCCATTGCCGCCGGCTTCCAGGGCCAGCGCCACTGGACCGATCAATACCCGAACGGCGATACCGCCGAAGCGCTGCTCAATAGCTCTTTTGACTGGAACGGCGTACGCGAACCGTTTGTCGTCGCCACCGAAAATGACAGTCTGAACGGCGTAGCGATGCTGTTTGGCCATCAACTCACTGGTACCGCGCAGATCTTCGCCGACGTGCGAACCTACTGGTCGCCGGAAGCCGTAGAACGCGTCACCGGCCAGGCGCTTAGCGGACTGGCGGAGCACGGCATTATTCACCTGATTAACTCCGGTTCTGCCGCTCTGGACGGTGCCTGTAAACAGCGCGACAGCGAAGGCAAGCCGACCATGAAACCACACTGGGAAATCAGCCAACAAGAGGCGGATGCGTGTCTGGCGGCCACTGAATGGTGCCCGGCGATTCACGAATACTTCCGCGGCGGCGGCTACTCATCCCGTTTCCTGACCGAAGGCGGCGTACCATTCACCATGACCCGCGTGAATATCATCAAAGGCCTGGGGCCAGTACTGCAAATCGCCGAGGGCTGGAGCGTCGAACTGCCGAAAGCGATGCACGATCAGCTTGATGCCCGTACCAACTCTACCTGGCCTACCACCTGGTTTGCGCCGCGTCTTACCGGCAAAGGCCCGTTTACCGATGTCTATTCGGTGATGGCGAACTGGGGTGCTAACCACGGCGTACTCACCATCGGCCATGTAGGGGCGGACTTTATTACTCTTGCCGCGATGCTGCGTATCCCGGTATGTATGCACAACGTGGAGGAGGCGAAGATCTACCGTCCTTCCGCCTGGGCGGCTCACGGTATGGATATCGAAGGCCAGGATTATCGCGCCTGCCAGAATTATGGCCCGCTGTATAAACGTTAATGCGGCTTAGCCCGGTGGCGCAGGCTTACCGGGCCTACGGGCGCGTGAACCGTAGGCCGGATAAGCGTAGCGCCATCGGGCGGCGTTTATGGAGTTATCTATGAAACAAGACGTTATCCTGGTTCTCGACTGCGGTGCGACTAACGTTCGGGCGATCGCCGTTGATCGCCAGGGGAAAATTGTCGCCCGCGCCTCAACCACTAACGCCAGCGACATTGCCGCAGAAAATAGCGCCTGGCATCAGTGGTCGCTGGACGCCATCCTGCAACGTTTCGCCGACTGCTGCAGGTCACTCTCCAGCGCCCTGTCGGAGTGTGTTGTTCGCGGTATTACGGTGACTACGTTCGGCGTCGATGGCGCGCTGGTCGATGCGCAGGGTAAGCTGCTCTACCCGGTCATCAGTTGGAAATGCCCGCGAACCGCTGCCGTGATGGAAACGATTGAGCGCTTTATCTCGCCCCGGCAATTGCAGACGCTCTCCGGCGTCGGCGCGTTCAGCTTTAACACGCTGTATAAACTGGTCTGGCTTAAAGAGAATCATCCGCGCCTGCTGGAACAAGCTCACTGCTGGCTGTTTATCTCGTCGCTGATTAACCACCGTCTGACCGGCGAGTTTACGACCGATATCACTATGGCAGGCACCAGCCAGCTCCTGGATATCCATCAGCGCGACTTTAGTCCGGAAATCCTGCAGGCGACGGGCCTGGCGCGCCGCCTGTTCCCGCGTATCGTGGAAGCGGGCGCCCCGATAGGCACGCTACAGACAGACGCGGCCAGGCTACTCGGTCTCCCGGCGGGTGTGCCGGTGATCTCTGCCGGACACGATACTCAGTTCGCGTTATTCGGCGCTGGCGCGCAGCAAGGTGAACCAGTGCTCTCCTCCGGAACCTGGGAGATTCTGATGGTGCGCAGCGGTCAGGTGGATACCTCGCTGCTCAGTCAGTATCCGGGCTCGACCTGTGAACTGGACAGTCAGTCGGGGCTTTATAACCCCGGAATGCAGTGGCTGGCCTCCGGCGTACTCGAATGGGTACGAAAACTGCTGTGGACGCCGGAAACGCCATGGCAAACGCTGATCGACGAAGCGCGCGCTATTCCCGCTGGCGCGGAAGGCGTGCGGATGCAGTGCGATCTACTCGCCTGCCAAAATGCAGGCTGGCAGGGCGTGACGCTCAATACCACCCGCGGCCATTTCTATCGCGCCGCGCTGGAAGGCCTAACGGCGCAACTGCAGCGTAATCTGCGCACGCTGGAGAAAATCGGTCATTTTAACGCCACAGAACTGTTACTGGTTGGCGGCGGCAGTCGCAACGCTTTGTGGAATCAAATTAAAGCGAATCAGCTTGCTCTCCCTATCAAAGTGCTGGACGATGCGGAAACCACCGTGGCCGGCGCTGCCATGTTTGGCTGGTACGGCGTAGGCGAATTTAGTAGCCCGGAGCAGGCGCGCGCGCAGGTCAATTATCAGTATCGCTATTTCTGGCCGCAAACCGAACCCGAAATTATTGAGGGAGTATGAAATGCTAAAAACCATTTCACCGTTAATTTCCCCGACACTGCTCAAAGTGCTGGCCGAGATGGGCCACGGGGACGAAATCATTTTTTCCGACGCTCACTTTCCCGCGCATAGCCTGGGCCCGCAGGTGATTCGCGCCGATGGTCTTAGCGTCAGCGATCTACTGCGGGCAATTATTCCGCTCTTTGAGCTGGATAGCTACGCCCCGCCGCTGGTGATGATGGCCGCCGTGGAAGGCGACACGCTCGACCCCAGCGTTGAAGCGCGCTATCGCGATGCCTTGTCATTAGAAGCGCCGTGCCCGGATATCGTTCGTATCGACCGCTATGCGTTTTATGAGCGGGCGCAAAAAGCGTTTGCGATCGTTATCACAGGTGAGTGCGCGAAGTACGGAAATATTCTTTTAAAAAAAGGGGTAACGCCGTAATCTCTTGCCGGTGCGCCCGCATGACGCGGGCGTTCATCGAATGATGGGGTGAGAAAAATGAAAGCGGCACGCCAACAAGCGATAGTCGATCTGCTGATCAATCATAAAAGTCTGACCACCGAAGCGCTGGCCACCCGGCTTAACGTCAGTAAAGAGACCATCCGCCGCGATCTCAGTGAACTACAGACGCAGGGAAAAGTGCTGCGTAATCACGGACGAGCTAAATATATTCATCGTGAAAATCAGGACAGCGGCGATCCATTCCATATCCGCCTGAAAAGCCATTATGCGCACAAAGCCGATATTGCCCGTGAAGCGTTAGCGTGGATAGAAGAAGGAATGACGATTGCGCTGGATGCCAGTTCAACCTGCTGGTATCTGGCCCGCCAGTTGCCGGATATTCCCATTCAGGTTTTTACCAATAGCCATCCTATCTGTCAGGAGCTGGGAAAACGCGAACGCATTGCGCTGATAAGTTCCGGCGGCCAGCTTGAACGTAAATATGGCTGTTACGTTAACCCGTCGCTTATCTCACAGCTAAAATCGCTTGATATCGATCTGTTCATCTTTTCCTGCGAGGGGATCGACGGCGGCGGCGATCTGTGGGACTCCAATGCGATCAACGCCGATTTTAAATCTATCCTGCTCAGGCGCGCCTCGCAGTCTTTATTATTGATTGATAAAAGTAAATTTAATCGTTCAGGAGAGGCGCGCATCGGCCATCTGGATGACGTGACGCATATTGTTTCAGACGCGCCGCAGTCATAGGCCGGATAAGCGTGCGTCATCCGGCGCTGATGACGCGCCGGATGACGGCAGCGCGTTTTTATCGCTCGTCGCGACGCCCGCCAACAGCCGCCCACAACCGACGCACGTGCACCGTCACTTCTTCGCGATCGTGATAAAGCTGACGCGCCTGGATCTGCGCATTAACGCCATGCTCATCCAACTGCGCCTGAAGATACGCCAGGTTATGCGACACCTCTTCATAGCGTTTTTTCATCGGCAGTTTAAGGTTAAAAATCGTCTCCCGGCACCAGCCGTTCACCAGCCACTGCGCCATTAACGCGGTGACTTTGGCCGGCTTCTCCACCATATCGCAGACCATCCATGAAATATTATTCCGGTTCGGACGGTACCTGAAGCCATCCTCACGCAACCAGGTCACCTGTCCGGTGTCCATCAGGCTTTGCGCCATCGGGCCGTTATCTACGGAGTAGACCCACATATTGCGCTTCACTAACTGGTACGTCCATCCGCCGGGACAGGCGCCCAAATCCACCGCATACATGCCGTTCGCCAGACGTTCATCCCACTCATCTTCCGGGATGAAAACGTGGAGCGCCTCTTCCAGTTTCAGCGTTGAGCGGCTCGGCGCATCAGACGGAAACTTCAAACGCGGAATGCCCATATAAAACGGTGAATTGTTATGCGCGAACGAATAACCGGTATAGCAGCATCCTGGCGCGATAAAAAAGACATGAACGACCGGACGCTTCGGCGTTTCATAATTCGTCAATACGCCCGCATCACGCAAAGCCGCGCGCAGCGGCACCGTAAATTTGCGGCAGAACTTCATCAGTTCTTTACTTTCATTGGTGTCGGCGACTTCAACTCGCAGCTCGCCGCCCTTTTCCACTACGCCCTGCAACATGCCGACAATCGGCGTAATTCTGTCTTCCGGCGGTAAATGTTGCAGCAGTTCACCCACCACAAACCACTGGCGGGCGAAAATCAGCGAACTGAACGGCAGTTCTGAAATCAGCTTTTCGCCATCTTCCGGCTGGTAGCATTCATAAATGACATAGCCTGCGTTCTCTTTTACGCGTGCAAAACCAAATATTTCCCGTTTTCCCGCTTTATCGGTAATTTCTGCAGCGCACTCTTTTTCAAACCCCGGACGGCAGAGCAATACAACTTTATTCATGGCTCGCGCCCTTACGTTTCATACGAATGGCGCCAATCAGCAATAGCGCCCAGCCCACCAGGAAACTGACGCCGCCGACAGGCGTGATATACGCCCACAGGCGCAGATGCGAAAGCGCAAGGCAGTACAGACTGCCGCTAAACAGCACCGTGCCCAGCGCCAGAAAAACGCTGCTCCAGTAAAACCAGATGCTGATACGGCGCTGCATCGCCACCGCCAGGCCAAAGATCGCCAGCGTATGGAACGCCTGATATTGCAGGCCGGTCTGAATCCAGCCCATTTCAACCACGCCCAGGGTTTTACTCAAAACATGCGCCCCGAACGCGCCCAGAGCAACGTAAATAAAACCGCTGATAGCGGCGACAATCAGCATAAAACGGCTGGTCATGGTCATACCCTAAGTTAATTATTGTTCGTAACGAAAACGGAATTTTTCTTGCTCCGTCGCCGCCTTCGCCAAAATCCACTGACGGAAGGCGGCTATTTTACCCAGTTCTGCCTGGCTGTCATGACAAACCAGATAAAAAGCATTCTTACTCACCAGAACATCGTTAAATGGACACACCAGTCGCCCGGCTTCAATTTCCGACTGCGCCATAACATTATTCGCCAGCGCGATCCCCTGTCCGTGAATAGCGGCCTGTAGCACCATCGCGCTGTGGCTAAATATCGGCCCTTGCTGAACGTTAATATGGTTGAGCCCTAACTGACGAGTATAGGCCTGCCAGTCACGCCGGGAGGCGTCGTGCAATAGCGTGTGTTTCGCCAGATCTTCCGGCGTTTTTAACGGTTTTTCGCCTGTGAGTAATAAAGGAGAACAGACGGGCAGTAAATATTCTGCGTATAATTTTTCGACGCGCAAGCCCGGCCAGTTTCCCCGGCCATAAAAAATCGCGACATCGACATCGTCTGCCAGTTTATCTTCCTGACGGTCAACGGCTTGTATCCGAACGTCAATTCCCGGATAAGCTGAGTTAAAGCTGGAGAGCCTGGGCACCAGCCACTGGATGGCAAAACTGGGCGGTAAACTCACCGTCAGCGCCCCTTTGGCACTGCGCGCCTGGAGCTTACGCGTTGCTTCCGTGAGCTGGGAAAATATCTCTTTAATGTCGAGAAAATAGCTTTGGCCTTCTTCCGTCAGCAACAGCGAACGATTGCGGCGGCGGAACAGTTTTAGCCCCAAAAAATCCTCAAGTGACTTAATTTGGTGGCTTACTGCGGCCTGCGTCACAAAAAGTTCTTCCGCTGCTCGCGTAAAGCTCAAATGGCGCGCGGCAGCATCAAAAACGCGTAACGCATTTAAAGGAGGTAATCGTTTTGACATGGCCTCTGGACTTAATGTCGAATGAATTTAACAAATAGGTAACAATATGTAACCTATTAGTTTTTTTAATCTGAGACATTATAAATTGTCCGTTGAGGTTCTACCAGCAAATACCTATAGTGGCGGCACTTCCTGAGCCGGAACGAAAAGTTTTATCGGAATGCGTGTTCTGATGGGCTTTTGGCTTACGGTTGTGATGTTGTGTTGTTGTGTTTGCAATTGGTCTGCGATTCAGACCACGGTAGCGAGACTACCCTTTTTCACTTCCTGTACATTTACCCTGTCTGTCCATAGTGATTAATGTAGCACCGCCATATTGCGGTGCTTTTTTTTGTATAACAAACGGTTAGTTTTCCAGAGCCACCATCTCTTTCACGTCAGTACGATTGATCTGCTGTTTGTTGCCATTAGCGTCTTTATACGAAATCATACCGGTATCGTTATCGGTCTGGGGTTTACCGTCGGTCACAATGCTACGTCCATCATTGGTGTGCATAACGTAATTAGGACCGGAACAGGCGCTCAGGGCAAAAGTCAGCATACATGCAGAGATAATTGCGGCAGTCTTTTTCATCTTCTTCTCCTTAAAGCTGTTTGTGCTATTTAAAGCGGACTCCGTAACAGGCTTAAACATTCGCCTAACATTATTCAGCATAACCTCCTTTACATAATTCGCCAGGATATACAGACGATTCCGATGGTTAGGACAAACCTTGTATCAGCCGCGCTTTTACGCCACGATCGGTAAACTGAACCGAGGAATATCATGAACGCTTTTAATCCCACGCAGTTTCGCGCGCAGTTTCCCGCGCTAGCCGATGCGGGTGTTTATCTCGATAGCGCCGCCACGGCATTAAAGCCACAGGCAGTCATTGACGCCACGCACCAGTTTTATTGTTTGAGCGCCGGTAACGTTCATCGTAGCCAGTTTGCGCAGGCGCAGCGCCTGACGGCGCAATATGAAGCGGCCAGAGCAAAAGCGGCGAGACTGTTAAACGCGCCCGATGAAAAAAGTATCGTCTGGACACGCGGCACCACCGAAGCGATCAACATGGTGGCGCAGTGTTACGCCCGTCCTCGTCTGCGCCCCGGCGATGAAATTATCGTTAGCGTCGCCGAGCATCACGCCAACCTTGTGCCCTGGCTGATGGTGGCGCAACAAACCGGCGCGCAGGTCATAAAACTGCCGCTTAATGACCGGCGTCTTCCTGATGTTGAGCGTCTGCCGGAACTGATCACGTCGCGCAGCCGGATTCTGGCGCTGGGGCAAATGTCGAACGTAACGGGCGGCTGCCCGGATCTCGCAAGCGCTATCAGCGCCGCTCACGCAGCGGGAATGGTCGTGATGGTAGATGGCGCGCAAGGCGCGGTACACTTCCCGGCGGATGTCCAGCAGCTTGATATCGATTTTTATGCTTTTTCCGCCCACAAACTGTATGGCCCGACCGGTATCGGCGTGCTGTACGGTAAGCCGGAGCTTCTTGAGGCGATGTCGCCCTGGCTCGGCGGCGGCAAGATGATCCGCGACGTTAGCTTTGAAGGCTTCACCACTCAAAGCGCTCCCTGGAAGCTGGAAGCGGGGACGCCGAACGTCGCCGGGGTCATCGGCCTGAGCGCTGCGCTGGAATGGCTGTCCGATATCGATATTGAACAGGCCGAAAACTGGAGCCGCGGGCTGGCGACGCTGGCGGAAGACGCACTGGCGAAACGTCCGGGCTTTCGTTCGTTCCGCTGCCAGGACTCCAGCCTGCTGGCCTTTGATTTTGTCGGCGTGCACCACGGCGATATGGTGACGCTGCTGGCGGAATACGGTATTGCGCTCCGGGCCGGGCAACATTGCGCCCAGCCATTGCTGGCGGAACTTGGCGTCACAGGGACGCTGCGCGCCTCTTTTGCGCCGTATAATACCCAACATGATGTGGATGCGTTGGTTAACGCCGTTGACCGCGCGCTGGAACTGCTGGTGGATTAATGACAAACCCTCTTTATACCGGACACCCGTTCGGCACAACGGTAACGGAAGAGACGTTACGCGCTGTCTTTCTCCCGCTGACCCAATGGGAGGATAAATATCGTCAGTTGATTCTGTTAGGAAAACAGCTCCCCGCTCTGCCGGATGAATGCAAAGCGCAGGCGAAAGAGATAGCCGGCTGCGAGAACCGCGTCTGGCTGGGCTTTACCCGATCAGATAACGGAACGATGCACTTTTTCGGCGACAGTGAGGGGCGGATTGTCCGCGGCCTGCTGGCGGTATTGCTCACCGCGGTGGAAGGAAAAAACGCCGCCGAGTTGCAGGCTCGTTCACCGCTGGCGCTGTTTGACGAGCTGGGTTTACGCGCCCAGCTTAGCGCCTCACGTAGTCAGGGGCTGAACGCGCTGAGCGAAGCGATTGTTGCCGCAACGCATAAGGGTTGAAATAGCGTAAATATTCTGTCGCCTGACAGCGCCGCCCGCGGCGGTCAGGCGATGCAGATAAAATAATCCAGTCACTTTATTAGTTTCGGCGTCAGATTTCCCTGATAAGCATTCTTTTGATTTTTATCAGCTATCACAATGAAATTACAATGTTAGAATCCATGTTAAAACGGCGTGAAGATTTTAGAGTAAATAAAGCCACTCGATGTAGCGTAGCAGGAGAACTGGAAAATTCATACGCATCGGGTGAAGTTATAACAGGATATGGATAAGTGGAAAAATATCTGCGTAGCGGTACCATGTTTGTGGTGCTGGCATTTATATTATGGGGGTTAACACCTTTATACTACCAATATTTATCAGGGGGAAATCTCGCACAAATATTGATATACCGGGTGTTCTGGTCAATTCCATTATTACTGGCAGTAAGATTGTTATTTCGGCAGCGAACGCGATTTCATGATGCCTGGAAAGATAAAAAATCTTTTTTCTTCTGCATGATCGCCGGACTTTTGATGATTGTCTCATGGTCATCTTTTATTTATGCGCTAACCCATCATCTGGTGCTTGATGCCAGCCTCGGCTATTTTATCAACCCGCTATTTGTTATTGCGCTGGGATGCATTTTTCTTAAAGAAAAACTGTCGTTGTTTCAGGCCATCGCCGTTTTTTCTGGTGTCTGTGGCCTGACTTTTCAAATTATCATGTTACGGCATTTCCCGGCGCTGGCGCTAACCATGGGATTATCATTTGCGCTATATGGCCTGGCGCGAAAGTTTATACATTATGATGTGATGACATCGATAACGATTGAAACATTATGGGCATTGCCTGTCTCACTATTAATTTTTCTCTTTAGCGATAGCGGACCAATTATATCCGCTAATACTCCTTTCTTTTTGTATGTCATGACGGCGCCAGTGACGATCATTCCACTGGTATTATTTGCCATCGCGTTAAATCACACCTCGTTGATTGTCACCGGACTGGCGCAATATATAGAGCCGTCTTTACAGTTCTTACTTGCCATTATGATATTTGGCGAGCACATTAATTACGCGGAACTGCTCTGCTTTTGTGCGGTATGGTTCGGGTTGTTTTTATGCATATCTGAAAATTTATATTCCCATTATCTCCGCGCCCGTCTGAAACCGGTGTTCGGCAGGGTACAGCGCTTCTTTCGCTAACAAAGGGCGCAGGGCCGGATACGCGTCTGCGTGACACTCCGCCCCGTCCTTTTATTCTTGTCGCGCCGCTTTAGCCATGATCTTCTTCAGCGCATGGGAAACGGCGACAAAACCGAACGTTGCCGTCACCATCGTCGCCGCGCCGAAGCCAGAGGCGCAATCCATCCGTTTTGGCCCTTCTGCGGTAGCTTTCATCGCGCATACGGAACCGTCCGCCTGTGGGTAAACCAGCGCTTCAGTGGAAAAAACACAGTCCACGCCCAGCTTACCTTTACTGTTCTTCACTACGCCAAAATTATGTTTCAATCTCTCGCGCAGTTTTGCCGCCAGCGGATCCTGGATGGTTTTCGCCAAATCAGCGACCTGGATTTGCGTCGGATCGATCTGCCCGCCCGCGCCGCCAGTGGTCACTAAAGGAACCTTATATCGGCGACAGTACGCAATCAGAGCGGCTTTTGGACGAACGCTGTCAATGGCGTCAATGACATAGGTAAAACCCGCGTCCATATAACCCGCCACATTATCCGGCGTGATGAAATCATCGATAACCGTTACCCGGCACTCCGGGTTAATTTGCCGAATCCGTTCGGCCATCACTTCCGCTTTCGCCAACCCGACGTTATCACGCAACGCATGGATCTGACGGTTCGTATTGGTCACGCAGACATCGTCCATATCAATCAGCGTAATCGCGCCGATGCCCGTACGCGCCAGCGCCTCTGCCGCCCATGATCCCACCCCGCCGATTCCCACGACGCAGATATGCGCCTCAGCAAACCGCTGCAGCGCTTTTTCACCGTACAGACGCGCGGTGCCGCCAAAGCGTTGGCGCCAGGCATCACTTATCACCACTGACATATGACCTCAGAATAAAAAAAGGTGAGGTTATTCCTCACCCCTGCTCACTATTTTCAGGCCCGATAGCGAACACGTTATCGGGCAATCCGGTTGTCGCAGAATACCACAATCAGCCGCTAAACACGTTACCGGCGCCCGGCGCGCTTTTTAACACCCAGACGCGACCATAGTGATTATACCATCCGGCACGATGCCCGGCATCCGGGCCGATCCCCTGGTAAATATCAAAGTGCTGGCCTTTAATCGCTCCGCCGACATCCAGCGCGACCATCAAACGTAGCTCATACTGACCGCTAAATTTACCGTTGTTATCCAGCAACGGTACTTCCGCCAACAAGGTCGTGCCAGGCGGAATGATGCTGCGGTCGGAGGCGACGGATGCTCGCCCAATCAGCGGTACGGCGCTGGCGCCTTTGACCGGCGCAAAAGATTGCGGCTTAAAGAAGACGAACGACGGGTTCTGCTCCAGTAATTCACGCACTTCCGCTTCGCTGTGCTTCTCTCCCCATTCGCGTATGGCCTGCATCGACATATCTTCTTTTTTCACTTCACCGCGATCGATAAGCACTTTACCAATACTGCGATAAGGCCAGCCGTTTTTACCGGCATAACTAAAGAAGTTCAGCGGACTACCATCACCGAAATCAATATAACCGCTGCCCTGGACATCCATAATAAAGTTATCCATCAGCGAATTACTCCAGGCCAGGATGTACTTATCGCTCAGCGCGCCTGCGTAGATCTGAGCGCGGGACGGTAAGCGTCCGCGTTTTGGCGGCATACTATAGATAGGGTACTGGAACGCGCCCTGGCGCGTATGGCGAGCCTGAACGACGGGCGTATAGTAGCCCGTGAACTGGACGTTACCGTAATTGTCGGTGCCTTCCATCTGCCAGGCATCGATACCAAACTGACGCATAGTGCGCGTATCGCCTCCGGAACGTAACCAGTTCTGGACAGCGTTATAGACGTTGCTTTGATTGGTGTATAAACGCGGCGACGCGGAACGGATCTGGTTGACCTGCTCGGCAAAGTCACCAGCATTAATCGGCGCGCCCACCGCGTCCGGCTGGTTTACCAGGGAGAAGGGCTGGGTAAATTTCCCGTCCTTATATTGCTGACCGCGATCGGTCGGTTTTGATGAACAGGCAGCCAGCATTGCCAGCATTACGCCTGTCGCCACATATTTTGCCCAACGTCCTTTCATGGTGTCTCGTCTTCTGCGTAATCGAAAGTGCCCGGTGAAGATAACAAACCGTCCGGAGTAATGAAATGCGATCGCGATCTCATTATGTAAATTCGTTTAAAAATCGCGCTATCTGCGGCGTATTTGCGCAATTCATGAGAAATTAGCGATTTATATGAAAAAAGGGTTGCAACAAAAGCTCAGCGGAGTATAGTGCGCATCCACGGACGCGGGGTGGAGCAGCCTGGTAGCTCGTCGGGCTCATAACCCGAAGGTCGTCGGTTCAAATCCGGCCCCCGCAACCAATTACAATGAGAATGCAAGTTTAGACGGACGCGGGGTGGAGCAGCCTGGTAGCTCGTCGGGCTCATAACCCGAAGGTCGTCGGTTCAAATCCGGCCCCCGCAACCAACTTAATGAACACCCTTACGGGTGTTTTTTTGTATCTGTCGTCTGGTCCGCAACGACAGTGCGGGCAGCATCCTACTTACCCGCGCAATAAACTCGCCGTCATCTCAGGTTAACTTCTTCTCGCCAGCGTCGCCCCATCGGCAAAATACGCTTTAATGCCCGCCAGAATCGACTCTGCGACCTGTTGCTGGAACGTCGCAGTCTTGAGCTTGCGTTCTTCTTCAATGTTACTGATAAACGCCGTCTCGACCAGAATAGACGGAATATCGGGCGCCTTTAACACCGCAAACCCCGCCTGCTCGACCTTGTTTTTATGCAGATCATTAATTTTACCAAGCTGCTTCAACACCGCTTTACCGAATTTCAAACTATCGGCAATGGTCAGCGATTGCACCATATCGAACATCGTATGGTCGACATAACGGTCACCGCTTTTGCTCACGCCGCCAATTAAGTCCGAGGCGTTCTGCGTTTGCGCCAGATATTTCGCCGCGGTACTGGTGGCGCCTTTGGTCGATAGCGCGAATACGGATGAACCGCTAGGCTGCCGGCTGGTGAAGGCATCCGCATGAATAGAGACAAACAGGTCGGCGCGCTGTTTCTGCGCTTTCGCCACCCGGACTTTTAACGGAATGAAGATGTCTTCATTGCGCGTCATATAGACCCTCATGTTGCCTTCTTTTTCGATCAACGCGCGCAGGCGGCGGGCTATCTGGAGCACCACGTCTTTTTCACGCGTTTTGTATTTGCCTATCGCGCCGGGGTCTTCGCCGCCGTGTCCCGGATCAAGCATAATGACAATGGGGCGGTCGCGCCCCGCTTTACCGGGCTGCGGCCCGCTTTGCGAAGGCGGCACTTGTTTATCCAGATCGCCTTTATTGTAGTCTTCCAGCAGCGCCAGCAGCGGATCCTGCATATCCTGCGCATTGGCAGGATAAAGATCCATCACCAGTCGTTCTTTAAAGCCTGCTACAGGCGCCAGCGCAAATAGCTGCGGCTTCACGTTTTGTTTTAGCTCAAAGACCATACGCACAGTCT
This sequence comes from Salmonella sp. NW177, assembly GCF_051811585.1. Classification (NCBI taxonomy): domain Bacteria; kingdom Pseudomonadati; phylum Pseudomonadota; class Gammaproteobacteria; order Enterobacterales; family Enterobacteriaceae; genus Salmonella; species Salmonella sp. NW177. Next base: position 379,502 of record NZ_JAMMZV010000002.1, on the reverse strand, counting down.
TAGGATCAAACTGCCCTACCCTTGCGGATTTGATATACGGATCGTCGCTGCGAATCTGCGCGCCAATGCCTTTAAGCACCGAGTTCAGATTCACATCCTCAATATCTACCACCACGCGGTCCGGGTTACTTAAGGCAAATTGTTTATATTTCAGCAGACGATTCGACTCTACCGTGACGCGGGTATAGCTGGACGCAGGCCAGATACGCACCGCAACGACCTGGCTTACGGCAGCCAGCCCGACCTGGCTCACGCTTAATAGCCACATGGCGCCCGCGCCTTGTAGTAAACGGCGACGGCTGATTGCTGAATTGGCTCCCGACATGCTTCTCCCGAGCAAAAACTAAATAGAGATCATACAAAGTTCATCCAAATTGACCGGAAACTTTAGCGAATGACGCATAATCTGTCATCTATAAAAGGGTAAACATTCTTTTTATATTCACGGCATTACTAAGAAAAGCGATCGGACCGCATAAAATTTACGCTTGCACAGAGGGCAAAAACAGAATAAAAATACACTAATTTCGAATAATAATTCATTAGTGGGGCGCACAATGATAAAGGAACGTAAAACCGAACTGGTAGAAGGGTTTCGCCATTCAGTTCCCTATATCAACACCCATCGCGGAAAAACCTTTGTCATTATGCTCGGCGGCGAAGCCATTGAGCATGACAATTTTTCCAGCATCGTTAGCGATATCGGACTACTGCATAGCCTCGGTATTCGCCTTGTCGTGGTGTATGGCGCGCGACCACAAATCGACGCCAATCTGGCCGCGCATCATCATGAACCGATTTACCACAAAAACACGCGGGTGACGGACGCCAAAGCACTGGAGCTGGTGAAACAGGCCGCCGGTTTACTCCAGCTTGATATTACCGCCCGTCTGTCGATGAGTCTGAACAATACGCCGTTGCAGGGCGCGCACATTAATGTCGTCAGCGGCAATTTCACCATTGCGCAGCCGCTGGGCGTTGATGATGGCGTGGACTACTGTCATAGCGGCCGTATCCGGCGCATTGATGAAGATGCGATCAACCGCCAGTTGGATAACGGCGCGATCGTTCTGATGGGGCCGGTCGCCGTCTCAGTGACCGGCGAAAGTTTTAATCTGACCTCAGAAGAGATTGCCACTCAACTCGCCGTTAAATTGAAAGCGGAAAAAATGATCGGGTTCTGTTCTTCTCAGGGCGTTACCAATAGCGAGGGCGGCATCATTTCTGAACTCTTCCCGAATGAAGCGCAGGCGCGGGTGGAAGAGTTGGAAGCGCAGGGCGATTACAACTCCGGAACCGTACGTTTTTTGCGCGGCGCGGTAAAAGCCTGTCGTAGCGGCGTTCGTCGTTGCCATCTGATCAGCTATCAGGAAGATGGCTCGCTATTACAGGAACTGTTCTCGCGTGACGGTATCGGTACGCAGATCGTCATGGAGAGCGCCGAGCAGATCCGCCGCGCCACCATCAACGATATTGGCGGTATTCTGGAGCTTATCCGCCCACTGGAACAGCAGGGCATTCTGGTACGCCGTTCCCGTGAACAACTGGAGATGGAGATCGATAAATTTACCATTATTCAGCGCGATAATATGACTATCGCCTGCGCGGCGCTGTATCCTTTTGTGGAAGAGAAAATAGGCGAAATGGCCTGCGTAGCGGTACATCCGGATTATCGCAGCTCATCGCGTGGAGAAGTGCTTCTGGAGCGGGTTGCCGCCCAGGCACGGCAAATGGGGCTGCGTAAATTGTTTGTGCTGACGACGCGCAGTATTCACTGGTTCCAGGAGCGCGGTTTTACGCCTGTCGATATTGAGTTACTGCCTGAGAGCAAGAAAAAAATGTATAACTATCAGCGACGTTCAAAGGTGCTGATGGCGGATTTAGGGTAACGAGGGGGGCCTGATGGCGCTGCGCTTATCAGGCCTACGCTCGAAAGCATCATTTGGAGGCCGGATAAGACGCTACGCGTCGCCATCCGGCGAGAACTCGTCTTATTCGGTACGACTGACTTCATCAAATAAGGTGGCTAACCCGCTGCGCCGTTCCGTTCGCGTCACAATCGCGCCTGCCAGGATCCGTTCATCGGCATACAGCGATAATCGCCGCCGCGCCCGCGTAACCGCGGTATACACCAGCTCCCGCGTCACGACCGGCGAACGTTGGCTGGGTAAAATCAGCGCGGCGTGATCAAATTCAGACCCCTGTGATTTATGTACCGTCATCGCCCAGGTTGTATCATGTTCCGGCAGACGGCTGGGCTGAACGGACTTGATCGTGCCGTCCGGCATCACAAACCAGACGCGTAACCCCTGCCCGCGATCGAGCGCAATACCAATATCGCCGTTAAATAGCCCCAACGCGCTATCGTTGCGCGCAATCATTACCGGACGCCCTTCATACCAGCGAGAATGCGGATGCCGCTGAATTTTTCGTTGCTGCACCATCGCCTGCTCAATGCGGTCATTCAGTCCCCTCACGCCAAATGGGCCTTCGCGCAGCGCACAAAGCAGTTGATACTCATTGAAAGCCTGAAGGATTGCCTCCGGCACCGCTTTTTCATGCAGCAACCGCAGGTAGCGCCCATAGCCCGCCAGCGCTTCATCCAGCATCCCGGCATAATCGTCGCTGCTTTGCAATGTACGCTTCTCTATATCGCTAAACCCCTGCTGAAAAACAGCCTGGATTGCCGACCTGTCGCCGCAGTTAATTGCCGCCGCCAGCTTGCCGATACCAGAATCGCTGCCGAAACGATAGCTCTTTTGCAACAAACAGAGGCTATCGCGTAAAGATGCGGCTTGCGTTCCGGCCCCCGCCGGAATGGCGCTACCAGTGAGTCGACTTAGCTGTCGGGCGCGTTCCGCCGTAAACCCTGCGTTGACATAGGCGCAAATATCGCCCAACACAGCGCCCGCCTCAACGGATGCCAACTGATCGCGATCGCCAAGAAAAATGACCCGCCCGTGCGGCGGCAGAGCGTCAATCAAACGTGACATCATCGGCAAATCAATCATTGATGCTTCATCGACCACCAGCACGTCCAGATGCAGCGGGTTGCCCGCATGATGGCGTAATCGCTGGCTGCCGGGCTGTGCGCCCAGCAGTCGGTGCAGCGTACTGGCGTCCTCCGGTATACGCTTTTTCTGCGCATCGGTAAGTGGAAGCTGACGCAACGCCGCGCCGAGCGACTCCGTCAGGCGTGCGGCCGCTTTCCCGGTCGGCGCTGCCAGCCGGATACGGCAACGTTCGCCATCCGCCATTTGAATTAATGCCGCCAGCAGCTTCGCGACGGTGGTGGTTTTACCGGTGCCGGGACCGCCTGAAATCACGGAGATACGGCGAGTTAGCGCTACGGCGGCGGCCACCTTTTGCCAGTTCACCTCGTCTGTCGGAGGGAATAGCGCGTCCAGAATACGGGATAACTGATCTTCATCTACGGCGATGGCCTGGTTAACCTCGTTAAAAAAGCGCGCAACCGTACGCTCGTTGCACCACATGCGATTCAGGTAGAGGCGCTCGCCGCACAGAATTAACGGCGCGGGGCTATCGCCGCAGCTAACCGCCGCAGACGCCAGTAACCGCTTTTTCCAGTCAATTGGCGTAGCCGTTTCGCTTATCCAGGCGACCAGTAAGGGATGCGCCCCCTCTGTTAACGTTAAACGCGACAACGGCAGACACACGTGACCTTCACCTGCGTCATGACTAAGCAGCGCTGCCGCCAGCGTCACGGCGGGATCGTCGTTACCGGCGACGGTTAAAGCAAACTGGGCATCAATGGGCCGTAAGAGTTTTTGTTCAACGGCCTCCAGCAACCGCTCCTGGATTGTCATTGCGCCTCCTCACTCATTTCACCTGCAAACATATCATCCAGTTGGTTAATTAACGCCGCCGCAGGACGAGTGGTAAAAATACCCTGCTGCGGACGTTCGCTATCCACCCCGCGTAAAAAGAGATAGATGACGCCGCCGAAATGGCGTTCATAGTCGTAATTCGCCATTCGATGACGAAGGTAACGGTGCAATGCCAGCGTATAAAGCTGGTACTGCAAATCATAGCGATGCGCCTGCATCGCCGCAGCCATCGCCGTCTGGGTATAAGCGGCGCTATCCTCGCCCAGCCAGTTAGATTTATAGTCGAGCAGGTAATAGCGCCCTTCATAACGGAACACCAGGTCGATAAAGCCCTTTAACATGCCGCGAACCTGCATGAAATCCAGCGCAGGGCAACCTGCTGAAAGCGGGTCGTATCGACGAATCAACGCATCCAGCTCTCCGGCGGTAAGCGGCTGGGCAATCGGCAGATAAAACTCCATTTCGACCTGTTTTTCACGCTCGGTCAGCACGCTCAGACTAACGCCCGTCTCGTTAAGGGGAACGTGCAACACGGTGTCCAGCCAGCGGGTAAGTACGGGCTCCCATCGCGTTTCAAAACCACTCAGCTCCAGTTTTTCCTGTACCCATTGGGGGTCTATCGGTTGAGTAAAATCAAGCTCTTCAAACAGGCTGTGCAAAAATGTTCCCGGCGATGCCCCGCGAGGAAAGTGATGCGGCGTCATTGCCGGCGCTTCCGCCGCTTCGCCAACGCCTGCGGCGTCAATGTCGAGACGAGGAATAAGATCTTGCGCCACGCTATGTCCCCGCTGCTGCAAACCGGAATAACTGGTGACGCGCCAGCTATCATAAAGCAGGCGTTGCAGCGTTCTGGCACTGAGTTCCGCGTGCGAGGCAGCGGCAATTTGCCAGCGGTCGTTATCCGTATTGCCTGGCGTTCGACACACGATATCCTCGTCGCATAGCGCCTCAATACAGGCGCGAAGGCCTGCGGCATCCATCGGTTCGCCTTTTTGCAGGAGTCGCCCAAGCGCGCTTTGGTGCACATCCGTCTCGCCTTTCTTATCACTGCGACGCCGCACCAGCGGCGCGACGCCGAGGCTGCAATGCCACACTGCACGGGTCAGCGCGACATAAAGTAGGCGCAGGTCTTCCGCCAGGCGTTCGGCTTCCGCCAGTGCTATGCTCTCTTCGGCGTGACTAAGGTCCAGCACCGCCTCGTAGGAGTGCCTGTCGTGATAAAAAGCCTGGTCCTGCACGCGGAAATGGGTGATAAAAGGTAACCAGACCAGCGGGTATTCCAGACCTTTCGATTTATGTATGGTGACGATTTGCACCAGATGCTTATCGCTTTCCAGACGTAGTTGCTGGCTGGAAGCATTGCTATCGGGTTCAAGGATATGTTGCGCCAGCCAACGCACCAGCGCATGTTCGCTTTCCAGCTGCGAACCGGCTTCCTGTAACAGTTCGCTAATATGCAGAATATCCGTCAGCCGACGTTCACCTCCCGCCGTCGCCAGCAGGTTTTCAGCAATATTGCGCGCCGACATTAGCGCGCGCAGCATAGGCATCACGCCGCGTTTATGCCAAATCTGTCGGTAGCCATCAAACTCTTCAACAACCGCATCCCACGCATTTTCATCATTGTTAAGCGTTTCGATATCCAGCGCGGTAAGGCCCATCATTGATGTCGCCAGAGCGCTACGCAGCGTATTCTCACGTTCGGGCGCCATCACCGCCTGCAACACCCACAGCATTTCCTGCGCTTCGAGCGTTTCGAATACGCTGTCGCGGTTAGAAAGATAGACGGAGGGGATCGCCAGTAAGGTCAGCGCATCCCGTATCAGCGCGGCTTCCCGCCTGCTGCGCACCAGCACGCTGATATCCGAGGCGCGAACGGGCCGCGACGAATCGCCGTTCGTCAGCAGCGCGTCGCCCGTTTGCCCGGCACGCAGCCAGTCGCGAATTTGCGTGGCGCACACCTGCGCCATATAACTTTGATAATCGCCCGAACCGCAGCTTTCTCCCTCCATTAGCCACAGGGTCATCGCCGGTTGAGGCGCGTCATTCACTTTAAATTGCAGCGACTGGTTTCTGGGCGCAAACTTTACCGGACTGAAGGGAATATCGCGGAACATAAAGGTGTCATTCATCTGACTGAACAGCTTGTTAACGCTATTCACCATCCCCGGCGCGGAGCGCCAGTTAGTGTCAAGGGTATAGTGCGCGCTCACTTCGCTGCGAGCCTTCATGTAGGTAAAGATATCCGCGCCACGAAACGCATAAATCGCCTGTTTAGGATCGCCAATCAGCAATAGCGCCGTATCGGGTTGATGTCGCCAGATACGGCGAAAAATACGGTACTGTTGTGGGTCGGTATCCTGAAATTCATCGATCATCGCCACCGGAAAACGGGTACGAATCGCCGCAGCCAGCGCCTCGCCGCTTTCACTACGCAGCGCGGTATCTAAACGGCTGAGCATATCGTCAAACCCCAGCTCGCCGCGCCGGCGTTTTTCCTGAGCCACCGTTTCACGGATCTCTGATAGCGCTCGGGTAAGAACCAGATCTTTAATCGATAGCGGTTCGCCCAACAGGTTATCAATGGCGACAAACAATGGGTGCTGGGGCGTCACGCCGCCAGCTTTGGTGCGCTCAGCTAAAAAACGCTGTGAAAATTTTCCCAACGCCTCGGGTAATTGATAGTTTTTCGTCTCTTCTTGCGCCCACGCGGTGATCTTTTCGATCCATTTCGCCTGATTGCCGCGGTTGAACTTTCTGCGATCGATGCCGGATGATTCGATCAGCGCGTCCAGCTCGCTAACCGCCTCACACCACTGCTGCTTCACCTGGTTGATGCGCGCCAGGATCTGTTCATGACGCGATGCCAGCGTCTCCTCCTGCGATGGCGGCGCTTTAATGACCGGCGCTTCGCCCTGCAGATAACGATCGATATCCTTTAAGAGCGCCTTCGGTCCCTTCCACACGTCAAACACCACCTGCGCGATGTCGCGCGGCAGCGGATAGCAATGACGCCGCCAGAAATCGGCGCAGGCCTGATAACGCAACAAAGATTCGTCTTCAATAAGCTGTTGCTCAAACAACATACCGGATTCGAAAGCGTTCAGGCTGAGCATACGCTGGCAAAAACCGTGGATGGTAAAAACCGCGGCCTCGTCCATTTGTCGTTCCGCCAGTAATAACCACTGTGCGGCCTGCTTTTTGTCGCTAATTTCTTCCAGCAAGCGGGCATAAAGCGGATTATCCGTGCTTTCCCGCAGACAGGCGATGCGCAACTCATGGATATTACTGCGGATTCGCCCACGCAGCTCTTCAGTGGCGGCCTCCGTAAAGGTTACCACCAGCAGTTCTTCAACGGTCAACGGGCGGGGAAATGCGGCACTGCCGCCCAGGCCGAGCAATAACCGCAGATACAGCGCCGCGATAGTAAACGTTTTGCCTGTGCCCGCTGATGCTTCAATCAAACGCTCGCCTGTCAGGGGCAAGCGTAGAGGATCAAGAGTCTCGGCGACATCATTCATTCTTTTCGCTCATTAGAGGTAACGTTTGCTGCAATGCGCTGACGTTATCCCACACTTTCCAGCCTGTCGGATGCACGTATTCTGCTTTTCCATTCTGGCTACCGGCAATCTGTGACAATATTGCCATACCTTGTGGTTCCACCACCGCCAGGTGGAAGAAGTCGGCAAGCTTTTGTGGCGTCAGCAATTTTATCTGAGCGATGATTTTATCACGCGAGTCAAAGCGCATATTACCCCGATCGAAATCCTTGCTTAAACGGGATGCTTCTTCGCCCAACGTTTGCGGCGCCTGGCGCATTTGCGTAATGATCGCCTGCTGAATTTGGGCGAACTCTTCCGGCTTCATCGCCCTCAGCTTTGCCTCGGCGTCAGGGAAAAATGCCTGATAGCGTTGCCACAGGTAAGAGGGCTGTTTATCGTTGCTCTGTAGCAGGAATCCCATTCCCCACTGACGGCCAACGCTCATCGGAAAGGCGAAAACGGCGTATCCCAGTTGCTCTTCGGTTCGTAGCTGATTGTAAAACCACGGTTGAACAATCTGACCTAACATCGCGCTGTAGGCGGCGCTGACGTACTCGTCGTAGCCGACCGGGATAAAGACCGCGGCTAACGCGGAGTCGGTGCTACTGCCCGCTTTTTCAAATATTACGGACTGCTTTTTCTCAACCACCACGTCTTTGTTGCGACACCACGCCGATCCGTTCGCCGCGAGCTGTTTTTGAACATCTTGCGCCAGAGAGGTCGCCTGGGCTTCGCTCATATTCCCTATAACCAGAAATTCCGGACGAGCGCCCGTTTTTAACGCATTACGATAGGCCATCACCTCTTTCAACGTAATGGACGGCAGCAAAGCGCGACGTTCATCACGGGAAAAATAAGGCACCTGCGAAATCATCTGCACTGGCATAATCGCCTGTTCGTAGGCTTTTCCCTTCTCCGCAGAATCCATCATCTGCGTATACCAGGATTTCGCCTGCGCCAGCTGTTCTTCCGTGGCGTCGTAGCTAAAATATCCTTCCAGCAGCGCCAGGAAAAGCTGCGGCAAACGCTGGGTATAACCGTTCGCAGTGACCATCAGACCATTGTTGGCGTTAGTAGAAAAGCTAATGCCACCCACTGCCGCCTGGTTACTGAGCTGATCTAGCGCCATTCCCGCCAGATAATCATTAAGGGCGAACAGTACCTGATTGCGGGCGCTGTCCATCGCCTGCGGGTTACGCAATACCACGCTCACGTCAGCTTTTGGCTCGCTGGCGAAATAACGACTCGGCGCATAAACCACGCGCAAATCCGCTTTATCGACAATCAGTTCTGGCCGCACGTAGTTTTTGTCATTCTTAACAAGCGTAAAATCATCAGGAATATAGGGGTTTAACTCCGGCAGCGACAACGCAATGCCCTGTGCTTTTTTCTGCCAGTTTTTAAACGTCTGTTCGCTAATCTTATCGACCTGATAAGGCGCATCCACAAAATACGCAATCTTATTATGGGGTTCCTGGGGACTGATGTACCAGATGCGCGCATTCTGCGGCGTCATCATCGCCAGGCGATTTTTGATAGCGGCAGGATCGTAACGATCGGCGATATTCGCCGCATCCAGCGTATGCGCTACCGGGACGCGGATCATAGTGTCCGCCAGCCATTCGACATAGTCCATATCGCGGGTAATCGACGGATAGCGGAAGTCGAGATCCAGCACATGCGCCAGCTCGTCAAAGTAACGTTTATCTATCCCTTTTTCACGTAACGTATTGAGATAGCTAAAGATAGCTGCGACGACTTCATCACGATTGGCCAAACCTTTATCAGTCAGCGTTGCCGAAATGGCAAATACGCCGCTGTTACCATTAACAATCGGATCGGAATCCGCGCTAATACCTTCGACCAGTCCTTGTTTTTGCAGCCAGTCAGAGAGCGTCCCCGGGCTACGATTGCCAATCAGATAAGAGACCAGTTCATCGGTCTTGCTACGGAACTGCGCGCTATTGTTATCAATACGAAACTCCACGCGCAGCACTTTACGCGGTAGCGCCGGCACGTAATGAATAATGATGCCCTTCTGCGCCTCGGTGATGACAGGTACGGTAATTTCCGGTTTTTTAATCTGTTTATTCGGCACGCGACCATAGGTTGCGGCGGCAATACTCGCCAGTTCCGGCAAGGGTTTATTACTGTAAATCACCGCCTTCATCAGATTAGATGAATAGTATTTTTCATGAAAAGCGATCAACGCCTGTTGCACCGGATTTCCCGGCTTATCGCTTAGCGTTTCCAGATTGCCGCCAGAAAAGTGCGAGCCTGGATGCGCCGGGTTAATGGTTTCGGCGCTTACCTGCGCCATACGCATACCGTCGCGGGTGCGCGCCATCGTCAGCTCGGCATTCACCGCGTTTCGTTCGCGTTCGGCGTATTTTTTATCGAGCAATGGCGCGGCAATGGCGTCGGCCAGGCGATCTACGGCGCCTGGAAGCGCGTCGTTTTCAACCTCCAGGTAGAAGGCTGTTCGATAAGGCGCGGTGCTGGCGTTGTGGCTACCGCCATGTCTTTTAAGGTATTCGGCAAGGCTATCCGCCTGCGGATATTTTTTTGACCCCATCAGGCACATATGCTCAAGATAATGAGCAAGCCCCTGATGAGCCTCAGGATCTTCAAGCGATCCAACGGGCACCACTAACGCTGAAAGAGACTTTACAGCCTGCGGATCGGATACCAGCAACACCACCATGTCATTATCAAGACGTATCGCCTGATACTGCCGGGTATCTTTATCGCTTTTACGGATAGTTTCTTGCAGCGGTTGCCAACCGATATCCGCCTGAACTGCAGGCCCCCAGAGGGCGACCAATAACAATAACGCTTTGAACCAGGTGCTGCGGGGCATTCACGGACCTCATCATTAACTTTCATTCCCACTCACCTCGATGGTCACATAAACCATCGACCTGAGCGGAACGGGATATTATTGTGCTGAACCAGGCAGCATCTTTTTATCAGTAATCAGTCCGTGACGAAGAGCGCATCATAGTCGAAGCCTTTTAATTGTGCGATTTTCATACAATCAACGAGACTGATTAAAACGAAACAGCGGTAACAGGTAATGTCGGGACTGCGCAATGATAGCCTGCAACGTTTCAGATTCCAGCTGACGCCAAAGACGTTGATACCAGATATCTTCGCCTTCGCCGCTCACCATCATGTTGCCTTCATAAGCCTGTAAAAACTTTGTCCTGGCCTTCTGTAAGGTATCATCGTCGTCTAACATGACATCATTTTCAGCGTCATAACAGGCTTTTATCCATGCGCCGCCGCTTTCCGGCAGTACCAATAGTGGAGAAGACATGCCTTCCCGGTAGCCTTCAATCAGTTGCGCCAGGTAAGCCATTGCCTGCGTTTTATCAAGAGGCGGAAATCGCCACTCTCCCTCTTTGCGCAAAAACAGGCGACTTTCGCCACTCCCGCCGCTGGCACAATAGACAAGGTGTTCCAGCCAAAGTTGCACACCTTGCGCCACGCTGATTAAAGCGGGACGCCAGCGCAATAATCCATCCTCCTGTACCTGCGGTAGCCAGCCGGTTAGCTGAACGCCATTGCAAAGCAGATCCACTTCCAGGCTTTGGCTCGGCTTACGGCAGGCGATGACCCGGCTTGCCAGTTGCTGCATCTCCTGACATTGCGCATCCCAGAATATTTCGCCAAACGCGCCGTAAGGCAACTCTCCCGCAGCCCGGAAACGGCGGAACAAGCGTTCGGCGTCGTCCTCTTCAACCAGCGTATTGAGCAACTGTTGGTTAAGTTGATATCGCGTCAATCCCTCTAATTCAAACGGTTCCGCATCAGGAATCTCACTCTCTTCCGAGCGGAAATTAACCTGAAGCCGCATCTGAAAAAATGCGCGTACCGGATGGGCCCAAAAACGCTGCAGACTTTCCAGAGTCAATGTTTCCGGCATCGTAAAAGGAAGCGGCTGCACAAAGTCAGAATGCGCTTTTCCCGATTGACTCGCCGCGGGCAACCACTCTCTGGCATAACTTTGCTGTTCGCCGGGTTGGTAATTTTGCGCATCAAAAGGCATACGGGTATGCAGACGCGTAATATGCGCTTTGACTCGTGCTTCGCTCTCATCACAGGTCAGCGTTTCGTCGCCCGGCAAATAGTGGCTTTGTCCGATGTAATCCACCAATTCTTGCACCAGTACAGAGGGAAAGCGTTCGCTATTATCCTGGATGGAGCGACCGATGTAGCTGATATACAGCGTCTGCTGCGCCGAGATTAACGCTTCCAGAAACAGGTAGCGGTCATCGTCGCGACGGCTTCGATCCCCGCGCATGGGTTTTTGGCTCATCAGGTCAAAGCCCAACGGCGCAAGCTGGCGCGGGTATACGCCGTCGTTCATTCCCAGCAGGCAAACGACTCTGAACGGAATGGAACGCATCGGCATCAGCGTACAAATATTGATGGGGCCCGCCAGGAAGCGCTGGCTAATACGTTCCTGATCCAGACGCTGCGCCAGTTCATCCCGCAGTAGCGAAATCGGTACCGCGTCGCCATATTCCGCCGCGACGCCTTCGGCGATAATGGCCTGCCACTGCTGTTCAATCAATGTCATTGCCGCTTCCGTGTCCGCATCGGGCAGGAAGAAATCATTGAGCATATCGCGACAAACGGGCAACCACTCTTCCAGCGGTCGCTCCTGCGCCAGACCGCGCCGCCAGATATTAAGCTGCATCAGCAGCGAAGCCAGATGCCCGACCAGCTCAGCAATCAGACCGCTGGATTCGTCATAAGGCAGAACCGACTGCCACTCGCCCTGGGCGCTTTCCATCGCATACCCCAGCAGCATACGCGTCAGGCCAAATTGCCATGTATGCTGCCCTGTGGCAGGAAGTTCCAGCTCTCGTACGTTGTCATCGTCAATTCCCCAGCGAATGCCTGACTCATTGACCCACAAGCGCAAATAACGCAACCCTTCTTCGTTGATCGTAAAGCGGGCAGCCAATACCGGTACGTCTAACAACGCCAGAACATCCTCGGAGACAAAGCGGCTGTCCGGTAACGAAAGTAGGCTGATAAATGCCTGTAACACCGGATGTGACTGACGCGCCCGCCGATCGGAAATGGCATAAGGCAGATAGCGCTCCGTTGGCGCGCTACCAAATACCGCCTGGATAAACGGGCTATAGCTGTCAATATCAGCCACCATAACGATAATGTCGCGCGGCGTTAGTGTCGGATCGGCTTCCAGCATCGCCAGCAGGCGATCGTGCAGTATTTCCACCTCACGCTGCGGGCTGTGACAAACGTGAAAAGAGAGGCTGTTATCCTCAGGATCGAGCAGACGCTTATTGTCGCTGCGCGAATACTCCTCAAGATTTACGCCCGCCACCGCATGGCTTTCCAGTTCAAGGATATCCGCCTGAATCCGATGCAAAAGATTATCTGGCGTAATATCAACAAACGCATCCAGCTCCTGGCTGTTTTCCAGTTCAGATAGCAGGTAGATATAATCCCGCCCCAGTTTTCCCCATGAGGCCAGTAGCGGATTACCGATATCCTGTTCACCGTCGCTGTTAAATAAGGCTTCCGGATTCTGGTTTTCACGGAACAACGGTAAATGACGGTCTTCAAAACTGTGACGACGCTGGCGAGCCATGAGTTTTGCCAGCCAGGCTGGGTCTTTAATATCCCCCCAGTAATACCGACACGGATTAGTAAAAAGGAGATGGATTTCAATATGTTTACCCAGCGCCTGCAATGCTCTGAGATACACTGGCGGTAACGCGGAAATGCCGCAAATAAAAACGCGGGACGGCAACCCTGGCGGGCAGGCGGTCGCGCTCTCCAGCGTCTGAATAAAGCGTTGGTAGAGATTGGCGCGATGCCAGCGCGGCTGCCCCAGCGCGGCGGTATATTCCACCAATGCTTTCCACAGCGGCGCCTGCCAGTTTTGCGCCTCCCCCAGACCTTCCACGGTTTTTCCCGCTTCCCACTGCGTAAGCCAGTCAGGCCGATAAACCAGATACTGATCGAACAGGTCGGCAGCGCGCGCGGAAAGCTGAAAGAGTTTGCGTTTATCGGTGTCGTCGGTCAGATAATGGCGCAGCAGTACAAACTCATCCTTATCCAGCAACTGCGGCAGCAAGGTCATCAGTTTCCAGCTCATGCTTTGTTTGCTGAAAGCGCTTTCTTTGGGGATATCCGGCAACACGCGGACAAACATCTCCCAGATAAAACTCGCCGGTAACGGAAAAGCGATATTCGCCGCAATACCAAACTTTTGTGAAAGGGTCATCTGCAGCCACTGCGCCATACCCGTGCTTTGTACCAGAATCATTTCTGGTTCAAAGGGATCATCCAGCCGCTCGCGTTCGACGATGAATTCCATCAACGCTTCCAGCACATCCAGACGATTGGAGTGGTAGACCCTTAACATAATTACTCCTGACGATTAACGATTTGGACAATGCAAGCGCGTCATCTGCCCCTGCCTGCCAGAGGGTGAAACCATCGTGACGCTGATGCTGACACATCCCGATTGCGTTGTCTGCATCCGGTTGGCCTTCCAGTCGTCAGCAGGCGAAAATGGATACAGCGCCGTTTGCTGCCACGCCTGCCGCCAGATCTGGAGATACTGGTGTCGTAATGCAAAACTGTGCATTAATACCCGCTGATAGCCTGACAGCGCGGTGACGATCATTACCATTAGAACCATCGCCACTAAAACTTCCGGGAGGCTAAACCCGCGTTGTAAATTCAGGGGATGCGACATAACGCCACCTCTTTTAACGGACAAAAATCGCTCCAGCCGTGGGGAGAAAAGACAATGCTTCCCTGAATGACGTTGCCCAAACGCCATAACGTCATGCCGTCATCTTGTGCCGCCATCACCACCTCATCCCCCGATAATCTCCGCAAACAGACCCTCGCACCTGAAGGGGAATAGCGCCGACATTCCATTTCGGTTACGCCTGACCATAGCTGCCCCCGCCCCCATTCCAGCGCCGACTGTACGAGCGCCTGGCGTTGTATCGCCATGCTCTGCGTCGTCACGCGGGCGGCATAGCTGGCCTGCTGCTGATTTACGCCTTGCAGTAGCAGACTACCCAGAATCAGTATTAAAAGCGCCAGTATTAGCGAAGAAGCGCCACGTTCCCGATTCACAGATTAAATCCCGTTACGCTGTATTGCGCGTCAATAACCGTCTGAGGCTCGGCTTTGCTGGCGCCGCGCAGATGCAGCATGAGCACTGGCGAGAATCCCGTTATATCCCGGCGCTCAACGGTAAACGCCGTGATGAGTACCGTATTGGGATCGGTCATTTTTTCCCATCCCTTCCCCTGACAAGATGTTGCTCCGCGTAATGTTTCCAGAACGTTATCCTTCATACGGAACCCGGTCTGGTCGGCCTCTTTCGCCGGTATGGTATCCCAGACACCGTTATTATTCCCGTCCCACTGAACGATGACGCATTGCCCCTGTTCGGCAAGATGTAACCCTTCGCCAATACAGTGGCCATGGCAGTAACCCGCACGTTGAAGATGCTTCGCTACGGTATAGGTTCGCTGCCAGATTTCATCTTCCAGCGATAACTGTCGCGTGTTGTGCCAGATCTCACGCTGTAGCGCCGGTAAAAATCGTGCGGACCCAAGCAGTAAAATGGAACCGATCGCCATCGCCAGCACAACCTCCAGTAGCGAGAACCCTCGCGTGGTTATTGACACGTGGCGGCCTCATTACGCTCACATAGCCTGATTCGCCCCCAGGAGGAGACGACCAGACGCCACTCTCCGGCAGCGTTTTTCAGTACGATATGCCCTGCCCATGCCGTATTGCGCAGGCCAAAGAAGGCTAACGACGGCGTGATATCGGCAAGGACGACATCACGCCAGTCGGGCGTAAACACAAAGGGGGAAGATGGCGTACACGATGTTTGCGTAGCAACAGAGCTGACAAAGCACCATGAACCGCCTTCGCTGACCACGCGAAGAATGTGATCGCGGTTATGCCAGTGAGCGTCCTCACGAAGTTGCAGCAGGTAATCCCGCACCTGACATGCGGTTTGCCACAGGCGCTGTTGCTGCTGCCAGCGTTGCCAGCCATAAAGTCCTGTGGCGCTGAGAATGATAATGAGCGACATCGCGACCACCGTTTCAATGAGCGTATAGCCCTGTTGTTTTTTCATGTCGGCAGTATGGCGGGCGGAAGAAAAATAACGAGCGCCAAATACAGATTGTTCGGCGCGTTACGGAAAAAAGTTCATGTCTTGCAGCGCGTTGCAAAATTTCAGGAATCCGCGCCGAAGATTGAGACGAAGGGTAAAAAAACCGACGCGCAATGACGTCGGTTATGGCAGGATCGTCAGCGCTTAGATAGCGACCGGCGCTTTAATACCGGGGTGCGGATCATAGCCTTCAATTTCGAAATCATCGAACCGGTAGTCAAAAAGCGAATCGGGTTTACGCTTAATGACCAATTTCGGCAGCGCGCGCGGTTCACGGCTTAATTGCAGGTGCGTCTGCTCCATATGGTTGCTGTACAGGTGCGTGTCGCCGCCGGTCCAGACAAAATCGCCGACGTCCAGGTCGCACTGTTGCGCCATCATATGCACCAGTAACGCGTAGCTGGCAATGTTGAACGGCAGACCGAGGAACACATCGCAGGAGCGCTGATAAAGCTGACAGGAGAGTTTTCCATCTGCGACATAAAACTGGAAAAAGGCGTGACACGGCGCCAGCGCCATCTTATCCAGCTCGCCGACGTTCCACGCAGAAACGATAATACGACGAGAGTCCGGGTCGTTTTTAAGCTGGCTTAAGACCGTGGCGATCTGATCGATATGGCGGCCATCCGGTGTTGGCCATGCACGCCACTGCTTACCATAAACCGGGCCTAAATCGCCGTTCTCATCGGCCCATTCGTCCCAGATGGTGACATTATTTTCGTGCAGGTAAGCGATGTTGGTATCGCCCTGCAAAAACCATAGCAGTTCGTGAATAATTGAACGTAAATGGCAGCGTTTCGTCGTCACCAGAGGAAAGCCTTCCTGCAGGTTAAAACGCATCTGATGGCCAAAAATGGAAAGCGTGCCGGTGCCGGTACGGTCGTTTTTCTGTGTGCCTTCATCCAGCACTTTTTGCATCAGTTCTAAATACTGTTTCATGGTTCCTCAGGAAACGTGTTGCTGCGGGCGGCGGCGATATGCCCAAACCATCATGATCGCGCCAGCGATAATCATCGGGATAGAGAGAATCTGCCCCATGCTGATGTACTGTACCCACGCGCCGGTAAATTGCGCGTCCGGCTGGCGGAAGAATTCAACAATGATACGAAACGCGCCATAGCCAATCAGGAATAATCCGGAGACTGCGCCCATCGGACGCGGTTTGCGAATAAAGAGATTAAGGATGATAAACAGCACCACGCCTTCTAATGCCAGTTCATACAACTGGGAAGGGTGGCGCGGCAATACGCCGTAGGTATCAAAAATAGGCTGCCATTGCGGATGTGACGGCAGCAACGCAATATCTTCCGCGCGTGAGCCAGGAAAGAGCATGGCAAACCGGAAGTCAGGATCAACGCGCCCCCACAATTCACCGTTGATAAAGTTGCCCAGACGCCCGGCGCCCAGGCCGAACGGAATTAACGGCGCAATAAAATCAGACACCTGAAAGAACGAGCGCTTCGTGCGCCTGGCGAAGATAATCATCACCAGTATCACACCGATAAGCCCGCCGTGGAAGGACATGCCGCCGTCCCAGACGCGGAATAAATAGAGCGGGTTATCCAGAAACAGAGGGAAGTTATAAAACAGGACATAGCCAATACGCCCCCCCAGGAAGACCCCCAGGAAACCTGCATAGAGTAAATTTTCAACTTCGTTTTTGGTCCAACCGCTTCCCGGACGGTTAGCGCGACGCACCGCCAACCACATCGCGAAAACGAACCCCACCAGATACATCAAGCCATACCAGTGAAGCGCGACGGGCCCAATTGAGAAAATGACCGGATCAAAGTCCGGAAAATGCAGATAGCTACTGGTCATCTGTCACCACAATTTCTTGTTATTTCGCTGAAGAGATAGCGATTGATAAGCGCGCCTGCGCGTTGCAGACGCTCCAAAGGTGCGAATAATAGCACAAGGGTTAAAAGCGAGATGCCGATTACCGTTAAAAGATATGTATACGCATTGTCTTTCATCTTGCAGGCGTGTTGTCTGCGCCGTGAATCCACAGTCACTCTCTTTTCCCGCTCCAGTCGTTACAACCCTCCTCGAATCAATCCCCCCATCCCGCGGCGCTCCATAAACGCCGCCACCTGATGACGCACTTCGGTCGCCATCTGCGCCTCAAGGCTGCGTCTGGCAAGGGTTTGCGCATCTTCAAAATCGATATGCCGCAGCAGATATTTCACACGCGCTACCGAACGGCCATTCATCGAAAGATGGCGATATCCCAGACCGATAAGAATCGCCACGCACATCGGATCGCCCGCCATCTCGCCGCACAAGCGAAGATCGAGACCATGTTTTTCGGCTTCCTGCGCAATCATGGACAGTGCGCGCAGCATAGCCGGATGCAAACTGTCATAAATACTGGCCACGCGGGTATTGTTACGATCTACCGCCAGGATATATTGCGTTAAATCGTTGGTGCCGACCGAGATAAAGTCGATCCGGTTAGCCAGATGCGGCAGCATAAATACCATGGACGGCACTTCCAGCATAATGCCGATACGCGGTTTCGGGATCGCATAGCCGATCATCTCCTCGACCTCGCGCCCGGCGCGTTCGATCAGACGCCGCGCTTCATCGACTTCATCAATACTGGTGACCATCGGCAACAAAATGCTGAGGTTGCCAGTCGCCGCATTGGCGCGCAGCATCGCGCGGACCTGGATCAAAAAGATCTCCGGCTGATCCAGCGTAATGCGGATCCCGCGCCAGCCCAGACACGGGTTCTCCTCGCTGATCGGCATATAGGGCAGTTGCTTATCCGCTCCCACATCCAGGGTCCGCAGCGTCACCGGTTTATCGTTAAACATTTGCAGCATCCCTTGATACTGCGCCACCTGCTCTTCTTCCGAGGGAAACCCGCTTTGCAGCATAAAGGGAATTTCAGTACGGTACAGGCCGATACCGTCGATCCGACTGCCTAACTTTTCCTCATGCTCGGGGCTGAGCCCGGCATTCAGCATCACTTTGACTCGCTCGCCGCTTTTCAGTTGGGCGGGAAGATTGACGTCGTCCTCCGCCAGACGACTGAGTTCTATCTCTTCACTAATGAGTCGCTGATATTCCTGAATAAGCACGGGTTCAGGATCGACCAGTAATTCACCGCGATAGCCATCCACCACCAACGTACGGCGATGTAGCACCGAAGGCTGGATATCCGCGCCCATGACGGTCGGGATACCGAGCGCGCGCACCATAATCGCCGCATGCGAGTTTGCCGCGCCGTCGCGCACTACAACGCCCGCCAGCCTGTCCTGCGGCAGCTCCGCCAGGGTGGTCGCCGACAGCTCATCCGCGACCAGAATAAAACGTTCCGGCCAGGCGTTTGGCCCCTGAACTGAATCATCAAGGTGGAATAACAGCCGCTGCCCCAGCGTGCGTAAGTCTCCCGCACGTTCTTTGAGGTAGTTATCGGTTAGCGCCGCAAATTGCTCGGCAAATTTTTCGATGATTTTTTTAACGGCCCACTCCGCAACAGCGCCTTTGTCGACCTCGGCGAAGAGTTCGCGACGCAGTCTGGCATCTGAAAGCAGGTGTGAGTACAGATCGAAAATGGCCGCCGTCTCTTTTTGCGCGCCGGCGGCAAAGCGTTTGCTGTATCGTCGGAACTCGTTCGCCGCCTCTTCCAGCGCGCCGGTCAGTCGTTCGCGTTCAAGAGAGGTATCCAGCGTAGACGCTTCGTAAACCTGTTCCATCAGCGGCATGGTCGCGTCTTGCCAGCCCGTTGCGATAGCCACGCCCGGCGCCGCAGGAAGCGCGCGGATTCGCGTCTGCCGGTATTGCCCGAACAGCGCTGTGACCTGCGACTGTGACAGGATAGCCGCCATCTGCGTAGCGAGCGTGACGAGGAAAGACTCTTCGCTTTCATCGTACTGGCGCAATTCGCGCTGCTGTACGACCAGCACGCCGAGAAGTTGGCGACGCTGAATGATCGGCACGCCGAGAAACGCGCGAAAACGCTCCTCTTTTACCGAAGGAATGTATTTAAAGCTGGGATGTTTTTGCGCATCGGCAAGGTTAATGGGTTCCGCCAGTCTGCCCACCAGACCGACGATCCCCTCATCAAACGCAAGCGCAACGGTTCGACCACGCGGTTTTTTCAACCCCCGCGTCGCCATCAGGTAATAACAGCGTCGGTCATGATCGGCCAGGTAAACCGAGCAAACCTCAGTATCCATCGCAAGACAGATATCCGTGACCAGAATATTCAGCGCCTCGTTCAGACGCGGCGCACTGGCCACTTTTTCGACTATTTCGCGCAGGCGAGTGAGCATAATTTGCGTGGCTTAACCTCTTTTACGTCGATAAGCAGGCGCGCTTTGTAGCTTAGGAGGATTATCCTGAAGCGCCATGACAACACTTGCAAACTCTTTCATTACCCTGCGGTAGACATCGCGTTTAAATGACACCACTTGTCGAACCGGATACCAGTAACTTACCCAGCGCCAGCCGTCAAACTCCGGCGTACTGCTGGTTTGCATATTGATTTCGGCGTCGGCGCTCATTAACTGCAAAAGAAACCACTTTTGTTTCTGGCCGATACATACCGGCTTTGTGTCCCAACGCACCAAACGTTTTGGTAACTTGTAACGCAACCAGTTGCGAGTAGAAGCAAGGATCCGCACATCTTTACGGCTTAACCCAACTTCTTCAAACAGTTCCCGGTACATCGCCTGTTCTGCCGACTCCCCTGGATTTATCCCGCCCTGCGGGAACTGCCAGGAGTGCTGACCAAATCGCCGGGCCCACATCACCTGCCCCTGACGATTACAAATTACGATACCTACATTTGGGCGGTAGCCATCGTCATCAATCACCGGACTACCTCAACATAAACCTTATATATGAACGATTGTTTCATACTCCAGTGAGGCGGTAAACCACTCTGTAATAGTGACACAGCCTAATAACAATTGAATAACTCACAGTAAATAGCCGAGTTATAAACAGATGATGACGCCCTTGCGCCATTTTATTCACCTTTTCTGTGGATATAGTTGTGAAGAAGTATGGAATTACCACGGGAAAACCCAGAACAGTCTGAATTCCTCATGCGGAAAACAGTAAAAATAGTGCCTTATATTCATTGTGTTATAGACAAATCTTACATACCACCTTCATAAAGCGTGACCAGCATCACATCTAAGATCCTTATGCTGATGAAAGATCAACCAGCGTCGGTTTTATCCACAGATTGTGCCAATAACTTACGCACTATTTGTCTGAATTTTCGATTTTCGTCGCACGTCAAGGCTGTAAATGGAAACAGTAGTGGCGGTTTTACACAGTTATCCCAACTTTCTGTGGATAACATAGTGTAAGATCCTGTTTATTGTCAGTGACCAGAATTGGAAAACCCGCTTCAGCGTTGCGCAACACGAAGAAACAACACAAAAAAGGCAATAAAAATCAGTCTATTGAATATAAGACACAGAAAAAGATAAACTCTGCCCATACGGTATAAAATCGCTGCTTATTTTTTGACCTAAGGTAATTGTCATGTCCGCTCTTTGTCCGCTACTGACTCCGCCTGCTTCGGAAGCATTGCTGTTAGCCCAGGCGCGGCAGCTTTCCGGCTATACGTTAGGCGAGCTGGCGGCGATGGCCGGCATTACCACGCCTAAAGATTTGAAGCGAGACAAAGGCTGGATCGGCGTCTTGCTGGAGATCTGGCTCGGCGCCAGCGCCGGGAGCAAGCCGGAGCAGGATTTCGCCGCGTTAGGCGTAGAACTGAAAACCATCCCGGTGGATAGTCTGGGTCGTCCTCTGGAAACAACCTTTGTTTGCGTGGCGCCGTTAACCGGTAACAGCGGCGTGACCTGGGAGACAAGTCACGTACGGCATAAATTGAAGCGCGTGCTATGGGTGCCTGTCGAAGGCGATCGCAGCATACCGTTAGCCGAACGCCGCGTAGGTTCGCCGCTACTCTGGAGTCCGAGTGAAGAAGAGGACAGGCAGCTACGCCTCGACTGGGAAGAGCTGATGGACATGATAGTGCTGGGCCAGGTGGAACGCATTACCGCCCGTCATGGCGAAGTCTTACAACTGCGGCCCAAAGCCGCCAATGCCAGGGCGCTCACCGAGGCTATCGGCGCGCGCGGGGAACCTATTTTGACGCTACCGCGTGGATTTTATCTGAAAAAAAATTTTACGCAGGCGCTGCTGGCTCGCCATTTTTTATTGCAGAATCCGTAACGTCCATTACACGCAAATGCGCCTCCGCTATGGCTACGCATCGGGCCGACGCCGGATAAACGTAAGCGTATTGTCGCCGCTATTTTACACCGTTCCTGGTTGCGCAAATTCAGCCTGGGCTTTCGCCCGTCACTCGACGGGCCTATAATTACCGCTTCTTTTTTTGGCAGGACTTTGTTCGATGTTATTTGCATGGATAACCGATCCTAATGCCTGGCTGGCGCTCGGTACGCTGACGCTGCTGGAGATTGTACTTGGGATCGACAACATTATTTTTCTTTCTCTGGTGGTAGCAAAACTTCCTACGGCGCAACGAAACCACGCACGGCGGCTTGGGTTGGCGGCGGCGATGGTCATGCGCCTGGCGCTGCTGGCGTCAATCGCCTGGGTCACTCGTCTGACTAATCCGCTGTTTGAGCTTTTCGGCGAAGCGATTTCCGCCCGCGATCTCATTCTGTTACTGGGCGGGTTATTTTTAATGTGGAAAGCCAGCAAGGAGATCCATGAGTCCATCGAAGGCGAAGAAGAAGGGTTAAAAACCCGGGTTTCTTCTTTCCTGGGCGCAATTGTACAGATTATGCTGCTGGATATTATTTTCAGCCTTGATTCAGTTATCACAGCGGTTGGCCTCTCCGATCATCTGTTTATTATGATGGCGGCAGTCGTTATTGCCGTGGGCGTCATGATGTTTGCGGCACGGCCCATCGGCGAGTTTGTCGATCGCCATCCGTCGGTAAAAATGCTGGCGCTCTCCTTTCTGATCCTGGTTGGCTTTACCCTGATTCTGGAAAGTTTCGACGTTCACGTTCCGAAAGGGTATATCTATTTCGCCATGTTCTTCTCTATCGCAGTAGAGAGCCTGAACCTGTTGCGTAATAAAAAGAATCCGCTGTAATCCTGTGTCGCTCCCCCGCCGGGGAGCGAATACTCACTTTATTTCCTTTCTTCTCACAGATTAAGATTTTGCTGCTTCCGACATGCAGAGCTGCGCGTTATTACTAGACTATTATCAGACATATGATTAACAGACTATTATCAGATGCAAGCTATGTGAGGACAAACGGATGAAAAAGTGGGCAGTTGTAATTTCCGCAGTAGGGTTGGCTTTTGCGGTATCCGGATGCAGCAGCGATTATGTAATGGCGACGAAAGATGGTCGTATGATCCTGACCGATGGAAAACCACAAGTTGACGATGATACCGGTCTGGTCAGCTATACCGATGCACAGGGAAACGAGATGCAAATCAACCGTGACGAAGTGTCTCAAATCATCGAACGTTAAGCGGTGGCCTGTGATCGAGGTCAGCGTTCTGCAAGCCTCCAGGCTGCGTCCCGTAACGGTGCGTGGCGACCACGCCCGGTAACAATTACGCCGCGCAGCCTGCAATTTTACTTTCCCTTTTGCCTTCCCTCTGCCATTTTTATTGTCCTTTGTCGGGAATTTCTGACTTCATAATAAAAAGGAAACGGCTATGCACTATCACCGTATACCCCACAGCTCGCTCGAAGTAAGTACGCTAGGGCTGGGCACAATGACATTTGGTGAACAAAACAGCGAAGCCGACGCTCACGCACAGCTCGACTATGCCATCGCAAATGGCATTAACCTTATCGACGCCGCCGAGATGTATCCGGTACCGCCGCGCCCGGAAACACAAGGGCTGACGGAGTCCTATATCGGTAACTGGCTCGCCAAACGCGGCAACCGTGAAAAACTGATCATCGCCAGCAAAGTCAGCGGACCGGCACGTAATAATGATCAAGGCATCCGGCCTCATCAGGCGCTGGATCGTAAAAATATTCGCGAAGCGCTACACGACAGTTTGACCCGATTGCAGACCGACTATCTGGATTTGTATCAGGTGCACTGGCCGCAGCGCCCCACTAACTGCTTCGGTAAACTCGGCTATAACTGGACGGACTCCACGCCAGTAGTAAGTCTGCTGGAGACGTTAGACGCGCTAAGTGAGTTTCAGCGAGCGGGTAAGATTCGTTATATTGGCGTTTCAAATGAGACAGCGTTTGGCGTTATGCGCTATCTGCATCTGGCGGAAAAACATGACCTGCCGCGTATTGTCACGATCCAGAACCCCTATAGCCTGTTAAACCGCAGTTACGAGGTCGGGCTGGCGGAAGTCAGCCAGTATGAAGGTGTTGAATTGCTCGCCTACTCCTGTCTGGCGTTTGGCACATTAACCGGTAAATACCTGAACGGGGCCAAACCCGCAGGCGCGCGGAATACCTTGTTCAGCCGCTTCACACGTTACAGCGGCGAACAGGCGCAAAAAGCCGTTGCCGCCTACGTCGATATCGCGAAGCGTCACAATCTTGATCCGGCGCAGATGGCGCTGGCCTTTGTTCGCCGCCAGCCGTTTGTCGCCAGTACGTTACTGGGCGCAACCACGATGGCGCAGCTCAAGACGAATGTGGAAAGTCTGCATCTGACGTTAAGCGAAGAGGTCCTGGCGGAGATTGAGGCGGCGCACCAGGTTTATACCTATCCGGCGCCGTGATAGTCAGTGCCCGGTGGCGCTACGCTTCCGGGCTTACAGAGACAATGTAAGCCGGATAACGCGCGCTCGCCGCCCGGCATATTCACTCAGTATGATGCCTGCCGGCGCTGCCAGATCCACAGCGCCGCGATCGCCAGCGCGAACAGCACGCCAAAGCCGATACCTATCGCCACTGCCGGAACGCCAACCAGCACCGCCAGCGAGTACAGTCCCAGCATTAATAGCATGGCGCTATTCTCGCCCAGATTTTGTACGGCAATGGCATTCCCGGCGCCAACGCTCTTCTTACCGCGCTCCTGGAGCAAAGCGTTGAGCGGCACCACAAAAAAGCCGCCCAGCATACCTATCAATAACAACAAGGCATAAGCAGGCAGCAATGCGTGCTGTAATGAGAAGATCGCAACCACAACGCCAATCAAAATCCCGGCGGGCATACAGCGCGATACGGTCTCCAGCGTCACCAGTTTTGCCGCCGCGCCCGCGCCGACCACAATGCCTACCGCCACCATGGCGTTCAGGTAAGTCGGCGTGGCGTTATCCGTAATACCCAGCGCCACCGGCACCCACAGCACCAGCAGAAAACGCAGCGTCACGCCTGCGCCCCAGAATAGCCCGGTCCCCACCAGCGAAAACCGCGTTTCACCGTTACGCCAAAGGACAACGCAAGCGCTGAAGAAGCTACGCGTCATCGTCGACAACCGCCAGGATTGTCCTGGACGCGCCGCCACAAGCTTCGGGATAAACAGGTTCGCCGCCACTGCGCCAGCGTAGGCCAACGCGCAGGCAACCAGCGCAGCGATGACATGCCAGTCGGCCAATACGCCGCCCGCGACGGAACCGAGCAAAATCGCCGCAATCGTAGAGGCTTCCATCAGGCCATTGGCTTTCACCAGCTTATCGCCCGTCGTCAGTTCGCCCAGAATACCGTATTTCGCCGGAGAATAAGCCGCCGCGCCAATCCCGACCAACGTATAACCGACAAAAGGATTTACGCCGAGGCAGATACCTGCCGCTCCCGCCAGTTTAAGACCATTGGCGACCATCATCACCCGGCCTTTGGCAAAGCTGTCCGCTATCTGGCCGACAAACGGCGCAAAAAGAATGTAAGCGCCCACAAACACCATTTGCAAAACAGGCTGGCTCCAGTCCGGGTAAAACTGAGCTTTCAGCAGTGCCAGCGTCGCGAACAGCAGCGCATTATCGCCAAAAGCCGAGAGAAACTGCGCGACAATCACCGACAGCATCCCTTTCGACCAGATGGAAGTGTTAGTACGTACTGACTCACTCATGATGTTGTTCCGGCGCATCCACCCAACTTTTCAGCGTCACAAAATCGGGTTTCCCGCTGCCAAGCAAGGGAAGCTGCTTCAGATAACGGATATCACGCGGGACGGCAAGTTCCGGAATACCGTGTTCACGGGCATAGTGCTGTAACTTTTCTCGGGTGAGTTCGCTGTCAGTCGTAAACAGTACCAGCGCTTCACCTTTGCTGGCATCGCTTTTAATGGCGGTAGCGTGCATTTTGTCCGCCGAAACGCCAAGCGCCAGTTGCTCGACCATCTCCAGCGAGACCATTTCGCCAGCAATTTTCGCAAAGCGTTTCGCGCGCCCCTGAATCTGCACAAAACCATTTTCATCGAAGCGTACAATATCGCCCGTGTCGTACCAGCCGCGCTCGGTTTCGCCTCTGGCGTTTTCCGCCGACGGCACCTCCAGCACGCCCGGTTTTTCCACGCGCAGATAGCCATTCATGATATTCGGCCCTTTCAGCTGTAGCCGACCGCCGTTTTCAATACCGGGCACCGCCAGCAGACGCGCGTCCATGCCAGGCAGAATGCGGCCAACAGTGCCAGGCTTAGCCGCCATCGGCACGTTAATCGAGACTACTGGCGCGCATTCCGTTACCCCGTAGCCCTCAAGAATGCGCAGACCGAATTTATCCTGCCACAGTTGTTTGGTGCTCTCCTGAAGTTTTTCCGCACCGGCCACCACATAGCGCAGGCGATAAAAATCATACGGATTGGCAAAGCGCGCATAGTTGCCGAGGAAGGTTGACGTACCAAACAGCACGGTACAGTTACGGTCATAGACCAGTTCCGGCACAATGCGATAGTGCAGCGGACTTGGATAAAGAAACACTTCCGCGCCGGTCAACAACGGCGTAAACAGGCCCACCGTCAAACCGAACGAGTGAAAGAGCGGCAGCGCCGACATAAAACGGTCATTGGCGGTGAAATCCGCAATCGTTTTTATCTGCTCGACGTTCGCCAGAATGCTTTTATGGCTGTGCACCACCCCTTTCGGGTGCCCTTCCGAGCCGGAAGTAAAAAGAATGATCGCCGCGTCTTCCGGCTGCTGTTTTACCTGCGCCAGTCGCGGCGCCAGGAGGTGGGCAAAAATCCACAGCTTGTCGGCGAGTGTGACGTCCGCTTTTAAATCTTCCAGGTAAACCCAGCGAACCTGCGTTAGCTGTTCCGGCAGGTGCCACAATTTACCTTTATCGAGGAACTGGCGGGAGGTAAAAATCGTTTTAATTTCCGCCGCGGTAATCGCGCTGGTCAGCCCTTTTACCCCCGCTGTGTAGTTCATCATGGCCGGAATGCGGCGACGAGAAACCGCGCCGAAAATCACCGCCGCGCTGATGGCGGCATTCGGCAGCATTAAACCGATTTTCTCGCCCTCAACGCTGTACTTTTCCAGAATCCGGCCAACAAAAAGCGTCTTGGTCAGTAACTTACGATACGTATCCGTCGTAAAGTTAATGTCCTCAATACAGTTTTTACCCGCGCCGTAACGATATTGCGCCGCCAGCAACGATTCGTATAACGTCTCGCGCGGGCGCACCGCCATACGCGCTTCCATCATGATCTGGTGCAGCATCTCACCCGCTATCTTACGTCTGTCGCGCGCGCGCGGCGCTTCCGGCATCGGTATTTGCGTCGGCGGTAAAATATGAAGCTGAATACGGGGGAATAAGCGCCGTTTAACCAGACCTTTCAGGCGGCTGAAAGGGGTAAGCTCCGCGCCGTCAATGCGGAGCGGAATGACGGTTGCGCCCGATTTTGCCGCCACAAAGCCTGCGCCGTCATAAATTTTCATCAGCGAGCCGGTCACGGAAATCCGCCCTTCCGGGAAAATCACCACTGGACGCCCCTGCTCCACCAGACGCACCAGGTGTTTAATGGACATGGGTTTAGTGGGATCGAGCGGTACAAAATCGATCAGCGGCGTTAACCAGCGCATATACCATTGCTGGCTGATGGAGGTATATACCGCAAAGACAGGCCGTACCGGCAAAAACAGCGCCAGTAGCATACCATCGATAAATGAAACGTGATTGGGGGTAATTAAGACCCGGTTCCCCTGTAGCGCCCGGACATCGCCAGTGACGCGCACACGATAAAGCACGCGAAACAGGTTACGGAAAAATCCAAACAGCATTTCAACTCCCTTTGGCCGACAATTCGCTAAAACATGAATTGTGGCAGATTACACGAGTTGCGTAACAGGAGCGATAGCAAAATAGGTTCGAAAAAAAACCTGCGCATCCGCGCAGGTTGGTGCAAGAGACAGGTACGAAGAGCGTACCGAATAATCTCACCAATCAATACCTCTGGGATCTTGATTGTGGGCTTCGCGCGTCTGCATCGCCAGTCCGAAAACGCAAAGGAATAAACGGAAATGCAACGAGTTGTGTAAATTATCCGTTACTGTTACAGGTTCAGGCGAAACAAAAAAAAACCTGCGCATCTCTACGCAGGTTGGTGTAATTCGTGTGATCAACAATGACGTTGATTCCACCTATCAATACCTCTGGGATCACCACTCTATCAACCTGACTCGCTGGCCTGCCAGCAGACAATCGCAACAGCGCTTCGCAAACTGTAACGAAAGATTTGTATTGTCACTTTACAGACGCATTTCTCCCGTGCAGGTCACATTTGCCCGACACGGCGGGGCAAGAGGCTTGAACAGAGGTTCATTTTCCGTAAAACTGGCGTAATGTAAGCGTTTACCCACTATAGGTATTATCATGGCGACCATAAAAGATGTAGCCCGACTGGCCGGTGTTTCAGTCGCCACCGTTTCTCGCGTTATTAACGATTCGCCAAAAGCCAGCGAAGCGTCCCGGCTGGCGGTAACCAGCGCAATGGAGTCCCTGAGCTATCACCCTAACGCCAACGCGCGCGCGCTGGCACAGCAGGCAACGGAAACCCTCGGTCTGGTGGTCGGCGACGTTTCCGATCCTTTTTTCGGCGCGATGGTGAAAGCCGTTGAACAGGTGGCGTATCACACCGGCAATTTTTTACTGATTGGCAACGGGTATCATAACGAACAAAAAGAGCGTCAGGCTATTGAACAGTTGATTCGTCATCGTTGCGCAGCGTTAGTGGTACACGCCAAAATGATTCCGGATGCGGACCTGGCCTCATTAATGAAGCAAATCCCCGGCATGGTGCTGATTAACCGCATTTTACCGGGGTTAGAACATCGCTGTGTCGCGCTGGATGACCGTTACGGGGCATGGCTGGCGACCCGGCATCTGATCCAGCAAGGTCATACGCGTATTGGGTATATCTGTTCCAATCACACTATCTCTGATGCCGAAGATCGCCTGAGGGGCTATTACGATGCGCTGGCGGAAAGCCATATCCCGGCTAACGATCGGCTGGTGACGTTCGGCGAACCGGATGAAAGCGGCGGCGAGCAGGCGATGACTGAGTTATTAGGTCGCGGCAGAAATTTTACCGCAGTGGCCTGCTATAACGACTCGATGGCGGCTGGCGCGATGGGAGTATTAAATGATAATGGCGTGGGGGTGCCGGGCGAAGTATCGCTCATCGGTTTTGATGATGTACTGGTCTCACGCTATGTGCGTCCCCGACTGACCACCATTCGGTATCCGATCGTCACCATGGCGACACAGGCGGCGGAACTGGCGTTAGCGCTGGCAGGGAAATGCCCTACGCCGGAAGTGACCCATGTATTTAGTCCGACACTGGTACGCCGACATTCGGTATCCACGCCGACGGATACCGGGCACCTGTCGACAACCGATTAATCAGGGTAGCATGATGGCGACAATGCTGGATGTTTCCCGCCATGCGGGCGTATCAAAGGCCACCGTCTCACGAGTGCTGAATGGGACGGGGCAGGTAAAAGAAAGCACGCGCCAGAAAGTGTTTACGGCGATGCAGGCTCTGGACTATCGCCCCAACCTACTGGCACGCTCGCTGGCGAATCGCACCAGCAACAGCATCGGTCTGGTCGTCTCTACGTTTGACGGCTTCTATTTCGGCAGTTTGTTGCGCCGGGCGTCGCGCCAGGCGGAGTTTCATAACAAGCAGTTGATCGTCACCGATGGTCACGATACGCCGGAACGAGAGCAGAAAGCCGTACAAATGTTGGCCGACAGACAGTGCGACGCTATTATTCTTTACACTCGCTATATGGATGAGCCGGCGATTTTGTCGTTGATTGACGCCACGGAAATGCCGCTGGTGATTATTAATCGCAACGTCACTCAGGCCCGCGATCGCGCTATTTTCTTCGAGCAGGAGACGGCGGCATTCCAGGCGGTGGAATATCTGATTACGCAGGGCCATCGCGATATCGCCTGTATTACGCTGCCTGTTCATACTCCCACCGGCACATCACGCGTAGCGGGTTATCGCAAGGCGCTGGAAAAATATGGCATCCCCTGGCAACCGGCAAAAGTGAAATACGGCGATTACACGCTGACGCGCGGCTATGACGCCTGCCGGGA
Source organism: Salmonella sp. NW177 (assembly GCF_051811585.1). NCBI lineage: Bacteria > Pseudomonadati > Pseudomonadota > Gammaproteobacteria > Enterobacterales > Enterobacteriaceae > Salmonella > Salmonella sp. NW177. Next base: position 349,430 of record NZ_JAMMZV010000002.1, on the reverse strand, counting down.
ATTACTGGAGGAAGGCGTCACGTTTAGCGCGCTATTCGCCTGTAATGATGACACGGCGCTGGGCGCGGCAAAAGCGCTGCGCCAGGCCGGATTACGCATCCCGCAGGATGTGTCGCTGTTTGGTTTTGACGATGCGCCGGGCGCAACCTGGCTTGAACCGGGGCTTTCAACAGTCTATTTACCCATCGAGGATATGATAGCCACCGCGATCGATCAGGCCGTTCGTCTGGCGAACAGCGAGCCGGTCGCCCCGATCCCACCCTTTACCGGCACGCTGATTCTGCGTGAGTCCGTCTCCGCGGGCCCGTTTTTTCAACGTCCGGCCTAATGATGCGCTTCAGAGCATCTCCAGCGCTAACAGCTCTTCAATGGTCTGACGACGGCGGATCAGCCGCGCCTGTCCATTGTCAAACAGCACTTCCGGCAGGAGCGGGCGGCTGTTGTAATTCGATGACATAGACGCGCCGTACGCGCCGGTATCGTGCAATACGAGGTAATCGCCGGGGATGACCGCAGGTAAGGCGCGTGTTTCAACCATTCCCCCTTCCTGCTGCGTAAAAACATCGCCTGATTCGCATAGCGGCCCGGCGACCACCGTCTCGACCCACGGGCCATTTTCAAGCGCGCGACCATCCGCCGCCAGCGCCGAAATACGGTGATAGCTACCGTACATCGCCGGGCGCATCAGATCGTTAAAACCCGCATCTACCAGCACGAAATGGCGGCTTCCCATCTGTTTTACGCTACGCACCTGCGTTACCAGCACGCCCGATTGCGCCACCAGAAAACGTCCGGGTTCGATCTCAAGTTTGACCGCATGTCCCAGATGGCGGGCGATTTGCTCGCGCGCCGCGTTCCACAGGCCATAGTAATGGCGCGTATCAACGGGCTCTTCTCCCTCACGGTAAGGTATCGAGAGTCCGCCGCCTGCCGAAATCGCCTCCACATCCTGACCACATTCCAGCACCTGGCGTACCATCGCGCCGCAAACCTGCTCCAGATGGCCATAATCGACGCCGGAACCAATGTGCATATGGATACCGACAAGTTTCAGTCGGTATTTCTGCATTACCGCCAGCGCCGCCGGAAGATCGCTATGCCAGATGCCGTGTTTGCTGTTTTCGCCCCCGGTGTTGGTTTTCTGGCTGTGGCCGTGACCAAAGCCAGGATTCACGCGCAACCAGACGCGATGCCCAGGCGAAACCTGACCAAGCTGCGTCAGCATATCTACCGAGCCGGCATTGACCGGAATATGCAGTTCACTGACGCGCGCCAGCGTGGCGGCGTCAATCACATCGGCGGTAAAAACGATATCATCAGGGCACGTTTGCGGATCGTAGCCCGCCGCCAGCGCACGTTCGATCTCCCCCAATGAAACAGAATCCACCTTGACGCCCTGCGCGCGCATTAAGCGCAGGATATGAATGTTCGAACAGGCTTTTTGCGCAAAACGCACGACGTCAAACTGCTGCAGGGCGGCTATCTGACGGCGAATAATGTGCGCGTCATAGACCCAGACCGGACAGCCGAATTCAGCAGGCAATCTGAGCAAATTTTCAGCGTTAAGGTCAGTTTCAGCGTGATAATGCGGCAATGACATAACAAACTCCGGAACAGGCTTTTTAACGATTACGCCATACCTTAGAAAGAATAAAAAATATCGTTTTATTGTCAGTCTATGCAAAAATGATATGGGATAAATGATTCAGGGAAACGTATGGCTGCCGTAAATTTACGTCACATTGAAATTTTTCACGCCGTAATGACCGCCGGAAATCTCACCGAAGCGGCGCGGCTGCTGCATACCTCGCAGCCTACCGTCAGTCGCGAGCTGGCGCGTTTTGAGAAAGTGCTGGGATTAACGCTGTTTGAGCGCACACGCGGGCGCTTACATCCGACGGTGCAAGGGCTACGCCTGTTCGAAGAGGTACAACGCTCCTGGTATGGGTTGGATCGCATCGTCAGCGCGGCGGAAAGTCTGCGCGAGTTCCGTCAGGGCGAGCTCTCTATCGCCTGCCTGCCGGTCTTTTCACAATCCTTTTTGCCGCCGTTACTACCGCCTTTTCTGGCGCGTTATCCGGATGTCAGCCTGAATATTGTGCCGCAGGAGTCGCCGTTGCTGGAAGAGTGGCTCTCCGCCCAGCGCCACGACTTAGGGCTGACGGAGACGCTTCATGCCCCGGCAGGAACAACCCGCACCGAGTTACTAACGCTAAATGAAGTGTGCGTACTGTCCTGCGACCATCCGCTTGCCGCCAAAACGGTACTGACGCCAGACGATTTTCAGGGGGAAAACTTTATCAGCCTCTCCCGCCTGGACAGCTATCGACAGTTATTGGATACGTTATTTGCCGAACATCAGGTGAAGCGCAGAATGGTGGTGGAAACGCATAGCGCGGCCTCCGTCTGCGCGATGGTGCGCGCCGGGGCGGGCGTTTCGATCGTTAACCCGCTGACCGCGCTGGACTATGCCGCCAGCGGCGTCACCGTTCGCCGCTTCAGCATTGACGTGCCCTTTACCGTCAGCCTGATTCGCCCGCTACACCGCCCCGCCTCCGCGCTGGTTGACGCCTTCAGTAAGCATTTACAAACGCATCTTTCGCGCCTGGTCGAACCGCTGGAGGTTATTCTGGGGCCGATGACGAAAGCATAAAGCTCACGGCATCTGCGGCATGAATTGCCGTGGTATCGAAAACCGGTAGCGCGCTTTGCGTCTGGGGAACAAGCAAACCTATTTCAGTGCAGCCAAAAATAACGCCCTGCGCGCCTTGCGCAGCCAGTTGTTCGATAACCTGTAAATAATAGTGGCGCGACGCGTCAGTGAATGTCCCCTGACAGAGCTCGTCAAAAATGACCTGATTGATACGCGCCCGATCGTCCGCCTCCGGCACGATGGTCTCAATCGCAAATTGCTGTTCCAGCCGCCCGCGATAAAAATCCTGCTCCATCGTATAGCGGGTCCCTAATAGCGCCACGCGATGCAACCCCTGACGGGCGATGGCTCGCCCGGTAGCATCAGCGATGTGTAGGAAAGGCAGCGAACAACGAGATTCAATAACGTGCGCGATTTTATGCATGGTGTTGGTACACAGCACAATGCCTTCTGCGCCCGCCTGCTGTAACCCCTGCGCGGCCTGCGCCAGGATATCGCCCGCTTTATCCCACTCGCCGCGGCGTTGACATACTTCAATATCGTGGAAATCTACGCTATGCAGCAGTAAGCTCGCCGAGTGCAGGCCTCCCAGCTGCTGTTTAATGCCTTCATTGATTAAACGGTAATAAGGGATAGTCGATTCCCAGCTCATACCACCCAACAGTCCGATCGTTTTCACTGCGCTCTCCTTTTTGTAAAGCATTATGGCAGTGAAGCAAACTTACACATCCGTTTCCAGCCTATTTTTCATCATGCCGGATAACAGACGTTATCCGGCATGGGAGGGGGGATTACACGCCAATATTTCTTAGCTTCTCGCCCGCCATTAGCTTGCGTTCGATATGCTCCAGGGTGACATTTTTGGTTTCCGGAATCAGCCAGAAAGTGATGCCGATAAAAGCGATATTCAGCGCGGTGTAAAGCCAGAATGTACCTGCCGCGCCAATGCTGTCCAACAGTGTCAGGAATGTCGCGCCGATGATCATGTTCGATACCCAGTTTGTCGTGGTTGAACAGGTAATGCCAAAATCACGGCATTTCAGCGGCTGGATTTCCGAACACAGTATCCACACCACCGGAGCGGCGCTCATCGCGTAACCGGCGATACACATCATCGTCATCCCAACGGAAAGCCAGGAGAGGCCGCTTGATGCCGTACCGTTATCAAACTGCATCAGGCAGTAGCCCAACACCAATGTCCCTAACGCCATTACGCTGAAACCGATTTTTAACGCCGGTTTACGCCCGGCCTTATCGACCGTAAAGACGGCGATAAACGTCGCGAACATAAAGGTCAGCCCGACCACCAGCGTGGCGATCATTTGCTGTTCCGTGGTGGTAAAGCCGGCCATTTTAAAAATGCGCGGCGCATAGTACATAATGATGTTCATGCCGGTGAACTGCTGCATTGCCTGTAGCAGCATACCGAGGAACACGGCGCGGCGAACATTGCGGTTAGCTTTAAATAATGCCCACCCTCCCTGCTTGAGTTTGAGGCTTTCCCGAATTTCATTCAGTTCATCACGGGCTTTTTCCGAGGTATCGCGCAGCATACGCAGCACCTCTTCCGCTTCAATATGGCGACCTTTTTGCGCCAGCCAACGCGGACTATTCGGCAGGAATACCACGAGAATAATGAGCAACACCGCAGGCAGCGCCAGCACGCCCAACATCGCGCGCCAGTTGCCGCTGTAGCTGAATGCCGTATCGGATAAAAAAGCCAGCACAATGCCTAACGTCACCATCAGTTGATACATACTGATCATTTTGCCGCGAACATTTTCACTTGCCATTTCAGAGAGATAAAGCGGCGCGGTATAGGAGGCAATCCCTACTGCTACGCCCAGTATCACGCGGGCGCCAATCAATACTTCCACGCTGGAAGCAAACGCCGACCCCAGCGAGCCGAGCACGAACAAAATCGCGCCGGCCATCAGGCTATACTTACGCCCCAGCCGGAATGAAAGCCAGCCGTTAAATAATGCGCCAATTGCCGCGCCAAGCATCATGCTGCTGACGACCCATTCCTGCAGCCGGCTGGTCAGTACGAAATGGTCGGTAATAAAAGGCAGCGCCCCGGCGATAACGCCGATATCCAGACCAAATAACAGTCCCGCTACCGCTGCAGAAACCGAAACAAACATATTCATACGTCGTGTGTCGCGAAGCGAACGCGGCGTTAAAGCAGAGTCATGATTAATAGAGACCATATTTTCCTGCCACAACAGAGTAAGACATAGCCTGAAAGTACGGGATACTCTTCCTCAAGTGTCAGGCTGGAAACGGCATAAATATGGATTAAATGGCTACGCTATAGCGATATGTGATGGATATTACACTTTTTAAATTTAACGCCGTTGCCGGGTATTTTTTTAAACCACCAATATTTCAATGAATTAAACCATTGATCATAGCTATTATTTAACAATATATGGATTAAGTTAAACCCACAATATGGACTATGCTAATGAGATCATAAAAAAACCCTGTACGAGGACAGGGCTTTATCAGTTTTTTCGGCCAAAGCGTCGATTTTTCCAGAAACGCATTTGTCAGTAGCGGATTAACGCGCCAGCCAACCGCCATCTACCGCTATGGTATAGCCGTTAACATAATCAGCGGCGCTGGATGCCAGGAAGACTACCGGCCCCATTAAATCGCCCGGTAGCCCCCAACGTCCAGCCGGAATACGGTCGAGAATTTCGGCGCTACGTTGTGCATCAGCGCGCAATTGCTGGGTATTATTCGTGGACATATAGCCCGGCGCGATGGCGTTCACATTGATATTGTGTTTCGCCCACTCGTTCGCCATCAGACGCGTTATTCCCATTACGCCGCTTTTCGACGCGGTATAAGACGGAACGCGAATGCCGCCCTGGAAGGAGAGCATAGACGCGATATTAATAATTTTGCCGCCGTTGCCCTGGGCAATAAAATGTTTTGCCGCCGCCTGAGACATAAAGAACACGCTCTTGATGTTCAGGTTCATGACGTCATCCCAGTCTTTTTCCGTGAAATCAATCGCATCTTCACGACGGATCAAACCCGCGTTATTCACCAGAATATCAATATGACCGTATTCCGCCACCGCCCGTTCCAGTAATGCCGGAATACCATCGATTTGACGCAGATCGGCTGTCAGGCTTAAAAAACGACGTCCCAGAGCGGTGACGCGCGCAATAGTTTCCGTCGGTTCAACAATGTTAATACCGACAATGTCACAGCCCGCTTCCGCCAGCCCTAACGCCATCCCCTGCCCCAATCCGGTATCGCACCCCGTCACAACCGCGACTTTACCTTCAAGAGAAAATGCATTCAAAATCATTGTTAATCCTTATTTTTGTCATGCCTGTCACGCACAGGCGTTATCACCGGTCGCGACTAGCGCAGATCTTGTACCGCAACGTGATCCATGTCATCGAAGACCTGATTTTCTCCCACCATGCCCCAAATAAACGTATAGGCTTTGGTGCCAACGCCGGAATGTATTGACCAGCTTGGGGAAATAACCGCCTGTTCATTACGCATCACAATATGACGGGTTTCCTGAGGCTGCCCCATCATATGGAAAACGCAACTGTCCTCTTCCATATTGAAATAGAGGTACACTTCCATACGGCGCTCATGGGTATGGCATGGCATGGTGTTCCATAGATTGCCGGGCGCCAGTTCGGTGAGTCCCATACTGAGCTGACAGGTTTCCAGTACATCCGGTACGAAGTATTTATTGATGGTGCGACGGTTACTGGTGAGGTTATCGCCTAAGGTGACGGGCGCAACGTCGGCAGGCGACACTTTTTTCGTCGGATAAGCGGTATGCGCTGGCGCGCAGTTGTAATAAAACTTCGCCGGTCTGCTCGCCTCATTGCTGACGAAGACCAGCTCTTTCGCCCCTTTACCAATATACAGAGCATCACGATGACCAATGTCATGGCGCTGCCCGTCAACGATAATGGCGCCCGCGCCGCCAATATTAATGACGCCCAGCTCGCGGCGGTCCAGTAACCGGGAAACGCCAAGCTGTTTACCCACCTCTCCGCCGATTTCAACGGGATGGCTGACGGGCATAATGCCGCCGACAATAATACGGTCGATATGGCTGTAGACCATCGTATATTCATCAGCGACAAAAATATTTTCTATTAAAAACTCGCGTCGCAGCGCCTGGGTGTCCAGCGTTTTAGCGTGCTCGCTATGGATACTTTGCCTTACGTCCACCTTTCCCTCCAATGATAAATCGATCGCAATGGCATAAAATCAAAACACTGTTTTGATTTATTTAACGGCATCATAGTCGCCTGGATAAAGGTTTTCAACAATAAATAAAACAACGTTTCATTTATATGGTTGGTTATTTTTAAAACTGCTGTAGCGATCACGAACGGCGCTAAAACTTACGCACTTGTCTGATTTTCAGACATGTGCGCCAGATGCTGTATGCGGTTACTCAGATAAAAATTGGAGCTTGTTTTGGAACGGGGTCTGATGTGCGAATTGAATTAAAAGCGGTATGCGTCTGCAATGCCCGACGCGGCAAGACGTTCTGCGCTATAACGAAAAAGGGGGTTCTGTCACTGGCTTTGCCCTCGTGATAGAGGGCTTTTTATGACGGAATACTGAAGCAGAAAAAGGATGGCTGGCGCAGGATCAATCGCGTTCAATGGTTAAAGCAACGCCCTGGCCACCACCGATACACAGCGTCGCCAGGCCTTTACGCGCGTCGCGTTTAACCATTTCGTGCACCAGTGAAACCAGAATTCGACAGCCGGAAGCGCCAATAGGATGCCCCAGCGCAATCGCGCCGCCATTAACGTTTACCCGTCGCTCATCCCATTCCAGCATTTTTCCTACCGACAACGCCTGGGCGGCAAACGCTTCGTTGGCTTCGATAAGGTCGACCTCCGTCAGTTGCCAGCCGGCACGCTCCAGACAGCGCCGGGTAGCATATACCGGCGCAATCCCCATTAGCGCAGGATCGACGCCGACGCTGGCAAACGCGCGGATGCGCGCCAGCACCGGCAGCCCCAGCGCCTGGGCTTTCGCCTCGCTCATCATCATCACCGCGGCGGCGCCATCGTTGATTGAGGAGGCATTACCCGCCGTCACCGAACCTAAACTATCAAACGCCGGATGCAGCAGGGCTAACCCCTCCGCACTGGCGTCGGCCTGCGGTTGTTCATCCGTATCGACAATTGCGGTCTGCCCATTACGTTGCGTGATGATGGGGACAATCTCATCTTTAAAACGCCCGGTATCAATCGCGGCCCTGGCTTTTTGCTGCGAACTGAGCGCATAAGCATCCTGTAACTCGCGGCTGATGCCATATTCCCGCGCCAGGTTTTCTGCCGTCACGCCAATGTGATAATCGTTGAAGGCATCCCATAAGCCATCATGTACCAGACTATCCACCAGATTGTCGGCATCAGGCAACGCGCCGCTACGGCTGTCATTGAGGACATGCGGCGCACGGCTCATATTCTCCTGCCCGCCCGCAATAACAATGTCCGCTTCGCCGCACTGAATAGCCTGCGTCGCCAGGTGCAACGCTTTTAAACCGGAACCACAAACGTCATTAATGGTAATGGCGGAAACGGTAGTCGGCAGCCCTCCTTTGATGGCTGACTGGCGCGCCGGATTCTGCCCGGCACCAGCCGTCAGCACCTGACCGAGGATGACCTCATCGATAGCGTTAGCGTCCACGCCGGTGCGCTCAATTAACGCTTTTACGACCATGCTCCCCAGCTCGACGGCGGAATGACGGGCCAGCGTTCCCTGAAAACAGCCGATGGGTGTCCGTAAAGCCCCCACTATCACAACCTCTTTCATTACCACCTCAGCGCAAAATGACACCGCCATAGTAGAGCATTGTTAAAATTAGTTATCTTGATTGTTTAAAAAAAGTGAGTTTTATCACAAAGGAAATGACGCTGATTTGACGGTGACGCAGCTTATTTCTGCTGCAAATGGTAGCGAAGCCAGTTCCCTGCCGTTCCGGGCGGCGTCTTCTTGTTCCACAGCAAATCAATAGCAATCGCCCTCGGCCAGCCAGGAACATCCAGCTGCGCCAGCGGTTTTTCCGCCGCAAACTCTTCCACCAGCGCGCAGGGCAATACGCACCAGCCAAATCCCTGAACCGCCATGCTCAACAGCAATAAATAGTTTGGCGCTGACCAGGCCGGGCCGCGCGTAATGTTGGCGTTAGAGTCAAGGTAGGTATTCAGACGCAGCTCGCGCCAGGTATGCAGTTGTTCCCATTGCAGGTTCGTCTGCGATGCCAACGGATGCGTGGTCGCCACATAAACTCCCATCCAGCTTTGAACAGGCAGACGCGTCGCGCCAATGTCTGTGGGATAGTCATCACGCGCTTCAATCAGGCCTATCTGGGCGCGCCCTTTTTGCAGCAGGTCGATGACATCATCATTTTCTCCGATCAAGCATTCAAACTCGGTATGCGGGAATTGACGATCAAACTGCGCCATTAACTCTTCCAGACTGTCAGGGTGCAGGGTATCAGAGAGGACGAACGTGAGTCTTGCCTCCGTCTCGCCGGATAACGTCAGCGCCACCTCATCCAGACGATCGCTCGCCGATAAAATAGCCTGAACATAGCTAAGCACCCGTTTTCCTTCTTCGGTCAGAACGGGCTGGCGCGATGATCGATCAAATAATGAGAATCCCAGATCCGCCTCCAGATGCGCAATGGCGGTACTAATGGTGGACTGGCTTTTACGCAGGCGGCGCGCCGCCGCAGAAAACGAACCGCAAGAGACGGTCTCAACAAATGCCATTAACGCTTCAGGTGAGTAACGCATAACCTATCTACTTTATCGATGGATATTATCTTTTAGGTATCACATTAAACGATAAAATAGCGGAAATTTCTTTAGTTTGATTAAGAGTAAGGTTTTTTCGTTTATGCAACATGACGCCATACAACGTCGCTCGCTGCCGGAGCGTATTTTCCATGCTGTCTGTTTTGAAGGTATTGCGACTGCGATACTGGCGCCAACGACCGCCTGGCTAATGCAGCGCTCGGTGCTGGAGATGGGCGGCCTGACGATATTGCTGGCAACGACGGCCATGATCTGGAATATCATTTATAACGCTCTGTTTGATCGACTGTGGCCTGCGCATCAGGTGAGACGAACCGCCAAAGTGCGCGCACTCCATGCGTTAGGATTTGAAAGTGGGTTTATTGTCATTGGCGTGAGTATTGTCGCCTGGGTACTGAATGTCAGCCTGCTACAAGCATTCACCCTGGAAATTGGTTTCTTTCTGTTCTTTTTACCGTACACGATGCTGTACAACTGGGCATACGATGTTTTACGTCAGCGAATAGTGACCCGCCGCCAACAGCGCGTTAGTGCATGATATTGCTCTTTTTTGCCGGGATCGCAACGCTCCCGGCCCTCCGCCTCCACGACATCCATCTGCTTAAAACGCCCCCAACTGACGCTATTTATGGTAAATTGCGCTTCTTTTTGTGTGTTTTATAGTTGATAAATTCAAATAATGTCTAAAATTTGGTCAAAAGATGAGACTCTCTGGAGTTTTGCATTATACGGAACGGCTGTAGGCGCAGGCACTCTTTTCCTTCCCATCCAGTTGGGATCGGCAGGCGCAATCGTGCTATTTATTACCGCGCTGGTCGCCTGGCCGCTGACATACTGGCCGCATAAGGCGCTGTGTCAGTTTATTCTTTCCTCAAAGACTTCTGCCGGTGAGGGAATTACTGGCGCCGTTACTCATTATTACGGCAAGAAAATCGGCAATATTATTACCACGCTTTATTTCATTGCGTTTTTTGTCGTGGTATTAATTTATGCTGTGGCGATTACCAATTCCCTGACAGAGCAATTAGCGAAGCATATTCAGATAGATATTCGCATCCGGATGGCAGTTAGCTTCGGCGTAGTACTTATCCTGAATATGATTTTCTTAATGGGAAGACATGCCACTCTTCGCGTAATGGGCTTTTTAGTCTTTCCACTTATCGCTTACTTCTTGTTCCTTTCGCTCTACTTAACCGGAAGCTGGCAACCCTCGTTACTGACCGGGCAGATGTCTTTGGATAGTCACACGTTGCACCAGGTATGGATTTCTATTCCGGTGATGGTTTTTGCTTTTAGCCATACGCCCATTATTTCGACGTTTGCCATCGACAGACGGGAAAATTTTGGCGATCAGGCCATGGATAAATGCAAAAAGATCATGAAGGTCGCCTATCTGATTATCTGCCTGAGCGTGCTGTTCTTTGTCTTTAGCTGCCTGCTCTCCATTCCGCCGTCATACATTGAAGACGCGCGCAACGAAGGCGTTACCATCCTTTCCGCGCTCTCGATGATGCCCAATGCGCCGGCCTGGCTCTCTATTTCCGGTATTATCGTTGCCGTCGTGGCCATGTCGAAATCTTTCCTCGGCACCTATTTCGGCGTCATCGAGGGCGCAACCGAAATGGTAAGAACCACCCTACAGCAGGTTGGCGTGAAAAAAAGCCGGGCGTTCAATCGCGCGCTGTCTATCATGCTGGTTTCCGGGATTACGTTTATTATTTGCTGTATTAACCCGAATGCCATCTCTATGATTTATGCCATTAGCGGCCCGCTCATTGCGATGATTCTGTTTATTATGCCCACGTTGTCAACGTACCTGATACCGGCATTGAAACCCTACCGTTCAATAGGTAATTTCATTACGTTGGTCGTCGGTTTACTTTGCGTATCGGTGATGTTTTTCGGCTAAAGTAAAAGATAGCCGGGATATAACTCCCGGCTATTTTATATAAGAATCCAGCACCTTTAATATTACGTCCAGATCTTCTTCACGCCTGGCTTCATCACTCTGATGAACGATATGCTCGGTCAGATGCCCTTTAATCACCTCACGCATTAAGCCATTTACCGCGCCGCGAATCGCCGCGATCTGTTGTAACACGGCCGCGCATTCATGCGGTTCATCCAGCATTTTTTTTAGCGCTATCACCTGCCCCTGAATCTTGCTGGTTCTGGCTTTAAGCTTTTGTTTGTCCCGGATGGTATGTGACATTACAACACCTCACTAACATTAACGAATACAAATTATAGCATTACGATGCTACTGGGGGGTAGTATTCCATACTGGGGGGGAGTAGAATGACGCCCACATAAAACAACTAAGAATCATTCTCATGGGTGAATTTTCGACACTTCTTCAGCAAGGAAACGGCTGGTTCTTCATTCCCAGCGCCATTTTATTAGGTATTTTGCACGGGCTTGAACCAGGGCACTCCAAAACTATGATGGCGGCTTTTATCATTGCCATTAAAGGTACGGTTAAACAGGCCGTCATGCTCGGTCTGGCAGCAACGCTTTCTCATACCGCGATCGTCTGGTTAATCGCGCTGGGTGGGATGTATCTTAGCCGGGCATTCACCGCACAATCAGTGGAACCATGGCTGCAGTTAATTTCTGCGATTATTATTCTGAGCACCGCGTGCTGGATGTTCTGGCGGACATGGCGAGGCGAGCAGCAGTGGCTGGCGGGAAACCACCATCACGACCACGACCACGACCACGACCACGACCACGACCACGACCACGACCACGACCACGACCACGACCACGACCACGACCATCATGGTCACATACATCCGGAAGGCGCAACGTCAAAAGCGTATCAGGATGCCCATGAACGCGCCCATGCTGCCGATATTCAACGCCGTTTTGATGGTCAAACAGTGACTAATGGACAGATCCTGCTATTCGGCCTGACCGGAGGGCTTATCCCCTGTCCGGCTGCGATCACCGTTTTACTGATTTGTATCCAGCTTAAAGCGTTTACGCTGGGCGCCACGATGGTGCTGAGCTTTAGTCTTGGCCTGGCATTAACGCTGGTGACGGTAGGCGTTGGCGCGGCGATAAGCGTTCAACAGGCAGCAAAGCGCTGGAGTGGTTTTTCGACGCTTGCCCGGCGGGCGCCCTATTTTTCGAGCATTCTGATTGGTCTGGTCGGCGTGTATATGGGAATTCATGGCTATACCGGGATCATGCAGTAAATATGTAACGCTTCTGCTCAGGCCGTATCATTCACTTCGGGTTTCATTCCAGAAGCGTTTTTACTTATCAAACGGTATGAAAGGCCATACATTCAGCGTCCCGCCTGAATAATGATCTGTGTTTTACTTCACGACACCACAGGCAAAACATACCCCACCGCCACCGGGTTTAGCCGGCGTGTCAGTGTTTCTGGATAGGGTCGCCGGAGGCGGGTTATTGCGGAGCGATAAACGGAGTTCGCTGCAGTGATTTACAAAACCGGGTACCAAACAGCAGTTCCCGTAATCGGTTCCGCATTCCCAGCTTCACCAGTAACCGGTATTTGTCCTGCCAGATTTGCTTCTCCTGCGTATTCAGCCTTCCACACAACGCTGACAACCTTCCCCGTCCACGGTAAACTTCCTGAAGCAAGCGTAACTGGGCCAGGCTCACTCCACATGCCAGTATCTCCCGGTGCATCAACTGGTCCATATATTTCATCAACCGCTTCGGATTGTTAAATATCGGCGGCACTTCCAGAAAGCCCGTCACTGGCTCCGGAGATAACAAAAAGGCGTCCAGCGCTCCTGTCCTGCGCAAGCGTGCGCCCCCGGCCCACTGTTCATCCCGCCGCCACCGAATAAGTATCTCCGCCAGTTCCTGCTCCAGCAGCGCCGGGATGCCGCCGTATACCTTCAGTACCACCCGGTCGCTGAAAAACAGCTCATCGCTGATAATCATAACCGGGTAGTCCGGCAGTATCTGCCTCAGGGAATAGAACAAAAAGAGATGTTCACGGGGACGCAGACACAGTATCAGTATGGCCTCCGGTTTCCGACGTAATTGCTGCAACAGAACAGGCAGCCTGTATGCGGTTTCACAGTTGCAGCCCGGCAGAAATCTTCGGACCAGGTGTGCCACGGCGCTCGTCACCGGCCAGCAGTCACCGTAAACGATAATCTGCCGGGCCGGCATCCGGTTATGTTCCGTCATCCTCATCCTCCTTCTTTTTCAGGATCTTCCCCGCATTTCTGTTACTGCACAGCCGGTTCCACAGTTCATTTGCCATCGACCTGTCACCATTACCGACCCGGCGTTTTGATACCGGCGGCGGTCCGGCTTTTTCACGGCGCGTGGACGGGGTGGGACTGTCAAGAACCCGGATAACATAAATCTCATAGCGTCGTGCTTTATTGGGCAGGGTCTGGTGACGGCAGATGCTGACCACCCGCGATGTTTTGCTTCGCAGATAGGCAATCAGGTAGCTGGCCCGTCTGGCCGTGATGTGAAACGCCTCTGCTATCTGGTTACGCTGAACCCAGTTCTGCTGCAACAGGCACCAGTGTGCCACGATGATATACAGGGGCTCGCCGGAATACTGGCGGACACTTACCGGAATAAAACAGGCATCATGGTTGGTCTGTCCGGGATAATGAATATCGTTACCAGGGGTAAGGTACTGCTTTTTTGCGTGTGTATTATCAGGGCACATAAAACCTCTCCATAACTGGGTAAATGATTTCCCGGAGGTGAAGAACAACTCTTAAATAGTATTTATTATTAATGTGTGTTTATTCGGGATTAGTTCCCCGATAACTCAGTCAGTTCTTTTATTTTTATTATCTGCCCCCCGATTAGTTATAGGTAACAGTAACGGGTATTGCAGCAGAAAACATTCCTGTCTTTACACTTTCCCCCGGGGTCGGGGTTATTACTGCGGTATATACCTTCGACACATTACCGGTGACAGCTCCTGTAATAGTAATATCCCCCAGTACTTCTTGTTTATCAAAAGTAATCTCTTTTGTACCGTCTTTTATTGAAAGCCGGAGTCCATTAGGCTGACCTTTGTTGGGGCCATCCAGGCTGACAAGATTCAGAGTTTGCCCGGTATCCTGTGTCAGTGCACCTTTCCCGAAGGTGATGGCCAGAGGGATCGTGAATTCCTGTCCCATAGCCGGTCGTAAAACCTGCGTGGCGATCACTGTAAAATTTGCCTGCCTGGTCTGTGAAGGTTCATAAGTCGTATAAATATGCCCAAAGTTGACCTGTAATGGAACAATGTCAACTTTACCCAATCCGTTTCTGAGAATTCTCACATTAAAACCAGATAAAACAAATCCGTTTTGTCTCACAGAATAAGGAAAAGGTACAATATTTAAAACATTACTTACCCCCGTAAAAGCTGTAACTGCACTACTCTCTGAATATGCTTTTGTATATAAGAAATCCAGTGTTATCCTTACTTTTCGTTCTGTAGTCCCAACAGGTAGTTTTGTGCCAAACTCTTTTCGCAACTCATTTCCTGACTGAGTGCTCTTTATTTCATCCCAGGAGAACGAAACAACATTTGAAGCATTTTCTGTTTCTTTAACGGACATTCTGAATCCAAGTCCCATCGCATCTAGTGTCTGGGTAAATTTACTGAAGTAGTCCTGATTAAATACCAGTTGTGGAAATTGCGTGCCATATCCCATGTAACATTTAAAAACAGCATCCTGATTGATTGTATAGATAACCGAATCCGGACCAGGTTTAAAATCATCGGTTGTCAAATTTATATTTCTTAAATTAATATTCTGACCGGAAGTGACTGCACATTCATTTATACCTGGCTCAACCGCATACACTTTAGTCACACATAAAGAGCACAACATCATCACCAGTACGGTCAGTTTTGTTTTCAGATTAAAAATCCATTCTGTCATGATGTCGCCCCTGCGTCCTTAAACGCGCAGTTCAGGGCATCGCAGGCGTAGCGGTTCATCTGCAGTCCACCGTAATCATCAATATACCCCACCCACAGCGTCCGGGTTTCTGCCGGCAAAACAGCCTTTAAAGGCAGGCTCCCCAGGGGCGGCACCATCACGCCCTCGCGGAAACCGCTGAGCCTGTGGCTGCGGTCTGCTCCCAGCCACGCCACAGTGATGTAGTACGGCGTCGGGTTTCTGAGGGTCAGATGTCCCGCATTCCGCTCAGCAGTCAGCTTTCTTTCCGGCTGGTCACTGCTGCTTCTGATAATGGCTTTCGGACGGTAAAACAGTTTCAGCTGGCTCTGCATGGCCAGTTGCAGAACGTTGTCGTCTTCTGGCTTCGGGGGAACGCCCCGCACGTTAAACCAGAACAGTGTTTCCCTGTCCTGAGGGAGCTTATCTGTCAGCCCGCGAACCTGGGTGATGCGGACCTGGGATTTCTGTCCGGCATCAATACGCTGCAGCGGCGGCAGCGCCATCAGCGCATCGGTTCTCACCCCGTCAGCGTCCGTCACCCAGGACTGCGCCAGGAACGGCGTGGTTTTGTCATCGTTATTCAGCGTGATGGCCACCGTTTTCTGCGATGCATCCATGATAATACGGGTCCGGTCGACATTGACGGCCGCCGGGCTGCACTGGCTCCATGCTGCCGCCAGCGCGAGTAAAATCACACGGCTTCTTCTGCTGTTTTTCACCTGTTTTCTCCTTTAGTCCTGCTCTGTGACAGGGATATTTTTATCTGCAGGGCAGTAACAGCGGCCCCCGACTGAGTGTCACCGTTTCCGGCAGGGTGAGTCTGCACTGCACCCGGCCATCCCAGGACACGTTCAGGGTCCGGCGGTCTTCCCCGCTGAGGCCTGTCAGGTAGGCCAAACCGTCATCCCCGACCATCCCCGCGGTTCTGCCGGTTTTTCCGGACACCACCAGAGCGCCAAACGGCGGACTGGCGCCATCAGCCAGTCGGATATGACCGAGCACCTGCTCCCCCTGGCTGGCGTCAATCTTCCGGTAGCCCACCGCGCCCTCCGTCAGCACCTGGCTAATGACGGAGCTGTTGACGTCCACGTCCTCCGGCAGGGCGGCCACATCAACCGAAATATCGCTGCGCCGATAGCTGCTGCCGGCGCTTACCACGCCCACCCCGAAGCGGTTGGTCACCCCGCTGTTGCCGTTCACCGGCACACCGGCCACGTCTCCGGTATCTATCATCATGCGAGGCTCATTCCCGGCCATCGACTGGCTGAAGGCGGCGCCGTGGGCGGTGGCGGTCACCGAGCCGTACCAGCTCAGGCCCAGGCTGCGGTACTGTCCGGGCTGCAGGGTGGCGTCCGCTGCCGCCTGACCCCACGGCAGACGGCTCTGCACGCTGCCGCTAAAGCTGCTGTTACTGCCGGTGTCATAGCGGTTATGACCGGCGCTGATGTTCCATGTGGTATCCGGGTTATGGAAATCGCTGTAATTCACGGTCTGCTGCAGGCCGCCCCGGTTATCCTTCTGCACGCTGTAGCTCACCTGGCGGCTGTCGCCCCACGGGATACTGATGGTGGCGTAGACCTGATTCTGGCTCCCCCCGCCGGTGTACTGGTTACGGGCAAACGACACCGAGGCCGAGAGCCCCTGAAGGTCGCCGAGACTGAACACTTTGTTGAAGCTGAGCATGTAGTTATTGTTGGACTGCGCATTCCAGTAATTGAGCCGGCTTACCGAGAGGGCCGCGCTCATATTGAGTACCGGAACGGACTGGCTGTAAGTCACGGTGTAGCTCTGTTTTTCATGCCATGCATCGCCGCCGTCGGTGGCCCGACGCTGCAGGTACTCCGGCATGGACAGAAAATGGCGGTCCGAGAAGCGGTATCCGACGAACGCCAGGGTACTGCCGGTTTTATCAAACGTTTTGGCATAGTTGATACGGTAGCTGTAACCGGACTGCTTCTGCCCATGCGGCAACCGCGCATCTGAGCGGGTGACGTCCGCAGACAGAGCGCCCAGCAGCCCCATATTCTGGCCGATCCCGAGCGCCGCGGACTGGTAGTCGCCGGTGGAAGCAATGAGGCCGCCATACAGCGACGTGTTGTTAAATGCTCCCCAGGTGGCCTCCCCGAGCAGAAAGTCAGGACTGACCGTGCTGTTGTTATGCGTCCCGCCGTACAGCGGACGTCCGGCGGCCACCTTATAGCGAACCTGTCCCTGGCGTGCCATAAAGGGGACGCTGGCCGTGTTGACCTGCCAGGTCCGGACGCTACCGTCGCTTTCCCGGACGCTGACATCCAGGTTGCCGCTGATATTCTGGCTCAGGTCGGGAAGCTCAAAAGGCCCCGGCGACACCCGGGTCTGGTACAGAATGCGGCCATTCTGGCTGACGGTAACCTGTGCATTACTGTTCGCAATGCCGCTGATTTTCGGGGCATACCCCTGAAGAGAGGGCGGTAGCATGCGCTCATCGCTGGCCAAAGTGAGCCCGGCAAAGCGGAAGGAGTCAAAAATAGCGGAGCTGAGGTACGTCTGTCCGAGCGTCAGTTTTGAGCGCAGTGCTGGCAGGACACGGAACAGATACGTCTGCGGCAGATAAAAATCGGACTGTGATGCGCCCCGCCCACTGTCAAAACGGCTGTACTGATAATCGCTCCGCAACCGCCAGGCGCCGAGATTAAACCCGGCGGTGCCGTAGAGGCTGTAGCTGGTAGAGGTCTCCCCCTGCTGCGGCATATAGCGATTGGCCATCAGGCTGTAATCGAGCAGGCCGGCGGTGACGCCGTCGCTCCAGCGTGAAGGGGGCACCCAGTCCGGGTCCTGATAACGCATCCAGGCCTGAGGGATAATGAAGGTCAGACGCTGATTTTCAGCGCTGTACCGTACCTGACTGTCAGCGGAGCGCAGCTCAAGGCATTGCCCGTTCGGGATACCGGTAACGGGTTTCAGGCCATGAATAATCTTATCCTTAAGACCCAGCATGGCCACCATGTCTGTTGTCACACAGATGACGGCCGCGTCGCGTCCGGCAACCGGTACAACTCTGACCGGATACTGTTCCCGTACCGGCTGGTCATTGAGCCAGATATCGAGAATATAGTTACCGGGCGCCACATACCCCTCGCGGCTGAAGGCCGTGAGGTCCACGTTAGACAGGTTCCCGCTGTCCAGCAGGCTGGCATTGAACTCCGTGGCCTGCGACTTCAGGACGGAAAATGTCAGGGTAATCAGAATGGCAAGCCGGGTAATTTTCATGGCATGGCGTTTTCGTGTTGTCGTCCGTGTAACAGACAGCCCGCAGGCACAGTCAGATATAAAAGCCGTCCGATCCCCTCCGTGGACGGCTTCTCCCTGTCGTTATTTACCGCGTAAAATCACAAGTATTTCAGGGTGTAGGTGACGGATGCGTTAACATCGCCAGGAGTTGCGGCATCTGTCAGGGCTATCAGGCGGGCAAAGAAGTTGAGTTCGTTGTTTCCGACCTGCAGTTGCTGAGCGTCGGTATCCGGCATCGGGGTGTTGGGCTCGATAATTGTGGTGTTGTCACTCTTCAGTAGCTGGACACCAACATGCTGGGCCCTGCCGGTGCTGACGTAAGCTTTACCTGAGGTATCAGCTGTGCCACTGAAAGAGACGGTTACTTTAGACATTTTCCCTGCGGAGCCGGCTATTGTAGTTTCATTCGGATCGAAGGCGCAGTTCTGCAGATGAATGGTGAACGGTTTTGAGTCCGTGGTTGCGTCGGCGGTATTCAGTTTACGGTAAGAAATCTGTCCAAACGGAACGGTGATCGCATCGTCGCCCGGTGCGATATCACAGGGTGAGTTGGTGATGGTACCAGTGAAAAGAATTTTACCTGAGCCGAACGAGCCTGCTGTGAGTGTAGTATCGGCGGCAAATACAGAAGCGCCATACATCATACCGGCAGCCGCCATGGCAAGTATTATTTTATTACGCATAGATAATATGTCCTTTGGGTGAATGAGAATTATTTTGCAAAGGCTGAAAACAACTCTGAGGGTATTAATGAAAGCGTTCAGAAAAGATTCGTATGAATAATAAACGCCTGGTGTTAAACGAAGCACCTGAACTTTCCATCGAAAAATATTGATTTCAGCTAATGCCTAATCAGTTGTAAGAAAATTCTTATTCAAATTAAAACAATAAAAATAGATCGATACGATCGATGATTATGATCGTAATTTAAGAATAATCATCAAAGAAATACTTTTTAATGTAATTATAAGCAGATGAATACCTAACAGACAGATATTCGCAGCGGACATGAAATATTTTGTAATATGTTATCTGGAATGTATGTTTTGCTTTTCCATCACACTGGATATTTACAAAACATAATACTAATCATATATAGCAATGAAATTGCTGGCAGCATAAAAAACCAGATATGACGCAAGTGAAAGGCATTTAATTTCAAAACATTAACTTAATAAATGATTATGAACCATCATAAGTGGAAGGAATAAAAAATAATAAATGAAATGATATTCTTCTGTATTTGTGATGGGCATCACAATAGATATAAATGCAGGTACCCTGACATTCCTGAACTTCGCGGATGAAATTTAAAAACAATGCCGACAGCAAAGAATAAACTGGTAATAGCTGTCAGACATAATGCTGCCTGCTGTAATGTATACAGCAGGCTGGGGATATTAATGCGCGGCGTCGTGCTGCACGGAGTGCGTGGGTGATTCCTGAACTGACTGAGAGTCTACAACTATGCCATCCTGAGCTGATTTCAGTATCAGACCTGCCTGATAGTATTTTCCTTCGTTCATCAAGGAAAGCGCTGTGGTCACATCCTTACGGGTTTGCTGAAGAGGAATGAGTTCCTGATTTTCAATAACACTGACGCCTGCTAGTTTCAGGGCCTCTATAGTCCCTTTTTTATCTCCTTCTTTCATTTTCTGGTTTGCTTTATTAATAGCATCATTTTTCTGGCCCGCAGGGAGATAATCTTCGGCTACCGTAATCGATGAATTTATCCGAATATAGTGGTCTCCTTCAACCGGGGCTTTTTTATCTGATTTGACATACAGCTTCCAGTCAGTGCTGTCATCGTTCAGGAGTTTTTCTGCTTGCGCAGCCAGTTGTTCCGCCTTTTGGGTGCGACCATTAAACAACTCGAATCGCGACATTCCGATATCACGCATGGCCTGCCAGGCCTGTCCGGATATCTTGTCATTATTCAGAGTAACGTTATCAGTCATGTTTGTTGCGGCCATAATATTTCCTGAAAACAGGATAACCATCAGCGCAACGCCTGGCATAATATGGCTTTTCATAATCCATCATCTCCACAAAGTAACATTTTTTATCGGATTATCCTATTCAGAACCGGTAACCCACGCCAAGATTAAAGCCGTTGCTATTAAGGCTTCCGCTGTTATGGGTAGCATCAAAATCCGCGCCCTCATAACCCAGAGTTATAGCGACATTACTGACCGGGGTATAAGCCACGCCAGCAGAATAACCATATCCGACCTTACTGTCAGACTCATTTATCCCGTGATCACGCTGATGCAATAATACGGGGCCCACTTGACTATACAGACTTAACTGGTTATTTATTTTCCATGAGGGGCCTGCAAGCAGGGAGTAATAACGGGTTGTTACACGACCATTACTGCTTTCATCGGAATAGCGCTGGCTTCCATTTAGCCAGGCAAATGAGGTTGTCAGCCCCCAGTCCGGTGACATTTCATAGTTGTTTGCCAGCCGAACCCCACGCAACGTCCCGGCGTGATTAGTATGGGACTGGGCGTATCCAAGTGAAAATGTACTGGCATTATCGTCTGCCCATACCGGACTGGCTGCAGCAGACAGCAGAACAATACCGGCACTTCCGGCTAATAGCATTTTGTTCATCTTCTTCTCTCCGGTTATTTTTACCTGATGCCTTACTGGCATGTATTAAGTTAAAATCTTTCCGTGATAACAAACTATAAATAAATCTTTTAAATTATGAGCGCTGTTACGCCAGCAAATACCTTTATCTCCGGCTGTCGGGAGGCTATTCACAGAAATATATCCAGGCCAGAAACAGTATTTAATAATAAATAAGCTGAAAAATAAAAACTGACAAAAATAGAAGTTCACTGATATATACCCAAAATAATTCGAGTTGCTTAAAGGTGGCAAGGGAGTGAGTCCCCAGGAGCATAGATAACTATGTGACTGGGGTGAGCGACAAATCTGCCGGGAGCAGATTTGAACGTCGCGTGCGACGGCCCGTCAGGGCGAGGCCCATGGATGGACTGAGTAATCCGTAGCCAACACATAAGCCACTTGAAGTATGAAGGGTATATAACGGGAAAGAAGGCATATCGGCCTGGTAAATCAACGTCTGTGACTTAGTTGCAGGAAACGGCTATGGTGAGGGGGGGGGCGGCAGTTATCGGGCAGTAACGGCATTGTTCAGTGAGTATCCAGGAAACAAAAAAAGAAGGGAGCGGTACTCCCTTCGTAAACATGTCAGAATACGACATTTTGGTACTCTTTTATTTATTATCTGGCCGTAAAAGTTATGCTGTTGGCAGATATCTCCAGTCAACATAAAAAAATACCACCAGCTAAAAATGTGATGCAAACCACCATTAAGCAGGTAACCAAATTGACTGTGCCACTAAATCCGGAAAAGAGTTTGAATCCGGGGATAACATCTGATGCAGAAATTAGCACCAGTCTTCGATTCGGATACCCGGAATGCGTTCAAACTCGCGGAGATTGTTTGTGACAACGACCAGTCCGCGGCTACGGGCATGGCCAGCAATCATCTGGTCATAAGGCCCGACAGGTGTTCCCTTGCGGGCCAGTTCGGCACGGATTTGACCGGTATGTATCGCCAGCCTGAAGGGGCATGTTGGCTTTGACGATCAGGCAAAAAACAACGGCGAATAAAGTCGTATGATGATCTTCACATTTATCATCATCAGCGTTCATATTACTCAACCTGTAATCAACCTCTGGCGTTTTTCTGTATCCATCACAACCATTTCCGGTAAAGGTAAAAAAGGGATTTGAACCTTTCCGGAGATGATAATGAAGGTAAATGCATGGACAATTTTGCTTATGTCGGCGCATCTGACGGCCTGTGCCGTCCCTGGCACAGAAAAATATCAGACCAGCATGGACAGCGTTACGGCAGAAAAAGTAAGCCGGATTATCCAGTCGGATGTCATTCCTTATAAAGGCGAAAACCATGGAGAAGTTATTAGCCGCGTATCGTCTGCTTTTCTCGGAACACCTTATCAGGCGGATACGCTCATCGGTGGGCCTGGAACCCCCGAAGTCCTTGTAGCGAATTTCAACGGCGTGGACTGCTTTACCCTGGCTGATTACGTTGAGGCCCTGGCCCGCAGCGATAATCAGAAATCGTTTCTGCATAATCTTGCCAGGACTCGCTACGCCGCGGGCAAAGTTGCTTATCTCAGCCGCAGGCACTTCTTCTCTGACTGGTTCGCCGCAGCACCGCGTAATGCACGGGATGTAACGCCGGATATCAGCCCTGATTATATCGTTGTTGACAAGCAGCTTAACCATAAACCTGATGGCGGCGAGTACATTCCTGGTCTGGGCATCCATCCTCGTAAAATAAATTATATTCCCGGAAGAGCCATCAACCAGCAGGTCATGAACCACCTAAAAAATGGGGACTATATCGGTGTCTACTCCCCGCTTGACGGGCTGGACGTTTCACATGTGGGTATCGTAGTTCGCCATGATGAACAGGTGTGGTTTCGGAACGCCTCCTCATTGGCCGCAAACAGAAAAGTGGTGGACACACCGTTTATGGAATACATGCATTCCAGACCGGGCATCGTTGTGCTGCGGGCTGAATGATAAAGTCATTACCGGAGTCGCCAGCTGATAATAGCCGTCCGACATAGGTATTGAAACCCTGTGTACTGTGGGGCCGACACGGAAAATTGCTGTAAATTCGTGGATTTAGTAAATACTAGAAGATATTTGTCTGGAGCGGGCGAAGGGAATCGAACCCTCGTATAGAGCTTGGGAAGCTCTCGTTCTACCATTGAACTACGCCCGCTTTGAGATGCGTAAGGCATTATAAACCTTACGCTCTGGTTGGCAAGAGACTTACTGGCTGACTGGCGATTAATTCGCCGTCAGCACTTCGGTTTACTCCCCTGCGGCGGCAGATAACGCAGCGGATCGATGGCCGTCGCCCGGTAGCGAATCTGGAAGTGTAGTCTTACGGATGCGGCATCCGTGCTGCCCATCGTAGCGATTTTTTGCCCCGCTTTAACGCTTTGTCCATTATTAACCAGCATGGTGTCATTATGAGCGTAAGCCGTAATGTAATCTTCATTGTGCTTAATCATGATGAGATTGCCGTAACCGCGCAGCTGGTTCCCGACATAGACAACTTTACCCGCTCCCGCCGCATAAACAGGCGTTCCGCGCGCGCCCGCAATATCGATCCCCTTATTTCCGCCCTCCGCGGTGGAATAAGGTAAAATCACTTTACCGTTAGCAGGCCATACCCAACAACGCTGCCCCACCGGCGGCCAGGAGGATTTTGGCACCGAAGATGACGGTCTTACCGCGGCAGTTTTTGTTGCTGTTTTATTGCTGGTTTTGCGTGCTGAACTGCTACTCTTTGCGCTGCCGCGCACTTTAATTCGCTGCCCCACCTCAATAGTATAAGGCGGAGAAATGCCATTCAGTCGGGCCAGTTCTTTCACGCTGGTTCCCGTAGCGCGCGATATACGATACAACGTATCGCCGCGCTTAACGGTATAGACGGAGCCGGAATACGTTCCTGAGCCGGAATTACTGGAACACCCCGCCAGCAGCAGCCCTGCGCATAACAGCACCGCAATACCCAGGCTATTTTTGTTCAGGCGTCCTGCGCTCAAAACCATTCCTCACTCTATTGACAGACGCCTTATGATAGCAGCCAAATGCCGTATGCCCAATCCATTGACGCCGGAAAGGGTCCGCGTGGATGATGATGCCGCGAATATCCGATATGCCAGCATAATATCGACTCACGGCACAATGGCGCTCGTCTGCGTTCTGTCAGGGCCTGTTTTGGTAATGCCTTTCTTTCTGTTATGCGCTACGCTGATCGTCTGAGTATATGGCCTGGCCATGCTGCCGGGTCATTTTAATTTTCAGGAGCTTTCATGACTGAGGAACATGTCGTTTTATTGGATGAGCAGGATAAGCCTTCCGGCACACTGGAAAAGTATGCGGCTCATACGCTTAATACGCCTTTGCATCTGGCTTTCTCCTGCTGGCTATTTAACGAAGAGGGTCAGTTGCTGGTAACACGACGGTCGCTGAGCAAGAAAGCCTGGCCAGGCGTGTGGACGAATTCGGTTTGCGGTCATCCGCAACAAGGCGAAACCACCGAAGAGGCGATCCTCCGCCGTTGTCGGTTCGAACTCGGCGTGGAAATTACCGATCTCACCCCCGTCTATCCGCACTTCAGCTATCGGGCGACAGATCCAAACGGTATTGTGGAAAATGAAGTCTGTCCGGTATTTGCCGCGCGGACAACCAGTATGTTACAGGTTAACAGCGAAGAGGTGATGGACTATCAGTGGAGCGAATTTAAAAGCGTATGGAAAAGCCTTCTCGCTACGCCGTGGGCATTTAGCCCGTGGATGGTCATGCAAGCGTCAGACGAACAAGCGCGTGAACGACTGCTCAATTACTGCCAGCGTTAAAAATTGCCTGATGGCGCTACGTCTGAACGAAGAGATGCCGGATGGCGGCTAATGCCCCATCCGGCAATTTACATCTTATTTCACCGGACGCATCGCCGGGAACAGAATAACGTCGCGAATCGTGTGGCTGTTAGTAAACAGCATCACCATACGGTCGATACCAATTCCCAGACCCGCTGTCGGCGGTAAACCGTGTTCCAGCGCCGTCACGTAGTCTTCGTCGTAGAACATGGCTTCGTCATCGCCCGCCGCTTTTGCATTAACCTGATCCAGGAAACGCTGCGCCTGGTCTTCCGCATCGTTCAACTCGCTAAAGCCATTGCCGATTTCACGACCGCCGATAAAGAACTCGAAGCGGTCAGTGATTTCCGGGTTCACATCATTACGACGCGCCAGCGGAGACACTTCAGCCGGATATTCGGTGATGAAGGTCGGCTGAATCAGATGCGCTTCAGCGACTTCGTCAAAGATCTCGGTGACGATACGGCCCAGACCCCAGCTCTTCTCGACGTGAATGCCGATGCTTTCAGCAATCGCCTTCGCGGAATCGAAGTTGTCCAGATCAGCCATATCTGTTTCCGGACGATATTTCTTGATCGCTTCACGCATGGTCAGTTTTTCGAACGGCTTACCGAAGTCAAACACTTCATCACCGTACGGAACCTGGGTGGTGCCCAGAACATCCTGCGCCAGCGTACGGAACAGAGACTCAGTCAGCTCGATCAGGTCTTTGTAGTCCGCATACGCCATATAGAGTTCCATCATGGTGAACTCAGGATTATGGCGCACGGAGATGCCTTCGTTACGGAAGTTACGGTTAATTTCGAATACGCGTTCGAAGCCGCCAACCACCAGACGCTTGAGGTACAGTTCCGGCGCGATACGCAGGTACATGTCCAGATCCAGCGCGTTGTGATGGGTGATAAACGGACGGGCAGACGCGCCGCCTGGGATCACCTGCATCATCGGGGTTTCGACTTCCATAAAGCCGCGAGCAACCATAAACTGGCGAATACCGGCCAGGATCTTCGAACGGGTTTTGAAGGTGTTACGGGATTCATCGTTAGAGATGAGATCCAGATAACGCTGGCGATAGCGCGCTTCCTGGTCCTGCAGGCCGTGGAATTTATCCGGCAACGGACGCAGCGCTTTCGTCAGCAGGCGCAGTTCGGTGCAGTGGATAGACAGCTCGCCGGTTTTGGTTTTGAACAGCTTACCTTTTGCGCCGAGGATATCGCCAAGATCCCACTTCTTGAACTGCTCGTTGTAAACGCCTTCCGGCAGATCATCGCGCGCCACATACAGCTGAATGCGGCCGCCTACGTCTTGCAGGGTAACAAAAGAGGCTTTACCCATAATACGGCGAGTCATCATACGGCCCGCGACGGACACTTCAATATTCAGCGCTTCCAGTTCTTCAGCTTCTTTCGCGTCAAACTCTGCGTGCAGTTGGTCTGAGGTACGGTCACGACGGAAATCGTTCGGGAACGGGATACCCTGCTCACGCAGTGCAGCCAGCTTCTCGCGACGTGCCTTCATTTCATTGTTAAGATCGACTACCTCGTCAGCGCCCTGTGCGTTTTGTTCAGACATGTTGATTCCTCATAGCCCTGCTTTCAAACTTGCTTCGATAAATTGATCCAGACTACCGTCCAGTACCGCCTGTGTATTGCGGGTTTCCACCCCAGTACGCAGGTCTTTAATGCGGGAATCGTCCAGGACATAGGAACGAATCTGGCTTCCCCAGCCGATATCAGACTTAGTGTCTTCCATCGCCTGTTTTTCAGCGTTCTTTTTCTGCATCTCCAGTTCATAAAGCTTCGCTTTCATCTGCTTCATGGCCTGGTCTTTGTTTTTGTGCTGCGAACGGTCGTTCTGACACTGCGTCACAATCCCGGTGGGAATATGGGTGATACGCACGGCGGATTCCGTACGGTTAACGTGCTGACCGCCTGCGCCAGACGCGCGATAGACGTCGATACGCAGATCCGCCGGGTTAATGTCGATATCGATATCGTCGTCCACTTCCGGGTACACAAACGCGGAGCTAAACGAGGTATGACGGCGACCGCCGGAGTCAAACGGACTTTTACGCACCAGACGATGTACGCCGGTTTCAGTGCGCAGCCAGCCATAGGCATATTCGCCGGAGATTTTGATAGTCGCGGACTTAATGCCGGCGACTTCCCCTTCCGACTCTTCAATGACTTCCGTCTTGAAGCCGCGCGCTTCCGCCCAACGCAGATACATACGCAGCAACATGCTGGCCCAGTCCTGCGCTTCAGTACCACCAGAACCGGCCTGAATATCGAGATAGCAATCGGCGCTATCGTACTCGCCGGAGAACATCCGGCGGAATTCCAACTGCGCCAGTTTCTCTTCCAGCGTATTCAGTTCCGCGACGGCTTCGTTAAACGTCTCTTCGTCGTCAGCTTCTACCGCCAGTTCCAGCAGCCCGGAAACGTCGTCCAGCCCCTGAGTCATTTGATCAAGCGTATCGACGATCGCTTCGAGCGATGAACGCTCTTTTCCCAGCGCCTGCGCGCGCTCAGGTTCGTTCCAGACATCCGGCTGTTCCAGCTCGGCGTTTACTTCTTCCAGACGCTCTTTCTTAGCATCGTAGTCAAAGATACCCCCTAAGAACGTTGGTGCGTTCCGTGAGGTCCTGAATGCGGTTATTCACCGGGTTAATTTCAAACATGGTCTGATTTCTTTTATTTGACTTGTCAAAATGCGGTTATAAGGGCGAAATATTAGCGGATTTCGCCCCTTAATTACAGCGAAAGTGTTGTTAAATCGCCCCGATCATAGCGGCCAAATATCATCGATAATAATCTGTAAACTACGGTTGCCGCGAAACTCGTTAATGTCCAGTTTATAAGCCAGTTCTACCTCCCGCACGCCGTTATCCGGCCAACAGGTCGTATCAATATTAAATGCGATGCCATCCAACAGCGGGCCGCCGCCGACGGGCTCCACCATCACCTTGAGGTGGCGCTCGCCCACCAGACGCTGCTGTAGCAGACGGAAACGACCATCGAATAACGGTTCCGGGAACATTTGCCCCCACGGTCCGGCATCCCGCAACAGTTGCGCCACTTCCATAGACATCTCCGCCGCGCTTAATGGACCATCGGAGATCACCTCGCCTTGCAACAGGGCAGGATCGAGCCATTCCGTCACCAGCTCGCCAAAACGTTGCTGAAACTGCTCGAATTTATGCTCTTCCAGCGACAATCCCGCCGCCATCGCATGACCGCCGAACTTGATCATCAGATCAGGGTAAAGGGTATCCAGCCTTTCCAGCGCATCGCGCATATGCAACCCCTGAATCGAACGGCCTGAGCCTTTTAGCGTGCCGTCGCCCGCAGGTGCAAAGGCGATCACCGGGCGGTGAAAACGCTCTTTAATGCGCGACGCCAGAATTCCGACCACGCCCTGATGCCATTCAGGATGATACATCGCCAGACCGCCCGGAAGCGTTTCACTACTGCGCTCAAGCTTTTCGCACAGGATAAGCGCTTCCGCCTGCATCCCCTGCTCTATTTCTTTGCGCGTCTGGTTAAGCGCATCCAGCTCACTGGCCAGAACACGCGCTTCGCCGAGGTTGTCGCACAACAGTAACGCCACGCCAACGGACATATCATCCAGCCTGCCGGCGGCATTCAGGCGAGGCCCCAACGCGAAGCCTAAATCACTGGCGGCAAGCTGCTGCGGATCGCGATTCGATATCTCCAGCAACGCTTTAATTCCCGGACGGCATTTCCCGGCACGAATACGACTTAGCCCTTGCCAGGTCAGAATACGGTTGTTGGCGTCCAGCGGCACAACGTCTGCTACCGTTCCCAACGCCACTAAATCCAGCAGCTCCGCCAGATTCGGCGGCGCGATGTTGCGCTCGTCGAACCATCCTTTGTCGCGCAAAAATGTTCGCAACGCCAGCATCAGGTAAAACGCCACGCCGACGCCCGCCAGCGACTTAGACGGGAATTCGCAGTCGCGCAGATTGGGATTAATAATCGCTTCGGCATCCGGCAACGTGTCGCCTGGCAGGTGGTGATCGGTCACGATCACCGGAATCCCCAACGTCTTTGCATGCGCTACGCCGGCGTGGGATGAAATGCCGTTGTCTACGGTGACGATAAGCTGCGCGCCGCGCGCCTTCGCCTGATCGACCACTTCCGGGCTTAAACCGTAGCCATCTTCAAAGCGATTAGGCACCAGATAACTGATGTTGTCACATCCCAACGCACGCATTCCCAATACGCTTAGCGCAGTACTGGTCGCGCCGTCGGCGTCAAAATCGCCAACAACAATAATGCGGGTACCTTCGCGAAAGGCGTTGTAGAGGATCTCCACCGCGTTATCTATGCCGCTAAGCTGTTGCCAGGGCAGCATTCCTTTCACGCTGCGCTCCAGTTCGCGGGCGCTACGAACGCCCCGGCTGGCATATAGACGTCGTAGTAATGGAGGAAGATCGGCGGGGAGTTCCGCCGTCTCATCAGCCTCGCGCCGACGAAGTTGTCTCTGTTGTTTCACGCGTATTATTTACCACTGGTCTGTTTTTGATGCTCATCAAGAAACGCTTTCATCTCTTTCGGTCCCTGATAGCCAGGCACCACATAGCCGTTACTCAATACAATGGCTGGCGTACCGCTAACGCCCAACTGCACGCCCAACGCATAATGATCAGCAATGTTCACGTCACAGCTTGCCGGTTTCACGCCCTTACCTGCCATGGCGTCATCAAACGCTTTGTTTTTGTCTTTGGCGCACCAGATAGATTTCATATCCTGCTCCGCCTGGCTTTCCAGCCCCTGGCGCGGGAAGGCCAGATAACGTACCGTAATCCCCAGCGCGTTATAATCTTTCATCTCTTCATGTAGCTTATGACAATAGCCGCAGGTGATATCGGTAAAAACAGTAATGACATGTTTCTCATCCGGCGCTTTATAGACGATCATCTCTTTTTCCAGCGCATTTAGCTGGCTCATCAGCAGTTTGTTCGTCACGTTTACCGGATGCGCGCCGCTCACGTCATACATCGGCCCTTGAATAATATGTTTGCCGTCATCAGTGACGTACAGTACGCCGCTGTGAGTGAGGACGGTTTTCATCCCTGCCACTGGCGAGGCCTGAATTTCCGTACTCTGAACGCCCAGCTTAGCCAGCGACTGACGGATAGCCGCATCATCCGCATGGGCCACGCCTGAAAACGCCGCCGCCAGTAAAGTGAACATCATAAAACGCTTTTTCATAAACTATCCTTTCCTGTCAGCACTCATGCCCGCGGATGGTGCTGTTGATGAAGTTGACGCAAACGCTCCGTTGCGACATGCGTATAAATTTGTGTCGTCGAAAGATCGCTATGCCCAAGTAGCATTTGTACAACGCGCAAGTCGGCGCCGTGATTCAGCAAATGCGTGGCGAAAGCGTGACGTAAAACATGCGGCGATAGTTTTTCGCTATCGATTCCAGCTAGTACCGCATAATGTTTAATACGGTGCCAGAAGGTCTGCCGCGTCATCTGCTGCGCACGCTGGCTGGGGAACAATACGTCAATCGATACGCCATTGAGTAACCAGGGACGCCCATGCTCCAGATACGTTTCCAGCCAATATACCGCCTCTTCGCCTAACGGCACCAACCGCTCTTTATTGCCTTTACCGATAACCCGCACCACGCCCTGCCGCAGACTGATATCGCTCATTGTCAGCCCCACCAGTTCCGACACGCGCAAACCGGTGGCATACAGCACTTCCAACATAGCTTTATCGCGCAACTCCAAAGGTTGATCAATAAGCGGCGCCTGCAAGAGCCGTTCAACCTGCGCCTCGCTAAGATCTTTCGGTAAACGCTGCGGAAGCTTAGGCGAGGCCAACTGCGCGCTCGGATCATCCTCACGATACTTTTCACGGTACAGATGCTGGAAAAAGCGCCGCATAGCGCTTAACAGGCGTGCGGAGCTGGTCGCTTTGTATCCGCCCTCCACCCGTTCAGCCAGCAGCGTTTGTAAATCATCAGCCTGCGCCGTCGCAAGCGTTTTTCCGCGACGATGCAACCACGCAACGACCATCGATAAATCGCGACGATACGCGCTTAATGTATTTTCCGCCAGATTTCGTTCCAGCCACAGGGCATCCAGAAACTGCTCAATACGCGCTAAATCCTGTTCCATTCGCGCTCCCCACTTCACGCTGACTTTGGGTGCATTATGCCTCATTGTGCCGTGAATGCAGCGATTCTGTTACACTACCCGCAACGCTATAGCAGAATCGAGATGTAACGTAATGAACATGGGTCTTTTTTACGGTTCCAGCACGTGCTACACCGAGATGGCCGCAGAGAAAATTCGCGATATCCTCGGCCCGGAGCTGGTGACATTACATAACCTCAAGGATGACGCCCCCGCCTTAATGGAGCAGTACGACGTGCTCATTTTAGGCATCCCCACCTGGGATTTTGGTGAAATTCAGGAGGACTGGGAAGCCGTCTGGGAGCAACTGGACGATCTCAATCTGGAAGGCAAAATCGTTGCGCTTTACGGTATGGGCGACCAGCTCGGCTACGGCGAGTGGTTCCTGGATGCGCTGGGTATGTTGCATGACAAACTTGCCCTCAAAGGCGTTAAATTTGTCGGCTACTGGCCCACAGAAGGCTACGAATTTACCAGCAATAAACCGGTCATTGCGGATGGGCAACTGTTTGTCGGCCTGGCGCTGGATGAAACGAACCAGTACGATCTCAGCGATGAGCGTATACAGACCTGGTGTGAACAAATTCTCGGCGAAATGGCCGAACACTACGCCTGAAGCCTTACTCGCTGTATTTCCCTCTCGACGGAACCGCGTTTACGCCGTTCCGTCAGTGTTGGCCTGATATCGGCTGCTGTAACAGTATCCGACGCAACTCACGCCATTCCGCTTCTTCCATGCTATCCGCCGCCAGCCATAAATGTTGATGACGTCCAGACTCTGCGCGTAAACGCAACACCATCCCGCTCTTCAGTAACCAGGGCGGACGCAAGAGCGTCCAGTCCTGCCCCTGCCAGCGTAAGCGCCCGTCCATGAGTAGCTTGATCTCTCCCTGGCAGGTATTAATCCTGCGCTGGCTACGTACACAGTCAAACACGACCAGCGACAGTAGTATCATCCATAACGGGGTATAACTCAGCGGCCAGGGCATCAATAAAATCACCGCGGCAACCAGCCCATGAATGAGCAATGAGATCCACTGAGCGCGCCATGAGACGCGTAAATCAGATTGCCACAGGACCACGTTCCCGATTCCGTGTCTGAATGAGTCGGACCATCTGTTCCAGTTCAGCGTCAGCCGGTTTACCGTGATTCATCAACCAGTTAAATAAATCCGGGTCATCACTCTGCAACAAACGGACAAAAATACGCTTTTCTTCATCACTTAAACTATCGTACTCATGTTCAAAAAACGGCATGATGGAAATATCAAGTTCGCGCATACCGCGACGACATGCCCAGTGAATACGTGCTTTATTGTGAATATCCATGTTCTTCCTGCCTCGCGAAAATGAAGTACCGGGCTATTGTAACGTGTTTTTGGCGTTGTTTTACGGGAATCTCAGTAATCTGGAACGCGATCGCGAAATAAAAGGCTGGGAATCAATACGTTCATCCGTTTTGGATACCGCCTCGCAAAACGATCAATCCGCTCTCAATGGGCTATTTAAAGCACTTGCAATGACCGATGGCTCTTTTACCATTAACCATTATTGTTGCAGCTAACCAGGACATTATTTATGGCTTTTATCTCCTTTCCGCCACGTCATCCTTCATCGTCAGCCCGCCTGCCGCTGACGCTGATCGCGCTTGACGACTGGGCGCTGTCGTCCATCACCGGCGTAGACAGTGAAAAGTATATTCAGGGCCAGGTCACCGCTGACGTAAGCCAGATGACTGAACAGCAACACCTTCTCGCCGCCCACTGCGATGCTAAAGGTAAGATGTGGAGCACTCTGCGCCTGTTCCGTGAGCGCGACGGTTTCGCCTGGATTGAACGCCGTAGCGTGCGTGAAGCGCAATTAACGGAGCTGAAAAAGTACGCCGTATTTTCCAAAGTGGTCATCGCGCCGGATGACGAGCGCGTATTGCTTGGCGTGGCCGGTTTTCAGGCCCGCGCGGCGCTGGCTAATGTCTTTAGCGAACTGCCCAATAGCGAAAATCAGGTGGTCAGAGACGGCGCCTCCACGCTGCTATGGTTTGAACATCCTGCGGAACGATTCCTGCTTGTCACCGATGTCGCGACGGCCAACATGTTAACGGAGAAGTTACATGGCGAAGCCGAACTGAATAACAGCCAACAGTGGCTGGCATTGGATATTGAAGCAGGCATTCCGGTGATTGACGCGGCAAACAGCGGTCAGTTTATCCCCCAGGCGACTAACCTACAGGCGCTGGGCGGCATCAGCTTCAAGAAAGGCTGCTACACCGGACAGGAGATGGTCGCACGGGCAAAATTCCGCGGCGCCAATAAACGCGCGCTTTGGTTGCTGGCGGGCAAAGCCAGCCGGGTACCGGAAGCAGGAGAAGATCTGGAGCTACAGATGGGCGAGAACTGGCGTCGTACCGGCGCTATTCTGGCGGCGACGCAGTTAGACGACGGTCAGTTACTGGTTCAGGCCGTCATGAATAACGATTTAGAAGCCGAAAGCGTCTTCCGTGTTCGCGACGATGCCAACACCCTGCATATCGTCCCGCTGCCTTACTCGTTGGAAGAGTGATATCACGTTAAAAGCCGGATAGCCTGATAGCGCAACGCCATCAGGCTCGCACGTGCTGCTCTCGTAGGCCGGATAAGGTACGACAGCGCCGCCATCCGGCACGGGCATCCGGGAATTACGCCTGTCCCACATACAAATAGATGGCCAGGAAGTGGCACACGCTGCCGCCCAGCACAAAGCCATGCCAGATAGCGTGGTTATAAGGTATGCGTTTGCAAACATAGAAAATTACGCCCAGCGAGTAAACGACGCCACCTACCGCCAGCAGCGTCACGCCGCCTATCGCCAGCTTAATCGCCAACTGATAAACCACTATCAGCGACAGCCAGCCCATTGCCAGATACGTAACCAGTGAAAGCACTTTAAATCGGTGCGCAATCGTCAACTTGAAGAGGATACCGAATAGCGCCAGGCTCCAGATCACAATCATTAGTCCGCGCGCCAGCGGCGAATCCAGACCTACCAGCAGAAATGGCGTATAGGTTCCGGCAATGAGCAGATAGATAGCGCAGTGATCAAATTTCTTTAACCAGATTTTTGCCCGCTGATGAGGAATGGCATGATAAAGCGTTGAGGCAAGAAAAAGCAGGATCATGCTCCCGCCATATAAACTGTAGCTGGCGATAGCCGTCATACCCGCATTCGCCTCTACCGCCTGAACCAACAACAGCACCAGGCCGACAATACCAAATACCAATCCAATGCCGTGGCTAATACTGTTGGCGATTTCCTCAGCCAGCGAATATCCCTGCGTCATTAATGGTTTTTGCACCATAACTTACTCCGGAGAAACGTTCATAACGATGAACTGCGCCTCTAGCGTAACTGAGAATGGTTCCAGTGAACACATGTTAGCTAAAATAAATTCGCAAAATTAAATTTTGTTTATTATTCAATAAGTTAACTACAAAAACTCAACTAACACGCGTTCATGTTTATCAAAGGCATTTAAAATCAATCACATAAAATTGCGTCTGGTTGGGATAGATTTCAGCAATGACCCGTTTCAGCTCATCAAGCGACATATTTTCCTGTTGCGCATGTTTTTCGTTCAGCGTATCCAGCGTCACAGTTGACGTTCCTGTCACTTCGATTGTGCAAAAATAGCCATTATCTTCGAACCGTCCCACGCGTAGCACATCGCCTGCTTTAAAGTGGGACTCGGAGGCATCACGAATAGTGATGGTTTTACGCCCTGCCAGAATGTCATTCTGGAAACGTTGAAAGAAAGTAATGTCGTTTGGCTGCATGTGGTTATCCCCTGAATATGGCCCCTTGAAGTGGATGTTACGATCTGAATGTGTTCTTGTCCCGACACGCGAGCATCCTGGAATTTTGCGTACGCTTTACATGCCATTTGGTGCAGAATGAATGATAACAGACTAAATAAATTGAGATTATGCAACAATGAGAAAACTCACCCTGCCAAAAGATTTTTTATGGGGCGGCGCGGTTGCCGCACACCAGGTTGAAGGCGGCTGGAATAAAGACGGTAAAGGCCCCAGCATCTGCGACGTGCTAACCGGCGGCGCACACGGCGTGCCACGCGAAATCACCCAGAATGTCGTTGCTGGCAAATACTATCCGAACCACGAGGCGGTGGATTTTTACGGACATTACAAAGAAGACATCCGTCTTTTCGCCGAAATGGGGTTCAAATGCTTCCGTACCTCTATTGCCTGGACGCGTATCTTCCCGAATGGCGACGAATCCCAGCCAAACGAGGCCGGTCTGAAATTCTACGACGACATGTTTGATGAATTGCTCAAATACAACATCGAACCGGTCATCACCCTTTCCCACTTTGAAATGCCATTACATCTGGTACAGCACTACGGCGGCTGGACCAATCGTAAGGTCGTTGATTTCTTTGTCCGTTTTGCTGAAGTCGTGTTTGAACGCTACAAACATAAGGTCAAATACTGGATGACCTTCAACGAAATTAACAACCAGCGAAACTGGCGCGCGCCGCTGTTTGGCTACTGCTGTTCCGGCGTGGTGTATACCGAGCATGAGAATCCAGAAGAAACCATGTATCAGGTCTTACATCATCAGTTTGTCGCCAGCGCGCTGGCGGTAAAAGCGGCACGTCGTATTAATCCACAGATGAAAGTGGGTTGTATGCTGGCGATGGTCGCGCTGTATCCTTTCTCCTGTAAACCAGAAGATGTGATGTTTGCTCAGGAGTCGATGCGTGAACGCTACGTCTTTACCGATGTGCAGCTGCGCGGCTATTACCCGTCCTATGTGTTGAACGAGTGGGAGCGCCGCGGATTTAACATCAAAATGGACGATGGCGATCTTGAAGTGCTGCGCGAAGGCACCTGCGATTATCTTGGTTTCAGTTATTACATGACCAACGCGGTCAAAGCCGAAGGCGGTAGCGGCGATGCGATTTCCGGTTTTGAAGGCAGCGTACCGAACCCCTATGTTAAAACCTCTGACTGGGGCTGGCAGATTGACCCGGTGGGCCTGCGTTATTCATTGTGTGAACTGTACGAACGCTATCAAAAGCCGCTGTTTATTGTCGAAAACGGTTTTGGTGCTTACGACAAAGTAGAAGAAGATGGCGGCA
The DNA here is from genome assembly GCF_051811585.1 of Salmonella sp. NW177. Lineage (NCBI taxonomy): Bacteria > Pseudomonadati > Pseudomonadota > Gammaproteobacteria > Enterobacterales > Enterobacteriaceae > Salmonella > Salmonella sp. NW177. The sequence goes on along the minus strand of NZ_JAMMZV010000002.1, from coordinate 312,992 downwards.
TCAACGACGACTACCGAATTGACTACCTGCGCGCCCATATTGAAGAGATGAAAAAAGCGGTGACTTACGATGGTGTCGACCTGATGGGCTACACGCCGTGGGGCTGCATCGACTGCGTGTCGTTCACCACCGGTCAGTACAGCAAGCGCTACGGCTTCATCTACGTGAACAAGCACGATGACGGTACGGGCGATATGTCGCGTTCGCGTAAGAAAAGCTTCAACTGGTACAAAGAGGTGATTGCCAGCAACGGCGAGAAGCTTTAACTCCTGCACGTTACCCGCCAGTCGGCGGGTAACACTTTGAACGAGTCTTACCAGGTCTTACCTATTTTAAATTCCCAGCGTACATCTTCCATTTTGGTTGGCGACTTCGCTTCCTGCATTACCGGGAAGAAGGCTCCGGCACCAAACCATAATTTCAGTGAATCGACGGCAATATTAAATGACGGACCAACAACCCATTCGGTAGTTCCAGAATGGTTATTAATTACGCTGCCATTAGACAGTTTTTTCGTTCCAGAGGCATTATTGCTGTAGGCACTTTCCAGACCAAGATCCAGCGGTAAATCGCTAAACATATACCGTACCTGGGTATTCCACTGGAATTCGTTACCTCGTTTCACGTCCTGGTTACCGCGCTCAAATGGTCCCTGATATACAAAACCCATATCCCCTTTAATGTTAGGAGTAAATAATTTTGTTAAAGTGAGTGTTACTCTTCCTCCCCAGGCGCTATTCCCAGGCAAATGATTATCTCCATCTTGCCCGGTGGGTAGTAATACTGCCCCACCTACCGTAACCCAAAACGGATCACCTCTTCGCTGGCTCATTAAAGCATAATTGACCCCCACCGATTGGTCGCCCATTCCCTCTATGTGCTCAGGAGACAGATTGTCTCGTTTGTTATTGATATAGGAACCCACAGTTGATAATTCCAGTCTGTCGGTCAAACCGTAACGAATCTTCAATAACCATATCTGGGAGTAAACATCCGGACTTCCGTGCCCCTCGATTTGATGATCTTTATCGCGAAATGAGCTATTCACGGCGGTTAATAACTTTCCTTCCGGCAATACTGAACCACCAGAAATAGCGGTATTAACTGGTGCACCTAATAGATTACTGGGCTTATTTTCTCCGTTAGCTGCCATTGCATTCATTAATAGAAAATATGTCATTAATGGCAGAAATATAAATCGTTTCATTATTCCCTCCAGGTATAAAAAAACAAAGCGCTAAGTTAATAAATATTTACGTTATTTATGTTTGTTTTTAATTTATAATTAAAATTAATAACTTGATGAATTTAATATACGGAAATTTTTGTAACTATATTGAGAGGTAAATAACGATTCCGGAGAGAAACTATTTGTAACTACATGTAAATATACTGTGTTGTTTTGATTAAATAACAGCAAGGTAAAAATGATGCACAATGAATCATTAGGCTCTAAAAAACCGATAATTTAATTCTGGCTAATACACTGATACAGACGCCAGGTTGCCTGACAGGAGCCAACGATTTACTGTAATATATTGAATTAGTAACACTTTGTAGCCTGAATAAGTCACTCACACTGCATCCGACATAAACAAAACGCACTTTATTAACAAGCTGAAAAGGCGCCGAAGCGCCTTTAGAAAACAGTCGAATCAGTAAATTACTGGTAGTCGCTAATCGGTACGCAGGAGCAGAACAGGTTGCGGTCGCCATAAACATCATCCAGACGTTTCACCGTCGGCCAGTATTTGTCTGCCACGCCTGCCGGGAATACGGCAACTTCACGGCTGTACGGATGCGCCCACTCGGCGACCAGTTCGCTCTGAATGTGCGGCGCGTTCACCAGCGGGTTATCTTCCAGCGGCCAGACACCCGCTTTCACCTGGTCAATCTCTGCGCGAATAGCCAGCATCGCATCGATAAAGCGATCCAGCTCAGCCTTACCTTCAGATTCCGTCGGCTCTACCATCAGCGTGCCCGCCACCGGGAACGACATGGTTGGCGCATGGAAACCGTAGTCGATCAGACGCTTGGCAATATCCAGCTCGCTGATGCCGGTTTCTTCTTTCAATGGGCGAATATCAAGAATACATTCGTGCGCCACACGGCCATCGCGACCAGTATACAGTACCGGATAGGCATCTTTCAGACGGCTGGCAATGTAGTTAGCGTTAAGAATCGCGACCTGACTTGCCTGCTTCAGGCCTTCTGCGCCCATCATGCGGATGTACATCCAGCTGATTGGCAGGATAGAGGCACTACCGAACGGCGCCGCAGAAACCGCGCCCTGACGGGTTAACATGCCTTCGATTTGCACCACGCTATGGCCCGGTACGAACGGTGCCAGATGCGCTTTCACGCCGATCGGTCCCATGCCTGGGCCACCGCCGCCGTGCGGAATGCAGAAAGTTTTATGCAGGTTAAGATGCGAAACGTCCGCGCCAATAAAGCCCGGTGAGGTAATGCCGACCTGAGCGTTCATGTTCGCGCCGTCAAGGTAAACCTGACCGCCGAACTGGTGCACAACTTCACACACCTCACGGATCGTTTCTTCATACACGCCGTGGGTGGACGGATAGGTCACCATGATGCAAGAAAGGTTCGCAGCATGTTGTTCTGCTTTTGCCCGCAGATCGTCCAGGTCGATGTTGCCGTTCTTATCACAGGCGACTACCACCACCTGCATTCCTGCCATATGTGCAGAAGCAGGGTTAGTGCCGTGAGCAGAGGCCGGAATCAGGCAGATATCGCGATGCCCTTCGTTGCGGCTTTCGTGATAGTGACGAATCGCCAGCAGCCCCGCGTATTCCCCCTGTGCGCCGGAGTTAGGCTGCATACAGACGGCGTCGTACCCGGTGAGTTTCACCAGCCAGTCAGAAAGCTGGCTAATCATCTGATGATATCCTTCCGCCTGTTCCGGCGGGCAGAACGGATGCAGTTCAGCGAATTCCGGCCAGGTGATAGGGATCATCTCGGCGGCGGCGTTCAGCTTCATGGTGCAGGAACCCAGCGGGATCATCGCCTGATTCAGCGCCAGATCTTTACGCTCCAGCGAGTGCATATAGCGCATCATCTCGGTTTCGCTGTGGTAACGGTTAAATACCGGATGCGTCAGAATCGCATCGTCACGCAGCATACTTTGCTGAATGGAACGGCTATCAAGCGCCACGTCTTTATCCAGTGTTTCAATGTTCAGGCCGTGGCTGTCGCCCAGCAAAACATTGAACAACTGCGCCACATTCTCACGGGTGGTGGTTTCATCGAGCGTAATACCCACCGCGTTATGAATATCGCTGCGCAGATTGATCTCTGCCGCTTCCGCACGCGCCAGTACCGCAGCTTTATCAGCTACTTCCACACACAGCGTGTCAAAGTAGTGCGCATGACGCAGCTTTAAGCCTTTCTGTTGCAGACCGGCCGCCAGAATATCGGTCAGGCGGTGGATACGATTCGCAATGCGTTTCAGGCCAACCGGTCCATGATAAACGGCATACAGACTGGCGATGTTAGCCAGCAGCACCTGCGAGGTACAAATGTTGGAGTTCGCTTTCTCACGGCGGATATGCTGCTCGCGAGTCTGCATCGCCATGCGCAGTGCGGTATTGCCCGCCGCATCTTTTGAGACGCCGATAATACGGCCTGGCATGGAGCGTTTAAATTCGTCTTTGGCGGCAAAGAACGCCGCATGCGGGCCACCGTACCCCATCGGTACGCCGAAGCGTTGCGCAGAGCCGAAAACAATGTCCGCGCCCTGTTTACCCGGCGCGGTAAGCAGCACCAGCGCCATAAAGTCGGCGGCGACGCTGACAATCACTTTACGGGCTTTGAGTTCGCTAATCAGCGCGCTGTAATCGTGAATTTCGCCCGTGGAGCCAACCTGCTGCAACAGCACGCCAAACACATCCTGGTGATCCAGTGCTTTCGCCGCGTCATCCACAATGACGTCAAAGCCAAAGGTTTCGGCGCGAGTACGCACGACGTCCAGAGTTTGCGGATGGACATCAGAGGCGACAAAGAACCGGTTGGCATTTTTCAGTTTGCTGACGCGCTTTGCCATCGCCATCGCTTCAGCGGCGGCGGTCGCTTCATCCAGCAGCGAGGCGGAAGCCATGTCCAGCCCCGTCAGGTCCAGCGTCACCTGTTGGAAGTTGAGCAGCGCTTCCAGACGCCCCTGAGAGACTTCCGGTTGATACGGGGTATAAGCGGTGTACCAGCCTGGATTTTCCAGCATGTTGCGCAGGATAACCGGCGGTAGCTGCACGGCGGTGTAGCCCATGCCAATGTACGACGTGAAGCGCTTGTTACGCCCGGCGATGGCTTTTAATTCCGCCAGTGCGGCATATTCGGTTGCCGCCTCGCCAACCTGCGGCGGAGTCGCGAGCTGAATGTCTTTCGGCACAATCTGACCTGTCAGCGCGTTTAACGACTCGGCGCCAACCGCATTCAGCATCTCTTGTTGCTGTGCGGCGTCCGGTCCGATGTGGCGTTCAATGAAAGCGCCGCGGTTTTCAAGCTGGCTTAACGTCTGTGTCATGGGCGATGGTTCCTGAAACGTGCAGTGAATCGTGATTGTCTCTAACTCAATTGCCCGGTGGCGCTGACGCTTACCGGGCCTACGCGTGCGAAAACGAATACGCAAAATCATTCGCGTTGCAGTGAGTAGGCCGGATAAGCATTAGCGCCATCCGGCACAACATTATTCGTCTTCTAACAATGCCTCGTACGCGGTGGCATCCAGCAGCGATTCAAGTTCGCTTTCATCGCTGGCTTTGATTTTAAAGATCCAGCCACCGGCATACGGTTCGCTGTTCACCAGCTCCGGGGAGTCGCTCAGCGCATCGTTTACCGCCACGATCTCGCCGCTTACCGGCGCATAAATGTCGGACGCCGCTTTTACGGACTCCGCCACGGCGCAGTCGTCGCCCGCGCTTACGGTCGCGCCGACTTCCGGCAGATCAACAAAAACCATATCGCCCAACAGCTCCTGAGCGTGTTCAGTAATGCCAACGGTGTAAGTGCCATCCGCTTCTTTACGTAGCCATTCGTGTTCTTTGCTGTATTTCAGTTCTGCGGGTACGTTGCTCATCAATTAATCTCCAAAAAAGGATGAATCACGCGACGGCTTTGCCGTTACGCACAAAAACAGGTTTAGTCACTTTTACCGGCATTTCACGGTTACGAATTTGTACAATCGCCGTCTCGCCGATGCCCGCCGGAACGCGCGCCAGCGCAATGCTGTAGCCCAACGTTGGGGAAAACGTCCCGCTGGTGATAATGCCTTCTTGCTGATTGCCCTGCGCATCGGTAAAACGCACCGGCAGTTCATTACGCAATACGCCCTTCTCGGTCATCACCAGACCGACAAGCTGCTCATGGCCTTTTTCACGCTGCATCTCCAGCGCCTCACGGCCAATAAAGTCGCGGTCAGCAGGTTCCCAGGCGATAGTCCATCCCATATTAGCCGCCAGCGGAGAGATACCTTCATCCATCTCCTGACCGTACAGGTTCATGCCTGCTTCCAGACGCAGCGTGTCGCGCGCGCCAAGACCGCACGGCTTCACGCCCGCCTCCACCAGCGCACGCCAGAAATCCGCCGCTTTTTCATTCGGCATGGCGATTTCATAGCCCGCTTCGCCGGTATAACCGGTGGTGGCGATAAACAGATCGCCCGCCTGAACGCCGAAGAACGGCTTCATACCTTCTACTGCATGGCGCTGTTGGTCAGTAAACAGAGTCGCCGCTTTTTCCTGCGCATTCGGCCCCTGTACCGCAATCAGCGACAGGTCGTCACGAACGGTGATGTCGATGGCATAAGGTTCAGCGTGTTGGGTAATCCAGGAGAGATCTTTTTCGCGGGTGGCGGAGTTAACAACGAGACGGAAGAAATCTTCAGTGAAGTAGTAGACGATAAGGTCATCAATCACGCCGCCCGATGCGTTAAGCATACCGGAGTAGAGGGCTTTACCCGTCTTCGTTAGCTTCGCGACGTCGTTTGCCAGCAGATAACGCAAGAACTCCCGGGTGCGGCTGCCATGAAGATCGACAATGGTCATATGCGATACATCAAACATCCCGGCATCGGTGCGCACAGCGTGGTGTTCATCAAGCTGAGAGCCGTAATGCAGGGGCATCATCCAGCCATGAAAATCGACCATGCGGGCGCCGCATAGCGTGTGTTGTTCGTACAAAGGCGTCTGTTGGGCCATCTTTTCCTCGTTGAATTAGCGGGGGCTAACAACCATTTTCATGGGAAATCTTCGCCACGAAACCTGGCATCGACGCCCTTTTTCCTGCGCCGACGCAAACGTTCTCTTGCTCCTGAACTTACCACCGAACCAGGCGCTAAACCATAAGGCTGAATTTACCATCACATTAGCTTATGACTAAAAAACGCTAAAATCCCATCAGCACAAAAAACCACTATTACGCTAAATAACCGTCATAAAAAGGAAGCTGATACGATTTACCACAACATAAATTAATATTAAATGCGGAAAAAATGTCGAAAATCGCGTTCACCAAAAATAGTGGCATGAGAAAATATAATGCGAAATAAGCGGTGAAATTAGATTATTTCAAACGAGGAAAGCCCCCCGGCGCGATAGCCGGGAAAGCAAAGTGTGACGGGTTTCAAACTCTTGCTGGCGTGCAGTCAGACACTTAACGAAGCCATTGCGGAAGGTCGTTTAGCCCCATTGCCTGGCGAAGCAGTTGGGGTTTGACGCCGGGGAGCGTATCCGCCAGTTTCAGCCCGATGTCGCGCAGCAATTTTTTTGCCGGGTTTTCGCCGGCAAACAGGTCACGAAAACCTTGCATCCCGGCAAGCATCATCGCCGCGCTATGTTTACGGCTACGCTCATAACGACGAAGATAAAGATGTTGACCAATGTCTTTGCCCTGGCGCTGGAGCCGGCGCAGATCGTCCACCAGTTCGGCCGCGTCCATAAAGCCGAGGTTGACGCCTTGCCCTGCCAGCGGGTGGATGGTGTGCGCGGCATCGCCGACCAACGCCAGACGATGCGCGGCAAACTGGCGAGCATAGCGGCCCGTCAGCGGAAAAACCTGCCGTTCGCTTTCCAGGCGGCATAAGCCCAGCCGATTATCGAAGGCGATAGTCAACGCCTGGTTAAACGCCTCGTCGCCGCTCTGTTGCATACGCTCCGCATCCTGCGGAGAAAGCGACCAGACAATGGAACACAGATGCGGATCGCTTAACGGCAAAAACGCCAGAATACCTTCACCATGAAACACCTGGCGAGCAACCGCGCCGTGCGGCTCTTCGGTGCGGATAGTCGCTACCAGCGCATGGTGACGGTAGTCCCAGAAGGTTAAGGGGATATCCGCTTTGTTACGCAGCCAAGAGTTGGCGCCATCCGCGGCAATCACCAGACGCGCGGTTAACATCGCGCCGTCTTTTAAAGTCAGGAAGGCGTCGTTTTCCCCCCAGGCGACCTGCTGTAACTCTGCTGGCGCCATTAAGGTGATATCCGCCGCTTGCTGCGCTTTTTGCCACAATGCGTAGTGAATGACGCTGTTTTCAACAATATGCCCCAGATGGCTATATCCCATGCTTGCGTCATCAAACGTAATACGGCCAAAGCTGTCTTTATCCCAGACTTCCATACCGTGGTAGCAACTTGCCCGTCGCGCCACAATGTTTGACCATACGCCAAGACGGGTAAGCAGTTTTTCGCTGGCGGCATTAATCGCCGACACCCGAAGCTGAGGCGACGCATCGTTCGCCAACGGCTGGGGGACAACGTGATCCAGTACCGCAACGCGCAAACCGCTCCCCTGCAAGCCGCAGGCGACAGCCAGTCCCACCATGCCTCCGCCAACTATTGCTACATCAACACTTTGCACTATTTACTCCTGGAAACCGGAACAATCAAACCGTAGGCCGGATAAGGCGAAGCCGCCATCCGGCATTTTTACGAACACGATGCCGGATGGCGGCGTAAATGCCTTATCCGGCCTACAGATCTGCTTAACGCGCAACCCAACCTAAGGTCCGCTGTGCCAGCGCATCGCGCGCAGGCGGTAATAACTCCATCGCCATTAAACCGATATTGCGCCCAATAACCAGCGGCGCCCAACGATTTGCAAACAGATGGACCAGACCGTTCGTTACGCCAATCGTCGTATCCCGGTCAACCTGACGACGCTGCTGATAGCGCGATAACACGTGCCAGGCGCCAATATCCTCGCCCGCGTCCTGTGCCGTGACCAGCGTTTCCGCCAGGCTCATGACATCGCGCAGACCGAGATTAAACCCTTGTCCGGCGATAGGATGCAACGTCTGCGCCGCATTGCCGACCACGACAGTCCGGTGAGTAAACACTTTCGCCGCCGTAGTAAGGGCAAGCGGATACGCGCTGCGCTTACCGGCCTGAGTAATTCGCCCCAGCCGCCAGCCGAACGCGGCCTGCAATGCATGACAGAACTGCGCGTCGGACCAGCTCAGCACCTCATCGCGCTGGTCGAGCGGGTGACACCAAACCAGCGAACATCGGCCATGCGACATCGGCAACATCGCCAGCGGGCCATTGGGAGTAAAACGTTCAAAGGCGCGTCCCTGATGCGGGATAGCGGTCGCGACATTCGCTATCACCGCTAACTGTTCGTAAGGCTCCTGATGCCAGTCAACGCCGCAGGCTGACGCGAGCGCGGAGTGGGTACCGTTAGCCGCCACCAGCACGCTGCCAGCTATCACATTGCCGTTTTCCAGAGTGACGTTAACTTGCTGTTGGGTACGCGACACGCTGGCTACGCGCTCCGGGCAGTGCAGCGTAACGCCTGGCGCTTTACGCAAGAGCGCAAACAGACGCAGCCCGATATCATGCAGCTCCGCAACGTGCCCCAACGCTGCCAGACTGTAGTCCTGCGCGTCGAGAGTCACAAACCCGGCATGACCGCAATCGCTGACGTGTACGGTGTTGATTGCCGTTGCGCAATCGGAAATCGCCTGCCAGACGCCAATTCGCGCCAGTTGCTGACAAGTGCCCGCCGCCAGCGCAATCGCTCTGGCGTCAAAGCCGGGATGACCGTCGGCTTCAGGCGCTTTCGCTTCAATCAGGTGTACCGGCAACGTCCCATGACTGAACTGAGAGATGGCCAGCGCCAGCGTCACGCCTGCCATGCCGCCGCCAACGATAATGACGCTCATTGCTGCCGCGCCGCCGCCATTAATGCCTCAATGTCATCCGCCTTCTTCACAACGCCAGCGGTCAGGTTTTCATTACCGGTTTCGGTAATGACAATGTCATCTTCAATTCGAACGCCAATGCCGCGATACGCTTCCGGCACGTCGGCATCCGGCGCGATATAGAGGCCTGGCTCTACGGTCAGCACCATGCCCGGCTCCAGGATGCGGGAGCGATCCGGCCCATAAACGCCGACATCATGAACATCCAGCCCCAGCCAGTGGCTCAAGCCATGCATAAAGAAAGGACGATGCGCATTTTCGGCAATCAGTTGATCAACCTCTCCTTGCAAAATCCCCAGCTTCACCAGCCCGGTTATCATGATGCGCACGACTTCGCCGGTCACCTCCTGAATAGAGGTACCAGGACGGAACAGTCGCAGGCTGGTCTCCAGCGATTCCAGAACGATGTCATAAATTTCACGCTGGGCTGGCGTAAATTTCCCGTTCACCGGGAAAGTACGCGTGATGTCGCCCGCGTAACCTTTATATTCACAACCTGCGTCGATAAGCACTAAATCGCCGTCGCGCATTTCACTTTCGTTTTCAGTGTAATGCAGGATACAGCCATTTTCGCCGCTGCCGACAATGGTGTTATAGGAGGGATAGCGCGCGCCGTGGCGATTAAATTCGTGGTGAATTTCCCCCTCCAGCTGATACTCAAACATCCCCGGACGGCATTTTTCCATCGCGCGGATATGCGCCAGCGCGCTAATTTCCCCGGCACGGCGCAGGACAGCAATCTCTTCCGGCGATTTGAACAGGCGCATCTCATGGACGATCGGTCGCCAGTCAGTCATGGTGGCCGGCGCGGTCAGATTCTGGCGGGAGCCTTTACGCAGCTTCTCCAGCGCAGCCAGAACAATTTCGTCGGCATACGCATATTCGCCCTGCGCGTGGTACACCACATCCAGACCATTAAGCAACTGAAAGAGTTGCTGGTTGATTTCGCTAAACGCCAGCGCCCGGTCAACGCCCAGTTTTTCCGGCGCGGCATCCTGTCCTAAACGGCGACCAAACCAGATTTCCGCCGTCAGGTCGCGAACGCGGTTGAACAAAACGCTGTGGTTGTGGGTGTCATCACTCTTAATCAGTACCAGCACGGCTTCCGGCTCGTTAAAACCGGTGAAATACCAGAAGTCGCTACTCTGGCGATACGGATATTCACTGTCTGCGCTGCGCGTCGCCTCCGGCGCGGCAAAGATCAGCGCGGCGCTGCCGGGCTGCATTTGCGCCAGTAATGCCTGGCGACGGCGTTGGTATTCCTGCTGAGTCATGACATGGCCTCCATTTCGTTTTTTCTTAGTGTAGCGTCGGTTTACGCACTTCCGGCGCGGTCGGCTGTTGGCGCGTGAAAGTGTCATGACATAACAGCGCCGCAACACGGACATATTCGATGATCTCTTCGAGCGACATCTCCAGCTCTTCCTGATCTTCGCTCTCATCATAACCAAGCTGCGCAATATTACGCAGGTCGTCAATCGCTTCACCCGTTTCGCCGGTGACTTTATCAAGTTTAGGCTGCGTTACGCCGAGGCCAAGCAAAAAGTGGTTAACCCACCCGGCTAAGGCATCTGCGCGATCGAATACGCTGACATCGTCGCCTTCAGGCAGATAAAGCTGAAAAAGAAAGCCGTCGTCTTCCAGCGCGTCGCTGGTCGCCGCGTGCATTTTGCGCAGCGCCTGAGCAAGCTCATGCCCGAAGGCCAGACCTTCGTTCGTCAGGTCGTGCAACAGCGGCTGCCATGAGCTGTCGTTGTTGCCGCCGCAAATCATCCCGCTGATTAAACCATGCATTTCAGCCGGGGTCAGACCGGCCCCTTGTTGATTCAAAAACCGGTTCATTTCGTTGTAACCAGGCATTTCGTTCTGTATAGACATAAGCATTCGTCATCAAAGGGAGGATATTCATGATATGCTACCACTTTGGACCCTGGTGAACCAGAAAAGGGCTTGTATCTTCACACCAGGGTAGCTATAGTGTCGCCCCTTCGCGGACCCTGGGTCTGGAGACGAAGGCAGCGCAGTCAATCAGCAGGAAGGTGGCATGTCTGCACAACCCGTCGATATCCAAATATTTGGCCGTTCACTGCGAGTGAATTGCCCGCCTGACCAAAGGGATGCGTTGAATCAGGCTGCGGACGATCTGAATCAGCGGTTGCAAGATCTGAAAGTTCGCACTAGAGTCACAAATACTGAGCAGTTGGTTTTCATTGCCGCATTGAATATCAGCTATGAGTTAACTCAGGAAAAAGCGAAGACCCGCGATTACGCGGCGAGCATGGAACAACGTATTCGGATGCTACAACAGACCATCGAACAGGCGTTGCTTGATCAAGGTCGCATAACCGAAAAAACGGGCCAAAACTTTGAATAACACTTTTCGCTTTACTATGGTAAAGTGATTGTGAAAACAGAATTTCTCTGAGATGTTTGCAAGCGGGCCAGTCCCCTGAGCCGATATTTCATACCACAAGAATGTGGCGCTCCGCGGTTGGTGAGCATGCTCGGTTCGTCCGAGAAGCCTTAAAACTGTGACGACACATTCACCTTGAACCAAGGGTTCAAGGGTTACAGCCTGCGGCGGCATCTCGGAGATTCCCCTTCTGACTGGCGACAGCCATGACGCAACTTCCCGAACTCTCTTTATCACGACAAGAAATCCGCCGAATGATTCGGCAACGTCGCCGTGCGCTGACGCCAGAGCAGCAACGCCGCTTTGGTCAACAGGCCGCCGCCCGAATGCTCAGCTTTCCTCCCGTCGTGATGGCGCACACTGTCGCCGTGTTTCTCTCCTTTGATGGCGAACTCGACACCCAGCCGCTGATTGAACAGCTATGGCGAGCGGGCAAGCGCGTCTACCTTCCGGTTCTTCATCCCTTTAGCCCTGGCAACCTCCTGTTCCTGCACTATCATCCGCAGAGTGCGCTGGTGACCAACCGCCTAAAGATCCAGGAGCCACGGCTTGATGTCCGCGACGTATTGCCGCTGGCAAAGCTGGATGTGCTGGTAACGCCATTAGTGGCGTTTGACGAAGACGGGCAGCGCCTGGGGATGGGCGGCGGATTTTATGACCGTACGTTGCAAAACTGGCAGCAGCATAAGATCCAGCCCGTGGGCTACGCGCATGATTGCCAGTTAGTAGAAAAACTGCCAGTTGAAGAGTGGGATATCCCTCTGCCTGCGGTGGTGACGCCGTCCAAAATTTGGGAGTGGTAGCCGTGTTTTGCCGATTGACAGCGTCGCTTTTTTGACCTAAATTTCTCGGTGAAGGGTGAGGGAGGCGAACCTCCCTCCTGCGTACTCTCTGTTAATATGCTGGCGTAGCGATGATTAACAGGATCAGCAGCATGATGACGTATCTCATCATCGTCCCTTTCCTTTTTAGAGCCCCTGCTTCGGTAGGGGCTTTCCCGTTTCAGCGCTATGCTGAGCCCTTATCGTAAATTCCTTTTATTGCTGTACAACACGCAACGCTGCCTTTAATTACCAATTGCGGCAAGGCTCGAAAACAGAATGTATGCGTTACACGAAGAGATGTTGAGGCAGGGAAACCAGAAGAAAGGATGGGCAGGTCATCTCCTGCCCATTTAGAGGAAATTAGTACAGCAGACGGGCGCGAATGGTGCCCGGAATCGCCTTCATCGCCAGCAGCGCTTTCTCCGCCACATCGCCATCGGCTTCTATATCAATTACCACATACCCCATTCGGGCGGAGGTTTGCAGATACTGTGCGGCAATGTTAACGCCCTGCTCGGCAAAGATCTGGTTAAGCGCGGTCAATACGCCCGGGCGGTTTTCGTGGATGTGCATCAGGCGACGACCGCCGTGCAGCGGCAGCGACACTTCCGGGAAGTTCACGGCGGACAGCGTCGAGCCGTTATCCGAGTACTTAATCAGTTTTCCTGCGACTTCCAGACCGATGTTTTCTTGCGCCTCCTGCGTCGAGCCGCCGATATGCGGCGTCAGGATCACGTTATCGAATTCGCACAGCGGAGAGGTAAACGGATCGCTATTAGTGGCCGGTTCCGTCGGGAAGACGTCGATAGCCGCCCCCGCCAGATGTTTCGTCGCCAGCGCGTCGCACAAAGCCGGGATATCCACCACCGTACCGCGCGCGGCGTTAATCAGCAGCGAACCCGGCTTCATCAGGGCAATCTCTTTTGCGCCCATCATGTTTTTGGTGGAGGCGTTTTCAGGTACGTGCAGACTGACCACATCGCTCATATTCAGCAATTCAGACAGGTGCTGCACCTGAGTTGCGTTACCGAGCGGCAGTTTATTTTCAATATCATAGAAATAGACATGCATCCCCAGCGATTCCGCCAGAATGCCCAACTGCGTTCCTATATGGCCGTAACCGATAATGCCAAGCTTTTTACCGCGCGCTTCGAACGATCCCGCCGCCAGTTTATTCCATACGCCGCGGTGCGCTTTGGCGTTCGCTTCCGGCACGCCGCGCAGCAGCAGCAATAGCTCGCCAATCACCAACTCCGCCACGGAACGGGTATTCGAGAATGGCGCGTTAAAGACCGGAATACCGCGTTTTGCCGCCGCATTTAAATCCACCTGGTTGGTGCCGATGCAAAAACAGCCAATCGCCACCAGCTTCTCTGCGGCGTTAATCACTTCTTCTGTCAGATGAGTACGGGATCGCAGACCGATGAAGTGGGCATCGCGGATGGACGCTTTCAACTGTTCAGCGTCCAGCGCGCCCTTGTGATATTCAATGTTGGTGTAACCTGCCGCACGAAGGCTTTCCAGCGCCTTTTGATGCACCCCTTCAACCAGCAGAAATTTAATTTTATCTTTCTCCAGCGATACCTTTGCCATTTCCCCGATCCTGTCTTTTTTTGCCATCTGATGTTGTGTGTGGATTTGCATCCGTCCTTCAACATATCAAAAAAAATTATCACGGCAATATGAACGTTTGCGCCAGCGTCGTGAAGGAATCGCATACAGCGGGAAATAGCAGATGAAAATACCGGGAATAACTTTTTCTTTGGAGGGATCGGCAGGGCAAACGATTAAACGTGATACATGTCACCAAATTTGCCCTGACCGAATTTTTTACGCGGCAGGAAATACGCCTGGCGGGATCATTTTACGATGGTTTTCACCCCGTCCGGCGTGCCGATCAGTGCGACATCGGCGCCACGGTTGGCGAACAACCCTACGGTCACGACGCCCGGAATCGCGTTAATGGCGTTTTCCAGCGCGATGGGATCAAGGATTTCCATACCATAAACATCCAGAATCACGTTGCCGTTATCCGTGACCACGTTCTGACGATACTCCGGACGCCCGCCCAGCTTCACCAGTTGACGAGCGACCGCGCTGCGCGCCATCGGAATCACTTCAACCGGCAACGGGAATTTGCCAAGAATATCCACCTGTTTAGATGCATCCGCAATACAGATAAATTTCTCCGCCACGGAAGCAATAATTTTCTCACGGGTTAATGCCGCGCCGCCGCCTTTGATCATCTGCATATGACCGTTGATTTCGTCCGCGCCATCGACATAGATACCCAGGCTATCCACTTCGTTGAGGTCAAACACATGAATACCGAGGCCTTTGAGTTTTTCAGTCGAGGCGTCCGAGCTGGAGACCGCGCCTTCAATCTGGCCTTTCATTGTGCCCAGCGCATCAATAAAGTGTGCGGCCGTTGAGCCTGTACCAACGCCCACAATGGTGCCGGGCTGTACATACTGAAGTGCCGCCCATCCTACCGCTTTTTTCAGTTCATCCTGCGTCATAGATCGTTTCGCCTGTGGTGTGAAAATACAGCCGCATTATAGAACATTGTCGGGAAAAATCTCCGTGTCCGTACACAGGCTACGGATTTCATCTGTACCGACGGCAAATTTATGTCATAGTGCGGAAAAAAATAACAGGAGCATGACACAACAATGAAACGTCCGGACTACAGAACACTACAGGCGCTGGATGCCGTTATACGTGAACGAGGATTCGAGCGCGCCGCCCAGAAGCTGTGCATCACACAATCCGCCGTCTCACAGCGCATAAAACAGCTTGAGAATATGTTCGGACAACCTTTGTTGGTGCGTACCGTTCCTCCTCGCCCCACGGAGCAAGGGCAAAAATTACTGGCTCTGCTGCGTCAGGTTGAACTGCTGGAAGAAGAGTGGCTGGGCGATGAACAAACCGGCTCTACACCGCTGCTGCTGTCGCTGGCGGTTAACGCCGATAGTCTGGCGACCTGGCTGCTTCCGGCGCTGGCGCCGGTGCTGGCGGACTCCCCTATCCGTCTCAATTTACAGGTGGAAGATGAAACGCGCACGCAAGAACGTCTGCGTCGCGGCGAGGTGGTGGGCGCGGTGAGTATCCAGCATCAGGCGTTGCCCAGTTGCCTGGTGGACAAACTGGGCGCGCTCGACTATCTGTTTGTCGCGTCAAAGCCGTTTGCCGAGCGCTATTTCCCCAATGGCGTTACCCGGTCCTCGCTGCTGAAAGCGCCCGCCGTCGCGTTCGACCATCTGGATGATATGCATCAGGCCTTTTTGCAACAGAATTTCGATCTACCGCCCGGCAGCGTGCCGTGCCATATCGTTAATTCATCCGAAGCGTTTGTACAGCTTGCGCGTCAGGGCACGACCTGCTGCATGATCCCTCACCTGCAGATTGAGAAAGAGCTGGAAAGCGGCGAGTTGATCAACTTAACGCCTGGCTTGCTACAACGCCGGATGCTTTACTGGCACCGCTTTGCCCCGGAAAGCCGGATGATGCGCAAAGTGACCGACGCGCTGCTGGAGTACGGGCACAAGGTGCTGCGTCAGGATTAGCCTCTCTATGAATGCCGGATGGCGGCGTGAACGTCTTATCCGGCCTGCATGACCCATTATTCCCCCGTCACTTCTTTGAAATTCATCACAAAATCATTGCGTTCAGGCGGCAAAAAACGACGCGCCATTGGCTATTTTTTGCTGGCGGCAAGACGATTCAAAACGCTCACCGTATTAGCAAATCTTCATTTCATTGCGTAATACGGAGCAAAAAACGCGAACATCGGGAGAAAACGCGGCCTGGAAAGCCCAGGCCGGGCGAGATTACTGCGTGCTGGCGGCCGTGGTCGACGTCTGCCCTGCTCCAGGTTCAAGCTGGAATACCACATCGACCTGATCGTCGAACTGAATGGTCGGCTGCTCGTAAGTTTCCTGCGCGGATACTGGCGCAGCATCTGCGGCTTTCATCATTCGCACCACCGGACTCGGCTGATAATTAGAGACATGGTAACGAACGCTGTAAACCGGCCCCAATTTGCTGTTAAAACCGGCTGCCAGCGCTTGCGCCTGATGAATCGCGTCATCAATGGCGGCTTTACGGGCCTTGTCTTTATAGGCGTCCGGTTGCGCCACGCCCAGCGATACCGAACGAATCTCGTTCAGACCCGCCTTCAGCGCGCCGTCCAGCAGCGAATTAAGTTTATCTAACTGACGCAGCGTCACCTCAACGGTTCGCACCGCGCGATACCCTTTCAGAATGCTTTTACCGTTTTGGTAATCATAATCCGGCTGCGTGCGCAGATTCGCCGCGCTAATGTCTTTTTTCGCAATCTGATTTTGCTCAAGGAAGGAAAGATATTGCGCCACGCGCTCATCGGCCTGCTTCTTCGCCGTCGCCGCATCCTTCGCCGCGACGTTCACTTCAATCGCTAAGGTGGCGATATCAGGCACAGCATCGACGCTTGCCGTACCGGAAGTCACGATGTGCGGGCCTTCCGGCAATTCGCTTGCCTGCGCCGACATTGCACTTAAACCCACTAATGCCGCCAGGGCCATCACTTTGAACTTCACAGTCTCTCCTCCATATTGCAGTCATTGCCCTGATATACAGGGCGCATGCAGGCAAGCTTAGCGGATATCGGCCCGTTGTCCATCAGACAACGCTTAGTTGAAAAGCGCGTGCATATGCGCGACGCCTTCCCGCGCCAGTTGGAAGGCGATAAGCCACATCACCACCCCAACCAGAATGTTGATAATGCGTTGAGCTTTCGCCGTACGCAGTCGAGGCGCAAGCCAGGCCGCCAGTAGCGCTAACCCAAAAAACCATAAGAACGACGCGCTAATCGTGCCGAGGGCGAACCAGCGCTTTGGCTCCATAGCCAGTTGTCCGCCGAGACTGCCCAACACGACAAACGTATCCAGATAAACATGCGGATTCAGCCACGTTACCGCCAGCATCGTAGCAATAATTTTCCAGCGCCCCTGCTTCATAACCTCGGCGCTGGCCAGCTCCAGATTACTGCTCATTGCCGTTTTCAGCGCGCCAAAACCGTACCATAACAAGAACGCGACCCCGCCCCATGTGACCAGCGCCAGCAGCCACGGCGACTGCATCAGCAACGCGCTACCGCCAAAAATACCGGCGCTAATCAGGACTAAATCACTTAACGCGCAAAGCAGCGCTATCATGAGGTGGTACTGGCGACGAATTCCCTGATTCATCACAAACGCATTTTGCGGGCCAAGCGGAAGGATCATGGCGGCGCCAAGGGCAAACCCTTGAAAATAATAAGATATCACGTTAACTACCCTGAGCTGTTTTTCTTAAAGGCAGACTATAGCGCGGGAATATTATTAGCGGAAATTGATAATTTTAATCACTAATAAGAAAAGCTAATGAAGAGACTGAATAACGGATGGCGGCTACGCTTATCCGCTCAATAACCAGAGAATACTGGAGGCGGATAAGCGCAGCGCGGGAGGAAAATTACTCCGCGGCGTTATCTTTCACGCGTTTAAAATTGACGTCCATCTGCGGGTACGGGAAGCTAATACCAGCGGCGTCGAATTCACGTTTAATACGTTCCAGCACGTCCCAGTAGACATTTTGCAGGTCGCTGCTTTTACTCCAGACACGCACCACAAAATTAATTGATGAGGCGCCCAGCTCATTCAAACGCACCGTCATTTCGCGATCTTTTAAAATACGATCGTCGGACTCGATAATCGTCGTTAGCAGCTGTTTCACCTGATCGATATCCGAATCGTAGGCCACCCCAATAATGAATTCGTTACGGCGAACCGGCTCACGAGAATAGTTGATGATATTTCCCGCGATAATTTTGCCATTCGGAATCACAATAATTTTGCCGTCTACCGCGCGCATTGTCGTGGAAAAGATTTGCACGTTCAGTACCGTACCGGCAACGCCGCCCAAATCGACATACTCACCGGCGCGGAACGGACGGAACATAACCAGCAATACCCCAGCCGCAAGGTTAGAAAGCGATCCCTGTAATGCCAGGCCAACGGCTAAACCGGCGGCGCCCAGTACTGCGATCACCGACGCCGTTTGTACCCCCACGCGACCCAGAGCCGCAATCAGCGTAAAAGCGATAACCCCATAGCGCACCAGCGCAGAAAGAAAGTCGGCCACTGTCGCATCAATATGACGCGCACGCATCAGACGATTTACCGTATTGGAAATCACACGCGCTACAATCAAGCCGATGATGATAATAGCGATAGCCGCAACAATATTCACAGCATAGCTGAGCAATAACGCCTGGTTGCGTACCAGCCAGGTGCCCGCACCATTTATGCTGTCGACAACATTCAAATCTTCCATTCAATATTCCTTGGTCATAGCAAAACAAGCAAATGAGATCATTCTCACGAAAAGAACTTTTTAAAGGTAAACAAAAACAGAGGAATATGCCATTTTTCGGCATCATCCCAAAACCAAAAAAGGCAGGTACATTGTGAGTTGGCCGGATGAAAGCGCTAACTAACGCCGCTCTCCGGAAATAACGATAAAAAAATGGCTTCCCAAGGGAAGCCATTTCAATCAGCAGACTATATTACAGAACGTCAATCGCGTTCAGTTCTTTAAATGCTTTTTCCAGACGAGCGATCATCGAAGTCTGGCCAGCACGCAGCCATACGCGCGGGTCATAGTATTTCTTGTTCGGCTGATCTTCGCCTTTCGGGTTGCCCAGCTGACCTTGCAGATACGCTTCGTTTTCTTTGTAGTAGTTCAGAACACCTTCCCAGGTTGCCCATTGGGTATCGGTATCGATGTTCATTTTCACTACGCCGTAGCTTACGGAGTCCTTGATTTCCTGAGCAGTAGAACCGGAACCACCGTGGAAAACGAAGTTCAGGCTGTTGTGCGGCAGGTTATGTTTCTTAGAAACATACTCCTGAGAATCACGCAGAATGGTCGGGGTCAGAACCACGTTACCCGGCTTGTAAACGCCGTGTACGTTACCGAAGGAAGCGGCAATGGTGAAACGCGGGCTGATTTTGCTCAGCTCAGTGTACGCGTAATCAACGTCTTCCGGCTGGGTGTACAGAGCAGAAGCGTCCATGTGGCTGTTGTCCACGCCGTCTTCTTCACCACCGGTGCAACCCAGTTCGATTTCCAGAGTCATGCCAATTTTGGACATGCGCGCCAGGTATTTGGAGCAGATTTCGATGTTTTCGTGCAGAGACTCTTCAGACAGGTCAATCATGTGAGAAGAGAACAGCGGTTTACCGGTAGCCGCGAAGTGTTTTTCACCCGCGTCCAGCAGACCGTCGATCCACGGCAGCAGTTTCTTCGCGCAGTGGTCAGTGTGCAGGATAACCGGAACGCCATAATGTTCAGCCATCTGATGAACGTGATGCGCGCCAGAGATAGCGCCCAGGATTGCCGCGCCCTGAGGTACGTCAGTTTTCACGCCTTTACCCGCGATGAAGGACGCGCCGCCGTTGGAGAACTGAACGATGACCGGCGCTTTAACTTTTGCAGCGGTTTCCAGAACAGCGTTGATGGAATCAGTGCCCACGCAGTTAACTGCCGGCAGAGCAAAATTGTTTTCTTTTGCTACCTGGAACACTTTCTGTACGTCATCACCAGTGATCACGCCTGGTTTTACGAAATCAAAAATTTTAGACATGTTTCGTTGTCCTGTATCGTCGGGCTTTGGGAAAAAACACGGGCCGCCCTGAATGTCAGATCGGCGATAAATCAACGGGCAGGAATCCCTGCCCGTAACGATTACTTCTTAGCGCGCTCTTCGAGCATCGCTACGGCTGGCAGAACTTTACCTTCCACGAATTCGAGGAATGCGCCGCCGCCAGTAGAAATGTAGGAAATTTTGTCAGCAATGCCGAACAGGTCGATTGCCGCCAGGGTGTCGCCGCCGCCAGCGATGGAAAACGCTTCGCTATCAGCGATGGCATTCGCCACGATTTCAGTCCCTTTACGGAAGTTCGGGAACTCAAACACGCCAACCGGGCCGTTCCACAGAATGGTTTTGGCATTCTTGAGGATTTCAGCCAGCTGCTGAGCGGAAGCATCGCCGATATCCAGGATCTGCTCGTCTTCTTTCACGTCGTTAACGGATTTCAGAGTCGCCGGTGCGGTTTCGGAGAACTCGGTGGCAACGCGAACATCGGTCGGAACCGGGATATCGCAAGTGGTCAGCAGACGTTTTGCTTCGTCAACCAGGTCAGCTTCGTACAGGGATTTACCGACGCTGTGGCCCTGAGCGGCAACGAAGGTGTTGGCAATACCGCCGCCGACAATCAGCTGGTCAGCGATTTTAGACAGGGAATCCAGAACGGTCAGTTTGGTAGATACTTTAGAACCACCAACGATAGCCACCATCGGACGAGCCGGTTCTTTCAGCGCTTTACCCAGCGCATCCAGTTCAGCGGCCAGCAGCGGGCCTGCGCACGCGACGTCAGCAAATTTGCCGATACCGTGGGTAGAAGCCTGCGCGCGGTGCGCAGTACCAAAGGCGTCCATCACGAATACGTCACACAGGGCGGCATATTTTTTAGACAGCGCTTCGTCGTCTTTCTTTTCGCCTTTGTTAAAGCGAACGTTTTCCAGAACCACCAGCTCACCTTCGGCCACGTCAACGCCGTCCAGGTAATCTTTGACCAGGCGAACCGGGTTAGACAGTTTGTCTTTCAGGTAGTTAACAACCGGCAGCAGAGAGAATTCTTCGTTGTACTCGCCTTCGGTAGGACGACCCAGGTGGGAAGTTACCATCACTTTCGCGCCCTGTTTCAGAGCCAGTTCGATGGTCGGCAGAGAGGCGCGGATACGCGCGTCGCTGGTCACTTTCCCTTCTTTAACAGGTACGTTCAGATCCGCACGGATAAAAACGCGTTTCCCGGCCAGATCCAGATCGGTCATCTTAATTACAGACATGGTGAATCCTCTCAATGATGCTTAAAGTTTTGTCGACGCTGACGCGTCGAGCCTGAAACCAACTGCGGCCATCGCTAACGTGGTGTCGAGCATCCGGTTAGCAAAGCCCCATTCATTATCGCACCAGACCAGCGTCTTGATCAGGTGGGCGCCACTAACCCGGGTTTGCGTGCCATCAACAATGGCGCTGTGCGGGTCGTGGTTAAAATCTATCGAGACCAACGGTGATTCCGTATAGTCAACTATACCATGAAATGCACCTTGTGCTGCTTTTTGCAGCAACTGGTTGACTTCACTGGCTTTTACTGGTTTTTTCACCGTCACGCTTAAATCGATCGCCGTCACATTAATGGTTGGAACGCGCACCGCAATCGCCTCAAAACGATCGTTAAACTGCGGGAATATACGCGTAATGCCTGCCGCCAGTTTTGTATCTACCGGGATAATCGACTGGCTGGCCGCGCGCGTGCGCCGCAGATCGGAGTGATACGCGTCGATCACCTGCTGATCGTTCATCGCGGAGTGGATCGTCGTGACGGTACCAGACTCGATGCCGTAAGCATCATCCAACAATTTAATGACGGGAATTATGCAATTCGTGGTACAGGACGCGTTTGAGACAATACGATGTTCCGCACGCAGTTGATTGTGGTTCACGCCAAAAACGACGGTGGCGTCAAGATCGTTGCTGCCCGGATGAGAAAAGAGCACTTTCTTCGCGCCAGCGGCAATATGCGCCTCGCCATGCTCCCGGTTGCCATATACGCCCGTACAATCCAACACGATATCCACGCCCAGTTCGCGCCACGGCAGATCCGCCAGCGTTCGTTCATGCAGAATACGAATGACATCGTCGCCGACAAAAAGCTGCTCGCGCTCGTGGCGAACCTCCCATGCAAAACGCCCGTGGCTGGTATCGTATTTCAACAAATGCGCCATGCCTGCGGCATCCGCCAGCTCGTTGATGGCCACCACGGTAATTTCCGCCCGACGTCCGGATTCATACAAAGCACGAACCACGTTACGTCCGATGCGACCAAAGCCATTAATCGCTATGCGTACGGTCATAGGTCTCCTGCAAGGCTATCCCGATTCAGATGAGGCTGACAGAGTAATGCAGCTCATCGTCGAGTAAAACCTCACCTGTCGCAAACTGCGACTGATTGGTTAATTGTCGAACATTTAATTAACTGAAACGCTTCAGCTAGAATAAGCGAAACGGGGAATAAAAGGAATGTTTGTCCAGTCGAAGAAGACAGTTATCTGACCTGCATCACATTTCATGGCCGCTTACGCTGCAATTTATTCCATATTTAAGAATCACCAGTACATCCGTCAGATCTTTTCATCGTCGCGTCACAAATACTGATTTATATCAGAAAGCGCTGTCGCCAGCGTCTATATTATCAGCGCCACGTCCGAGTCTCGGAGTCCTGTAACGATGACTGTATCTCACCACAACGCCTCTACAGCGCGCTTTTACGCGCTTCGTCTGCTTCCCGGCCAGGAAGTGTTTTCCCAATTACACGCCTTTGTGCAACAGAACCAATTACATGCCGCCTGGATTGCAGGGTGTACCGGCAGTCTGACCGACGTTGCGCTGCGTTATGCCGGGCAAGAGGCGACCACATCGCTCACCGGCACGTTTGAAGTTATCTCGCTAAACGGCACGCTTGAATTGAGCGGCGAGCATCTGCATCTCGCGGTATCGGATCCCTACGGGGTCATGCTCGGCGGCCATATGATGCCAGGGTGTACCGTGCGTACCACGCTGGAACTGGTTATCGGCGAGCTGCCAGCGCTGACGTTCAGCCGTCAACCGTGCGCCATTTCCGGTTATGACGAACTGCATATTTCTTCCCGTTAATTGACGACTCTTTAAGAGGTACTTTATGGCGCGTCGCCCGTTTTCCAGCCAGTCTCTGGTGCTGATTGTCATCGCTATTGCCATCAATATGATTGGCGGACAGCTTATTAGCATGTTGAAGCTGCCTATTTTTCTCGACTCGATCGGCACCTTAATTAGCGCGGTACTGTTAGGACCGTTCATCGGTATGTTGACTGGGCTTCTGACCAACTTGCTGTGGGGGCTGCTTACCGACCCTATCGCTGCCGCGTTTGCCCCGGTAGCGATGGTTATCGGTCTGGTCGCCGGGTGGCTGGCGCGCGCAGGCTGGTTTCGTACCCTGCCCAAAGTGATCGTCAGCGGGGTCGTCATTACGTTAGCGGTGACGCTGGTCGCCGTACCGCTTCGTACCGCGCTTTTTGGCGGCGTTACCGGTAGCGGCGCTGATTTGTTCGTCGCCTGGATGCATTCAATGGGCCAAAACCTGGTGGAGTCAGTCGCGATTACCGTCATAGGCGCTAATCTGGTCGATAAAATTCTGACGGCGATCATCGTTTGGGTGCTGCTGCGTCAGCTACCGTTACGTACGACACGGCATTTTCCTGCGATGTCAGCCGTACGCTAAATGCATCCGTTTACCTCGTTAACCTTATGGGCGTTGGCGGCCTGCACCACGCTGCTACTCCCTGCGCAGACCGTGCTCCCGGTTTATAGCGCGGCGGCCTTCCTCTGTCTGCTGGCGCTGAAATCAACGCGGCGGCGGGCGAAGTATGTCGCCTGGCTGATGCTGTCTTTAGGGTTTGGGCTATGGCTGGTACATGGCGGTTGGCTAACGGAATGGATAAGCGGGCAGCCTCGCGATCCGCAGCGCTGGATATATGCCGTTACGCTATGGCTACGCCTGCTGGCGATCGTGTCGACGTCGCAGCTATGGATGCAGTATGTGCCGGTTCAGCGGTTTATTCGCGCCCTGTTCGCTTCACGTCTGCCACCCGGCATCGCGTACCTGTTCGCTGGCCCGCTGCTGGTCGTCGAACAACTCAAACGACAACTGACGATCGTTCATGAAGCCCAGCGCGCGCGCGGCGTACCGCTGGATGAAGGCTGGTATCAGCGGCTACGGGCAATGCCTGCGCTGATCGTGCCGCTTACGCAAAATGCGCTTAACGATCTGACAATACGCGGCGCGGCGTTGGATATGCGGGGGTTTCGGCTGCATCGAGCCCGAACCACGCTGTGGGCGCCGAAAGATAGCATGTTACAGCGGGTTGCGCGGTATGGCATGGTACTGCTAATACTGGCGGAAGCGGGAGTATGGATATGGTTACGTTAGAGCAGTTTCGTTATCTTCCGTCCGATGCGACACGCCCGCCGGCATGTTTTGATTTTCACTATTCAACGCCCGGAATAGTGGCGATAGTCGGCGATAACGGCAGCGGAAAAAGTACGCTGGCGCAACTGATGGCTGGCTGGTATCCGGATTATCTCCCCGGTGATATTGACGGCACAGGCTTACTGCTTGGCGTCCCTATCGGGCGGCTCCCGCTGGTAGAACAGTCGCCCACCATCCAGTTGGTGCAGCAATCGCCATATTTACAGCTTTCCGGCTGTACCTTTAGCGTAGAGGAAGAGGTGGCGTTTGGCCCGGAGAATCTCGGCCTCCATGAAGCGGAAATTCTACGGCGCATTGACGAGGCGCTGACTCTGACAAACTGCCAGTCGTTACGCCATCGTCATCCCGGCACGCTCTCCGGCGGCGAAACGCAGCGGGTAGTGATTGCCAGCGCGCTTGCCATGCAGCCCAGATTATTAGTTCTTGATGAAGCCTTCAGTCGACTGACCTCAGCGGCCACCGGGACGCTGCTGGAACGGTTACAACAGTGGGCGCTGGAACGTCATTCTCTCATTGTGCTTTTTGAGCGTAATCACTTTCCTTTTCTGACGCGATGCCAGCGGGTATGGCAATTGCGCGACGGAGCGCTAACCCCATTATGTTGACGTTAAATCAGGTCGCTTATCGCTGGCCAGATGCCGCAACCGACTGTCTGCACGCTATCTCGCTTGAACTTCGTGACGGCGAATGGCTGGCGTTGACCGGCGATAACGGCGCGGGAAAATCAACGCTGTTACGGATTATGGCCGGCCTGCTTTCCCCCACTTCCGGCTCGGTAACGCTTAATGGAGAGCCGATTGCGCAGCTTAAAAATCGTCAACGCGCCGCCGCTATCGGCGTACTCTTTCAGGAAGCGGAAAACCAGATTTTCCACAGCAATGTCGCACAAGAGGTCGCTTTTGGGCTGAAACTACAACGCTTATCGGCAGAGGAAATTTCACGGCGCACGCAGGCCGCGCTGAGGTTATGCCAGCTAACGGACGTCGCCGAGGCACACCCGCTTGATCTGCACGCCGCACAGCGCCGGATGGTGGCGGTCGCCAGTCTGGAGGCGATGGCGCCGCCGGTGTTATTACTGGATGAACCCAGCCGGGATTTTGACGCCCACTGGCTAACCGTATTTGAACACTGGCTGGCGACATGCCGGGCACGGGGAACCAGCGTCGTGGCGATTAGCCATGACGCTGCGTTTACCCGGCGTCATTTTTCACGGGTGGTACGGCTGCATAATGGCGCGATAACGCCGCGTAACATCATTAAGGACACGCCATCCGATATTCGCCCGTAGAGGTCATTTCCAGCATGAGATCGGCTGGCAGGCTACTTTCCAGCACCCGGCGCACATTTGGGCCGTCGGTGCGTTCATAAAAGGTTTCCGCCTCCGCCTGTGATAATCCTCCCGCCAGTTTACGTCCAATCAACCGGGCGCGTAAGGTTTCCGCCGGGGCGCGAATAAATAATGAGAAATCGCAAAACTCCGCTAACGCGCGCCATCTGTCGTCATCACGCAGGAGCCAGTTTCCTTCCACAATCACGATCGGCGCCGTGACCACAACAGCGTGTTCCACCGGGTCGTGCCGCTGTCGGTCGTACTGCGGCCAGGTCGCTTCGCCAGCCCGCACCAGACGCAGATTTTCCGCCAGCTTATCAACGTCAAAGGTTTCCGGCGCGCCTTTACAGGCACGTAAATGATGCGCCTCCAGCCAGCGGTTATAGTAATGAAAGCCATCCATGGGAAGCGTTTGAATTTCCGGCAGGCCAGCATCCTGACGAGAGAGATATTCCCAGAAGGTGGTCAGCGTGGATTTGCCTGTGCCGGGCGGCGCGCTAAGAAAAACGATGGTACGGCGCTCAGGTTTAGCGGCATGTATTTTATCCAGTTGTTGCAGTAAGGGCTTGTGAACCTTCTCTATTTCATCATCATGATAATGTGCTTCAACGTGCAGCCCATTAACCGTTAATGCGATTTTCACGGCGTTAATTCCTTTAAAATTGACGTTACCGCCAGCGCCATCGCCGTTTTGACCATACCGGTAAAGCGCACCTCAGACCACGCGGCGAAGTCGGCAAACTTCATCGACTCCAGCGCGCCATATAAGGGCGCATTACGGGTAATACAGTTAACGTTACTGATGAAGTCCCAGGTAATGTCGTCGGCAAAACCGGGAATCGCGTCCTGTTCATGCAGGTACTGATAAAACTGAGAAAAATGGGTGATGTCAGCGTAGAGCCATTTATCCATTTTCCCCAGCGCATAAATCAGACGTAATGCAACGTCGATATCGTCAAGCGGCCCGCTTTGGGCGAGTAACGGCTTCACTGCATATTCCACAATTTCTTCATCATTATCGACAAACAGCGACGGCAGAAAGCGCTTAATGCCCTGGAGCAAAATGTTATGTGCCGTCGTCATAAACGAAAGTAAATTATTTTGAGCATCCAGTTGCTCAAGCACATCGTCTTCTGTCAGCGTCGTCATTTGTGTCCCGATATACTCATCGTCTTTCAAGCTACAGGTGGGCGTGGACTTGCCACCGTCCTTTATCCTGAAAAGCCCAGAGTATATACCCTAAATAATTCGAGTTGCAGACAAGCGGCAAGAGAGAGAACCACCAGGAGCTTACATGAGTAAGTGACTGGTGTGAACGCGCGTCGCCAACGTACTTGCAACGTGAAGAATGACGGGGATAAGTCACCATGAATGCAGAGAGTCTATAATATTACACGTTCGATCTGCGCTACCGATCAGTAAAGTTTGCGTGCGCACACCGTTCGCAACCCGTTGGATCCCGTTAACCAGATCGCCGCCCGTAACGCCCGTCGCGCTAAAGAGAATGTTATTACCGGCAGCCAGCTCGTCAAGGGAGTAGACGCGGTTAACCGCAACGCCCATTTCTTCGCAGCGTTGACGCTCCTGTTGCGCCACCAGGCGGTTGTCAGTGTTGTCCCCTTTCGCTTCACAAAAGTCGAGCAGCTCCGCCTGCATATCACCGCCCAGCGCTTTTACCGCACAGGCGGAAATTACGCCTTCAGGCGCGCCGCCAATGGTATACATCAGATCATAAGGGTTATCCTGCAAACAGGTCAGGACGCTGGCCGCCACATCACCATCGGGGAGAGCGAATACCTTAACCCCAAGTTGCGTCGCCTGTGTAATGGCCGGTTTCAGCCGCGGTTTATCTAACGTGACCATACGCATATCCTCCAGCGGCTTATTTAGCGCCCTGGCGACATTTCGCAGGTTATCGGTTAACGATAACGCCAGATTGATCACGCCTTTCGCCTGCCGATTTACAACCAGCTTTTTCATATACATATCGGGCGCATGTAACAAGCTGCCCCGGGGCGCAAACGCCATGACGGCCAGCGCATTACTTTGTCCCATGGCGACCATTCGGGTGCCTTCTATAGGATCGACGGCGATATCCACCTCCGGCCCCTCGCCGTTACCCACCTCCTCGCCAATCCACAGCATGGGCGCATGATCGATTTCCCCCTCGCCGATGACGATCCGCCCACGGATGGCGATATCATTCAATGCCTGTCGCATCGCGGTAACAGCCAGCCCATCAATTCTGTTCTTATCGCCGCATCCGGTTTGCGGCCAGGCAGCCAGTGCTGCCTGCTCCGTAATGCGAAATAGCGGCCATGCCAGAGACATCATGCCGCCTCCCCGATATCCACGCCAAATTGCGCCAGCAGGTATCTTTCCGCTTTTTCGTTCCAGATGCCGTGCGTCTCTTCAACCAGACGCGCCAGCTCCCTGAACAACGGATCCGTTTTTCCTTTTTCGGCGAAATCAGTAATCGCCGTCAGCGGCATGGTGACGCCGTTATAGATAAGCTTCTTACCGCCGGGAATATCCGGCAGGTTGAGTACGGTGTCCGGTACTGCATCCAGCCCACCAATATGCGTCACCATGAATGAAGGTTGGAGCTGTCCTGTTGCGCTTAACGTAATAGCCTCTTTCATATCATCCGTGGAGCCGCCGGATGTCCCTACAACATGGGTACTGTTGTAATGCACATTGTAAAAATTAAACGGTACCTTGAACTGGCTATCTGTCGGCCCGGCAAAGAAATTCAGGCAACCGTCTTCGGCGAGAAGATCGTCAGCCATTTCAACGACGGACGGAACGGCGGCATAAACAAAGACATCATCAAATCCTGCGCCATCGGTTAATGTCCGAAGTTGCGCAGCAGGATCAACCATGCCCGCGGTATTCACATAGATAAGCTCAATGCCTTTCTCGGCGGCCTGTTTGACCGGCAGCAGTTTTTTCACCTGCGCCAGGCGGGCTTCATCGATATCTACCACCACAACTCGCGCCGGCTGGATCCCGCCGTTAATGGCATAATCAATCGCGCCAATGCCCATCGGTCCGGCACAGGCCAGGAGCGCGATATTACCGCCGGGTTTGACTCCCATCCGATGTTCATAAACATAAGGTGTTGTATGGTAATTGGCGTTATAAGCGCCAATAATGCAGCACATCGGTTCCGCCAGCGATGCCGCGGCAAAATATGAGCCGTGATACGGTAAAACACAGCCCAGATTAATCGCTACTTCCGGGATTATCATGTACGTGGCGTTACCGCCAAAATATTCGTAACTGTAGCCAGCAGAATAACCGCTCGGCAGGCCCATCGCCGGTTGTAAAACAAAACGCTGTCCTTTTTTATATTTATCAGTCAGATTTTTTCCTACTTCGACGATAATTCCGGCACATTCATGACCCGTAATGACTGGATGATTTTCCAGGTCATCTGGCACTCGTTTATGTTCACTACCTAATAAAGCGGCTTTCCAGGTAGAGAGACATACGCTGTCGGAAATTACGCTTACGAGCAGTTCATTCTCCGTAATGTCAGGTAATTCAAACTCACGGATACGGACATCCCGCTTGCCATATATAGCAGCTACTTTCGTTTTCATATTTACTCCAGAAACCTGAAATATTAATTCGATGTCAAATGGTTAAATAAATCATCAAGACACGGATCGCCAATATAGTTTTTAATAAGTATTAAGGGCTTATCGCTGACTCGCTTAACCCGTCCTTCAAGGCTGGCGTGGGTAACGATAATATCGGCATCATCCGGTACATTTTCGATAGCGTAATGTTTAACGTCGATAGTCAGGCCCGCCTTTTCCAGACGTCGGCGGAACGTTGTGGCGCCCATTGCGCTGGAGCCCATCCCCGCATCGCAGACAAAGGCGATACGTTTCACGTCGCGATATGAAAAATTGCCTTCTTGCTTCATGGCTTTCACCGCTTTAGCGGAATCACTAAAAGTATCTTCGCTGTCGGCTTCGCTACTTTTTTCCATTTTCAAAATGAAAGCGGTGATAATAAAGGTCACTGCCGTTCCCGCCGTTACGCCAGCAATCGTAGCAAGGAAAGAACCTTTCGGCGTCAGCGCCAGGTAAGCGAAAATTGACCCCGGGCTTGGCCCTGCAACCAGGCCGCCATCCAGCAGGTTAAACACCCATGTTCCGCTCATCCCGCCGGCAATCATGGCGATGAGTGTTAATGGCTTCATCAGCACATAGGGGAAATAGAGCTCATGAATCCCGCCGAGGAAATGGATAATCATGGCGCCAGGCGCAGATTTCTTTGCCATTCCTTTGCCGAATAGCGTAAAGGCAAGCAGCAAACCTAAGCCAGGCCCCGGGTTAGAGGCCACCATAAAGAAAATGGACTTTCCGGTTTCCGACGCCTGTTGCATTCCCAACGGATAATAAACGCCCTGATCGATGGCATTGTTCAAAAAGAGGATTTTTGCCGGTTCATTGATTAAAGACAGCAGCGGCAGATAGCCCGCATGTACCAATGATTCAATACACTCCTTCACAAAGTTATTGGCAATAAGTACCGCCGGACCAATCACTTCAAAACCCAGCAGGCACAAAATCATCCCGGCGATACCCAGCGAGAAGTTATTAATCACCATCTCAAAACCGGCGGGAATCCGCTTTTCCAGCAACCGATCAATATATTTAATGACCAGACCGCCGAGAGGCCCCATAATCATTGAGCCAAGAAACATGGGGATGTCAGCGCCGATGATAACGCCAATGGTGCCAATTCCCCCCATCACGGCGCCACGCTTTCCACCGACCAGATGTCCACCGGTAGAACCAATCATCACCGGCAGTAAATAAGTAATCATCGGGCCGACAATTTTGGCGAAATGCTCATTTGGCATCCATCCGGTTGGAATAAATAATGCAGTGATAAAACCCCAGGCAATAAAAGCGCCGATATTGGGAATGACCATCGCGGTCAAAAAGCCCCCAAAAGCCTGGACCTTTGCACGAGCAGACTTGTGTTCCATATTAATATCCTGTAAAGGAGAGAATAATTATGCGCGAGCTATAATATCCGCCAGCTCTTTTTCTGATTTCGCAGCTAATAACGCCGCTAAAACATCCTCTTCACATAATAGTTCGCTTAACGCCTGGATAGCGCCAATATGTGAATCTGAATCTGCTGCTGACAGGCCGATTAATAATTTTATGCCGTCATCCTCGTCAGTAAACTGCACATCCTGCCTGAGCAATGTTAATGACATCCCGGTTTTTAACGCGCCGCATTCGGGGCGAGCATGAGGCATCGCGACACCAGGTGCCAGAATATAGTAAGGACCATTACTGATTGTTGAATCTTTGATAGCCTGAATATAATTTTCATTTATATAACGATTAGCCAAAAGGGATGACATGGAAAAATCAACAGCTTCCTGCCAATTTTGTGCCAATGGTCTTATTGTAATAGATGCTTCAGGAAAATAATCTATTAACCGCATAAACTATCCTTATTTTATTTTTAGGGTACAACCTGTCGTTAAAAATAAAATACGCGGGCGGCAAAATGAAATCAATCCAGGCGAAAAAGCGAGCGCTTAAAATGACATGATTATAATTTATCTATAAAACAACCTGTTATAGATATAAAAATAAAAAGCAAGTTTCATTTTGTGATTCTCATTGCAAATTCAATAAATAATAAAATATCAAAATTGTGATAAAACTCACAAATAAAACCTTGTTAGCGATAAAATAAATGCATCTAAAAATAAAAACGGGTCGCCGAAGCGACCCGTTTTATGCCGTATTAAGGATTACAGCAGCGCTTTCGCTTTGGCGATCACGTTGTCCACCGTGAAGCCAAACTCTTCAAACAGCAGCTCTGCCGGGGCGGATTCACCGAAGGTGGTCATCCCGACAATAGCGCCGTTCAGGCCGACGTATTTGAACCAATAGTCAGCGATACCCGCTTCAATCGCCACACGCGCAGAGACCGCCTTCGGCAGCACGGATTCACGGTAAGCCGCATCCTGCTTGTCGAACGCGTCGGTGGACGGCATGGAAACCACGCGCGCCTTCACGCCTTCGGCAGTCAGTTTTTCGTAAGCGGCAACCGCCAGCTCAACCTCTGAACCGGTCGCAATGAAGATAATCTGCGGCTGGCCCACACAATCTTTCAGTACGTAACCACCGCGGGCGATATTCGCCAGTTGCTCTTCAGTACGTTCCTGCTGCGCCAGGTTCTGACGGGAGAGGATCAGCGCGGTTGGGCCATCCTGACGCTCTACGCCATATTTCCACGCCACCGCGGATTCCACCTGGTCGCACGGACGCCATGTGGACATGTTCGGCGTTACGCGCAGGCTTGCCACCTGCTCGACCGGCTGGTGCGTCGGGCCATCTTCGCCCAGACCGATGGAGTCGTGGGTGTACACCATCACCTGACGTTGTTTCATCAACGCTGCCATACGCACTGCGTTACGGGCATATTCGACGAACATCAGGAAGGTGGAGGTGTACGGCAGGAAACCGCCGTGCAGGGCGATACCGTTGGCGATAGCGGTCATACCGAATTCGCGCACACCGTAATGAATGTAGTTACCTGCGGCATCTTCGTTAATCGCTTTCGAACCGGACCACAGGGTCAGGTTAGACGGTGCCAGGTCAGCGGAGCCGCCGAGGAATTCCGGCAACAGCGGACCGAAGGCTTCGATGGCATTCTGGGACGCTTTGCGGCTGGCGATTTTGGATGGATTCGCCTGCAGTTTAGCGATGAACTCATTCGCTTTCGCATCGAAGTCAGCCGGCATGTCGCCTTTCATACGACGAGTGAATTCAGCAGCTTCCTGCGGGAAAGCTTTCTCATAAGCCGCGAATTTCTCATTCCATGCAGACTCTTTCGCCTGGCCGGCTTCTTTCGCATCCCACTGGGCGTAGATTTCAGACGGGATTTCGAACGGCGCGTACTTCCAGCCCAACTGTTCGCGGGTCAGCGCGATTTCCGCGTCGCCCAGCGGCGCGCCGTGGGAATCGTGGGTACCCTGTTTGTTCGGCGAACCGAAGCCGATGATGGTTTTGCACATCAGCAGGGACGGTTTGTCAGTCACGGCGCGAGCTTCTTCCGTGGCGCGTTTAATGGCGTCGGCATCGTGACCGTCAATGCCACGGATAACGTGCCAGCCGTAGGCTTCAAAACGTTTCGCGGTGTCATCGGTGAACCAGCCTTCAACGTGACCGTCGATGGAGATACCGTTGTCATCATAGAACGCGATCAGTTTGCCCAGTTTCAGAGTACCAGCCAGAGAGCACACTTCGTGAGAAATGCCTTCCATCATGCAGCCGTCACCCATAAAGACGTAGGTGAAGTGGTCAACGATGTCGTGGCCAGGACGGTTAAACTGCGCCGCCAGAGTTTTCTCGGCAATCGCCATCCCGACAGCGTTGGCAATACCCTGACCCAGCGGGCCAGTAGTGGTTTCAACGCCAGCGGTGTAGCCCACTTCCGGGTGACCAGGGGTTTTTGAATGTAGCTGACGGAAATTCTGCAGCTCGGACATCGGCAGGTCATAACCGGTGAGGTGCAGCAGGCTGTAAATCAGCATTGAGCCGTGGCCGTTGGACAGCACGAAGCGGTCGCGGTCGGCCCAGGACGGGTTGGTCGGGTTGTGGTTCAGGAAATCACGCCACAGGACTTCGGCAATGTCAGCCATACCCATCGGGGCACCCGGGTGACCGGATTTGGCTTTCTGTACTGCGTCCATGCTCAGCGCACGAATAGCATTGGCAAGCTCTTTACGTGAGGACATTTTGACTCCAGATCGGATGTTGAAAGGCCATGCCCGTAACGACTTGACGACAGCGCGTTTTGGGCTACGCCGGAAGATTTGCCAACAATTTACCCCAAGCCGCGCGTCATGTACATGGAACATCCTTTTACCGCTTCAGAAATCTCCGGATCGTGCTCGCATGTTGCGCAATTAGCTAACTTGCCTGCCACGCTTTTCTTTATACTTAACCCAGGCGCTAATTCATCTGCAACGGGCGCATTTCAAAATAATATTAATTCGTATGGAAGAGAAAAATGAAAATTCGCGCTTTACTGCTTGCTTTGGGCATGGCGACGGTGCTGACCGGTTGCCAGAATATGGACTCTAATGGACTGCTTTCTTCGGGTGCTGAAGCTTTTCAGGCCTATACGTTAAGCGATGCGCAGGTAAAAGCGCTGAGCGATCAATCCTGTCAAGAGCTCGACAGCAAAGCGAAAATCGCGCCGGCGAGCAGCGAATACACTAAACGACTGGCAAAAATTGCCGCCGCGCTGGGGGATAACATTAACGGCCAGCCGGTGAACTATAAGGTTTACGAGACGAAAGACGTCAACGCGTTTGCCATGGCGAACGGTTGTATCCGCGTCTACAGCGGACTGATGGATATGATGACCGACAACGAAGTTGAAGCCGTGATCGGCCATGAAATGGGCCATGTCGCGCTGGGTCATGTAAAGAAAGGGATGCAGGTCGCGCTGGGCACTAACGCCGTTCGTGTTGCGGCGGCATCGGCAGGAGGAGTGGTCGGCAGCCTGTCGCAATCACAGCTTGGCGATCTTGGCGAAAAACTGGTGAACTCGCAGTTCTCCCAGCGTCAGGAGTCCGAAGCGGATGATTATTCTTACGATCTGTTGCGCAAACGCGGTATCAGTCCGGCAGGACTCGCCACCAGCTTTGAGAAACTGGCAAAACTGGAAGCGGGTCGTCAAAGCTCAATGTTCGACGATCACCCGGCGTCCGCCGCACGCGCACAGCATGTGCGCGATCGTATGAGCGCAGACGGGATCAAATAATCCCCGAACAGTGCCGGATGGCGGCGTGAACGCCTTATCCGGCCTACAAGCATCAATCAGCTGTAGGCCGGATAAGCGCAGCGCCATCCGGCAAAACAACTTACTCGCCTTTCTTCGCCGCCTGGATATAGAGCATTTCTAATGCCAGCGTCGCGGCCGCCAGAGCGGTGATCTCCGACTGATCGTAAGCCGGCGCGACTTCCACTACATCCATACCGACAATGTTCAGATCTTTCAGACCGCGTACCAGTTTAATGGCGCGATCGGAGGTCAAACCGCCGATCACCGGCGTACCGGTGCCAGGCGCAAACGCCGGGTCCAGACAGTCGATATCAAAGGTCAGATAGACCGGCATATCGCCGACGATCTGTTTCACCTGAGCGAGAATATCATCCACGCCGCGATCGTTGACCTGGCAGGCATCCAGCACGGTAAAGCCATTGTCTTTGTCAAACTCAGTGCGAATACCGATCTGTACCGAATGATGCGGATCGATCAGGCCTTCTTTCGGCGCGGTGTAGAACATCGTGCCGTGATCGAATTCGCAGCCGTTAGCGTAGGTATCGGTATGCGCGTCAAAATGTACCAGCGCCATTTTGCCAAAATGTTTCGCGTGGGCGCGCAGCAGCGGCAGCGTGACGAAGTGGTCGCCGCCGAAAGAGAGCATACGCTTGCCTGCAGACAGCAGTTTTTCAGCGTGCGCCTGTAATTTTTCGCTCATTTCACGGGCATCGCCAAACGCATACACCAAATCGCCGCAGTCCACGACGTTCAGGCGCTCGCGCATGTCAAAATTCCACGGGAAACGGTGATGTTCCCAGGCGAGGTTGGTCGACACCTGACGGATCGCCGCCGGGCCATGACGGCCGCCAGCGCGACCGGACGTTGCCATATCAAACGGTACGCCAGTGATCACCCAGTCGGCATCGCTGTCATACGGCTGGAAGTTCATTGGCAGACGTAAAAAACCAAACGCATTAGAAACCAGTGAGTTATCGTACTGATGACCTAAGGTGCTCATGGCAAAAACCTCTTCTTAGTCAATATAAAAAAACCCTCCCGCGTCGTTAGGCCCGACGAGGAAGGGTTTGAATTTGTTTACGGCTCAAAGTTTACTCTGACAGACCGCATTATTGAAGTCAGTTTAGCCAGGTACAGTAGACAACGCCCGAAAAAAATATATATCCAGCGCAAATCAGTAGGCTCATACGTCCATCGCGGCCAGTTAAGAGGCCTTAGGGATTTGCCGCTGTAAAAACTCAAGCACTAATGCGTAAAACAGCGGTGTTTTTCCTGGCGTCTGGAAAATGGCGTGACCGCTACCGGGAATGAGGGTCATCTCCGCCTGAGGCAGCAGCCGGTACAGCTCGGTAACTTCTTCAACGGTGAAAAATTCATCCCGGTCGCCGTCCAGTAATAGCACAGGAATGTGGATTTTTTTCACCTCTTCTTCCGCCAGCGATGTGGGCGTTGTCCACATTGGCCAGACACCTTTGAGGAACGTGCGCCAGTAGTCTTTTTGCTCTGGATGATGCATGTTCTGATAAAATTTAACCATCCCGGGCGCATCCGAAGCCATTTTATCCAGATCGCGATCCGTCAATTGCCCCTGAGGCATTCCTTTACCATAAAAAATTTCCATCCCCTGCATGTAATGGGCCGTAGCAAAGCGATGCGTTGCGCCGCCGACGATAGCAGCGCGCGCTAGATCCGGGTATCGGCTGGTTAACTTCAGAACGACCATGCCGCCATCGCTGTAACCCATCACCAGCGGTTTTTCCAGCTTCAGCGCTTTAACAAAAGCCGCCATATCTTCCGCCATCAGATCATAGCTAAACGTTCCTTGCGGGTTATTGGTTAATCCATGTCCACGACTGTCCGGCATGATGACGCGAAAATATCGAGATGCTTCTTTCGCTAATCCCTGCCAACTTTTCGCCGTCAGACCACCACCGTGAATCAACAGCAGCGGAGGCCCCTCGCCCTCTTCAACGTAATGAATTTTGATACCATTCGCTTCCACAAATTTATCTTTGTCCATCGTTGTTGCTGAAGCATTTATTAAAAATATAATATTGATAATAAAAATAAATGCGAATTTAAAAATATGATTCATAACACCTCGCCAATCACTTTCCGTGTAAAAGACCATATTATTCAGGTTGAACAAAAAACAATATCAAAATCGATTCGTATCATTTTCACTTATTTACCGTGGAGACCCCGCATCATCTTTTTACAGAACGTAAAAAGCCTTTCCGCGATTAGCCTCAACGCGAAAAGGCTCTGAAGTCAGAAAAGTGCCACCTTATTCATTCTGGCTATAATTCAGGATGACTTGAAGGTCTCTTCCTGAATTGCATTTGGCGCTTTCTTTATTCCTTCGTCTGACAGGGCAAGCTTGACTCGCTAAATGCCGTGGCCGGAATTTTCACAATCGCTTTTTTAACCGGCGCAGGTTTACCACGCGTACAAAGCGGACGGTGGATCTGGTTGGGATAAAAAAGCGCGAAATCGCCAGGATTTAATGTAACGAACTGCTCATTAGCGACACATTCAGGAAAGATGATGTCATCAGGAAGATGCTCAAGCTCCTTTATCCTGGTATCAATTTTATTGGAATAGCCAATCTCCTCATAACCGCTTAGTAAAATCTGAACATCGATATATTTTTTATGAAGTTCAGCTTTGCGGTTTAACGAAGAGTGCGTTTCTCCTTCGCTTATCATAAGAAATGATTCCGGGAAAGAAAGTTCATATCTACCAGCAGGCTGGTCTTCAGCTATCTTCACCGCTTCGATGATAAGTTTTTTAATAATGTGGTTAACGTAAGGTAATAAAGTAAGCTGCTCTATATTTCCATATAGCATACTATAGTTATCCTAAATAATGGTCGTGATTATAATTATCAGCCAATCAGGTACTGGTAAATACCCTCAGCCACAGGAATACCTTCTTTTAAACATTTTTCTTTATAGGCGATTTGCGGATCGTTTGGCGCCAGCACTTTATCAACACCGGGCATCGGTTTTACAGCCCTTAGCTCATTGACCATTGTGCTCATTATTGAGGAAAACAGCGGATTGCCCAACATCTGCGGATCAATAACGATAACCAGACTCGCTAACTTGCGCATCTTGTCATAGTCGCCATACATCCGAACAATATGGTTGCTAAAGTTTGCCCCCATCAGGACGCCCGTGAGCGCATCAATCGCCAGGGCAATACCAGAACCTTTGTGTCCGCCAAAGGGCAGCAGATTTTCAATTTTATGCGGATCGGTAGTGATATGTCCCTCTTTATCCAGCGCCAGACCATGACCTATTGGTTTCCCGGTTTCTTTGGCGTGCAGAATTTTACCAAACGCAATGGCGCTGGTCGCCATATCGACGATCATCGGATGGCTGTCTTTAACGGGGAAGCCGAAGGCGATTGGGTTAGTCCCCAGAAAGCGCTCCGCGCCGCCATACGGCGCAACGCAGGTATCCGTTTGCGTCATGGCGATAGCCACCATTCCCTGGCTTGTCGCCTGCTCAATAAACCACGAGAGCGCGCCGCAGTGGGACGTATTTTTGACGCTGACGAAGCCCAGCCCCGTCTCTCTTGCCAGACTAATAGCGTGGTCTGTCGCCTTTATCAGCGCGCAGTGTCCCATTCCATCATCAGAGTCCAGAATAGCGACAGAAGGCGAAATCTGTTCGATGCTGAATGTTGCTTTTGGATTGAGCCCGCCTGCGTTCAGGCGGGTACAATAGTGCTCTACGCGAATAACGCCGTGGGAGTGAACGCCGGTAATATCGGCATGAACCAAAACGTCGGCTACCTGCTGCGCCGTTTGCGCGTCAAGGCCCGCCTGGGTGAGTTTATTAAACGCCAGCGCTTTCAATTCATTTTCTTTGACTAATATTGTTGACATAACTATCCCGCTATTAAAATTTGATAACGCCTTTAACCAATTTTTTGTTTTCTACCACGTTCTTCTGGTACTGGTTGCCGAACGTATAGAAATCGAATTCCTGGTTTTTCATCATTGTTTCGCTAATAGCGCCCTGAGCCATTAGCTCAATGACACATTCGAAGTCTTCCCGCGTCGCGTTACGGCTGCTCAATAGCGTGGTCTCTTTTTTATGGAAGGTCGGATCGTCAATGACGAGCTCGCCGATATACAGCCCGATGAAGACGATTTTTCCGCCGTGACGAATCAGATCGACAGCGCGGCTCATGGAGGATTTATTGCCGGTGGCATCAAGCACAGTGCCGGCTAATTCACCGGAGAAACAGGCTTTCAGCGCATCAATATAGTCGTCTGACGACGGATCGAGCGTTGCAACGCCTACCTTTTCGGCTACCAGACGACGGCGTTCGGCGTCAATATCAGCTACCGCGACGCGAGCGCCTTTGGCTTTTGCTATCGCGGCGGCGGCCAGCCCAATCGGCCCGGCGCCGACCACCACAATGTTTTGCTGCGGCTTCACGTCAGCGCGGCGTACTGCGTGGGCGCTGATGGCGAAACACTCAACCAGCGCGCCCGCGCTGTCGGTGAGGTTATCCGACAGTTCAACCAGATTTTGTTCACGAACGGCCAGATATTCGCTAAAGCCGCCGTCCTGGTGAACGCCATACAGCGAGACGTTCTCACAGCAGTTGGTTTTTCCTTCCCGGCAGGCTGCGCAAGCGCCGCAAGGAATACAGGGAATAACGCTATAGCGTTGGCCGACCTTCGCCGTGCTGCACGATTTACCCAACATTTCCGCCACGCCGCAAATTTCATGACCCAGCACGCGCGGATAGGCAAAAAAGGGCTGGCGGCCGGCAAACGCATGGATATCGGTGCCGCAAATACCAACCGCTTTAATTTTTAACAGTACTTCATCGTCTTTTAAATGAGGAATATCCCTTTCAATGTATTCAATATTTCCCGGATTATTACAGATAAGCGTTTTCATACTTAACCCTTTGAAGATAAACGGTGAATGGTGGCCGTGACGCCATGTAACTCAATATGGTTAAAGGCCTGCTGAATGTCGTTTAAAAAGTCTGCGTTGTCGCCGGCCAGCGTTCCAAAGATGCTATTTATCTGCAGCAAAGACAGCGCTTGTTCCCATCGCGTGTTTTTATTTTTAATAGCCGCATTGAAGGTATCATTGAGCGGGTCGGCCACACTCTGCCCCTGAGAGAGGGTATTAATGACGTAATGGAGCCAGCCCGCAATCAGCGTCGCTAACGCCCTGCCCTTAACGCCGCGCGCCTGAAGCGTCAGATAAGGATCGACGGCCCGCTGAGGCAGCTTCTGAGAACCGTCCATCGCAATCTGTCCGGTCTTATGTTTAATGTTCGGGTTGCTGAATCGCTCAATGAGCAACTGCGCATATTGATGTACATCTACCGCCAAATTCGGGCGCAGCGATTTTGCCTGCTCTTCCGTCATTAAATGATGTACGGCGGTTTTAAAAGCGTCGTCTTCCATGCACTGATAGATAAACTCATATCCAGCCAGGCTGCCGTTATAGGCGAGAAACGAATGGCTGCCATTCAGCATACGAAGTTTCATTTCTTCATAGGGAAGCACGTCCGAGACGAACATCGCCCCTGCTTTATCCCAGTCAGGACGACCGGCAACGAAATTATCTTCGATAACCCACTGACGGAAATCCTCGCATACGATGCCGCAGGGATCGGCAAAACCGATCTGGTCTTTAATCATGTCAAATTGCTCTGGCGTCATTGCCGGCACGATGCGATCGACCATGGTGCCAGGAAAGGTGACATGCTTCGCTATCCAGGCCGCCAGTTGCGGATCAAGATTATCGGCAAACGTAACGATCGCCGTTTTGGTCAAATGACCGTTTTCCGGAATGTTATCGCACGACAGTACACTAAACGGGGGAAGCCCTTGCTGGCGGCGTATCCGTAGCGCTTCGACGATCAGTCCGAGTGCTGACCGGGGATGTTCAGGATCGGCAAGATCGTGTTTGATGAGCGGATGGCTGAGATCGAGCGTTCTGGACCGCGGATCGGTGCAGTAACCTTTTTCCGTTATCGTCAACGAAACAATTTTTACCTGCGGCTCAGTCAGCTTCTCGATCGCCGCCTGAATACCTGACTTCGGCGTATGCAACGCGCCGGTGACGGTACGAACCAGGCGACTGTTGATGGCGCTGGCTGACGTTTCCACCACTGAAAACAGCCCCTGTTGCGCATTTAGCGCATCCACCAGCTCCGCATCGCCGAACAGATTCAGTTCAAAAATCCCCCAGCGGTTGCCGGTTATCTCATTCGTGAGATCGTTATAAACAGCCTGATGACCACGGTGAAAGGCGCCAAATCCAATATGTACGATGTTGGCTTCCATTCCCTGACGTGAATAAGTCGTTTTGAATTGGTGCCTTGCGGCGTCTAACTGGCGAGCTATGGTGTCCATGAATTTTTCCCACTCCTGTTTTGTTTACCAATTCTGCTTAAACAGCATACCAAACCTGATAATTTGTCTAGTGAATTAATGAGCTCAATTTATTATCAGCATCAACGTTAACCTAAGAACATCAGTTACGGTTTTGATCATCCGGGTCGCTGCTAAAGCGATGAGGAGTAAGCCGCCTTTAGACGTAATTGGCAAATTAATCCATTGATTGAACACAGGAAAAAATTGATGAAGACGCAGATTAGGTACGTTGAAACAAAGCTTTCAAAGCCCCTCTGGCCGAGGTCTTAGTTGACGCGAAACATGGCATAATAGCCATTTCGAACTGGTAACCACGACGATTACGCTGGAAGACGGTTCAACTGGCACCGGATATTCCTATACCGGCGGAAAGGGAGGGTATGCAATTAAAGCGATGATCGACCACGATCTTGCCCCGGTACTGTCAGGGAAAGAGGCGCTGCGATTGACGATATCTATGACTTTATGGAATAGCATATGCACTATGTGGGTTGCGGAGGCATCGCGTCGTTTGCGATGTCTGCGATGTCTGCGATGTCTGCGATGTCTGCGATGTCTGCGATGTCTGCGATGTCTGCGATGTCTGCGATGTCTGCGGTGGATATCGCCCTTTGGGATTTGAAAGGCAAACGTGAAAAACTGCCGCTGTGGAAAATGGCTGGTTGAAGGCGGCGCGTCTGTCGACGAATGGCGGTCGTTTGGTATGCTCGCTCGGTATGCAGGAATTACACGTCAGACTGGTTTCCGCATTCGAGACTGGCTGACTGGAGGTTCACAGTTTCCCGATCGATCAATATACCAAACATCCGCTGGTGGTCGACAATTATCGCGCCGTGGCACCGGACACCTACGGCATTGGCGTAGAGTTTGACTGGGATAAGCTGAGCGTTTACGAAGCCTGATTCCCTCTCTCCGGGCTTGTTTTTGGCGGCAGGCCCGGTTAATCGCTGACAAAAATGTCATCCGCCTGAAAATAGCCGTCAGGTGGCGAAGAAAAAATCATCAAAATCTTCCAGCGAATCATCCTGTTGGAAGATTTTTACCAGCTCATTTTTACTGTTTTCAAGATGGGTCCACGAGGCCTGTCTGGCCTGCTCAGCATCGCGTTTTTGCAATGCAAGGAAGATACTACGGTGATCTTCCACCCATTTCATTCTTAACTCTTTCTTATGTAAATACTTATAGTTTAACTGCTTCCAGCGCGGATTTTCGGTCCTGACAGCCCGCCACAGCTCGGCAGATTGTTTCATTAATACACGATTTTGCGTGGATTCCGCGATGATATTGTGGAACTGGCGATCCAGTTCTTCAAATTTGTCGCTGTCGCCGCCAATCTGCTTTTCCTGCTGCTCAATAATACGCTTAAGCTGCTTAAGTTCATTAAATCTTATTTGCGTAGCGGCAAAACCGGTGATGTTGCTTTCGATGACCTGCCGGGCCTGTAGCAATTCAAAGGGGCCAATGTCTGAGTAAGGCAAGAGCGCTTTTTGATTGATTTTCTCCAGACTATCAATAAAGTAAGTGCCTGCGCCTTGCTTAACCTCTACCACTCCCTTCAGCTCAAGCATAATAATCGCCTCACGAATCGTCGTGCGGCTGGTTTGAAAACGCTCGCTGAGTTCTCTCTCCGCCGGAAGTCGCTCGCCAGCTTTAAATACCCCTGAATAGAGTAGTTCTTCTATTTGCAGCCCTATATCAAAATAGCGCCGCTTGGTTAAAATTTGTTCCATGCACATACCTATGTAGACAGCAATTGCTCCACTTGAGGGTAGTGTAAACAAATCCTAATGTTTATGGTAAACAATTTCCCTGCCAGAGAGTGGTCGTTTCTTTCCCGCAACCTACGGCTATGCGCGTCACACAGTCCTTCCCCACCAGACTCGGCAGGAAAGGCGCTGATTCCCATAACGCATATTTGACGTTTGATGCCGGGTTTATTTGCGGCAGGGCGGCGGCGCATACCCGTTATTGTCCGCCGGGAAAGCCTGCGAGGAACAAGGCGGTAGCGTATTTGTTGCTTTACCCTGCAATGCAAAAGCGGCAAAGCCAATGACGCCGATGTTGCGTACGTCGCCCTGCGCGGAGTGGGCCGCATAAGCGTCAGCTACGTCGGCGAACTGGAATGCCGCCTCAGTGTGTTTATCTTTGCGAAACCCTTTAATCGCCAGTGAATCGCCGGCGTTAACAATATAGCCATGATGATTCAGCGAGCCTGCTTTTCCGTTCAACACGTCCAGGCCATCAACCGTTGCGACGATTTCGTAATTGGTATCATGACTGTAATTACGAATATATAACTGATAGTTCATCCCTGATCTTGCAGGAATACTATATTGCCATTGTCCCATTGATGCGTTGTAGCGACGAGTAATTGGAATCGAATTAAAATTAGCGTCGCGCACAGCATATTCAAGATCGCTGATACGTATACTATAAACTTTATCGTAACCTGACGGATATTGAGTGGAGTAATTTATTATCACCATTTCGGCAGGTTCTCGATCG
This sequence comes from Salmonella sp. NW177, assembly GCF_051811585.1. Lineage (NCBI taxonomy): Bacteria > Pseudomonadati > Pseudomonadota > Gammaproteobacteria > Enterobacterales > Enterobacteriaceae > Salmonella > Salmonella sp. NW177. The sequence goes on along the minus strand of NZ_JAMMZV010000002.1, from coordinate 269,280 downwards.
GCACGTTCTACCGAAACGCTTTGTACCGATGAATGCACGTCGCCGCCCCAGGCGGTGCCGACGTCGGATGAAGAGCCATTATTAGATTGCATTCCGCTGGAACAACCGCCTAACAGCAAAAACAAGCCAACAATGACGGCATTAAATTTAAATTTGCTCATACTCATACCCCTTTTTAATTATTAGGGGGATTGTAGGCCCATAAAATCACATAGAGAAGCGGCACCGCTGATAATTAAGAATTTATAAAATATAAAAGGGTCGACTTAAATAATTAAATCGACCCACAAGCGGAATACTCTTAATTACTCATCTTCAAGATAAGTATAACCGTACAGTCCCGCTTCAAATTCCTCAAGGAACTGCTGCTGCAACGCATCGTCCAGATCCGTCTGTTTTACCTGGTCGCGGAAATGCGTTAACAGCGTTTTCGGATCCAGTTGCACATATTGCAGCATATCCGCAACGGTATCGCCTTCGTCCGACAGCTCAACCTCGACGCTACCATCCGGGAAGACAAACACGTCAACCGCTTCAGTATCGCCAAACAGGTTGTGCATGTTACCGAGGATCTCCTGATAGGCGCCGACCATAAAGAAACCGAGCATCGGCGGATTCTCTGGATCGTATTCCGGCATCGGCATCGTCGTGGCGATACCGTCGCCATCGATATAGTGGTCAATAGCGCCATCGGAATCACAGGTTATATCCAGCAGCACGGCACGACGTTCCGGTACCTGATCTAACCCTTCCAGCGGCAGTACCGGGAAGAGCTGATCGATTCCCCACGCGTCCGGCATTGACTGGAACAGCGAGAAGTTGACGTACATTTTGTCCGCCATTCGCTCTTGCAGTTCGTCGATAATCGGACGATGCGCACGGTTTTGCGGGTCCAGTTGCTTCTGCACTTCATGGCACATGCTGAGATAAAGTTGCTCCGCCCAGGCGCGCTCCTGCAAACTAAACGCGCCGGAAGAGTAGCCGATATGAATATCGTGCAGATCCATTTGGCTATCATGCAGCCATTCACGCAGCGAGCGGCGGGTGCCTGGCTTATGCATCTCCTGCCAGGTTTCCCACAGATTTTGCAGCGCGCGCGGCGCATCTTCAGCAGGGGCTGTCGGATCCGTGTATTCGTTACGCTCCACGCCGATAATGTTAGAGACCAGTACCGTATGGTGCGCAGTGACGGCGCGGCCAGACTCGGTAATCACCGTCGGATGCGGTAAACCATGCTCTTCGCAGGCATCGCCAATCGCCCAGATGATGTTATTGGCATATTCGTTCAGGCCATAGTTCACCGAACAGTCGGACTGCGAGCGGGTACCTTCATAATCCACGCCCAGACCGCCGCCCACGTCGAAGCACTGGATATTAACGCCCAGCTTATGCAGCTCAACATAGAAACGCGCGGACTCGCGCACGCCGGTCGCGATATCGCGAATGTTCGCCATCTGCGATCCCAGGTGGAAGTGCAACAATTGCAGACTGTCCAGACGCCCGGCGTCACGCAGGGTCTCCACCAGTTGCAGCACTTGGGTCGCCGCCAGGCCGAATTTTGATTTTTCGCCGCCGGAGGATTGCCACTTACCGGACCCCTGAGAGGCCAGACGCGCACGCACGCCCAGGCGAGGAACCACGTTCAGGCGCTCGGCCTCTTCCAGCACAATCGCGATTTCAGACATCTTTTCGATGACCAGATAAACCTTATGGCCCATCTTCTCGCCAATCAACGCCAGCCGAATGTATTCACGGTCTTTATAACCATTACAGACGATCACGCTACGGGTCATGCCGGCATGCGCCAGCACCGCCATCAATTCCGCTTTTGACCCCGCTTCCAGCCCCAACGGTTCACCGGAATGGATAAGGGACTCGATCACGCGGCGATGCTGATTGACCTTAATCGGATAAACGAGGAAGTAGTCGCCGTTATAACCGTAAGATTCACGCGCACGCTTAAACGCCGCGTTAATTGAACGCAAACGGTGTTGCAGGATCTGTGGGAAGCAGAACAGCGCCGGCAAACGCTGGCCTTGCGCTTCGCGCGCTTTCACCAGTTTGGCAAGATCGACACGCGCTTCCGGTACGTCGGGATCGGGGCATACGCTAATATGGCCCAGCTCGTTGACGTCGTAGTAGTTATTGCCCCACCAGGCAATATTGTAAGTGCGCAGCATCTTGCTGGCTTCCTGGGAGCTCATTGCAACCTCCTGCATGGAGCGTAGTACACCCTGTTCGCCTGCTGACGAAGGCGAACCCATAGACATGTCGTCAGACATAGCGAACCTCAATTTTTATTAGCAAGTGTAAAACAGTTGACTACTATCGCAATCCGAAGACGCGATAACAACCCATAGACAAGCGGATTTTCCAGCAGATAGCGCTGATGCTCCGCCTGCGCGACCGGTTTCTTTTTCATATCATTGTAAACACGTAACCGAACTCACAGATAACGGTTCGGCGAAACCACGAGAAAACTCTTGCGTTAACAAGAGCGCCCTTGTTCAGTCTTCAGCGCCATTGCCGGCTCTGGAATCCTGAGAAGCGCCGAGATGGGTATAACATCGGCAGGTATGCAAAGCAGAGATGCAGATTGCGGGGGACATGCGCGCACCAGAACGATGCGACAGATTCAGCAGAATACAACGGTTCATTATCTCGTATCACCTCCACGGCCGCCTCGTAAGACGAACCCACAAGCCAAAGCAACGTTTTAACCCGGCTGGAAGTGGCGACACGAAGAAAACGTCGTGTGCTTTTGTATGAGCCGCGCGTCGCGTTTTATACCCAGAACGCAGAAAAAAAGCAAAGCATAAATGCGCATAATGTCAGCATTATCAGAAACGTTTACCGCCTGATTTTGACCGACATTGCGACGGCCTTCAAAAAAAGCTGGAAATTGGGCGAAGAAGTGACCTAAAATAGCCGTCCAGATGTTAATCCATCCATACTGATTAACACTCAGACTGCCAGTGTCAGTAACCTTCAGACTCATGGTAGAATCTTCTGTCATGACTATTCCGCACAACAGTTTGAGCTAACTAAATTCTCCTTAGGTGAAATTAAATATGGCAAAACACCTTTTTACGTCTGAGTCCGTATCAGAAGGGCATCCTGACAAAATCGCAGACCAAATCTCTGATGCCGTGTTGGACGCTATCCTGCAACAGGATCCGAAAGCACGCGTCGCCTGTGAAACCTACGTTAAAACCGGCATGGTTTTAGTTGGCGGTGAGATCACCACCAGCGCCTGGGTCGATATCGAAGAGATTACCCGTAATACGGTGCGCGAAATTGGCTATGTGCATTCCGACATGGGCTTTGACGCCAACTCTTGCGCGGTACTGAGCGCAATTGGCAAACAGTCTCCGGATATCAACCAGGGCGTTGACCGCGCAGACCCGCTGGAACAAGGCGCGGGCGACCAGGGCCTGATGTTTGGCTACGCGACAAATGAAACCGACGTACTGATGCCTGCGCCAATCACCTACGCGCACCGTCTGGTACAGCGTCAGGCTGAAGTGCGTAAAAATGGCACCCTGCCATGGTTGCGCCCGGATGCAAAAAGCCAGGTCACTTTCCAGTATGACGACGGCAAAATCGTCGGTATCGACGCCGTGGTTCTCTCTACGCAGCACGCAGAAGATATCGACCAAAAATCGCTGCAAGAAGCGGTGATGGAAGAGATCATCAAACCCATTCTGCCGTCTGAATGGTTAAATACGTCCACTAAATTTTTTATCAACCCAACCGGGCGTTTTGTTATCGGCGGCCCGATGGGCGATTGTGGTCTGACCGGTCGTAAGATCATCGTTGATACCTACGGCGGTATGGCGCGTCACGGCGGCGGCGCCTTCTCCGGTAAAGATCCATCTAAAGTTGACCGTTCTGCAGCTTACGCTGCGCGTTATGTCGCGAAAAACATCGTGGCGGCAGGTCTGGCGGATCGCTGTGAAATCCAGGTCTCCTACGCTATCGGCGTAGCGGAGCCGACGTCCATCATGGTGGAAACGTTCGGTACTGAAAAAGTGCCTGCTGAACAGTTGATTCTGCTGGTGCGCGAATTCTTCGACCTGCGCCCGTACGGCTTGATTCAGATGCTGGATCTGCTGCACCCGATCTACAAAGAAACTGCGGCTTACGGCCACTTCGGTCGCGAAAACTTCCCATGGGAAAAAACCGACAAAGCGCAACTGCTGCGCGATGCTGCCGGTCTGAAATAATCGCCCGCGCCTGACGCTGTTTTTCAGTCAGGTAAACCATACCGTACTTATCAAGGCCAGCGCCCTGCTGGCCTTTATCATTGCTGATACACGCAACGTTATCAGATATTCCAGCGTGAATTTATACTGACCTTTTTGTGATGCGCAGCACAATCCACTCTCCCCTTTCGTTTCTTCGACTACACTTTTTATCATTCAGTTTCAGTCATCATGAAAGCGGTTACATTCATTTTCATTAAGAACTGACCGCATCACTATCGGTATGCTAATTCTGCGATGAAAATATTACATAATTTTTCAACTTTGTCTGAATACCAGGCGATTGATATGGTTATAAGATTATTAAAACTATTATTTTTCAGATAATTAAATAATCACCGAGATAAATAGTAGTGTAAACGATTACACCATTGTGATTAGCCTCACATCTTTTTACGGCGTACTCACCTACTCTTAACATCGATAAAATTGCTAACCCAACCGGAGGGCATAATGCCTGACAATAAAAAACAAGGGCGTTCCAACAAGGCCATGACATTTTTTGTCTGCTTTCTTGCAGCCCTGGCAGGATTACTTTTTGGCCTGGATATCGGCGTTATCGCCGGTGCTTTACCCTTCATTACCGACGAGTTTCAGATTACCGCACACACTCAGGAATGGGTGGTCAGCTCCATGATGTTTGGCGCGGCCGTCGGCGCTGTCGGCAGCGGCTGGCTCTCCTTTAAGCTGGGCCGTAAAAAAAGCCTGATGATCGGCGCTATCCTGTTCGTCGCCGGTTCGCTGTTCTCCGCTGCGGCGCCTAACGTTGAAGTCCTGATTATTTCTCGCGTGCTGCTGGGTCTGGCCGTCGGCGTCGCTTCCTACACTGCACCGTTGTACCTGTCCGAGATCGCGCCGGAAAAAATTCGCGGCAGTATGATCTCAATGTACCAACTCATGATCACCATCGGGATTCTGGGCGCTTATCTGTCCGATACCGCGTTCAGCTACAGCGGCGCATGGCGCTGGATGCTCGGCGTGATCATCATCCCGGCCATTCTGCTGCTGATCGGCGTCTTCTTCCTGCCGGACAGCCCGCGCTGGTTTGCGGCGAAACGCCGCTTCCATGATGCTGAACGCGTCCTGTTGCGCCTGCGTGACACCAGTGCGGAAGCAAAACGTGAGCTCGATGAAATTCGCGAAAGTTTGCAGGTTAAACAGAGCGGTTGGGCGCTGTTCAAAGAGAACAGCAACTTCCGCCGCGCCGTGTTTCTTGGCATTTTGTTGCAGGTCATGCAGCAATTTACCGGGATGAACGTCATCATGTATTACGCGCCGAAAATCTTCGAACTGGCGGGGTACACGAATACCACGGAGCAGATGTGGGGCACCGTTATTGTTGGTCTGACTAACGTGCTGGCAACCTTCATCGCTATCGGCCTGGTTGACCGCTGGGGCCGCAAGCCGACCCTGACGCTGGGCTTCCTGGTCATGGCGATTGGTATGGGGATTCTGGGTACGATGATGCACATCGGCATCCATTCGCCGTCTGCGCAATACTTCGCTATCGCTATGCTGCTGATGTTCATCATTGGATTTGCGATGAGCGCTGGTCCGCTGATTTGGGTACTGTGCTCCGAAATCCAGCCGCTGAAAGGCCGCGATTTCGGCATCACCTGCTCCACCGCGACCAACTGGATCGCCAATATGATCGTCGGCGCAACGTTCCTGACCATGCTGAACAATCTGGGTAACGCCAACACCTTCTGGGTCTACGCTGGCCTGAACGTGCTGTTTATCCTGCTGACCCTGTGGCTGGTGCCGGAAACCAAACACGTTTCGCTGGAACACATTGAACGTAACCTGATGAAAGGTCGTAAACTGCGCGAAATCGGCGCCCACGACTAATCCCTCCACGCTTCCTCCTGCCACAGGAGGAAGCGTTTTTCTTGCAGTCCCTCTTCCGTCGCACTATTCTCTGCCGCTATGAAAACCCCTCGTCTCCCTATCGCTATCCAGCAGGCCGTGATGCGCCGTCTGCGGGAAAATCTCGCCCAGGCGAACCTCAAGCTCGATAGACATTATCCGGAGCCGAAACTGGTGTATACGCAACGCGGCACCTCGGCGGGCACCGCCTGGCTGGAGAGCTACGAAATCCGCCTCAACCCGGTGTTACTGCTGGAAAACATCGACACCTTTATTGCAGAGGTCGTGCCGCATGAACTGGCGCATCTGTTGGTGTGGAAGCACTTCGGACGCAAGGCTCCGCATGGCAAGGAATGGAAGTGGATGATGGAAAGCGTGCTGGGCGTTCCGGCCAGACGTACCCATCAATTTGCGCTGCAATCCGTACGGCGCAATACCTTTCCCTATCATTGCCAATGCCAGCAACATCAACTCACCGTCCGCCGTCATAACCGCGTAGTACGCGGCGAAGCGGTTTATCGTTGCGTTCACTGCGGCGAACCACTGGTCGCCGGGTAGTTCCCGAAACGTCCGGGAACTTTCCTGAGCGGACTGATTGCATACAGACACAACTTTCGTTACGTTGCGGGCTCGTTTTGCTATGGAGTGTGCAATGTACCGTAATTTTTCTTTTGCCGCTGCGTTGCTGGCCGCAGCGTTTTCAGGCCAGGCCCTGGCCGATGGCATTAACAATTTTTCTCAGGCCAAAGCGGCGAGCGTCAAAGTCAATGCTGACGCGCCCGGCAGCTTTTACTGCGGGTGCCAAATCCGCTGGCAGGGTAAAAAAGGCGTCGTAGACCTGGAGTCCTGCGGCTATAAGGTGCGTAAAAACGAGAATCGCGCCAGACGCATTGAGTGGGAGCACGTTGTCCCCGCCTGGCAATTCGGTCATCAGCGCCAGTGCTGGCAGGACGGCGGGCGAAAAAACTGCGCTAAAGACCCGGTCTACCGCAAAATGGAAAGCGATATGCATAACCTGCAACCCGCGATTGGCGAAGTGAATGGCGATCGCGGCAATTTTATGTATAGCCAGTGGAACGGCGGCGAAGGTCAGTACGGGCAATGCGCCATGAAAGTGGATTTTAAAGCGAAGCTCGCCGAGCCGCCCGCCCGCGCCCGTGGCGCAATCGCCCGCACTTATTTTTATATGCGCGACCAATACCAACTGAAACTTTCCCGCCAACAAACGCAGCTTTTTAACGTCTGGGATAAGCAGTACCCCGTTACCGCCTGGGAGTGCGAGCGCGATGCGCGTATCGCGAAGGTCCAGGGTAATCATAATCCCTATGTGCAACGCGCTTGCCAGGCGCGAAAGAGCTAACCTACACTAGCGGGATTCTTGTTAACCCATGCCCTGGATAGCCAAACGCCGGGGCCATGACGCGGATTTTTTTATTATGCGTATTCCCCGCATTTATCACCCTGAATTGTTGACGTCCGGTACGCAGATTTCGTTATGCGAAGATGCGGCCAATCATATTGGTCGTGTACTGCGCATGGGAGCGGGACAAGCGTTACAGCTGTTTGACGGCAGTAATCAGGTATTCGATGCTGAAATCATTAGCGCCAGTAAGAAAAGCGTTGAAGTGCAAGTGATGAAAGGCGAAATCGACGATCGTGAATCGCCGCTGCATATCCATCTGGGCCAGGTGATGTCGCGCGGTGAAAAAATGGAATTTACTATCCAGAAATCGATCGAACTGGGTGTAAGCCTCATTACGCCACTGTTCTCTGAGCGCTGCGGCGTTAAACTGGATAATGAACGTCTGAACAAAAAGCGTCAGCAGTGGCAAAAGATCGCCATCGCCGCCTGCGAACAATGCGGGCGTAACCGGGTGCCGGAAATTCGCCCGCCGATGGCGCTGGAAGCCTGGTGCGCCGAGCAAGATTCCGGGCTGAAGCTCAATCTTCATCCGCGCGCCCATGCCAGCATCAACACTCTGCCGCTGCCGGTTGAACGCGTCCGACTGCTGATCGGCCCGGAAGGCGGGCTGTCGGCGGACGAAATCGCGATGACCGCGCGCTATCAGTTTACTGATATTCTGTTAGGACCTCGCGTTCTGCGTACTGAGACAACCGCGCTCACCGCCATTACCGCGCTACAGGTGCGTTTTGGCGACTTAGGATGAAGCGTTAACGGAGAAAATAATGATCAAGCTCGGCATCGTGATGGACCCCATCGCACACATCAACATCAAGAAAGACACCAGTTTCGCTATGCTGCTGGAAGCCCAACGTCGTGGTTATGAACTTCATTATATGGAGATGGCCGACCTTTATCTGATTAACGGCGAAGCCCGCGCCCGCACGCGAACGTTGAGCGTGGAGCAAAATTACGATAAATGGTACGAGTTCGGCAGCGAGCAGGAGATTAAACTCGCCGATCTGGACGTCATTTTGATGCGCAAAGATCCGCCGTTTGATACCGAGTTTATTTATGCGACCTATATTCTGGAACGCGCTGAAGAAGAAGGGACGCTGATCGTCAACAAACCGCAAAGCCTGCGCGACTGTAATGAAAAACTGTATACTGCCTGGTTTGCCGACCTGACCCCGGAAACGCTGGTAACGCGCAATAAAGCGCAGCTCAAAGCGTTTTGGGAAAAGCACGGCGATATCATTATGAAACCGCTGGACGGTATGGGCGGCGCGTCCATTTTCCGCGTTAAGGAAGGCGATCCTAACATAGGCGTTATTGCCGAAACGCTGACCGAGCTGGGCAACCGCTACTGCATGGCGCAGAACTATTTGCCCGCTATCAAAGATGGCGATAAGCGCGTCCTGGTCGTCGACGGCGAGCCGGTGCCTTACTGCCTGGCGCGTATTCCGCAGGGCGGCGAAACCCGCGGCAACCTGGCGGCTGGTGGTCGCGGCGAACCCCGTCCGTTGAGCGAAAGCGACTGGGAAATCGCCCGCCGCGTTGGGCCGACGCTTAAAGCCAAAGGGCTTATTTTCGTCGGTCTGGATATTATCGGCGACCGCTTAACGGAAATTAACGTGACCAGCCCAACCTGCGTGCGTGAAATTGAAGCGGAATACCCAATCTCTATCACCGGGATGTTGATGGACGCCATCGAAGCGCGTCTGGCGAAGTAAAGGTTTATTGCCCGGTGGCGTGCGCTTACCGGGCCTGAGCAATCACGCCGCCCCGGTCGGATAAGGCGGCGCATCAGCATCGCCATCCGGCAATCTATTGCCCGATAAGGCAGCCGTCCTTTGGCAAAAGACGGCTTATATGAGTGACAACCGTCCGCTTTCCCCACATACTGAACGCTGTCGTTTTTTTGAACCAGGAAACAGAACCTCTGACAATGAATTTACAGCATCACTTTCTTATTGCCATGCCTGCGCTCCAGGACCCGATTTTCCGCCGTTCCGTGGTGTATATTTGCGAGCACAACCAGGACGGAGCTATGGGGATTATTATTAATAAGCCTTTGGAAAATCTGCAAATTGAAGGGATTCTGGAAAAATTAAAAATTACGCCGGAACCGCGCGATTCGGCAATTCGTCTTGATAAAGCCGTGATGCTCGGCGGCCCGCTGGCGGAAGATCGCGGATTTATTCTCCATACTCCGCCGTCACGTTTCGCCTCCAGCATTCGTATCTCAGACAATACCGTGATTACCACCTCCCGCGATGTGCTGGAAACGTTAGGAACCCAACAACAGCCTTCCGATGTGCTGGTCGCGCTGGGCTACGCCTCCTGGGATAAAGGCCAGCTTGAACAAGAGTTGCTTGATAACGCCTGGCTTACCGCGCCCGCCGATCTCAATATTTTGTTCAAAACGCCCATTGCCGAGCGCTGGCGCGAAGCGGCAAAACTTATTGGCATTGATATTCTGACCATGCCTGGCGTTGCGGGGCACGCCTGATGAGCGGCACCTTACTGGCCTTTGACTTCGGCACAAAAAGCATCGGCGTTGCAATAGGACAACGCATTACCGGCACCGCCCGTCCGCTTCCGGCAATCAAAGCACAGGACGGCACGCCCGACTGGACGCTCATTGAACGTTTGCTGAAAGAGTGGCAGCCGGACGAAATTATTGTCGGGCTACCGCTCAATATGGATGGCACTGAACAACCGCTGACGGCGCGCGCACGTAAATTCGCCAACCGTATTCATGGGCGTTTCGGGGTAACTGTCACGCTGCACGATGAACGACTCAGCACCGTTGAAGCACGCTCCGGTCTGTTTGAACGAGGTGGGTATCGCGCGCTGAACAAAGGCAAAGTGGACTCGGCCTCCGCCGTGATTATCCTCGAAAGCTATTTTGAACAGGGGTATTAAAGCCGTTTTTGTCAGCAGGCGGATAACGCGGTCACGGTTGCCAGGCTTACTGGGCAATACGCTGGTTTAGTGCCTTCAGCGCCTGTAAACGCGCAGCCGCCTCCGCCTCATCAATCCGCCACATTCCCGCAAAGGCCAGCGCTGCGGCGTGCTTGCCTAGCGGTTGCGCCATAGAAACTTCACCATCAGCGTGATGCCACAGCACGTATCCCCGCTGGCGCTGCTGCGCCACATGCGGCGCCAGATTACGCCACTGCTCCGGAGTAAAACGCTGCATTAGCGCCTCATCGCTTTCTGCCGCCAGTAACGCCACTCCTGTTACCGACTGCCAGGCCGGGCACATGCGAAACCCCGCCAACGCCTGACTTCCCTGCGAACCCGGCGTAGAGTGATAAATATAGATAATCTGGTCCTCCCATAGCACGCCTAATGCCACCACGATGTCTCTGGGCGCATGGCGCTCAAGGATAGGCAACGCATGGGAGAACAGCGCTGAACCGCGAATCGCCTGCACCGCCAAAGCATGAATGCCTGGCCCGGGTAAATAGCGTCGGTGCTCATCCTGCATCGTGAGTCCAATAGAGGCCATCGTCATTAACAGGCGATTAACGCGCGTGGTATTAATATCCATCAGCCGGGCAAGCTCGCGACATCCGATAGCACGGTCGCTGGAGACCAGATATTGCAGACAGCGAATGCCATCTATCAGGCTTTGATTCGGTTGTGATGACATCGTTAAATGGCTTCGCTGTGGTTTTAACAAAGCTGCGATTTTAACGCCGGTTCGCCAGGATACAAGCCTGCATGCCGTTCAATCCACCGCGCCAGTCAACACTTTCCTCCCCCCCTACGCCGCCATCTTCGCTACAGTCGTCCCTGCGCCTGACGCCATTGCGCGCTCTGGGCGAATGTCATCATCCCCTGCTGCTGCCCGGTTTGTATCACGTGGGCCAACTGATGGAGTTTGCCTTCACGGATCAAATTCCCTGTGGCTGGCGTATTAATCAGTAATTCAAACAACGCCACGCGCCCATCCTGTCTGTCGACCTCCAGTTTTTGTGATAGTACGGCGCGCAGACTACCCGCCAGTTGGCTGCGTACCGGTTCTTTTTCCTGCGCCGGAAAACTATCCACTAATCTTTCCACCGCCTGCGCCGCACCGCGAGTATGCAGGGTTGCCAGTACCAGATGCCCCGTTTCCGCCGCCGTCAGCGCCAGGCGAATGGTCTCGCTGTCACGCAGCTCTCCCAGCAAAATGACATCGGGATCTTCACGTAACGCCGCGCGCAGCCCGGCGGCAAAAGTGGCGCAATGCTGGCCGATTTCCCGCTGCTGTATCAGGCAACGCTTGCTGGTGTAACGGTACTCAATAGGATCTTCCAGCGTCAGGATGTGTTTATCGGCATGTTGATTAAGATGTCCCACCATCGCCGCCAGCGTAGTGGATTTCCCGCAGCCAGTAGCGCCAGTGACCAGAATCAGTCCGTTCTCGCTGGCAAGCAGTGCGGGTACTATCGGCGGCGTCTGGATTTCCGCCAGATCAGGACAACGCTCGGGCAATAGCCGTAGCGCCAGCGACGTTCCCTGTTGATGTGTGAACGCACTGGCGCGCAGGCGCCGCGTGCCAGACAGCGAGACGGCGAAATCAAGCTGGCCGTGCGTTCGCCACTGATATTATTGCGCATCATTAAGCCAATCAAGCAGAAGCCTGTCGACATCAGGCGCGGTAAAAGGCGCTGTCTCCATGCGTCCTTGTTTGCGCCATCGCGCAGGCCAGGCGTTACACAGGTGTAGATCCGAGACGTTATGCTTTACACTAAGCGTCACAATTTCTTCCATATTCATATAAACATCCTCGGAAAATGAACGATATCGCGCATAACCTGGCACACATCCGGGACAAAATCTCCGCCGCGGCGACGCGTTGCGGCCGCTCTTCAGAAGAAGTTACGTTGCTTGCAGTGAGTAAAACCAAACCTGCGAGCGACATCGCAGAAGCCATTGCCGCCGGACAACGGGCATTTGGTGAAAATTATGTACAAGAGGGGGTGGAAAAAATCCGCCACTTTCAGGAAGCGAAAGTGGAAGGCCTGCACTGGCACTTTATAGGCCCTTTACAGTCCAACAAAAGTCGGCTGGTGGCCGAGCATTTTGACTGGTGTCATACCATCGATCGCCTGCGTATCGCCTCACGGCTGAGCGAACAGCGTCCGGATAATCTGCCAGCGCTGAATGTTCTGATCCAAATTAATATCAGCGATGAAAACAGCAAATCAGGCATTCCGCTGGCGGAACTGGATGAGCTGGCCGCTGCGGTGGCTACACTGCCGCGTCTGCGGCTTCGCGGACTGATGGCGATCCCGGCGCCAGAGTCAGATTATGTAAGGCAGTTTGAAGTCGCACGTCAAATGGCTGTAGCATTTGCCGGGCTGAAAGCGCGCTACCCTGACGTTGATACCCTATCTCTGGGTATGAGCGACGATATGGAAGCCGCGATTGCGGCAGGTAGCACAATGGTGCGCATCGGCACCGCTATCTTTGGTGCTCGTGATTACACAAAAAATTAAGGAAAACTGAGGAACGCCATGAATACGTTGACCTTCCTGCTCTCAACGGTAATTGAGCTGTATACCATGGTGCTATTATTGCGCGTGTGGATGCAGTGGGCCCGCTGTGACTTTTACAACCCTTTTTCCCAGTTCGTGGTGAAAATTACGCAGCCCATCATCGGACCGCTGCGTCGTATTATCCCGCCAATGGGGCCGATTGACAGCGCTTCCCTGCTGGTGGCGTTTATTCTTAGCGTTATTAAGGCGATAGTGCTGTTTAAGGTAATTACGTTTCAGGCGATTATCTGGATTGCCGCGGTGCTTATCTTGCTTAAAACAATCGGCCTGCTGATCTTCTGGGTGCTGCTGGTCATGGCTATCATGAGCTGGGTGAGCCAGGGTCGTAGCCCGATTGAATATGTATTGATTCAGCTTGCCGAGCCGCTGCTCAGCCCGATTCGCCGTATACTGCCTGCGATGGGCGGCATCGACTTCTCGCCGATGGTTCTGGTGCTGCTGCTGTATGTCGTTAATATGGGGATCGCTGAAGTCTTACAAGCGACAGGCAACATGTTGCTGCCGGGGCTGTGGATGGCGCTATGAGTGCTGTGACTCGCTGCGAAGACGGTCTGGTGTTACGGCTTTATATTCAGCCGAAAGCCAGCCGCGACAGTATTGTGGGCTTACATGGCGACGAGGTGAAAGTCGCCATTACCGCCCCGCCGGTTGATGGTCAGGCAAACAGCCATCTGATCAAGTTTCTCGGTAAACAGTTTCGCGTGGCGAAAAGTCAGATCGTCATCGAAAAAGGCGAGCTGGGCCGTCACAAACAGGTAAAAATTATTCACCCGCAACAGATCCCGCCGGAAATTGCGGCGTTAACTGAGTAGGTATTCCATGCAAAAAGTTGTTCTCGCAACCGGCAACGCCGGTAAAGTGCGCGAGCTCGCGTCGCTGTTAAGCGATTTTGGGCTTGATGTGGTAGCGCAAACGGAACTGGGCGTCGATTCCGCGGAAGAAACCGGCCTGACGTTTATTGAAAACGCGATTCTCAAAGCGCGCCATGCCGCTAAAATGACCGGTCTGCCCGCCATTGCCGATGACTCCGGTCTGGCCGTTGACGTTTTAGGCGGCGCGCCGGGTATCTATTCCGCGCGCTATTCTGGCGAAAACGCGACAGATCAGCAAAATCTGGAAAAACTGCTGCATACTCTACGAGATGTTCCGGACGACAAACGCCAGGCGCGATTCCATTGTGTACTGGTTTATTTGCGTCATGCCGAAGATCCCACACCGATAGTCTGTCACGGTAGTTGGCCTGGCGTCATTACTCGCCAGGCGGCCGGAAATGGCGGATTTGGCTATGATCCCATTTTCTTCGTACCGTCTGAAGGCAAAACCGCCGCAGAACTGACCCGTGAAGAAAAAAGCGCGATTTCCCACCGTGGACAAGCGCTCAAGCTGCTGCTGGATGCGTTACGCAATGGCTAAACTACCGCCGCTCAGTCTTTATATTCATATTCCCTGGTGTGTACAAAAATGTCCATATTGCGACTTCAATTCCCATGCGTTGAAGGGCGAGGTGCCGCATGACGACTACGTCCAGCATCTGTTAAGCGATCTGGACGCCGATGTCGCCTGGGCGCAAGGGCGCGAAGTAAAGACCATTTTTATTGGCGGCGGTACGCCAAGCCTACTTTCCGGGCCGGCGATGCAAACGCTGCTGGACGGCGTGCGCGCGCGCCTGAACCTGGCGGCGGATGCGGAAATTACTATGGAAGCGAACCCCGGCACGGTCGAAGCCGACCGCTTCATCGACTATCAGCGCGCCGGCGTAAACCGGATCTCCATTGGCGTACAGAGCTTTAGTGAGCCTAAGCTGAAACGTCTTGGCCGTATTCACGGTCCACAAGAGGCGATGCGGGCAGCAAGACTGGCAAATGGGCTTGGGCTACGCAGCTTTAACCTCGACTTGATGCATGGATTGCCGGACCAGACGCTGGAAGAGGCGCTGAATGATTTGCGACAGGCAATTGCGCTTAATCCGCCGCATCTCTCATGGTATCAATTGACGATTGAACCCAACACTCTGTTCGGTTCGCGTCCGCCGGTTTTACCGGACGATGACGCTCTGTGGGATATCTTTGAGCAGGGCCACCAGTTATTAACCGCCGCGGGCTATCAGCAATACGAAACGTCGGCCTATGCCAAACCCGGTTATCAGTGCCAGCATAATCTGAACTACTGGCGCTTTGGCGACTATCTGGGGATTGGCTGCGGCGCCCACGGTAAAGTCACCTTCCCGGGCGGCAGGATCCTGCGCACCACCAAAACCCGTCACCCACGCGGTTATATGCAGGGACGTTACCTGGAAAGCCAGCGTGACGTGAGTGATGACGATAAACCCTTTGAGTTCTTTATGAATCGTTTTCGGTTGCTGGAGCGCGCGCCTCGCGCCGAATTTGTCGACTATACCGGGCTTACGGAAGCGGTTATTCGTCAGCCAATCGACGAGGCTATTGCCCAGGGCTACCTGACCGAATGCGAGCAATACTGGCAGATTACCCGTCACGGTAAACTATTTTTAAACTCTCTTCTTGAGTTGTTTCTCGCGGAATAACAAGGATAAGCCTGTCGCGCCAGCGGGTAAAATACCTGATGGCGCGACGCTTACCGACCTGTGGCGGTTAATGCGCCGCCAGCAAGCGCATTATTTAATAACGCCTTTACGACGCAAATCGTCCGTATCTTTTTTCCAGCGCTCGTAACCGTCATTAATATCCGAGATTTTCATGCGGATATCACTCTGTTGCATCTGAAGTTTCTGTACCGCTATATTCAGCGGATATTGTCCTTTCTCTAACGTTATCCAGTCATTCTGCGCTTTTCGACGCAGCTCTTCTGATTTCAAAAATACCTGCCGCCGTTGCTCGTGTATGTCTAAATCTCTTTTCTGCTGAATAGCCGCTTCATTGCACGGCTCACTCTGCTTACGGCACGCGTCTAATGCCGGTTGATAGACCTCTTTTTCGTATTTCTCGGCATATACGCTGCTATCGTTGGCTTTTACATAATCATCGCGCTCTTTTAACGTCTTTTTAAACGCCTCGGCGCGGGTCAACGGTTTCCCATCAGCGCCTTTTCCCCAATATGCGTCCGCTTCTTTTTTAGCTACCGCTATTTTCTTATCCAGGGCAGAGAGTTGTTCTTCAAGACCGGGGATCGACGCTTTCTGCGCACGCCAGGAGGCTTCAATGTTGCCAAACCGATAGTTAAAGTCATCACTGTTGACGATCAGGTATTTATCATTCGTTTTAATGTCGTCAATAGCCCGGCCCTGATCGCTGGCTGCCATTTGTAATGAGTAATAGCTCACCGTCCAGCCAGAGGCTGGCGTCCCTTTGCTGGTTAACATGGCAGAAAATTTAACGGGACGATCTTTGGTCCAGGTTTTTTCAACAAAATAATAATCCGCCGCCATACCAACGCCGGTATACATATCTTCACGGGAAGAAATATCCCCTTCGGCAGACCAGGTGGCCTGATTGCCCGTCGAATCAAGATTTTTTAAGGTAATGGAATCCAGTTTAAGTATGCCGTGGTACTGCTTACTAAACTGTTCTTTTAAGATGTTATCGGAGGGTTGAGCAACCTCTGCCCAACTATAGCCTGAAATCAGGACAAACAGCGCTGCGCCAGCAATCCATTGTCGAACCACTTGTGGACCTCCCGTCCAGAAACATGACGCCCACGATTATCATAACCAGGATGATAATTAGCAAGATAATAGTGTTGGTTGTGCGAGAGGTCTTCCAAAGATAGCCCCGGCCTTCCGACCGGGGCATTATCTTTAATACTGATTAAACATCGTCTGGATCTGTTTTGGATCTTTAGTCTGGGTTAACGCCAGTTGCAGTAAGACACGCGCTTTTTGCGGGTTCAGCGTGCCGGAAGCGACAAAGCCGTATTTTGCATCGTCAACTTCCGCATCCTGCGTGGTTGCGCCAGTCGGCACACGTGAAGAACGCACCACTACCGTACCGTTGTGCGCGGCGGTCGCCAGGGTATCAAAGACCGTTTTATACAGGTTGCCGTTACCCACGCCTGCGCTCACGATCCCGTCATAACCCGCGTCTACCAGCGCTTTTGCCGGCAGATCGGACGCATTCGCATAGTTATAAACGATACCGACTTTCGGCAACGCGGTCAGCTTCGACACGTCGAACGGGGTGGAGGTGGTATGTTTACGCTCTGGCGTACGCTGGTAGTCAATTTTACCGTTGTGGATATAACCCAGCGGGCCGTAGTTAACCGCTTTGAACGTCGCCACGTCAGTCGTATTGGTCTTAGTGACGTCGCGTCCGTCCATGACGGTATCATTCATTACCACCAGCACGCCGCGATTGGCAGACTGTTTATCAGCCGCTGTTACTACCGCATTATAGAGGTTGAACGGGCCATCTGCGCTCATTGACGTGGAAGGACGCATCGCGCCGACCAGTACCACCGGTTTATTGCATTTCACGGTCAGATCGAGGAAATAAGCGGTCTCTTCCATCGTATCAGTACCGTGGGTGATCACGAAACCGTCGGTGCTGTCGCACTCGGTATTGATTTTTTTCGCCAGCGTGAGCCAGACTTCATCGTTCATATCCTGCGAGCCAATGTTAACGACCTGCTCGCCTTTCACTACCGCAATGTCCTTCAATTGAGGAACGGCATCCACCAGATTTTCGACGCCGACTTTACCTGCCGTATAATTTGATTTTGTTGCTGAATCACCACCGCCAGCGATCGTTCCGCCGGTCGCTAAGATGGTGATATTCGGTAAAGCGAACGCTGCGCCGCTGAAACCCATTACCAGAGCAGCTAATGCCGTTTTCCTGAAAAACTCCATGTTATATCTCCAGTTATGTCAACTGGTCGCATTATCTCTATATTGCAGACGAATAATGTGACGCCATACGATTAACCAGCGATATATATCCGACAGAGAGTATTTTTTAGAGATGGATAACAAAATGCAGGAAAAAACAGAATAAAAAGGCGCAGATACGATCTGCGCCATTGTTTAAAAAGAAAAGATTACTTCAGGCTGCCAACCAGCGCTTTGCGGCTATCTTCTAAGGTCACTACGCGGCTACAGACATCTTTGCCAAACTGCTGGAAATCTTTCTCCTGGTTTTTCCATTCGTTCTGGATAGCGGTTTGCAAACCACCGAGGCTGCCCATCACACCCTGTAAAGGATTGCCGCCGCCTTTAAGCACCGCTTTGGCGCCCATTTCGTTAATGCTGTCCTGCAAAATACCGCCCATCGCCTGATTCACCAACTGCTGACCGTCGGCACGCACCTGGTCGATAGCCTTATAGTGGAACGTCAGGCCGTCCGTACGATGTTCGATAATGCGGTTCATTTGCGCTTTTAATTGCGCATCAAGCTTCGTCAGACGGCTACGCATGTTGCTGCTTTCGCCCACCTCTTTAGCGATGATTTTATCCAGCGCCACGCGGCCTTTTTCGACGCGCGATCGGGCGCCCTCATCAATCCACGGCAGCGCGCTTCGCAGCTCCGCCTGGTAATCTTTCGCTTGCTCGCGCTGCGCGGCGCTAAGGGTGTACTGCTTACCGTTGTACATCACATTGCCGTCCGGCGTGATCACCAGGTTGCCGTTTTCACCTTTCACCTGCACCGTTTGTGGACTCAGGATCACATCGTCACGCGGCGTGACGCTGCATTTGTAATCTGCATGAGCGGCCATCGCCGTAAACGTTAGCACTGCCGCCAGCAGCGTTTTGCGCATCATAACTTTCCCTCAAGACAAAGCGGGCCGGCATTTGCCGACCCTGTACTTATTAGTCCCACCAAACGTCGAAAAGTTCGCTGGTTCGGACTTCTTCAAGGTTGCGTGCTTCCAGCCACTTACGCACAATCGCCTGATGTTCTTCGGTACATTTACCGATTTCCTGCATACAAATCAGCCCTTCCCAGGCCAGGTAGCCGCTGCCGTCAAACGCCAGTTTATTAGGCTCAATAACGTCATTAATAAAGTCATCGACAGTCTTATCGACCTGCTCTTCAGATGTACCTTCCGGAAAACGCCATGCCACCGAAAATCCTAATTCCTGGAATTCGTCAATGTGCATTTTTTTACGCAGACGACGACTACGGTTCTTTGCCATTATTTCACCCTCTCGAACATTAAGTCCCATACGCCATGACCAAGACGATGGCCACGTTGTTCAAATTTCGTTACCGGGCGCGATTCCGGGCGCGGTACATAATCATTGCTCTCTGACAGATTTTTGTACCCGTCGATAGAAGACATGACTTCAAGCATGTGTTCCGCATACGCTTCCCAGTCGGTCGCCATATGGAAAACGCCGCCCAATTTCAGCTTGCTCAATACCAGTTCAGCAAACGGCACCTGAACGATACGGCGTTTATTATGACGCGCTTTATGCCACGGGTCAGGGAAAAAGAGCTGAACCATCGATAAAGAATTGTCAGGAATCATTTTATGCAACACTTCTACCGCGTCGTGGCACATGACGCGCAGGTTTTCAACGCCCTCTTCATGAGCGGACGCCAGACACGCGCCGACACCGGGTGAATGCACTTCAATGCCGAGGAAATTCTGCTCCGGGCGCGCTTTCGCCATCGCCACGAGAGACGCCCCCATGCCAAAACCAATCTCCAGCGTCACCGGCGCTTCGCGACCAAACAACGTGGCGAAATCTACCGGCGCTTCGCTGAACTCGACGCCCATCACCGGCCAGTAGTTTTCCAGCGCGTGCTCTTGCCCCTTTGTCAGTCGCCCCTGGCGACGAACAAAACTACGAATACGGCGCAGCGGGCGACCGTTTTCATCAAATTCCGGTGAAATGACGTCGTTTTTCATAAAAGTGTAGTCTGCTGTGTTTGAGTTCTGAAAACGGGCATTATCCAAAGTTAGTTGCCGGATGCAAGCATGAAGCGCACTGCGGAAAGTTCCGGTTTACACCCTGCGGCCTCTGTGCTGCAATCTTGCCCCCGGCAATAATGAATGAGTTTCCATGCAAGCGTCTCAATTTTCAGCCCAGGTTCTGGACTGGTACGACAAATACGGGCGGAAAACGCTGCCCTGGCAAATTAACAAGACGCCTTACAAAGTATGGCTCTCGGAAGTCATGTTGCAACAAACGCAGGTGACGACGGTGATTCCTTACTTTGAGCGATTTATGGCGCGCTTTCCCACGGTAACGGATTTAGCGAATGCGCCGCTGGATGAAGTGCTCCATTTATGGACCGGGCTCGGCTATTACGCCCGCGCGCGTAATTTGCATAAAGCGGCGCAACAGGTGGCGACGCTTCACGGTGGAGAATTCCCGCAAACTTTTGCCGAAATCGCCGCGCTACCCGGCGTCGGGCGTTCAACCGCCGGCGCAATTCTCTCCCTCGCGTTAGGTAAACATTATCCGATTCTTGATGGAAACGTTAAACGTGTGCTGGCTCGCTGTTATGCTGTTAGCGGCTGGCCTGGAAAAAAAGAGGTGGAGAATACGCTGTGGACGCTGAGCGAGCAAGTGACGCCCGCACGCGGCGTGGAGCGTTTTAATCAGGCGATGATGGATCTGGGCGCGATGGTTTGTACGCGTTCAAAGCCAAAGTGCACCCTGTGTCCGCTGCAAAACGGTTGTATCGCCGCTGCGCATGAAAGCTGGTCACGCTATCCGGGCAAGAAACCGAAACAGACGTTGCCGGAGCGGACGGGTTACTTTTTATTGTTACAGCATAATCAGGAGATTTTCCTGGCGCAGCGCCCTCCCAGCGGTTTATGGGGCGGACTCTACTGCTTTCCGCAGTTCGCCAGCGAAGCTGAATTACGTGAATGGCTGGCGCAACGGCATGTTAACGCTGATAATTTGACCCAGCTTAACGCGTTTCGCCACACATTTAGCCATTTCCACCTGGATATTGTGCCTATGTGGCTTCCCGTGTCGTCACTGGACGCCTGCATGGATGAAGGCAGCGCGCTCTGGTATAACTTAGCGCAACCGCCGTCAGTCGGACTGGCGGCCCCCGTGGAGCGCTTGTTACAGCAGTTACGTACCGGAGCGCCAGTTTAACGCCCCGGTCGATGAAGAGGATGACTTATGAGCAGAACGATTTTTTGTACTTACCTGCAACGCGACGCTGAAGGGCAAGATTTTCAGCTCTACCCTGGCGAACTGGGAAAACGTATCTATAACGAGATCTCTAAGGACGCGTGGGCGCAGTGGCAGCATAAGCAGACCATGTTGATTAACGAGAAAAAGCTCAACATGATGAACGCCGAGCACCGTAAACTGCTGGAACAGGAGATGGTGAGCTTCCTGTTCGAAGGCAAAGACGTTCATATCGAAGGTTATACGCCGGAAGATAAAAAATAGGCCCGTTGCTGAATGAGGCTGCGCTTATTCGGCCGGTGAGTTATGCCGGATAAGCCCTTAGCGCCGCTGCCCGGCAACATGGCATAACGACAACACAACATGCACTCCCGGAATGATGAAAAAATTACTCGCGCTTGCTGTTATTGCGCCGTTGCTCATCTCCTGCTCCAGTTCGACCAAAAAAGGCGAGACGTATAATGAAGCCTGGGTCAAGGATACCAACGGCTTTGATATTTTGATGGGGCAATTTGCCAACAATATTGAAAATCTGTGGGGATATAAGGAAGTCCTGATCGCCGGGCCGAAAGACTACGTCAAATATACCGATCAGTTCCAGACCCGTAGCCACATCAACTTTGATGATGGGACCATTACCGTGGAAACCATCGCCGGGACGGAACCTACCGCACATCTGCGCCGAGCCATTATTAAAACGTTGCTCATGGGTGACGACCCAACCTCCGTCGATCTTTACTCCGATGTCGATGACATAAAAATTTCTAAAGAACCCTTCCTGTATGGTCAGGTCCTCGACAATACCGGCCAGCCTATTCGCTGGGAAGGCCGCGCCACGACATTCGCGGATTACTTGCTGAAAACGCGGCTCAAAAGCCGCAGTAACGGCCTGCGTATTATTTACAGCGTCACCATTAATCTGGTGCCGAACCACCTTGATAAACGCGCGCATAAATACATTGGCATGGTACGCCAGGCCTCCCGTAAATACGGCGTTGACGAGTCGCTGATTCTGGCGATTATGCAAACGGAGTCCTCGTTTAACCCGTATGCGGTCAGCCATGCGGATGCGCTGGGCCTGATGCAGGTGGTGCAACACAGCGCCGGGAAAGATGTTTTCCGTTCTCAGGGTAAGTCCGGCACGCCAAGCCGTAACTTCCTGTTCGACCCCGCCAGCAATATCGATACCGGCACAGCGTATCTGGCGATGTTGAATAATGTCTATCTGAGCGGTATTGAGAATCCGACGTCGCGGCGCTATGCGGTCATTACCGCCTACAATGGCGGCGCAGGCAGCGTATTACGCGTATTCTCGAACGATAAGATTCAGGCCGCGAATATGATTAACCGCATGTCGCCGGGGGATGTGTACCAGATATTAACCACCCGACATCCATCTGCGGAGTCGCGCCGCTATCTGTATAAGGTGAATTCCGCCCAGCGATCGTATCGCCGCCGATAAACCATCGCATCCCGCCTCTGGCTGGCAAATGACAGAGGCGGGAAAGGTAAAAGTGTTAACTCCGTCACCCTTTTGCTTTGCAATCAGAAATTGTTTGCAAATATTTGTCACAGGTAACAAAAAAAGCCCGCCTCTCATTGATAGAATCACACCAAATCACAACGGCAAATGTGCCTTTTAAAACATTCATCCGCTCTCAGGTGTGAGGAAATTAACATGAATCTTAAGCTGCAGCTTAAAATACTCTCTTTTCTGCAGTTCTGTCTGTGGGGAAGCTGGCTCACTACCCTGGGCTCGTATATGTTCGTCACCTTAAAATTTGACGGCGCATCTATTGGCGCAGTTTATAGTTCACTGGGGATTGCCGCCGTCTTTATGCCGACCTTGTTAGGCATTGTGGCTGACAAATGGCTGAGCGCGAAATGGGTCTATGCCCTGTGTCATGTCGTCGGCGCCATCACGCTATTCATGGCCGCGGAAGTCACTACGCCTGGGGCGATGTTCTTTGTGATCCTGCTTAACTCGTTGGCCTATATGCCGACGTTGGGCTTGATCAATACCATATCGTATTACCGCCTGCAGTCTGCCGGCATGGATATTGTGACTGACTTCCCGCCTATCCGTATCTGGGGCACCATTGGCTTTATTCTGGCGATGTGGGGCGTGAGTTTCTCCGGTTTCGAGCTGAGCCATATGCAGCTTTATATCGGCGCGACGCTTTCCGTTCTGCTGGTACTGTTTACCTTTACCCTGCCGCACATTCCGGTGGCGAACCAACAGAAAAACCAGAGCTGGACATCAATGCTGGGCCTTGACGCTTTTGCGCTGTTTAAAAATAAGCGGATGGCGATTTTCTTCATCTTCTCCATGATGCTGGGCGCGGAACTGCAGATCACCAACATGTTTGGCAACACCTTCCTGCATAGCTTTGATAAAGATCCGCTATTCGCCAGTAGCTTTATCGTGCAGCACGCCTCGGTGATGATGTCGATTTCGCAGATTTCTGAAACGTTATTCATCCTGACCATTCCGTTCTTCCTGAGCCGTTATGGTATTAAGAACGTTATGCTTATCAGTATTGTGGCGTGGATGCTGCGTTTCGGCCTGTTCGCTTATGGCGACCCGACGCCGTTCGGTACCGTTCTGCTGGTATTGTCGATGATTGTGTACGGCTGCGCCTTCGACTTCTTCAACATTTCTGGCTCGGTGTTTGTCGAAAAAGAAGTACGCCCGGAAATCCGCGCCAGCGCGCAGGGGATGTTCCTGATGATGACCAACGGCTTCGGCTGTATCCTGGGCGGCATTGTGAGCGGTAAAGTGGTGGAGTATTACACTCAAAACGGCATTACCGACTGGCAGACCGTGTGGCTCATCTTCGCAGGCTACTCGCTGGTGCTGGCCTTCGCGTTCGTAGCCTTGTTCAAATACAAACACGTTCGCGTTCCGGCAGGTTCGCAACCCGTTGCACATTAATTCTTGCCCTGTTTCGCAGGCCGGATAAGGCGTAAATGCCTTATCCGGCCTGCAGGCAACGTTACTTTAAAACATATCCGTACAAGCGTTGAATTCCATCGGCATCGGTCTCGCTATACACTCCCTGCAATTCCGGCGAAAAACCGGGCAACAGATTGATGCCCTCTTCCAGCGCCAAAAAATAACGCTGCGCCGCGCCGCCCCAAATCTCCCCCGGCACCACGCACAGTACGCCCGGCGGGTATGGCAATGCCCCCTCGGCAGCAATACGCCCGCCCGCCTCGCTGATACGCACCAGTTCTACATCGCCGCGAATAAAGGCGCTGTTGGCATCCTGCGGGTTCATCGCCACATGCGGCAGGCTTTCTTTGCGGAACATCGCTTTTTGCAGATCCTTAATGTCAAAGCTAACGTACAGGTTGTGCATCTCCTGACATAGCTCACGCAGGGTGTAATCACGGTAGCGCACCGGGTATTTCTGAAAAACCGTCGGCAATACATCCGCAAGCGGCGTATCGTCTTCAATGTGCCGTTCAAATTGCGCCAGCATCGCGACCAGCCGCGCCAGTTTCTCTTCGCTCTCGGCGGGTGTCAGCAAGAACAGAATCGAGTTGAGATCGCACTTCTCAGGCACAATACCGTTCTCACGCAGATAGTGGGCGAGAATGGTCGCCGGGATGCCGAATTCGGTGTACCGCCCGCTATCGGCATCAATACCTGGCGTGGTCAGTAACAGTTTACAGGGGTCGACAAAATACTGGTCATCCGCATAACCCTCAAAGCCATGCCATTTCGCCCCGGGCTCAAAACTGAAGAAACGACGATTGCTGGCAATGGTCTCCGTTGGATATGCCTGCCACGGCTTGCCGTCAACCACCAGTGGGATAAAGGGCTGAAGCAGTTTGCAACGGGCGAGAATGGCTTTACGCGCGTCAATGCCCAGCGCAACGCACTCCGCCCACAGGCGGCGACCGCTCTCCCCTTCGTGGATTTTGGCATTGATATCCAGCGCCGCAAACAGCGGGTAGAACGGACTGGTTGAAGCATGCAACATGAAGGCGTTGTTCAGGCGTTTGTGCGGGCAAAAACGCGCCTGGCCGCGAATATGGTTATCTTTTTTGTGGATCTGCGAGGTTTGAGAGAACCCCGCCTGTTGCTTATGTACCGATTGGGTCACAAAGATCCCTGGGTCGTTTTCATTAAGCTCCAGCCGCAACGGCGAGGTATCCGCCATCATATTGATAAACTGCTCATAGCCTACCCACGCGGAGTCAAACAGAATGTAATCGCAGAGATGTCCGATTTTATCCACCACCTGACGGGCGTTGTAAATAGTGCCGTCATAGGTACCCAGCTGAATGATCGCCAGACGGAACGGACGCAGCGCATCGGCGCTTTCCGGCATCACGTCACGAATCTGGTCGCGCAGGTACGTTTCATCAAAACAGTGCGCATCAATGCCACCGATAAAACCAAACGGGTTACGCGCCGCTTCAAGATAGACTGGCGTCGCCCCGGCCTGAATCAGGGCGCCGTGGTGGTTGGATTTGTGATTATTACGATCAAACAGCACCAGATCGCCGCGCGTCAGCAGGGCGTTGGTGACCACTTTATTCGCCGCCGAAGTGCCATTCAGCACAAAGTAGGTTTTATCCGCATTAAACACTTTTGCCGCAAATTTCTGCGCGTGTTTGGCAGAACCTTCATGTATTAGCAGATCGCCAAGTTTCACATCGGCGTTACACATATCCGCACGAAACAGGTTTTCACC
The DNA here is from genome assembly GCF_051811585.1 of Salmonella sp. NW177. Classification (NCBI taxonomy): domain Bacteria; kingdom Pseudomonadati; phylum Pseudomonadota; class Gammaproteobacteria; order Enterobacterales; family Enterobacteriaceae; genus Salmonella; species Salmonella sp. NW177. The sequence goes on along the minus strand of NZ_JAMMZV010000002.1, from coordinate 243,418 downwards.
AAAAAAGTCATAAAAATGGCGGCCTGCGGGATGTTTTCTAAAAAACTCGCCATGCTGGTGCCCCGGGCAAGCAAAGGTACTATTCCCCATGTCGACATACTGGGTCAGGGTGCCATAAAAGGGCGGCAGAAGTTCCGCTTCGTAGCGACAGGCAGCGTTTTCCAGCTCCAGCCATTCCTGCGCGTTCCCGACTATTACCGCCGTAACGCCGACAGGCGCGCTGACGGGTTCATCCGCAAGCATAAACACCGGCAGGTGAAAACCGGTGCGTTTAAGCAACGCCAGAATACCGCTACGGCTGTCGGCAGTGGTAATGACGACTGCGGCCACATCGGTAAAGTCGGTACTGTCCAGCGCCACTACGTTTCGGTGGGTGGAGAGACGGGGGATGAGTTCACCGCTGGCGGCAATATTCATTGATTTCATAAGCGCAAATACCCGTTTCGGGAGTAGAGTAACCCCGGACAAGGCCCGATGCCTTGCCCAACGAGATGCCGGGTCAAACTGGATACCAGCTCCGACCGCCAGACATCAGTAAAAACAGACTGTTTCTGATTTTACTGTTGTCCTGCAGTGAGCGTGCGCTGCCCTCACCGCATAGCGGGGATGACAAAAAAAAGGAAAGAAAGGGGCAAACCTCGCGCAGTCAGGCGACAGTGAAGACAATATAAAGGCGCTATGTTCATCCCGGCGAGCCCCATGCTGGCAGGAGAAATTTCGCGCAATCATGGCACCTTTCACCAGACGGCGCAAGGTAAAATCAGCGCTCTATACGTCACAGATAGTCAAGCTATTAACAGCTTAATCGCGTGATAATAAGGCAATTTGAAAGACAAATAACAGGAGTCATTGTGGTAATTGGACCTTTTATTAACGCTGGCGCAATTTTATTCGGCGGCGTTATTGGCGCGCTGTTAAGTCAGCGTCTGCCAGAACGGATTCGCGTCTCAATGACGTCTATTTTTGGTCTGTGCTCTCTGGGTATTGGCATTCTGCTGGTGATGAAGTGCGCTAATCTTCCGGTGATGGTGCTGGCGACGCTGGTCGGCGCGCTTATCGGCGAGTTTTGTTTGCTGGAAAAAGGCATTAATGGCGCAGTCGCGAAAATCCAACAATTATTTATGGCATCGGGTAAGAAGCCAACACACGACTCATTTATTCAAAGTTACGTCGCTATCATTGTACTTTTTTGCGCCAGCGGCACCGGTATTTTCGGCGCGATGCATGAAGGGATGACCGGCGATCCAAACATTTTGATCGCTAAATCTTTTCTGGATTTTTTCACTGCCATTATTTTCGCCTGTTCGCTTGGCATCGCCGTTTCGGCGATTTGCGCGCCGATGTTGATTATCCAGTTAACGCTTGCCGCCTGCGCCACCCTCATTCTTCCACTGACTACGCCGGCAATGATGGGCGACTTTAGCGCCGTGGGCGGACTGCTGCTGGTGGCGACCGGCTTGCGTGTATGTGGAATCAAAATGTTTCCGATAGTGAATATGCTCCCGGCGCTGTTGCTGGCGATGCCGATTTCCGCCGCATGGGCGATGTTTTTTGCCTGATTCTGCGTGCAATAACAACAAAGTGGTGATAGATTGTGCAGTCTACGTTGATTTGAAGAAATTTCGTTGACGAAGCGAGGCGATTACGGTTTAATGCGCCTCGTTGCCCGGATAGCTCAGTCGGTAGAGCAGGGGATTGAAAATCCCCGTGTCCTTGGTTCGATTCCGAGTCCGGGCACCACCTTCCCTTTTTATACTTCCTTAAAAATCCCCATGTGTTTTTAATTCAATGAGTTAGTGGAAAAACTCTTCCCAGCGAATTTCTATTTATCCGCCCAAATCAGGGGCTTTTGGTGGTCAACTCGGTGCTCAGTCCGGTTAGATAAAGGAGTGCCCTCAAATGGCATTAACCGACAAACAAGCCCGTAGTGCAAAGCCTTCTGATAAACCCTACAAACTCGCTGATACACTCGGCCTGTATCTTCTGGTAAAACCCAACGATTTTCGTATCTGGTATTTCAAATATCGTTTTGAGGGAAAAGAGTCCGGGGTATCATTCGGTCCTTATCCCGAAACTTCACTCGCCCTTGCCCGCGAAAAACGCGATGCCACCCGGCGCGTACTAAAATCCGGCTTTACCCCTTCTCAGCAGCGCCGGGACGAAAAAAGGTTATCAATGAATGACTAATGTTCCAGTACATCTCTAGATTGTGGCATACCGGCTGCCTGAAACTCTGGTCAGAAGGTCACGCCAATAAAATTCCTGTCTGCCTCCAACACTACGTTTTCCCTGATATCGGCGCAATGGGTATTTCGGCGACTTAAACCCTACATCTCGCACGACTGGTCAGAGACATTGATGATAAAGGTGTGCATGTTGTTGCCGGACGTATACGCCAGTATCTGACCAAAATTATGCGCCACGCCGTACAGCAGGGAACGATTAAATATAATCCGGCATTCGATCTGGATGGCGTTGTAACTCCTGTTATAACCCAGCATCACCCCGCCCTTCACCTGAAACGCCTGCCTGAATTGCTGGGCTATATCGACACCTACAACAAGGCCGGATACCGGCTATCGACACTTTCCGGTATGCCGCACTGCCAGGACAACACCAAACGTGAGTTCACACATCTGGTTAGAGTTTCTCTGGCTTACCACAAAATTGAGTGGGAACACGTTTCAACAGGCACTTCAGGTGCTGATGACTGGCGTGCGCCGCTGGAAGCATAAGAGTAAATCCACAGCATTCCGCCTTAATGGTGGGATGCTGTTTTTGTCCGGGAACGGAGACAAAAAGCCCGTGCCAGCAATGAGTTACGTCTGTTACGTTTCATATATGGGAGATGGTGGATGCCGGAAACTTTGGCGGTAGCGTGCCTGAAGCGGCTGTCCTCCCCATTGCCACTGCCACGAGCGGACCGTGGTTCCTTTTTCGTCAATAAATCCAGAACAAGGTTATGTCACAAAATGGCCTGCGTTTTACGCTGGATGTGGACGGATTAACGCCGATGGCAACCACTGTCGTCAGCTTCACCCTCCAGAGGTATCAACAGTTCAACAGGTGCAAGCTGGAATAAGAATGAAAGACTAAAAACACCAGATGATGCATCCAATGATAGCATTAAATCAGGCCATGGTTCACAGGAGGAAATATTACCATCTTACCTTTACTTAATAAGATCATTTTTAATGAAAATAGGTTTATCAATAAAACAAAAAATATTCTTGACAGCGAAATCGCATCTTTTCTTGCATCTTCAAGTCAGGAAGGATTTGATTTAGTGGATGATAACAATAATTATCTTTTTGATCGCACAGTTAAAAAAATTAGGCGCATTAGCTGATAATGAAATGTTTGGTTTGGAACCTGCATATATTTTTGGCGGGGAAATAAAATTTTTTCTTTATTAAAAAAATTGAATTTTCTGATGGTAAGATTATCATTGATAATGATATCTGTGTCATGGTCACTAAAAAATTTAGTACACAAACAGAATACTCATACTATATCCAAATTCATAGAAAAAAGAAAGAGAAACTTTATCTAATAACAAATTTTAAAAAAATTAGCAGTGCGTTGAGAAAACCAATACATACATTCCCAGATGGAATTATGCCATCAAATAGAAGAGAAAATAAATTAATTAATATCCTGAATTCGCATAAAAAAGATTCAGATCTTATATTTTTATTAAAAGAATTAATTATTTCTATTGAAGTTGCAGTAAGTACAATGTTCCTATCACTTATTAACTTCTAATAAATAATTATTCTTATTTTCCAGGATAATCTCACAACTTATTATTTAGTAAGGAAGCTATGGAGGAAAATGCCCACAGCCGTCCGACTCAACCATAAAGGCACCCAGTACGACGATTATTACGAGACCGTGATTATAGCGGGTTTCCCCACGGTATTTATTGACGGCCTGCCCGTTGCCAGAATGGGTGATGCGGTGGACTGTGGCGGGGTGGTTAATATGACTCGAATGAAATCAAGTAAGGCATCAAAGGTTAGAAAAGTTGACAGAGTCGGAAAACAGGGGTTCGAGCTTCATCATATAGATGAAGTTGCAAATAGAGGCGATGTTTACAATGTAGACAATCCCCGTGTGAACACCATATTGACATACACAGGCGATTTATGAAATTAAAAGAAAATATTAGTGATTATACGGAAAGTGAGTTCATTGATTTCTTGAGAGTGATATTTTCTGAAAACGAGTCGGATACAGATGAAACATTAGATCCATTACTTGAGTATTTTGAGAAGATCACTGAATACCCAGATGGAACAGATCTTATCTATTATCCTGAAACGGAAAGTGATGGAACACCTGAGGGCATTCTGAACATAATTAAAGAATGGAGAGAATCTCAAGGTTTGCCTTGTTTTAAGAAAAGTAAATGAAAATCAGGTGTAGGGGAATGCCCAGAGTTACTGGCGTAGTTTAGTAAATCGAATCAAACTTTGATAAAAAGAGGTCGAGCGCCGTACACCTTGATAAGGCAACAAGTCGGAGGTAGGTGGGCTTATGAAATTTACCACGTTGGAAAGATCCAGTATGGAGGAATGGTGTTTGATGTTGATAACCTTAGGATAAACACTCCTAAAAATCATATACGATTGTATAAGTAAGGTTTGAGGTGAAAATGGAACTAAAAAATAACCTTGAAGATTATACAGAAGATGAGTTTATCGAGTTTTTAAATAATTTTTTTGAGCCTCCTGAAGAGTTGACTGGAGATGAATTATCGAAGTTTATTGATAATCTTCTACGCCATTTTAATAAAATTACTCAACACCCTGATGGCGGGGATTTGATATTTTATCCATCAGAGGAACGAGAAGATAGTCCTGAAGGAGTTATTGAAGAGCTAAAACGCTGGCGGAAGTCTCAGAGACTCCCCTGTTTTAAGGAAAATAAGTAGCGATCAGTGGTGAGGAGTTTGTCAACCGGAACCGGGATGATAATGCAGTGACCGTTAAAAGGCAAAAATATGTCAGTTAAGGGAGTAACTATCAAAGGCATAATTCTGAGTGTTTTTACACTGAACCGTAGTGCCAGAGGATATATTTATCTGACGCGAATCGTATGAAGTGAGAGCTTTACGTACGGTTTGTGAGAGGCTGTAGGGAAAGATCCTACGGCCTACTCACTAAGAGTCTATTTTTGTACATTGTTTCATGTTCTGGAAACACGATAAAGTATGAGCCTGACGAACTCTCGCCCGCTAAAGTTCCACGCTGGAGGCTGACGGCCAGGAGTCGGACACCTTTGCGGTGGCGAATTTACATCCGTTCAAAAAAATCTAATGTAAGAGATAGATGATATGGCTAAATATATATTCCTCTTTATCTGGATTGTGACATTTTCTGTCAGCGCTGGTGAGCGAGGATATTATTTATTCATATGGGGTAACTCAGAAGGGAAGGAATATTTTAAAGAATATAGAGCTGATGAAAGGATATATGCGGTCAATAAATCCTGTTGGAATGAAAGAGCGGGGAACTCTATACGAATAGTATATGTTGATACTTATCCTCATGGAATAACCGATTCTTTAATTAATTCCTTTTTGGCTGGGAATAATAAATCCATAATAAATATTAGAGTATCATTGAGTAATTTTAGTGACGATCAAATACTTCATGGTTTTGATGGCATGTTAATAATAAATAAAAAAAATGAAGAGATCGAGATTTTTACTATTCCAGTAGTTGGTGCTAACTACTCATATAAAGATAAATTTTTAGTAAACGTCCATAATTTTGAATTATTTGATGGAAAGATCTGTAACGCTTTGATGCCTATAGATAGTTATTTTTCACCATAATAAGGGTTGTTGAATAAATTAAATTACCCTGTACCGTCAAATGTACCTACAGTCGACACGGGTAACGGTTCTACATCTTCAGGGAAGCAAAAGGCAACAACAAAAGATGCGGAACAATTGCCGACAGAGGGAAATAAAATCGTGGAGGGCCTATAGCTACGGGCTGAGATTATCTGTTCATGATATGTATGCCACACACGTTACCATAACATCATTGAATGTATCAAAAATGCCTATGCAGCAAACGGGCATTACAGGATGCAGGATCATTTTAGTCTTGACAGTAATGATATAACACATTGGCTTTATAGCCATTGAGATGTCTTTAAAATTTGGTTTGTACTTCAACATTATGAGAAAGAGGGGTATGAGTTTAAGCCATTTATACACAAAATCATTCTAGATGCATCGCGGCGGCAAGGGAAGAAATCCCCGGGAGTATAGATAACGATGTGACCGGGTTTTCTGAGCGCAGCCAACAAAGAGGCAGCTTAAAGGATGAAGTGTATATTACAGAAATAAATACCACCGTAAAAATCTCAGGTGTCAGAGGATATTACTCCTGATTTGGTATGTATTGTCGGCAAGGTATTTGTTTGTATTGTTAACATAGCATAGTCCGATATTTTGCATAAGGAATGTGATTGTGTCATGGGTAATAACGAAAAAATTCATTTATATTGTGACAATCGCCATATTATTTTGTTCTGTTGTTATATACTTATGGTCAGACAGACCAGTAGAAATCGTGGATGTCCATTATTATTCAGGTAAAGACATTAACATTCTTGCCAGGCATTTCCCCATTACGGACAGGGGAAAGCTGAATTGGTGGAGAGAAAATGAAAGAAAAATTCTGGAAAAATATAATCTCCCTGAAAATGATTTTTCGGTATATATATGGGATTTTGGTGACGGTTATCAAAAATTATCGCCCTATGATTCCGAGGATGAATTTTATTGTTTTCCTGATATAAAATCAGAATCAAAATGTATCAAAAAAGATATATATATGTCTGCTGAATCTGGTGGTAATTATTATCGGATGTTTTTATTTTCTGGCTCTGGTTATTTTTATCAACCGAAAAAAGATGATGATAAGCTTATCGAATCAAATAACTCCACCAAGCTCAACCAGGATAAAAGCCATGAAAAAAATCACTATCATTAGTTTGTTTCTTATCTTACCTTTGAAAGCAAATATTATTCCATCTATATCATTACCAGACAAATTAAGTGAGTCGAAATATTCTGTAAGAATGCTTCGCATTGATGCAAGGATTGACTATCGCGTGGAAACCCCTGAGTGTAAGAACGTAAAATTTAATGATTACTTTTTCTTAAATGAAAATATTAAAGATCTCAATGATAAAAACCATGTTTATGATCCTGAGTTTTATCCAATTACATTATGGAGTTGTTCATATAGCAGAGAGGTGTATGATGTTGGTGAGTATGGCTCACATATACAGCACATCGTTTTTGATAAAAATAAAAACATATGGGTGATAGATGATGATGCAACAAAAACAAATAATAAATTTAAACCATCAGTTTTATATAATATAAGTTCAGTGAATGCACAGGGTTTCTTAATCATTGATGAGAATATTTCGGAGATGGATAAAACGATATACGAAGATGATAACATAAAAAAGAAATTTTATTTTTGTATGATTGATGGCTCACATGCTTTATGCGGCGCAGGCAGTTTAATCAGAAAAATAGATAATCAGTTGATTGATTTTACGCCATACATATTAAAGTCACTGGAAAGTATGGAGATTGGCGTTAATTAAAAAGGAATATCCGATATTAATATGCTCTAAATAATTTGAGTTACAGGAATGCAGTAAATTTCCAGGAGTCTGGATGTTGGATACTGAGATGAGCGTATCATTAATGACGAGGTTACTCTGCGTTATTTAAGTGGTTCATGCCGCTTTAGTTCTGTCTTTGACACAGACGAGTAGCTTGAAATTCCAGGTGAGAGCAATTATCATTTTTCTGTTCCACTTGATAATATGTATCATTTTTATCAGATCAGCATCGTTATAGTATACGTACAGTGGATTATTTAATCGTTGATAGAAACTGGCCTTCAAAACAAGAAAATTACTATCATGCGCTACGCCTGTTGACGTTTACGCCTAATAAGATATGCCAGAAAACAGATAATGGCAGGGTTATTCTTCAGCATAAAATTAACTGTCATAATAATGGTAATGGCGACACAAAAAGAAAAACCATGAAATATAATGAAGGTACTTTTAAATATATGTTCAAAAAAATCATTGGCGCTCTCGCGTCAATTATTGGTGGGCTACTTGTTTTTTTATGTGTCTATTGGTTATTTCGTCTGGATACCTGGACAGAACGAGGGATTTATATAGGCGCCTCTATATTTTTGGCTCTTATTCTCATAAAAATACTATCATTTTTCAATGATGAATAGACGGCAGGAAAAAACCGTGAGTGTCTCACACCGATTCTTACTGGATGTCAAATTTCGAAAGCCTGCTCTGCTGATACCCTATACAGAAGAACTGGTTCAACAATTATCAGACAGTAGCAGGAATCAAACCCACACCGGGAAAATCATGTAGATAATTCTGTAATGGTTAGTTTTGTAGTGGTCTTGATAAACGGTCAAAAATAGCTTTAACAGTCCATTAGCCCAAAGGACTTCTCCGAGTCCGGGCACCAACCATTCAGATGCGGACGCCCTATGGCGTCCGTTTTGCTTTATAAAATCAACAGGTTATTCCGTTCTTCATGTTCACTACTGTTCATTAAAATATACTGGCAGCCACCGCTTTTTGTGGGTAAAAACCCCGGTTTTCTGCATAGCGCATGACGCTATTGAAACGTTATTTAGCAAATCCTGTCTGAACCAGAAATTAAGTCTCTGTTAACCTGCGCTATTACAGAAAATCATAGAACAGGCGTCTCAAAAGAATATCGTCCTGAAGGACGAGCACCCAAGGCATTTTCAGGAGATGAGTCAACCGCGACAGAAAAAAATTATATTAATAATTTTTAATTATTTTTAAAAAATCCAGACAATATTTAAATTAAAAACATTTATTTTCAATCGGTTATAAAAAATATCGCAACACGCGTCACATTATTAACATGTGAATGATTGTGTTAACCCAATGTAAATTGTATGTTTCAACATACCACTATTTTACTGCGTCCCGGCGCGCTCATCCGGATGGAAGGAGATAACATGTCAGCCTTATCAACTACTGGCCATAATGACGGGATCACTCTCCATTGCTTACAGAGCATTGCGCAACTCATTCCTCTGTCGTCGGCGGTTTTTTATCGTGTTAATGCTTATTTAAAGCCGGAAGCTTATGTTTTACATAACATTTCTAATAGCACACACCAACAATATCTGGAGCATTTTCAACCATTAGACCCGCTATCGCCTTCCCGGTTCGGCCAGCAGGTTATTACCGTAGCGACGATGACGCCCGGTATCTGTGCCCGTCATCGCCATTATTATCATGAATTTATGCTACCTAATCATGTGTGCGACATGATTGAGATCTTTATTCGTCGGGGCCATCGTATTATCGCGGGCATTTCATTAATGCGCGATATACCTTTTTCCAGCGAAGAGCGTTTGCGAGCCCAGGCAGTACAACCATTACTGGGACTGGCGATTCATGATTCTCTTCAGGAAGACAACAATCTGACGTCAATATTGACCGCCAAAGAGCGTGAAATTGTGGGAATGGTCTGCGAAGGGGCCAGCAACAAATTGATTGCCCGTCAGTTGAATATTTCTCTCTCAACAGTGAAAACGCATTTACGTAATATTTTTGCTAAAACAGAAGTGATAAATCGCACGGAACTGGTTTCCCGAACCAGAATGTCCTCGGTACAACATTCACTGAATATGTGAAAGCGTTCTTTTTACCCCGCGTCAATTGCGGGTCTTTTCTCCATGTATCATATATGCCTGAATTAATACCACTCTCTGATCTGATGCCGCAATAAAATGTCATATTATCTGGCGTCAGTATCCTGTTGCAGCCATTGATTCATGGCCTGATTGATCATATTTATCACACTAAGCAGAAGAACACGCTGGTGCCGCTCAAGCCGCAGATAACGGCGCAGCGGCGGCATTTTACAAACCACTTCGCTAGCAGCCCATAGCTCAATGCTGCAATACCATTCCTTATGATGTAAAACCAGCGTAAACCGACGATAATCCAGTTCACTCAGTGCCTGTTGTAAATTGGGGAAACAATTAAGATAGTTAATCAGCCCGGCGGTACTTTTGCTGCCAGTAAAAATGACGGGATAACGTTTCAGCCATCCGGGCTGATGAACGCGAATTTTGCCCTGCAAAGGATAATTGATTGTGCCTTTCACCCTGAATTCACAACTGTGAATACTGGCCATGAATAACCGTTTTTGCTGAACATGGCAGATAACCTGGGTAAATGCATTCAGATGCAGCACAGCGCTATGTTCGGTCAATTTTTCACAACGCCAGCCGCTCAAATCACGTAACACCATATTCATTAATGCGTTCTTAAACCAGGGGACGGAGGACATCTGGCGTCATCTCTTCATTGTTTCGCTTTTCATAATTGCCCATCGCCCGTTCCACGACCTCTTCTACCGGAAGCGGGAGGAAAGGATTAACCCGTTGCACACATAATGTCCAGAATAAGGCATAGGCGGCAGTCAATCCAAGCATAATACCGAATGGTATAAGTACATCCCGACTGTTCATTCCTGGAGGCGCGATATTAATAATGGCGATAATAATACCCACGCTCGAAATAATCTGAGGTAAGGGAAACCAGGGGGCCCGGTAAGCGCGTGGTAAATCGGGGCGCCGAATACGTAAGATAACGACCGATAACGTTACCAGCAGATAAGCGACTCCCCAGGCGCAGACCGCAGCGAGGATCAGCGGAACAATGTGGTCGATATCACCGTTCAGATACCAGGCATGTAAACAGGGAATCGCAACACCGAATGCGATGGCGATGACCGGTGTTTTAAAGCGGGGGTGCAACCAGGTCAGAAATCGCGGCAAAGCGCCGTCCAGCGCCATGCCGTATATAATACGCGGTACTGCCGCCATTAGCGTATTAATCGTCGCACATCCCGCTAACAACAACCCCACGCCCAGCCAGTATTGCCCGGCATGTCCCATGACACGATTGGCAAAGGCGGGAATAGCCATCGGCGTATCCAGTAAAAAGATATGGTTTGCCGCATCGACCACCACATTATTTACCTGCCGGTTAATCGCAGCGCCATAGAGGAACATACAACCTGCCACCGCTAAAAGGCCAAGCGCCATCGCTCTGGGAATCGTACGATGCGCTTTTTTAATTTCCGGCGCCATTGGCGTTACCAGTTCACAACCGACGAACATAAACATCGCCATGCCAATATAACCAAACAGACCAGAAAGATTACTGACATCAAGCGGTGCGCCAAACCACCCGGAATGATGAGTGACCGGGGATAACAGGATCCCGCATAAACCGAAGATGGTCAGGGTAGTCCACATACCGAATGTAAGAAACACTTCCACCTTGCCAAATACTTCAACACCAATGGCATTCAATAACCCGAAAACCACTACCATGCCGACGCCAACCATCCAGGTATTGTGCTGCATGGCCACGTGTTCGCTAACGGACTCAAAGTTCACCAGCGCCATGACGCCAGCGAGAATCGTTTCTGCCGTGCCGGCAAAAATGTGTACGATCAGGTAAGCGCAAAGCGCACCGGTGATAGCGAAAAAACGCCCCATCCCGCAGGAAATATAGTCGTAGACGGAGCCAGTCGTGGGAATGAGCGTTGCCGCTTCGGCAAAGGTGGTAATCTGCGCTTGCATCATAATAAATGCCAGTAATACCGCAAGGGCAAAGGTATCTCCCCCTGAGCCAAAACCACTGGTCACGGTCAGGATCACCGGGCTTGCCATAATCAGCCCGACGGAGCTGGCAAGCGTCGTGGGGAAACCAATAACGCCACGTTCAAGATGGCTGGCAAGTCTGTTTTTAAACATGGTCAACCTCTTCACTATTATTACAACAATAAATTACCGCTCCGGAATAACGCTTATTTATGGCAGGCAGCGCATCTAACAGGTATCGTCCTGAAGAGGGATAACGGTAAATAACGTTGTGACGCCGTCCCCGCATGCGCTAATAGCAAGTGGGGAGCGAGTTATTCTCCCCAGTGATGCCAACGCTACTGACGAACAATTAAAGGATTCAACCCTGTTTGTGGCTTTCGACGTTTGCCAGATAATGTTTTACAAAACGGGGCGTTAAAACTTTCCATGCCACTTCGGTTCCCTGTTCAACAAACCAACTATCGCCCGGTGAAAAACGTATCGGTTCCTGACCCGCAACAGTGAGTTCCACTTCCCCTTCCAGCACGGTTGCGTGCTCGGTAAAGGGATAAATCATAGTGAAACCGCCGCGGGTCGATGAAAACAGTCCACAGGTAAATACATCCTCAGGTTTACCGTAAATCATCGCAACGGCGACCTGGGGATCGCCTTCTGTTGGCAACGCCCCTAACAGGCTGACACTCCCGACTGGCTGTAATTCAGGAACAGGTTGATTGAGTTTAAAAGCGTGCATTAATGTTCTCCTGGTTAATTCCGGCCTTTCCAGAAACCGGCTGTTTGATGTATCAGTTTTCCCGCACTGACCAGTAATAGACGTAGACTGTCGCGACCATAAATTGTCGCGTGGGGAATGCTACTCATCAGACGATACCGTTCGGAACCGCCATTTATTCCTTCGGCCATGATTTTGCATACAATATGGGAAGGCGTAACGCCAAATCCGGAATAACCCTGAACATAAAAAACATTATTGTGCTCACGAAGCGTGCCAATCTGCGGAAACAGATTCGCGCTACAGGCCATCGGTCCGCCCCAGGCAAAATCGATTTTAACGTCTTTCAAATAAGGGAAGACCTCCGTCAACAGAGTGCGGTTCCAGGCAGCAAAATCGTGCGGGGTATATTCAAGAAACCTTGTGGCGCTGCCAAACAGCAGACGGTTTTCTTTTGTGAGACGGTAGTAATTTATCACCGGGCGGATATCACTAAAAGCCCCGCGCAAGGGACTGATCCGCTCAACAAGCTCGCTGGAGAGAGGTTCTGTAGAGACCTGATAAGAATAAGTAACCAGCGTTTTCTTATAAATTTCTGGTTCCAGATTATTGAGAAAACTATCACAGGCCCACAGCAATTTGGCCGCTTTTACGCTGCCCATCGCAGTACGTACCCGCACAGTTTTACCGTAACTGACCTCAACCACTGGTGAATATTCGAATATCTTCACCCCCAGCGAATTCGCAGCCTGAGCGGAGCCCAGCAATAAATTCAGCGAGTGGACATGCCCTCCCCCCATATGCTTGAGAACACCGCAGTAGACGTCGGAACCGATAACCTGCTGCACGTCTTTACCGGTATAGAGTTCAATATCGTCTTCCGGCGTGGCGGCTTTGAATTCTTTTTCCCATTGTTGCAGCGTTTTTAACTGCCGCTGGTTGTAGGCCAGATAACCATATCCGGGGACAAAATCAGCATCAATATGGTATTTACGAATTCGCTCCCGAATAATACCCGCGCCGAGGTTCGAGATTTTAAACAGCGTCTCCATTCCCGCTGCGCCTACATATTTTTTAACGGCTTCGATGTCGTGACCTATACCGGCCATCACCTGACCGCCGTTTCGTCCGGTGCCGCCATACCCAAGATGACGGGCTTCCAGAACGACAACATTAGTGATCCCCTGCTCCGCCAGTTCCAGCGCGGTATTGATGCCTGAAAAGCCACCGCCAATGATCACCACATCGGCATCAATATCCTCTTGCAGAGCAGGAAAATGCAACGGGTATTTTTTCGTCGCGCCGTAGTAATTCAACGCATCGATTTTTGTATTCATCGCGTTACCTTGTCATCACGCTTGACTTAGACCGCTATCACAGCACGGTAACGTTTTACAAAATATCGTCCGGAAGAATGACGTTCTTTGGAACGATATTCAGTTCCAGGCAAGTATGTTGAGATGGAAAAACGTACATTCCTGACCTACAGGCACTTCTGATGAGCGATGTGACATTACTTGCCGAAGTAACGACTTTTTTACGCCAACGACACGGACAATTTATTGCAGGTGAACGTCAGGCCGGAAACGGCACGAACTTTTCGGTCACTAACCCAGCCACCGGCAAAATTATCGCCGACGTTGTGTCGGCAACCCCTGCGCAGGCAGAAGAGGCCATGCAGAGCGCCAGACGGGCGTTTGATGTCTGGCGTAAAATGCCAACGTTACAACGCGGCGCATTACTGCTGAAACTGGCTGATACTCTTGCCGCTCATCGTGAAGAGTTAGCTCAACTGGAAAGCGTCTGTTCAGGTAAAACGATTACGCTGTCGCGCGGTCTTGAACTCGATCAGTCAGTGGCCTTCCTGCGTTACTTTGCCGGTTGGGCAGGAAAAATAACCGGTGAAACGCTGAATGTCTCCCTGCCATCAATGGGAGAAGAGAGATACACAGCGTTTACCCAACGCCAACCCATTGGCGTGGTCGTCGGTATTGTGCCGTGGAATTTCTCAATTATGATTGCTATCTGGAAGCTGGCCGCAGCGCTGGTATGTGGCTGCACCATCGTCATTAAACCAAGTGAATATACCCCGCTGACACTGCTGCGAGTCGCTGAGCTGGCTAAAGAGGCAGGTTTCCCTGATGGCGTAATTAACGTGGTAAACGGTGCTGGCGGTGAGATAGCGCAACAGCTGATCGCGCATCCAGATTGCGCCAAAGTGAGTTTCACCGGATCAGTTGCGACAGGTGAGAAAGTCCGGCGTTCGGCAACATCGTCAGGAAAACGCGTTACCCTCGAACTAGGAGGGAAAAATGCGGCGCTGTTTCTCAATGATCTCACGGCACAAGCCATGGTCAACGGTATTCTTGAAGCCGGTTATCTGAATCAAGGACAGATTTGTGCTGCCGCAGAGCGTTTTTATCTGCCCCAGGAAAAACTGGATACGGTCATGACGCTCCTCAGGCAACGGTTATCGGAGATCGTGCCCGGCTCCCCTTTAGATGAAAAAACGGTGATGGGCCCGCTGGCGAATCAGGTTCAGCTTGAAAAAGTGCTGCGTCTGATTCAACGCGCACGGGAAGAAGGGGATACCATTGTTTACGGCGGTGAAACTTTACCCGGCGAAGGGTACTTTTTACAGCCGACGGCGGTAAAAGTGCGTAGTAAAAACAGTACGCTGATGCACGAGGAGACCTTTGGCCCTGTCTGTAGCTTTATCGGTTATCAGAATGAAAAAGAGGCGCTTTCGCATATCAACGCTTCGCCATTCGGCCTTGCTGCAAGTGTGTGGTCGGAAAATATGTCTAAGGCATTACGCTACGCTGAAGATATTGATGCTGGCATGGTGTGGGTCAATATGCATACCTTCCTCGATCCCGCGGTACCCTTTGGAGGGATGAAAGGATCGGGCATTGGTCGTGAATTTGGCAGCGCGTTTATTGATGACTATACCGAACTTAAATCGGTCATGGTCCGTTATTAACCATCCTGAAAATGATGCAGGCAGATCAACCATACCGAAAGGTGGACTGTCTGCCTGATTATCAGGTTCGTTCGCTGCGTTTTATTGCTTGTGGGTAATGTTAAACGCCCGGCCCGGCGTTCCTTCCTGCATTACTAGCGCCATCTACCGTTAGAGTAGGCTATCTCCAGCCTTAACGGTTCAGACTCATCCTGTAACATCGCTTCCAAAGACAACGCCAGCGTCTGATGATGGGCATCTTTTACACTGACTTTCAGCATGTTGATGCTCGGTTCATAACGTAAAATAGCAGCGCGAAGCTCACGGCAAAACCAGTTGAGAACCCGTTTGTCACCCACATTCACCTCGTGCCATTCCGGCATACCCCGAGTGAGCAGCGGCGGTAATGTCTCGCCACCTGGCACGGCGCAAGAGTTGAATAAACACATTAACTTGCGTCGTACCAATTCATGTGGGCTTATCCCCTCAACCAAGAGCCTGTCGAATAGCGCGACCGGAATGGTTGGCGTCATCATCATTTCCCTATCTGGTCCATCGCCAGATCCCATACTGACGTTCTGGACTCCTGCTGAGCGCCGTCTGATTTCTCGGCAGTGATTTGCCATTCGATTTTCGTGAAGTTCAGCGACATCGTTTCCACCGGCTTACCGCCGGCGCCGCCGCTAACACTGAGTTGTGATATCAGCACGTTTGTCAGGGTATAAACGATAAGCGACCGCATTTTGCCGTCGTCATTGCGGCACAACGTCAGCACCGCGGTTCTAATTAGCCTCCCGCTACAGCAGTACTCATTGAGCACAGGCGTGGCGAGGTCGACAAATTTAGTGAGCGACATTTCACCAACATGCGCACGCCCGGAAGTCCGCTCGGTGAGGCTAACATCGTTATTTACCTGCATTGCCACATTGTGGCTATAAGACATGATCTCTATCTGATCTTCAAAGCCTTCAACCTGGCTTTCGCCTTTGATATTGTCGAGCTTTAAAAAAATCGCATCCATGATTTATCTCCTTGTTGATCAAGTGGCAGTTCAGCAGCCAGACGAATACCGGCGGCCAACGCTTGTGACTCTTATTAAAAGCGCAACGACCAAAAAACACAGCGTGAAAAACGCCAGGTTTGCAGGGATTTTGCCAACGTTTACCCACGTCTGATGAACGTTATTCCGCTGGTTGCAATGCAATAGAAGGTTTTGGCCCGCTGTGGCCAAATACAATTGAGGTTATACTGAACGCTCTCTGCCATATTCAATCCCTTTTATCGCAAAGTATCCCTGGTGCCGGTATCACAGCGTCGTTATTCAAAAATTGACATTTCAGAATAATAATCAGCTATATATAAAAAACACATCAAAAAGCAAATATCAACTTAATTTTTACTTATTTAATAAAAAAATACAAATTGATTTACATCAATTAACACATACAAAAACATTAAAAATCAAAGCGTTACATAAAAATTAATCACTATGGAAATTTTATTTTTCTTAATGCTCACATTATAAATGTTATTTGCTTATTTTCCTGTGAACACTAAAAAATGATTTAAATCAAAAAACAAACTATTCTCGTTGATTAACGTTTTGACCGAAATAAAAAAGATTTTATACGTCCCGGGATAGTCTCCCTTTCTGATGGACAATATGCATTAACAAGCGGGCAAACAGGTAACTTCTGCCCGGGTAATCCGTTACCCGACTGATATTAACATTGTCATGAGGTGATATCATTTGCCTGGCCAGCCATAATCATCCGGAACCGGCGCTACGCCACGAACATCAGGACGGAGCATTTTTTGTCGATCCTCTTCGTCATCCACCCAGACACTGGCTATCTCTTCACAGGTTGCAAACCATACTCCATCATGCCCTTTAATATGTTCAATCAAACGTGACAACATCATCATATGATGCCCATGACCGATTATCTGCGGATGAAGAGCCATCGCATATAAACCGTTTTCCTGATGGTTATAAGCATAGGTAAAAATATCCTTCCAGCGTCGCAGAACACCGTCAGTATCGCTCATCCCCTCCTGGTTGCCGGTATACGCCAGTGCGGGAAAATCATCCAGATACCAGCTAACAGGAATTTCCAGAATCGCGCTGGCCGGGCCTGCGATATTTCCCGTCTCCCAATTCACCTGCCAACGTTGAGGATGGTAAGGCACAAGATCTCTCGCCATCAGGCTACTGTCATAGAGAAAACCGGCTTCCTCCAGAAGATCCAGCGTATTCTCGCTATAATCCCAATAGGGAGAACGGTATCCCACAGGGCGTATGCCAAAATGTCTTTTATAACAGGCGAACGCCAGATCCATAAGTCGGCGTTCTGTATCACGATTCACCAGAGTCGGATTTTCATGATAGTAGCCATGGTGAGCGATTTCATGCCCGGCATCAAAAATCGCTTTACTGATTTCCGGGAAGGTGTCTACAGTGTGTCCGGGAATAAAAAAGGTGGTTTTGATATTATTTTCTTTAAACAATTTCAGAAGCCTTGGTACGCCAACTTGTGCACCAAACTCTCCTCGTGACATAAAGGATGGCGACGGTCGATTAAATCCGCCCAGCCATAAAGACTGAGCATCTACATCGACACCAAGATTGACCGCAATCCTTTTACCCTCAGGTAATTTTAAATATCCCATAACGACCTCCAGCTAATACATAGAAGGGACACATTCTGTTATTTAATGTGTGATGGCCAGATATTATATATGCCTGCTTTTCTGCGTCTGTCCTTGAACGTTGTTGCTGCCCCCCCAAGTCTATTTTCATATAGAACATCGAGGTTAATTTCTCCTGAAATGACATCCTCTTGATTGACGTGCGCCTCTGCGATAATACCTTGTGGATTTTTCCACACGACATCACAGGGGCTTAAAATTGAACTTCGGGCCCAGCAGCCTGGCAGTGGCCCGCCCGGGTTTCCGCCCAGGCAACAGTGAACAAGATAAATTTGATTTTCAATACAACGTGCGTGGCAACAATGCCTGACTCGCCAAAATCCCTGTTCAGTAAACGTAGCGGAAGGCGTTAAAATTAACTCCGCACCCTGTTCCGCCAGCGTCGCGGCACACTCCGGTATTTCTGCTTCATAACAAATATTAAAACCCACCTTTGCAAATGGCAGTTGAAAAACAGCCATTTTATCGCCTTCCTGAGTATACCAACCCCGTTCAGCCGGGAAGATATGCGTCTTACTGTGAGCATAATGTTCGCCATCGGGTCCCCATATATGCGCAACATTCTCATAGCGATCTGCTCCAGTCTGCTCCAGATGAGAGCCAGCAATAATGAACTGTCCTCTTTCTTTCGCTTCCTGTTGAAAAAGCTGCTTATAGGCATCCGTGAACTGATCAATTAAAGTAAGGTGTGAAATGGGTCTTTCTTGCCATTTTTTCAATAATGTAAATAACTCAATGGTAAATAGCTCCGGGAAGATAACGACATCAGCCCCCTGACTTTTATTAAGAAGTATCCTTACCTTTGTTATGAAATCTTCAAAAGTGTTTATTTCGGTAACAATATACTGACAGGCTGAAACAGTAAAATTACGTGACATCGTGATATCCCCGGCATGAAATTTAAACTTAAATTAACGTATAGCGCATGGAGAATATTAGGGAGCGGACATTACGACATCAGGTTATTTTTTTGTGAAGCTGCGCAAAATATATGGAGAAAAGAGTAGAAGCATTGAACATTTATTTACATAAAGGGGACTTTATCGATGATCGCAGCGAGACAGAGAGTCGATAAAAATCCAGGAGAAAAACAATAACCCTTACCACAATATTATTTTCAGCATCTGAAAATAATCAGGCAAACTAAATGATAACGCGCTGGTATAAAACCAACGCGTATTTTTACCGATAAGGGTAATGAAGACGGCCACCCGAAGGTGGCCGTTAGAACCCGGTAGCGCTTCGCTTATCAGGCCAGTGAAACCGAGACAGCTTTAGCGGTGAGACGCCAGCGGCTGTTCCGTCATTGGCGGGTGGTGCTTTTCCGGATCTTTAATCAGTACCCACAGGATGATGGCGCCGATAATATCGAACAGACTGAGCGCAATGAAGAACGGGCCGTAACCGATAATAGCGACCAACGCCCCCATAAACAGGTTGAAGCTTAACTGTCCCATCCACGCCGCAGATCCTGCCAGACCGGCAACCGTCGCGACCTCATTTTTCTTGAACAGGTCAGCGCTCATGGTAATCACAACGGTAGACAGCGTCTGGTGCGCAAAACCGCCAATACTCATCAATGCAATGGCGACATACGGGTTAGTCGTAATGCTGACAAAACCGATCGAAATCATCAAAACAGCGCCGATGGTAAAGCTACAACGACGCGCATTGATCGTGGTCATGTGCATCTTTTCCATGAAGAACTTCGCCAGGAAACCGCCTGCAACGCAGCCAAAGTCCGCCGCCAGGAACGGCAGCCAGGCAAACATGGCGATCTCTTTTAACGGCAGATGCATCACGTTAATCAGATACAGCGGCATCCAGAAACTCAGCGTTCCCCATGCCGGGTCAGCCAGAAAACGGGTAATCGCCAACGCCCAGAAGTTACGCTTTTTAACGATCTCTTTAACGGCCGGTTTTTTATTATCGTCCTGGAGATAGCTTTCCTGGCCGTCTTCGATATAACGCAGCTCTTTGTGGGTGATCCACGGGTGTTTATTTGGCGAGTTATAAATCAGGAACCAGGTGATGGCGAACAGCACGCCGATCCCACCGGTAATCACAAACGCCATTTCAGTACCGATGCCGCTATCAGCAAAGGTCAGCATCGCCCAGACCACCAGCGGCGGCGCCAGCATCGCACCAATCGAAGTACCGATATTAAACAGGCCCCCCGCAATACCGCGTTCTTTCGTCGGGAACCATTCGGCGCTGGCTTTAATCCCGGCCGGAATCGCTGACGCTTCGGTTAGCCCCATCAGACCACGCAGAAATGCCAGGCTTATCCAGCCGCCGGCCAGCGCGTGCGCCATGTTGATCAGCGACCATAACAAGGCAAAGATAAAGAAGCCGATTTTCAGTCCGATGACATCCATCAAATAGCCGGTGATCGGCTGCGCAATGGTGTAACAAAGCTGGAAGGCGCTCACCACCCAGGAATATTGTTGCTCATCAAAATGGAGTTCTTTCATCATCGCTGGCGCCGCAACGCTAAGCGAGCTACGGGACAGGTAGTTTACGATGGTCCCTACGCAGACCAGGCCGATAATCCACCATCTTAATTTTGTCATCTTCATGATAAAGCCTCGTTAAAAAACATTAGCTCCGCGCCGTCTGACCTGTAGCGGGAAAACTGAAATCACAAAATTGGTTGACCAATCAATATTTTCTCATCCGGACCGGTCAAAATCTGGCGGCAACTCCCGCCCTTAATATTCTTGAAATAAATACATCAACTCATTTCAAGTTGAATGGTGAATGCTTTTCACCCAGTAAAAATTGACGCAGATCAAATAAATAAAATTGGCAGACCGTGAATGATGATATTTGTGATTTGGTTAGCCAATTTAGACAATAAGGTTGACATGAGAAAAATTTTGGTTGAATTTAGGGGTCAGAACGGGTTTACAAAGCACGTTTCGATGTTGGCTGGCAATGGGTCAACCACGAAGACGTTATCGCAAGAAGAGGAAACGAGATATGAAACAAACCTGGCGCTGGTACGGACCTAACGACCCGGTAACGCTGTCAGATGTACGCCAGGCTGGCGCAACCGGCGTGGTAACGGCGTTACACCATATCCCGAATGGAGAAATTTGGTCGGTAGACGAGATCCAGAAACGTAAAGCAATCGTTGAAGAGGCGGGTCTGGAGTGGTCTGTGGTAGAGAGCGTACCTATCCACGAAGACATCAAAACCCACACCGGTCAGTACGATTTATGGATCAAAAACTACCAGCAAACGCTGCGTAACCTGGCGCAATGCGGTATCTATACGGTTTGCTATAACTTTATGCCGGTGCTGGACTGGACACGTACGGATCTGGAATACGTATTACCGGATGGTTCAAAAGCGTTGCGTTTTGACCAGATTGAATTCGCCGCGTTCGAACTGCACATCCTGAAGCGTCCGGGAGCAGAAGCCGACTATACGGCAGAAGAGATCGCTCAGGCAGAGCGGCGTTTCGCCACCATGAGCGAGGAAGACAAAGCACGTCTGACCCGCAACATTATTGCCGGTTTACCTGGCGCGGAAGAAGGCTATACGCTGGATCAGTTCCGTCAACACCTGGCGACGTATAAAGATATCGATAAAGCAAAACTGCGTGAACATTTTGCCTATTTCCTGAAAGCCATTATTCCGGTTGCCGACGAGGTTGGCGTGCGTATGGCCGTTCACCCTGACGATCCGCCGCGCCCTATTCTCGGCCTGCCGCGCATTGTCTCTACCATTGAAGACATGCAATGGATGGTGGAAACCGTTAATAGCATGGCGAACGGCTTCACCATGTGTACCGGATCTTACGGCGTGCGCGCCGACAACGATCTGGTTGATATGATCAAGCAATTTGGTCCGCGCATCTACTTTACGCATCTGCGTTCTACGCTGCGCGAAGAGAATCCGAAGACCTTCCACGAGGCCGCCCATTTGCACGGCGATGTGGATATGTATGAAGTCGTTAAAGCGATTGTGGAAGAAGAGCACCGTCGTAAAGCCGAAGGTAGCGACGATCTGATCCCAATGCGCCCGGACCACGGTCATCAGATGCTGGACGATCTGAAGAAGAAAACGAATCCGGGTTATTCCGCCATTGGCCGTCTGAAAGGGCTTGCGGAAGTCCGCGGCGTCGAACTGGCTATCCAGCGCGCTTTCTTTAGCAAATAACCTTCTTGCGCATGGCGCGACGCGTCATGCGATTTCCCCTACTCAATGCAATAGCAACATGCCTCGCCCCGGAGATCGCGGGCGAAGACGTCGAATGACAGGAGTTTGCAATGGAACAGAATATCGCCACCGCCCAGGTTTCCGTCGCCCGCCCAAACTGGGACAAATCACGTCTGGTATCCCGTATTGTGCATCTGGGCTGCGGGGCGTTTCACCGCGCGCACCAGGCGCTCTTTACCCATCATCTACTGGAAAAGAGCGACAGCGACTGGGGCATTTGTGAAGTGAACCTGATGCCGGGTAACGACGCGCGGCTGATCGCGAACCTGAAAGCGCAAAATCTGCTGTACACCGTTGCAGAACGCGGCGCAGAAAGCACCGAACTGAAAATTATCGGTTCAATGAAAGAAGCGCTGCACCCTGAATTCGACGGCCATGCAGGGATTCTGGCGGCAATGGCGCGCCCGGAAACCGCCATCGTCTCCTTAACCGTGACCGAAAAAGGCTACTGCACCGACCCCGCCAGCGGCGAGCTTGATGTCAATAACCCGCTTATCCAAAACGATCTTGCCCATCCACAGCAGCCTAAATCCGCCATTGGCTATATTGTCGAAGCGCTAAACATGCGCCGGGAGCAAGGACTGAAAGCTTTTACCGTGCTGTCGTGTGATAACGTGCGCGAGAATGGTCACGTCGCGAAGGCTGCCGTCCTCGGCCTGGCGAAAGCTCGCGATGCCGCCCTCGCCGCATGGATTGCCGACAATGTGACCTTCCCCTGCACCATGGTTGACCGCATTGTTCCGGCGGCGACCGAAGAGACGCTACAACTGGTTGCCGACCAGTTAGGGGTTTATGATCCTTGCGCTATCGCCTGCGAACCCTTCCGCCAGTGGGTCATCGAAGATAACTTTGTGAATGGTCGCCCGGACTGGGACACCGTCGGCGCGCAATTCGTTGCAGACGTCGTACCGTTTGAAATGATGAAGTTGCGTATGCTTAACGGCAGTCACTCTTTCCTCGCCTATCTGGGTTATCTCGGCGGGTATGACACTATCGCCGATACCATGACCAACCCGGCTTACCGTCGCGCGGCGCTGGCGCTGATGCTTGATGAACAAGCGCCGACGTTGTCAATGCCGGAAGGCACCGATCTGGAAGGGTATGCGAATTTGTTGATCGCGCGTTTCACTAACCCCTCGTTGAAACACCGCACCTGGCAGATCGCGATGGATGGCAGTCAGAAACTGCCGCAGCGTTTGTTGGACCCGGTACGTCTGCACTTGCAACAGGGCGATGACTATCGCCGCCTGACGCTGGGCGTCGCCGGATGGATGCGTTACGTCGGCGGTGTCGATGAGCAAGGTAAAACCATTGATGTCGTCGATCCGCTGCTCGCGCAGTATCAGGCGATTCATCAGCAATATCAGACGCCGGAAGAACGCGTTCGCGGGCTACTGGCCATCGAGTCTATCTTTGGCAACGACCTGCCGAAGAACCACGAATTTGTGCAAGCCGTTACCGACGCTTACCAACAGCTATTGCAGAATGGCGCGAAAGCCACGGTAGAAGCGCTGGCTAAGTAAGGAGATAAATCATGGCTACGTTTATGACTGAAGATTTTCTACTTAAAAACGACATTGCCCGCACGCTGTACCATAAATACGCCGCGCCCATGCCGATTTATGACTTCCACTGCCATTTAAGTCCGCAGGAAATCGCCGACGATCGCCGTTTCGATAACCTCGGTCAGATCTGGCTGGAAGGCGACCACTATAAATGGCGAGCGCTACGAAGCGCAGGCGTGGATGAGTCGCTGATCACCGGCAAAGAGACCAGCGATTATGAAAAATATATGGCCTGGGCCAATACCGTACCAAAAACGCTGGGCAATCCGCTGTATCACTGGACGCACCTTGAACTACGCCGTCCATTTGGCATTACAGGTACGCTGTTCGGACCGGATACCGCGGAAAGTATCTGGACGCAGTGTAATGAGAAACTGGCGACGCCGGCCTTTTCCGCGCGCGGTATTATGCAGCAGATGAATGTGCGGATGGTCGGAACCACCGACGACCCGATAGATTCTCTGGAATATCACCGCCAGATAGCCGCCGACGACAGCATTGATATTGAAGTCGCGCCAAGCTGGCGCCCCGACAAAGTTTTCAAAATCGAACTGGACGGCTTTGTCGATTACCTGGGGAAACTGGAAGCGGCGGCAGATGTCAGCATTACCCGTTTCGACGATTTACGTCAGGCGCTCACTCGCCGTCTCGACCATTTCGCCGCCTGCGGCTGCCGCGCGTCCGATCATGGCATTGAAACGCTGCGATTTGCGCCGGTGCCCGACGACGCGCAGCTTGACGCCATTCTGGGCAAACGTCTGGCTGGCGAAACGTTGAGCGAACTTGAGATCGCCCAGTTTACCACGGCGGTGCTGGTCTGGCTGGGCCGTCAGTACGCCGCGCGCGGCTGGGTGATGCAGCTACATATTGGCGCGATCCGTAATAATAATACCCGGATGTTCCGCCTGCTGGGGCCGGATACCGGCTTTGACTCCATTGGCGATAATAACATTAGCTGGGCGCTCTCCCGTTTGCTCGACAGTATGGATGTGACCAATGAACTGCCCAAGACTATCCTCTATTGCCTGAACCCACGTGATAACGAAGTCCTGGCGACCATGATCGGTAACTTCCAGGGGCCGGGAATTGCCGGAAAAGTGCAGTTTGGTTCCGGCTGGTGGTTTAACGATCAGAAAGACGGGATGCTGCGCCAACTGGAGCAACTGTCGCAAATGGGACTGTTAAGTCAGTTTGTCGGGATGCTGACCGACTCCCGCAGTTTCCTTTCTTATACGCGACATGAATATTTCCGTCGTATTCTCTGTAACCTGCTGGGACAGTGGGCGCAGGACGGAGAGATTCCTGATGATGAAGCGATGCTAAGCCGTATGGTTCAGGATATCTGCTTCAATAATGCCCAGCGTTATTTCACGATTAAATAATCGCTATTAATCTGTGAGCACAGGTCTCAGGTATTTCGAGGGGCAGGAAGGCGGTAAGAGAGTGAGAAATTTAGCAGTAACGCACTTTTCCAGCCAAAGTCTGGCCGCCGATAAAAAGCAAAGATGTTGCTGATTAATCCCGAATCACTTACTAAGGTAAGTGATTCGGGTAAACAAACACAGCCATCTTCTGCGTCATGCTTTTTTTCTCTGTCCGGAATAACTCCAGTGCAGAAAGTGTGATACATCAGTCCTATTGATAATGGCTCCTGTTGGTTATACGGTAATAACTCATGACTTCACAGTGTGGTTTCTTTTAATAAATCGACAGCCAGCATTTCCAGCTGGTTAACCACCTCATTACTGGAGCGCTCCATTCTGTCGAGTTCTTGCGACATCGCATTCATATCGCCTGCGGCAAAATAGTTCAGCGCAGAGTGACCAGCGGTATGCACCTCTTTATGCGGCGCTTCCAGACTAAGGAAACTGTAGTAATTGCTAAACTGCTGCCCTTCAAAACCGTAGTACCATTTCCCCAGCCGACACTGATCGTGCATCGTTATTTTACTGTTTATGTCTTTATTTAAGAGTAATTTGTAGACTTCCATTTTCCAGATAACATGGTCAACTTTGACAATATTCAAAAACTGCACCGTAGAGATGTACTGCATGACCGATTTCATGCTCAGCGATTTATCGATGACGATGCCAATAGACTCCACAATTTGATTTATGTTAGTCGTAATATTATCAATAACCGGCTGTTGGTTATCCAGCACCTCACTCACTCTGGCCGTATTATCTTTGATTACAGAGGTTAACGTACTGACGCTTTTCGAACTGTGTTTAACATCTTCGGACAGGTTTTTCACCTCTTTCGAAATAACGCTAAAACCACGCCCGGCATCCCCTACGCGCGCGGCCTCGATCGCGGAGTTAATCGCTATCAAATTGGTCTGGTTAGCGATCTTCTGTATCTCTTTAATACACGCATTAATTTGCGTTAAGGAGGTATTTAAGTCGCCCATACGACAGCCAATATCCGACGAAGTCGTGCCAATTTCGGTGATAAATTCCACGAGCGATTTTAATGAACTTCTGGCTTTATCATTCTGTTCGTTAAGTTCATTAATGCGTTCTTTTTCAATGTTGAGCTGCTCACAGGACTTAATGATGGCATTACGAATGATATCGATCGTCGAGATCCCCATCAGAATTTTTTGACACAGTATCCGCTCATAAGGCTCAGGAGTATCCACCACCACGTCAGACGCATTAGCGCCAGATTCTGCTGCTGGCGGCGGTATTTTTACAACATTATTATTCCAGTGGCGCAAGCCTAATACTTTTTTAAACATATACCATTCTCCTTATTATATGTGGACATCCTGATCTATGCCTGGATAAAGTATTATCAACTCATGCTAACATAATGAAAAATCGGCTGTCATCTGCCATAACCATACGCTCACCAGAATAAGACAAAACGTCCACCAAACTTAAATAATTACAAAGTAAACTATTCAACAATACCATTAACAGTCATGATGGAAGTCGCTTCGCTTTATACGGAAATATTATTTACAAGGCTGACAACAATAGCTGAATAATAATTAACTGCATTTACTTAGGTGTAGCTATATCTCGCCACGAAGATTGCAGACAGGGTTTAAACGCAAACTTTTGCAATAGAAAAATAACCTAACGTAAACTTTTTATATGACCAATAATATCATTTGGACTCATCAATATATTATGCTGTCCGTTTACCAACCAAACAGGCATGACCTAAATCCAAAGGAATGGGCGCAGCGTAACCAGCCGCAAAAAGTATCGATTAGTCGAAAATCAGGAAACGGATGCGCCAACGCGGCGAGCGTCACCGCCTGCGTCAGAAAAGTTAAGAATAATTTGTGATATTATTTCTCATATGTTACCAGTAAATGGCAGGCTGATAGCCGTTCGCTGGTAAACACAACAGGCGGGATATCGGCACACACGCCGATATCCCGACGAGAATGCCCCCGTTACGCTTTGATGACGATTAACGGTTCAATATCGCTCTCTTTTTTAATGACTAATGAATCATCGCCGCGCAGGCACGTACCGCCGTAGTTACCGCCCACGGTAAACGTACAGACCTGAATATACTTCCCGGCGACCTTCGGCAGGCACCACAACTGCTGATAGATATTTTTCTGCGTGGCGAACTTGCCGCTGGTTTTATCCAGGAGCTCTTCCTGATGGCTCACCAAATCAATATTACTACCGCAACGTCCGGCAATCGGTTTTACCGCATAGCCGGTCTGCACCAGCTCATCGTTAACGGTAAAATCCGTGTCGAGCAAATAGCGATGATGCGGGAAGAGCGACCACAGGATGGGCAGGATCGCTTTGTTACCCGGGATCACCGTCCACAGCGGTTCAAACACCAACACTTCCGGGCGCAGTAATACATCAATCAGCCGGACTTCATTTTCCGGGTGCCCGGTACGAATAGGCACTGCGGCATACTCCGTCTCACTGACTTCGCGTATCTGCTCCATCGCCGTTTCCCACGCCCAGGTTTTCCAGACACAATTCACCAGCCGTCCGTCGCCATCGATCAACTGCCCAGCGTCATCCCAGCGCAACTCGCCCAGCCCGCGGAGAATTTTGCTCGCGAAACCGGCCTGATGCAGCGCCTGCTGCATAAACTGCGCGTGATAGTCCTCCTCGATATCATCATCCTGCATGATATGGACGAAAGGACGCGCTTTACTGTGTTTCCAGGCGCCTGCCAGCTCGTTAATTAAGCCCTCCGCCGGGTTATGCCCTTTACCGGTATAGCCCTGCTCAGCCCATTTTTCGAGAATTAATCCCGCTTCGGTATGGCATGATGCGGAATCGG
This sequence comes from Salmonella sp. NW177, assembly GCF_051811585.1. Classification (NCBI taxonomy): domain Bacteria; kingdom Pseudomonadati; phylum Pseudomonadota; class Gammaproteobacteria; order Enterobacterales; family Enterobacteriaceae; genus Salmonella; species Salmonella sp. NW177. Next base: position 215,224 of record NZ_JAMMZV010000002.1, on the reverse strand, counting down.
CATTGTATTCATAGACTTTCAGCCCGCGTTCATCCATGCAGAAATCCATACGACCGGTGATCATATGGTGACGACGGCGCTGCCAGGAGAGGCGCAGACGCGGCCAAAGAATTTTGGGGATATCGAATAGCGCCAGCAGATTATCGTCTTTTAAAACTTTGTCCGTGGCGTGCAGGTACATCAAATGCAACTCATTGGTCGCTTTGATAAGCTCCTGTTCGGCGCTCTCGGTGATGGTAAAATACTGGTACGGGTCCTGATTGATAACGTGTCCGTTCGCCTGTACATAGGCTTTTTGTAACGGATCGCGCTCATCCAGCCACTGACCGTCAAACTGACCTTTCTCTGGCAGTCTTGCGCCGCGAATCGCCAGCGACTGATTCGCGATGTCAGGCTGTGACAAACTGTATTGCGTGTCGTCGGTCTGGATCATCCAGCCTAAAATCGTCGTGTCATCAAAGGTGTCGCGCAGGGTGTAACACCCGTTTTCTACGACCATTTCCAGTTCGCGAGTCCACTGCTGCCCTGGCGGCAATGGCGTGTGGATAACGTTTTGCTCAGCAATACGAATTTTGTTATCCAGGAGTTGGGTGATAATCGCGACGTGCCCGGTTTCGTTAAACTCGCCGCCCTTTTGCCAGATGAGCAGCGCCCCAGCCTCCGGCGCGCGCGGCGAACCGTTCGGGAAGGCCTGCAAAGGCAAAATATTGTCATTCACGACCTCGCGCAGAAAACGTAGCGAGAAGATTTCCCAGGCCATGCCGACGTCAGTAAAAACAACGCCATAATTCAGAAAGAGAAAACGGCGGGCAAATTCCACGCACTGCCATTTATGCCCCATGTATTCATCGTCGATGTAGCTACGAAAAGCTGCGTCGTCGTCGTCCCACGGATCGAGGGAATTGTAATCTGAAGAGTAGATCGCTACGCCGCCGGGGGCGTAACCCAATAATGTCCCGAAGGGGGCATCCTGACTGGTGGTTCCTTTGCTCATGCACTTACCTCAAAACAAGACCGCCTGAGCAGCCTGGCGTGATTTCGCTCTGATTGTCTGCTCTGTGACACTAACCGGACAGAGGTCGACATAATCATACACCTCAATAAGGCACACTGAGGCCAGAAGGTTAAAATTTCACTCGCCGGAATGTCCCAATCGGTTAAATGTCCGACTAGCAAGCTGCTACACTGCTTCAACACCACCACTGTGAAGGCAGGTCAATATGGCAGATAATACTTATCAACCCGCAAAAGTCTGGACGTGGGATAAATCCGGCGGCGGCGCGTTCGCTAACATTAATCGCCCGGTTTCCGGCCCGACGCACGACAAAACGCTGCCCGTCGGCAAACATCCGTTACAGCTTTATTCGCTGGGGACGCCTAACGGCCAGAAAGTGACCATTATGCTGGAAGAGCTCCTGGCGCTGGGCGTGACCGGCGCCGAATATGACGCCTGGTTGATTCGCATCGGCGAGGGCGATCAGTTCTCCAGCGGCTTTGTTGACATCAATCCGAACTCAAAAATCCCGGCGCTGCGCGATCACTCACACAACCCGCCGATTCGGGTTTTTGAGTCGGGCGCAATTCTTGTTTATCTGGCGGATAAGTTTGGCCATTTCCTGCCGCAGGATCTGGCTAAGCGCACAGAAACCCTTAACTGGTTGTTCTGGCTACAGGGCGCGGCGCCGTTCCTCGGTGGCGGTTTCGGTCATTTCTATCATTATGCGCCGGTAAAAATTGAGTACGCCATTAATCGCTTCACCATGGAAGCCAAGCGTCTGCTGGACGTGCTGGATAAGCAGTTAGCTCACCACCCGTATGTCGCGGGAGAAGAGTACACTATTGCCGATATGGCCATCTGGCCGTGGTTCGGCAACGTGGTGCTGGGGAATGTCTATGATGCAGCGGAGTTTCTGGATGCCGGAAGTTATCAAAACGTACAACGCTGGGCGAAACAGGTAGCCGAACGTCCGGCGGTAAAGCGGGGGCGCATTGTCAACCGGACCAACGGCCCATTGAACGAACAGCTTCACGAACGCCATGACGCCAGCGACTTCGAAAACCATACCGAAGATAAACGTCAAAGTTAAACCATGATGCCGGATGAGGTAGTAATGTCGTCATCCGGCATGGTATTCCCTGCTGACGCTTCGCTTATCAGTTCTGCGAGTGTGTCATATGCGGCGCTTCACTAAACCCATGTTGCATGAGAATCAACCTCGCCCGTGCTGATAGTAAAAAGTCGGCAAGCGTTTTTCCCTGCTCGCTCAGGCAGGCAAAGCCATATTCAGCCACGGGATTATAAGGTTCCGGGATATCAACCACTCGCAGCGAATTAACCAGCCGTAGCCTGGGAGCATAGCTGGCATAGCCGATAAAGATATCGGTGTAATCATGATTGATGAGCCATTCCGCTGCCAGCCGGCCCGCCGGTAACGGCAAAGTCTGCCTGCCGCCAACCAGCGCTACCGCGCGTTTTCGGATCGCTTCGCCCTCCTTGCCCATCCGCGAAAAAAGCTGCTGCGTATAATCGCCGGAAGGATCGCAACCTGCTGTTGAGGTGCCGATCCGCAGATCCCGCCGGGTTAATAGCGACAGCCAGTCCTCGCCTTCACGCATCGCCTGTGCCCGCACGCTCAGACACAAACGGTTCGTCGTAAAAGGCGCGACCCGCAGCGCCCGCCCGCTTTCCAGCAGCGCCTGCGGATGCGCCAGGTTCGCCGAAGCAAAAAAGTCGCATGCTTCGCCCGCTTCGATGCGTTCACGTAACAGCCCCGCCGGACCGAAATCACATACCGCATCCGCCTGAAACGCCGTCATTAGCTGCGGCCAGACGACGCGCAAGCTCCCCGCAGCCAGTATTCGCATCACTGTACGCCCTGATAGTCAGTACGGTAAAAACGTTGATACCAGTCGTTAGCGGCCTTTTGCATGTCAATATCGTGGAATTTTTCCGGATAGAGTTTTTTCGCCATCCACAGTTCGCCGATTCCCACCGCCTCCGGCATCGGATATCCCCAGGCTTTGGCATAATCCGGCATCAGGTAAACCCGATGATGCTTCACCGCGTCAATGACCTGCCACTGGGAATTGTGCAGGATCTCATTGACGACCTTTGGATAGCGATTCTGGACAAAGATCACCTGCGGATCCCAGGCGATCACCTGCTCCATTGTCACCTGCTTAAAGCCTTTCACCGAGGATGCCGCTACATTCAGCGCCCCCGCATGGGCCATCATCAGACCGGTATATTTACCGGAACCGTAGGTGGTCAACTCCGGATTCGCCATATAGGCGCGAACCCGCTCATTTTCAGGAACCGACTGCAAACGGTCGCTGACCATCTTGCGACCTTTATCCATCGCCTCAATCAGCGCTTTCGCCTCCTGCGGTTTATTGACGATATCGCCAATCAGCGTTATTCCTTCACGCAGCCCGCGATTATAAGCCTGCTCTTCATCGGCCAGGGTCGGGTTCATTTTAGCCTGCTCGCCAGCAACATCATGGCGCAGCGAAATCGCCACCACCGGAATGCCAAGACGGCTGATCTTGTCGATCATCTCCTGCGGAGCGTAATTCGTGACAAACACCACCTGCGGGTGCAGCGCCACCAGTTTTTCAGGATCAACGTGCGTTAGATCGCCCAGCGAGGCTTTTTGCGCCAGTTCCGGCGCCAGACGCGCATAGCCGTCGCCTAATTGCTGTTTCCAGTTCGCCATGACCCCAACGATTTTGTCAGTGGCATTCATCTGTACAAGGAGATTGAGCGTTTGATGCTGGAGCACCACCACTCTGTCGACGGTGTCGGGAACCGTGACCTGGCGGCCAATTTGATCGGTAAAAGCACGCGCCGCCTGTGACATTAACGGCCAGCAAAAAAGCAACGCCAGCAGAGAGAGCTGGCGCAAAAATTTATTCATAGGTTTCGCCCCACAATCGATATATAAATAATTATACAACGATTATAGAGCGATATAATAGAGGTGATTAAGGGATCACGCGCTGGTGATGTCGTACTCCATGCGGCGCAGCGCATCTAACGTGGCTTTCGCTTCGTCTTCGTCAATGATGCTCATCGCAAAACCAACGTGTACCAATACCCATTGCCCTATCAGATCGGCTGGCTTACCTTCACAAATCAGAGCAATATTGACATCGCGTTTGATGCCACACACTTCCACCTGCGCAAGCTGGTGAATATCATCTCCGACGGCCAGCACCTGACCGGGGACGCCAATACACATAGTTAACCACCTGAAATAAAATGCGGGTTATTCGACCTCAATACTTTTTACTTTCAACGAATCGCCGGTATCCACCCGCAGGCGATCGCCATGACAATGCGGACATTGCGCGTCATGCCTGAGAATTTCCACCACCTGACTGCAATCCCAGCACCAAGCCTGGGCCGGTCTGTAGTCGATGTGCAATTCGCACCCTTGCGCTAAAGTTCCCTGGCAGGCGATGTCAAAGCTGAAACGAACCGCGCGCTCTTCAACGCACGAAAGCGCGCCTATCTCCAGCCATACGCCGGTGACGCGCGCCACGCCGTGCTGTTCTGCCTGCTGCTGAATAATTTCAACGGCGCTTTGGCAAAGAGACAGCTCATGCATTCTCACAGCTCCGACGGCCAAACAGCAACGCACGCCGGCTTGTCTGCGGCGCATCAGGATTGCTTACCGGCAGGGATAACAGCATCCGCGCGCAGTCATCCGCCAGCCGGACGCCCTCTTCCGGCGACAGGCTACGGGAAAGCGGCGACATCAACGAGCAGGCAAGATATTGTGAAACGCCTTCCAGTTCGCCAACGGTAAAGGTCATCGTGCCATAAGGCAGTTGCAGACCGAGTTTTTCACCGACGGTACGCCCGGGCCAGATCTGGTCCGGGCCAGGGAAGATTAATGCGCTTAACATCCACGGCGTAATTACCGTGCCCGTCCATTGTCCTTCAAACAACGTAAAATCAGAGACATGCACAGGCATAGTCGGATGCAGAAACGAAAGATCGTGCATCGAACGATGGGCTATCTCTTCAAACGCCGCCTGAACCCGGGCGACGGGCGCCGTGTCGAATCCGGAAAACGTTTCAGACATACGCCGTCTCCTTAGGAATTGCTTCGACGCCGGACTCACGCAGCGCAGCAAGAACCTGCTCAAGCGCAGGTTCAATCATCGCCTCGACGGTTGGCGTTAAGCCGATGTGCGGTTCCAGCGACTGTGGAATAACGCCGACCAGGGTCAGTTTCTTCGGAAACTCGCCGGTAAAGCGGAGGGCCGACAATACGTCGGCCAGTCCAAGCTGATGGGGGGAGATTTTGTTGGTGAACAACGCCGGAACTTCATCGTCGCGCAGTACCATAATGGTTCCCGGCGCGTTCTTTTTCGACACGATGGCGTCGGCAATGATCAAATGATCCCGATTCGCCATATCGCCAAGAAGTTCCATTCCCGCCGTACCGCCATCCAGAATCTCAACGAAATCCGGCAGGGTGTATCGTTGCTCTAACGCTTCAACAATACGTACCCCGATGGCTTCATCGGTCAGCAAAATATTGCCGACCCCTAAGACTAATATCCGCATTACAAAACCTTCACCGAGACCACTTCATTGCCATCGGCGTCCACCACGTGCACCGCGCACGCCATGCAAGGGTCGAAGGAGTGGATGGTACGTACCACTTCCAGCGGCTTCGCCGGATCGGCGATCGGCGTACCGACCAGCGACTGTTCGTACGGCCCCACGTCATCGTTGAAGTTACGCGGACCTGAGTTCCAGGTCGATGGCACCACTGCCTGATAGTTACTGATAATACCGTCTTTAATCACCATCCAGTGAGACAGCATACCGCGCGGCGCCTCCAGGAAGCCCACGCCTTTGAACTCGCCCGTCGCCGGAATGTTCGGCTTCACAAACGTGGTGTAATCGCCTTTGCCGATATTTACAATCAGCGCGTTGTATTGATCCTGCAATATGTTTTGCAGTTCACAACAGTGAACAGTACGCCCGATGATACGACCCAGCGTAGAGTGAAGTTGCGCCATTTCCAGCGTTTTGCCGGTCAGCTTCTGATAAAGCGCAACGATTTCATTGAGCTTGGTCTGGGTGGATTCACGACCTGCAGCCAGTTTACATAGCATGTTCGCCAGCGGCCCGACTTCGACGGTTTTGCCGTAGAATGTCGGCGACTTGACCCATGAGTATTTACCGTCATCCGACCAACCGTCGTAAGCCGGGATCGTAGTGCCTTCCCACGGCGCCTGCGGCGCTTCATCTTTATACCAAGCGTGCTTCGCGCTCTCCTGAATACCTTTAATCAGGAACTCGTCGGAGTGAGAGGTGATCGGACGGTATGTCGACAGATCGGCATTGGTAATGTAACCGCCCGGGAACAGGAAACTGCCGTTTTTACCGTCGGTCGGGAATTCCGGCGCGCTCAGGTAGTTCACCGCGCCTTTGCCGCGCTCCAGCCATTCCGGATAGTAGGCCGCGATGACTGCGGTATCCACTTTATACACCTGCTCGACAAAATCGCTCAGCTTATCGATAAACGATTTGATGTACATCAGGCGTTCAAGGTTCAACGTACCGATACTGTCGAGATTGATCGGGTTCGCCACCCCACCGACCGCCAGGTTCTGGATATGCGGCGATTTACCGCCCAGCAACGCCACCACGCGGTTAGCGTCACGCTGACATTCCAGCGCCTGCAGATAGTGGGCGACCGCAATCAGGTTGACCTCCGGCGGTAACTGCATTGCCGGGTGCCCCCAGTAGCCATTGGCGAAAATACCTAACTGACCGCTGGCGACAAGATCCTTGATCTTGTTCTGAACTTTCGTGAACTCTTGCGCGCTGTTCAGGTGCCAGCTCGACACGCCATCCAGCATCGCAGAAGCTTTTTCCGGATCGGCTTTCAGCGCAGAGGTAATGTCCACCCAGTCCAGCGCAGAGAGCTGGTAGAAATGGACAATGTGGTCATGGGTGGTATGCGCCGCCAGAATAATATTACGGATATACTGCGCGTTGACGGGAACATCAATATTCAGCGCGCTTTCCGCCGCACGAACGGAGGAGATCGCGTGAGTTGTCGTACAAACGCCGCAAATACGCTGCACAATCATCCACGCATCGCGCGGATCGCGGTTCTTCACGATCTCTTCCATACCGCGCCACATGGTGCCGGACGCCCATGCTTTGGATACGACGCCGTTCTCAATTTCGCAGTCAATGCGTAAATGACCCTCAATACGGGTTACCGGATCAATAGTAATTCTCTGGCTCATGCTTTGCTCGCCTCATGACGATTATGATCGTTTTGTTTTAAAGGAGGAAGTATCGGCAGTAGACGAATGAGTACGATGTATGCACAAATCTCAATAGCCACAAAACCAATAGAAATCAACAGCTCTTCCCAGGTTGGGAAGTAGTGGTAGCCGCCACCCGGGTTGAATGCCACCAGCGAATAGGTCAGACGCCACGTCGCGCAGCCCAACAGCGCGCTCAGCGCCGACAGGTACAGCATACGAGAGTCATTACGCAGTTTCGCCACACGCAGCACCACTAACGGGAAGACCATCAGGACGACTTCAATCCAGAACATAGCGGAGTAAAAATCGCCGGCAAACGCATAGGACAGCTTGTCGCGATAAATCAGTTCGCCAAAGCGCAGGACGACGAAAATCGCCAGCAGCACGCTGATGGTATTCGTCAGCTTAACAAACAAATTTTTCTCATCCGGGCCGTTTCCTTTCAGGCCAGCCTGAACCAGCGAACCCTCAAATATGACAATGGAGAAGCCCATGATAAACGCGGTCAGAACCGAGAACAGCGGCAGCATTTCATAGCTTTGCCATAGCGGATGCACTTTATAGCCCGCCGAGATCATCAATGACCCCATTGAGGACTGGTGCATCGTCGGCAGCAGCGCGCCCAGCGCGATAATAAAGAACATCACCTTATTCAGACGCTTGAGCGACACTTTCCAGCCCAGACGTTCAAACAGGGCAGGCGCAAACTCCAGCGCCATCACGCCGATGTAGATGGTCATACAGACCGCCGTCTCAAACAGTACCGAGTTCACGTTGAAGTGACCTGGAATGTAGAAGTACGGCAGGTTCCAGTAACGACCGACGTCGATAGTGATCGACAGGCCGCCCAGCGAGTAACCAAACAAGCTTGCCAGCAACGCCGGGCGCACCAACGGATGGTATTGCCCACGGTTAAAGACATACACCGCCCATGCCAACGCCCAACCGCCGCAGGCAAAGCCGGTGCCGATCAACAGGTCAAAGGCAATCCAGACGCCCCACGGGAAACCGCCGTTCAGGTCGGAAACGGAGCCCAACCCGAAGACCAGACGCTTCACGATAAGGAGCATACACAGGACGATTAACGGTCCAAAAATAATGACCGGTTTACTGATGATTTTTCCGCCCAGCGGTTTTGGATCATGACTCATGATCGTCTCCTCCATCGTGATGGTCGTTTTTGCTATTACGACGAACCAGCACGGTTAAGCCCGCCAGCGCAGCCAGGGGTAGTATCATGCCTTTATAAAGCGTGTGTTGAACATGCTCGGAGCGCGCTCCGGTTGAAAGGTCATCCAGCTTCGGCAGATCCAGATCTTCATAAGGAACGCCTGTCAGCACCAGCACCTGAGTACCACCGCCCTCTTTTTCACCGTAGAGGTGTGGGTAGTATTTAGGCACCGTATGCAGATAGGTGTCGTCCGTTTTCAACGTCTGGCGCGGATAGTGATATTCACTGCCTGGTTTGAGGGCCAGACGTTTTTTCGCTTCCGCCATCAGTTCTTCACGAGTACCGAAAATGACGGCCCCTGCCGGACAAACTTCCACACACCCAGGCAAACCGCCTTTATCCAGACGCTCAACGCCTTTCTGGTTACACAGCTCACATTTGTGAAGCGCGCCAAACGGGTTGTTGTAGTCGTACTTAGGTACGTTGTACGGACAGGCGACCATACAGTAACGGCAGCCGGTGCAGACATCTTTGTCATAGTGGACGATGCCGGTTTTCGGATCTTTTTTCAGCGCCGACACCGGACAAACGGAAACGCAGTTAGGATCGACGCAGTGCATACACTGTTTTTTGATGTAGGCATAGCCGTTCTCTTCCTGATCTTTGTTCACGCCCGTGCCGCTACGCCATACCTGGATAATGTTATTGGTATACGGCGACAGTTTGTCGTTGTTCGACCAGGTCTGCTCCCCTTCCGGGTTACGCGCCGGGAAGTTGATATCCTGACACTTTGTGACGCAGGCCTGACAGCCCACGCACAGAGTGGAGTCATACAGCATGCCCAGCGAACCTGGAATCGGCGGACGGTTTTCTGCAGCCGCATGGCTGACAGACGGCGCGGCGCCCAACAGCAATGCTCCACCGGAGGCTGCTTTAATAAAGTCACGTCTGTTCACGGTTATTCTCCCCGTGAGTCAGCGTTATCTTTCTTTTGCTGACGCCCCAGTTCACGTACCGCCATCACGCTGACGCCGGCAACCAGACCGACTACGCCGCCAAGCAGACCGACAGCGCCCGCAGAGATATTGCCGCCTTCTTTCATATTGACGTCAGGTTTCTCTGAACGCGGAGTTTGGTTTTCGACATGAGCAAGCTGGTGAATGCCCTTATGGAAGCCGATACCTTCTTCGTTACAGCCATAGCAAGGATGACCGATCGCCACTGGCCAGACGCCGCCAACGTCACAAAACTGTAACGTAGAACAGTTGCCCCAGGTTTCCGGCCCTTTACAGCCGAGATGGTAGAGACACCAGCCCTGACGGTGGCCTTCGTCGCCAAATTCTTTGGCAAAACGGCCTGCGTCGAAGTGTGGACGACGTTCGCAATGCTCATGAATCAGACGGCCATAGGCAAAGGTTGGACGATTTTTCGCATCCAGCTTCGGCGGCGTGCCGTAAGTGATGATATGCGCGACGGTCGCCAGGAAGTTATGCGGGTTTGGCGGACAACCTGGAATATTGATAACCGTTTTGCCCGGTAAGACTTCCTGCAGACTGACAGCGCCGGTTGGGTTTACGCCAGCCGCAGCAACGCCGCCCCATGCCGAGCAGGAACCGATAGCGATAATCGCGGCTGCGCCGTCAGCGGCTTTGCGGATGTGATCCACGATCGGCTCGCCGGCAACCATGCAGTAGATACCGTTATCTTTTAGTGGGATAGAACCATCCACCACCAGAACATATTGCCCTTTATACTTCTCCAGAGCGTTATGTTTGTTTTCTTCGACCTGGTGACCGAATGCGGCGGAAAGCACCTCGTGGTATTCCAGAGAGATGGTCTCCAGAACGAGGTTTTCAACGGTTGGGTGTGTAGCACGAAGCAGTGATTCGGTACAACCGGTACACTCCTGAGCGCCAATCCAGATAACGGGCGGACGCTGTGGATTGGATACCGATTCAGCCATTTCTGCGGCGGCTTTGCTACTGAGCCCCATAGTAGCGGCCAGTGCTGCACAAAGCTTCATGAAATCACGACGGTTAATGCCGTGAGAAGTGATGAGAGTATTATCTCCAGTCATTTTATAGTTATTCCGTTACGAAGACCTGGCTTTTATTTTGCACTGTTCGCGAAGAAGTTATTGCGATCGGTACGCCATTTACCACACTTTTTTTATGGTTATGTGCGCCATAATACTTCGACGGAACAGTAAAACGAAGGGAAGAGGCGATAGTGTAATTAATTAAAGCAAGATAATACCCCTGTTGGATCAACCTTCGAGTCGATAACCGGCCATAAAGAAGCGAACCGCCATCCCGGAATGATTCTCTTTAAAGAAATCCATCACCATTTCTTTATCCAGACCATAGCGACGCGTCAGAATTCCGGCCTCCCACGCGCTAAGTTGACGATCGCCGGTCTTTTCGAACATACGGTGTGTAAAACCCAATACAAAGCCACGTTTATACTCAGAACAGAAATTCACCGCATGATGCGCGCTATATGCATATGGCGCGTGCAACCCGGCCATTAACCCTTTCCCAAAATGATTATTCATCTGACCTCCTTAGTCGCTATATAATAAATTATATAGCGACTAGTTAAATGAAGGCCAGCGCATTACGCGCTTTTTTGCTTCACATCAGAAGGAAACCCATTCATCAGTAGACTGTGCGGGAGCCGACGCCATTCTCTGAACGCCAGGCGCCGCTTTCGCCGTTACGCGTTGTTGCGGCTCACTAGCGGAAAGCCGGAACTGCTGTACGGAGCGTTGCAAATCCTCCGTCTGCCGTTCCAGCGCCGCCGCCGCCGCGGAAACCTGCTCAACCAGCGCGGCGTTTTGTTGCGTAACGCTATCCATTTGCGTGATCGCCACGCCAACCTGAGAAATACCTTTACTCTGATCTTCGGAGGCGGACGCGATCTGTTTCATAATCGTCGTCACTTCCGTGACGCCGCGCAGGATGGCGTCCATCGTCGCGCCGGTCTCCTGGACCAACTGCGCGCCCTGCGCTACGCGACATACCGATTCGCCAATTAAAGCTTCAATTTCTTTCGCCGCCCCCGCGCTGCGGCTGGCCAGGTTACGTACCTCACCGGCGACCACCGCGAAGCCGCGTCCCTGCTCGCCCGCTCTGGCCGCTTCTACCGCTGCGTTCAAGGCCAGAATATTGGTCTGGAAAGCAATACTATTAATCACGGTAGTAATTTCGGCGATCTGCTGCGAACTGGCGGAAATACCGTTCATTGTTTCTACCACATCGGAAACCAGTTCACCGCCTTTTCCTGCCGTTAGCGAGGCGGCATCCGCAAGCTGACTCGCCTGGCGAGCGTGTTCGGCGTTCATTTTCACCGTTGCGGTAAGCTGTTCCATGCTGGCGGCCGTCTCTTCCAGCGCAGCGGCCTGTTCTTCCGTTCGGGAAGAGAGATCGTTATTACCGGTAGAAATTTCCGTCGCGCCGCGCCAGATATTGTCGCTTCCGGCGCGGATCGTACTCACGGCTTCGCGTAAACTGTCCTGCATCGCGCGTAGTAGCGGCACCAACCGGCCTACGCAGTTACGCCCCAACGCTTCAATCGGCTGGCTAAGATCGCCTTGCGCGATGCGCTGAAATTGCTGACGGATGCGCTCCAGCGGTTTCACCATCATTGCAACCAGATAGCGATCGGTAAAAATCAGGATAGCAATGCCCAGAATCACCGCCGTGATAAGCAGGATGCGGATGGTATAGGTTTTACCATCGACCATCACACGTGTGTTATCCAGCATGGCGCCAGCTTCATGACTAAACCGTTCCGCGCTGGCGCCGAACGCGCGACTGAGTGCGGGCGTGACCGTACTGGCATGTTCGCTCCAGGCGGTTAGCGATCCTTGCTGCGCCAGTTGCATTTGAGGAACGACGCCTTTCTCCAGCAAGGCCTGCCAGTTGGACAAGACCTCCCTTGAGATATCAGGGTTCATCGGCCCTGGCGATAGCGCTTTCATCTCCTCCAGCTTCTGACGCATATTCTCGAGCGACTGCCGGGCGGGCGCAAAATCGGGCGTGCCGCCGCCGATTTTTACATCCATCGCGCGGCTAAGGCGGGTAACAAAGCGGAAATATTGATCGTTACCCTGGCTTAGCACCGTCATTTGCCGCACAAGATGCCGGTCAATATCATTTCCTTCCGAAACTTCGGATAAAGCATGGACGCTGTATAACCCCACCCCCGACCAGAGTAGACAAAAAAGTCCCAGTATCGTCAGCATGACCATACGAATAGTAAAGTTTTGCAGCAAACGCATATGAATTTCCTTGCTGAATATAAGAGATTAGTCATCAGACGATGACGCACTCTCGTTATCGGCAAGGCGCGGAGAATATATAATGCATTCTCCATTTTTTTACAGTTATCGCCGTTCACGTACCCGCAGATGTTATATATCTGTGAACGCAGAGAAAATCTTTTAGTCTTATTACTGGGTAAATGAATAGATGTAGTAAAAATATTGCGTAAGACTGCAGGGAGACGGTTATCCGCCGTTAAAGAAGCGCTGTTTTACAGCCGGGCTCAGTATCCTTTGCCCGACTGCCCCGCCGTTGACGGCGGCTCAATGGTTATGCCGCGTCAATCTGTCCAGATAGCCCATCACGAATGCCGACAGGACAAAGGTCAGATGGATGATGACATACCACATTAATTTGTTATCCGGGACGTTTTTCGCGTCCATAAACACGCGTAACAGGTGAATGGAAGAGATAGCGACTATCGATGCCGCCACCTTATTTTTTAGCGAAGTCGCATCCATTTTCCCCAGCCAGTTCAGCTTCTCCTTGCCCGCAGAGATATCCAGCTGAGAGACAAAATTCTCATACCCGGAGAACATGACCATTACCAGCAATCCGCCGACCAGCGTCATATCAACCAGCGATAACAGCACCAGAATCAGATCGGCTTCCGCCAGGGCAAAAACGTTCGGCAGAACGTGTAGAATTTCCTGGAAAAATTTTAGCGCTAAAGCGATCAGCGCCAAAGAGAGGCCAAAATACACCGGCGCGAGCAGCCAGCGAGACGCATACATTACATTTTCAAGAAAGCGTTCCATAGGGACCTGTCAGGTAACTAAAACCAGCAACAGTATATCTCAACCATGCAACATCAGATCAACATGCCAGTTAAATCTCATCCGGTTTAACCTGTGGGCGCTGATATTCCGGCCATACCAGCGCGACCAACGCCGGGTAGGCTTCAAGACTGAACTCACGAAAACACTGGCGTAAATTAAGGACGTCCAAATCCGAATACGGCACCTTTTCTCCGTTCAGACAACGCTTCTTAATATTGTCGTAATACTTATAAACGGCAGAGTTAAGGTCGCTGCAACGACGCTGTGCGTCAAATAATCCAGGCGTTTCATTCAACTCAGTCATTGTCATTCGTTTTATCGTTGCATGAAGGAAATCGATATATTCATGGTTAACGCGCCAGTACCATACCGGCGTTATCGAATTCATTAATACTGAGAAATGATCTTCGCCCTCTTCCTTTGTCATGGGTTCAGTTTGATTTAAATTTACGACTTTTCCACCAGGACGTTTTTTATTAACCTCCCACATCAGGAAGAGTATCGCGCCGGTCAGTAATAGCAATATAATAACAGAATAAAAAATACTGTTCATAGCAGGCTCCATTTTTTTTGATTTTAAAATTACACCATGTTATTGTCAACGAAACCTACACTATTAAAAATAGTATACCACTGATCGTAAAGGATATTTAGTCATGCTTCCTGAGCATCTGGTTTCCTCTCATTTTCGCCTGTCATCGCCGCCCCCTGAAGCCACAGAAAACAGTAAAAATTTGCCTAAGGGAAAGACAAAACTCAGCGATTTCGAGCCCGATATTTTAATTAGCGCTAACGCTGCCGGGCAACACAGAAACGTATTATTTGAAGAACGTGACCGTCATATTAAAGAACGTCTGTATTGTGTGGCTAAAATTGAAACGTTTGCCCGCCTGATAAACGCACTACAGGCAGAAGGCGATATTGATGCCCAAACGCTAAGTAAAATACTGGCGGATAAAACCGCAATGATAAATGAAAAAGGCAATGCCATTTGGCTTAATTTAATCACTCGCGAAACCGATATGCCGCTATTTTATTCACTGGAAGATAAAGATGAAAGAAGTTGAAGACAATAACGTTTATTTGGCTTTAGACAACCATAAAAGTGATGAATTTATCTTAAAGCAAAATCTTGCAGCGCTAATCGCCAGTAAAAATGCCACCCTGGAAAAGGTAACGCAGGAGGTGGTATCCATACCGGCGGCGTTAGTGCGCCTGAAGTGGCAAAACCGACGAGAGATGTATGCGTTACAGGTCAAAGAGGAGATTTATGGCGCGACCATCAATGCTATTATCGAGCAGCATCCTGAATTACGAGACAAAATTATGTCTCGTCTTGAAAGTGACTGGCAGCATCTGCTGGCTCGCGAGACGGCAACCTTACGTCTGATGCGTAAGCTTTCCGATGGCGACTACCGGACGCGCAACGTCACCACCGTCGCACGGCAAGAAAAATAACCTTCATGGCTAGTTAACTCTGTTGTGAATACGGGTGAAGCATAAGGATCGTTCTGATTCTCCCTCTTACGGTAGTAAAAGTGTCTACGCTTAAAGGGTGTTCAACCTGAAGGGAGAAGCTCAATGTCTCATCTATACGACCCTACCACGCAGTATTACACCGGCGAGTATCCTAAGCAAAAACAGCCGGCGCCCGGCGTCCAGGCGAAAATGACGCCTGTTCCTGACTGTGGTGAAAAAAGTTATGTCGGCAGTGGTCGCCTTAAAGATCGTAAGGCGCTGGTGACAGGGGGCGACTCCGGGATTGGGCGCGCTGCCGCTATCGCTTACGCGCGTGAAGGCGCAGATGTCGCGATCAACTATCTGCCAGCGGAAGAAGAGGACGCCCAGCAGGTTAAAGCGCTGATTGAGGAGTGCGGCCGTAAAGCGGTGTTATTGCCAGGCGATCTTAGCGACGAATCTTTCGCCCGTTCGCTGGTCCATAAGGCGCGTGAAGCGCTGGGCGGGCTGGACATTCTGGCGCTGGTGGCCGGTAAACAGACGGCAATCCCGGAGATAAAAGATCTGACCAGCGAGCAATTTCAGCAAACCTTCGCCGTTAACGTTTTTGCTCTGTTCTGGATAACCCAGGAAGCGATTCCGCTGCTGCCAAAAGGCGCCAGTATTATCACGACGTCGTCTATCCAGGCGTATCAGCCCAGTCCGCACCTGCTGGATTATGCGGCAACCAAGGCGGCAATCCTCAATTACAGCCGTGGCCTGGCGAAACAGGTGGCGGAAAAAGGAATTCGCGTGAATATTGTCGCGCCTGGCCCTATCTGGACAGCGCTGCAAATTTCCGGCGGTCAAACCCAGGATAAAATTCCGCAGTTTGGCCAGCAGACGCCAATGAAGCGGGCCGGCCAACCGGCAGAGCTGGCGCCGGTGTATGTCTATCTGGCAAGCCAGGAATCCAGTTACGTTACCGCAGAAGTGCACGGCGTGTGCGGCGGGGAGCATTTAGGCTAACGCATGAAGTCGATTAAGATGGCGCACTTCTGTTACGCAAGGCGCCATCTTAGGCAATAAAAAAACCGGGTGGCGACTTCGCCTTACCCGGCCTACAGCATCAGCAAAATACTTATTTCGCTTTCGCGGTCTCTTCGCCGACCAGACCAATCTTGAGATAGCCCGCCTGATGCAGCATATCCATCACTTTCATCAGGGTTTCATACTCTACGGTTTTATCCGCGCGGAAGAAAATCGTAGTATCCTTTTTCCCTTCCGTCAGGGCCGTTAGCTCGGCAATCATCGTATCATCCGTCACCGGATCGTTACCGATAAACATGGTGTTATCCGCTTTCACCGACAGATAAACCGGTTTTTCCGGACGCGGCTGTGGCGTACTGGTAGAAGCGGGCAGATTCACCTTGACGTCCACCGTCGCCAGCGGCGCAGCCACCATAAAGATAATCAGCAGAACCAACATGACATCGATAAACGGCGTCACGTTGATTTCATGCATTTCGCCGTTGTCATCCAGGTTCTCGTTAAGACGCATTGCCATGACGCATTACCCTACCCGTAATTTCTGCGCGGCGCGTACCGGCTGCGCACTGGCGCTCGCATTCAGATCAAGATCGCGGCTTTGCAGCAGCAATACCTGCGCCGCCACGTCGCCCAGCGTCGCTTTGTAACTGCCTATCTGACGTGCGAAGATGTTGTAAATGACGACCGCCGGGATCGCGGCTACCAGCCCAATCGCCGTCGCCAGCAGCGCTTCCGCAATACCAGGAGCAACCACCGCCAGGTTGGTGGTCTGCGTTTGCGCAATACCGATGAAGCTATTCATAATGCCCCATACGGTGCCAAACAACCCGACGAAGGGGGAAATGGCGCCGATCGTCGCCAGATAACCGTTGCCTCGTCCCATGTAGCGGCCCACCGCTGCGACGCGACGTTCCAGACGGAAGCCGGTACGTTCTTTAATCCCTTCGTTATCTTCGCTGCCCTGAGAGAGTTCCAGTTCATTCTGCGCTTCATTGATGAGCTGTGCGCTGAGGCTTTTTGCGCTGAAACCTGCCGCAATGTCGGAAGCCTGATCTAAGGAGCGCGCATCGGCTAATTGCAATTGTTCGCGCTTTAAGCGGCGCTTTTGCGTGAAAAACTCAACGCTTTTACTGAAGAAGATAGCCCAGGTGACGACTGACGCCAGAATCAAACCAATCATCACGCACTTCACGACAATATCGGCGTGCTGATACATGCCCCAGACGGAAAGATCCGTCTGCATCAAATTATTACCCACTCTGTATCTCCAGGACGCAAATCACAAAATCTGAGCATAATAATATCAAAACAACGTCGAATTGATAGTCGTTCTCATTACTATTTACATACTGCCGCACCTTTACTGCTTTTTCTTTGCGCTTACGCATTAAAAAAGCCACCTGTTTTTATTTTGGCAAAATTTTCATCTGTATCACACGTCGCCAGGGTGCAGATGGTTATATTCATGCTAGTTTAGACATCCAGACGGTTAAAATCAGGAAACGCAACATGACGGATAAACAGTTGGATACCA
The DNA here is from genome assembly GCF_051811585.1 of Salmonella sp. NW177. Classification (NCBI taxonomy): domain Bacteria; kingdom Pseudomonadati; phylum Pseudomonadota; class Gammaproteobacteria; order Enterobacterales; family Enterobacteriaceae; genus Salmonella; species Salmonella sp. NW177. The sequence goes on along the minus strand of NZ_JAMMZV010000002.1, from coordinate 197,623 downwards.
AACTGGTAAACGCAGGACGCAGCAAAAAATACACGCTTGGCTCAGTGAATAGTGTGATTCAACGCGCTTCTTCACTGGTGTTTGACACCGTCGAGGCCAAAAAACACGCTACCCGCAATCGCGCCAACGGCGAATTATTTTACGGACGCCGGGGAACGCTGACCCACTTTTCGCTCCAGGAAGCCATGTGTGAACTGGAAGGCGGCGCCGGATGCGCGCTCTTCCCGTGCGGCGCGGCGGCGGTCGCCAACACCATTCTGGCATTCGTTGAGCAGGGCGACCACATCCTGATGACCAACACAGCCTATGAACCCAGCCAGGATTTCTGCAGCAAAATTCTCGGCAAACTGGGCGTGACGACAAGCTGGTTCGACCCGCTCATCGGCGCTGATATCACGCAACATATTCAGCCGAACACGAAAGTCGTATTTCTGGAATCCCCCGGTTCTATTACCATGGAAGTACATGATATTCCGACCATTGTCAGTGCGGTCAGACGCGTCGCGCCAGAAGCCGTCATCATGATTGATAATACCTGGGCGGCTGGCGTTCTGTTCAAAGCTCTGGAATTCGATATTGATATCTCTATCCAGGCGGGCACTAAATATCTGATTGGTCATTCTGATGCGATGGTCGGGACTGCCGTTGCAAATGCGCGCTGCTGGGAACAATTGCGGGAAAACGCCTATCTGATGGGGCAAATGCTCGACGCCGACACGGCTTATATGACCAGCCGCGGGCTGCGCACGCTCGGCGTCCGACTGCGCCAGCATCAAGAAAGCAGCCTCAAAATCGCCGCGTGGCTGGCGAACCATCCTCAGGTCGCGCGCGTTAATCATCCGGCCCTGCCGGGTAGCAAAGGTCATGCGTTCTGGAAACGAGACTTTACAGGTAGCAGCGGCCTGTTCTCCTTTGTGCTCAATAAAAAGCTGACCGAGGCTGAATTATCAGCCTATCTGGATAACTTTTCGCTGTTCAGTATGGCCTACTCCTGGGGAGGCTACGAATCGCTGATTATTGCTAATCAGCCGGAACAGATCGCCGCGATTCGTCCCGCAGGCGGCGTAGATTTTACCGGTACGCTGGTTAGGGTGCATATTGGTTTAGAGAGTGTTGATGATTTGATCGCTGATTTAGCCGCCGGCTTCGCCAGAATTGTGTAAAGTTGCCGGGGATGGACATATATGCAGACAATTTCCGTGGAAAAGTCTGCGTTTGTTGCGTCCGGGATCAAGGCATCCCGGACGATTCAGGAGTACAATAGGCGAATAAAAGCATAAATGCTGTTCCACAGGAAAGTTCATGGCTGTCATTCAAGATATTATCGCTGCGCTCTGGCAACATGATTTTGCCGCGCTGGCGAATCCACACGTTGTTAGCGTCGTCTACTTTGTCATGTTCGCCACGCTATTTTTAGAAAACGGTCTGCTGCCAGCATCATTCTTACCTGGCGATAGTCTGCTGCTACTGGCAGGCGCGTTGATCGCCCAGGATGTGATGCATTTTTTGCCGACGATTGGCATTCTCACCACCGCGGCCAGTCTCGGCTGCTGGCTAAGTTATATCCAGGGACGCTGGCTCGGTAATACGCGTACCGTCAAAGGCTGGCTGGCGCAGCTTCCGGCAAAATATCATCAGCGCGCCACCTGCATGTTTGACCGCCACGGTTTGTTAGCGTTGCTTGCCGGGCGCTTTCTGGCGTTTGTCCGCACTCTGCTGCCAACAATGGCGGGTATTTCCGGCCTGTCCAACCGCCGGTTTCAGTTTTTTAACTGGTTAAGCGGCCTGCTGTGGGTGACTGTCGTGACCAGCTTCGGCTACGCGCTCAGTATGATCCCGTTTGTTAAGCGCCATGAAGACCAGGTAATGACATTTTTAATGATCCTTCCCGTCGCGCTACTGGTCGCCGGACTGTTAGGTACGCTGGTCGTGGTGATTAAAAAGAAATACTGTAACGCCTGACGTATCCATAATCGGCCAGGATGGCCCGGTTACGCTTCGTTGACCCGTGGCGGGATGCCCCACTTAGCTCCCTTGCATTGTCCGCATTCTTGCCGCATCTTCGCCCGGCGTAACGCCAAAATAACGTTTAAACTCCCGGCTAAACTGCGATGCGCTCTCATAGCCGACCTGCATCGCCGCAGCGCTGGCCTTCATACCGTCGTGAATCATCATCATCCGCGCTTTATGCAGTCGGTAGCTTTTTAAATACTGCAACGGCGAGGTGCTGGTGACCGCCTTAAAATTATGGTGAAACGCCGACACGCTCATGTTCGCTTCTGCCGCCAGTTGCTCAACATTCAGGTTCTCGGTGTATTTCATTTCGATCTGTTTAAGTACGCGACTGATCAGGCTAAAGTGCGTCTGGCGACTAACCAGTGCAAGCAGCGCCCCGCCGCGCGGTCCCATCAGCACATGATAAAGAATTTCGCGAATAATTTGTTTTCCCAGAATCCGCGCATCCAGCGGGCGCTCCATCACATCCAGCAATCTTTCCACCGCGCATAAAATCTCGTCCGACAGCGTGGCGGAGTTAATCCCACTGGCCGCCATCGGCAACTGGAAACGCTCATCTTCGCCAATGTCCATGAGCAACTCTTGCAGTTGCAGCACATCAATATCGAGCCGAATACCGGCCAGCGGTACCTCCGGCGTCGCCCAGGTCTCGCATTCAAAAGGGAGCGGCACGGTCAGTAAGAGATATTCATTAGCGTCATAACGAAACTTGCGCTTGTTAATATAGCCAATTTTATGGCCGGAAAAGAGAAATATGATGCCAGGCTGATACATGACCGGCGTGCGCGGCCCCGGTTCAACACCATACAACAGACGAATGCCCGCCAGCCGCTCGCTGATTATTTTATCATTATTTTTTAAATGATTAATTTTATCCGCCAACTGTAAGCAAATTGCTTCACGATTCATAACGCGCCATTTTTTCATCAAATCCACTCCGCTGGATTGTGCGCATTTTTAGCGATTTTCTCCAGCATTCTGGAGAAATAGGCAAAACATTGGCAGAAATGTGCATTGAGAGACATCCCTCACGAGACCACAATGATGGCCATCAGGCAGACAGCCGCCTGCCCTCTTTTTACCCACATAAGGGAATGAGCAATGAACAATTTCAAATTACATACCCCTACCCGCATTCTGTTTGGTAAAGGCGCTATCGTCGATCTTCGCGATCAAATCCCGCAGGACGCCCGCGTGCTGATTACCTATGGCGGCGGTAGCGTGAAAAAGACCGGCGTACTGGCGCAAGTTCAGGAAGCGTTAAAAGGACTGGATGTTCGGGAGTTTGGCGGTATTGAACCGAACCCGTCCTATGAAACGCTGATGAAGGCCGTGCAGCTTGTGCGCGACGAAAATATTACCTTCCTGCTGGCCGTTGGCGGCGGTTCCGTACTGGACGGCACCAAATTTATCGCCGCAGCGGCGCAGTATACGGACGGCGTCGATCCGTGGCACATTCTGGAAACCGGCGGTACTGAGATTCGTAGCGCAATCCCGATGGGGTCTGTGCTAACCCTACCGGCAACCGGCTCAGAATCGAACGCCGGCGCAGTCATTTCCCGTAAAACCACTGGCGACAAACAAGCCTTCCACTCCTCGTTCGTGCAACCGGTGTTTGCCGTACTGGACCCGGTCTACACCTATACATTGCCGCCGCGCCAGGTTGCGAACGGCGTCGTGGATGCTTTCGTCCATACCGTTGAGCAGTACGTCACTTACCCGGTTAACGGCAAAATTCAGGATCGTTTCGCCGAAGGCATTTTACTCACACTGATCGAAGAAGGTCCCAAAGCGCTGCAAGAGCCTGAAAACTATGACGTCCGCGCTAACGTGATGTGGGCCGCTACTCAGGCGTTAAATGGCCTGATTGGCGCTGGTGTTCCGCAGGACTGGGCGACGCATATGCTGGGCCATGAGCTTACCGCGATGCACGGTCTCGATCATGCCCAGACGCTGGCTATCGTTCTGCCTGCGCTATGGAACGAAAAACGAGACGTTAAACGTGCAAAACTCCTGCAATATGCTGAACGTGTATGGAATATCACCGACGGTTCCGACGACGAGCGTATTGATGCCGCCATTGCCGCCACCCGCCGTTTCTTTGAACAGATGGGCGTGCCTACCCACTTGTCCGATTACGGTCTGGATGGCAGCACTATTCCGGCGCTACTGGCTAAACTTGAGGCGCATGGATGCACAAATTTAGGTGAAAATCAGGATATTACGCTGGATGTCAGCCGTCGGATTTATGAAGCGGCGCGCTAAGGTTTTTTCGCCTCTGACTTTCGTTTTTGGCCATTTCGTCCAGACTTAAGTCACTTAGTCTCGCCGGACCCGACTCCGGCGAGCCAATTAAAAGAGGAACACATCATGGCTAATCCAACCATTATCAGGCTACAGGATGGCAACGTAATGCCACAACTTGGGCTGGGAGTCTGGAAAGCAAGCAATGAAGAGGTGATCGCGGCGATTCATAAAGCGCTGGAGGTGGGCTATCGATCGATTGATACCGCCACAGCATATCAGAATGAAGAAGGCGTCGGCAAAGCGCTAAAAGCAGCGAGCGTGGCGCGGGAAGAGCTGTTTATCACCACCAAGTTGTGGAATGACGATCAAAAACGTCCCCGCGAAGCCCTGCAGGAGAGTCTGAAAAAACTGCAGCTTGATTATCTCGATCTCTATCTGATGCACTGGCCCGTACCGGCTATCGATCACTATGTCGACGCCTGGAAAGGCATGATCGCGCTGCAAAAAGAGGGGCTGGTAAAGAGTATCGGGGTCTGTAACTTTCAGATCCATCACCTCCAGCGTCTGATCGATGAAACCGGCGTTACCCCTGTGATCAACCAGATCGAGCTTCACCCCTTGATGCAACAGCGCCAGCTACATGCGTGGAATGCGACGCATAAAATCCAGACCGAGTCCTGGAGCCCGCTGGCGCAGGGCGGCGAAGGCGTATTCGATCAGAAAGTGATTCGCGAACTGGCGGATAAATACGGCAAAACGCCCGCCCAGATTGTTATTCGCTGGCATCTGGACTGCGGGCTGGTCGTCATTCCGAAATCCGTCACCCCTTCCCGTATCGCGGAAAACTTTGCTGTCTGGGATTTCCGTCTCGATAAAGATGAATTAGGCGAGATCGCAAAACTGGATCAAGGAAAACGCCTCGGCCCCGATCCGGATCAGTTCGGCGGTTAAGCCGGATTTATCGCACGCCATGCCCGACGATGTCGTCGGGCTTTTTTTCATTTCGAAATATTAAGAAACAATTACGCGCATTTAACAGTATATTTCCCCCACACACAAGCGCAGAATTATTCTGATTTTATGAATATTTATTCATGATTATTATCAATTTACTTAATGTATATAAAATATTTATGGATGTGTGATTGTGGCGGAAAAAAAATCTCAGGGCGTCAAATGGCTCCCATTCATTCTTATTCTGGTTATCGCCGCCGGACTGTGGCAGCTAACGCCCCCTTCCGGGTTAAGCGCGCCGGCCTGGCATTCCGCGATTATTTTTGTCGCGACGATCGCCTCTATCGTGGCGAAAGTGCTGCCTATTGGCGCGGTCGGTATTATCGGCATCACCGTCTTTGCGCTCGCCTATGCTGCCGGCGACAAAACGGCCAGCGGCGCGATTACCACGGCCTTGAGCGAGCTGAACAGTTCGCTGATCTGGCTTATCGTCGTCGCCTTTATGATTGCCCGTGGGTTTATCAAAACCGGGCTGGGTCGGCGTATCGCCCTACAAATGATCCGTCTGTTAGGTAAACGAACGCTGGGTCTGGCTTATGGTCTGGCGTTTGCCGATCTGATCCTCTCCCCCGCGATGCCCAGTAACACCGCGCGCTGCGGCGGCGTGATTTACCCGATCGCCGACTCGCTGGCGCGCAGCTTTGATTCACATCCGGAAGATGAGTCTCGCAGCAAAATCGGCACCTTTCTGATCACCTGTATTGGCAATGTTAACGACGTCACCGCCGCACTGTTTATGACCGGTTATACGGGTAACCTGCTGGCGGTAAAACTGGCGGCGAACGCCGGCGTTACGTTGAGCTGGGGAAGCTGGTTTATCGCCGCGCTCCTGCCTTGCCTGGTCTCTTTTCTTATCGTCCCGCTGCTGGTCTACTGGCTGACGCGTCCGGAAATTAAACATACGCCGGATGCGCCGGATTTGGCGCGCAAAGAGCTGGCGCAAATGGGCAGTATGACGCGCGGCGAGTGGCTCATGCTGGCGACCGTCGGCGTGTTGCTGGTGCTATGGATTTTTGGCAGCTCGCTCGGCGTGGATGCCACGACGGCCTCTTTTGTCGGTCTCTCGATTTTATTACTGAGCGGCGTGCTCACCTGGGAAGACGTTAAAAGCGAAAAAGGCGCCTGGGATACGTTGATTTGGTTTGCCGCGCTGCTGATGATGGCTAACCAGTTGAAGAAACTAGGATTCACCAGTTGGTTTGGCAACCTGATTGGCGACAGCATCGGCAGTACGATGCATGGAACCAGCTGGATAATCATCCTGCTGCTGCTTAACGCAGCCTATTTTTATACCCACTATTTTTTCGCCAGCGGCAACGCGCAGATCGCCGCGCTGTATGCGGTGTTTCTGGGCGTCGGTCTGCATCTGAATATACCGGCAGCGCCGATGGCGCTTATGCTGGCGTTTACCAGCAGCCTGTACTGCTCTCTTACGCAGTATACCCACGCACGCGGCCCCATTCTTTTTGGCGCCGGCTATGTACCGACGGGCGTCTGGTGGCGAACGGGATTTATTATCAGCCTCTTTAATCAGGCGGTCTTTTTGACAGTCGGCCTCGCATGGTGGAAAGTGCTGGGTCTTTACTAAACTCAGTCGCGGAGATAATCGAGCGGTTAACCGTCTCTTCCGGCCCGACATTTGTCGGGCTTTTCGGAAATCATCAACTCCCCCCGTTAGCCCGCACTTGTTAATATTTACAACTCCGCCTCTTCATCAAGGATGTCATCATGAAAGCGTGGTCAACAGGGTCGTTGCCTCTGCTTCTTCTGCTATTTAGTACTGCGGTGTTTGCCGGAGAATCCCCGGAGCAGGCGATTACCCGACTGTATCAGCCGCTGGTGGAAAATAGCGACAAAATATTGTCAGGTGGATTTATCGTCGATTTACGGACGAATGCCAATGTGACAACGGGAGGTATAACGCCCTGGCTGAGCAATAATCTTCTTTGCCGCTGTCAGGACGAGATGTTTGTCTCCGCCGAATTGATTGATACCACGCCGCTGAATGCCGGACGTATTCATGCTCTGGTACAACTGACGCTTAATAAAGAGAACGTCGGCGCTCATCGCTTGTTAGGGCTAACGCTGGTTCGCGATCGCGACAGCGAACTCTGGTTAGTGGAAGATACCGACGACGGAAGCGAACTCCCCAAAAGTCTGCGCAGTGAAATCCGTGAAGATACGAGGATAAAAAGTACGGCGACAAGAGCTGAACCGGGGAGAGATTCATTCTCCTGGCCGATATCTATGGCGGCCTTGCTGGCCAATCCAGAAAAATACCATCTGCAAAAAATAGTGGTCATCGGCGTCGGAAATATCGAATTTGAAGGTAACGCGCTATTCCTTGATAAAGACGCCTGGTTGAATAACGTTGACGGCAACAGCCTGTGGCTGGATATCGGCTTTCCTAACCCGGTCATTACCCTCGCCAAAGCGCGTCAGCTTAACGGCGATTATGTGATGATCGCGGGAACGTTCGATATGGACATGAACGGCCATTTCGGCGCGTGGCCCGGCGGCATTACCGATATCACACGCTACGAGCGCGTAGCACCGCGGGCGGAAAATGAACGTAAAAGGCAGCAGGATATTAAAGAACTCGAGGCCGAAATGGCTAAACAAAAGAGTAAAAAATAATACTGCTTACAGACTCAGATCGGATGGATTAAACCGGGAATAAGGAAACGCCCAATGAAATATATCCTCCTCTTGCTCAGTTTTTTTTTGACGATTCCCGCGCTGGCGCGAACGCCGCCGTTATCGCCAGAGCAGACGGTCAGGCAGATTTACCATAGCTATGAAATAGAATCTGATTCCCTCTATTTTGGTGATACAACGGAAAAATCGCTTATTTCCACGCGGATGAAAAACGTCATTCTCCTGAACGATCGGTTGACCTTACCGGGCGATATTGGCTGGCTGGACTCCGATCCGCTTTGTGACTGCCAGGAATATGACCACCTGGTGTTGGAAAATATAACCATTCACCAGACGGATGTCTCTCATGCTGACGCCACCGTACAGTTTCGCCCTTTCAAAGACTCTCCGGAAGCCATCACACAAACGCTGAAACTGATCGCCGAAGGCGACCGCTGGCTTATTGACGATATTATCAGCCCGCAAGGCAGTCTCTGGCAGGCAATTAATAGCGAAAATCAGAAAACCCTTGCGTCGCTGCGATCGCTGCAAAGAGAGCGCCCACAACATTTTGTCCGTGAACTTTTCAACCGTCTGGATGATTATAGCTGGCCGTGGACATGGGTTGTTTCCGCACAGTATCGCCAGGCGGTGAATGATTATTCTCAGACAGCATATAAAAATAATGATATTCCTGCATTTGGCCGCCTTAGCCATTTTGCCTGGCCGTGGCGCTGGACGACATCATCTGCGTATCGTAACGCCTTTCTTGCCGACGCCCCTATAACCATCGAACCTGATAACGATCAGGATACGGAAATGGAAACCGATAAGTTATATTTCTATGATAATCCGATATTTTTTGGCAAAGAATCGCAATTTGCCAGGTTGAATAGCATTCAGGTGATTGCAGAAAATAACGATCGCGCACGTATCCATGTCCGTTTTACGCTGACCGATTCGTCAACGAAAGTGCAGGATTTATTGCTTCACCGCACGCAGGGCCAATGGGAGATTGAAGACTTTATCCGCCCGGATGGCGGAAGCCTGCTAAAAGCAATGCAACAGACCACCCGCCGACGCTTATCTACTATTTCACCCAAATAAGAGAAAATTAAGGAACAATAAATGAAAAAATTTTTACTGTGGGAACCATTATTCTGGCGACCAGTCTGTTAAGCGGTTGCGTGAATGAAGAAAGAGTTAATCATTTGTCCTCTGATATTCAGACTCTGAATGCCAAAATAGACAGACTCCAGCGGGATATCAACGCCCTGCGCCCGGAGGTTTATGCGGCCAAAGCCGAGGCCAGTCGTGCGAACACGCGTCTTGATGCGAAGGATTTCTTCGATTGCCTGCGCCTGTATTCAGATTATTAAGCTGTTGCGTTGCTGGCTATCGCACAATAACAGGATATCGCCGGGTTCAGATCCATCCAGATAAACGAAGCGCCGTTTATTACGCTGGTACGGAGATTTCCCGCCAACAAACACAGGAGAAAACGATGACCGTTGCAGATACCGTATTGATTAACGGCAAAGTGGCGACAGTCGATCGTCATTTTCGTTTCACCCGCGCCATCGCGGTGAAAAACGGCTGGATCATCAACGTCGGCGAAGATGAAGAGATAAAAACACATATCGGCCCCGACACGCAGATTATTGATCTGCAAGGCAAGCTGATTCTGCCCGCCGCCCACGATGCCCATGTGCACATTAGCTGGTTGGCGGCGAGCTGGAAATGCGTTAATTGCAGCACGGCACGCACGCTGGAGGCGCTTTTAGCGCTGCTGCGCGAGCGAGCGGCAACAACGCCTCCCGGCCAGTGGATCCACGCCTGCGGCTTCAACCCCGCCATCATCGACAGCCGCCGCCCGCTGACGCGTCATGACATCGACAGCGCGACGCCCAACCACCCTGCCTTTCTGGCCCTCTGGGATGGTCACTCCTGCCTCGTCAACAGCAACGCGCTGGAGATCGTCGGCATCACCCGCGAGACGCAAGATCCCATCGGCGGGTACATTGGTAAAACGCCAGACGGCGAACCGGACGGCAACTTCCTGGATATCCCGGCGCTGCAATTGATTACACAAGCCATGCCGCGCCCGACGGTGGAAGAACTAAAAGAAAACATTATCGCGGCCCAGCGCTTTATGAACCGTGAAGGCTATGCCAGCTATACGGAAGGCGCTATGGGGCCGGGCGAGACGGGCGCCGCTGGCGTATCCGGCATTGCCGCTTACCGCCAGCTACTGGAAGAAAAAAAGCTCATGGCGCGCGTCTCTCTCGCCTTTTATGCCGCCGATAAAGGCGTTCAGTCTTATGAGATTTTAAAACACACGCTGGACGCCAGCGGGCTACCGGAATTCCCCGATAAAAACTGGCTGGACTGCCACAGCGTGAAGATATTCTGCGACGGCGTGCCGATGTCGCACACGGCGTGGATGAATCAAGATTACGCCGACAGGCCGGGTTGGGCTGGCCGTTCGGTATTTTGCGGCCCAACGGCCAGCGAAGAAGAACAAATTCAGGAATTTCATAAAATGGCCCTGCTGGCGCATCAGCGCGGCTACCAGTTAGCCGTTCACGCGGTCGGCGATAAAGCGGTAAAGGTCACCATCGACGGCTTCATTAACGCCATTCAAACCTGCCCTGCCCCGCAGCGCCGCCACTATGTGCTGCATGGTTCAATGGGGGATCGCGAAGATTTCGTCAAGGCGGCGAAATACGGCATTATCTTGTCCGAACAACCCTCCCCCAGCGGATCGGCATACGACTACGAGCGCCGGGCGCAGGTCTGCGGAATCAAAGGCGAAATCGGGAAGGGGCTGAAAGATATCATCGACCTTGGCGTCACGGTGGCGGGCGGCTCCGACGGTATTATGGATCTCGTCAACTGGCGGCAAATGGTGCAGGCGGCGGTCACGCGCAAATCGGCGTCCAGCGGCAAGATTATCCGCCCAGAGCTGGCGATAAGCGTGGCGGACGGCGTGCGAATGTACACTATCAATGCGGCGTATCAGGAGTTTCAGGAACAGGTTCGCGGCTCTATCGAAGTGGGAAAAGTAGCCGATTTTCAGGTACTGGACAGGGACATTTTCTCGGTGCCGCATGAGGATATCGGCAATAGCCAGGTACTGCTGACGATGGTTGACGGCAACATCGTCTGGCAATGCCAGGAACAGGTATTGCAGATAAGGAAAGGCGGATGAAAACCGGGCAGCGGTGTTTTTTCTTGTTAATACTTTGCGCTTTTAGCCATGGCGCGCAGTGCAGTGAAACGCTTGCGCAGGCGATTACGCGTATTTACGGCTCCCCACAGGATCGGATGAATTATGACATCTGGCTGCGCGGTGAAATGTTAGAGAACCACCGTACCGCATCCGTCGCCAGCAAACCACTTTTTGACACGCCGGCTAATGCACTGTGTTTTTGCCATAACCCAAACGATATCTCCGTTGAAATACGTCAGGCAAACTCCTTTGCCAGTGATAAATTCGCTGAGGCGGACATTACCCTGAAAGAAAAAAATCACTCGCGCTGGCTAACGCTTCAGTTGCATAAACCGCACGATCGCTTGCTGATTGCCGATGTTGATAATATCGATGATCCGCTGCCGTCACTGGGGCGACAGCTTCACAATGACACACAATTAAAATTATTAATCGCCCCGCAACTGGCAATCAATAATCAAAAAATTGCAGATGTTACTATTGCAGAATTACTTGCTCATCCAGACGAATACCATAGCAGAAAAGTTCGCATTCGTGGTCTGGTCCTCACTGGCTTTGAGCGCCACGCTATTTATGGCGATCCACAGCAAGATGGATTATGGCTGGAAAATTTTCTCGTGCCCTATACCGTAAGCCGTAACCACACAGAGGCGTCGATGGTGGTTGAAGGCATCTTTGATATGCGTGTATCCGGACATTTAAGTCATTATCCTGGTGGAATAACAAATATTACCCGTTATGAGAAAGTGCAGCCCACAAGGGCGAGTGCGGTTACAGATATTTCATTCACCGATCTTCTTCAGCATCCGGATCATTATCATCAGAAAAAAATACGTTTACGCGGATACGTTATTCTCGGTTTTGAACATGCGGCGATTTATGCCAATAAAGACGCAACGCAGAGAGAAAATGGATTTTGGTTGGGAAATTTCGTCACTAATATTCCTCTCGACCTCCAGAAGGACGGAGGATACGAGGTGCTGATTGAAGGCACTTTTAACAAAGACGGGCATGGTCATATGGGGCTCAGCGCAGGCGAGATAACCGACATCTCTCACTACGAGACAATCACGCTACCAGAAAACGTAATCCAGATTAAAAACCAGGGAGCAAAGGAATGAACAACACCCTGATTTTAAATAGCAATAAGATTTTCTCTTTACCGGATTTATCGTCGATTTACGCAGTAATGCAAATGTCACTAAAAGCCACATCACGCCCTGGTTAAGCAGTCGGCTGCTCTGCAACTGTCAGGATTTCGAAAATCTGGCGCTGGAGGATGTCGATATCATGCCAAAAGACGCCAGCCACGTCGATGCAACCGCGCGCGTGCAGATTCAACTCACGCCTGGCGAAAACAAGACAGCTACGTTGTTCAGGCAGGAGATTGTGCTACAGGGTATTGAGGGGGCACGGATGATTGCTGATGTGATTCGCGAACAAAGCGGCAGCCTGCTGGCGCAAATGCGCACGGTAACCATCCGCATAGAAAAGGAATAAAAATATGTATCGTTCACTTTGCCCAATCTGCCGTGTAAACCGGCTAATGACGCTTCACGAAGTGGGCGACGTCTGCCCGTTAATGTCGGATTTCGGCTACGCCTCATCCAACCTATAGTCAACGGGATCGAAGCGCTGTCTGTGTTCACACTGCCTGCGACAATAACACCTGACAGGATAGGTTCTTAACGTCGGGTTACCTGAATATTACGGCCCGTAGCTAAAAAGCTCATATAGCCACCATCCAGGAACCGCAGCAATGATGCCAGCTAAAATGATTCCTGCACAAAACGATAGTCTGTTTTCACTTTTTTCAGAATTACATGCTTTAACGGCCAGTATGATTATCAAAATAGCCATTAGAGCAACGACAAAAAGACAAGGTATAATAATCATACCCATGATATCCCCTCCTCTGGGGCTGTATACAAGCATCATGCCTTAATCATTAAGGTAATATATAATTAATTTATACAATCAATAACATTGAAATAAAATATAAAGCTCCCAGTAATTTAACAATTACTAAAGACCGACACAATATATTTAGATGTCTGTTACTTCCAAAAACATTAGCTTCCAGAAGCAACAGATTCAAAGGTAATTAACGCTCTGCGCCTTTCCCGCGCTTCTTATTCGCAGCAAGCCCCTGCCGCTGATGTTCCACCGGCGTATGCTTGGTCAACGCCGGGCGCGTGTTGCGGTTCTGGCGACGCGCTTCGCGCATCTCTTCAATGGTCGGCGCAGGCACCAGACACTCACGGCGACCGCCAATCAAATGCTTTTTCCCCATCGCTTCCAGCGCCTGGCGAATCAGCGGCCAGTTCGCCGGATCGTGATAACGCAGCAGTGCCTTATGCAGGCGACGCTGCCTGTCTCCCTTCGGCACCACCACATCTTCACTCTTATAACCAATTTTACCCAGCGGGTTTTTGCCGGTGTAATACATGGTGGTCGAATTCGCCAACGGCGACGGGTAGAAGTTCTGCACCTGATCCAAACGGAAGCGGTGGCGCTTGAGCCACAGCGCCAGATTCACCATATCCTCGTCCCGCGTGCCCGGATGCGCGGAGATAAAATACGGGATCAGATACTGCTCTTTTCCAGCCTGCTTAGAGTAAAGGTCAAATAACTCTTTAAAGCGATCGTAGCTGCCCATACCCGGCTTCATCATTTTCGACAGCGGACCTTCTTCAGTATGCTCCGGCGCAATCTTCAGATAGCCGCCCACATGATGGCTTGCCAGCTCTTTAATGTAGCGAGGATCTTCTACAGCGATGTCGTAGCGCACGCCGGAGGCAATTAAGATTTTCTTAATGCCTTTCAGCTCACGGGCGCGGCGATAAAGATTGATCGTCGGCGTATGGTCAGTATCCATATGCGGACAGATATCCGGATAGACGCATGACAGGCGACGACAGGTCTGCTCCGCACGCGGCGACTTACAGCGCAGCATATACATGTTCGCGGTAGGACCGCCCAGATCGGAGATCACGCCGGTAAACCCCGGCACCGTGTCGCGGATCGCTTCGATCTCGTTGATAATAGAGTCTTCCGAGCGGCTCTGAATGATGCGCCCTTCATGTTCAGTGATCGAGCAGAAAGAGCAGCCGCCAAAGCAGCCGCGCATAATATTGATCGAAAAGCGGATCATCTCATAGGCCGGAATACGGGCATTGCCGTAAGCCGGGTGCGGCACACGCTGATACGGCAGCGCAAACACGCTATCCATCTCTTCAGTGGAGAGCGGTATGGCGGGCGGGTTGATCCAGACATAGCGGTCGCCGTGTTTTTGCATCAGCGCCCGCGCGCAGCCAGGGTTAGTTTCGTGATGCAGAATACGCGACGCATGGGCGTACAGCACCTTGTCGCCTTTCACCTTTTCAAAGGATGGCAGCAGGATATAGGTTTTTTCCCACGGCTTCGGACGCGGCGGCTGCACGGTAATCGCTTTAGCTTCCTGCTTTTTCGGCGCGACCGGCTTGTTATCCGCGCACGGCAGATCCTCACCATAGGGATGGGGAATTGGATCGATTTTACCCGGCGTGTCCAGACGAGTGGAGTCGACGCCGCTCCAGCCAGGCAGCGCTTCTTTAACCATAATCGCAGTGTTACGCACGTCGCGAATCTGATCGATGGTTTCGCCCATTGCCAGACGGTGCGCCACTTCCACCAGCGGACGCTCGCCGTTGCCAAACATCAGCATGTCGGCTTTGGAATCGACTAACACTGAACGACGCACAGTATCAGACCAGTAGTCGTAATGCGCGGTACGGCGCAGACTGGCCTCAATGCCGCCGAGGATCACCGGGACATCTTTCCACGCTTCTTTGCAACGCTGGGTATAGACCAGCGTGGCGCGGTCCGGGCGTTTGCCCGCGACGTTATCTGGGGTGTAGGCGTCATCGTGGCGCAGCTTACGGTCAGCGGTGTAACGGTTGATCATCGAGTCCATGTTGCCGGCGGTGACGCCGAAGAACAGGTTCGGTTTTCCCAGACGCATAAAGTCGTCTTTGCTGTTCCAGTCCGGCTGGGCGATGATCCCCACGCGGAAGCCCTGCGCTTCCAGCATACGACCGCAAATCGCCATGCCGAAGCTCGGATGGTCGACGTAGGCGTCGCCGGTTACCAGAATAATGTCGCAGCTATCCCAGCCAAGTTGATCCATCTCGTCACGTGACATCGGCAAAAACGGCGCCGGCCCAAAGCAGGCGGCCCAGTACTGCGGCCAGGAGAAAAGGTCGCGATCCGGTTGGATCAGGGAGATAGCGCTCATATTGCTTCCAAAACGATTGGCAAAAAAATAATCAAAGGTCGGGGATTATAAGCCGTATCTATAGCGAAAATGAAGGAGATTATCGCCTTATATGCAGGGCTGGCGCGAAATAGAAACAACTTTCAACGGCCTGGCCTGAGGTGTTTGAAATTGGTCTTATGAATATCTTCAAATTGGTATGCAATTAATTATACCCACGTCTAAAAACGCAGTATCGCCATAACAACAAAAATTAAAAAAACATCACATTATCAGCAATATATAAAAAAACTTCGCTGAATTGCTCACGACACTGTTTTTACCATGACTTTCTTCTGTGAACCAGATCTCTTTCTTTGGTCTATTGATTAAATTAAATTGGCTGACAGAATTCAGGGGATAAAGAACACCATCACCACGCCTTTCCCCAACGCAACACCTTACGTATCAGCAGGTTATTAATTAATCAACGATAACCACAGGAATCCCAACCTATAAGGAAGCAGATATGAAAAACACACGTTCATTCACAACATCAGCGGTATTACTGGCCGGCTGTTTGCTACTGGCATTTCCAGCGCTCGCCAAAACCACGCTGAAACTGAGCCACAATCAGGATAAAAGCCACGCCGTTCACAAAGCGATGAGCTATCTGGCCGATAAAGCGAAAGCCTATTCGGACGGCGAATTAAATATTCGTATTTACCCCAACGCCACGCTGGGCAACGAACGTGAATCGCTGGAATTGATGAACTCCGGCGCTCTGCAAATGGTGAAAGTCAATGCGGCATCGCTGGAGTCTTTTGCGCCGGAATATAGCGTGTTTAGCCTGCCGTTTTTATTCCGTGACCGCGATCACTACTACAACGTACTGAAAAGCGACTTAGGGAAACGCATTCTCGCGTCCTCCGAAAGCAAAGGCTTCGTCGGCTTAACCTGGTACGACGGCGGCGCCCGCAGTTTTTACGCCAGTAAGCCCATCACTCAACCCGACGATTTAGCCGGTATGAAAATCAGAGTGCAGCAAAGCCCCAGCGCTATCGCGATGGTGAAAGCGCTCGGCGGCGTGCCGACGCCGATGGCGCAAGGCGAACTCTATACCGCGCTCCAGCAAGGCGTGGTCGATGGCGGCGAAAACAACCCCGTGGTTTATGCCGATATGCGTCATGCGGAGGTGGCGAAATTCTATTCCCGCGACGAGCACACGATGGTGCCGGATGTCCTGGTCATCAGTACCAAAGTACTTAACAAATTGAGCGATAAAGAGCGGAAAGCGTTATATAAAGCCGCAGATGAATCCATGCAGCAAATGAAAGACGTCATCTGGCCCGCCGCGGAAAAAGAGGCTTATGAGAGCATGAAGGCCATGAACGCGACCGTTGTTGATATTGATAAATCCGCGTTCAAACAGCGTGTTAAGCCCTTGTTTGATGAGTTCCGCGCAAAAGACGCTCAGTCAGCGAAGGATCTGGAATACATCGAGAATATGTAAATCTGCCGGGCAGGGTTCTCCTGCCCTTTACAGGATGTAATATGCGAATACTCACCAATGCACTGAACAAAATACTGGCCGGGTGCTGCTGTATTATTCTGGCGGTCATGGTTGCCTGCGTATCCTGGCAGGTGGCGGCGCGCTTTATATTCAACGCGCCAAGCAGCACGCTCGACGAATTCACCCAGATTCTTTTTATGTGGATGATTCTGTTAGGCGGCGTCTATACCGCCGGATTAAAAAAACATTTAGCTATCGATTTGTTAGCGCAAAAACTCTCCCGAACGCCCGCCCTCGTGCTCGACAGTATCATTCAGGTGATTATTACCGTGTTCGCGCTGATTTTTATGGTGTACGGCGGTGATATTATTGTTGAAAAAGCGGCGCACGTCAGCCAAATGTCCCCGGTATTAAAATGGCCTATGGATAAAGTCTATTGGGTC
The DNA here is from genome assembly GCF_051811585.1 of Salmonella sp. NW177. Classification (NCBI taxonomy): domain Bacteria; kingdom Pseudomonadati; phylum Pseudomonadota; class Gammaproteobacteria; order Enterobacterales; family Enterobacteriaceae; genus Salmonella; species Salmonella sp. NW177. The sequence goes on along the minus strand of NZ_JAMMZV010000002.1, from coordinate 180,287 downwards.
ATGCCGATTAGCGGCGTCATCCTGGTGTACTACACCATTGTGAACGTTATTGATAATTATCATCAGCGCCATCTTCGCTAACGAGGGATATATGGACTTTGAATATATTTACCCAATAATTGTTTTATTTGGCAGCTTTGCCATTATGCTGGCGGTCGGCGTTCCTATTACATTCGCTATCGGGCTGTCGTCCTTATTCTCAATCCTGATAGCCCTTCCCCCGGATGCGGCAATCTCGGTTATTTCGCAAAAAATGACCGTCGGTCTCGATGGCTTTACGCTGCTGGCGATCCCCTTTTTTGTGTTAGCCGGCAATATCATGAATACCGGGGGAATCGCCCGGCGCCTGGTGAATCTGGCTCAGGCGTTAGTTGGCCGCCTTCCCGGTTCGCTGGCGCACTGCAATATTCTGGCGAACACCCTGTTTGGCGCGATATCCGGCTCGGCTGTCGCTTCTGCGGCTGCGGTGGGCGGCATCATGTCGCCATTACAGGAAAAAGAGGGCTACTCTCCGGCGTTCTCTACGGCGATCAACGTCGCTTCGGCGCCGATTGGCCTGATGATCCCGCCCAGCAACGTGCTAATTGTCTATTCGCTGGCTAGCGGCGGCACCTCTGTCGCCGCCCTGTTTTTGGCGGGCTACCTGCCCGGCATCTTAACCGCGCTGGCTTTAATGACGGTAGCGGCGCTGTATGCCCATCGCCACCATTACCCGGTTGCCGAACGCATCAACCTGCGGCAGTTTCTGTCGGTATTCCGCGATTCGTTGCCCAGCCTGTTGCTGATATTTATTATTATCGGCGGCATTATCGGCGGCGTATTTACGCCAACAGAGGCCTCTGCGATCGCGGTAATCTATAGCCTGGCGCTGGCGGCCATTTATCGAGAAATTAATGTGAGTAAGTTGCGCGATATTCTGCTGGATTCGGTAGTAACCAGCTCTATTGTTCTCTTACTGGTCGGCTGCTCAATGGGAATGTCATGGGCGATGACCAATGCTGATGTTCCTGAACTGATTAATGAAATGATTACCAGCGTGTCCGAAAATAAATGGGTCATCTTGCTGATTATCAATCTCATTTTGTTATTCGTCGGGACGTTTATGGATATTACCCCGGCTATTCTAATCTTTACGCCTATTTTCCTTCCCATTGCTCAACATCTGGGAATCGACCCTGTCCATTTTGGCATTATTATGGTTTTCAATTTAACCATCGGACTGTGTACGCCCCCGGTAGGCACTATTTTGTTCGTCGGTTGCAGTATCGGCAAAATCAGTATTGATAAAGTCGTCAAACCGCTATTACCGATGTTTCTGGCACTCTTTGTGGTCATGGCGATGATTTGCTACTTCCCGCAGTTGAGTCTGCTGCTTCCCACGCTGTTTGCTCCTTCCTGAAAACCCTGACGGGTCTGCGCTATTCAGACCCGTACTCGGACGCTTTACGACGCTGGATTCACCAGCATTTGTCCAATCGAGCCGCGGTCAGCCATTTCCAGCGTCTGGCTGTTGAAATAGAACGGGAAGTGCGGCCAGGACGGCTGACCGTAATAGACCAGCAGTTCGACTTGCCCATCCACCCAGACGGTATCTTTCCAGCCTCTATCTTCCGGGAACGGCATAGCGCCGTTGACGTTACGAATCAGGAAAGAGACGCCCTCAATATGGAACGACTGCGGCATATCGGCGCGTACCGTCCAGCGCTCCCAGGTGCCTTGTTGGGCGGTAATATCAATGCGATTCACATCCCACAGTTGACCGTTAATCCCCGGATCGTCGCCAAGACTGATGTCCCGACTGCGGACAGGCGCGCCGCTCATAATCTCCGTCGGCAACAGACGCATCGGAAGATTATCGGTCACCAGCGGCAGCAATCCGGTTGGCCGTAACGTCAGCACCAGGGTCGAAACCAGAATACTGGAAGGCTCAAAGAAACCGCGAATCCGATCGACTATGCTGGCCGCTTCCCCGCAGGTGATCGAGACTTCGTCGCCGTTGGTCATATCAACCAGGATTTCACGTCGCTCGCCGGGCGCCAGTGACAACTGTTTGACGGAAACCGGCGCAGGTAAAAAGCCCTGATCGCCTGAAATCACATGCAGCGCCCGGCCATCGCTCATCTGAAGCTGATAGCGCCGCGAGTTCGAGGCGTTCAACAACCGTAACCGTACCCAGCCGCGGGACACTTCGACATAGGGGCTTTGCGCGCCGTTCACCAGCAGCGTATCGCCGACAAAACCACCGCTTCCCGGTTCGCTATACTCCGGCGTCCCAAAGTTATCCAGCCGTTTATCCTGGATAATGACGGGAAAATCATCCACGCCGTAATGGTTCGGAATGGGCAGCGTTTTACTGATGTCGTCTTCGACCAGCCACATTCCGGCCAGGCCGTTATACACCTGCTGCGCGGTACGGTTAGGCGTATTAGCGTGATACCACAGCGTGGCGGCGCTCTGACGAATCGGCAACACCGGCGCCCAGTCCGCGTTCGGCGACATCATACGCGCCGGGCCACCCATCAGCGGCCCCGGCACCAGTAAACCAGCAACCGTCATGGAGACATTTTCCGCCAGGCGGTTGCTATAGATGAGTTTAACGTCATCGCCTTTCCAGACGCGGATTGTCGGCCCCAGATAACGACCGTTCACTCCCCAGACCGGCGCGCGCGTGCCTTGCGTAAAGGACCAGTGCGCTCGCTGTAGCGTCATAAACAACGGCTGCCCGCGACGGGACTCCAGCAACGGCGGAACAGGCAACGGCTGTTGCTGACCGGCAGCATTCGCCCTGAGGGGAATCGCGCCTGCACATAGTGCGATTCCCGATGCCTGAAGAAACTGACGCCGACTGAATGACATATAAGCTCCATGTAAAACAGGCTAAAGAGTTGTGCCTGAAAAAATGATTTCTACAATAACAGAGTAAGGCTGCTTAAACCTTACCGGTCGCTTCACGTTCCGCAACCTCTTTATCAAGTTCCGCGATTTTTTGCTCCATTAACGCACGGCAGTGGGCCGCCAGCTCGCGAACCTGATCTTTACCATATTCGCTGACGTCGACTGGCGGCAGCATTTCCACAATAACCAGTCCGTTGTTCAGGCGGTTTAGATTGACTTTGTTAGAGGTGTTGGAAACGCAGACAGGAATGATCGGCACACCAGCCGCGATAGCCGCATGAAACGCGCCGGTTTTAAACGGCAGCAGGCCGCGTCCCCGGCTACGCGTACCTTCAGGGAACATCCAGATAGAAATACGGCGCTTTTTAAAATGGTTAACCACTGCCGCAATGGTGCTATGCGCTTTGGCGCGGTTATTACGGTCAATCAACAGATTACCGGTCAGCCAGTACAGTTGCCCAAAAAACGGGATCCAAAGCAGGCTTTTTTTCCCCACCGTCACCGTTGGCGGCTGCACAATATTCGCCGCCGTGACCATATCATAATTATTCTGGTGGTTAGCAATATAGATAGCATTGCCATAGTTTTCCGCGTCGGCGGGTTTGCGGCACTCAACTTTCAGGCCAAACAGCGGGGCCAGACGGCCGAACATATGCCCAAACGTCGCCACGTGTTTTGGGTTACGTGGGCTGAAAAGGCAGTAAATAGAACCGAAAACACAGACCAGAATGGAGTAAATAACGGTAACAATAAGACGAAAAATATATAGCATAACAACCTCTGAAGGCCTAAGAGCCCGGCATTCTACGTCACCTGAAATTCAGGTTAGGATTTTGGTAAGTGTGGCTCTCTGGAAAAACGTATTGTTAATCGCAATGCACGAATAAACAACGGTTTTACGGGAAATTTTAATGTTAATCCGATCTGAAACCGTAGGCCGGATAAGACGCTACTGCGTCGTCATCCGGCAACGGCAGAGCGCCGGATGGCGGCTTAGATGCCTTGTCCGGCCTACGGGCGCCCCTCTCTTACTCTTCGCTGTCGCCATGACTTACGCGATGCGGCGAATCAATCTCAATGCGATCGATACGCTGCAGGCCGCGCATTAATGTGCCGCGGCGTCCGCGTTCGCCGACCACCTTTTGTAACTCTTCAGGGCGCAGTTTGATTTTGCGCTTCCCGACATGGATAGTCAGAGTGCTTTGTGGCGGCAGCACGTACAGGTGCGCCAGTCCATCATCGCCTTTCGCCGCTTCCGCAGAGGGGATATTAATGATCTTATTCCCTTTGCCTTTCGACAGCTGCGGCAGAGAGTCTACCGGGAACATCAACATCCGTCCGGCCTGGGTAATCGCCAGCAGCATATCGTGCTCGTCTTCAATCACCAGCGGCGGCATGACGTGCGCATTTTCCGGCAGTGTAATCAACGCTTTACCGGCACGGTTACGGGCAACCAGATCGTTAAACGTACAAACGAAGCCGTAGCCCGCATCCGACGCCATCAGCAGTTTCTGGTCATCGCCTTCCATCAGCATATGCTCCACGGTCGCCCCCGGCGGCAGCGTGAGTTTGCCGGTCAGCGGCTCGCCCTGCCCACGCGCCGACGGAAGCGTAATGGGATCAATAGCATAACTGCGCCCGGTGGTATCAATAAACACCACCGGTTGATTGCTCTTACCTTTCACCGCGGCTTTAAAGCTGTCGCCCGCTTTATAGTTAAGCCCCGGCGCATCAATATCATGACCTTTGGCGCTGCGCACCCAGCCCATCTGCGACAGCACGATAGTCACCGGTTCGGACGGCAGCATGTCGTGTTCGCTCATCGCTTTAGCTTCTTCGCGCTCACGCAGCGGAGAACGGCGATCGTCGCCATAGGCATCGGAATCTGCCTGTAGTTCTTTTTTCAGCAAGGTATTCATTTTGCGTTCAGACGCGAGAATGCCCTGCAACTGGTCACGCTCTTTTTCCAGCTCGTCCTGCTCGCCGCGAATTTTCATCTCTTCCAGTTTGGCGAGATGGCGCAGTTTCAGTTCGAGAATCGCTTCCGCCTGGGTTTCGCTGATGCCGAAACGCGACATCAGCGCGGGTTTCGGCTCATCCTCGTTACGGATAATCTCAATCACTTCGTCGATGTTGAGAAACGCCACCAGCAAACCTTCGAGGATATGCAGGCGCTTAAGCACTTTCTCCAGACGATAGTTCAGACGACGGCGTACCGTGTCGCGGCGGAACGCCAGCCACTCGGTGAGGATCTCCAGCAGGTTTTTCACCGCCGGACGACCATCCAGACCGATCATGTTCAGGTTAATACGGTAGCTTTTTTCCAGATCGGTGGTGGCGAACAGATGGTTCATCACCTGTTCCATATCCACACGGTTGGAGCGTGGCACAATCACTAAACGCGTCGGGTTTTCGTGATCCGATTCATCGCGCAGATCGTCCACCATCGGCAGTTTTTTATTACGCATCTGCGCAGCAATCTGCTCCAGCACTTTCGCGCCAGACACCTGATGCGGCAGCGCGGTGATCACCACGGCGCCGTCTTCTTTGGTCCATACCGCGCGCATACGCACGGAGCCCCGCCCGTTTTCGTAAATTTTACGAATTTCCGCACGTGGGGTAATGATCTCCGCTTCGGTCGGGTAATCCGGCCCCTGGACGATATCCAGCAACTGATCCAGCGTCGTTTTCGGCTGCTCAATCAGCGTAATCGCCGCTTTCGCCACTTCGCGCAGGTTGTGCGGCGGGATATCTGTTGCCATCCCCACCGCAATACCGGTGGTGCCGTTCAGCAGGATGTTCGGCAGACGCGCCGGTAACATTTTCGGTTCCTGCATCGTGCCGTCGAAGTTTGGCACCCAGTCCGCCGTCCCCTGGCCGAGTTCGCTTAACAGCAGCTCGGCATATTTGGACAGGCGAGATTCGGTATAACGCATTGCCGCGAATGACTTCGGATCATCCGGCGCGCCCCAGTTTCCCTGGCCATCGACCAGCGGGTAACGGTAAGAGAACGGCTGCGCCATCAGCACCATGGCTTCATAGCAGGCGCTGTCGCCGTGCGGATGATACTTACCCAGTACGTCACCGACGGTACGGGCGGATTTTTTAAATTTAGCGCTGGCGTTCAGCCCCAGCTCTGACATCGCATAGACGATGCGGCGCTGTACCGGCTTCAGGCCGTCGCCAATAAACGGCAACGCACGATCCATGATCACGTACATGGAGTAGTTTAAGTAGGCGTTTTCCGTAAATTCATGTAGCGCAAGGCGCTCTGCCATATCGCTCATTAACAGGGGATCCTCAATCTGCATGCTGACCGTTCGGACGGCAATATTGCCGCAGATAATACCCTATCTCACGGTCTGAGTCACAAACCGTGAGCCAGGTGACGAGGAAGTTAACGAAGCGGCAGATAGATATCCGTCAGCAGCTCATGTTCCGCCACCTCATTGACGAAATTCAGGTACTGGAAGAAGACCGGAAAATCGCGCAGCGTCTCGCCGCTGGCCGGTAGCCATTCACGGAATAAATACCACACGCTCTCCGGGAGGCTGTCGAGCGATCCCTGATGGCGTACCACCGCGCAGCGCCCGCCAGGAATCTCGCTATTCACCACGCCAACGTCATTTTCGGCTATCGGCTGGTGGACGCTGCCGCAGATATCAAAGCGGAATTGATCCGGCGGCGTCGTCTGCGGGTCGTGCCAGGCAATACCAAAGGTTTGACTGCTGGCAATCGGCGACTGCCCCGTTTCGCGCCGCCATGCAATAAATTTCGCCGCGCTGGCGTTGACCTTATCCGGATGCCCCAGATGCGTCAGCATCGCGACGCGGGTAGGTAGAAATTCAACGATTTTTACGTCCATGACATGCTGCTCCTGTAACGCAAGTTTAGGAACGCGTTGGTGCCAGGCCAGCCAGTCCGGCGATTGCCGAAACCGGCGCGGGCTTTGACCAAACGCGGTTTTGAAAGCACGTGTGAACGACTCCGGATTCTGAAATCCGGCATCCAGCGCGATATCGATAACTTTATCTTGCGGATTAAACGCCAGCCGCCATGACGCCCGGCGCAAACGCAGCCACTGGATATAGCGATAGAGCGGAAGCCCGCTCCAGACGGTAAACTGCCGGTGAAAATGAAACGGCGAGCTGTGCGCCATCCGGCTTAACACCTCAAGCGACAGAGGCTCATCCAGATGACGCTCAATGTGGTCGCAAACGCGCCGCAGACGTTCGGAATAAGCCGCGCTGATCAGGTCATTCATCACTGCCTCCTTGTGGCCTATTCTGCCCACCGGGCGGCTGTGAATCCTGACCGATCTTGCGCAATGTGGGATTACGGATTCACTTTACGAATCTGTTTTACGTCGATTTCGACAGAGTTCCAGTCTTTATCCACTTCACCCTGAATTTCAACGGTATCCTGCGGGGTTACGGTCAGGCCGTTCCAGCGCTTGTGGTCAATATCCACATTGATAGTACCGGTCGCATCTTTAAACACATACAGGTCGTCGGAAATGCGCTCAACGATATTCCCGCGCAGCGTTACCCACGCATCGTCACGCAGCGATTTAGCGCTCTCTACCGTCGTGCTGCTGCCGTTCGGGCCGACAAATCCGCCGCCTTGCGTTTGCGTCGCCGACGGGCCGGAGAAACCGCCCTGCTGAGCCGCCAGAACCGGGGTAGAACACAGTGCCATAACGGCAACGATTGCAGCTAATTTTTTCATGATTACTTTTCCCTTTCATGTCGTTTCAGATCCATTTAATAAGGTAATCCTTAACAACTTCTTAAGGCAAAAAAAGAATCTTTTTTTCTGTACATCGCCTGCGGCGACAAGGTTAACTGACGGCAACGCGAGTTACCGCAAGGAAGAACAGATGCGAATTTTACTGGTAGAAGATGACACACTTATTGGCGATGGCATAAAAGCGGGCCTGAGTAAAATGGGTTTCAGCGTCGACTGGTTTACCGAGGGACGTCCGGGCAAAGAGGCGCTTTACAGCGCGCCTTATGATGCGGTTATTTTAGATTTGACGCTGCCAGGCATGGACGGACGGGATATTTTGCGCGAATGGCGCGAAAAGGGTAAACAGGAACCGGTACTGATCCTGACGGCGCGCGACGCGTTAGCAGAGCGCGTCGAGGGGCTACGTCTGGGCGCCGATGACTATTTATGTAAACCTTTCGCGCTCATTGAGGTCGCCGCCCGTCTGGAGGCGCTGGTACGCCGCGCCAGCGGTCAGGCCAGTAGCGAATTGCGCCACGGCCAGGTGACGCTCAATCCAGGCAATCTCGTCGCGACGCTTGCCGGCGAACCGCTGGCCTTAAAACCAAAAGAGTTCGCGTTGCTGGAACTCTTACTGCGCAACAAAGGTCGCGTGCTGCCGCGCAAGCTTATTGAAGAGAAGCTGTATAACTGGGATGACGACGTGTCCAGCAATGCAGTGGAAGTCCATGTTCATCATTTACGCCGCAAGCTCGGCAGCGAATTTATTCGCACCGTACACGGCATCGGCTACACCCTGGGTGACGCATGAAATTGACGCAACGTCTCAGCCTGCGCGTCAGGCTGACGCTTATTTTCCTGATTCTGGTCTCCATCACCTGGGCAATCTCCAGTTTTGTGGCCTGGAGAAAGACGACGGATAATGTCGACGAGCTGTTTGACACACAATTGATGTTGTTCGCCAGACGGCTTAGCACCCTCGATCTTAACGAGATCAACGCCCCGCAGCGCATGGCGCATACGCCAAAGAAATTAAAACATGGGCATATCGATGACGATGCGCTGGCGTTCGCCATCTTTTCCGCTGATGGCAAAATGTTGCTGCATGATGGCGACAACGGCCAGGATATTCCGTATCGCTATCGCCGGGAAGGTTTCGACAATGGCTATCTGAAGGATGACAACGACCTCTGGCGTTTTTTGTGGTTGAACTCGGCGGACGGCAAGTATCGTATCGTCGTCGGTCAGGAGTGGGATTACCGCGAAGATATGGCGCTGGCGATCGTGGCGGCGCAATTAACGCCGTGGCTGATCGCCCTTCCCTTCATGCTGCTGATTTTATTGCTCCTGCTTCACCGCGAGCTCAGACCGTTGAAAAAACTGGCGCAGGCGCTACGCTTCCGGTCGCCGGAATCGGAAACGCCGCTCGACGCCAAAGGCGTACCGAGCGAGGTTCGCCCACTGGTCGAAGCGCTTAATCAGCTTTTTAGCCGCATCCACTCCATGATGGTGCGCGAACGGCGATTTACCTCCGACGCCGCCCATGAATTGCGCAGCCCGCTGGCCGCGCTGAAAGTACAAACCGAGGTGGCGCAGCTCTCGGGCGACGATCCGCTATCGCGTGATAAAGCGCTGACCCAGCTCCATGCGGGGATCGATCGCGCCACGCGGCTGGTCGATCAGCTACTGACGTTATCGCGTCTCGACTCGCTCAATAATTTGCAGGATGTAGCGGAGATTTCGCTGGAAGAGCTACTGCAGTCCGCGGTAATGGATATTTATCATCCGGCGCAGCAGGCGAATATCGACGTGCGTTTACAGCTTAACGCCCATGACGTCATACGTACCGGCCAGCCGCTACTCTTAAGCCTGTTAGTGCGTAACCTGCTGGATAATGCGATTCGCTACAGTCCGCAAGGCAGCGTCGTCGACGTTACCTTACATGCCCGCAGCTTCACCGTCAGAGATAATGGCCCCGGCGTAGCGCCAGAGATTCTGACGCATATCGGCGAGCGTTTTTACCGCCCGCCTGGCCAAAGTGTGACCGGCAGCGGTCTGGGATTATCAATCGTCCGTCGCATCGCTACGCTGCACGGCATGACGGTGTCGTTTGGCAACGCCGCGGAAGGTGGATTTGAGGCCGTAGTAAGTTGGTAACACAGACTTTTGCCAAAAACGCAAAAGACTTTGCACATTTTGCTAATTTCACCGCACCGCCCGTCAGCGTAGAATCAGCAGCAAACGCATTTCTTGAGGACACAAAATGAGTAACATCCTGATTATCAACGGGGCGAAAAAATTCGCGCACTCCAACGGCCAGTTAAATGACACCCTGACCGAAGTTGCCGATGGGCTTCTGCGCGATCTGGGTCATCAGGTTAAGATCGTCCGCGCCGACAGCGACTATGACATTAAAGAAGAGGTGCAGAATTTCGTCTGGGCTGACGTGGTGATTTGGCAGATGCCAGGCTGGTGGATGGGCGCGCCATGGACAGTAAAAAAATATATGGATGATGTCTTTACCGAAGGTCACGGTACGCTCTATGCCAGCGATGGCCGCACGCGTTCCGATGCCGCTAAAAAGTACGGTTCCGGCGGTCTGGTGCAGGGGAAAAAATATATGCTGTCACTGACGTGGAACGCGCCGATGGAAGCATTTACCGAAAAAGATCAGTTTTTCCACGGTGTAGGCGTAGATGGCGTCTATCTGCCATTCCATAAAGCCAACCAGTTCCTGGGCATGGACGCGCTGCCAACGTTTATTGCCAACGACGTGATTAAAATGCCGGATGTTCCGCGCTATACCGCAGAATATCGCAAGCATCTGAGCGAAATTTTTGCTTAACTGGTCATCCTGGAATTAGAAGGAGTTAACCATGCTTACCGTCATTGCCGAAATTCGCACACGTCCGGGCCAACATCACCGTCAGGCCGTCCTCGACCAGTTTGCGAAAATTATTCCAACCGTTCTTAAAGAAGAGGGGTGCCACGGTTACGCGCCGATGGTGGATCATGCCGCGGGCGTGAGTTTTCAGACTCTGGCGCCTGACTCGATCGTGATGATTGAACAGTGGGAAAGCGTTGCGCACCTTGAGGCGCATCTGCAAACCCCGCATATGAAAGCCTACAGCGACGCGGTAAAAGACGATGTGCTGGAAATGAATATTCGTATTCTGGAATCCGGCGTTTAAGTTATTACCCTCGTCTGACGTCGCCCTGATGCGATGCGCAAGTGTCGCCATCAGGCTGCGGCGTCATGTCGAATTCGCTTATCCGGCCTGCGGCGCGCAGACCGGATAAAGCGTGCAACAACCGTTACACGTCGAGATCCGCGAGATCGCCTTTTTCCTGTAGCCAGTTGCGTCGATCTTCAGAACGTTTCTTCGCCAGCAGCATATCCATCATCGCGTTAGTACGCTGATCGTCTTCATCGCTAATGGTGAGCTGCACCAGGCGGCGAGTATTTGGATCAAGCGTGGTTTCGCGTAACTGCATCGGGTTCATTTCACCCAGGCCTTTGAAACGCTGTACGTTCGGCTTGCCTTTCTTACGCTTCAGTTGTTCCAGTACGCCCGCCTTCTCTTCTTCCGTCAGCGCGTAATAGACCTCTTTACCCAAATCGATACGGTATAGCGGCGGTAGCGCGACGTAGACATGACCATTCTTCACCAGCGCGCGGAAATGTCTGACAAACAGCGCGCAAAGCAGAGTAGCGATATGCAAACCATCGGAGTCCGCATCCGCCAGGATACAGATCTTGCCGTAGCGCAGCTGACTCAGATCGTCGCTGTCCGGATCGATACCGATCGCCACGGAAATATCATGCACCTCTTGCGAGGCAAGCACTTCATCGGAAGATACTTCCCAGGTGTTAAGGATCTTACCTTTGAGCGGCATGATCGCCTGATATTCGCGATCGCGCGCCTGCTTGGCGGAACCGCCTGCCGAATCCCCTTCCACAAGGAACAGCTCGGTCCGATTAAGATCCTGCGCGGTACAGTCCGCCAGTTTCCCCGGCAACGCCGGACCGCTGGTGAGCTTTTTGCGTACCACTTTTTTTGCGGCGCGCAGTCGCCGCTGCGCGCTGGCAATCGCCATCTCTGCCAGTTGTTCCGCCGCCTGCACGTTCTGGTTCAGCCACAGGCTGAAGGCATCTTTCACCACGCCGGAAACAAATGCCGCACATTGACGCGACGACAGACGCTCTTTAGTCTGCCCGGCAAATTGCGGGTCCTGCATTTTCACGGAGAGCACATAAGCGCAGCGATCCCAGATATCTTCCGCCGACAGTTTGACGCCGCGCGGCAGAATATTGCGGTATTCGCAAAATTCGCGCATCGCGTCGAGCAGGCCCTGGCGCAGACCGTTGACGTGCGTCCCCCCCTGCATGGTCGGGATCAGGTTGACGTAGCTTTCCGTCAGTAATTCGCCGCCTTCCGGCAGCCACAATAGCGCCCAGTCAACCGCTTCCGTTTCACCGTTAAAATTACCGATAAACGGCTTTTCCGGCAGCGTCGGCAGGCCGTTTACCGCTTCGCCCAGATAGTCGTTCAGACCATCCTGGTAGCACCAGCGCTGCTCGCTGTTATTCACTTCATCTTTAAAAGTGATTTCCACGCCGGGACACAGCACCGCTTTTGCTTTCAGAACGTGCATTAAGCGAGAGACAGAAAAACGCGGGCTGTCGAAGAAACTTTCGTCCGGCCAGAAATGCACGCTGGTGCCAGTATTACGTTTACCGCAGGTGCCGACAACCTGCAAATCCTGCACTTTTTCGCCGTTTTCAAACGCGATGTTATAGACCTGACCGTCGCGGCGCACGGTCACTTCCACGCGCTTTGACAGGGCATTTACTACCGAAATCCCCACCCCATGCAGACCACCAGAGAACTGATAGTTCTTATTGGAGAATTTACCGCCGGCATGAAGCCGACAGAGGATCAGTTCTACCGCCGGAACCCCCTCTTCCGGATGGATATCCACCGGCATCCCGCGTCCGTCGTCAATCACTTCCAGCGATTGATCGGCATGTAAAATGACATCCACGCGTTTGGCGTGACCTGCCAGTGCTTCATCCACACTATTATCAATCACTTCCTGACCCAAATGGTTGGGGCGGGTCGTATCGGTGTACATCCCCGGGCGGCGGCGTACCGGCTCAAGCCCAGTGAGTACCTCAATGGCATCAGCGTTATAAGTTTGCGTCATGGTTTAATTAGCAATTCGAATTGATTGTCAGCAACTGTGCAGTCCAAGAAAATCGACAATCTGGTTGAAATAATCTTCGAAGCCCGTGAATGCGTGATTACCCCCCTCGGTCACTGTCTGACGGCAGGAGGCGTAATATGCCACCGCCTGGCGGTAATCCAGCACTTCATCGCCCGTCTGTTGCAGTAGCCAGATCAGGTCCGGCGCTTCCAGCGGGTCAATCTGCATGACTTTAAGATCATAAATATGGCGAGACTCTAGCACATATTGCTGCCCGGTGTAGGGGTTCTCGTTCTGACCGAGATAGTCGGTCAGTAATTCAAAGGGCCGCACGGCGGGATTCACCACCACAGCCGGCAGCATAAAACATTGCGACAGCCAGGTGGCGTAATAACCACCCAGCGACGATCCTACCAGCCCTAATGGCGCACCGCCATGCTCAAGCACGAGACATTCCAGCAACTCCGCCGCATCGGCAGGATACGGCGGTAGTTGAGGGACGATCATCTCGACATGCGGATGACGCTCCGCCAGCCAGTTTTTTAGCTGGCACGCTTTTGCCGAGCGAGGGGAACTGTTGAATCCGTGCAAATAGAGAAGCGTAGACATCAGTATCCTTCCGAAGCGGTATCGGGTCGGAACCGGGTATCCTGCAGGCGATGCACTTCCGTCTCCAGGACGCCGTTCGCCTGGAGCTCCAGCGTACGCCAGCCCGGCGCGATAGTATCCAGCGTAAAGTTCGCGCAGTGCGGTTTGAACTGTACGCAGGTTGACGGCGACGCCAGCAGACGGCGACCGTTCCAGTCAAGATCCAGCTCCTGGTGAATATGTCCGCATAACAGATATTTTACATGCGGGAAATTCGCCAGCACGCTATCCAGCTCACCGGCATTACGCAAGCTGTGCTGATCCAACCAACTGCACCCTGCCGGCAACGGATGGTGGTGCAAAAGGAGCAATGTCTGTCTCTCTGGCGCATCGGCGAGCTTACGCTCAAGCCATTCCAGTTGGAACTCGCTCAGTTCGCCATGCGGGACGCCAAACACCTGGCTATCCAGCAACAAAATCTGCCATTGTTCACCGATTAACACGCGCTTAGCCGGGGAAATCCCCGCCTCTTGCAGCGCGCTGTACATTGCCGGCTGAAAATCATGATTGCCCGGTAGCCAAACGCAAGGCGCGCGAAAGCTTGCGATACCCTCAGCAAAATGCTGATAAGCCGCAGCGGATTGATCCTGCGCCAGATCGCCGGTGGCCACGATCAGATCATATTCATACTGTTGCGCCCGAATAGCCTCCAGCACGGCCTGGTAACTTTCCCAGGTATTGACGCCTAACAGCGTTTCATGCTTTTCGGCAAACAGGTGAGTATCTGTAATTTGTAAAATCCTGACTCGGGCCTCACCAGCCAGAGGTAGGGTTAACAGGCTTTCCAAATGGTGTCCTTAGGTTTCACGACGCTAATAAACCGGAATCGCCATCGCTCCATGTGCTAAACAGAATCGTAGCCAGTCGGCCAGAAACTGATTAATTTGATGCTTTTCGTCGCGTTGATGCAACTTTTTATTTGGATAATCATACCGCGCTTTGAAGCGAAAGATCTGCTGGCTTGAACACACTTCAGCCACCATCGCATCATGGTAGAGGCGCACCGTCAGCGACGGCAGGCTCCAGTAGGTGATGGCTGGCGCCGTTTGCTCGATCGTTACAAGCGTAGTGTATCGGGTCGATTCCACAATCGTTAACCGATATTGTACGTTGCCCACCTGATAGCTCACCGTTTCACCGGGGGCGTCATTGCGCGGCAGCAGGCGGCGCAATTGCGAAAAATTGGTTTCGCACAAACGCATCATTTCTGGGAAGTCAGGTGTATAACGCTTCATTTTTTCCACTCGTTTTTTAACTCTTGATGATGCAACTGAAGCCATTGCAAAGCGATGACTGCGGCTGCGTTGTCGATTTTCCCCTCTTCTACCCACTGGTATGCCTGTTCCCGGCTTACCACATGAACCCGAATATCTTCGTTTTCATCCGCCAGACCATGAATACCTACCGCGGTCGTGGCGTCCACTTCACCCACCAGAATAGATGAGCGCTCGCTGGTTCCTCCTGGACTCGCCAGGTAACTGATGACCGGTCGGGTGCGGCCTACGGTCAGCCCCGCTTCTTCCATCGCCTCCCGCCGGGCGACCGCCTCAATGGTTTCGCTTTCTTCTATCATGCCAGCGACCATCTCCAGCAGCCACGGCGTAACGCTTGTGTCATACGCGGCAATACGAATCTGTTCGACCAGCACCACCTCGTCGCGTTCAGGGTCAAAGGGTAGCAAGACGGCGGCGTGCCCGCGCTCAAAAATTTCGCGCTTTACCTCGCCACTCATTTCTCCGTTGAATAAACGATGGCGGAATCGATACACATCCAATGAAAAAAAACCGCGATAGCGCGTTTCCCGTGCAATAATTTCTACATCGCTTTTGGTGAAAGTAACTGGCAAGTTGTCTGATTTACGCATTGTGCTGCCCTGCTAGCAATAATGATTAAATGATGAATTTCAAGGGTGGTTGACTGCTGTTTTATCACCCTTGTGGTAAATTGGTGCCAATTAAGGCTCGTATGGCACGTAACGCCAACTTTTTGCAGTGGCGGATTCTGCTAGAATCAGCAATTATTTTTACAAATTGATCAGCGCTAAATACTGCTTCACAACAAGGAATGCAAATGAAGAAATTGCTCCCCATCCTTATCGGCCTGAGCCTGTCGGG
Source organism: Salmonella sp. NW177 (assembly GCF_051811585.1). Taxonomy (NCBI): domain Bacteria; kingdom Pseudomonadati; phylum Pseudomonadota; class Gammaproteobacteria; order Enterobacterales; family Enterobacteriaceae; genus Salmonella; species Salmonella sp. NW177. Next base: position 164,694 of record NZ_JAMMZV010000002.1, on the reverse strand, counting down.
GTTCAGCACACTAAGCCAGGCAGAGAACCTGATGCAAGTTTATCAGCAAGCACGCCTGAGCAACCCGGAATTGCGTAAATCCGCTGCCGATCGCGATGCTGCATTCGAAAAAATTAACGAAGCGCGTAGTCCTTTACTGCCGCAACTGGGTTTAGGTGCCGACTACACCTACAGCAACGGTTATCGCGATGCGAACGGTATCAACTCCAATGAAACCAGCGCTTCTCTGCAATTAACGCAGACGCTATTTGATATGTCGAAATGGCGTGGGCTCACCCTGCAAGAAAAAGCAGCAGGCATTCAGGATGTCACCTATCAGACCGATCAGCAGACGCTGATCCTCAATACCGCGAACGCGTATTTTAAGGTATTGAACGCTATTGATGTGCTTTCCTATACCCAGGCGCAAAAAGAGGCTATCTACCGTCAGTTAGATCAAACGACGCAACGTTTTAACGTGGGTCTGGTCGCCATTACCGACGTGCAAAACGCCCGTGCGCAATATGATACCGTACTGGCGAATGAAGTGACCGCCCGCAACAACCTGGATAACGCGGTAGAAGAGCTGCGCCAGGTAACCGGTAATTATTACCCGGAGCTGGCGTCGCTTAACGTCGAGCATTTTAAAACCGACAAACCCAAAGCTGTTAATGCGCTGCTGAAGGAAGCGGAAAACCGTAACCTGTCGCTGTTGCAGGCGCGTTTAAGTCAGGATCTGGCGCGCGAGCAAATCCGTCAGGCGCAGGATGGCCATCTGCCGACGCTGAATTTAACGGCCTCAACCGGCATTTCTGATACCTCTTATAGCGGTTCTAAAACCAACTCCACCCAGTACGACGATAGCAATATGGGGCAGAATAAAATCGGCCTGAACTTCTCCCTGCCGCTGTATCAAGGTGGGATGGTTAACTCGCAGGTAAAACAGGCGCAGTATAACTTCGTCGGCGCAAGCGAACAGCTGGAAAGCGCGCACCGTAGCGTGGTGCAAACCGTACGTTCTTCCTTTAACAATATTAACGCCTCCATCAGCAGCATCAACGCGTATAAACAGGCAGTCGTTTCCGCGCAAAGTTCTTTGGATGCAATGGAAGCCGGTTACTCGGTCGGTACACGTACCATTGTTGACGTACTGGATGCCACCACCACTCTGTATGATGCCAAGCAGCAACTGGCCAACGCGCGTTATACCTATTTGATTAATCAGTTAAATATCAAATATGCGCTCGGTACGCTGAACGAGCAGGATCTGCTCGCGCTTAACAGTACGTTGGGTAAACCTATCCCGACGTCGCCGGAAAGCGTAGCGCCGGAAACGCCAGAGCAGGATGCTGCCGCAGACGGTTATAATGCCCATAGCGCCGCGCCGGCAGTACAGCCGACCGCCGCTCGCGCCAACAGCAATAACGGCAATCCATTCCGGCATTGATAAGTTATTCGCTGGCGCTGCGCTTATCAGACCTGTGCCCTTGTAGGTCTGGTAAGCGCGGCGCTACCTGTCATGAAGCCGCGCCTGAACGTAAGGCAACGTAAAGATCCTGCTATTCCGCCGCATTCTCGCCTTTTCTCGCTTCAATTTCGACCAGTCATCCTCTATTCTGAAGGCATGTTGTATTTACCACTGGGTCCTGGAAGACAAATATGAAACGGACAAAATCCATCCATCACGCATCATTTCGCAAAAGCTGGAGCGCGCGGCATTTAACGCCGGTCGCCCTGGCGGTTACGGCTGTTTTTATGCTGGCTGGCTGTGAAAAAAGCGATGAAACCGTATCGCTGTATCAAAACGCTGATGACTGTTCAGCGGCGAATCCGGGCAAAAGCGCGGAGTGTACAACTGCGTATAACAATGCTCTGAAAGAGGCCGAACGTACTGCGCCTAAGTACGCTACACGCGAAGATTGCGTCGCCGAGTTTGGCGAAGGTCAGTGCCAGCAAGCACCCGCACAGGCTGGCATGGCGCCGGAAAATCAGGCGCAGGCTCAACAATCCAGCGGCAGTTTCTGGATGCCGCTTATGGCAGGTTACATGATGGGGCGTCTGATGGGCGGCGGCGCAGGCTTTGCGCAACAGCCGCTGTTTAGCTCGAAAAACCCGGCCAGCCCTGCATACGGCAAATATACCGATGCGGCAGGTAAAAACTACGGCGCGGCGCAACCGGGCCGGACAATGACCGTACCGAAAACCGCGATGGCGCCGAAACCGGCCACCACAACAACCGTTACCCGCGGCGGTTTTGGCGAATCCGTCGCCAAACAGAGCACCATGCAGCGTAGCGCTGCCGGTACTTCAACACGTTCGATGGGCGGCTGATACGCATGGAAAGAGTCAGTATTACCGAGCGCCCGGACTGGCGCGATAAAGCGACTGAATACGGGTTTAATTTTCACACTATGTATGGTGAACCGTACTGGTGTGAAGACGCTTATTACAAGTTAACGCTCGCCCAGGTGGAAAAACTGGAAGACGTTACCGCCGAGCTGCACCAGATGTGCCTCAAGGTAGTAGAACGCGTCATCGCCAGCGATGAGCTGATGACGAAGTTTCGTATTCCAAAACATACCTGGGGTTTTGTTCGCCAGTCCTGGCAAACGCAACAACCGTCGCTCTATTCCCGCCTCGATCTGGCCTGGGACGGCATCGGCGAACCTAAGCTGCTCGAAAATAATGCCGACACGCCAACATCGCTGTATGAAGCAGCGTTTTTTCAGTGGATTTGGCTGGAAGATCAGATCAACGCGGGCAATCTGCCGGAAGGCAGCGATCAGTTTAATAGCCTGCAGGAAAAGCTGATTGAACGCTTTGCTGAACTTCGCGAGCAGTACGGTTTTCAGTTGCTGCATCTCACCTGCTGTCGCGATACGGTTGAGGATCGCGGCACCATTCAGTATTTACAGGACTGCGCGGCCGAAGCGGAAATCGCCACCGAATTTCTCTATATCGACGATATTGGTCTGGGGGAAAAAGGCCAATTTACGGATCTGCAGGATCAGGTCATTGCGAACCTGTTCAAGCTCTATCCGTGGGAATTTATGCTGCGCGAGATGTTTTCCACCAAGCTGGAAGATGCCGGCGTGCGCTGGCTGGAACCGGCCTGGAAAAGCATTATCTCCAATAAAGCGTTGTTGCCGCTGTTGTGGGAGATGTTCCCGGACCATCCGAATCTGTTGCCTGCGTATTTCGCCGAAGACGAACATCCGCCAATGGATAAATATGTCGTGAAACCGATCTTCTCCCGCGAAGGGGCGAACGTATCGATTATTGAGAACGGTAAAACGATCGAATCCGTGGAAGGCCCGTATGGCGAAGAGGGTATGATCGTGCAACAGTTCTATCCGCTGCCAAAATTCGGCGACAGTTACACCCTGATTGGTAGCTGGCTGATTAACGATCAGCCCGCCGGAATTGGTATCCGTGAAGATCGGGCGCTGATCACCCAGGATCTCTCCCGCTTCTATCCGCATATTTTTGTCGAAGGATAGATTCTCCTGTAAGCCCGATGCGCGTAGCGCCATCGGGCAATCATTCAGCGCCTTATCCGGCCTACCCCACCTGCACCGACAACATACTTATACTGCCCATCTCAATACCGTCGACCGGGATGGTGATAGGTTCCTTGCCGTCCCAGGCGCCAAGTACATACAGCAAAGGTAAAAAGTGCTCCGGCGTCGGGTTCGATAAGGCACCCCCTTCATGTTGCAGATAATTCACCAGCGGGTGCTGTTCTACCGGCCCCTGCCACGTCAGGTTGGCTTTCACAAAGTCATTAAATGACGCCGCCCAGGGATACGGTATATTGTCACCGTGCCAACGCACAGTCCGCAGGTTATGAACCACATTCCCGCTAGCCACCAGCATCACGCCTTCGTCACGCAGCGTCGCCAGTTTACGACCCATCTCAAAATGCCATGCCGCCGGTTTGGTACTATCAACACTAAGCTGCACCATTGGGATATCCGCATTCGGGTACATCTTGATCAATACGCCCCAGGAGCCGTGATCAAATCCCCACGCCTCTTTATCGAGCGCGACGGGAACGGGAGCCAACAGTTCAACCAGACGCTGCGCCAGCGCAGGCGATCCAGGGGCCGGATAATGCGTGTCATACAGCGCCTGCGGAAAACCGCCAAAATCATGGAGAGTTTGCGGCCTTTCCATCGCTGTGACGCCCGTCCCGCGGGTATACCAGTGCGCCGACACCACCACTATCGCCTGTGGTCGCGGCAGGGCTTCCCCCAATCGCCGCCAGGCGCGGGTATAATCATTATCGTCCAGCACGTTCATCGGGCTGCCATGCCCCAAAAACAATGCTGGCATACACGTTAAAGACATGATGTTATCCTTACAGGAAAGACATTTTGTTAACATCACCATACGCTTTCTTCACAGAGGAAGAACTCAGATAACTATGATGAAGATCATCAGTTATTTTGAAGGTCAGGTTCGGACGGCAAATTGATAAGGAGTAATGGATGTCAGTACCACTTATTCTGACCTTACTGGCGGGCGCCGCCACCTTTATTGGCGCGTTTCTTGGCGTTCTCGGCCAAAAACCGTCTAACCGCGTGCTGGCTTTTTCGCTGGGCTTCGCCGCAGGGATCATGCTGCTCATCTCGCTGATGGAGATGCTGCCCGCCGCGCTTGATACCGAGGGGATGTCGCCTGTACTGGGCTACGGAATGTTTATTATCGGCCTGTTGGGCTACTTCGGGCTGGACCGCCTGCTTCCTCACGCTCATCCGCAGGATCTGGTGCAAAAAAGGCAGCAGCCGCTTCCCGGCTCGATAAAACGCACTGCGATTTTATTGACGCTCGGCATTAGCCTGCACAACTTTCCGGAAGGGATCGCCACCTTTGTCACTGCCAGCAGCAATCTTGAACTGGGTTTCGGCATCGCACTGGCGGTGGCGTTGCACAATATTCCTGAAGGTCTGGCGGTTGCCGGCCCGGTTTATGCCGCGACGGGCTCAAAACGTACCGCGATTTTTTGGGCCGGTATCTCCGGCATGGCGGAAATTCTTGGCGGCGTGCTGGCGTGGCTGATTTTGGGCAGCCTGGTTTCACCGATCGTTATGGCGGCTATCATGGCGGCAGTCGCCGGCATTATGGTGGCGCTCTCCGTCGATGAACTGATGCCGCTGGCAAAAGAGATCGATCCTAACAATAACCCCAGCTATGGCGTGCTTTGCGGTATGTCCATCATGGGGCTCAGTCTCGTCATTTTGCAGACGATAGGTATCGGTTAAGAGAAACGTCGCGCCGGATGCAGGCCTTTAGCCAGGCAACATCCGGCTGCCCGTCAAGGATATGCGCTATTTCTGCTCATTCATCACGCTGTCGCCTTCGCTCGTCTGGCGAAAACGTTTCGTTCGCGCTTCAAGTAATGCATCTCTGTCTTGCCGAAACGCTCTGCAATAACGCTTCATATGGCAAATATACCCTACTACCACCAGAACGATTAATATTATCCAATACCAGGCAATAAACATCCTTTTTACCCTTAAAATTTAACATCACTAAACATTTAACGTTAAAATTTTACATACCCTTATTTTGACGTATTCATATACTGGCATATTTGTGGAACAAATAAATGATTTTGATCATATAAATCAGTGGTGAAACACAATAATGAAAGAGGTATTAAGCAGAAAACAATGTCGATAAGATCACACTTCGTACTAATTTATATTGTTCTTAAAATATCACACTCCTACTATCGACTCACTCAGGCAATTAAAAAATATTGATACAGAATATACTTTAAAATAAGTAATAGCATTATAACTTATATTTAAAGACCAATCATTTACCTCATTTATCATTCATAAAAACATAGTATATTCAGAAGTATTATATTTAGAAGTTGTATATAAGGAGATATATCCATGTTTGACCAATACCGGAAAACAATACTTGCCGGTGCCGTCGCACTGACATGCGGACTCACCGCAGCCAGTACGTTTGCCGCAGGTTTTCAACCGGCGCAGCCCGCAGGGAAATTAGGCGCAGTCGTTGTCGATCCTTACGGTAATGCCCCTCTCACCGCACTGGTGGAATTAGATAGCCATGTTATTTCAGACGTTAAAGTTACTGTACATGGCAAAGGGGAAAAAGGCGTTCCCGTTACTTATACCGTTGGGAAAGAATCTTTAGAAACCTATGACGGTATTCCTATTTTTGGCCTTTATCAGAAATTTGCCAACAACGTCACGGTAGAATATAAAGAAAACGGCAAAGCCATGAAGGATGACTATGTGGTGCAGACGTCCGCCATCGTCAACCATTATATGGATAACCGTTCTATTTCAGATCTCCAGCAAACGAAAGTTATTAAAGTCGCGCCAGGATTTGAAGATCGTCTTTATCTGGTAAATACCCATACCTTTACGCCGCAGGGCGCTGAATTTCACTGGCACGGCGAAAAAGATAAAAATGCGGGCATTCTTGATGCCGGTCCGGCGGGCGGGGCTTTGCCTTTCGATATCGCCCCTTATACGTTTGTGGTCGACACCCAGGGTGAATATCGCTGGTGGCTGGATCAAGATACCTTCTACGACGGCCACGATATGAATATCAACAAACGCGGCTATCTGATGGGTATTCGTGAAACGCCTCGCGGCACCTTTACCGCGGTGCAGGGCCAACACTGGTACGAGTTTGACATGATGGGGCAAATTCTTGCCGATCACAAACTGCCGCGCGGGTTCCTGGATGCGTCTCATGAATCCATCGAAACCGTGAACGGCACCGTACTGCTGCGCGTCGGCAAACGCGATTACCGCAAAGAAGACGGCATACATGTTCATACTATTCGTGACCAAATCATTGAGGTCGATAAGTCTGGCCGCGTAGTAGACGTTTGGGATTTAACCAAAATCCTCGACCCTATGCGTGATGCGCTGCTCGGCGCGCTGGATGCGGGCGCAGTATGCGTGAACGTCGATCTGGCCCATGCCGGACAGCAGGCGAAACTCGAACCGGATACGCCGTATGGCGATGCGCTTGGCGTTGGTGCCGGTCGTAACTGGGCGCACGTCAACTCTATCGCTTATGACGCGAAAGACGACTCCATCATCCTTTCTTCCCGCCATCAGGGTATTGTAAAAATTGGTCGCGATAAGCAGGTGAAATGGATACTGGCACCGTCTAAAGGCTGGAATAAGCAGCTAGCCAGTAAATTGCTGAAACCGGTAGACGATCATGGTAAGCCGTTGACCTGTGACGAAAACGGCAAGTGTAAGGACACCGATTTCGATTTCACCTATACCCAACATACGGCATGGCTTTCCAGCAAAGGCACGTTAACGGTCTTTGATAACGGCGATGGTCGCGGCCTGGAGCAACCGGCTCTACCGACCATGAAATATTCCCGTTTTGTCGAATATAAGATCGATGAGAAGAAAGGCACCGTACAACAAGTTTGGGAATACGGTAAAGAACGTGGATATGATTTCTATAGTCCTATTACCTCGGTTGTTGAATATCAAAAAGACCGCGACACCATGTTCGGCTTTGGCGGTTCTATTAACCTGTTCGACGTTGGTAAACCCACAGTCGGCAAACTGAATGAGATTGACTATAAAACGAAAGAAGTGAAAGTTGAAATTGATGTGCTGTCGGATAAACCCAACCAGACTCACTATCGTGCGTTACTGGTTCATCCAACGCAAATGTTTAAATAAATCACGGGAAGGAATTAATATGTCATCTAAATGGATTACCTCTTTATTTAAAAGCGTAGTATTAACCGCGGCATTGGTCACTCCTTTTGCGGCATCGGCTTTTACCGAGGGCACAGATTATATGGTTCTGGAGAAACCGATTCCTAATGCGGATAAAACGCTGATTAAGGTATTTAGCTACGCCTGCCCTTTCTGCTACAAATATGACAAAGCCGTAACAGGTCCGGTTTCTGATAAAGTAGCCGATCTCGTTACGTTCACTCCGTTCCACCTGGAAACAAAAGGCGAATATGGCAAACAGGCCAGCGAAGTATTTGCAGTCCTGATCGCCAAAGATAAAGCTGCCGGGATTTCGTTATTTGATGCTAAATCACAATTCAAAAAAGCGAAGTTCGCCTGGTACGCGGCTTACCATGATAAGAAAGAGCGCTGGTCAGATGGGAAAGATCCGGCGGCATTTATTAAAACCGGGCTGGACGCCGCAGGCATGAGCCAGGCTGATTTTGAAGCGGCGCTGAAAGATCCTGCCGTTCAGGAGACGCTGGAAAAATGGAAAGCCGCCTATGACGTTGCCAAAATTCAGGGTGTTCCGGCTTACGTCGTCAACGGCAAGTACCTTATCTATACCAAAAACATCAAATCCATCGATTCTATGGCTGAGCTCGTTCGGGAACTGGCCACTAAAAAATAAGCAGGGAAACGATTATGGATTTTATTAAGGGATTATGGCGAGACCTACGCGCAAGACCAGTAGATACGCTGGTGAGATGGCAGGAACAGCGCTTTCTGTGGCTGTTAATGGCCATCGCGATGGGAGGGTTAATTATCCTGGCGCACTCGTTCTTCCAAATCTATCTCTACATGGCGCCGTGCGAACAGTGTGTTTACATTCGTTACGCGATGTTTGTGATGGTAATTGGCGGGGTGATTGCGGCGATAAATCCCAAAAATATCGTGCTGAAGCTGATTGGCTGCATCGCGGCGTTTTATGGCAGCATTATGGGCATTAAGTTTTCTATTAAGCTTAATGGTATCCATCATGCGGTACATAATGCGGACCCCGATTCACTTTTTGGCGTGCAAGGATGTTCGACTGACCCGACCTTTCCTTTCAACTTACCGTTGGCGGAATGGGCACCGGAGTGGTTTAAACCTACCGGAGACTGCGGTTATGACGCGCCTATCGTCCCTGATGGCGTAACGCTCAGTAGCGTACAGCAGTGGTTTGTCGATCTCTACCAGCAGTCCGAAGGCTGGTATCTGCTTCCGCCCTGGCACTTTATGAACATGGCGCAGGCATGTATGTTGGCCTTTGGGTTGTGCCTGATTCTGCTGCTGGTGATGAGCGGCGCCTGGGCATTGAAACTGGCCAGAGGCAAATAACCTGAATAGATAAACCAAAGCAGAGGTCTGCATTCAGGCCTCTGCTTTTCTCACAATAATTTTACCATTCAGCTTATTCGTCGTTCTTTGAAACTGAACAATATGGCACCGAAGGAATACAAAAAAGCCGATGACATCTCATCGGCTTTTTTCAACCATGATCCGTTCGATCAGCTGGCTTTGCGCTCATGCGCCTGGCGGTAAGCCACCAGATCTTCAATCGTGACTACCGCCATATTATGCTGGCCTGCAAACGCGATACACTCCGGCGCGCGCGCCATCGTCCCATCGTCGTTAGTCAACTCGCACAGTACACCTGCAGGTTTAAAACCGGCCAGCGTCATCAGATCGATGGTCGCCTCCGTATGACCGCCGCGCGTCAGCACGCCGCCCGCCTGAGCGCGCAGTGGGAAAACGTGCCCCGGACGGTTAAGATCGGACGGTTTTGCGCCATCCTTAATTGCCGCACGCACCGTAGTGACACGGTCAGCGGCGGAAACACCAGTGGTCACGCCTTCTGCGGCTTCAATGGTCACGGTAAAACCGGTGCCGTAGGCGCTGGTGTTGTTTTCCACCATCATTGGCAAGTCGAGCTGCTTACGACGATCTTCAGTAATACACAGGCAAACAATACCGCTACCGTGACGAATGGTTAACGCCATCTGTTCTACGGTCATCGTCTCTGCGGGGAAAATCATATCGCCTTCGTTTTCACGATCTTCATCATCAAGCACCATCACACCGCGTCCTTCACGCAGCGCATCCAGTGCAAGTTCAACACGTTCAAAAGGCGTACCAAAAGAGGAAAGTAGCGTCTGATTCATGGTAAAAAAACCTCATTAACATTATGGTTACCAGAATCAGGGCAGTCTTAGGAGTGCCGACAAGCGGCAAAAAAATAACGTGAGCGGGTCCATGCCCGACTGGATCGTTACCCTCTCCCATCCGGACTTTAACCGTCGGCCCCGGAATTACACCGGATCTGCTGACCTTTTCGCTATGGCAAAAAGCGCTCGCGGGCTTTCAACCTGCTCTCCGCGTTCCGTCACGGCGCGCCGTGATGAGAAATGCGTTAAACATCGCTGATTTACCGCCGGTGGGGAATTTCGCCCCGCCCTGAGAATAAGCGGGTTAACTATAACGCTATTGATTACCTTCATCAACGCCTTTACTCCGTATGACGTCACACAATTCTGGTTTATGGCGTCCACATATCGCACTACAATAAGAGCTAACACTTACCAGTTCAGGGAAACCACAATGATTGACCCGAAAAAAATTGAGCAAATCGCACGCCAGGTTCATGAGTCAATGCCGAAAGGTATTCGCGAGTTCGGGGAAGATATCGAGAAAAAAATCCGTCAAACGCTGCAATCTCAGCTGACGCGTCTCGATCTGGTGAGCCGCGAAGAGTTTGATGTCCAGACTCAGGTCTTGCTGCGCACCCGGGAAAAACTGGCGCTGCTGGAGCAACGCCTCAGCGAACTGGAAGCTCGCGACAAGCCTGAAGAAGTAAAACCTGCGCCCGCCATCCCGCCAGTCGATCCACAAGAGTAAAAACGTGAACGGGCCTGACGGCCCGCTCATATAAGATCTGAATAATGCCCTGCGCCTGTAAAGGGAGCCTGCATTAGTGTTCTAATTCTAACCTTTTCGCCTGAGTCGCCTGCTGGCAGTAAAGCGCGTAACGCTTGCAAAACCAGTCGCGGTGCTCCTCGTCCATATTGCCGGTTACCGCCTGGATATCAACAGGACGCCCCTCCGCCTGCATTCTGGCAAAACTGCGCGCCAGAAAATCGAAATTATTTAATGAATAGACGTTATTGTTGTTCATCAGCATACCCTCCAGTTATTGAATTCTGTTAAGGCTATATGCTTTTTCTGATTTCAGTATTTCCCTATATGTACGGCGGTTTTATACATAACGTGCGCAAATTTAATGCGCAAAATCACAATATTCACCAAAGATAACGACGGATAAATCGCTTTTCGGACTTAAGGAGATATGGGTCACATGATATTGTAACGCAGTGAAATAACAAGCATGAAAATTATCACGCGAACACCCTTCTGAAGGCGGCGACAAGGATAGAAAATATGACCTTATTTGCGGAGTATAACAGCCCCTATCTGTTTGCCATCGCGTTCGTTTTCTTTATCGGCGTGCTGGAGATGATTTCTCTGATTTTTGGCCACTTTCTTTCAGGCGCGCTCGACGCCCATCTCGATCATTATGACGCCCTGTCATCCGGCCCTGCGGGCCAGGCGCTTCATTATCTGAATATTGGACGCGTTCCCGCCCTGGTCGTCCTCTGTCTATTGGCCGGTTATTTCGGCCTCTTCGGCATCCTCATCCAGCATGGCGGGATCATGCTCTGGCAGGCGCCACTCAGCAATCTGCTGCTGGTCCCGTTGAGCATTGTCCTGTCGGTCTTTGCCGTGCATTACAGCGGAAAAATCCTCGCGCCCTGGCTACCCAGAGATGAAAGCTCCGCCCTCCGGGAAGAGGAATTTATCGGCGGCATGGCGATTATTACCGGCCACGCCGCCGTCGCCGGTACACCTTGCGAAGGAAAATTTACCGATAAGTTCGGCCAGATTCACTATTTACTGCTGGAACCCGAAAAGGGAAAAGAATTTAAAAAAGGAGACAAGGTGCTGATTGTCTGCCGACTTTCCGCAACGCGTTATTTGGCTGAGCGTACCTTCTATGTCTAATTGAGAGGAACTTACATAATGGATGATGTTTTTGGCATATTGCCATCATGGATGTTTACCGCCATCGTGGCGGTTATCGTCTTACTAATTATCGGGATCATTTTTGCTCGCCTCTATCGCCGCGCATCTGCGGAACAGGCGTTTGTCCGTACCGGGCTTGGCGGGCAAAAAGTGGTGATGAGCGGCGGCGCTATTGTGATGCCAATCTTTCACGAAATTATTCCGATCAATATGAATACCCTAAAACTTGAAGTCAGCCGTGCTACCGTCGATAGCCTGATCACCAAAGATCGTATGCGCGTTGACGTGGTCGTCGCTTTCTTCGTGCGTGTAAAACCCTCTGTTGAAGGTATTGCTACCGCCGCACAAACGCTTGGCCAGCGAACGCTGTCGCCGGAAGATCTGCGTATGCTGGTTGAGGATAAATTCGTTGACGCCTTACGCGCTACCGCAGCCCAGATGACGATGCATGAGCTACAGGATACGCGTGAAAACTTCGTTCAGGGCGTACAAAACACCGTTGCGGAAGATTTGTCGAAAAACGGCCTGGAGCTGGAAAGCGTCTCCTTAACCAACTTTAACCAAACGTCCAAAGAGCATTTCAATCCAAACAATGCCTTTGATGCCGAAGGTCTGACGAAACTGACGCAGGAAACCGAACGCCGCCGTCGTGAACGTAATGAAGTGGAACAGGATGTGGAAGTGGCGGTGCGCGAAAAGAACCGCGACGCGCTTGAACGCAAGCTGGAAATCGAGCAGCAAGAAGCCTTTATGACTCTGGAGCAGGAGCAACAGGTTAAAACCCGCACCGCCGAACAAAACGCCAAAATTGCCGCTTTTGAGGCCGAGCGCCATCGTGAAGCAGAACAGACGCGCATTCTTGCTGAGCGGCAGATCCAGGAGACGGAGATCGAACGTGAGCAAGCAGTACGGTCCAGGAAAGTTGAGGCCGAGCGTGAAGTACGTATTAAAGAGATCGAACAGCAACAGGTGACAGAAATCGCCAACCAGACGAAATCTATCGCCATTGCCGCCAAATCCGAGCAGCAATCACAAGCGGAAGCGCGCGCCAACGACGCGCTGGCCGATGCGGTTCGCGCCCAGCAAAACGTAGAAACCACCCGCCAGACCGCCGAAGCGGATCGCGCCAAGCAGGTCGCTCTGATCGCCGCGGCGCAGGATGCGGAAACCAAAGCGGTCGAACTGACCGTCCGGGCAAAAGCAGAGAAAGAAGCGGCAGAATTGCAAGCCGCCGCTATCATCGAACTGGCGGAAGCAACGCGTAAAAAAGGTCTGGCGGAAGCCGAAGCGCAACGGGCGCTGAATGACGCTATCAACGTGCTTTCTGACGAACAAACCAGCCTCAAATTTAAACTAGCGCTCTTACAATCGTTGCCTGCTGTTATTGAGAAGTCTGTTGAACCGATGAAATCCATCGACGGCATTAAGATTATTCAGGTCGATGGCCTCAATCGCGGCGCGACGGCGGGCGACGTCGCCGCTGGCGGCGCTAACGGGGGAAACCTGGCGGAACAAGCGTTATCTGCCGCGCTCACCTATCGTACCCAGGCGCCGCTGATCGATTCGCTGTTAAACGAGATTGGCATCGCTGGCGGCTCGCTAAAGGCGCTGACCACGCCGTTGGTTTCATCGGCAACGGATGAGATTAATCGCGAAGCAACGGTAAAAGAGCAATAACCCCCCGCTATATCTCCTGTCCCTGGCCATAAGGCCGGGGATTTTTTTATCTTTTTTCCACCTTGTCTGTACAAAGCGTTATGACCAGCAGGCCATTTTGCGTGGGCGATCCAGTAACGCAAAATCGGCGGGAGAAAGCCCTTGCGCCAGACAGGCCACTCACCAACAATCGCGATGTCAGCAAGGGGCTGAAACGGGAAAGCCCCTCCCGAGGAAGGGGCTTTAATAAGGAAAGGGTTATGATGCAACAGGTCATCATACTGATTGTTCTGTTACTGATAAGTTTCGCAGCTTACTAACAGCCAATCAGAGGGGGGAGAGATCCCCTCTCACCCTTATTCCTTTACTTTAGGTCGAAAAAAAAGCAGCGTCAACCGCGAGATACGCGTCGAAACAAAATGTCCGACGCGCCTTCAAAATCAGCGCCCGCCGCGTCTGTAACGCCTGATGTCGCGGTTTTACTTCTCGCTCTCGGTCTGGATCTTTTTGATGATATTGGTCGTGGAACAACCATCTTCGAAGTTCAGCACCATGACTTCGCCGCCGTTGGCCCAGACCTCTTCGCTGCCCGCGATCTCTTCCGGCTTATAGTCGCCGCCTTTTACCAGCAGATCCGGCAGAATACCGGCAATCAGTCGTTGCGGCGTATCCTCTTCAAAAGAGACAACCCAGTCGACTGACTCCAGCGCGCCCAGCACGATCATACGCTGTTCGAGCGGATTAACCGGACGGCTTTCGCCTTTCAGGCGTTTAGTCGAGGCGTCACTATTGACCGCAACAATCAGGCGGTCGCCCAGTTTGCGCGCGTTCGCCAGATAAGAGACATGGCCCGCGTGCAGAATATCGAAAACGCCGTTGGTCATGACCACTTTCTCGCCACGCTTACGCGCGCTGGCGACGGCCTGTCTCAACTCCTCTTCGGTCATGACGCCGAAGCCGGTATCCGCGCGTCCGCGCACTGCGTTTTCCAGCTCAATAGGGGAAACCGTTGACGTCCCGAGTTTACCTACCACTACGCCCGCCGCCGCATTGGCGAAATAACACGCCTCCTCCAGGGTATTTCCCGCCGCCAGCGTCGCCGCCAGCACGCCGATCACCGTATCGCCCGCACCGGTAACATCATAAACTTCCTGCGCCTGCGTCGGCATATGTAGCGGCGCTTTATTCGGTTGCAGCAGCGTCATTCCCTGTTCGGAACGCGTGACCAACAGCGCGGAAAGGTCGTAATCGGCAATGAGCTTCATGCCGCGTTCAACCAGTTCGTCTTCGCTTTTACATTTCCCCGCAACCGCCTCGAATTCAGAAAGGTTTGGCGTCAGCAGCGTGGCGCCGCGGTAACGTTCAAAATCCGTTCCTTTCGGATCGATGAGCACCGGCACGCCCGCCTGGCGCGCCAGGGAAATCATAGTCTGCACGCTGGTCAGAGCGCCTTTGGCATAATCGGACAATACCAGCGCGCCGATCGATCCCAGCGCCTGGTTGATACGCTCATGCAACGGCTGTGGGTCCACGCCCTCAAAGCCTTCTTCAAAATCAAGACGAATGAGCTGCTGATTACGTGATAGCACGCGCAGTTTGGTAATCGTCGGATGCGTCGGCACAGAAACGAAGTCGCACTTCACATTGACCTCTGCCAACGTTTTGCTCAGCGCGCGCGCGGCGTCATCAATACCCGTCAGGCCGACCAGACGGGCGTTCGCTCCCAGAGACGCAATGTTCATCGCCACGTTCGCCGCGCCGCCCGGGCGTTCCTCAACGGTATTTACCTTAACCACGGGCACCGGCGCTTCCGGTGAAATACGGCAAGTGGGGCCATACCAATAGCGATCCAGCATTACATCACCCACAACCATGACGCCTGCACGTTCAAACGCTGGCAGATTTACTTTCATTCCTGTCTCCTGAGAGATTCAAAATTTGCGCGCGATAATAGCATAATTCAAACGGCTACCAGCCACTTCCGCCAGCTTGCCTGCACCAGCGCGCGCTCTTTGCTAAAACACGTCTGCGCCACATGACCGGGAAGCTCCTGCAACGCCAGGTGGTGCAGTTCATCACGCAGTGTGGTGTAGGCTACCGTCAGCGCCTGCGCCTCGTGATCATCCATAATGCCGTTTTGCGCCAGAAGCTCCAGGATGCGCACGTTATCAGACCAGCGCGTTAATTTAGGTTTTTCATGAGCGTAGCGCAGTACCAGATATTGCGCGATAAACTCAATATCCGTAATACCGCCTTCATCAGCTTTAATATCAAAACGATCACGATGCTTATTGCCGAGATGCGCCCGCATTTTCTCGCGCATTTCACGCACTTCAGTCTGCAATGTCTTGCCGTCGCGCGCCGTCGTCATGATAGTGCGGCGCACCGTATCAAACTGTGAGGTAAGCTGCGGGTCGCCATATACCACGCGAGCGCGTACCAACGCCTGATGTTCCCAGGTCCAGGCTTCATGCTGCTGATAATCGGCAAACGCGTCCGCTGAAGTCACCAGCATTCCCGCCGCGCCAGAGGGGCGTAGACGCGCATCCACCTCATACAAAATGCCGGAGGAGGTGCGCGTACTGAACAGATGCATAATGCGCTGCGCCAGGCGCAGATAAAACTGCCGCCCGTCGATTTCGCGTTCGCCGTTGGTCATGACGTCCATCGGACAGTCATGCAGGAAAATGAGATCCAGATCGGAACTGTAGCCCAGCTCCCATCCGCCCAACTTGCCATAACCGACAACCGCAAACCCCCGCCCCTGGCGTTCATCCAGATGCGCTGGCTGACCATAACGCGCAACCATTTGCGTCCACGCCTGCTGCACCACAGCATCAATCATCGCCTCTGCCAGCCATGTGAGGTGATCGCTCACTTTCATCACCGGCAGCGTACCGGCAATATCCGCCGCCGCAATTCGCAAAAGCTGTGCCTGTTTAAACTGGCGTAATGCCTCCAGTTGTTGTTCTTCGTCTTCTTCCGGCACGCGCAGTAAATATTGACGTAATTCGTCGCGGTAAGCGTCGGTAGCCGTCGGCTGATAAAGCGTGCCGGGGTCGAGCAGTTCATCAAGCAACAACGGATAACGCGCCAGTTGGCTCGCTATCATTGGCGAAGCGGCGCAGAGCATAATCAGGTGTTTTAGCGCGCCAGGAAATTCGCTCAGCAGCTCCAGATAGGTGGTGCGAGTGACAATCCCCGCCAGCAACGGCGTTATCCGCGATAGCGTAACAGCGGCGTCTTCGCGAGAGCAGACATCAGCAAGCAGGTGCGGCATCAGTTGGTCCAGCACTTGCCGCCCGCGCGGGCCGATAGGGCGTTTATCCAGTTCCTTACGGAAGTCAGCGATGAGGGTCAGAACCTGTCGCCGATCCTCATCGGCTAAATGCGCCAGCACTGGCGTCGAATCATCCTCCTGTAGCGCATCCTGCCATACTTCACGCCACGGCTCTGAACGTTCTTCCTCCTGCGGGGTATCGGCTTCATCATCGCCAATTAATTCGTTGAATACGCGGCGTACATTAGCCATATGATCCGTCAGTTCGCCAACAAGCTGCGGCCAGTTCTCCGCCTTCATTCCCCAGGCCAGCCGCGCCCGATTCAGATCGTCGGCAGGCAACGTTTGCGTCTGTTCGTCATTGATGCTTTGCAGCAGATTCTCCAGACGACGTAGAAAAAGATAGGCCACGCGCAGTTGCGCCACGTCATTCTCAGGCAGCAAATGCAGCGCAGCGATAGCATCCAGCGTCGGCAGTAACGAACGCGACTGTAGCGACGGCTCGCGTCCGCCGCGGATGAGCTGGAATACCTGCACGATAAACTCAATTTCCCGAATACCGCCCGCGCCAAGTTTAATGTTGTCCTTCAAACCGCGGCGTCGCACTTCGCGGGCGATCATCCCTTTCATATTACGTAGCGACTGGATGACGCTGAAATCGATATAGCGGCGGAAAACGAAAGGCCGCAGCATGGCGCGTAATTCACGAGACCAGGCGTCGTCGTTATCGCCCATTAGCCGCGCTTTCACCATGGCGTAGCGTTCCCAGTCGCGTCCTTGCTCCTGATAGTAATCCTCCAGCGCGGCAAAACTCAGTACCAGCGGGCCGCTGTCGCCAAACGGTCGCAGGCGCATGTCCACCCGATAGACAAAACCATCCATTGTGGGCTGATCCAGCGCTTTGATCAGCCGCTGCCCGAGACGCGTAAAAAACTGGGCGTTATCGAGTTCACGACGCCCGCCCCGGGTCTCGCCATGTTCCGGCCAGGCGAAAATCAGATCGATATCAGACGAAAAATTCAGTTCGCCGCCGCCCAGCTTGCCCATGCCTAAAATCAACAGCGGCTGCGGAACGCCCTGCGGGTTACAGGGGGTTCCCCATTCGCGGCAACAGGCGGCATACAGCCAGTCGCGCGCCCCCACAATGAACGTCTCCGCCAGATGGCTCAACTGTTGTAAAATAGTCTCATCGTCCACCAGCGACAGCGTCTGCGCCCAGGCGATGCGTACCATGATGCGACGACGAAAAAGCCTCAGTTCACGCATCAGCGAGGCGTCGTCACAGACACCTGCCAACGCCTCCTGTAACCAGCCAGCATAATGTCGCCATTCATCAGCCTGCGGCGATGCGGATTCCAGTTCGGCAAGCCACTCCGGATGCGCTATCACGCTATCCAGCGCAAAATCGCTAAATGTAAGTACTGACTTCGCCTGCACGCTAAGCGATGTCTCAGTAAATCCTTCTGGTAGGCGCTCAACAACGGTCTGCCAGTACTGCGATAAGGGTGAAGAGAGCGGCGTCATTTAGGGGATATCCTTTAAATAATGCCGGATGGCGGCATTTCGCCTGACCCGGCCTACAAGTCCGCATACCGTAAGCCTGATAAGCGCAGCGTCATCAGGCGCTTTCTACGGTTCTGATTATCGTTTTCCGCTGTGCAACCAGAACGGCTGCTGGTTAATGGCCTCATTACGGAAATGTTCAATTTCAATACGTTGTCCGGTAAGAATGGCGTGACGCAATCCCTGCCAGTTTTCCAGCCATGCCTGCGCGACCATCGCATCATAATACCCGGCCAGCAGTAAAACGCTGTCGATATCGCGAGTCAAACGCGGCAACTGGTCGCGATACTTATCACCCAGCGGTTGTCCAAAAACTTTTTTTAATTCAGCAGCATGACGAGAAAGATGAATGTCGGCGAAACGCTTAAAAGAATCGGCCATTTTGGCCTGCGCCTTCGCGTCCAGAAATGGCTGCCAGGCTTTCGTCACCAGCCATTCCGTCAATGCCAGTTTCGCCATCGCCGTTTGCGTACTATAAACGGCTGTGACGGCGGACACCGCGGATGTCATCGTCGCTTCCGCCTGGGTAAGTAGATCACGTAAGTGAGCGCTCGCTTTACGCGGAACAATGCCACCAAAAAGCATTAAGGCATGGCGCACTAATCCCATAGCATCCAGCACGTGTTCTTTCGCCGACTCGTCGCCGCGCAGCCAGAGCTCTTCATGGTACTGCCACTGTGACAACGCCAGATCCAGCGAGGCCTCCAGCCCTTGCTCTACCGTGGCTTTCGCGGCAGTCCGCAGAATTGCCGTTGGTGTATTCTCTCGCGGCGCATTCCCCTGCGCCAGGTGATAACCTCGCGCCGCCTTACTCAGACTGCCCTGACGCAAACCGGTTTGCGACAGCAGTTGCTTCGCCAGTTTTAACACGGCGCGCGTATCGCCGCGAAGCAACTCAAGCTCCAGCTCACAAATCGGTTCGGCAAACTCGCCCGCTTTTACGTCGCCGAGATCGAGCGCAATTTCAATCCTGCTGCCGTCAACGTCCAGACACCATTTTTCCCGGTAAAAATCGGTACTGAACAGCGGCTGTACGCTTGATGCCAGGCCGACAGGCAGTTTGCCATCCGGCCAGACCTCCGCCGGAAGTTGCGTCAGATCCAGCACGGGTTCGCTTAGCGCAACATTGTATTCGGGTCGCTGGTGCAGCCCGCCCGTTACCCGGCCGGCAATTTTCATGGTCATTTCATAGCGCCCATTTTCACCACGAATACGCAGCCCCATATCATGGCGGCGTAGCCAGTTATCAGGCGTTTCGAAGTAGATATTCAGCAACTGGCTGGGCGCATGATGCTCGCCGCCGAGCGTATGAAGATGATTTCGCAGCGCATCTACGGCGTCGTGATTGACGATAAACTTTAATTCGATTTCCTGAGCCATGGCCTTGTACTTATGGGTTATGTCACATCTGGGAAGATTCTTGGCGAACTTACCCGCATTATTTTTGTCAGTAGATAGTATTTTGCGCCAAATTGCCATGCAACGAGCAATTTGACGGGCGTAAAAGTTTGACGTAGCGGCAAAGGCGACACAGATGATTCCGATTGATGTCGACTACTTTGCGTAGCGACACTGATGCCGTTACTATCGTTCCACTTTCTCTGACAATAACGACAGCCTGATGCCAAAATTACGCCTGATTGGACTAACTTTACTTGCGCTTAGCGCCACCGCCGTCTCTCATGCTGAAGAGACGCGTTACGTTTCTGATGAACTGAATACCTGGGTCCGCAGCGGTCCGGGAGATAATTATCGCCTTGTGGGTACCGTCAACGCCGGCGAGGAAGTCACGCTCTTACAGAGCGATGCCAACTATGGTCAAATCAAAGACAGTTCTGGTCGTACTGCCTGGATACCGTTAAAAGAACTGAATACTACGCCAAGCCTGCGTACCCGCGTGCCGGATCTGGAAAATCAGGTCAAAACGTTGACCGATAAACTCAACAATATTGATACCACGTGGAATCAGCGCACCGCCGATATGCAGCAGAAAGTGGCGCAAAGCGACAGCGTCATCAACGGGCTAAAAGAAGAGAACCAGAAGCTGAAAAACGAGCTGATTGTCGCGCAGAAAAAAGTGAGCGCCGCGAATCTGCAACTGGATGACAAACAGCGCACCATTATTATGCAGTGGTTTATGTATGGCGGCGGCGTATTGGGTATTGGCTTGCTGTTAGGGCTGGTGCTGCCGCATATGATCCCAAGCCGTAAACGCAAAGACCGCTGGATGAACTAAATCGCCTTCTCTGCGGCACTGTCTTATCATTAGAGGATGATCGTTTTTAAAAGGAAAGTGGCGTGAAGATTTATCTGGTCGGTGGTGCGGTTCGGGATGCGTTGTTAGGGCTACCGGTTAAAGATAAAGATTGGGTCGTTGTCGGCGCCACGCCGCAGGAGATGCTTGATGCGGGCTACCAGCAGGTAGGCCGTGATTTTCCTGTGTTTCTCCATCCGCAAACTCACGAAGAATACGCGCTGGCGCGTACTGAGCGTAAATCCGGTTCCGGCTACACGGGCTTCACCTGTTATGCCGCGCCGGACGTTACCCTGGAAGCCGATCTCCAGCGTCGCGATCTGACCATTAATGCTCTGGCGCGCGACGATGACGGCCAGATTATCGACCCTTACCACGGGCGCCGGGATCTGGAGGCACGTCTACTGCGCCATGTCTCTCCCGCGTTTGGCGAAGATCCCTTGCGCGTATTGCGCGTGGCGCGTTTTGCTGCCCGTTACGCTCATCTGAGTTTCCGTATCGCCGATGAAACACTGGCGCTAATGCGCGAAATGACCGCAGCAGGCGAGCTGGAACATCTGACGCCGGAACGGGTATGGAAAGAGACGGAAAATGCGCTTACCACCCGCAATCCGCAGGTTTACTTCCAGGTATTGCGCGACTGCGGCGCCCTGCGCGTCCTGTTTCCGGAAATCGACGCCCTGTTTGGCGTGCCCGCGCCGGCAAAGTGGCATCCGGAAATTGATACCGGAGTTCATACGCTGATGACGCTGTCGATGGCCGCCATGCTCAGTCCGCAGCTTGATGTCCGTTTCGCCACGCTTTGTCATGACCTGGGCAAAGGCTTAACGCCGAAAAACCTCTGGCCGCGCCATCATGGCCACGGCCCGGCGGGCGTGAAACTGGTCGAACAGTTATGCCAGCGTTTGCGCGTCCCCAATGACCTGCGTGATTTAGCTAAACTGGTCGCCGAATACCACGATCTGATCCACACCTTTCCGATACTCCAGCCGAAAACGATCGTTAAGCTGTTTGACGCCATTGATGCATGGCGTAAACCGCAGCGCGTCGAGCAGATTGCGCTGACCAGCGAAGCCGATGTCCGTGGACGTACCGGATTTGAAGCGTCGGATTACCCGCAGGGGCGCTGGCTGCGCGAAGCCTGGCAGGTGGCCCAAGCGGTACCGACGAAAGAGGTGGTGGAGGCCGGATTTAAGGGCATTGAGATTCGCGAGGAGCTGACCAAGCGACGAATTGCAGCGGTCGCCAGCTGGAAAGAGAAGCGCTGCCCGAACCCCGCCAGCTAAACGCCATCCGGCACGATAAATTGCCTGATGGCGCTGCGCTTATCAGACCGACAAAACAGTTAGGCCGGACAAGGCGGTACTCCGCCATCCGGCACGGTCAATCATCAGAAGAAGACAACGTAAACGGCAGCCGCCACCACAAAGCGGTAAATCGCAAACGGAATAAACGAGATACGCTTAATCAGTTGCAGGAAGGTCTTGATGGCGATCAGCGCCACCACAAACGCCGTCACAAAGCCCACTGCGAACATCGGAATATCCGCTGCGGTCAGGAATGACCAACTTTTGTAGAGATCCAGAACCGTTGCGCCCATCATCATCGGCACAGCCAGTAAGAACGAGAACTCAGAGGCGGCGTAACGGCTGACGCCCATCAGCATCCCACCGGAAATGGTCGCTCCGGAACGCGAGAAGCCCGGCCACAGCGCCAGACACTGGAAACAGCCAATCATAAACGCCTGACGATACGTCATATCATCCAGCCCCGGCGCGCGCGGTTCTTTCGGCTTCAGGCACTCGGCGGCAATCAGCAACAGACCGCCTACCACCAGCGCGTACATCACGTTAATTGGGTTAAATAGCGACTTGATCGTGTCATGAAAGACTAACCCCAGCACCACCGCCGGAATCATGCCCAGCAGGATGTGAATCAACGTTAATCGACCTTTACTTTCACCTTCACGCTGTAGCGGGCGGCCAAAGTGAATACCGATGAGACCAAACAACCGCCGCCAGAACATCACCACGACCGCCAGAATAGATCCAAGTTGAATCACCACTTCGAATGTCTTGGCCGTATCGCCTTCAAACCCCAGCAGATGACCCACAATAATCATATGGCCCGTGCTGGATACCGGCAAAAACTCCGTCAATCCTTCGACCACACCCAAAATTGCCGCTATCAGCAGCGAGTGCATATCGCTCATCAATAAACCCCTAAAATGAAAAACACTGCAAAAATGGATCTCGCGTTAAGACCCCATATATAACCGTTTGGTTTAAAAAATATAAAATTATTTATTTTTATTTCAGATTATTGCCACGCTCAATAATTACCCCTACGTTCGCCGCGCGCGCGACGGCGCCAGGCTTGCTCAGTTTGATGCGAACCCACGGAGAATTGAATCGGCTAAGCAGCAGATCCGCCACCTCTTCCGCCACGCGTTCGACCAGAGCAAAACGACCGCCTTCGACATGATTTATCACCGTGTCGGCGATATCCGCATAACTTAGACAATCTGCGACATCATCGCTTTTCGCCGACTTGCGGTTATCCCATGCCATTTCGATATCGAACACCAGTTTTTGCTCGATAGTCTGTTCCCAGTCGTAAACACCGATAGTGGTGATTACCGAAAGTTGCTCTATAAATACAATATCCATCACGACCTGCCTGCTTTTTGGCTAACCCGGATACCACTTCCGGCGAAATGTGCGTATTATCCACAGAAATAGTAAATAAAACGACACTTTCAATACGGAACAGCTTATGAGTGCAATCGCGCCTGGAATGATCCTCTTCGCGTACCTCTGCGGCTCAATTTCCAGTGCCATTCTGGTTTGCCGCATCGCCGGGCTGCCCGATCCGCGTGAAAGCGGCTCCGGCAACCCGGGCGCGACGAACGTATTACGAATCGGTGGCAAGGGAGCGGCTGTCGCGGTACTTATTTTTGACATCCTTAAAGGCATGTTGCCCGTCTGGGGCGCGTATGCGTTAGGCGTTACCCCTTTCTGGCTGGGGCTTATCGCTATCGCCGCCTGTCTGGGGCATATCTGGCCGGTCTTTTTTGGCTTTAAAGGTGGGAAAGGCGTAGCAACCGCATTTGGCGCCATTGCGCCTATCGGCTGGGATTTAACCGGCGTCATGGCTGGCACCTGGCTGCTGACGGTCCTGTTAAGCGGTTATTCATCGTTAGGGGCGATTGTCAGCGCCTTGATTGCGCCGTTTTACGTCTGGTGGTTTAAACCGCAGTTCACCTTCCCGGTATCGATGCTGTCATGTCTCATTTTGCTGCGCCATCATGACAACATCCAGCGTCTGTGGCGTCGTCAGGAGACGAAAATCTGGACGAAGCTGAAAAAGAAACGCCAGAAAGATTGAGCTGGAGCTGCGTCTGGAAGAGGGCCGCAACCGTCTGGGGATCGGCCCACAAGGGTTGACCGGCAATAGCTCGGTGATGGGCTTACATATCGAATCCGCCGCGCGTCACTCTTCCACCATTGGCGTGGTTAGGCGCGATTTTCGGCCTGATCTTCCTGGTGCTGCTGATCGTCACCGGGCTGTTGTGGATGCCCGTCGTTTTGCTGTAAACCCGTTGGGGCGGCATGATGTCGCCCCCCTTTTCCGCTTTTACGCCGCCGGCAGCTCGGCCAGCGGCCAGCGCGGACGTACCGTTACGCCAAGATCCGCCGTAACGCCCGCCTTAAACCGCACCATTCCGGCATAGGCGATCATCGCCCCGTTGTCAGTACAAAACTCCGGACGCGCATAGAACACTTCGCCGCGGCGTTTTTGCATCATTTCGGCAAGCTTCGCGCGCAGCGTGCGGTTAGCGCTGACGCCGCCCGCCATGACCAGACGCTTAAAACCGGTGCTTTCCAGCGCGCGCTTGCACTTGATCATCAGCGTATCCACGACCGCATCTTCAAAAGCGCGCGCAATATCAGCGCGAGTTTGTTCGTCGTCGCCATTACTACGAATGGTGTTAGCGGCAAAGGTTTTCAGACCGGAAAAACTAAAATCCAGCCCCGGACGATCGGTCATCGGGCGCGGAAAGACAAAACGCCCCGCCGTCCCCTGCGACGCCATTTTCGACAGCATCGGGCCGCCAGGATAATCCAGCCCCAACAATTTGGCGGTTTTATCAAACGCTTCACCGGCGGCATCGTCAATCGACTCTCCCAGCAGTTCGTACTGACCGATTCCGGTCACGCTAATGAGCTGCGTATGTCCGCCGGAGACCAGTAGCGCCACAAACGGGAACTCCGGAGGGTTATCTTCCAGCATCGGCGCCAGCAGATGACCTTCCATATGGTGTACAGGAATGGCCGGCACATTCCAGGCAAATGCCAGCGAACGCCCGACGGTTGCGCCGACCAGCAGCGCGCCGACCAGGCCCGGACCTGCGGTATAGGCCACCGCGTCGATATCGCTCGCCGTCAAACCGGCTTCTTTTAATGCCGCCTGAATCAGCGGCACGGTTTTACGCACATGATCGCGGGAAGCCAGTTCAGGCACTACGCCGCCGTAGTCAGCATGTAATTTCACCTGACTATACAATTGGTTGGCTAACAGACCTTTTTTGTCGTCGTAAATAGCGATGCCGGTTTCATCGCAGGATGTTTCAATACCCAGTACACGCATGACTTGTTTTACCTCGCTCTAATACCGCGCAGTGTAGGTCGAATGCGGGTGGATGTATACCCTCAGTCCCGACTTCGTGTATACTCCCTCCCCTTATAAAAGTCCCTTTCAAAAAAGGCCGCGGTGCTTTACAAAGCAGCAGCAATTGCAGTAAAATTCCGCACCATTTTGAAATAAGCTGGCGTTGATGCCAGCGGCAAACCGAATTAATCAAAGGTGAGAGGCACATGCCGGTAATTAAAGTACGTGAAAACGAGCCGTTCGACGTAGCTCTGCGTCGCTTCAAGCGTTCCTGCGAAAAAGCAGGTGTTCTGGCGGAAGTTCGTCGTCGTGAGTTCTATGAAAAACCGACGACCGAACGTAAGCGCGCTAAAGCTTCTGCAGTGAAACGTCACGCGAAGAAACTGGCTCGCGAAAACGCACGCCGTACTCGTCTGTACTAATCTTTTGAGAGCGGGCTGCTCTCAATTCAGATCGAGTTGTAGTTGTAAGGCCGTGCTTCCGAAAGGAATGCGCGGCTTGTTTTCGTTTATGCATTAGCATATACACAAAATCATTCATGCTGCGTCCAGGCGGCAAGAGAGCAAGTCCCCGGCGCTTACGCAAGTCAGCGACAGGGGTGAGCGAACGTAGCCAACACTACGGCAGCCTGAAGAATGACGTGTATAAAAGGGGCATATGGCTGGACGAATCCCACGCGTATTCATTAATGACCTGCTGGCGAGAACCGATATCGTCGATCTGATCGACGTGCGCGTAAAACTCAAGAAACAGGGCAAGAACTATCACGCGTGTTGTCCATTCCATAATGAGAAAACCCCTTCTTTCACTGTAAACGGTGAAAAACAGTTTTATCACTGCTTTGGATGCGGCGCGCATGGCAATGCGATCGACTTTTTGATGAATTACGACAAGCTCGAATTTGTCGAAACCGTCGAAGAATTAGCGGCCATGCATAACCTGGAAATTCCCTATGAAGCAGGCACCGGGCTTAGCCAGATAGAGCGCCATCAACGGCAAAACCTCTATCAGTTGATGAATGGTCTGAATGACTTTTATCAGCAGTCGCTTACCCATCCTGCGGCAAAACCTGCGCGTGACTATCTGCAAAAGCGCGGTCTGAGCGCTGAAATTATTCAGCGTTTCGCCATTGGCTTCGCGCCGCCAGGTTGGGATAACGCGTTAAAGCGCTTCGGTAATAACAGCGATAACAAGGCATTGTTGCTGGATGCCGGGATGCTGGTCAATAACGAGCAGGGCAGCACTTACGATCGTTTCCGTAATCGGGTCATGTTCCCTATTCGGGACAAACGCGGCAGGGTGATTGGTTTTGGCGGCCGAGTTCTGGGGAACGACACGCCGAAATACCTTAACTCTCCGGAAACGGACATTTTCCATAAAGGCCGCCAGCTATATGGTCTTTATGAGGCTCAGCAATATAGTGCTGAACCGCAACGCTTGCTTGTGGTCGAAGGTTATATGGATGTCGTCGCACTAGCGCAATACGACATTAACTATGCGGTCGCTTCGCTGGGTACCTCAACCACGGCAGACCATATGCATATGTTATTCCGGGCGACGAACAACGTGATTTGCTGTTACGACGGCGACCGGGCTGGCCGTGATGCCGCCTGGAGAGCGCTGGAAACAGCAATGCCTTATATGACCGACGGTCGGCAGGTACGCTTTATGTTTTTACCTGACGGCGAAGACCCGGATACACTGGTGCGTAAAGAAGGCAAGGCGGCTTTTGAAGCGCGGATGGAGCAGGCGCAGCCGCTCTCTACGTTTCTGTTTAATAGCCTCCTGCCGCAGGTGGATTTAAGCTCGCCGGATGGCAGCACGCAGTTAGCCGCACTGGCGCTGCCGCTCATTAATCAGGTGCCTGGCGACGCGCACCGTATTCAGCTGCGCCAGACGTTGGGGCTGAAGTTAGGCATTTTCGATGATAGTCAGCTTGATCGTTTAGTGCCAAAACAGGCGGAAAGCGGCGTTTCCCGCCCGGCTCCGCAGCTAAAACGCACGACCATGCGTATACTGATAGGATTACTGGTGCAAAATCCGGATCTCGCGCCGTTAGTACCGCCCTTAGACGCGCTGGATCAGAATAAGCTGCCTGGACTTGGCTTATTTAAAGAATTGGTCAAAACTTGTTTGGCTCAGCCAGGTCTTACTACCGGACAACTTCTGGAACTCTACCGTGGCACAAATGATGCTGCGACCCTTGAAAAATTATCGATGTGGGACGATATAGCAGATAAGGCGATTGCCGAAAAGACCTTTACCGACTCACTCAACCATATGTTTGATTCGCTGCTGCAACTGCGACAAGAAGAGCTGATCGCTCGCGATCGCACTCATGGTTTAAGCAGCGAAGAACGCCGAGAGCTCTGGACGTTAAACCAGGAGCTGGCCAGAAAATGAATTTAACGGCTTAAATGCCGCATATCGATCGGGAAGCCCCCGACAGCCGCAGTGAGAGGCAGCGGCCAAAATATAAGTATGCCCTCGCTTTAAATGTCGACAGCTATACCGTCGACACCAATCAAACGAATAAGTGTGGATACCGTCTTATGGAGCAAAACCCGCAGTCACAGCTGAAACTTCTTGTCACCCGTGGTAAGGAGCAAGGCTATCTGACCTATGCTGAGGTCAATGACCATCTGCCGGAAGATATCGTCGATTCAGATCAAATTGAAGATATCATCCAAATGATCAACGACATGGGTATTCAGGTAATGGAAGAAGCGCCTGATGCCGATGATCTGCTGCTGGCTGAAAATACCACCAGCACCGATGAAGATGCGGAAGAAGCTGCTGCACAAGTTCTGTCCAGTGTTGAGTCTGAAATCGGTCGTACGACTGACCCGGTACGCATGTATATGCGTGAAATGGGCACTGTTGAACTGTTGACCCGGGAAGGCGAAATCGACATCGCTAAACGTATCGAAGACGGGATCAACCAGGTTCAATGCTCCGTTGCCGAATACCCGGAAGCCATTACCTATCTGCTGGAACAGTACGATCGCGTTGAGGCTGAAGAGGCTCGTTTGTCCGATCTTATCACCGGCTTTGTCGATCCGAACGCGGAAGAAGAGATGGCGCCGACCGCAACTCACGTCGGTTCTGAACTCTCCCAGGAAGACCTGGATGATGACGAAGACGAAGATGAAGAAGACGGCGACGATGACGCCGCCGATGACGACAACAGCATTGACCCTGAACTGGCACGCGAAAAATTCGCTGAGCTGCGCGCGCAATACGTCGTTACGCGCGACACCATCAAAGCGAAAGGCCGCAGCCATGCTGCCGCGCAGGAAGAGATTCTGAAGCTGTCTGAAGTGTTCAAACAGTTCCGTCTGGTACCGAAGCAATTCGACTATCTGGTCAACAGTATGCGCGTGATGATGGATCGCGTGCGTACTCAGGAACGTCTGATCATGAAGCTCTGCGTCGAGCAGTGCAAAATGCCGAAGAAGAACTTTATCACGCTGTTTACCGGTAACGAAACCAGCGAAACCTGGTTCAACGCCGCTATCGCGATGAACAAACCGTGGTCGGAAAAACTGCACGATGTCGCGGAAGAAGTGCAACGCTGCCTGCAAAAACTGCGGCAGATTGAAGAAGAAACCGGTCTGACCATCGAACAGGTGAAAGACATCAACCGTCGCATGTCTATCGGGGAAGCGAAAGCCCGCCGTGCGAAGAAAGAGATGGTTGAAGCGAACTTACGTCTGGTTATTTCTATCGCCAAGAAATACACCAACCGTGGCTTGCAGTTCCTTGACCTGATTCAGGAAGGCAACATCGGTCTGATGAAAGCGGTTGATAAATTTGAATACCGTCGTGGTTACAAGTTCTCCACCTACGCTACCTGGTGGATTCGTCAGGCGATCACCCGCTCTATCGCGGATCAGGCGCGCACCATCCGTATTCCGGTGCATATGATTGAGACCATCAACAAGCTCAACCGTATTTCTCGCCAGATGCTGCAAGAGATGGGCCGCGAGCCAACGCCGGAAGAGCTGGCTGAACGCATGCTGATGCCGGAAGATAAAATTCGTAAGGTGCTGAAGATTGCCAAAGAGCCTATCTCAATGGAAACGCCGATCGGCGACGATGAAGATTCGCATCTGGGTGATTTCATCGAGGATACCACCCTCGAGCTGCCGCTGGACTCAGCCACTACCGAGAGCCTGCGTGCCGCCACTCACGACGTTTTGGCTGGCCTGACCGCTCGTGAAGCGAAAGTGCTGCGTATGCGTTTCGGTATCGATATGAACACCGACCACACGCTGGAAGAAGTGGGTAAACAGTTCGATGTTACCCGCGAACGTATCCGTCAGATCGAAGCGAAGGCGCTGCGTAAACTGCGCCACCCGAGCCGTTCTGAAGTGCTGCGCAGCTTCCTCGACGATTAATTCGCCGCACACGTATAAACGCCGCCGCAAGGCGGCGTTTTTTTATCAGGCCATGCGCAAGCGCCCTATTTGGCCTGCAGAATTTCTACACAGCGCGAGTATTCGCGCCCTCATTCCCCATTGCTATAGCCCACGCATAATGAGCGCTTGATCCAGTTCGCGATAGGCCTCGACCAGTTTTTCCGTTTTAATTCGGTTTAAGCCGCTGGGATTCGGCAACACCCACACCATCGTCGCGCCAATGGCGATCTTTTGTTTACCCCAGGCGATACCGCGCTGGCTGAATCCCTGTTCAAAAGCCTGTTTACCAAGCACCGCCAGCGCCGCGGGCTGGTAGTCCTCTATTTTTTCAATCAGGTTGCGTCCGCCGCTACGTAATTCATGCAACTTCACCTCAGTCGCTTGTACCGTCGGTCGGTCGACGAGTTTCGTTACCCCGCAGCGAAAATCCAGTAATTTTTCCGCCTCTTCCGGTTTCAACTGTCGATCGGTGAAACCGGCCAAATGAATAACTTTCCAAAAACGATTCGCGGGATGCGCAAACGGAAAGCCGGTATTCGCCGAGGAGAGTCCCGGATTGATGCCGCAAAAAACCACCCGTAGCCCTGGCGCCAGTATGTCCTTAACCATTATTACTCCTGAGCAATACAACGTTCTTTAAGTATAACGGGTTGAAAACACATTGTTTATAAAAACAGCACCCGCACGGTTACGGCTGGATTACAGCGTAAAGTTACATTATAATCCACCGCCACGGCCCCTTAGCTCAGTGGTTAGAGCAGGCGACTCATAATCGCTTGGTCGCTGGTTCAAGTCCAGCAGGGGCCACCAAATTTTAGCTTTAAAATCATATAATTAAGCCACTCTAAAGAGTGGCTTTTTTGTTTCTGACAGGGCTCGCCCCATACCGCTATTTACGATGCCAATAGGCTGCCGCACGTACCAGGTGTGGATCAAACCCCTTTTCAAAGCACTGACTTAAACGTTTTACCGTTTTGCCTTCGCCAGTAATCCAGATGAAATAGTCTGATTCTGGTATTGCCAGCTGCGACAGGCGCGTTTGCAATGCCTGTTCATCGCCGCCAACAACATATTCCACAGTAATATCCGTCAAATGGGCGAGATAATCGCGATATGCGGCATCCTGAATGCTCACCAGCGCGGTTACCGCAGGGCGCGCAGGCAGACGACTAAGCGATTCCAGACGACGACGTAGCGCAGGCATACCGGACTCATCGCAGACATAAACCTGACAGGCATAATCTTCCGGCACCACCAGCGAACCGCGCGGCCCGCCAATCGTCAGTGTATCGCCTTCACGGGCTTCCATTGCCCAACGGCTGGCTACGCCACCATCGTGGATAAAGAAATCCAGCGCCAGCTCGC
This sequence comes from Salmonella sp. NW177, assembly GCF_051811585.1. Lineage (NCBI taxonomy): Bacteria > Pseudomonadati > Pseudomonadota > Gammaproteobacteria > Enterobacterales > Enterobacteriaceae > Salmonella > Salmonella sp. NW177. Next base: position 133,680 of record NZ_JAMMZV010000002.1, on the reverse strand, counting down.
GACGCGCCTCATCATACAGCGGCGTGTAATCCCTGGAGACCGGACGAACGCCCTCCCCCCAGATAATGCCTTCCTCAGTGACTGTCGGGGGCGTAAAGCGACAGCCTGGCTCAGGGAAAAAAACTTTCGTGTGATCGTCAAAGCCCAGGGAGGTGAAACCGTCCAGCGCCTCGCCGCCAAGTACGATCCGCTGAAATCCTGCGCTAATACGTTCTACCCGCAGAACGGTTAGCTCGCGAAAACGCAGTTCGTTACGAACACGCTGTGGATAGTGTGCGGATGATGTCGTCATTTTTTGCCTTCGTGAAGTAATACGATATATCTAAATTAAAGTTTTAAATGATAATGATTGTTAATCAGTAAAAATGCAACTGTTTTTTGATAGTGTTCTGGCAACGCGTAGCTAACTATAACCTTAAGATAAAACCTTATAAATTAATATATTATTGCAAAAAGCGCTTTTGCCCTTGCTAAAATCCATCATTTAGATATAAATTAGATATATCTAAATAAGCAGGAGACAATGATGCAAAATCAACATGAAGGGTGTTGCAAAAACCAGGATCATAAGCACGATGGTTGCTGCAAAGATCGAGAACATCAGCATGAAGGCTGCCATAGCGCGCATCAGCATGAGAACGCCAGTTGCGGCGGCGAACACCGTCACGGACACGGCTGTGGTCGTCATGGACAGGGCGGTGGTCGACGCCAGCGATTTTTTGGCCACGGGGAACTTCGGCTGGTCATTCTTGATATCCTGACCCGGGACGCCAGCCACGGCTATGAACTGATTAAAGCGATAGAAAACCTGACGGGGGGCGGCTATACGCCAAGCGCTGGCGTGATCTACCCTACGCTGGATTTTTTACAGGATCAGCAATTTATCACGATTAGCGACGAAGAAGGCGGGCGGAAAAAAATCGCGATTACCGCGAACGGCGCGCAATGGCTTGATGAAAATCGCGAACACCTGACGCATATTCAGGCGCGGCTAAAAGCCCGTTGTGTAGGCATGGAGTTACGTAAAAATCCGCAGATGAAGCGGGCGCTGGATAACTTCAAGGCCGTGCTGGATCTGCGGATAAACCACAGCGATATCAACGACGCGCAAATCAAACGCATTATCGGCGTGATTGATCGCGCGGCGCTGGAAATCGCCGAACTGGATTAAGCGGGCTGCGTGTCCTCTTCGCGGACGCGGAACACGTTAACCAGCTCTTTTAAATGTAACGCCTGTTCGTTCAGCGACGCCGCGGCGGCAACAGACTCTTCCACAAGGCAGGAGTTTTGTTGCGTGGCGGCGTCAATCAGGCCAATCGCGCTGTTAATCTGCGAAATACCGTCAGTTTGCTCGCGGCTGGCCTGCCCAATCTCACGTAATATCACATCCATCTCTTCGACGTTATCCACCATGCCATTAATCAGGGCGCTGGCTTTCTCCACCAGGTGCATCCCTTCCTGAGTCTGACTGGTTGAATCTTCAATCAAATTACGGATTTCACTGGCTGACGAGGCGCTCTTTTGCGCCAACTGGCGAACCTCTCCGGCGACAACGGCAAAACCACGCCCATGTTCGCCCGCGCGCGCCGCTTCAACCGCCGCGTTCAGCGCCAGAATATTGGTCTGAAAGGCAATAGAATCAATGATATTGATGATATCCGACATACGATTTGCCGTATCGTTAATGACGCGCATTTTCTGCGTCACTTGATTCATCATCTCCCCATTGTTTTTCACCACGCTGGCGGCGCCGGCAGAGAGTTTGGTCGCTTCACTGGTATGATCGGCTGTGTTTTTAACCGTGGCGGTAATCTGTTCCATCGACGCCGCCGTTTCTTCAACCGAGCTGGCCTGCTCTTCCGTACGCGCCGCCAAATCCTGGTTACCGGCGACAATTTGCGCCGCCGCCGTGGAGATACTCTCCGAACCGTTTTGCACTTCCTGTACGATATCCAGCAGACGCGTTTTCATCGCCATTAATGCTTGCAGTAGTACACCTGTTTCATCTTTATAGTCGGTGGTGATATGACGAGTCAGATCGCCATCGGCAATCGCCTCGGCAAAGCGTACTGCGTCATCAAGCGGCCGGGTAATAGAACGCACAATATACCATCCCATTACGCCTCCGGCGGCGATGCTTATCAGCGCCAAAGTGATTAACAGCGTCCGATTATTTTTAAAATCCTCTTTGACCTGCACGCTCGCTTCATGCATCTGCGCGTCCTGAACAGCGATAAGTTCCTGGACTTTGTCCTTATAGACTTTTTGCACCTGCACCGTTCTGGTCATCATCTCCTGAATGGCCGCCTGACGATTATTGCTTTGAATATCTTTCAAAATACGGAATCTGGACTCCAGGTATTGCTGGCGCGCTTCACGGATCTCATTAATGATTTTCTGTGAATCCGCATCGTGACTATTTTCCCTGGAAAGCTCATCCAGTAAAGCCGAAATGCGCTGGCTTATCTCACTGAGTTCTTTCTGCGAGCTCTGGCTCCAGCGCCCCTCTTCATCCAGTAACATGAGCTGCTGCGCGATGATGAAATCATTAAAATTATCGATTAACAGATTGGCTTTTACCGTGGTGGGATAATCATTGGTAATAATGTCCTGCATACCCGTATTAGCCCGATCAAGGCTAAACAAAGACAGAGCGGAACTCACCACCATGAGAACAATGAATAAGCCAAAGGCCATAAATAATTTTGAACGTATTTTAATGTTATGCAAAAACATATTTTCTCCCTGGGATTGCATATCCTCATACAGGAAGATTTATCGGCAATAATGTTACTAACTTTATGATATTGATCGCTTTTTATTTCGGAACATTATTAGTAAGTAATATTTATTGTTCACAGAAAGATGAACCAAAAGTGACATAAATTGGCACTAATAATGAAAGAAATACGCTAAAAGGTTAACCATTTCTTATTTATTAACTGAGTTTATACCTATTAATAGGTAGACAAGGGAGAAGGAATAAATATCACATTATTTTTAACATCACAGGCCACTGGTGCTCTCTATGATGGCAGGCACCGCCTTCTATCAGAGCACATCCGCCCGGTAAGCTTGTTGCTACCGGGCGGATGTCATTACCGTTGCGACCTACAAATAAACTTAATGCAGTACCGTGACCGCATCCTCCAGCCGGCTGGCACGGTGTTTTACCATCGCGGAGACTTGTGCGCTCTCTTCCACCAGCGCCGCATTCTTCTGGGTTATGCGGTTCAACTCGTCCACGGCGCGAGTCAGGCTGGAAAGCCCATCTGTCTGTTCCTGCGTCGACTGGCTGATCCGTGCGATAAGCAGGGTGACATTTTGCACCTGGGCTACAATGTCATCCATGGTACGGCCTGCGGCGTGAACCTGCTCGGAGCCTGACTGCACCTTTGTTGCGCTGGCGTCAATTAATTTACGAATATCGTTCGCCGCATTAGCGCTACGGCTGGCAAGATGACGTACCTCGCCAGCAACCACGGCAAACCCTTTCCCCTGCTCGCCCGCTCTCGCCGCTTCTACCGCCGCATTCAGCGCCAGGATATTCGTCTGAAAAGCGATATCGTTAATTAGCGTGGTGATCGTCCCGATACGTTGCGTACTGTGAGCGATATCATCCATCGTTTTAATCACCGTATCCATCGCCTCACCTCCCTGAGTCGCCGCGCTACTGGCCGCCATGGAAAGCTTATCCGCAGCGGAAGCCGTCTCGGAATTGAGCTTCACGGACTCCGCCATCTGGTTCATGGTCGTTACCGTTTCCTGAACATTCTCCACGGTCTGACGGGTGTGTTCGTTCAGATCATTGTTACCCTTCGCCAGCCTTTCACTGCCGTTTCTGACGCTGGAAACCTGACTTGATACGTCATTGATCAGCCAGCGGCACATCAAGCCAAGCTGCCCCACGGCCCTCAGCGTCAGCCCCAACTCATCGCTACGATTAAGATGTTGTACGCTGTTGCGTTCGCCGGTCGCCACTTTCAGCGCCTGCGTCGCCACATTTTCAATGGGACGCACAATTTGCCATTCAAATAGCGCCGTACCTGCCAGCATCGCCAACGCGCCCAACAGCAACGCCTGCCATGACGCATCCGTACCGAACAGCGCCAACGCCAGCATTACGGCCATTAGCCCCATAATGCTACGCACTCGCCAGCGAACAGGCATAGCGGGTAGTTTGCCCAGCAAGCCCTGACGAACCACCAGGCCTTTATGAATACGTTTACTACACCGCCCTTCATTTAGCGCCTGATATAAAGGCTCGACGGCGGCAATCTCATCATCCGTGGCGCGGGTACGGATCGACATATATCCCGTCACACGCCCTTCACGTATCATCGGTACCGCGTTGGCCCGCACCCAGTAATGGTCGCCGTTTTTACGCCGGTTTTTCACAATGCCGCTCCACGGTTCGCCCTGTTTTAGGGTGTACCACATATCTGCGAAGGCAGCTTTCGGCATATCCGGATGACGCACCAGATTATGTGGCTGCGCCAGTAACTCGTTTAACTGATAGCCGCTCACCTGGACAAAAGTGTCATTGGCGTGAGTGATATAGCTTTCCAGGTCGGTCGTAGACATCAGAGTGGTATCATCATCCAGCGGGGTATTTAGCTGGCTGACGTAGGGATGAGAAGACATGATAGCGTCCTGTGCAGGTTATCTGGATGTTAATTTTTCGCTCAGATGTTATTTCGGCGCTAATCTATTTATCTTTAGTTGTTAAAATTGCTCTGGATCGCAATTTGCGATTAATCCTTAATATTTGTACGATTTTCACCTCATCCTGCGCCTTATTTTCATTATGAAATTGTTTAGCGTGGACAACCTTTTTCTTTAAAATCTGCCCTGGCTCACCTTTTTCTCACGCCGCCGCTACCGCAACACACCGTAAACCGTAAAACAAGATCTGCTCAAAATGCATCCAATTGTTAACACATGACATTAAATGTTGTGTAAATGTGATTATTCCTGGTGTTTATCCCGATTTTCACTATGGGCTTAGACCCCCGCTAATCCCTGCAATACTTAATTCAGTATCATGTGATACACGGCCCTCTGGAGCTCATTTTGAACAGGTTACCTTCCAGCGCATCGGCTTTGGCCTGTAGCGCGCACGCACTGAATCTCATCGAGAAGCGAACGCTAAACCATGAGGAAATGAAAGCACTAAACCGAGAGGTCATTGACTACTTTAAAGAGCATGTAAATCCAGGATTTCTGGAATACCGGAAATCTGTTACCGCCGGCGGGGATTACGGAGCCGTAGAGTGGCAAGCGGGCAGTTTGAATACGCTTGTCGACACCCAGGGGCAGGAGTTTATCGACTGTCTTGGGGGGTTTGGCATCTTTAACGTGGGGCACCGTAATCCTGTTGTGGTATCCGCCGTCCAGAATCAACTCGCAAAACAACCTCTCCACAGCCAGGAGTTACTTGATCCCTTGCGGGCGATGCTGGCAAAAACGCTGGCGGCGCTGACACCGGGGAAACTCAAGTACAGCTTTTTCTGTAACAGCGGCACCGAATCCGTCGAAGCGGCGCTAAAACTGGCAAAAGCGTATCAGTCGCCGCGCGGCAAGTTTACCTTTATCGCCACCAGCGGCGCATTTCACGGCAAATCATTGGGCGCGCTCTCCGCCACGGCCAAATCCACCTTCCGCAGACCCTTTATGCCTTTACTGCCGGGCTTCCGCCATGTGCCGTTTGGCAATATCGACGCGATGAGCATGGCATTTAGCGAAGGCAAAAAAACGGGCGACGAGATAGCAGCCGTGATTCTGGAGCCTATTCAGGGTGAAGGCGGCGTGATCCTGCCGCCGCAGGGATACCTGACAGAGGTACGTAAGCTCTGTGACGAATTCGGCGCGCTGATGATTCTGGATGAAGTACAAACCGGCATGGGGCGTACCGGCAAGATGTTTGCCTGTGAGCACGAAAATGTGCAGCCTGATATTCTGTGTCTGGCGAAAGCCCTGGGCGGCGGCGTGATGCCGATTGGCGCCACCATCGCGACTGAAGAGGTGTTTTCGGTTCTGTTCGACAACCCCTTCCTGCATACCACCACTTTTGGCGGTAATCCGCTGGCTTGTGCTGCCGCGCTGGCGACCATTAACGTCCTGCTGGAACAAAATCTCCCGGCCCAGGCGGAACAAAAAGGCGATACGCTCCTGGATGGTTTTCGACAACTTGCGCGTGAATATCCCAATCTGGTACACGATGCGCGCGGCAAAGGTATGTTGATGGCCATTGAATTTGTCGATAACGAAACGGGCTACCGTTTTGCCAGTGAGATGTTCCGTCAACGCGTGCTGGTCGCTGGTACGCTGAATAATGCGAAAACAATTCGTATCGAGCCACCGCTCACGCTAACCATTGAACTGTGCGAACAGGTATTGAAATCAGCGCGTAATGCGCTGGCGGCGATGCAGGTGAGCGTTGAAGAGGTTTAAAAACGATGCCGGATGGCGCTATGCTTATCCGGCCTGTTTTCCCCGGGTCGCGGCCTCTTTTTTGAATCCCATCACAATCACCACATTCCCCTTTTCCCTTTTACCTCGCGACGGCTACAGTAGTAACTCATCCGACCACATAACAATAATTTTACATACTGGATACGCTTATGAGCTACCCATCGCTGTTCGCCCCGCTCGATCTGGGCTTTACTACTCTCAGAAACCGCGTGCTGATGGGATCGATGCACACGGGTCTGGAAGAACATCCTGATGGCGCCGAGCGCCTGGCGGCATTTTATGCCGAGCGCGCGCGACACGGCGTAGCGTTAATCGTCACCGGCGGTATTGCGCCCGTTCCCTCCGGGGTCGTGATGACCGGCGGCGCGATGCTGAACGATGCCAGCCAATTAACGCCTCACCGCGTGGTGACCGATGCCGTACATGCGCAAGGCGGTAAAATCGCGCTGCAAATTCTGCACACTGGACGTTACAGCTATCAGCCGCACCTGGTCGCGCCGTCGGCAATTCAGGCGCCAATCAACCGCTTTATGCCGCATGAACTGACGCATGATGAAATCTTGCAGTTAATCGACGACTTCGCGCATTGCGCGCAACTGGCGCGGGAAGCAGGCTACGACGGCGTAGAGGTGATGGGATCAGAGGGCTATCTGATTAATGAATTTCTCACCCGGCGAACTAACCATCGTGATGACGAATGGGGCGGCGACTATGCCAGTCGTATGCGCTTCGCGGTTGAGGTAGTACGCGCGGTACGCCAGCGGGTAGGGAACGACTTTATTATTATCTATCGCCTGTCGATGCTCGATCTGGTGGAAAATGGCGGCACGTTCGACGAAACGGTACAACTGGCGCAAGCCATTGAAGCCGCAGGCGCAAGCCTAATTAATACCGGCATTGGCTGGCATGAGGCGCGAATCCCGACCATCGCCACGCCAGTACCGCGTGGCGCCTTTAGCTGGGTGACGCGGAAACTCAAAGGTCATGTTTCGGTTCCGCTGATCGCGACCAATCGCATTAACGATCCGCAGGTCGCCGAGACGATCCTGACGCGCGGCGATGCCGATATGGTGTCGATGGCGCGTCCCTTCCTTGCCGATGCTGAATTCCTGACTAAAGCGCAATCCGGACGCGCAGATGAGATCAATACCTGTATCGGCTGTAATCAGGCCTGTCTGGATCGGATCTTCATCGGCAAAGTGACCTCCTGTCTGGTGAACCCGCGCGCCTGTCACGAAACCCACATGCCGATAACGCCGGCCATACGCAAAAAGAACCTGGCCGTTGTCGGCGCAGGCCCGGCGGGGCTGGCTTTCGCGATTAACGCCGCGTCGCGCGGCCATCATGTCACGCTGTTTGACGCCCAGAGTGAAATTGGCGGTCAGTTTACTATCGCCAGGCAGATCCCGGGTAAAGAGGAGTTTTACGAAACGCTGCGCTACTACCGTCGAATGATCGATGTTACTGGCGTTACGCTGAAACTGAACCAACGGGTGAACGCAGAGGATCTTCAGCCCTTTGACGAAGCGATCCTCGCCTGCGGAATAGTACCGCGACGCCCGCCGATAGACGGTATTGATCATCCAAAGGCATTGACCTACCTGGAGGTATTGCGCGATAAGGCGCCGGTTGGTAAACGAGTGGCGATCATCGGCTGCGGCGGGATCGGTTTTGACACGGCCATGTATCTGAGCCAGCACGGCGAATCCACCAGCCAAAATATTGCTGAATTTTGTACGGAATGGGGAATTGATACCAGCCTGCAACAGGCAGGCGGTCTGCGCCCGGAAGGCCCACGCCTGGCACGTAGTCCACGGCAAATCGTCATGCTGCAACGCAAAGCCAGCAAGCCGGGCGAAGGGTTAGGTAAAACCACCGGCTGGATCCATCGCGCGACGTTACTGGCGCGCGGCGTGAAGATGATCCCGGCAGTCAGTTACCAGAAGATCGACGACGACGGATTACATCTCTTGATCGGCGGCGAACCGCAGTTGCTGGAAGTGGATCATGTGGTGATCTGCGCCGGACAAGAACCCCGCCGCGAGCTGGCGGACCCGTTACGCGCCGCAGGTAAAACGGTACATCTTATCGGCGGATGCGATGTCGCGATGGAGCTGGATGCCCGACGGGCGATTGCCCAGGGCACCCGACTGGCGCTGGAGATTTAACGACTTTGCCTGATGGCGCTGCGCTTATCGGGCTTACGCCGTCATACCGGTTTTATAGGCCGGTATGACGCTTGAGCGTCTTATCGACGGCGTCCCTGCTTCACCGCTTTCAAAATAACAAATTTATTGTTGGTAGCTACCGTCGCGCAATTACCGAAAATCTTCTTCAGCTTGTGGAAATAGTCCAGATGGCGGTTCGCCACAATATACAGTTCGCCGTTGATTTTCAGGCAGCGGCGGGCGTGATGGAACATCTCCCAGGCGATATTATCCGTCAGCGCATGTTTCTGGTGGAACGGCGGGTTGCAGAACACAGCGTTAAAACGGAACGGCTCCACGCCGGAGAGCGCATTGTTGATCATAAATTCGCAGCGTTCGAACGCTTCCGGCAGGTTCGTTTCTACATTCAAACGGCTGGAATCTACCGCCATCGGCGACTCATCGACAAATACCACGTTCGCCTGCGGATTTTTCGCCAGTAAGCTCAGGCCAATCACCCCATTGCCGCAGCCGAGATCGACAATCTCCCCGTCGAGGTTTTCCGGCAAATGCTGCATAAAGAAGCGCGCGCCGATATCCAATCCGGTACGAGAAAACACATTCGCGTGGTTGTGAATCGTCCAGCCTGTATCTTCCAGTTTCCAGCTTAGCGTTTGCGGCGCGTCAGCCAGTTGCGGATGACTGAAGGTACAGTTAATCAGGCGCGCTTTCTTCCACGCCAGCGTCGTCGTGGTTGGGCCCAGCACTTTTTCAAACAGTTCCAGCGTAGAGGTATGAATATCACGCGCTTTCGCGCCGGCGATAATACGCGTTTGCGCCGTAACGACCTTACGCAAAGCGCGTAACTGCTGTTCCAGCAACGCCAGCGTTTTCGGTACCTTAATCAATACCACGCCCGGCGCCTGCGGGTAGTCAGCGGTACTGTCGAGAAACGTTACGCTGGACTCCGCGATGCCGTTATGGCGTAAATTCTCTCGCGTACCCAGTTCGCTTAAATACGAATCGCCAATACTGTATGGCGAATGCTCCGCCAGCGCACAGCTTAGCGCGCCAAACGTATCATTCAGGATCAGCACCGGGCCGCGAATTTCCGTCTCATCCAACTGTTGCAGCAGATACTCATCGGCCGCCTCCCACGCCAGAAGCGGGTTAACATCATCCGTTTGCGGAAAACGTTTCAGCGTCAGTGAACGGAAACCGTCGTCTACGTGGCTCATTAGGCCTCCTGAATGGTAAAATTGCGGCGTTATCCCTGAAAAGGGTGCGTGAGTATACACTTTTTATCAGCAACATGGAGCTTTGATGACCTCACTAACTTACCTTCAGGGGTATCCGGAACATCTCCTTGCCCAGGTGCGCGCCTTAATCGCCGAGCAGCGCCTGGGAGCGGTGCTGGAAAAACGTTATCCCGGCGCGCATGATTACGCCACTGACAAAGCGCTATATCACTATACTCAGGAACTGAAAAGTCAGTTTCTGCGCAATGCGCCGCCCATCAATAAAGTGATGTATGACAGCAAGATCCATGTGCTGAAAAATGCGCTGGGACTGCATACCGCTGTCTCGCGCGTTCAGGGCGGCAAGCTCAAGGCAAAGGCGGAGATCCGCGTCGCCACCGTGTTTCGTAACGCCCCGGAGCCATTCTTACGGATGATTGTGGTTCACGAGCTGGCGCACCTGAAAGAGAAAGATCATAACAAAGCGTTTTATCAGCTCTGCTGCCATATGGAACCGCAGTACCATCAACTGGAGTTTGATACGCGACTGTGGCTGACGCATCAGGCGCTGTCGGCACAATAAATTCTGAAAATGCCCCTTCCCCCGTATCTTTTTAACGGCGTGGGCATAAAATCGGCGCGTTCACATTTCGCTCATTGCCTGCCGCCACGTCAAGGATGACGATCTGTAGAGGGTATTTTTTATCCACCGCCAACGGAACCGCGCAACGACCATGCTCCCACAATGTGCCCGTTTTATCCGCCGCCTCTGTTTTACACGCCGGGCGTTAACAGTGGCGTGTTTTCTGCTTGTCGCGGCAGGCGTCGCGCTTTTCTATTCTAACTGGCTTATCGTCAACGCCTCACAGCATCTGACATGGAATGATATTCAGACCGTTCCCGCCCGCAACGTCGGGCTGGTGTTAGGCGCTAAACCCGGCAATCGGTATTTTACCCGGCGGATTAATACTGCCGCCGCGTTGTATCACGCCGGTAAAGTGAAGTGGCTGTTAGTCAGCGGCGATAATGGCAAAAAAGAGTACGATGAACCTTCGGCGATGCAGCAGGCGCTGATAGCGAAAGGTGTGCCGGAAGCGGCCATTTTTTGTGATTATGCCGGATTCTCCACGCTGGACTCCGTAGTTCGCGCCCGGAAAGTGTTTGGCGAAAGCCGCATTACGATTATCTCGCAAGCATTTCATAATCAACGGGCGATCTGGCTAGCGCAACAATATGGCATTGACGCTATCGGCGTTAACGCGCCGGATCTGAATAAAAGGCACGGAACCTACACACGACTTCGGGAAAAGCTGGCGCGGGTTAGCGCAGTGCTGGATGCCAAAATTTTGCATCGTCAGCCTAAATATCTGGGCGCTGGCGTCACTATTGGGGCTGATAGCGCACACGGGTGCCCTTCTCGCCAGTAAAATGCCAGAGTGCGTCGCAGCGCACTGGCAAGGGCGGAAAGGCGTGCTACATTGACGAAAAATCCCTTTTTGGAGTCCGCTGACGTTTATGATACGTTTCGCTGTAATTGGGACTAACTGGATCACGCGCCAGTTTGTCGACGCCGCCCATGAAACCGGCAAATTCAGGCTCGCCGCCGTTTACTCCCGTAGTCTTGAACAGGCGCAGTCTTTCGCAAATGATTATCCCGTCGAGCATCTGTTTACCTCGCTGGAAGCGATGGCGCAAAGCGACGCGATTGAGGCGGTTTATATCGCCAGCCCGAATTCCCTGCATTTCTCCCAGACGCAGCACTTTTTGCAGCATAAAAAACATGTCATGTGCGAAAAGCCGCTGGCTTCTAACCTGGCGGAGGTTGATGCCGCTATCGCCTGCGCGCGCGATAATCAGCGGATACTGTTTGAAGCCTTTAAAACCGCCTGCCTGCCCAATTTCCTGCTGCTGCGGGAATCGTTGCCGAAAATCGGCAGAATGCATAAAGCATTCCTAAATTACTGCCAGTACTCTTCACGTTATCAGCGCTATCTGAACGGTGAAAATCCGAATACGTTTAATCCGGCCTTCTCCAATGGTTCGATTATGGATATCGGGTATTACTGTCTGGCGTCGGCGATCGCGCTATGGGGCGAGCCGCGCAGCGTTCAGGCGTCGGCGAATTTATTGGAAAGCGGAGTAGATGCACACGGCGTCGTGGTTATGGATTACGGCGATTTTAGCGTCACGCTACAGCATTCCAAAGTCAGCGACTCGGTACTGGCCAGTGAAATTCAGGGCGAGAGGGGATCGCTGGTCATTGAAAAGCTGTCGGAATGCCAGAAAGTGTGTTTTGCGCCGCGCGGCGCGCTGATGCAGGATCTGACCCAGCCTCAGCATATTAATACCATGCTGTATGAAGCCGGGGCGTTTGCCCAGCTTATTGAAAACCACGCCGTGGAACATCCGGGGTTGTCGCTAAGTCGCGCCACGGCAAAATGGCTGACAGAAATACGCCGTCAAACCGGGGTCATCTTCCCGGCGGACGATCTGCCCCATCCCCTTACTGCGTAAAATTATGTAAATCATATGTTACAGGTCATTGACTCTACGCGTGGCCTGTCATACTTTGTTACGCGCAAAGGGGAGTAACTTCATTGCCGGTCGATCGTCATTACGATGTGTGCAAAACCACATCCGGTCACCGGGCAGCCATAAAGGAATGCGTCAGCGTATTCCTTTATTGTTGTAAGTGAGACCTTGCCGAATGGCAAGGTCTATGCATAAAAGCAGCGGCTAATGCCATTCGGCGTTAGCCGTTTTTTTTTGCATGGGGAGAAATAATGAATACTGTTGGTACGCCATTATTATGGGGTGGATTCGCGGTTGTTGTGGTGATAATGCTATCCATCGACCTGTTGTTGCAGGGACGCCGTGGCGCACATGCTATGTCGATGAAACAAGCGGCAGGATGGTCAATCCTGTGGGTAACGCTCTCGCTACTGTTTAACGCCGCTTTCTGGTGGTATCTGGCTGAAACGCAAGGGCGCGAAGTTGCTGACCCGCAGGCATTAGCGTTCCTTACCGGCTATCTGATTGAAAAGTCGCTGGCCGTAGATAACGTCTTTGTCTGGCTGATGCTGTTTAGCTATTTCTCCGTCCCTCCGGCTCTGCAACGCCGGGTGCTGGTGTATGGGGTTCTTGGCGCGATCGTGTTGCGTACTATCATGATTTTCGCCGGTACCTGGCTTATCACTCAGTTCGAATGGCTGCTGTATGTGTTCGGTGCCTTCCTGCTGTTTACCGGCGTAAAAATGGCGCTGGCGAAGGAAGATGAATCCGGCATTGGCGAAAAACCGATGGTGCGTTGGCTGCGCGGGCATCTGCGTATGACCGATACGATCGAGAACGAGCACTTTTTCGTACGTAAAAACGGCCTGCTGTATGCCACGCCGCTGCTGCTGGTGCTGATTATGGTTGAGTTCAGCGATGTGATCTTCGCCGTTGACAGTATTCCGGCGATCTTTGCGGTCACCACCGACCCGTTCATCGTACTGACCTCTAACCTGTTTGCCATCTTAGGACTGCGCGCGATGTACTTCCTGCTGTCCGGCGTGGCGGAACGCTTCTCGATGCTGAAATATGGTCTGGCGGTCATTCTGGTCTTTATCGGCATTAAGATGCTGATCGTCGACTTCTACCATATTCCTATCGCGATTTCGCTGGGCGTAGTGTTTGGTATTCTGACCATTACGCTGGTGATTAACGCCTGGGTTAACCATCAGCGCGATAAGAAACTACGAGCGCAATAATCTTTTATCGGGGTAAACCTGCCCCGTCAAAAACGCCCGGCAGCGCACACCTGTCGGGCGTTTTTGTTTAACATGTCACAATACTGTTAATATAAAGTTATAAAACATGATCACAGCAAAAAATCCAGGATATTTCGCTTCCCGAACCTTCAACTTTCCTTATACTCAACCAGGCAAACACTTTGTTACATCCTGAAAGATGCGCCGTAAGAGCGTACAGGGGATGACCAGCAACACAATACAAGGAATATGAAATGGCTACGCAACGAGCATCAGGGCTACTGCAGCGTTTAGCGCAAGGCAGTCTGGTTAAACAAATTTTAGTGGGTCTGGTACTGGGGATTTTACTGGCATGGATTTCTAAGCCTGCGGCAGAAGCGGTTGGCTTGCTTGGCACCCTGTTCGTCGGCGCCTTAAAAGCGGTCGCCCCCGTTCTGGTGCTGATGCTGGTAATGGCCTCGATCGCCAACCACCAGCACGGTCAAAAAACCAATATTCGCCCTATTCTCTTTCTTTACCTGCTAGGCACCTTTTCAGCCGCGCTGGCGGCCGTTGTGTTCAGCTTCGCCTTCCCTTCAACGCTGCATCTGTCCAGTAGCGCCCAGGATATCGTGCCGCCGTCCGGCATTGTAGAAGTCCTGCGCGGTCTACTGATGAGCATGGTGTCGAACCCCATCGACGCGCTGCTGAACGCTAACTATATCGGGATTCTGGTGTGGGCCGTCGGTCTGGGATTTGCCCTGCGTCATGGCAATGAAACCACCAAAAACCTCGTGAACGATATGTCTAACGCCGTGACCTTTATGGTGAAACTGGTGATCCGTTTCGCGCCAGTCGGTATTTTTGGTCTGGTTTCATCAACGCTTGCAACCACCGGCTTCTCCACCCTGTGGGGCTATGCGCACCTGCTGGTCGTCTTGATTGGCTGTATGCTGCTGGTCGCGCTGGTGGTCAACCCGCTGTTGGTATTCTGGAAAATTCGTCGCAACCCTTATCCGCTGGTGTTCGCCTGCCTGCGTGAAAGCGGCGTTTATGCCTTCTTTACCCGCAGCTCTGCCGCCAATATTCCAGTGAATATGGCGCTGTGCGAAAAGCTGAATCTGGACAGGGATACTTACTCCGTTTCCATTCCGCTGGGCGCCACTATCAATATGGCCGGCGCGGCAATTACCATTACGGTTCTGACGTTGGCGGCAGTTCATACGTTAGGCGTCCCGGTGGATCTGCCTACAGCGCTGCTGCTGAGCGTGGTGGCCTCGCTGTGTGCTTGCGGCGCCTCCGGCGTGGCAGGCGGTTCATTGCTGCTGATCCCGCTGGCGTGCAACATGTTTGGTATCCCGAACGATATCGCGATGCAGGTAGTAGCGGTCGGCTTTATTATCGGCGTATTGCAGGATTCGTGTGAAACGGCGCTGAACTCATCTACCGATGTTCTGTTCACTGCGGCAGCCTGCCAGGCAGAGGACGAACGTCTGGCGAATAACGCCTTGCGTAGCTAAGTGATTATTGATGCCGGATGGCGTATGCCATCCGGCGTAACGATAGATCTGAATCTCCCAATCCGTAGGCTGTGACGGAAAGCGAATTGATGTTCACGCGCGACATCCTCGCGTAACGTTATATGTAGATGGCGTCTGCCGCGGCGCTCGGTCAGCGTACAGTATAAAGTGTCAGCCTGTGTAAATCCTCTCGCCACCCTCCCTTGCGATAAGCAAAATCAAAGCTCAACGACGCGTAATTTCTATAACGGACTTCGTTGACCTTTGTTACAATTAGATGCATTTTGAATTTTTGTGTGTTAGTGCTTGCTTACTTCACAACTTAACAAGGAATAGTTCAGGCCGCGAATTTGCCGTTTCCGCAACGCTGATAAAAACTCCAACTCTGTTGCGGCAGTGCAAACCTCAGATCACCGGCGTGACGTTAACCGATTCTCCAGGAATACTGAATGGAACTACTGACTCAATTGCTGAATGCCCTGTGGGCTCAGGACTTTGAAACACTGGCCAATCCTTCCATGATTGGCATGTTATATTTTGTGTTATTTATGATTTTGTTTCTGGAAAATGGGCTGCTCCCTGCCGCCTTTTTGCCTGGCGACAGCCTGTTGATCCTGGTCGGCGTGCTGATCGCCAAAGGCGCGATGGGTTATCCACAAACCATTTTGCTGCTTACCGTCGCGGCCAGCCTGGGTTGCTGGGTCAGCTATATTCAGGGCCGCTGGCTGGGGAATACCCGCACCGTGCAAAACTGGCTCTCTCATCTCCCCGCACATTATCATCAACGCGCCCATCACCTTTTCCATAAACACGGCCTGTCGGCACTATTGATAGGCCGTTTTATCGCGTTTGTCAGAACGCTGCTGCCCACCATTGCCGGCATATCCGGCCTGAATAACGCGCGCTTTCAGTTCTTCAACTGGATGAGCGGCTTGTTGTGGGTGCTTATCCTGACGTCGCTGGGCTATCTGCTGGGCAAAACGCCCGTCTTTATGAAGTATGAAGATCAGTTAATGTCATGCCTGATGCTGCTGCCCGTGGTGCTGCTCTTTTTTGGCCTGGCGGGTTCACTGGTCATGCTGTGGAAAAAGAAGTATGGGAGCCGGGGATAACTTATGCTTAAACCACGCATAACTGCCCGACAACTCATTTGGATCAGCGCTTTTCTACTGATGCTGACCATACTCATGATGACGTGGTCAACGCTGCGTCAGCAAGAGTCGACGCTGGCCATTCGCGCGGTTAACCAGGGCGCCAGTATGCCAGACGGCTTCTCAGTTCTGCATCATCTGGATGCGAACGGCATTCATTTTAAAAGCATTACGCCTAAAAATGACATGTTGCTCATTACCTTCGATTCCCCTGCGCAAAGCGCCGCAGCAAAAACAGTGCTTGATCAAACGTTACCACACGGTTATGTCGTCGCTCAGCAGGACGATGACAACGAAACGGTACAGTGGCTGTCCCGCTTACGGGAAAGCTCACACCGCTTTGGCTAATCTCCAGGAATCCGAATCATATCACTCACTTTGGTGATTTCATTGTTTAATGACTATGATTAATAAAGCGGTGTTTAACCCACCGCGTTATTATCGGGATCACCGCCCCGGACAACGGGTCCGAACATAAGGGAAAGTTCAGGAATGAAATACCGCATCGCTTTGGCTATCACGCTTTTTACACTTAGCGCCGGTAGCTACGCTAATTCGCTTTGTCAGGAAAAAGAGCAGGATATACAAAAGGAAATTAGCTACGCTGAAAAGCACAACAATCAGCGCCGTATTGAAGGTCTGAACAAGGCGCTCAGCGAAGTACGCGCCAATTGTACTGACAGCAAGCTGCGCGCCGAGCATCAGAAAAAGATCGCTGAGCAAAAAGAAGAGGTAGCCGAACGCCAACGTGATTTAGCCGAGGCAAAAGCAAAAGGCGATGCGGATAAAATAGACAAACGTGAACGTAAGCTGGCCGAGGCTCAGGATGAGCTAAAAAAACTTGAGGCCAGAGACTACTAAATTAACGCCGAATGTAAATACTCACTCACCTGGAGAAAACTATGTCGAAAGATAACACTACGGAACATCTGCGCGCTGAGTTGAAATCCCTGACCGATACGCTTGAAGAAGTGCTGAGCTCTTCGGGCGAAAAGTCGAAAGAAGAGTTGAGTAAGATTCGTAGCAAAGCCGAGCGCGCGCTGAAAGAGAGCCGTTACCGCCTGGGCGAAACGGGTGATGTGATTGCCAAACAGACTCGCGTCGCCGCCGCCCGCGCCGATGATTATGTGCGCGAAAATCCCTGGACAGGCGTAGGCATTGGCGCCGCTGTCGGTCTGGTGTTGGGCGTACTGCTGACGCGTCGTTAATTATGGCGGACTCTCGACAGGCACAAGGACCAGGCAAAAGCGTACTGGGTATCGGGCAGCGGATTATCACCATTATCGTTGAGATGGTGGAAACCCGGCTGCGACTGGCGGTAGTAGAACTGGAAGAAGAGAAAGCGAACCTCTTTCAGCTTTTGCTGATGGTAGGTCTTACCATGCTCTTCGCGGCGTTTGGCTTAATGAGCCTGATGGTTCTGGTCATCTGGGCTATCGATCCTCAGTACCGTTTGAACGCGATGATCGCTACCACAGTTGTGCTGTTAGTGCTTGCGCTAATCGGCGGCATCTGGACTTTGCGCAAAGCGCGTCAGTCCACGCTATTGCGCCATACGCGGCACGAACTGGCTAACGATCGGCAAATTCTGGAGGACGATCAGTCGTGAGCAGCAAAGGCGAACGCGAAAAACGTAAAGCGCTGCTTCTCAGTCAGATCCAGCAGCAACGGCTGGATCTGTCCGCCAGCCGTCGCGACTGGCTGGAGACCACCGGCGCGTACGATCGCGGCTGGAATACGGTGTTAAGCTTGCGCTCCTGGGCGCTGGTCGGTAGCAGCGTAATGGCCATCTGGACCATCCGTCATCCTAATATGTTGGTACGCTGGGCGAAACGCGGCCTGGGTATCTGGAGCGCCTGGCGCCTGGTAAAAACTACCCTCCGTCAACAACAGCTCCGCGGTTAATATCTTTTCTTTTATAGCATCGCGCCATCAGGTTATCGCCCGATTACCCCTGGTGGCGCGATACTTTTATGCATATCGTCTCTTTATCAATCACTCAAATTTTTTGAAAAAATTTGGCAATTTTCCTTGCTAACAATTCCTGTACGCCACGTTTATGATTCTCTCCAGCGATAACAATGACGCGCTAAACCGCGCCATTGCTCATGAAAATAGCAGCAGCCGCCGAATCGGCCTCCTGGAGAATAAAATGAAAAAATTAGAAGATGTTGGTGTACTGATAGCGCGTATTTTAATGCCAGTTCTGTTTATTACCGCAGGATGGGGAAAAATTAGCGGCTATGCGGGCACACAGCAGTATATGGAAGCGATGGGCGTACCAGGATTCCTGCTGCCGCTCACCATACTGCTTGAGTTCGGCGGCGGTCTGGCGATTCTGCTGGGGTTCCTCACCCGCACCACTGCGCTTTTTACCGCTGGTTTTACGTTGCTGACGGCATTGATCTTCCATAGCAATTTTGCAGAAGGTGTAAACTCGCTGATGTTTATGAAAAACCTGACCATTGCCGGCGGATTCTTATTACTGGCGTTAACCGGGCCTGGCGCGTTCAGCCTTGACCGTCTGCTGAATAAAAAGTGGTAAGCAATCTATACTCAATTAAAAAAGCGAGGGAATAGCGCCTCGCTTTTGTCATCTGAAGGAGAGAGACATGGGACAACTGATCGATGGCGTCTGGCACGACACCTGGTATGACACCAAATCTTCCGGGGGGAAATTTCAGCGTTCAGCGTCGGCTTTCCGCAACTGGCTTACCGCTGACGGCGCGCCCGGACCTTCCAGCGAAGGCGGATTCGCCGCAGAAAAAGATCGTTACCATCTGTACGTTTCCCTTGCCTGCCCCTGGGCGCATCGCACGCTCATTTTCCGTAAACTGAAAGGTCTGGAGCCATTTATTCCGGTTTCCGTCGTGAATCCATTGATGCTGGAAAACGGCTGGACGTTTGATGATACTTTTCCGGCGGCCACCGGCGATACCCTCTATCAGCATGAATTTCTCTACCAGTTGTATCTGCACGCCGATCCACACTACAGCGGCCGCGTCACCGTACCGGTCTTATGGGATAAAAAAAATCATACTATCGTCAGCAACGAGTCCGCCGAAATCATTCGTATGTTTAACTCCGCCTTCGATGGGCTGGGCGCTAAAGCCGGGGATTACTATCCCCCCGCGCTGCAAAGCAAAATTGACGAGTTAAACGGCTGGATTTATGACAACGTTAATAACGGCGTTTATAAAGCAGGCTTCGCCACCAGCCAGCAAGCGTATGATGAAGCGGTAGAAAAGGTATTTACTGCGCTGGCGCGCCTGGAGCAGATTCTCGGACAGCACCGCTATCTGACGGGCGACCAGTTGACCGAGGCGGATATCCGCTTATGGACGACCCTGGTACGCTTTGATCCGGTTTACGTGACTCATTTCAAATGCGACAAATACCGAATCAGCGACTACCTGAATCTGTACGGTTTCCTGCGCGATATCTATCAAATACCGGGCATTGCTGAAACCGTTAATCTTGACCATATTCGTCACCACTATTTCCGTAGCCATAAAACGATTAACCCCACGGGTATCATTTCCATCGGACCGTGGCAGGATCTGCTCGAACCTCACGGGCGCGACGTGCGCTTTGGCTAATTTCAGGCGTCCTCCGGGACGCCTTATTAATAAATACCACAAATATTTACCAGCATTTCATTCGCGGCTATTCTTAGTTTGATTACTTTAAAAACAAGTGATTGAACCATTATTGAGGCGAAAATGGATTGGTATTTAAAGGTTTTAAAAAATTATCTGGGATTTGGCGGCCGCGCGCGACGCAAAGAGTACTGGATGTTTATTCTGGTCAATATCATCTTTACCTTTGTGTTGGGCCTGCTGGACGCCATGCTTGGCTGGCAACGCGCCGGGGGTGAAGGCGTTCTGACCACCATTTACGGCGTTCTGATCTTTTTACCGTGGTGGGCCGTGCAGTTCCGTCGTCTGCATGACACTGACCGCTCCGCATGGTGGCTACTGTTGCTACTTATCCCCATTATCGGCTGGCTTATCATCATCGCGTTCAACTGCCAGAATGGTACGCCGGGCGACAACCGCTTCGGCCCCGATCCGAAACGTTTTTCCTGATGGCGGCGCGGCGCCGCTTTTAAAGCGCCGCGCGCTATTTATTTTCCGGCGAATAGCTTAGGTATTTCCCGCAGGCACCAGGCTTTTGCCTCCCCCATACTGTCGCGCCGCCAGGCCATAATAATATCGATTTCGCTGGTCGATTCCGGGCTGACCACGCGTAGCCGCCCTTCGGCAATATCCTGTTCCACCATCGAATATGGCATAGTCGCGACGCCAAGCCCGGCCAGCAGCGCCTGACGTTTATCTTCAATCGTGCTTACCGTCAGACGTGGCTGCTTATCCAGCAGTTGCACCGTTAATACCGGCCGCTCGCGCGCGGTATCCGCTACCGCTACGCCGCGGTATTTAACCCGCGTCACTTCCGAAAGCGGCTCCGGCTCCTGATGAATAGGGTGGTCAGGCGCGGCGACATACACATTCATTAACGTATACAACTTACGGGAGTTAATTTCCGACGACGATCGAAAATGCATATCCGGGGCGATGACGATATCCGCCCGTCCCTGCTCAAGCCGCTCCCATGCGCCAGCCAGTACTTCGGTAATCAATGAAAGCTGCGTATTGGCTTTAGCGGCCAGCCGGTCGATCAGTGGAAAAAAAGCAGGCGTCGGTACCAGAGCTTCAGTGACCAGCGTCAGATGCGTTTCCCAACCGCGGGCCAACGCTTCAGCATCCGTCGTTAACTTGTCTGCCGCTTCCAGCAATACCCGCCCGCGTTCCAGCAGCATACGTCCGACGTTGGTGAATTTTGTACGATGGCCGGAGCGATCGAACAGTACAACGTCCAACTCTTCTTCCAGCTTCTGCATGGTGTAACTCAGCGCGGAGGGCACCCGCCCCAACTCATCAGCCGCTGCGGCAAAACTGCCCCGGCGGTCAATGGCGTCCATCACACGCAATGCTTCAAGCGTCAGCGCTCTCTCTTTAGCCATAACGTTCTCATTCAGGAAATTTGAACATACCGGGCAGAATATCTGGCTAACAATGCAGCGTCCAGCCCCTTAACATAAAAGGAAGTAAAGAGAGGTTAATAACGATGATTACGACCCGAACCGCCAAACAATGTGGACAGGCAGACTACGGATGGCTACAGGCCCGCTATACCTTCTCCTTTGGACACTACTTCGACCCTACACTGCTGGGCTACGCGTCGTTGCGCGTACTGAACCAGGAAGTGCTGGCGCCGGGCGCCTCTTTTCAGCCTCGAACTTATCCAAAGGTGGATATTTTAAACCTGATTCTGGACGGCGAAGCGGAATACCGCGACAGCGACGGCAACCATGTACAGGCTAAAGCGGGCGAAGCGTTGCTGCTCGCCGCGCAGCCGGGCATTAGCTACAGCGAACATAATCTCAGCAAAGTTAAGCCGTTAACCCGAATGCAACTGTGGCTTGACGCCTGTCCTGAACGGGAAAACACGCTGGTACAAAAAATCCCACTCCTGGCGGCGCAACAACAGCTTCTTGCCTCGCCCGACGGTGAGCAAAACAGCTTACAACTGCGCCAACAGGTCTGGGTACATCATATTACGCTGGAGAAAGGCGAATCGCTTAATTTCCAGCTTCACGGGCCGCGCGCCTATTTGCAGTCGATTCACGGTACGTTCCACGCGATGACGCACAACGAAGAACGCGAGGCATTAACCTGCGGAGATGGCGCATTTATTCGTGATGAACCTAACATTACGCTGGTTGCCGATACGCCGCTGCGCGCATTACTGGTAGATTTACCGGTGTAGCCAGCCAGAAAAGGAGTCGCAAGATGAGCAAAAAATCGGCGAAGAAACGTCAGCCCGTGGTAAAACCTGCCGTACAGGAGGCGATGAGCGCCACTGTGCCGCTGGGCTATGAAGAGATGCTAACCGAACTGGAAGCCATCGTGGCGGACGCCGAAGCCCGGCTGGCAGAAGAAGAGGCCGCAGCCTGAAATCATGCCGGATGGCGACGCAAGCGCCCGATCCGGCTGATAACAGATAGACCCGATAAGCGCAGCGCCATCGGGCAGCACGCTGCCCCGACGACATGCCGGGGCGTTATTATTAATGCGCTTTACTGGCCATAATCTCGATGATCTGCTTGTCTGTCTGCTGCATTGAGCGACACGCCAGCGAACACAAATTCGAAATAGATTGTTCGACATTGTGCGCCACAATCCCTTCGTTTCCGGTCACCGCCGTATCATCCAACGCCATCAGTACGGCTTTCCACGCCGCCGACGCGCTGGTAGAGACTTTCATCGCGCAGCTATTCGACGCGCCATCGCAAATCATCCCGCTGACATCGCCGATCATACTGCTGATAGCCATTGCGATAGTGTTATAACGACCATCTATCAGCCACGCCATACCCGCCGCCGCGCCCATCGCCGCCGTGGTTGCCGCGCACAGAGCCGACAAACGCGGAAGCTGATGGTGAATATAGATAGCGCTCAAATGCGATAACATTAGCGCGCGCGCCAGGCGCTCGTCATCGGCGCCGACATGTTCAGCAACCACCATGACTGGCACCGTGGCGGTAATCCCCTGGTTGCCGGAACCGGAGTTGCTCATCGCGGGCAACGTGGCGCCGCCCATTCTGGCGTCTGACGCCGCGCTGGTACGGATCAAAATCGCCGTGGAGAGATCTTTCGCCAGCAGACCGCGATCGCACTGTTTGGCCAGCGTCGAACCGATATGCAGCCCCCAGGAACCACGCAGTCCCTCCTGCGACAACGCGCCGTTTAGCCTGGCCGCATCGAGAATAAAGCGAATAGCGTCAAAGGGCACCGCATTCACAAACGCCAGGATCTCTTCCAGCGAGGTATGAGACAGCACTCCCAGCGGCGAGGTTTTTTCTTCTTCCTGCGCATTATCGGCTTGGGTAAATACCACGCCCTTGTCGGTTTCTATCCGCACAATGTTTGTATGATCGCCGACGATCGTGACACATGCCCAGCTATCGCCGCTATACACTTTCGCCCGTGAAAACAGGATATCGTTACATGGCTCCTGCAACATCACTGCGACATGTCCGGCGGCCAGCATCGCTTTTGCATCGGCAACGGCTTTAGCGGAAGCGTCTTTTAACACCTCCAACCCGGCTTTCGCATCACCGCCCAACGCGCCAAGCGCCGCGGCGATCGGCAGCCCTACCATTCCCGTTCCTGGAACGGTAACGCCCATACCATTTTTCATCAGATTAGGCGAAACCCACGCGTCAATGCGTTCAACTGTGCCGTCAAGTTCAGCCGCCGCCGCCGCTGCCGCCAGCGCCAGTGAAATTGGCTCAGTACACCCCAGCGCCGGTTTTACTTCTTCCTGTACGGCCAGGATAAAACTTTGCCACAATGGATTTATTTTAGATTCAAACATAACAACAACCTTAATCTCAGGTATATCAAGAGAATGCCAGGAACGGAGAAACGCATAGCAGCAGACCGGTAATAATAATCAGGTACAACGAAGCGCCTTTATATTTGTGCAATGCGGGAACCTTGTAGACCAACCATGCCGGAATTAAACAGCCCACCATACCGAAGATAGGGCTACAAATAGAGGTGAAGCTCAGTACCGGCGCGTTGAGCACAATGGCGCTCCAGGCCAGCAAAATAGCGAAAATCATAATGCCGCGCTGTACCAGATTTTCCTTAATCTTCTCGGCGGGCATTTTGCGGCGCAGGATATTCATCACAATGCCTTGCGTCGCTTCGCGGAATCCTAAGTAAACGCCAAAGAAGGCGGTCATGACGGCAAAGATGTTCAGAATTACGCTAACCACTTTGACCCAGCCTGCGCCATCGCCGCTAATAAATTGCGCGGCGATCGCCAGGGCGGAAATATTCTGCTCATAGGCTTTCACCGCTTCGTCATGCCCCATCGCCAGGGTAAAGGAAACCGCATAGAAAAAGACGGTAACGAACAGGACGCCAAACGCGATATTCATGGCGCGCAGCGCTTTATGACGTGCGACCTCAATAGATTTTTCGCGTGAACGGTAAGAGATCACCATTGGGCTTAACGTCTGGATAAATAAAATCGAGGTCAGCGTAAATGGCAGGGTAATAATGGCGTTTTTAATCAGCAGGGCCATCGGCGGCAGCGCGCCAATGTTATACAGATGCCACATACCCACCATAGAGACGCCCAGCGCCGCCACTACCAGTAGCTTGGTCAGCACCATGCCGGTGGAGATTTTGAACAGTAATTTTTCACCGCGTGAGGAAATCGCTACCAGGATGCAGATCAGCACCAGACCATAAAATGGACTATCGGAAAGTAATCCTTCCGTTACGCCGAAAGTATGCAGATAAGAGGCGCTGTCGTTAGTAATCGCCGTAGAATAGACGAACATCCAGATGACGAGCATCACAAAGTACAGCGCGCCTAATAAAATACCCCAGTTTTTGCCCAGATAGCCGCTGATCACGCTGGGGTAGTCTTTACATTCCGGGGATTCCGCCAGCGTATTAATAAACAGCCGCTGGAACAGGTACATGGCCGGATAGCCAATAATAGAAGAGAGTAAAAAGACCCAAAGTCCCATCAGGCCAACCTGGACAGGAAGAAAAACGATCCCTGCGCCGATCGCCATCCCGATACTCATAATGACCCAACCGGTGTCGGTACTATCAAATTTGATGGCTTCACGCCATTCGCTTTCTGTCATCCCTGCCCGACGCGCCGGGGCTGATGCGTCGAGGATTACGCTGGTATTACTAGCCGATTCCATAGAATTCTCGCTCAATGTGTAGGTAGAGGTTTTTTTATTTTTCGTGCCGCAGCAAGGCGATATGCAGAACGTGAGGTGCAGGTACTTTCTTGTAATAAGAAAATCATACGCGCACGATAAGAGAAAAACTTACCAATAAAACGCCTGCATTTCTTGTGGGTTAAGAATTTTTTTCTATTTACTATTGGTTTAATGTTGTTATTTTCTCTATTTGACGCATATCACAACAAAAAAGGGCGCACGTTGGTGCGCCCTTTTCTCAGCTTCTGTCTTCTGCGTTATCCCATAGCCTGCTTACTCTGCGCCTGTCGGGCCTATCCACAAACGACTTTAATCGCCAGACCGCCGCGCGACGTCTCGCGATATTTGTCGTTCATGTCTTTACCCGTTTCGTACATGGTTTCGATCACTTTATCGAGCGAAACCCGCGGCTCAGAGGTACGGCGTAGCGCCATTCGCGCCGCATTTACCGCTTTAACGGCGTTAATCGCATTACGTTCAATACAAGGGATTTGTACCTGACCCGCCACCGGGTCACAGGTGAGGCCAAGGTTATGCTCCATCGCAATTTCCGCCGCAATACAGACCTGCGCCGGGCTGCCGCCCAGCAGTTCTGTCAGCCCCGCCGCCGCCATCGAACACGCGACGCCAACCTCGCCCTGACACCCCACTTCCGCGCCGGATATCGAGGCGTTCATCTTGTACAGCATGCCAATCGCCCCCGCCGACAGCAGATAGCGGGCGATAGAGTTGGCATTGACCGGACGACGGAATTTGTCGTAATAGGCCAGCACCGCAGGAATAATGCCGCACGCGCCGTTGGTCGGCGCGGTGACCACTCGCCCGCCCGCCGCGTTCTCTTCGCTCACGGCCAGGGCGAACATGTTAATCCAGTCGATGACGTTCATCGGATCGCGGGAAAGATTATCGCTGGAGACCAGCAGACGCCGTAACGCTACCGCTCGGCGTGGAACGTTCAGCGGCCCCGGCAGCACGCCCTCAGTATTCATGCCACGTTCAATTCCGGTCGCCATCACCTGCCAGATGCGGGCAAAGCCAGCGTCAATCTGCTCTTTGCTCCGCAACGCCAGTTCATTTTGCATCATCAGGCCGGAAACCGAGAACCCCTGTCTTTCACACAGCGTCAACAGTTCGCTGGCGGAATGAAAATCATACGGCACCGATTTTTCTACGTCGTGCGACTGGCCAAAGCGTTCCTCTTCGACAATAAAGCCGCCGCCAATAGAGTAATACGTTTTGTGTAAAAGCGGCGTTTGTCCGTGCCAGGCGGTAATACGCATACCGTTTTCATGGCGCGCCAGGGTTTCAGCGTGAAAGAAAATACTGTCGGCGACGGGAAAATCCACCACATGCGCGCCACCCGCCACCGATAAACGGCTGCTGCGGGCAACCTCCTGGATAAACGCCGGAATGCTATCAATATTGACATCCTGCGGCGTATTGCCCGCCAGGCCCATAATGACGGCGGTATCGGTCGCGTGGCCTTTGCCCGTCAGCGATAGCGATCCGTAAAGATCAACCGTGATGCGCGTCGTTCGCGGCAGGTCGCCGCTGTCGATCAGCCGATCGATAAAACATTTTCCTGCATTCATTGGCCCTACGGTATGGGAGCTTGAAGGTCCAATGCCAATCTTAAAAATATCAAATGCGCTAATCATATCTCCCCCTAAGATTACCGTTCAGTGAAGATCCGTCGCGGGGCGATCCACACGATCGCCCCGTTCACGTTACATCGCCTGAGTAAAGGTGCGCGAAATAACGTCCTGTTGCTGCTCACGAGTCAGCGCATTGAAGCGCACGGCATAGCCGGAAACGCGGATCGTCAGGTTCGGGTAGTTTTCCGGATGTTCAATCGCATCCAGCAACATTTCACGGTTCATGACATTGACGTTCAGATGCTGCCCGCCTTCTACCTGTGCTTCATGATGGAAATAGCCGTCCAGCAGGCCGACAAGATTGGTTTTCCGCACCGCATCTTCTTTCCCGAGCGCCGCAGGCACAATCGAGAAGGTGTACGAAATACCGTCTTTGGCGTAGGTAAACGGCAGTTTCGCCACCGACGTCAGCGAGGCTACCGCTCCTTTGCGGTCACGACCGTGCATCGGGTTCGCCCCCGGCGCGAACGGCGTTCCGGCGCGGCGTCCATCCGGCGTATTGCCAGTCTTCTGCCCGTACACGACGTTCGAGGTGATGGTCAAAATGGACTGCGTCGGCACCGCATTGCGATACGTCGGCAACACGCTAATTTTTTGCATAAAGCGTTTCACCAGGTCGCAGGCGATGCTGTCCACGCGCTCATCGTTGTTGCCGTACTGCGGATACTCGCCTTCAATAGCGAAGTCGATGGCAAGGCCATTTTCGTCGCGAATCGGTTTCACCTGAGCGTACCTGATGGCGGACAGGGAATCCGC
Source organism: Salmonella sp. NW177 (assembly GCF_051811585.1). Classification (NCBI taxonomy): domain Bacteria; kingdom Pseudomonadati; phylum Pseudomonadota; class Gammaproteobacteria; order Enterobacterales; family Enterobacteriaceae; genus Salmonella; species Salmonella sp. NW177. The sequence goes on along the minus strand of NZ_JAMMZV010000002.1, from coordinate 106,190 downwards.
CGCCACCGACAGTCCGGCGATGCCGCACGCCATCGTCCGATACACATCACGGTCGTGCAGCGCCATCAGCGAAGCTTCATAGCTGTACTTATCGTGCATGTAGTGAATGACGTTCAGCGCGCTAATGTACTGCACCGCCAGCCAGTCCATAAAATGGTCGAGGCTCTCCATTACCGTGTCGTAATCCAGCACCTCATCCGTTAACGGCGCGGTTTTCGGCCCAACCTGGATTTTCAGTTTCTCATCAACGCCGCCATTGATAGCGTACAGCAACGTTTTGGCAAGGTTGGCGCGCGCTCCGAAGAACTGCATCTGCTTACCGATGACCATCGGGCTGACGCAACAAGCGATGGCGTAATCGTCGCTGTTAAAGTCGGTACGCATTAAATCGTCGTTTTCATACTGCAAAGATGAGGTCACGATGGAGACCTGCGCAGCATATTTTTTGAATGCCACCGGCAACGCTTCAGACCACAGTATGGTCAGGTTCGGCTCCGGCGCTGGCCCCATCGTGTGCAGGGTATGCAGATAACGGAAGGAGTTCTTCGTCACCAGCGTGCGGCCATCGAGCCCCATCCCGCCAATAACTTCGGTGGCCCAGATCGGATCGCCGGAAAAGAGCGAATCAAATTCCGGCGTGCGCAGGAAGCGCACCATGCGGATCTTCATGATGAAATGGTCGATCAGTTCCTGCGCCTGCTGCTCTGTCAGAAGACCCGCGTTGAAATCGCGCTCAATGTAGATATCAAGGAACGAGGCGGTTCTTCCCAGCGACATTGCACCGCCATTTTGCGATTTTACCGCCGCCAGATAAGCGAAGTAGAGCCACTGTACCGCTTCCTGCGCGTTCCGCGCCGGGCGGGAGATATCGTAGCCGTATTTCGCCGCCATCTCCTGCATTTGCAGCAGCGCGCGACGATGCTCCGCCAACTCCTCACGCAGGCGAATCGTCGCCTCAAGATTCTGTCCCTGCTCCAGATTCGACTGCAGATCGGCGAATTGCAGCTCGCGTTCGCGCACCAGATAACGGATGCCATACAGCGCGACACGACGATAATCGCCAATAATGCGCCCGCGACCATAACCATCCGGCAAACCGGTTAATACGCCGGATTTACGGCAGCGCAGCATATCCGGCGAGTAAACATCGAATACGCCCTGATTATGGGTTTTCCGCAGGTCGGTAAAGGTATATTCAAAATCGGCGTCCATTTCGCGGCCATAAGCGTGGAATGAACTTTTGATCATGTTAACGCCGCCAAACGGATGCAAAGCGCGTTTAAGCGGCTTATCCGTTTGTAAACCGACGATTTTTTCCAGCTCTTTTTCAATATACCCCGCATCGTGCGCGGTAATCGTCGTCGCGATGTTGGTATCGAAATCCACCGGCGCATGGGTCGCGTTCTCGATACGTATTCCCGCCATCACCTTTTCCCACAACGCCGTGGTCGCTGGCGTCGCGTCGGCGAGAAAAGATTCATCCCCCTCATAGGGCGTATAGTTATGCTGAATAAAATCACGGACATTAATTTCTTCTTTCCAGTCCGTACCTTTAAAATCACGCCATGCTTCGGCATACAGCATATCGCTGGTATCGATATTTACCTTCATGAAAAATAATCTCTCTACAGAACAGCCGTTAAGTTATGCAAATTCCACTGGTGCTTTCACGTTGCCTAAATGAATGGCATCAAGGGCAATCATTTTCTCTTCATTCGTGGGAATAACAGCGCAAATAACCTGAGAAGGGTTAGCGGAAATAATGCGCTCGCCGTGAGAATTCGGCTGCTTATTCATTTCAACGTCTAACGTAAGCCCCAGTACGCCCAAATGTTCAATTACCAACTGGCGAATTAATACTGAATTTTCACCAATACCGCCGGTAAAAATAATGCCATCCAGCCGATGTAACGATGCCGCGTGTCCGGCAATATGACGGGCGATACGGTGGACAAATGTTTTTATCGCTAACCGGGCGCGCTCATGTCCTTCGTGCCAGGCTTTTTCCAGGACTCTAAGGTCGGATGACAACCCGGAGATGCCGAGCAAACCGGACTCTTTATTCACCACTCGCTCCAGATCGCTCAACGTCTGCCCGGTTTCTTTGGCTATCCACGCCATCGCGCCGAAATCAACGTCGCCGCTGCGAGTGCCCATCATCAGCCCCTCAAGCGGCGTCATCCCCATTGAGGTATCCACGCTCTGACCATTGCGTACCGCGCAGATAGACGCCCCATTGCCCAGATGCGCGACAATCAGACCCGAGTTTTTTTCATCGAGGTCAAGCAGTTCATACGCGCGCCGCGAAACATAGCGATGCGACGTACCGTGAAAGCCGTAGCGACGCACACCCAGGCTGGAAAAATATTCCCACGGCAATCCGTATAAATAGGCTTCCGGCGCCAGCGTCTGGTGGAAACTGGTATCAAATACCGCCACCTGACACACGGCCGGGAAAAGGTGCCGCGCCGCGTCAATGCCGCTTAAATTAGCGTAATTATGCAGCGGCGCTAAAGGCGATACCCGACGAATATTATCGATAATCTCATCGGTAATAATGACGGACTGCGTAAATAGCTCTCCGCCGTGCGCGATACGGTGGCCAATTAATGCCACGCTATCCGTTAAATCACGTTTTTCCAGCTCAAAGGCAATGGCTTTTAACGCGTCCTCATAATTAGAGTGCGCGAGGTTTATCGGCTTATCGCCATTAATAGATAAAAAGGCGTTTTCAGTATTCATTCCATCTGCTATTCCTGCCATTAAAACATCACAGGTAGCGACATCCAGTACAGAGAATTTGATAGAAGATGATCCGCAATTAATGACCAGAACGACCGGAAATTCATTCATGTAGTGCCTCCGTCGATGTCAGCCTGCGTCCGCGCCCTGGGGCGGAACGCAGGCTAAACGTGAGGATTAGAACAATTTGTAGACAATATTCAGGATGGTCAGCAGACCAATCAGGGTGACGAACACGTTATCCAGACGACCACGGTACTTCGCCAGCGACGGCGCTTTACGAATGGCGTACATCGGCAGCAGGCATAACAGCGAGGCGATAATCGGCGCGCCCATCGCTTCAATCAGGTCCAGAATGTTCGGGTTTGCGTAAGCTACGACCCAGGTAGACCCCATAATGAAGATCATGCTGATGGTGTTAAGCTTGCCCATAGAGACTTTGGTTTTATCGCCTTTATAACCGAATTTCAGCACCAGGCCGTTCAGCCCTTCCAGCGTCCCCAGGTAGTGACCGAAGAAAGATTTGAAAATAGCAACCAGCGCGATGATAGACGCGCCATACTCCAGCACCGTTGCAAAAGTAGATTTTGTCCCCGACAAAGAGGCGAAATGGTTGGCCAGGTAGGAAAGTACCGGAATGTTCTGCGCTTTCGCATCCGCCATGTTCTGCGGAGAGAGCGTAAACAGGCAGCTAAAGGCGAAGAACATCACCACGGCGACCATCAGCATACTGGCGCGCGAGATGATCTGTGAACATTTACGCTCGGTAAATTCGCGACCAAACTCTTTCTCATACTCTTCCCGCTTAGACACCACGAAGGAAGAGACGATGGGCGAAAAGTTAAAGGAGAACACCATGATAGAGATGCCCAGCCACACCGTAACCAGTATGCCATCGTGCCCGGTCAGCGCGATATTACTGAGATCAACCTGATCGATAACCGCCGAGTTCCAGTAAGGAATCAGCGATAATGAGATTAGCACCAGGCTGGCGATAAACGGCCATACCAGGTAACTCATCACCTTAACCATCAGATCTTTACCAAACCAGATCACAAAGGCCATCAGCAGCAGCAAGAACAGCGCCACGAAACCGCGGTTCAACGCTGGCATCTGCAACTGGTTTTCCCAAAACGTCATGAACGTGTTAGTGATGGTGACGCCATAAATCCACAGCAGCGGACAAATCGCAAAGAAGTAAAGGAACGTGATAACTACCCCGCCCGTTTTACCAAAGTGCTCTTCGACCGTTTCCGTAATATTGCCGGACGGATTAGATCCGGATAAACACAGACGCGCCAGCGCCCGGTGACAATAGAACGCAATGGGGTAAGCTAAAACCAGCATCAGCAGAATGGGGATAAGCCCGCCAAACCCGGCGCGGATAGGGAAAAACAGCACCCCGGCGCCAATGGCGGTACCAAATAAACCCAGCGTCCACGTCGTGTCCGATTTACGCCATGACGACTGTTTTGCCTGGCTGGATACAATGCTATCAGTAGTACTCATATCCTATCCTCACGAAAAGATTAAGCGTCAACTAAACCCGTAATTTGTGATACACGAGAAAGATCGATATTGCCGCCAGAAATAATACTGACCGTTTTTCTGTTCTGAATATGGCTATCTAATTTCCCGCTTAATAGTGCGGCGCAGGCCAGAGCGCCAGCGCCTTCAGTAATAACCTTATTGCGCTGAATTAAAGCGATCATGCTGTTACGAATTTCATCTTCGCTAACCAGAACAATGTCATCGACTAATTCACGAACGATTTCATAGGTTAAATTACCCGGGCGGGAGACATCACAACCATCCGCCAGGGTGCCGGTCGTTCGGTGCGTGGTTATTTCGCCAGCGTAATAAGACGCCGCCATACCGTGAACATTTTCGGCCTGTACGCCGATAACTTTAATAGTCGGGTTAATCGATTTAATCGCAATGGCAATACCTGCAATTAAACCGCCGCCGCCAATAGGCACGATGACATTATCGACATCGTACAGATCTTCCATAATTTCCAGACCAATAGTGCCCTGTCCGGCAATGACTTTTGGATCGTCGTAAGGCGGAATAAAAATGCGGCCTTCGGTTTCGACAATTTCACTCACCTTAGCAATGGTGTCATTGAAGTTGTCACCGTGGAGCACCACTTCCGCCGAATAATCACAGGTGGCTGCCACTTTTGACTTTGGCGCGCCCTTCGGCATCACGACTTTGCCGTCAATACCCAGCATTGCGCAAGAAAGAGAAACGCCCTGTGCATGATTACCTGCGGAACAGGCCACGACGCCTTTACGTTTTTCCGCCTCCGTTAACGAGCTAAGTTTGTTAAAAGCGCCACGAATTTTAAATGAACCCGTACGCTGCATATTTTCAAACTTGAGAAATATTTCGCCTTTGCAACGTTCACTAAAATAGTTAGAGCGAGGCATTCCCGTTTTATATATCTTCCCCGCCAGTCTTTTTTTCGCTTCGAGGATATCTTCAATTGCAACCGGGAGATCGTATGTAATGTGCATTATAACCTCTTAACCTGGGTATTAAAAATAAGTTACCGTTGCCCACTGTTCAAAAGAAACAGGTGACGTCAATTTCGCTAAATATGTTTATTCCATATCATTCAATTTCTATTAACTGCCTGCGTCTGCATCCATTATATGATGAATATTGTTTAGCCAATTCTACTAATACTGAAGCGGCTTTTTTGATACGATAATTTTTAGACCATACCGCCGCATAACGTGCGACGGGTAATGTGTCTTTGATTGGTATCGTGATAAATTGATTAGAGCCAAAAGGCGTGGTCATATCGCAGGGAATAACAGTTAAGAAATCAGCATTGAGAACAAGATTATATATTGTGACTACGGAATCTGTTTTAACAATGTTTTCGATGCTGATGCCATTTCGTTGTAGAGTGGTGAGTAATTCGCTGTAGTAGCCCATATTCGTTTGCGGCAACACCCACTGTTCGTCTTTTAACGATTCCAGTGTGATGGTGCCGGTGCATGTTCGGGACTTGCTGGCTACCAGGACAAACTCTGATTCAAACAGCGGCTCGACATGCAGATCCTGTAGCTGCATTTCATTACTGAGCGTACCGATAGCAAAGTCCAGCCGCCCGTCGCGCAGGGCCGGCAGGAATGAAGAGAGCTGGGCTTCGTACATGGATACCTGCGCTTTTGGAAAGACCTCTTTGAACTTATGAATCATATCGGACATGAAGGTAAAGCCAATCAGCGAAGGAAAGCCAAACGAGACGTCGACAACGGTATTGCACGTCATACTGTTCATCTCGTTGATCATGTTTTTCATTTCGCGGGTGATAGATTCAGACCAGGAAAGCAGTACCTGTCCCGCTTCGGTCAACGTAACGCCGGTATTTTTGCGTACAATTAGCTCAACGCCAAAATAGGCCTCAACATCGCTAATGATTTTACTGACGGCGGGCTGGGTTAACCCTAACGATTTTGCGGCAGAACCGATAGAACCACTTCTAATGACTTCCTGAAAGACCACCAAATGCTGTGTTTTAGGGAGAACAAGAGTATTCATATCTACCGCTCTGAAATAACATTGTGAACGGCAGGAAGTGTAGCAAATTAAATCTTAAAGGTTATGTGCGACCACTCACAAATTAACTTACCACAATTTTTAAATGGTCTTTATTAAATAAATAAAACCTGTTATTTCAATAGATTACAAAAATAAGGCGGTAACTTAGCCTGATTTCAATCAAAAAATAGGGTCGGGATAACGATATATTATGGCGATAACCAGCCTATTTTATCTCCTATTTTCGACATCCCATGAAGACGATATTTCAATCAATTACGGGACATTTTATCGGCAATTCCAGCGTTAAATTTAAAGCGTAATTTCTCAAATTTAAGTATAAACCGAAGGTAAATGCGCTTAAAAACCGTTACGCGTCACATTTTTTTACCTTATTTGTTTGTAAAGAAACATTTAATAAAATTTTAACCAAAATATTTCATACATTTAATTTTCATTTACAACAAATAATTTACACCGCTTTCTTGCTGTTTTTCAGAATGTAATTTTGTGAAAGAAATCGATTGCTTTTCACTTCAACTAAAAAGAGCGCAGTCTATAGCGTTTTGTGTTTCTCATCACAAAAACGAATAATATTATGTCACCACGGCTGTCAATTAATTGCCGGATGGTGACGCTGGCGTCTTCTGCAACCCTCTATACCCTTCACCGGCCTGATAAGCAAAAACCCGCCGAAGCGGGTTTTATGAAGAGGTGAAACTGACCGATAAGCCGCTTTCTTTTGGGTATAGCGTCGTGGACAGTCATTCATCCTGTCGCCCGGTAAAAGCATAAACCCGCCGAAGCGGGTTTTATGAAGAGGTGAAACTGACCGATAAGCCGCTTTCTTTTGGGTATAGCGTCGTGGACAGT
>NZ_JAMMZV010000002.1:0-98926 GCF_051811585.1 Salmonella sp. NW177 | reverse complement strand
GTCAGTCATTCATCCTGCCGCCCTGTAAAAGCAAAAACCCGCCGAAGCGGGTTTTATGAAGAGGTGAAACTGACCGATAAGCCGCTTTCTTTTGGATATAGCGTCGTGGACAGTCATTCATCCTGCCGCCCTGTAAAAGCAAAAACCCGCCGAAGCGGGTTTTATGAAGAAGTGAAGCTGACCGATAAGCCGGGTTCTGTCGTGGACAGTCATTCATCTAGGCCAGCAATCGCTCACTGGCTCAAGCAGCCTACCCGGGTTCAGTACGGGCCGTACCTTATGAACCCCTATTTGGCCTTGCTCCGGGTGGAGTTTACCGTGCCACGGACTGTTACCAGCCGCGCGGTGCGCTCTTACCGCACCCTTTCACCCTTACCTGATCCCACTTGCGTGGGCCATCGGCGGTTTGCTCTCTGTTGCACTGGTCGTGGGTTTCCCCCCCAGGCGTTACCTGGCACCCTGCCCTATGGAGCCCGGACTTTCCTCCCCTCCGCCCGTCTCCCCGAAAGGACGACGACGAAGCGGCGACTGTCTGGTCAGCTTCGGCGCGCAGTATAGAGGGTTCGCGCGACTTTGTCACCCTGCGCTGCGCATTCCTATCGCCAGAGCGGCAGCAACATTTCTGGATGCCCGATAAATATTGTCAAAAGCGCCCCGAAAAGCCTCCTCCAGCGTCACGATGCGCGTGAGTACGCTAAAGACAGCGTCGATGCCATAATGATGCACTATCCCTACATCGTGCGTCAGGCTGCCGGCAATGCCAATCACTGGCTTATGATATTTTTTCGCCACATTCGCGACGCCAATCGGCACTTTACCGCGAATACTTTGGCTATCAATCCGCCCTTCTCCCGTCACCACCAGCGTACAGTCGTGGATATGCTCCTCCAGGTTCAGTGCCGCCGTGACAATTTCGATCCCGCTGCGTAATTCCGCGCCGAGAAAAGCCATTAACGCCGCCCCCATACCGCCTGCCGCGCCTGCGCCGGGCGCCGCCTTTACGTCGACATTCAGCGATTTTTTTATGATGTCGGCATAGTGAGCAAGATTTCTGTCCAGCTCAACAATGTTCTCTTCGGTCGCGCCTTTCTGCGGCCCAAAAATTCGTGATGCGCCGTTGTCGCCGATCAGAGGATTAGAGACATCGCAAGCGACACGAATCGCGCAGAGTTTTAAACGGGGATCGAGCTCTGAAATATCAATGTCGCTTAGACAATGAAGGCTTCCGCCACCGTAACCGATATCCGCGCCGTTTGCATCGCGCAGTTTTGCGCCCAGCGCCTGCATCATCCCTGCGCCGCCGTCATTTGTCGCGCTGCCGCCAATGCCGATAATGATATTGCTTGCGCCGCTTTCCAGCGCCTGCAATATCAGCTCCCCCGTTCCCCGCGAGGTAGTAATCAAAGGGTTGCGTTTTTCTGGTGGAACCAGCGCCAGTCCGCTGGCCGCCGCCATTTCAATAAACGCGGTTTTACCATCCCCGGACATTCCCCAGCAGGCTTTCACTTTTTCACCCAACGGCCCGGTCACCCATGCGGTGCGTTCAACGCCCTGCGTCGCGGCAATCATGGCTTCGACCGTTCCTTCGCCGCCATCGGCAACCGGAACAGAGACATATTGCGCATCGGGGAAAATTTCCCGAAATCCTTTTTCTATCGCCTGCGCTACCTCGGCGGCAGAAAGGCTTTCTTTATAGGAGTCGGGGGCAATTACGATTTTCATAGTGGTAGCCTGTTACTGCACAACGCCGGATGGCGTTTCACTTATCCAGCCTGAAATTCAGGCCCGGATCGCTACACGCCATCCGGGCACAACGTCGTTAGCGAGTGACTTCCACTTTCGCCAGTTTTTCGTAGTAGCACGCCAGCGCGCTATGGTCGTCATTACCGTGTCCATCCGCGCGTAACGCCTGCATCATTTCCATAACGGCGGCGGTCAGCGGGAGCTGCGCGCCAACGCCGTGGGAGGTATCCAGCGCATTCGCCAGATCTTTAATGTGCAGATCGATACGGAAACCTGGTTTAAAGTTTCGGTCCATGACCATCGGCGCTTTCGCATCCAGTACCGTACTGCCAGCCAGACCGCCGCGAATCGCCTGATAGACCAGATCCGGGTTGACGCCCGCTTTAGTCGCCAGCGTCAGCGCTTCAGACATGGCGGCGATATTCAACGCCACGATCACCTGGTTAGCCAGTTTTGTGACGTTGCCTGCGCCGATATCGCCGGTATGCACCACTGAACCCGCCATCGCTTTCATCAGGTCGTAGTACTTGTCGAAAATGGCTTTATCGCCCCCCACCATCACCGACAGCGTGCCATCAATCGCCTTCGGCTCGCCGCCGCTGACCGGCGCATCCAACATCTCAACGCCCTTCGCCTTCAGCGCATCGCTGATTTCACGGCTTGCCAGCGGCGCGATAGAACTCATATCAATCAATACGGTTCCCGGCTTCGCGCCTTCGATGATACCGTTCTCGCCCAGCGCAACCTCTTTCACATGCGGAGAGTTAGGCAGCATCGTGATGATGACGTCACACTGTTCAGCGATCGCCTTCGCCGTAGAGGCCGTTTCCGCGCCTGCGGCAATGACGTCGGCAATCGCTTCAGGATTACGATCGGACACCACCAGCGAATACCCTGCTTTCAGTAAGTTTTTGCTCATGGGCTTACCCATGATGCCTAAGCCAATAAAGCCAACTTTCATCGTCATAGCGTTCTCTCTTTCCATACCAGGATTATTTTTTAAAGGTGTCGGCAAGCTTCTGCGTGCTGGCGCGGAATGCGCCTAAATCGCTGCCAACGGCGACAAAGGTCGCGCCCCATTCCAGATAACGGCGGGCATCCGCCTCTACCGGCGCCAGAATGCCGCACGGTTTACCGTGCGCTTTAGCGCGGGCGAAAATATGTTGAATCGTCTGCTGCACGTCAGGGTGAGAAGCATTGCCGAGATGACCCAGCGCGGCGGCCAGATCGCTTGGGCCGACAAAAATGCCATCAACGCCTTCCGTTGCGGCGATGGCATCAACATTGTCGACACCCAACTGGCTTTCGATTTGAACAATAATGGTGATGTTTTTGTTCGACTGCGCAAAGTAATCAGGCACCGTACCGAACATATTCGCGCGGTGAGAAACGGAGACGCCGCGAATGCCTTCCGGCGGGTAACGCGTCGAGGCGACGGCGCGAGCCGCTTCCTCTTGCGTTTCAACAAAGGGGATCAGGAAGTTATAAAACCCAATATCCAGCATCCGTTTGATAATGACCGGTTCATTGGTTGGCACACGTACTACAGGCGCGCTGGCGCTGCCTTTCAATGCCATTAACTGCGGAATTAAGGTGGTCACATCGTTCGGCGCATGTTCGCCATCCAGCACCAGCCAGTCAAATCCCGCCAGACCAAGAACTTCGGTGGTGATTGGGCTTGCCAGTGCAGACCAGCAGCCAATCTGCACCTGTTGCGCCGCCAGCGCCGCTTTAAACTTATTCGGGAAAATAGCGTTATTCATCGCTTATACCTTCGCTTATTTCTTTAATTCTCTACATGTGATGCCGCCACCATAACTTATAGCAACGACAATAAAATGCTTATCTGAAATCAGAATGGGTCTCCGCATTCTATTTCTAATGTGGTACACATCCTGTAGCACAATATACCGTTCTGATATCTTTATCGTCTTTTATTATTATCATGGTATTTTCAAATAACTCGTCAGATACACTGAATTCGCCATTCAGTATAAACAGCCTATGGCGGATAATCATTGTGCAAACGCTCATTAAAAAGGGATTATTTAACGCTTATTTTTGAGCATACGCCCATGATACTGGGCGCTAATGCACACATTTACGCTTTACCCGGCCTGCATAAAAAATTTCATAATTTGCGGTGATCTGGATCACATTCTTATATTTATACTCCTGTCATTCTTATTTCATTATGCATGAACTTTATTTCTTATATTGAGATTTAACGATTTAACCATAACCAAAATAGATAATCCTATTTCTATCATCCAGGCTGGAGAATGTTGAACAATGGCCAATATCGAAATTCGCCAGGAATCGCCATCGGCGTTTTATATAAAAGTACATGAAACCGATAATGTCGCAATTATTGTTAATGACCACGGCCTTAAAGCCGGAACACGTTTTCCGGATGGCCTGGAACTGACTGAACATATTCCGCAAGGCCATAAAGTTGCTCTGACGGATATCCCCGCTCACGGCGAAATCATCCGTTATGGCGAAGTCATCGGTTATGCGGTACGCGACATCCCACGCGGAAGCTGGATCGACGAGTCGCTGGTTGAACTGCCAAAAGCGCCGCCGCTGAATACGCTACCGCTGGCGACCAAAGTACCGGAACCGCTGCCGCCGCTGGAAGGCTATACGTTTGAGGGCTATCGTAACGCCGATGGCAGCGTCGGCACCAAAAATCTGCTTGGCATTACCACCAGCGTGCACTGTGTGGCGGGCGTGGTCGATTATGTGGTGAAAGTGATTGAGCGCGATCTCCTGCCCAAATACCCGAATGTCGATGGCGTTGTAGGGCTAAACCATCTGTACGGCTGCGGCGTGGCAATCAACGCGCCGGCGGCGGTCGTGCCGATTCGCACGATTCATAATATCGCGCTCAACCCCAATTTTGGCGGCGAAGTGATGGTGATTGGCCTCGGTTGCGAAAAACTGCAGCCGGAACGACTGCTGGAAGGCACCGAGGATGTCCCCGCCATCGCCGTTGAAAGAGCCAGTATTGTGCGTTTACAAGACGAGCAGCATGTCGGCTTTAAATCAATGGTCGACGATATTTTGCGGGTCGCCGAACGCCATCTGACGAAACTGAACCAGCGCCAGCGCGAAACCTGCCCGGCCTCCGAGCTGGTCGTCGGGATGCAGTGTGGCGGCAGCGATGCGTTTTCCGGCGTCACGGCAAACCCGGCGGTGGGTTATGCTTCCGATCTGCTGGTACGCTGCGGCGCGACCGTCATGTTCTCGGAGGTCACCGAAGTGCGCGATGCCATTCATCTTCTGACGCCGCGCGCCATCAACGAAGCCGTGGGTAAACGCCTGCTGGATGAGATGGCCTGGTACGATAACTACCTTGATATGGGGAAAACAGATCGCAGCGCTAACCCCTCCCCTGGCAACAAAAAAGGCGGCCTGGCGAACGTCGTGGAAAAAGCGTTGGGCTCTATCGCTAAATCGGGTAAGAGCGCCATTGTCGAAGTATTGTCGCCGGGCCAGCGCCCCACCAAACGCGGCCTGATTTACGCCGCGACGCCCGCCAGCGATTTCGTCTGCGGCACGCAGCAGGTCGCTTCCGGCATTACCGTACAGGTCTTTACCACCGGACGCGGCACGCCGTACGGGCTGATGGCGGTGCCGGTCATTAAAATGGCGACGCGTACCGAGCTGGCGAACCGCTGGTATGACTTAATGGATATCAATGCAGGCACCATCGCCACGGGTGAAGAGACAATCGAAGATGTGGGCTGGAAGCTGTTTCACTTTATTCTCGATGTCGCCAGCGGCCGGAAAAAGACTTTCTCGGACCAGTGGGGCCTACATAACCAACTGGCGATATTTAACCCGGCGCCAGTGACCTGATCCAGTCAGTACCCTTCTCCGAGCAGGGTATAACCGCATAATCTGTAGACCGGGTAAGCGCCAGCGCTACCCGGTATTTTTTCGCCCTTAGTCTGTAGCCTGAAGTATGTCTGCCCGACATGCTTTTTTTACGCCTGACTTTCGATAGCTTCCATTTTATTTCGAAACTTTCATTTATCAGATCAAAATCACAAAAAAACATTCCGAAAGCCTATAAATTCTTTCAAAGAAAACAAACGAAAGATTTCGGAGGAAGGATGTTTATCATTTCAGGCAGAACAATGCTAAAGAAGGCGCAGCAGGAAGGTTATGCTGTGCCGGCGTTTAACATCCACAACCTGGAGACATTGCAAGTGGTGGTGGAAACCGCCGCAGAATTGCGCTCTCCGCTGATTGTCGCCGGTACGCCAGGCACCTTTAGCTACGCAGGCGTCGGTAATATCGTGGCTATCGCCGCAGAACTGGCGAAAAGCTGGAACCATCCTCTCGCGGTACATCTCGATCATCATGAAAAACTGGCCGACATCAAAATGAAAGTCGCCGCCGGGGTACGCTCGGTCATGATCGACGGGTCGCATTTCCCCTTTGCCGACAATATTGCGCTGGTGAAAAGTGTGGTTGATTACTGTCATCGCTACGATGTCAGCGTTGAAGCTGAACTTGGGCGTCTCGGCGGGCAGGAAGACGATCTTATCGTTGACGGCAAAGATGCGCTTTATACCCATCCGGAACAGGCCCGGGAATTTGTAGAAAAAACGGGTATCGACTCGTTAGCCATTGCTATCGGCACCGCTCATGGCCTCTACACCGCTGAACCAAAACTTGATTTTGAACGACTGACGGAAATTCGTCAGCGGGTTGATGTCCCCTTAGTCCTTCACGGCGCCTCTGGCCTGCCGACCCGCGATATTACCCGCGCTATTTCGCTGGGCATCTGCAAAGTTAACGTCGCGACCGAGCTTAAAATCGCCTTTTCCGGCGCGCTTAAAAACTATTTAACGCAACACGCAGAGGCCAGCGATCCCCGCCATTACATGATCCCGGCGAAAGCGGCCATGAAAGAGGTTGTACGTAAAGTGATTGCCGACTGCGGTTGTGAAGGGAAGCTCTAAAGCCCCCGGATTTAGCACGGCAAAGGGCGTTTTCATAGCTGGATCACGAAAGCCATTATTATCCTTTGCCTTCAAACCAAAAATATTATGAAGATAAACAAAAGATATCGGAGCCAGAAGTGAAAGAAATAATTTCTCGTCACAAAGCAGGAGAACAGATAGGGATCTGTTCCGTATGTTCAGCACACCCGCTGGTGATTGAATCCGCATTACGTTTTGATCTGAATAGCGGGAACAAAGTTCTGATCGAAGCGACCTCTAACCAGGTTAATCAGTTTGGCGGTTATACCGGCATGAAACCGGCTGACTTTCGTGATTTTGTCTATGGCATCGCCCAGGAAGTGGGTTTTCCACGAGAACGGCTTATTTTAGGCGGCGATCACCTGGGACCTAACTGCTGGCAAAACGAACCTGCAGATACGGCGATGGAAAAATCCGTCGAACTCATTAAGGCTTACGTCGCTGCCGGGTTTAGCAAAATCCATCTTGATGCCTCTATGTCCTGCGCTGACGACCCGACGTCGCTGGACCCAATGGTTGTCGCTAAACGCGCCGCCCTGCTTTGCCAGGCAGCGGAAACGACGGCGACCGACGAACAAAAACGCCATTTAACCTATGTTATCGGCACTGAAGTTCCGGTTCCTGGCGGGGAAGCCAGCGCCATTAACGCCGTGCATGTTACCCGCGAACAGGATGCGGCCCGCACGCTGCAAACGCATCAGGCTGCTTTTCGCGCCCTGGGGCTGGAGGAGGCATTGAACCGGGTTATCGCGATTGTCGTACAGCCGGGCGTAGAATTCGACCATACACAGATTATCCACTATCAACCGCAGGCCGCTAAAGCGCTTTCCGACTGGATAAAAGAAACGCCGATGGTCTATGAAGCACACTCCACCGATTACCAAACTCGCCAGGCCTACCGTGCGCTGGTACGCGATCATTACGCCATTCTGAAGGTCGGCCCGGCGCTCACTTTCGCGCTGCGCGAAGCCATTTTCGCACTTGCGCAAATGGAAAACGAGCTGATCTCCCCGGAACAACGTAGTCGGGTACTGGAGGTCATTGATGAAGTTATGCTAAACGAACCGGGCTACTGGAAAAAATACTACCGTCCAACCTGGAGCCAGGCGATGGTCGACATCCACTTTAGTTTGTCTGACCGTATTCGCTATTACTGGCCGCACCCGCGTATTCGTCAAAGCGTAGAGAAGTTAATCGCCAATCTGAATAACGTCACATTGCCGCTGGGATTAATTAGCCAGTTTATGCCCGTACAGTTTGAACGCCTGTCTGAGGGCGTGCTCACCCCCACGCCGCATAACCTGATTATTGACAAAATTCAGGATGTTCTGCGCGCTTATCGCTTCGGTTGCACGCCGGATGTCGCCTGAATAATGGAGAATTTATGAGCCAACTATTTGTCCGAACCGGAATCACATTCGACTCGAGCCAACAGGCGCTGGCGCACATTGGCAAAGAGATGCTGGCGAAAGGCGTGGTACATGATAGTTATCCGCAGGCGCTGGTGGAACGTGAAGCGTCTTTTCCTACCGGCATTGCGCTGGAGCGTCACGCCGTCGCTATCCCTCATTGCGAGGCGGTTCATGCGAAATCACCCGCTATCTATCTGATTCGTCCAGATAAGCCGGTCATGTTTCAACAGGCGGATGATGACGAAGAGATTGCTGTTTCGTTAATCATCGCCTTAATCGTTGAAAACCCGGCGGCACAGCTAAAACTTCTGCGCCGCCTGTTTAGTGAGCTACAGAACCCAAGCACCCTCGATGCCCTGTTAAGCGCGCCGGATGCCGAACTGGCGATACGCTTTCAGGAAACCATCCTTGAGCCTGAGCAGTGCGTCCAGGTTTGATAATAAATTGATAATAATGAGGAATACCCTATGAAACGTAAAGTAATTGTGGCCTGTGGCGGTGCGGTTGCAACCTCAACGATGGCTGCGGAAGAAATTAAAGAGCTATGTGATGCCAACCATATTGAGCTCGACTTAGTGCAATGCCGGGTCACCGAAATCGAAACCTATATGGACGGCGCCGATCTTATCTGTACCACTGCCAGGGTCGATCGCGCCTTCGGCGATATTCCCGTCGTTCACGGTATGCCTTTTGTTTCCGGCGTGGGTATTGAAGCATTACAGCAAAAAATTCTGTCCATTCTCATGGGGTAACGTATGTTTAGCGAAATAATGCGTTATATCCTCGACTTAGGCCCAACGGTGATGTTGCCTCTGGTGATCATCGTGTTCTCTAAACTGCTGGGAATGAAGCTTGGGGATTGTTTTAAATCGGGTTTGCATATTGGTATCGGCTTCGTGGGTATTGGTCTGGTCATCGGCCTGATGCTGGATTCTATCGGCCCCGCGGCGAAAGCCATGGCGGAACATTTCCAAATCAATCTCCACGTTATTGACGTCGGCTGGCCAGGTTCATCGCCCATGACCTGGGCGTCACAAATCGCGCTGGTCGCGATCCCTGTCGCCATTGGGGTTAACGTCCTGATGCTGGTGACCCGCATGACCCGCGTGGTGAATGTCGATATCTGGAATATCTGGCACATGACCTTCACGGGCGCCATGCTGCATCTGGCGACCGGTTCATACTGGCTGGGGATTCTGGGCGTTGTGGTTCATGCCGCCTTTGTCTACAAACTGGGGGACTGGTTTGCCAAAGATACCCGCGACTATTTTGGCCTCGAGGGGATTGCTATCCCACACGGCTCATCCGCGTACCTGGGCCCCGTGGCGGTGCTCGTTGATACCATTATCGAGAAAATTCCGGGTCTCAATCGTATTCACTTTAGCGCAGACGATGTCCAGAAACGCTTCGGACCGTTTGGCGAGCCGGTGACTGTCGGCTTCGTGATGGGGCTGGTGATTGGTGTACTGGCAGGCTACGACGCCAAAGCCGTTCTGCAACTGGCGGTCAAAACCGCAGCGGTGATGCTGCTTATGCCACGCGTCATTAAACCTATTATGGATGGCCTAACGCCTATCGCCAAACATGCGCGTAAACGTCTACAGGCCAAATTTGGCGGGCAGGAGTTCCTGATAGGCCTTGATCCAGCGCTACTGCTCGGTCATACCTCTGTTGTCTCCGCGAGCCTGATATTCATTCCGCTGACCATCCTGATTGCCGTCTTAGTACCGGGGAACCAGGTGCTGCCGTTCGGCGACCTCGCCACCATCGGTTTCTTTATTGCGATGGCGGTCGCGGTACACCAGGGCAACCTGTTCCGCACGCTGATTTCAGGTGTCATTATTATGAGTATCACCCTGTGGATAGCCACCCAGACGATTGGCCTGCATACCCAACTGGCTGCCAATGCCGGAGCGCTAAAAGCAGGCGGACAAGTCGCCTCGCTGGATCAGGGCGGTTCCCCCATCACCTGGCTGCTGATTCAACTTTTTACCTGGCAGAATATCGTCGGCTTCGCCGTCATTGCCATTATCTATCTGGCCGGCGTACTGCTGACCTGGCGTCGCGCCCGACAGTTTGTCGCGGCTGAGAAAGCCACGGCGCTACAGCAAAGTCAAATCGCCTCTTAATTTTAGGGGAGCAATCGCTCCCCTCACCTTCCTGGAGAATGTTATGAAATCAGTGGTTATTCACGCTGAGGGAGACGTGCGCGTTGAAGAACGTCCCTTACCACAACTGCAAGCCGAGGACGATGTGTTGGTCAAAGTCGTTAGCTCAGGGCTTTGCGGGTCGGATATCCCGCGTATTTTCGCGCAGGGCGCCCATTATTATCCTATTACGTTAGGTCATGAATTCAGCGGCTACGTTGAATCCTACGGCACAGGCGTAACGGATATGCAGCCCGGCGATGCCGTCGCTTGTGTCCCGCTTCTTCCCTGCTTTCACTGTCCGCAATGCGAACGCGGTTACTTTTCTTTATGCAAACAGTATCAGTTTGTAGGATCGCGCAGCGAAGGCGGTAATGCGGAATATGTGGTGGTCAAACGGGCCAATCTTTTCCGCTTGCCGTCTGATATGCCGATTGAAGATGGCGCGTTTATCGAACCGATTACCGTGGGCTTACACGCCTTTCATCTGGCGCAGGGCTGCGAGGGGAAAAACGTAATTATCGTTGGTGCCGGGACAATTGGCCTGCTGGCCTTACAGTGCGCGCGGGAACTGGGCGCGCGAAGCGTAACGGCGATTGATATCAATCCGCAGAAACTGGAACTGGCGAAAGCGCTCGGCGCAACGCATACCTGTAATAGCCGGGAAATGACCGCCGACGACATCCAGACCGCGTTGTCCGACATTCAGTTTGATCAACTGGTTCTCGAAACGGCAGGAACTCCCCAGACCGTCTCGCTGGCTATCGATATCGCCGGGCCGCGCGCGCAACTGGCGCTGGTGGGGACGTTACATCACGATCTCACCCTGACAACGCGTACATTCGGGTTAATTTTGCGTAAAGAGCTCACGCTCCTCGGCAGTTGGATGAACTACTCCGCGCCATGGCCAGGAGAAGAATGGGAAACCGCAGCGCGCCTGTTGGCTGAAAAACGTCTTCAACTGACCCCTCTCATTGCCCATCGCGGCGATGCGGAAAGCTTTGCAGAAGCAGTCAAAGCGCTTAATGGCGCGCCCATGCAGGGCAAAATCTTACTTCAACTTTCCTGATGGTACGAGCCAGCAACCTGCGCTGGCTCACATTTCCTTTCGAAATTTAGCGTTCACCTTTCGCAATCCTTCGTTTAAACTAGTTACAGTTAATTATCAGGCAAATCAATATGAACTCATTTGAGCGAAGAAATAAAATTGTCGACCTGATTAATACGCAAGGCAGCGTGCTGGTGATGGATCTTTCAAATACCTTTGGTATTTCTGAAGTGACTATCCGTGCTGACCTGCGTCTGCTGGAAGAGAAAGGCCTTGTCACCCGTTTTCATGGCGGCGCGGCAAAACCGGGAAGTCATCTGGCGGAAGGCGACAATCAGGAAGTCATTCTGGAAGATCGGTATCAACTCGCCAGCGATCCGAAAAAGCGGATTGCCCAGGCGGCTGCGGCAATGGTTGAAGAAGGAATGACCATCATTCTGGATAGCGGGAGCACAACATTACTGATTGCGGAAGCGCTCGCGCGAAAAAGCAATATTACGGTGATCACTAACAGCTTACCTGCCGCTTTTACGCTATCAGAAAATAAAGATCTCACGCTGGTGGTTTGCGGCGGTACGGTACGGCATAAAACCCACTCAATGCACGGCACGATTGCGGAACGCTCGCTACACGGCATCAGCGCCGATGTCATGTTTGTCGGGGCGGATGGCATTGATGCGACAAACGGTATTACCACGTTTAACGAAGGTTATTCCATTAGCGGCGTCATGGCGGCGGCGGCACACAAAGTTATCGCGGTACTGGACGCGACCAAATTTAACCGTCGCGGCTTTAACCAGGTATTGCCGATGGACAAGATCGACTGTGTGATAACCGATGACACCATCAGCAAACAGGATAAAGCGGCATTAGCGAAAACAGGCGTGGAATTAATGATCGTCTAAAAAGGAGTCGGTTATGCGTTGCTGATCGCGAGAGTAAGCCCGAAGGAAAGGTCCGGCCCGCTATCACCGCCCAATGCCCCCATCACTTTACCCACATCAATCACCTGATTGAGTATTAACGCGATGGCGATAAAAGGCGGTTCCCGGGCGCTCGCTTTTATTCTTCCTGCTGCTCCAGCGCATACTTATACAGCGCATTTTTCTTCACGCCGTGAATTTCTGCTGCCAGCGCCGCCGCTTTTTTCAGCGGCAGTTCTGCCTGTAGCAGCGCCAGCGTGCGCAGCGCGTCGGCGGGCAGGTCGTCTTCTTGCGCTTTATGGCCTTCGACAATCAGCACCATTTCGCCTTTGCGACGGTTTTCATCTTCTTTGACCCACGCCAGCAGCTCGCCAACGGGCGCGCCGTGAATGGTTTCCCAGGTTTTGGTCAGCTCACGCGCCAGCACCACATAACGGGATTCTCCCAATACCGCGACGATATCTTCCAGGCTATCTAACAGGCGGTGGGTTGACTCATAAAAAATCAGCGTTCGCGGTTCCGTTTCAATGGCTTTTAGCGCATCACGGCGGCCTTTGGATTTCGCCGGTAAAAAGCCTTCATAGCAGAAACGGTCAGATGGCAGGCCAGCGGCGCTCAGGGCGGTAATCGCCGCACATGGCCCCGGTAGCGGCACCACGCGAATCCCCGCTTCACGGCAGGTACGCACCAGGTGGTAGCCCGGATCGTTAATCAGCGGCGTACCGGCGTCGGAAACCAGCGCAATGTTCTGCCCTTCTTTTAGCTTCGCGACCAGCGTTTCCGCTTTTTGTTGTTCGTTATGGTCGTGCAGCGCGAACAATCGGGCATTAATCCCAAAATGTTGCAGCAATAAACCGGTGTGACGAGTATCCTCGGCGGCAATCAGATCTACAGCCTGTAACACCTCCAACGCACGCTGGGTGATATCCGCCAGATTACCGATAGGAGTAGGTACAATAAAGAGTTGGCCCTGAGAATTATCCGCCGATTCGTTTTGTTTCATTGTGTCGTCCGTATTGCCGATTTAATATTGAGCATTGCGTAAAAAAATATCACTGGATACAGTATGGTACCCTCAACATTTTCTCGTTTGAACGCCGCGCGCGCGCTGCCTGTCGTCCTGGCTGCGCTACTTTTCGCCGGGTGCGGCACCCAGGCGCCAGATCAAAGCGCAGCCTATATGCAGGGTTCAGCGCAAGCTGACTCCGCCTTTTACCTGCATCAGATGCAGCAAAGCGCAGATGATAGCAAGACCAACTGGCAATTACTCGCCATTCATGCACTGCTGAAAGAAGGAAAAAGCCAGCAGGCCGTCGACCTGTTCAACCAACTCCCGCAAAATCTGAACGATACCCAGCGTCGCGAACAGTCTTTATTAGCGGTAGAAATCAAACTGGCGCAAAAAGATGTCGCAGGCGCGCAGGCCTTGCTGGATAAACTAAAACCCGCCGACTTTGCGCCAAATCAGCAAGCGCGTTACTGGCAGGCGCAGATCGTTGCCAGCCAGGGACGCCCGTCGCTTACCCTGTTGCGGGCGTTAATCGCCCAGGAACCGCTACTGGCGGCGAAAGATAAACAAAAAAATATCGACGCCACCTGGCAGGCGCTCTCCGCCATGACGCCGGATCAGGCCAGGACGTTAGTTATCAACGCTGATGAAAATGTGCTTCAGGGCTGGCTGGATCTGCAACGCGTCTGGTTTGACAACCGCAACGATCCAGACATGCTGAAAGCCGGGATCGCCGACTGGCAAAAACGCTACCCGCAAAATCCGGGGGCGAAAATGCTGCCGACGCAGCTCGTCAATGTACAACGTTTTAAACCAGCTTCCACCAGCAAAATCGCTCTGCTGCTGCCGCTGAACGGTCAGGCTGCCGTGTTTGGCCGTACCATCCAGCAAGGTTTCGAAGCCGCGAAAAACCTCGGCACCCAGGCGGTAGAGATGCAGCCTGCCGCCGCGCCTGACGCGCCAGTAGAACCTGGCGTGGAGGAGACGCAGCCACAAATGACCAACGGCGTCGCCAGTCCGTCGCAGGCCTCGGTGAGCGATCTGACTGATGACGCTCCAGCCCAGTCCGCTACGCCAGTCAGCGCGCCACAAACTCCCCCTGCTACAGCAAGCGCGCCGGCGGATCCCTCCGCTGAGTTAAAAATCTACGATACCTCTTCCCAGCCGTTGGATCAGGTGCTTGCTCAGGTTCAGCAAGACGGCGCCAGTATCGTGGTCGGGCCGCTGTTGAAAAACAATGTGGAAGCGCTGATGAAAAGCAACACGCCGCTCAACGTGCTGGCGCTCAACCAGCCGGAAACGGTACGTAGCTTCCCTAATATCTGCTATTTCGCGCTCTCTCCAGAAGATGAAGCCCGTGACGCGGCGCATCATATTTATGACCAGGGCAAGCAGTCGCCGCTGCTGTTGATCCCACGCAGCACGCTTGGCGATCGCGTGGCGAACGCCTTCACCCAGGAGTGGCAAAAACTGGGCGGCGGCATCGTGTTACAGCAAAAATTCGGCTCCGTAGCCGAGCTGAAAATGGGCGTGAACGGCGGCGCGGGTATCGCGTTGACGGGCAGTCCGGTCGCCGCCAGCGTGCCTGCACAGCCTGGCGTCACCATTGGCGGTCTGACTATCCCTGCGCCGCCGACCGACGCGCAAATCACCGGCGGCGGACGCGTAGACGCGGTCTATATTCTGGCTACGCCGGAAGAGATTGGCTTTATCAAACCGATGATCGCCATGCGTAACGGCACTCAGAGCGGCGCGACGCTGTATGCCAGCTCCCGCAGCGCGCAAGGCACCTCCGGCCCCGACTTCCGTCTGGAAATGGAGGGTTTACAATACAGTGAAATTCCTATGCTGGCAGGCGGCAATATGCCGTTGATGCAGCAGGCGCTGAGCGCTGTACATAACGACTATTCTCTGGCGCGGATGTACGCCATGGGCGTGGATGCCTGGACGCTGGCGAACCACTTTTCGCAGATGCGTCAGGTACAGGGGTTTGAGATCAATGGTAATACCGGCGCATTAACCGCCAGCCCGGATTGTGTGATTAACAGGAAGTTATCATGGCTCAAATACCAGCAAGGGGAGATTGTTCCCGCCAGCTAACGCGTAAACAGGCTGGCGACGCGTGGGAAGCTGCCGCGCGTCGCTGGCTGGAAAGCAAAGGACTGCAGTTTATCGCCGCCAACGTGCGCGAGCGCGGCGGCGAAATCGATCTGATCATGCTCGACGGAAAAACGACGGTTTTTGTTGAGGTCCGCTATCGGCGCTCCGGGCTTTATGGCGGCGCGGCGGCCAGTGTGACCCGCAGCAAGCAACACAAATTATTACATACTGCCCGCTTGTGGCTCGCCCGCCAGAATGGGAGTTTTGATACTGTGGATTGTCGGTTCGATGTGTTAGCCTTCACCGGAAATGAGATTGAGTGGTTTCGGGATGCGTTTAACGACCACTCATAATTGAAGATTTTAAGGATTAGCGTGCTCGAAAGAATCAAAGTTTGCTTTACAGAAAGCATTCAAACTCAAATTGCTGCGGCGGAAGCGCTTCCGGATGCCATTTCCCGCGCCGCCATGACGCTGGTTCATTCCCTGCTTAACGGCAACAAAATCCTCTGTTGTGGAAACGGGACGTCCGCGGCCAACGCACAGCATTTTGCTGCCAGCATGATTAACCGCTTTGAAACGGAGCGACCCAGTTTACCCGCCATTGCACTAAATACCGATAATGTGGTCTTAACTGCGATCGCTAACGATCGCCTGCACGATGAAGTTTATGCAAAACAAGTCCGGGCGCTGGGACATGCAGGCGATGTTTTATTGGCGATCTCTACGCGTGGTAATAGTCGCGATATCGTAAAAGCCGTTGAAGCAGCCGTCACACGTGACATGACCATTGTGGCGCTAACCGGGTATGACGGGGGTGAGCTGGCCGGACTATTAGGGCCGCAGGATGTCGAAATTCGTATCCCTTCACACCACAGCGCGCGCATTCAGGAAATGCATATGCTGACGGTAAACTGCCTGTGCGATTTGATCGATAACACGCTTTTTCCTCACCAGGATGATTAAGGAGTACACATGAAGGCATTTTCGCCGCTCGCAGTCCTTATTTCTGCGTTGCTATTGCAAGGTTGCGTCGCCGCCGCGGTAGTGGGTACGGCAGCCGTCGGCACCAAAGCCGCAACCGACCCGCGTAGCGTGGGCACCCAGGTGGATGACGGAACGCTGGAACTGCGTGTCAGCAGCGCGCTGTCGAAAGATGAGCAAATCAAAAAAGAGACGCGCATCAATGTCACGGCTTATCAGGGCAAAGTTTTGTTAGTGGGGCAGTCGCCAAACAGCGAACTCTCCGCACGCGCTAAACAGATAGCGATGGGCGTTGAAGGCACCACCGAGGTCTATAACGAGATTCGCCAGGGTGAGCCTATCGGCCTGGGGACCGCCTCTAACGATACCTGGATCACCACGAAAGTTCGCTCACAGCTACTGACCAGCGATCAGGTAAAATCGTCAAACGTGAAAGTCACCACCGAAAATGGCGAAGTGTTCCTGCTGGGCCTGGTGACTGAACGTGAAGGTAAAGCGGCAGCGGACATCGCCAGCCGGGTGAGCGGCGTGAAACGCGTGACCACCGCCTTTACGTATATTAAGTAACCGGTGTGCCGGGTGGCGATAAGAATGTGTAAACCGCGTCGCCATCCGGTAAATCATCCGGCTTCGCTACCCCGCTTTTTCCCGCAGTTGCGATGAGGTCAGAATCGTCACGCCTTCTTGTGCTGGCGCCAGCGCTTCCGCCAGCATGGCCCGCGCCACATCCCGCGCATCAATCGATTTCCAGTTTCCTGGCAACAGCCGAAATAGCGGAGCGAAAAGCGTTTCATTCACCCGCCGCGTTGTTCTGTCGCCGAGCAGCATAGAAGGCCGGGCAATCGTCAAACGAGGCCAATTTTGCGCGATTAACGCCTCCTCCATTTCTCCTTTCACCCGATTGTAGAAAAACGGAGAGTGCGCGTTTGCTCCCATTGCGCTGACCACCAACATGTGCTGCGCGCCCAGTCGACGCCCGGTCAGCGCGGTATCAACCACCAGCGTATAATCCGCATGAATAAACGCCGCTTTACTTCCCGCTTCACGCCGGGTCGTGCCCAGGCAGCAAAAAACAATATCCACCGGGTCGGTCACCTGAGCTAACGCGTCGGTAAGCTGCGGATCGTGAGGGTTATAAACGCCGACAATATCCGTCAGCGGGCGACGCGTCGGCGCGGCGATAGCGCTCACCTGCGGCGTGTTGATTAACATTCTCAGCAGATGTCCGCCGACCAGTCCGGTCGCGCCGGTAATCAGTACCTGACTCATCCTCGCTCCTTTACAGATTTGTCCACCTTGCACTCTCGGCCCTATCGACCAGGCTTAATAGTCTACGAGGTAAGTATCCATCATTGTGGAAAATTTGCCTTACCCGACGCCACCACTGCGGAGGAAACGCATGAGTAAGAAAATTGCCGTTTTGATTACCGATGAATTTGAAGATTCAGAATTTACCTCGCCGGCAGCAGAATTCCGTCAGGCCGGCCATGAGGTCATCACCATCGAAAAAGAGGCGGGTAAAACGGTGAAAGGAAAAAAAGGCGAGGCCAGTGTCACCATTGATAAGGCTATTGATGACGTTCGTCCCGACGAGTTCGACGCCTTGCTATTGCCGGGAGGTCATTCGCCGGACTACCTGCGCGGCGACAGCCGTTTCGTGGATTTTACCCGCGATTTCGTTAACAGCGGTAAACCGGTTTTTGCCATTTGCCACGGCCCGCAGTTGTTGATCAGCGCCGATGTCATTCGTGGCCGCAAACTCACGGCGGTGAAACCGATTATTATCGATGTGAAGAACGCGGGCGCGGAATTTTACGATCAGGAAGTCGTCGTCGATAAAGATCAGCTGGTGACCAGCCGCACGCCTGACGACCTGCCGGCATTTAACCGCGAGGCGCTACGCCTGCTGGGCGCGTGAGTCGCGTAACCAGTGCAGTTTTTTACCAAACCCCAGCGTGTTGTCGGTGAATTTAATTTCATCCAGCCGGATTTCCCATACCGGCGCTGGCAGCACCCTGGCGACCGGGAAGCGACGAAGGTAAGCTTTACGCGCGGCGTCGCTCTCCTGCCCCTCCAGACGGCGAATTTCCCCTTTAAACTGTACGCCGCGAATGCGCGCCACCGTTTTCGGCTGACCATTGACCGTTCCCGCAACTGGCGCGCACGCGCCAGACATTTGCGCATGGCGGGTTTTATCATCCGTTAACAGATACAGCGCGACGTTTTGCGCATCAAACAAATAAAACGCATTGGCGCACCACAGCTCTCCCTCATGGTGTACGCACCAGGTCACCACGTGTTGTTTCGCCAGCCAACGGCCAATAGCGGTAAGTGTGTCCATCTTTATTCTCGCTTATACTGGGAACCTGAAAATTATCATGCTGATGGCGACAATGACACCCTGGTATCTGTATCTGATTCGTACCGCAGACAATGCGCTTTACACCGGAATAACCACCGATGTGGCGCGTCGTTACAGGCAGCATCAAACGGGAAAAGGCGCAAAAGCATTACGGGGAAAAGGCGAGTTAACGCTGGCGTTTGCGGCGCAGGTCGGCGATCGCTCGCTGGCCCTGCGCATAGAGTATCGCATCAAACAGCTCACAAAGCGCCAGAAGGAGCGCCTTGTGACGGAACGCGAAGCGTTTGAGGCGCTGCTGTCCAGCCTGCAAACGCCGGTGCTTAAAAACGATTGAAGTGGTCGTGATACTCCACCAGCCCCGTCACGCCTTCCAGCGCATCCTCAGCCAAACGGTGTACCTGGAAAGCGCTTTCCGTACCGGGCCAACGGCAGTGAAGATCGTAATGCGCGGCCAGTTCAAAACCGAAGCGGCTATATAACGCCGGGTCGCCCAGCGTCACGACCGCCGCGTAACCGAACTCGTTGAGCGAATCCAGCCCTTCATACACTAACTGACGCGCCAGCCCTTGCCCGCGATACTTTTCATCGACCGCCAGCGGCGCCATGCCGACCCACTGTAAATCTTCGCCCTGCACATCAACCGGGCTAAAGGCGACATAGCCCACCACCTGACCTTCATCATCCGTGGCCACCAGTCCGAGCGTCAGAAAACCATCTTCACGCAAATCGTGAACCAGCTTCGCTTCCGCATCGCTTTCGAATGAACGGCGTAACAGCGCATCAATACCAGGCGCATCAATGGGAATTTCTACTCGAATTAGCATGGTTCACCTACCGAGGTCTGTTTGGTTTCCGGCGAGTTTTTCATTCCCGCCTCAACAAAATCCGCCAGTTGCAGCAGCATAACGCGTAACGCTTTCGGCATCTGCTCCAGTTCGATGGCGTCCATCAGATTCTTCACATACAACCCTAACTCAGTATCGCCTTCAATGACCAGTCGACGCTGGAAAAAGAGCGTATCCGGGTCCTGTTTACGGGCAGCTATCATTAGCAGATCGCTGGCGTCGGCGCTAAAACTGACGTCAGCATCCGCCTGCTGGCTAACGATCAGCTTTTCATTTTCAACCGTGGTATACCATTTTAAGTCGATGTCACGAACATGAATGCTTAACCAACGACCTTCGAGGAATTCCAGCTCTCCATCGGCCAGCGCCTGACGAAACTGCCAGCTCAGAACCTGTTCCAGAACCTGGCGCTTTAGCGCAAAGGGCGTCAGTTTAACCGGTACACTCATCAGAGACGGGCCAGCATGGACTAAGCGTGAACGCAGTTTATCTAACACGAGCTTTACTCCCTGTTTCAATAGTCCTGTTATTTTGCCATATCCAATAAATCACATGGCGGCGTAAATCAACAATTGGGTCTGATTTTCTACCCCATTATTGGTGTTACCAATACGCCTTTAACTGCCTTAAATCAAAAATTGTCGCAGCAAGGTTAACTAAAATCCCTGTTCGTTAACAATTTTGCGTCTCAGACGTAACCCTCAGGATAAATTATGGAGCTGCTCTGCCCTGCCGGAAATCTCCCGGCGCTGAAGGCGGCCATCGAAAACGGCGCTGACGCCGTTTATATCGGGTTAAAAGACGATACCAATGCCCGTCATTTTGCCGGCCTTAACTTTACCGAAAAAAAATTGCAGGAAGCGGTGAGTTTTGTTCACCAGCATCGCCGCAAATTACACATCGCCATTAATACTTTTGCGCATCCGGACGGCTATGCTCGCTGGCAGCGCGCCGTGGATATGGCGGCGCAGCTTGGCGCCGACGCGTTGATTCTCGCCGACCTCGCTATGCTGGAATATGCCGCAGAGCGTTACCCGCATATTGAGCGCCATGTTTCCGTTCAGGCTTCGGCAACCAACGAAGAGGCGATTCGCTTTTATCACCGCAACTTTGATGTCCACCGTGTAGTACTGCCGCGTGTACTGTCGATTCACCAGGTAAAACAACTGGCCCGCGTCACGCCGGTGCCGCTGGAGGTATTCGCGTTTGGCAGCCTGTGCATTATGGCGGAAGGTCGCTGCTATCTTTCTTCTTACCTGACGGGGGAGTCGCCCAATACCGTCGGCGCCTGCTCGCCCGCCCGCTTTGTCCGTTGGCAGCAAACGCCGCAGGGGCTGGAATCGCGCCTGAATGATGTCCTGATTGACCGTTACCAGGATGGCGAAAACGCGGGCTACCCAACGCTGTGTAAAGGCCGCTATTTAGTGGACGGCGAGCGCTATCACGCGCTGGAGGAGCCAACCAGCCTGAACACGCTGGAACTGCTGCCGGAGCTCATGGCGGCGAACATCGCTTCGGTGAAGATCGAAGGTCGCCAGCGCAGCCCGGCCTATGTCAGCCAGGTGGCGAAAGTGTGGCGCCAGGCGATCGATCGCTGCAAAGCCGCCCCGCAAAACTTCGTTCCACAGCGCGACTGGATGGAGACGCTCGGCGCGATGTCCGAAGGCACTCAAACCACGCTTGGCGCATATCACCGTAAATGGCAGTGAGAGGAGCTATGAAATATTCCTTAGGACCGGTGCTTTATTACTGGCCGAAAGAGACGCTGGAAGATTTTTATCAGCAGGCCGCAAAAAGCAGCGCTGATGTCATTTATCTGGGCGAAGCGGTGTGCAGCAAGCGTCGCGCGACCAAAGTCGGCGACTGGCTGGAAATGGCGAAATCCCTCGCCGCCAGCGGTAAGCAGGTGGCGCTCTCCACCCTGGCGCTGGTACAGGCGTCATCTGAATTAAGCGAGCTGAAACGCTATGTGGACAACGGCGATTTTCTGCTGGAAGCCAGCGATCTTGGCGTGGTGAATCTGTGCGCCGAGCGCAAACTGCCGTTT
This sequence comes from Salmonella sp. NW177, assembly GCF_051811585.1. NCBI lineage: Bacteria > Pseudomonadati > Pseudomonadota > Gammaproteobacteria > Enterobacterales > Enterobacteriaceae > Salmonella > Salmonella sp. NW177. The sequence goes on along the minus strand of NZ_JAMMZV010000002.1, from coordinate 77,310 downwards.
GTCGCCGGCCATGCGCTGAATTGCTACAACGCGGTCACGCTGCGCCGGTTGCTGAAAGAAGGCATGGTACGCTGGTGTATGCCGGTGGAGCTGTCCCGCGACTGGCTGGTGAATTTGCTTAATCAGTGCGATGAACTGGGCATCCGCAATCAGTTTGAAGTGGAAGTGTTGAGCTACGGGCATCTGCCGCTGGCCTACTCTGCTCGCTGCTTTACCGCCCGTTCGGAAGACCGCCCGAAAGATGAGTGCGAAACCTGCTGTATCAAGTATCCAAACGGTCGTGACGTGCTCTCGCAAGAGAATCAGCAGGTGTTTGTGCTTAACGGTATTCAGACCATGAGCGGCTATGTCTATAACCTTGGCAACGAACTGACGTCGATGCAGGGATTGGTCGATATCGTGCGGCTGTCGCCGTTGGGTACGGAGACATTTGCCATGCTTGATGCCTTTCGCGCTAACGAAAACGGCGGTGCGCCATTACCGCTTGCCTCCCATAGTGACTGCAACGGCTACTGGAAGCGGCTGGCCGGGCTGGAGCTACAGGCCTAGCCGGATGGCGGCATAAAGACCTTATCGGGCCTACAAATAGCGCTCCCGTAGGCCCGATAAACGCAGCGCTATCGGGCATTGTTTTTGCCGTCAGTCTCATAAAGCTCACTTTGTTAACAACATTCGCTAATCTTTAATGCAGTATTAAAAGATTAACCGGTAACAAAGTGAGCCGTTATGACTGACAAAACTATTCCATTCTCGGTGCTGGATCTGGCGCCGATCCCTGAAGGATCTTCGGCAAAAGAAGCCTTCACGCACTCGCTTGATCTCGCACGGCTGGCTGAAAAGCGCGGCTATCACCGCTACTGGCTGGCGGAACATCACAACATGACCGGTATCGCCAGCGCGGCGACCTCGGTATTGATTGGTTATCTGGCGGCCAATACCACAACATTACATCTTGGCTCCGGCGGCGTGATGCTGCCTAACCATTCACCGCTGGTGATTGCCGAGCAGTTCGGCACGCTGAATACGCTCTACCCGGGACGTATCGACTTAGGGTTGGGACGCGCGCCGGGTAGCGATCAGCCGACGATGCGCGCGCTACGTCGCCATATGAGCGGCGATATTGATAACTTTCCACGCGATGTCGCAGAGCTGGTGGACTGGTTCGACGCTCGCGATCCTAATCCGCATGTGCGCCCGGTGCCCGGCTACGGCGAGAAGATCCCGGTCTGGCTGTTGGGCTCCAGCCTGTATAGCGCACAGTTGGCGGCCCAGCTTGGCCTGCCGTTCGCCTTTGCTTCGCATTTCGCGCCGGATATGTTGTTCCAGGCGCTGCATCTGTACCGTACCCAGTTCAAACCTTCAGCGCGGCTGGAAAAACCGTACGCGATGGTGTGTATCAATATTATCGCCGCCGACAGCAACCGCGACGCCGAATTCCTGTTTACCTCCATGCAGCAGGCTTTCGTGAAGCTACGCCGTGGGGAAACCGGCCAACTGCCGCCGCCGATTGAGAATATGGAGACCTTTTGGTCGCCATCCGAGCAGTATGGCGTGCAACAGGCGCTGAGTATGTCGCTGGTCGGTGATAAGGCGAAAGTCCGCCACGGGCTGGAATCCATCCTGCGGGAGACCCAGGCGGATGAAATTATGGTAAATGGGCAGATTTTCGACCACCAGGCACGCCTGCATTCGTTTAATTTAGCGATAGATGTTAAGCAGGAATTGTTGGGGTAGCGCATTGTTTTGCCCGGTGGCGCTTCGCTTACCGGGCCTACAGCATCAAGTAGGCCGGATAAGGTGCAACCGCCATCCGGCACAATAACGTTACTGGTACACCGGCAGCAAATTAAAGCTCGATAAAATATGCACCAGTGCGTTCCCAACGCCAAATAGCAGAATCAGTACAATCATCGGCGTGCCGCCCCAGACGCGAAATTTTGGGCTGCCGAAACGTTCGCGAGATTTACGTGCCAACAGCGCAGGCACAATGGCCGCCCAGATAGTTGCAGCTAAACCTGCATAGCCAATGGCGTACAGAAAACCGTTCGGGTACAGCAGGCCACCAATCATCGGCGGCAGGAAAGTCAGCAGCGCCGTTTTAAAACGCCCCATTGCCGAGTCATCAAAACCAAACAGATCCGCCAGATAGTCAAACAGCCCCAGCGTCACGCCAAGGAAGGAACTGGCGACCGCAAAGTTAGAGAACACCACCAGCAGCAGATCCAGGCTGCGGCTGTTCAGCACGCCGCTCAACGCCTGTACCAGCACATCAATATTGCCGCCTTTCTGCGCAATGCCGATAAATTCCGGACGCGGGATGTTGCCCATCGTCCCCAGCAGCCAGACGGAATAGAGCACCAGCGCCAGTAACGTCCCATAAATCAGGCATTTGACGATGGTGCGCGGATCTTTGCCGTAATATTTCATCAAGCTCGGTACGTTACCGTGATAACCAAAAGAGGCCAGACAAAATGGCAGCGTCATCAGCAGGTACGGCGTATATGACGCGTGGCTTTCAGCCACGTTAAACAACGTGGCAGGCTGAACGTGCCCTAACAGGCTGCCGAAGGTCAGGAAGAAAGTAATCACTTTCGCGCCCAGCACAATCGCCGTCATCCGGCTGACCGCCTTCGTACTCAGCCACACAACAAACGCCACCAGCAGCGCAAAGGCAAAACCTGCCGCTCGCGCCGGAACGTTCAGCGACATCTCAGCAAAGGTATGATGCAGAATTGAGCCGCTCGCCGAGATATAGGCGTAAGTCAGGATGTAGAGCACAAAGGCAATGGAAATACCGTTGACAATGTTCCAGCCTTTCCCCAACAGATCTTTGGTGATGGTGTCGAAACTCGAACCAATGCGGTAGTTAAGGTTGGCTTCGAGGATCATCAGCCCGGAGTGCAGCATACAAAACCAGGTAAAGACCAGCGCCGCCATCGACCAGAAGAACCACGCCCCGGACATGACCACCGGCAGGGAGAACATCCCCGCGCCAATGATGGTGCCGCCGATAATCACCACGCCGCCAAGCAGCGAAGGTGACGTTTGGGTGGTGGTAAGTGTTGCCATTCAGCTCTCTCTCCAGTCATTTATAGTGTGACTATCTCTCAATACGCTGCACTGTACCAGTACACGAGTACAAAAGAAATAAAAAAAGCCCCGATTGTGACGATCGGGGCTGTATATTTTACTTTACGCTGTGAATGCGCAGGTCAGCGTGAGTTACGCATCACCGCCGAAACGACGGCGACCGGTAGAGTCATCACGACGCGGACCACGGCTTTCACGACGCTCGCCGCTGAAGCGACGACCATCACCACGACCGCCTTCACGACGTTCGCCGCTGAAATTACGACCGCCTTCACGACGCTCGCCACTGAAGCTACGACCACCGCCGCGACGTTCGCCGCCCGCGTGCGGAACAGCATCACCCAACAGCTGCATATTCATCGGCTTGTTCAGAATGCGGGTACGCGTGAAGTGCTGGAGCACTTCGCCCGGCATACCTTTCGGCAGCTCGATGGTGGAGTGAGACGCGAACAGCTTAATGTTACCAATGTAACGGCTGCTGATGTCGCCTTCGTTAGCGATAGCGCCCACGATATGACGAACTTCAACGCCGTCATCACGGCCCACTTCAATGCGGTATAACTGCATATCGCCAACGTCACGACGTTCACGACGCGGACGATCTTCACGATCGCCACGCGGGCCACGGTCGTTACGATCGCGCGGACCACGGTCATCACGGTCACGGAATTCACGCTTAGGACGCATCGGCGCATCCGGCGGCAGAATCAGCGGACGCTCGCCCTGCGCCATTTTCAGCAGTGCGGCAGCCAGCGTTTCGAGATCCAGCTCTTCACCTTCAGCAGACGGCTGGATTTTCGCCAGCAGCGCACGGTACTGATCCAGATCGCTGCTTTCCAGTTGCTGCTGAACTTTCGCGGCGAATTTTTCCAGACGGCGTTTACCCAGCAGTTCTGCGTTCGGCAGTTCCACTTCCGGAATGGTCAGCTTCATGGTGCGTTCGATGTTGCGCAGCAGACGACGCTCGCGGTTCTCAACGAACAGCAGCGCGCGACCGGCGCGACCCGCACGGCCGGTACGACCGATACGGTGAACGTAGGACTCGGAATCCATCGGGATATCGTAGTTCACCACCAGGCTGATACGTTCAACGTCCAGACCACGTGCCGCAACGTCGGTAGCGATCAGGATGTCCAGACGACCATCTTTCAGGCGTTCCAGAGTCTGCTCACGCAGCGCCTGGTTCATATCGCCATTCAACGCGGCGCTGTTGTAGCCGCTACGTTCCAGCGCTTCTGCTACTTCCAGGGTCGCGTTTTTGGTACGCACGAAGATAATCGCCGCATCAAAGTCTTCCGCTTCCAGGAAACGCACCAGCGCTTCGTTTTTACGCATACCCCAGACAGTCCAGTAGCTCTGGCTGATGTCAGGACGGGTAGTCACGCTGGACTGAATGCGCACTTCCTGCGGCTCTTTCATAAAGCGGCGGGTAATGCGACGAATCGCTTCCGGCATGGTGGCGGAGAACAGAGCGGTCTGATGACCTTCCGGGATCTGCGCCATAATAGTTTCAACGTCTTCGATGAAGCCCATACGCAGCATTTCGTCGGCTTCATCCAGCACCAGACCACTCAGTTTAGAGAGGTCGAGGGTGCCGCGTTTTAAGTGATCAAGCAGACGTCCCGGCGTACCGACAACGATCTGCGGCCCCTGACGCAGGGCGCGTAACTGCACGTCATAACGCTGACCGCCGTACAGGGCAACCACGTTTACGCCGCGCATGTGTTTAGAGAAATCCGTCATGGCTTCGGCAACCTGTACCGCCAGTTCGCGGGTTGGCGCCAGCACCAGAATCTGAGGTGCCTTCAGCTCAGGATCAAGATTGTTGAGCAGCGGTAAAGAGAACGCTGCGGTTTTGCCGCTACCGGTCTGGGCCATGCCCAGCACGTCGCGACCGCCCAGCAGATGCGGAATGCACTCTGCCTGGATTGGAGATGGTTTTTCGTAACCCAGATCGGTAAGGGCTTCAAGGATAGGAGCCTTCAGCCCCAGATCTGCAAAAGTGGTTTCGAATTCAGCCATGTAGTACGTGTGCCTCAAAATTAATGGCGGCCAGTCTACATAACTCATCATGAAATTGATCTGCAATTTTCATTGAAAAGTGTGAACCGGCTCAAAGTAGGTGTATTAACGAACAACAACGCCCTCACCCGCGAAGGTGATGGCAATCAAAAAGATTACGGGCTGATATGTTCGTCAGCTATTGCTGGTCCGATTCTGCCAGGTCATCTTGGTCCTGGCCCAGGAGCGATAATTCCAACAATGCGTATCGGTGCTCAACAAAGTTATGAACGTTGTTGGCCACCGCCAGTTTGAACAGAGCCGTGGCGCTGTCCAAATCCCCCAGACTTAGGTAATACTTACCTAAATAGAAGTTGGTTTCACTGAGATGCTCAGCGAGCGAGGTGTTATCCGTTGCGTCCGCCTTGAGCCTTTCCATCAGCGTTGCTTCGCTAATGTCGCCCAGGTAGAACTCGACAATGTTCCATCCCCATTGCTCTTTATCCGATTTTTCGAAGCGTGCTTTTAACGCTTCTTTCGCCTGCTTCTCATTAAGCTTCTGCTCAACAAGATACAGCCACAGGCTGCGGTAAGGATCATTGGGATCGTCTTGATAAAACGCCAGCAGATCATCTTGCGCTAACTTATCACGGCCGCCGTAATACAATGCGATACCGCGGTTTAAGTGCGCGTAGTTGTAAGTTGGATCAAGCTCTAGTACAGAATCAAACGCTTCATAGGCAGCATCAAAATTGCCTGCCTGCGTTAAATAAATGCCTAAGTAATTGAATACTTCAGGCATATCCGGTCTGATTGCCAGCGCTTGTGAAAAATCATTTCGCGCTAATGCCCTCAAACCAAGACTATCATACAACACTCCGCGCTCATATAAAAGCTGTGCGCGTTCGTCATCGGTTAAAGCCCGACTGGCAAGAATCTGTTCCATACGCGCCAGAATCACTTCCTGCTGTAAAGTCGGTTGCAATGGTACTGCGAGGACTTCACTTTTACGCCAGGCGGAATTACTGCATCCTGCAAGCGTAAGTGCTGTCGCAACGAAACACCAGCGCAAAAAAGGCTTCATTTCCCACTCCCGAAGACAACGATTGAATGAACGTCCTGTTCCCCGGTGGCTCAACAAGGCGTCCAGCCAGGTCTAAAGCCCTCCGCACTGCGGAGGGCAAAAGGCTACCTTACTCGGCCTGTTCGCTCGCCGGAGCTTCCGGCGCAGCCGCAGGTTGAGACTGCTCGGTTGCTTCTTTAATGCTCAGACGTACACGGCCCTGGCGGTCAACTTCCAGAACCTTAACCGGGACTTCCTGACCCATCTGCAGATAGTCGGTCACTTTCTCTACACGCTTATCCGCGATTTGAGAGATGTGAACCAGACCTTCTTTACCGCCGCCGATGGCAACAAACGCGCCAAAGTCAACGATACGGGTCACTTTACCATTGTAGATACGGCCGACTTCGATCTCCGCGGTAATCTCTTCGATACGACGGATAGCGTATTTCGCTTTTTCACCGTCGGTCGCCGCGATCTTCACAGTACCGTCATCTTCAATTTCGATGGTGGTGCCGGTCTCTTCAGTCAGCGCGCGGATCACAGAACCGCCTTTACCGATCACGTCTTTGATCTTGTCCGTGCTGATCTTGATGGTATGGATACGCGGCGCAAATTCAGAGATATCGCCGCGCGGCGCGTTGATCGCCTGTTCCATCACGCCCAGGATGTGCAGACGCGCGCCTTTAGCCTGGTTCAACGCAACCTGCATGATCTCTTTGGTGATACCTTCAATTTTGATATCCATCTGCAGCGCAGAGATACCGTCGCGGGAACCCGCCACTTTGAAGTCCATATCGCCCAGGTGATCTTCGTCGCCCAGAATGTCAGACAGTACAACGTAGTTGTCGCCTTCTTTCACCAGACCCATAGCGATACCTGCTACGGCGGCTTTAATTGGCACGCCAGCGTCCATCAGCGCCAGAGAAGCGCCGCACACGGAAGCCATAGAGGAAGAACCGTTGGATTCGGTGATTTCAGACACCACGCGAACGGTGTACGGGAATTTATCCATGTCCGGCATCACTGCCAGCACGCCGCGCTTCGCCAGACGACCGTGACCAATTTCACGACGCTTCGGAGAACCGACCATGCCGGTTTCGCCTACGGAGTACGGAGGGAAGTTGTAGTGGAACAGGAAGCTGTCAGTGCGCTCGCCCATCAGTTCATCAAGCACCTGCGCGTCACGGGCAGTACCCAGAGTCGCGGTAACCAGCGCCTGCGTTTCACCACGGGTAAACAGAGCGGAACCGTGAGTACGCGGCAGTACGCCAGTGCGCACGTCCAGACCACGGATCATGTCTTTTTCACGGCCATCAATACGCGGCTCGCCTGCCAGTACGCGGCTACGCACCACGTTTTTCTCGATGGCGTGCAGGATTTCGCCCAGCTCGTTAGCATCCAGAGTTTCATCTTCTGCAATAAGCTGCTCGATGGTTTCGGATTTGATTACGTCAACCTGAGCATAGCGTTCTTGTTTATCGGTGATGCGGTACGCGTCGCTCAGACGAGATTCAGCAAGCGCAGCAACACGCGCGTTCAACGCGTCGTTGACGGCTTCCGGCTGCCAGTCCCAACGCGGTTTACCGGCTTCTTTCACCAGATCGTTGATCGCCTGGATAACAACCTGCTGCTGCTCGTGACCGAATACCACCGCGCCCAGCATAGTGTCTTCGCTCAGCAGTTCAGCTTCGGATTCCACCATCAGCACAGCCGCTTCGGTACCGGCAACCACCAGGTCCAGCTTGCTTTCTTTCAGTTCGTCCTGGGTCGGATTCAGCACGTACTGGTCATTGATGTAACCTACGCGCGCCGCGCCGATTGGGCCGTTGAACGGAATGCCGGACAGCGACAGCGCAGCGGATGCGCCGATCATGGCAACGATGTCCGGGTTAACCTGCGGGTTAACGGAAACGACGGTCGCGATAACCTGCACTTCGTTAACGAAGCCTTCCGGGAACAGCGGACGAACCGGGCGGTCAATTAGACGCGCAATCAGGGTTTCGCCTTCGCTTGGACGGCCTTCACGACGGAAGAAGCTGCCCGGGATACGACCAGCAGCGTAGGTACGCTCCTGATAGTTAACGGTCAGTGGGAAGAAGTCCTGGCCTGGCTTGGCTTTTTTCTGGCCGACAACGGTAACGAATACGGCGGTGTCATCCATGCTTACCATAACAGCGGCAGTGGCCTGACGCGCCATCATGCCAGTTTCCAGCGTAACGGTATGCTGACCGTACTGGAATTTACGAACGATCGGATTAAGCAAAATAATATCCTTTCCAATTTTTGACGGCATAATACGCGCCGTCGTTAATACCCGATCTTCTGCGCATCCTCGCGACTAATGACAACCCTAACCCTGATATGGGTAAAGCCTCTCATTAGCCGCGCGAACCTCTGCAACGGAAGATCATTCATAGCAACAATACATTAGTTTCCAGCGAATTGCTGCCATCTGCTGGAAAAAAGGGGCCATGAAGGCCCCCTCTTTCTGAAACTCGAAAGAATTAGCGACGCAGACCCAGACGCTCAATCAGCGCGGTGTAGCGTGCAACATCTTTACGTTTCAGGTAGTCGAGCAGTTTACGACGCTGAGAAACCATACGCAGCAGACCACGACGGCTGTGGTGATCTTTTTTATGCTCTGCAAAGTGACCCTGCAGGTGGTTAATCTGTGCAGTCAACAGAGCAACCTGAACATCGGTAGAACCGGTGTCGTTTGCGTCACGACCGAACTCAGAAACGATTTTAGCTGTAGCTTCAGTACTTAGAGACATTTTAAAACTCCAAAGTATTTAAGAATGAGAGGACGCCGATCTCTAATTCAGCGATCCCAGTGTACGCCGCGTAAACTGTTAAATAATTTACGCGACGTTAAGCGGCGGTATTCTACTCGCAGCGCTCTCTTATCGCAAGACGAAGCGACATTACGCTGGGTACTCTACTACCAGCCGACGAGGCGCGACACGGCCTTCGTCGTCAATTTCGCCCATACCGATAAATTTATCGTCTTCACCTTCCGTCACACGGACCAGTCCCTCCAACGGCGAGCCCGTGGTACGAACCGGGTTGCCATTTTTGAAGTATACCGAAGATGTTAACGGCAGATTAACAACAGGATAGTCCGAAGCTGGACTGTCCATTGGCATCAATAATGGATCGAGCAACTGCGCCGCCGGAACGCCCTGCTGTTCCGCCTGTGCTACCAGCGTCTGCAAGTGCTCCAGCGTCACCATTCGCTCAATCGGATACTTGCTGACCGTCAGACGACGCAGGTACGTTACGTGCGCGCCACAGCCCAGTTTCTCACCTAAATCATCAATAATGGTACGAATATAGGTGCCTTTGGAGCAATGAACTTCCAGCTCCAGCTCGTTACCTTCATGGCGAATAAACAGCAGTTCGTAGACGGTAATCGGGCGGGCTTCGCGCGGCACTTCGATACCCTGGCGGGCATATTCGTACAGCTTCTTGCCCTGATACTTCAGCGCCGAATACATTGAGGGAATCTGTTCGATATCCCCACGAAAGGTCTCCAGCGCGCTCGCAAGCTGCTCAGCGCTGAAAGTCACCGGACGCTCCTGCACGATTTGACCATCGGCGTCAGAGGTATCCGTGCGCTGCCCCAGACGGGCAATAACACGATAGCGTTTGTCAGAATCCAGCAGGTACTGCGAAAATTTTGTCGCTTCGCCGAGGCAAATCGGCAACATGCCGGTCGCCAGCGGGTCCAGCGCGCCGGTATGCCCGGCGCGGTTGGCATTGTAGATGCGCTTAACTTTCTGCAGCACGTCATTGCTGGACATACCCTGCGGCTTATCCAGCAGCAGAACGCCGTGAATGTCGCGGCCACGACGACGAGGACGACTCATCAGTCCTCCTTGCTGTCGTCCGGGTTCACACGACGTTCTTCGTCATGTTTCACCACGTTAGTCACCAGGTTGGACATACGCATCCCTTCCACCAGCGAGTTGTCGTAGAAGAAGGTCAGTTCCGGTACGATGCGCAGACGCATCGCTTTACCCAGCAAGCTGCGGATGAAACCAGACGCTTCCTGCAGGGCCTTAATGCCGTTTTTCACAGCCGCTTCGTCCTGATCGTTGAGGAACGTCACGAATACTTTGGCGTATGCCAGATCGCGGGACATTTCAACACCCGATACGGTGGTCATCATACCTACACGTGGATCTTTGATTTCGCGTTGCAGGATGAGCGCGATCTCTTTCTGCATCTCTTGCGCTACGCGCTGAGGGCGACCAAATTCTTTCGCCATAATAAATTCTCCAGAATAAAGACAAAAAAGGGGCCATAAGCCCCTTTTTAAATTTCTTGCCGGGTGGCGCTTCGCTTACCCGGCCTACGCCTAATCATCTTCTAAGGATTTTGGATTGCAACAAGGCGGCAAGCTCGTAAATCCCCGGGAGCATAGATAACTATGTGACCGGGGTGAGCGAGCGCAGCCAACGCCGTTGCGGCCCAAAAGACGACGAAGATTAAGCGATGGTACGTTGGATCTCGATAATCTCGAATACTTCAATCATATCGCCAACGCGAACGTCGTTGTAGTTCTTCACGCCGATACCACATTCCATGCCGTTACGGACTTCGTTAACGTCATCTTTGAAGCGGCGCAGGGATTCCAGCTCGCCTTCATAGATAACCACGTTGTCACGCAGAACGCGGATTGGGTTATGGCGTTTAATCGTACCTTCGGTAACCATACAGCCCGCGATCGCGCCGAATTTCGGCGATTTGAACACATCGCGCACTTCAGCCAGACCGATGATCTGCTGTTTCAGTTCCGGAGACAGCATACCGCTCATCGCCGCTTTCACTTCGTCGATCAGGTTATAGATGACGGAGTAGTAACGCAGATCCAGGCTTTCAGATTCGATCACTTTACGCGCAGAGGCATCGGCACGAACGTTGAAGCCCACCAGAATGGCGTTGGACGCCGCAGCCAGGGTCGCGTCGGTTTCGGTGATACCACCTACGCCAGAACCGATGATCTTCACTTTCACTTCGTCGGTAGACAGTTTCAGCAAGGAGTCGGAGATCGCTTCCACAGAACCCTGTACGTCGGCCTTCAGCACGATGTTCACTTCGTGAACTTCGCCTTCGGTCATGTTGGCGAACATGTTCTCGAGTTTAGATTTCTGCTGACGAGCCAGTTTAACTTCACGGAATTTACCCTGACGATACAGAGCCACTTCACGCGCTTTCTTCTCGTCGCGAACGACGGTCACTTCGTCACCCGCAGCCGGAACGCCGGACAGGCCGAGGATTTCCACCGGAATGGACGGACCCGCTTCCAGCACTTCCTGACCCAGTTCGTTACGCATCGCACGCACGCGGCCGTATTCGAAGCCACACAGCACGATATCGCCCTTATGCAACGTACCTTCACGAACCAGCACGGTAGCCACCGGACCACGACCTTTATCCAGGAAGGATTCGATCACCGCACCGCTCGCCATACCTTTGCGTACCGCTTTCAGTTCCAGAACTTCGGCCTGCAGCAGGATAGCATCAAGCAGTTCGTCAATACCGGTACCCGCTTTCGCAGACACGTGAACGAACTGGCTTTCACCGCCCCACTCTTCCGGCAGAATGCCGTACTGGGACAGTTCGTTCTTAACGCGATCCGGATCGGCTTCCGGCTTATCGATTTTGTTCACCGCAACCACGACCGGCACACCTGCCGCTTTCGCGTGCTGGATAGCTTCGATAGTCTGCGGCATCACGCCGTCGTCTGCCGCTACCACCAGAACCACGATATCCGTTGCCTGGGCGCCGCGAGCACGCATAGAAGTAAACGCGGCGTGACCCGGGGTATCCAGGAAGGTGATCATCCCGTTGTCAGTTTCAACGTGGTAAGCACCGATGTGCTGGGTAATGCCGCCCGCTTCGCCAGAGGCTACTTTCGTGGAACGAATGTAGTCCAGCAGAGAGGTTTTACCGTGGTCAACGTGGCCCATGATGGTCACAACCGGTGCGCGCGGTTCAGCCGCAGCGCCGGTATCACGGTCGCTCATTACCGCTTCTTCCAGTTCGTTTTCACGACGCAGGATAACTTTGTGGCCCATCTCTTCGGCAACCAGCTGTGCGGTTTCCTGGTCGATGACCTGGTTGATGGTGGCCATGGCGCCCAGCTTCATCATCGCTTTGATGACCTGAGAGCCTTTCACCGCCATCTTGTTCGCCAGTTCGCCAACGGTGATGGTTTCACCGATCACCACGTCGCGGTTAACGGCCTGAGCGGGCTTCTGGAAGCCTTGCTGTAAAGAAGATCCTTTACGCTTGCCGCCTTTACCGCCGCGAACCGCAGCACGCGCTTCTTCGCGATCGGCTTTGGATTCGGCATGTTTGCCTTTTTTCGCCGGACGCGCCGCTTTTGCATTACGGCCACGACCACGACCGCCTTCTACTTCACGATCGTTTTCGTCTTCGGCCTGGCGAGCGTGCTGAGAAGTGGTGACATGATAGTCACTGGTGTCTTCTACTGGCTCAGGCGTTGCGGTCCATTTGTTTTCTTCCGCCATGCGGCGAGCTTCTTCTGCTACACGACGCGCTTCTTCTTCGAGTTTGCGACGTGCTTCTTCTTCCGCTTTACGCTTCAGCTCTGCAGCTTCATTCTCACGGCGGGCTTTTTCGGCCTGGGCGGTTTTGGTCATATCGTCAGTCTGTTGATTGCTCACTTTGTCTTTTTCCGCAGCTTCACGTTTCGCTTTTTCAGCGGCTTCACGCTTAGCTTGTTCTGCGGCCTCGCGTTCAGCTTTTTGTTGCGCCTCGCGTTTGGCCTGTTCTTCTGCCTCACGACGGGCTTGCTCTTCCGCTTCACGCTGCGCCTGCTCTTCCGCGGCCAGGCGTTCAGCCTCTTGCGGATCGCGTTTCACAAAGGTGCGCTTCTTGCGGACTTCGATTTGTACCGATTTACTTTTTCCACCGGTACCAGGAATGTTCAGGGTGCTGCGCGTTTTACGCTGCAGCGTCAGTTTATCGGGACCAGAAACCGCTTCGCGGTTCAGGTGCGCCAGTAAAGTCTGTTTTTCTTGTGCGGACACAGAGTCGTCAGCAGATTTCCGGATACCTGCATCAGCAAACTGCTGTACCAGGCGATCCACGGAAACCTGTCTCTCTGCGGCCAGCGCTTTTAGGGTTACATCTGTCATGCTGTTCCTTCCTGCTACAGTTTATTACGCTTCGTCGCCGAACCAGCAAATATTACGGGCAGCCATAATCAGCTCACCGGCTTTTTCGTCGGTCAACCCTTCGATATCAGCCAGATCATCAATGCCCTGGTCGGCGAGATCTTCCAGCGTACAAACACCACGAGCCGCCAGTTTGAAAGCCATATCGCGATCTAATCCTTCCAGATTCAGCAGATCGTCAGCCGGTTTGTTATCACCGAGGCTTGCTTCCTGGTCCTGCGCCAGAGTGGCCAGTGCGTTTTTAGCACGCTCGCGCAGTGCTTCAACGGTCGGCTCATCAAGGCCGTCAATTTCCAGCAGTTCTTTCATTGGCACATAGGCCAGTTCTTCGAGCGTGGAGAAACCTTCTTCTACCAGAACGGTCGCGAACTCTTCATCAATATCAAGATATTTAGTAAAGATCTCGATAGCGGCATGTGCTTCAGCCTGATGTTTAGCCTGCAAGTCATCAACGGTCATTACGTTGAGTTCCCAGCCGCTCAATTGCGAAGCCAGGCGGACGTTCTGACCATTACGTCCGATCGCCTGCGCCAGATTACCGGCTTCAACGGCGATATCCATGGTATGTTTATCTTCGTCCACCACGATAGACGCGACGTCTGCCGGCGCCATCGCATTAATGACGAACTGCGCCGGGTTATCATCCCACAGCACGATATCGATACGCTCACCGCCCAGTTCGGTAGAGACCGCCTGAACGCGCGCGCCGCGCATCCCCACGCAAGCGCCGACCGGATCGATACGTTTATCGTTGGTTTTCACTGCGATTTTCGCACGAGAGCCCGGATCGCGAGCCGCCGCTTTAATTTCAATCACTTCTTCGCCGATTTCCGGCACTTCGATGCGGAACAGTTCGATCAGCATTTCCGGCTTGGAACGGGTGACGAACAGCTGCGCGCCACGCGCTTCCGGGCGAACAGCATACAGCACGCCGCGAATACGGTCGCCAGGGCGGAAGTTTTCGCGCGGCAGCATATCTTCACGCAGAATCACCGCTTCAGCGTTACCGGCCATCCCTTCGGATTTAATTTCCAGAGAGATATTGTCGCGGTTCACTTTCTTCACCACGCCAGTGACGATTTCGCCTTCCTGGTCGCGGAACTGATCGACAACCATCGCGCGTTCAGCTTCACGGACCTTCTGTACGATAACCTGTTTCGCAGTCTGCGTGGTGATACGGTCAAAGGTGACAGATTCAATCTGATCTTCAACATAGTCGCCGACATTCAGGCTTTCGTCTTCAAAACGCGCCGCTTCCAGCGTAATTTCCTTCGTCGGCATGGTCACTTCTTCAACGATCAACCAACGGCGGAAAGTATCAAAATCACCGCTTTTACGATCGATTTCTACACGAACATCGATCTCCTGCTCATATTTTTTCTTTGTTGCTGTCGCCAGCGCACTTTCCAGCGCTTCAAAAATTTTTTCGCGTGGCAGCGCTTTTTCGTTGGAGACGGCTTCAACAACAGCCAAAATTTCTTTGTTCATCGCGGGCTTTTCACCTCATCCAGACTGTTAAAAGTGGGGAACCAGGTTCGCCTTCTGGATATTACTCAGCGCGAACACTTCATCTTTGCCTTCGACTGTGACGGTAATCATTTCACCGTCCACCGCTTTGATAATGCCCTGCCACTTGCGACGGTTCTGTACCGCCATGCGAAGAACCAGCGCGACTTCTTCACCCTGGAAACGCGCATAATGATCGGCAGTGAACATAGGACGGTCAAGACCCGGTGACGAGACTTCAAGGTTGTAAGCCACGGAGATAGGATCTTCAACGTCCAGCACCGCGCTTACCTGGTGGCTCACATCAGCACAATCATCAACATTGATGCCATCTTCACTATCAATATAGATGCGCAGTGTGGATGTGCGACCGCGAATAAATTCGATGCCGACCAGCTCGTAGCCTAAGGCTTCAACTGGCGCTGTAATCATCTCTGTTAATTTTTGCTCTAATGTGGACAAGCCCACCCCCAAGACATAAAAAAAGGGCCTAAAGCCCAGTTATTCTGTAGTCAGATAACAAAAAACCCCGATAAATCGGGGCTTTAGATAACTGAACCCTATAACCGCAACGGCGGTCTGGTGTACCTTCCGAAAGAATTTTTTTCAAATCCAGCTACGAAGGACATAATCTTCACAGTATATTTGAAAAAGAACTCTAAGGGAAAGTGGTTGCGGGGGCCGGATTTGAACCGACGACCTTCGGGTTATGAGCCCGACGAGCTACCAGGCTGCTCCACCCCGCGCCTGAAACGTGGCAAATTCTACTCGTTTTGGGCAAAATTTGCAAATACTGCTGGGATTTGGTACCGAGGACGGGACGTAAAATCTGCGCACAGTATAGTGACCAGGCATGAGTTATGTCAACCCTATTCCCAATATGCAGATGAATGAATATCACTCTTCGTTATACTCATCCCATCTCTCCGGCTTATGCACGCATTTCACAACGTTATTTCAGTAAACCTTCACTAAACGCTTCCTGTCTCTGCTAAAAGATGATTAAATGAAAACTCATTTATTTTGCATAAAAATGCACTAAAGCAGAAACCGATCTCATTATCAGTCAATCAAGCAGGGTTCTATTCTATGACGACGATTCTTAAGCATCTTCCAGCAGGTCAACGTATTGGTATCGCTTTTTCCGGCGGTCTGGACACCAGCGCCGCGCTGCTGTGGATGCGACAAAAAGGAGCTGTCCCATATGCCTATACTGCGAATCTGGGACAACCGGATGAGGATGACTATGACGCCATTCCTCGTCGCGCAATGGAGTATGGCGCAGAGAATGCTCGCCTGATTGATTGCCGCAAGCAGTTGGTTGCAGAAGGGATCGCAGCGATTCAGTGCGGCGCTTTCCATAATACGACTGGCGGACTGACCTATTTCAATACCACGCCGCTGGGCCGTGCCGTAACCGGCACGATGCTGGTCGCCGCGATGAAAGAAGACGGCGTGAATATCTGGGGCGACGGCAGTACCTATAAAGGCAACGATATTGAACGTTTCTATCGTTACGGCCTGCTGACGAATGCTGAATTACAGATTTACAAACCGTGGCTGGATACCGACTTTATCGATGAGCTGGGTGGTCGCCATGAGATGTCTGAATTTATGATTGCCTGCGGTTTCGACTATAAAATGTCCGTTGAAAAAGCCTACTCCACCGACTCCAACATGCTCGGCGCCACGCATGAAGCGAAAGATCTGGAGTTTCTTAACTCCAGCGTCAAGATCGTCAACCCGATTATGGGCGTGAAGTTCTGGGACGAGAGCGTGAAGATCCCGGCAGAAGAGGTGACCGTCCGCTTCGAACAGGGTCACCCTGTTGCCCTGAACGGTAAAACCTTCAGCGATGATGTTGAGATGATGCTGGAAGCAAACCGCATCGGCGGCCGTCACGGCCTGGGCATGAGCGACCAAATTGAAAACCGCATCATTGAAGCAAAAAGCCGCGGTATTTATGAAGCCCCGGGGATGGCGCTGCTGCACATCGCTTACGAGCGTCTGTTGACCGGTATTCACAACGAAGACACCATTGAACAGTATCATTCTCATGGTCGTCAGCTGGGTAAACTGCTGTATCAGGGCCGCTGGTTCGACTCGCAGGCGCTGATGCTGCGTGACGGCCTGCAACGTTGGGTCGCCAGCCAGATTACCGGTGAGGTCACACTCGAGTTGCGTCGCGGCAACGACTACTCCATCCTGAACACCGTGTCCGACAATCTGACCTATAAGGCTGAGCGTCTGACCATGGAGAAAGGCGAGTCCGTATTCTCACCGGACGATCGTATTGGCCAGTTGACCATGCGTAATCTGGACATTACCGATACCCGCGAGAAACTGTTCGGCTACGCGAAAGCGGGTCTGTTAACCGCCTCTTCCGCGACCGGTCTGCCGCAGGTTGAGAATCTGGAAAACAAAGGCAAATAAGCCCGCGTCGTTGATGCAACAGGCCGCGAAAGCGGCCTTTTTTGTGGAACATCACCCCAGGTTGATGCAAATGGCTGATTTGCCGGTTAATCTAACTGGACAACATTTCGCACCCTGTCAAAGCATTGTGCAGCCATGTCTTTTTCAGTCATCATTATATAGTCAATGCCCCCGCCAAAATCCGGCCCAGCGACAGCCAGTAATGCTGTTGTAGAATGAATTTCTTCATCCCAGCTAAAAAGCTGTCGCCACCTTGTATCATTTTGATTCAGTTCATCTTCCACACTACGTTGGAGAGGAATTGTCCACCCTCCCAGAAGATCGCCGGAATAGCAGGCATCAACTCGATACGGGTTATCCTGTTCGTAATCACTTAACGCGTCATACCATGATTCATACGCTTTCTGCTGCGTAACGCTTAATCCCTCGCAGACTGACGGAACACTGATAACGGAAAGAGGTTCCAGGCACTCAACCTGTGTACACAATTGCCATGGTTCACGAAATTCAATCTTATTGTAAAAAGCCAGCAAGTCATCTGGCACAGCTAGCGTGCTTAATGTATCTACCTCAACATCGTGCCAGAAAACAAAGGGCTGCCGATCTTCCCAGGTAACATCGACAAAGAAGCTCAATAACCCCCGCCTGGGAAGCAGTGGATCAAACCCCGGGAGTAACGCCAGGTCACTCAAATTTAGTTGGGCAACGAAAGCAAGCGGAAAATCAACCAACTGATTCTCTATGCGGATGTCAGTTTCGGTTAATAACCGTTGCTGTACTGACCGATACTTCTCCTCATCAAAATCTTCCGCTGGCTGCCCAAGCAGCTTACGCCCTTCATTGAGCAGCTCATAACTCATTTTCATTTCATGAACAAACCTGGCATTTCGCGTTTTTTCAGCTTTCAGCTTTAGTACGCGAGATGTGGCATTAACCGATTTTTTTCGTATAGGCCAGTTTTGTCCTAATGGCCAGTCGGGTAGACCGCCCAACCGCGATACCCCCACCTTTACTGTTTCCATATCCCGCAGACAACGTTTAAATGCAATAGCAGCACGTGCCTGTTGCACGACTTTCTCCTGAATAGCAGAGCTCAAATTGGATGTGCGCAATTCGGCAATCAATCCAGCACGATCGAAAAATAAACTCATTAATCTCTTCCTTAGATATTCGGCTCAGTGCAAAGGAAGATTAGATAAAACTACTTGAGCAAAAGATATGGAGGGGGATAACAGATACAAGCATTTCAGATTATAGCTGAGCAACTACTGGCTTCAATGAACGAAGATGATCTCGTAATCGGTGGAGTGAACCTGACGCAGGGAGATCACCAGAGAGGACATACATGAGTATGTATGTAGGGCTATCTCAACGTATTGACGGGGCCATGCCAGGGACGCGTGTAAGCGTGCTTCAACCT
The DNA here is from genome assembly GCF_051811585.1 of Salmonella sp. NW177. NCBI lineage: Bacteria > Pseudomonadati > Pseudomonadota > Gammaproteobacteria > Enterobacterales > Enterobacteriaceae > Salmonella > Salmonella sp. NW177. The sequence goes on along the minus strand of NZ_JAMMZV010000002.1, from coordinate 58,586 downwards.
CCTCTCTGAGAGCAGTTTCAACAGACGAAAAAAAAGACGCTTTTCAGCGTCTTTCTTTCGGAATATTGGTACCGAGGACGGGACTTGAACCCGTAAGCCCTATTGGGCACTACCACCTCAAGGTAGCGTGTCTACCAATTCCACCACCTCGGCACGGATACTGCTATTAGCGCGGGATATCGCTGGTCGGCTGGGCCGGTGCAGCAGGTTGAGTCTGCTCGGTCTTCGCCGGCGCGCTCAGATTTTCCCACTCGCTTCCTTTATTGGTTTTGTTGCTATTGATATTACCCAACACCAGACTGATGATGAAGAACAGCGTCGCCAATACCGCCGTCATTCGGGTCATGAAGTTACCAGAACCACTTGAACCAAATAGCGTAGCGGAAGCGCCTGCTCCGAAGGAGGCTCCCATATCAGCGCCTTTACCTTGCTGCAGCATGATCAGACCTACAAGGCCAATTGCCACAATAAGGAAAACAACTAAAAGAGCTTCGTACATAATCAACCTGTTCCTTGCGGAGTTGCCGCGTACCAATGCTTCTACCAATAAAGCGGGATTTTTACTGTTTCCCACTGAAGCGGGTGTGAATACTAACCAAAGCGAATGACCTTCGCAAGGGCAATTTAAGCGCATTGTATCAACTGCGGAAAAAAACAGCAAAAGCGTTGTTTTTTGCGGGCCGTAAGGCGGCAACCGCCGCCTTTTTAGTCACTTAAACGCTTAAACGGCTTTTACCGCATCCGCGATACGATGGGCGAATGCCGTAACCTGCGCTTCATCCTCGCCTTCCACCATCACGCGAATCAACGGTTCGGTACCGGATTTACGTAGCAGTACCCGCCCACGATTGCCGAGCGTGGCTTCTACGTCCGCCGTTACCGCTTTCACCGCTTCATTTTCCAGCGGATCGCCGCTACCGGCGGTGTAACGCACGTTAACCAGAATCTGCGGGAACATTTTCATACCGCTGCACAGATCGTGCAGACTCATATGATTACGCACCATCGCCGCCAGAACTTGTAGCCCCGCTACAATACCGTCGCCAGTGGTCGTTTTATCCAACAGAATAACGTGACCAGAGTTTTCCGCGCCGATGCGCCAGCCTTTTTCCTGCAATTTTTCCAGCACGTAGCGGTCGCCCACTTTCGCCCGGGCAAACGGAATGCCAAGCTGCTTGAGCGCCAGCTCCAGCCCCATATTGCTCATCAGCGTTCCCACCGCGCCGCCGCGCAGCTGCCCCTGGCGCAGCCCTTCGCGCGCGATGATATACATAATCTGATCGCCATCGACTTTATTGCCTTCATGGTCAACCATGATGACCCGGTCGCCGTCGCCGTCAAGCGCGATGCCGAGGTCCGCCTTCTCCGCCAACACGCGCGCCTGCAACGCGCGCACGTCGGTCGCGCCCACTTCTTCGTTAATGTTGACGCCGTTTGGCTCACAGCCGATGGCGATAACGGTCGCGCCCAGCTCGCGCAGCACATTCGGTGCGATATGGTAGGTAGCGCCGTTGGCGCAATCCACAACCACTTTCAGACCGTTGAGGCTCAGTTCGTTCGGGAAGGTGCCTTTACAGAACTCAATATAGCGTCCGGCGGCGTCGACGATGCGGCTCGCTTTCCCCAGCTCGGCGGAGTCTACGCAGGTGATCTCTTTTTCCATTTCGGCTTCGATGGCTTCTTCCACATCGTCAGGCAGTTTCGTACCGTCGATAGAGAAGAATTTAATGCCGTTATCATAGAACGGGTTATGCGAAGCCGAGATAACGATACCCGCCTCCGCGCGGAAAGTCCGCGTCAGATAGGCGACGGCTGGCGTTGGCATAGGCCCGGTAAACGAGGCCGACAGCCCCGCAGCGGCAAGGCCCGCCTCCAGCGCGGACTCCAGCATATAGCCGGAAATACGCGTATCTTTACCGATAATGATTTTACGCGAGCCATGACGCGCCAGCACTTTTCCGGCAGCCCAACCCAGTTTAAGCACGAAATCAGGTGTAATGGGGGCATTGCCTACACGTCCGCGAATCCCATCGGTACCGAAATATTTACGATTACTCATAGCGTTTGTTTTCCTTTGCAGACAGAGTGGCTTCTACCACCCGCATCGCCTCTACGGTTTCTTTGACGTCATGGACGCGAATGATCTGCGCGCCCTGCATCGCGGCAATTACCGCGCACGCAAGGCTGCCGTTCAGACGGTCTGATGGTCCCACGTTAAGTAACTGACCAACCATCGTTTTACGTGACATGCCCACCAGCAGCGGCAGGTTAAAATGATGAAACTCACCCAGTCGCGCCAGTAAGGTATAATTGTGAGAGAGATTTTTACCGAAACCGAATCCGGGGTCGAGCAACAATTTCTCTTTTGCGATGCCGGCCTTCTCACAACGTGCTATTTGCTCAATAAAGTAGCGATTCACCTCGGCAAAGACATCGTCATATTTCGGCGCCTCCTGCATGGTTTTGGGGTTGCCCTGCATGTGCATAAGACTGACCGGCAAGCCGGTTTCCGCTGCCGCTTCCAACGCGCCGGGTTCGGAGAGCGAACGGACATCATTGATAATATGCGCGCCCGCCCTTGCCGCTTCACGGATCACCTCGGGTTTAGAGGTATCCACAGAAATCCACACTTCAAAGCGTTGCGCGATTGCTTCCAGTACCGGAATAACGCGATCCAGCTCTTCTTCCACGCTCACTTCCGCCGCGCCTGGTCGCGTTGATTCCCCCCCCACATCAATAATTGTCGCCCCGGCATTCACCATTAAATTCGCATGTTTCACCGCCTCAATCAGCGTGTTATGCGCGCCGCCGTCGGAGAACGAATCCGGCGTTACGTTCAGAATCCCCATAACATGCGGATGAGTGAGATCGAGCGTGGCGCCCTGAGCGAAGAGTTTCATGGTCAAAATCCCTGTTTTATTTGTGGTGAGTTAAAAAAAGAAAAACCCCGGGGCAAGCCCCAGGGTTTCGGTGAGCGCTAAACATAATGTTGTACAACAAACGCTTATTTGTCGCCCAGCTGCTCTGACATCGTGTTGCCCGGGTTCGGCGTGCGTGGTTCATCAACCGGACGCGGCGCCTGAGGCGTACCATTGCTGTCAGAGTTATTGGTGCCGTTTGGATCTTCCCAGCCCGCAGGCGGACGCACTTCACGACGCGCCATCAGGTCATCAATCTGTGGCGCATCGATGGTTTCATATTTCATCAGCGCATCTTTCATCGCGTGCAGAATATCCATATTGTCAGTCAGGATCTGACGAGCGCGATTGTAGTTACGTTCAATCAGCGCTTTCACTTCCTGGTCGATGATACGCGCAGTTTCATCAGACATATGTTTCGCTTTTGCGACGCTACGGCCGAGGAACACTTCGCCCTCTTCTTCCGCGTACAGCAACGGACCGAGTTTCTCCGAGAAGCCCCACTGGGTGACCATGTTACGCGCCAGGTTAGTCGCGACTTTAATGTCGTTCGACGCGCCGGTAGAAACATGCTCAACGCCGTAGATAATCTCTTCCGCCAGACGGCCGCCGTACAGCGTGCTGATTTGGCTTTCCAGCTTCTGACGGCTGGCGCTGATCGCGTCGCCTTCAGGCAGGAAGAAGGTCACGCCCAGCGCACGACCGCGCGGGATAATCGTCACTTTGTGCACCGGATCGTGTTCCGGCACCAGGCGACCGATAATCGCGTGGCCCGCTTCGTGGTACGCGGTCGACTCTTTCTGCGCTTCCGTCATCACCATGGAGCGACGTTCGGCGCCCATCATGATTTTGTCTTTCGCTTTCTCGAACTCAACCATCGACACTACGCGTTTGTTGCCGCGTGCGGCAAACAGCGCCGCTTCGTTGACCAGGTTCGCCAGGTCCGCACCGGAGAAGCCCGGCGTACCGCGCGCAATGATCGCCGCATCAATATCCGTCGCTAACGGTACGCGACGCATATGCACCTTCAGAATCTGCTCACGACCGCGAACATCCGGCAGGCCTACCACCACCTGACGGTCGAAACGACCAGGACGCAGCAGCGCCGGGTCAAGGACGTCCGGACGGTTAGTTGCGGCGATAACGATGATACCTTCGTTACCTTCGAAGCCGTCCATCTCAACCAGCATCTGGTTCAACGTCTGCTCACGTTCATCGTGACCACCGCCAAGACCTGCGCCACGCTGGCGGCCTACGGCGTCGATTTCATCGATGAAGATAATGCACGGCGCCGCTTTTTTGGCCTGTTCGAACATGTCACGCACACGAGACGCGCCGACACCGACGAACATTTCCACAAAGTCAGAACCGGAAATCGTAAAGAATGGCACCTTCGCTTCACCCGCAATGGCTTTTGCCAGCAGGGTTTTACCGGTACCCGGCGGGCCGACCATCAGGACGCCTTTCGGAATTTTACCGCCCAGCTTCTGGAAACGGCTCGGTTCACGCAGGTATTCAACCAGTTCCGCCACTTCTTCTTTCGCTTCGTCACAGCCCGCGACGTCAGCAAACGTGGTTTTGATCTGATCTTCCGTCAGCATACGCGCCTTGCTCTTACCGAACGACATGGCGCCTTTGCCACCGCCGCCCTGCATCTGACGCATGAAGAAGATCCAGACGCCGATCAGCAACAGCATCGGGAACCAGGAAATGAAGATAGAAGCCAGCAGGCTTGGCTCTTCAGGTGGTTCGCCAACAACCTTGACGTTTTTAGTCAGCAGGTTATCAAGCAGCTTCGGATCATTAATCGGAATGTAAGTCGTGTAACGGTTACTATCTTTCTTGGTAACGTTGATCTCACGTCCGTTGATACGCGCTTCGCGAACCTGGTCCTGATTGACCTCTTGCAGGAAGGTAGAGTAATCCACCTTACGGCCATTAGACTCGCTGGGCCCAAAGCTCTGGAATACTGACATCAGCACAACGGCAATGACCAGCCAGAGTATTAGGTTTTTCGCCATGTCACTCAAGGGATTAACCTCTTATTACAACTGTGTTAAAAACAGCGTCAGGATACTCTATATCCAGTTTCTTTCAAACCTTACGTCTGAAATCTGCCGGTTATCACTTTCGCCCGGTCGCTACAATGTACACTTCACGCGAACGCGCACGCGAAGAGTCCGGCTTACGAACTTTAACCTTCGTAAACAGGGAGCGAATTTCCCTTAGATACTCATCGAAACCTTCGCCCTGGAACACCTTCACTACAAAACTTCCGCCTGGCGCCAGCACATCGCGGCACATCTCTAACGCCAGCTCCACCAGATACATGGCGCGGGGGATATCCACCGCCGGTGTTCCGCTCATGTTTGGTGCCATATCCGACATGACAACTTGTACTTTACTGTCACCCACGCGTTCCAGTAACGCTTTCATGACAAGTTCATCACGAAAATCGCCCTGAAGAAAGTCCACACCAACGATAGGATCCATAGGTAAAAGATCACAAGCGATGATGCGGCCTTTGCCGCCAATCTGCGTGACCACATACTGTGACCAGCCTCCTGGCGCAGCGCCGAGATCGACTACCGTCATTCCCGGCTTAAAAAGTTTGTCACTTTGCTGTATTTCATCAAGTTTAAACCAGGCACGGGAGCGTAGCCCCTTTTTCTGCGCCTGTTGAACATATTTATCGCTAAAGTGTTCCTGAAGCCAGCGGCTTGAGCTGGCAGAACGCTTTTTACCTGTCATTTAACTTTCCCGTCGGGGCAGTTCATCGTAGCCAATGGCGTAAATTTCTACACGCCTATTTGGCGATATAAGGGAGATGGCGGTAGAATGACCCGTTTTCAATCCCAACGTAAGCAAAAATATACGATGAATCTGAGTACTAAACAAAAACAGCACCTAAAAGGTCTGGCACATCCGCTCAAGCCTGTTGTTATGCTTGGCAATAATGGTTTGACCGAAGGGGTACTGGCCGAGATTGAACAAGCGTTAGAGCACCATGAACTTATCAAGGTGAAAATCGCCTCGGAAGATCGCGAAACAAAAACCTTGATCGTGGACGCTATCGTGCGCGAAACCGGCGCCTGTAACGTACAGGTCATCGGTAAAACGCTGGTGCTGTATCGCCCAACTAAAGAGCGTAAAATCTCGCTGCCGCGTTAAGGATATCCTAAAGTCGAACACAAAATCTGTGTAAAACGAGGGGTTTTCCACGAGCAGGAGAGCAAAATGCCACGCTCTCTCCGTTGATAAAAGGCCGCTATGCGGCCTTTTTCCTTTCTTTACAATACACCAACAATTTGCGTATTGAGTACTGCTTAAAGGTATTCCACTTTAAGCACTTCGTATTCCACATCGCCGCCAGGCGTTTTGATCACCACGACGTCATCCTGCTCTTTGCCGATCAGGCCGCGAGCGATTGGCGAGTTTACCGAAATGAGATTTTGCTTAAAATCCGCCTCATCATCGCCAACAATACGATAGGTCTGCTCTTCGTCGGTGTCCAGGTTCAGCACCGTGACGGTAGCGCCGAAAATCACGCGACCATTGTTCGGCATTTTGGTGACGTCAATCACCTGCGCATTCGACAGTTTTGCTTCGATATCTTTAATGCGCCCTTCGCAGAAACCCTGCTGTTCGCGTGCAGCATGATACTCCGCGTTTTCTTTTAAATCGCCATGTTCGCGCGCTTCGGCGATAGCGGCGATGATTTCAGGACGGCGCACAGATTTCAGAAAATCCAGCTCTTCGCGCAGTTTTTCGGCTCCGCGTAAGGTCATCGGAATAGCTTGCATTTGTTATACCTCTTGAACATTCCTGTAGGGGGCAATGAACTCTACCCCGGCTGCTAAGCCAGCCCCGGCATATGCCATACCAGGGTCAGAAGCAAAAAAACACCAACCCGGGCGCGCAGTCCCAGGTCAGCTACAATTTCCTCTTTGATAACCATTTTACCCTGGAGTTCCCTATGGGTCATCGTTTACTTTTTAGGGCGTTGCGCCGTAGTATGACGGCTTGTTTCCAGGGTGTTAGCGCGAGATTATGCGATTTTCCAGATTTATCATCGGATTGACCACCAGTATAGCGTTCAGCGTTCAGGCCGCGAATATTGACGAATACATCAAACAGCTTCCGGCCGGCGCCAACCTCGCGCTGATGGTGCAAAAGATTGGCGCGCCCGCGCCGGCTATTGATTATCATAGTCAGCAGATGGCGCTTCCCGCCAGTACCCAAAAGGTGATTACCGCGCTGGCGGCGCTGATTCAACTCGGCCCGGATTTCCGTTTTACGACCACGCTGGAGACTAAAGGCAACGTCGATAACGGCATCCTGAAAGGTGACTTAATTGCGCGCTTCGGTGGCGATCCAACGCTAAGACGTCAGGATATTCGCAATATGGTCGCGACGCTGAAAAAGTCCGGCGTCACGCAAATCGACGGTAATGTGCTTATCGATACGTCGATTTTCGCCAGCCACGATAAAGCGCCAGGCTGGCCGTGGAACGACCTGACGCAGTGTTTCAGCGCGCCTCCCGCCGCCGCCATTGTTGACCGCAACTGTTTTTCTGTGTCGCTTTATAGCGCGCAAAAACCAAACGATTTAGCCTTTATTCGCGTGGCCTCTTATTATCCGGTAACGATGTTCAGCCAGGTACGGACTCTGCCGCGCGGTTCGGCAGACGCGCAGTATTGCGAGTTGGATGTGGTGCCTGGCGATTTGAACCGTTATACGCTTACCGGCTGTTTACCACAGCGCGCCGACCCGCTGCCGCTGGCCTTTGCTATTCAGGACGGCGCCAGCTACGCGGGCGCGATCCTCAAGCAGGAACTGAAAGAGGCCGGGATAACTTACCGCGGCACGCTGCTGCGCCAGACGCAGGTTAACGAGCCCGGAACGATCGTCGCCAGTAAACAGTCGGCGCCACTGCACGATCTGCTTAAGATTATGCTGAAAAAGTCAGACAACATGATCGCCGATACTGTTTTTCGGATGATTGGTCATGTCAGGTTTAACGTGCCTGGCACCTGGCGGGCGGGATCGGATGCCGTTCGCCAGATCCTACGCCAACAGGCGGGAATTGATATCGGCAATACCATTATTGCCGACGGTTCCGGTCTTTCCCGCCATAACCTGATCGCTCCCGCCACGATGATGCAGGTGCTGCAATATATCGCCCAACACGATAACGAGCTGAACTTTATCTCTATGCTGCCGCTGGCGGGCTATGATGGTTCATTACAATACCGCGCCGGGCTGCATCAGGCGGGCGTAGACGGTAAGGTTTCGGCGAAAACCGGATCACTGCAGGGCGTGTATAATCTGGCGGGCTTTATTACCACCGCAAGCGGACAACGGATGGCATTTGTACAGTATTTGTCCGGCTACGCGGTTCCACCTGCCGATCAGCGTAATCGACGTATTCCGCTGGTACGCTTCGAGAGTCGATTGTACAAGGATATTTATCAGAATAACTGAGTGCATTATTGCCGGATGGCGGCGCTAACTCGTCTTATCCGGCCAACAAAGAACATAATAAAACGGGCCGCAAATGCGGCCCGTTGGCTTTTATAGGCCGGATAAGCGTAAGCGCCATCCGGCTACGAGATTAACGTTTGTAGATGAACTCGACGCCTTCTTCGTCGTCTTCATCCCAGTCGTCATCCCAGTCATCGTCTGCGTCTTCTTCCACTTCAGCCAACTGCTGGCGATGATAATCGTCCCACATGAACTCGACTTTTTCCGGCTGTTTTGCTTCTTCAGCCTGCGCGATCGGATTCTCGATGATAAAGGTCATCACATCCCAGCAGAGATCTTTCACCCCTAGCTGACTGGCAGCGGAAATCAGATAGTATTTCCCTTCCCAGCCCAACGCTTCGGCGATCGCTTTCGCTTTCTCTTCCGCTTCGGTTTTATCCATCAGATCGATCTTGTTGAACACTAACCAGCGCGGTTTAGCCGCCAGATCCTGGCTGTATTTTTCCAGTTCGCCAATAATGATACGGGCGTTTTCCACCGGATCGGAACCGTCGATCGGATCGATATCAATGAGGTGCAGCAGTACGCGGCAACGTTCGAGGTGCTTCAGGAAGCGAATCCCCAGGCCCGCGCCTTCCGCCGCGCCTTCGATCAACCCCGGAATGTCGGCCACCACAAAACTCTTTTCGCTGTCCATACGTACCACGCCCAGGCTCGGCACCAGCGTGGTAAACGGATAGTCCGCGACTTTCGGTTTTGCTGCCGATACCGCGCGAATGAACGTTGATTTACCGGCGTTTGGCATCCCCAGCATCCCGACATCCGCCAGCAGCATCAGTTCCAGCAGCAGGTCGCGCTTATCGCCCGGCGTACCATTGGTTTTCTGGCGCGGCGTACGGTTAACCGAGGATTTAAAACGGGTATTGCCTAGCCCATGCCAGCCGCCCTTCGCGACCAACAGACGCTGACCGTGTTTGGTCATGTCGCCCATCGTTTCACCGGTTCCCTGGTCGATAACGCGCGTACCGACCGGCACTTTGATGGTCACGTCTTTACCGCGTTTACCGGTACAGTCGCGGCTCGCGCCATTCTGACCACGTTCAGCGCGGAACGATTTTTCAAAGCGGTAATCGATCAGCGTATTCAGGTTTTCATCGGCTTCCATCCAGACGTCGCCGCCGTCGCCGCCATCACCGCCGTCCGGGCCGCCTTTCGGGATATATTTTTCGCGGCGGAAGCTCACACAGCCATTACCGCCATCGCCTGCAACGACCAGAATCGATGCTTCATCAACAAACTTCATTTTATTCTCCGTAAATCATTCGCCTGAGCGGGGTTGCGAAACCACCGTTTCATGCTTGCGTAAACCGCCCCAAATACGATGACCAATGGCGGAATACATCGCGCCCGCAACCACGACAAACGCACCGAGATAACCTAAAAGGTTTAACATCGGTCTGGCGAAGAAATCGGGCCAGGCCATAGATAAAAGATCTGAAAACAGCAGGGTAAATAGCGGTGTAAGCGTGATTATCGCGCTCACCTGCGCCGCCTGCCAACGCGCCATCGCTTCCGCCAGGGCGCCATATCCTACCAGCGTATTTAGCCCGCAGAAAATCAAACAGGCGAGCTGCCAGTCGCTCAGTTGCGCTATCACCATCGGTTTTGCCAGCGGCAAGAGCGCTATCGTACATAAAGTGTACAGTAAAAACAGGATCTGCTGCGAGGCCAGACGTCGCAATAATACTTTTTGCGCCACGCCATAGCTCACCCACACCATCGCCGCACCTACGCCAAAAATAACGCCCCAGGTGTAGTCGGTCAGTCGGGTAAAAATCTCGATCAGACTGGTGTTAAAAAACATCACCAGCCCGCTCAATAACATCAGCGCGCCAATCACCTGCGTACCGCGCATCTTTTCTTTCAGAATAAAGACGCTGGCGACCATCATGCCAACCGGCGAGAGCTGGCCGATAACCTGCGACGCGGTTGGGCTTAAATATTGCAGGGAAGAACTGAACAAAATGAAATTACCGAACAGTCCGCAGGTCGCTATCGCCAATAACACCAACCAGCGCGGCTTACGAAAAATACGCAGCGGCGGCAGCTTTCTTTTTACTGCCAGTATCGCCCCGAGGCCAATACTGGCCATTAAGAAGCGGTAGAAGACAATGGTTGAAGGCTCCATCACCTCCAGCACTTGCTTCATTGCTATTGGCAACGCTCCCCAGCACATCGCGGTAGTGAGCGCTAAAAGAATGCCAATGCCTGCCTGCTGCTTCATGCCGTGTTCCCTGCAAAGACCCGTTAACGGCATTCGCACAGCCACACGGGTATATTTTAGTCGGCCATCGAATGTAAAAAGCCCCGCAACAGGTGCGGGGCTTTCATCCGTTACCGGACCACAAAAAACTTACTCAGCAACGATGCTGATGTATTTACGGTTTTTCGGGCCTTTAACTTCGAATTTCACTTTACCGTCTGCTTTAGCAAACAGAGTGTGGTCACGACCGCAACCAACGTTGGTGCCAGCGTGGAATTTAGTACCACGTTGACGAACGATGATGCTGCCTGCCAGAACTGCTTCACCGCCAAAGCGTTTTACGCCCAGACGTTTAGCTTCAGAATCGCGACCGTTACGAGTCGAGCCGCCAGCCTTTTTATGTGCCATTTAATCTGCTCCCCTAATCTTAAGCGCTGATGCCGGTAATTTTCACATCAGTGAACCACTGACGATGGCCCTGCTGCTTACGGTAGTGTTTACGGCGACGAAACTTAACGATTTTAACTTTCTCGCCACGACCGTGGGCAACAACTTCAGCTTTGATTACGCCGCCATCAACGAAAGGAACGCCGATTTTGACTTCTTCACCGTTTGCGATCATCAGAACTTCAGCGAACTCGATAGTTTCGCCAGTTGCGATGTCCAGCTTTTCCAGGCGAACGGTCTGACCTTCGCTTACTCGGTGTTGTTTACCACCACTTTGGAAAACCGCGTACATAAAAAACTCCGCTTCCGCGCACACCTTTCAATGATTCAGAGCGCGCTATAAATATTCACAATAGGGCGCGAATATTACGCAAATTGCACGGCTTTGACAAGTGCTACCATCAATACATGAAGAAAAAAAACACAACGCATACGGTAACGTTTATCTGCGGCGTTTTTTCAGTACAATCAGGGTATATTTCTAACCATAAACCCTACGTTACCTCATTCAGACATGGGATAATCGGGGCGATAAGCCCGGCTTTTGCGATGAATTTAGAAAAAATCAACGAGTTAACCGCGCAAGATATGGCGGGTGTCAATGCGACAATCCTTGAACAGCTTAATTCCGACGTTCAACTGATTAATCAGCTAGGATATTACATTATTAGCGGCGGCGGAAAACGCATTCGTCCGATGATTGCCGTTCTTGCCGCGCGCGCGGTGGGTTATCAGGGTAACGCGCACGTGACTATCGCCGCTCTGATCGAGTTTATCCACACGGCGACGCTGCTACATGATGATGTGGTGGATGAATCTGATATGCGTCGCGGCAAAGCGACGGCAAATGCCGCTTTCGGTAATGCCGCCAGCGTGTTGGTCGGCGACTTTATCTATACCCGCGCCTTCCAGATGATGACCAGCCTCGGCTCGTTAAAAGTGCTGGAAGTGATGTCGGAAGCGGTCAACGTGATTGCAGAAGGTGAAGTGCTGCAATTGATGAACGTGAATGACCCGGACATTACCGAAGAAAATTACATGCGGGTGATTTACAGTAAAACGGCCCGTCTGTTCGAAGCTGCCGCCCAGTGCTCCGGTATTCTCGCTGGTTGTACGCCTGAGCAAGAGAAAGGGTTGCAGGACTATGGCCGCTACCTTGGTACGGCTTTCCAGCTCATTGACGATCTGCTGGATTACAGTGCCGACGGCGAGCATCTCGGTAAAAATGTGGGTGATGACCTCAATGAGGGCAAACCCACCTTACCGTTGCTTCACGCCATGCGCCACGGTACGCCAGAACAGTCAGCGATGATCCGTACCGCTATTGAACAAGGTAATGGCCGTCATCTTCTGGAACCGGTTCTGGAAGCGATGACCACCTGCGGTTCGCTGGAATGGACGCGTCAGCGAGCGGAAGAAGAAGCCGACAAAGCGATATCCGCGTTGCAGATATTGCCGGATACCCTATGGCGTGAGGCGCTAATCGGTCTCGCACACATCGCGGTGCAGCGCGATCGTTAATGCCGTTCTCTTATCCCGCGTACTGCGCGGGATATCCCATTAAGTTCTAATAAACTCCAGATACCCTATCGCCTGTCTTTCACATACTCATCCAGGACTTCCCCTGGCATATTCTGAATATTGCCGCCACTTACATGAACTTTTTAGAACATTCCTTCACGAAGCGTTATAGTATCAAACGTCGTCGGGTTGTTAAAACCGTAAGTGATTAACCTAAGGAGTGATGGATGTATGGAAAGCAAGCTTATTGACTGGCATCCGGCCGATATCATTGCCGGACTACGTAAAAAAGGGACTTCAATGGCCGCTGAGTCACGTCGGAATGGATTGAGTTCATCCACGCTGGCCAATGCATTAACGCGCCCATGGCCGAAAGGAGAGTTGATTATCGCGAAAGCATTGGGAACGGAACCCTGGGTTATTTGGCCATCGCGTTATCACGATCCGCGCACGCATGAGTTTATCGACAGAACGCGGCTTATGAGAGCGCGTAATAAAGACAAACAGAATGTAGAGTAAGTGTCTGTAAAACAACCCCCGCAATCGCGTTCGCGGGGGTTATTCAGCGTACAGAAGGTTATTCGCCTTTCACGCGTTCAATATTCGCGCCTAGCGCGCGCAGTTTGTCTTCGATGCGCTCATAACCGCGATCGATGTGATAAATGCGATCCACAATCGTCGTGCCTTCCGCAATACAGCCCGCCAGCACCAGGCTCGCAGATGCCCGCAGATCTGTCGCCATGACCTGGGCGCCAGAGAGCGTTTCTACGCCATGGCATATGACGGTATTGCTTTCAATTTCCGCACGCGCGCCCATGCGGCTGAGTTCAGGCACGTGCATAAAGCGGTTTTCAAAGACGGTTTCAGTGATAAAGCCCGTCCCTTCCGCCACCAGGTTCAGCAACGTGAACTGCGCCTGCATATCGGTCGGGAATGCCGGGTGCGGCGCGGTACGGACATTGACCGCCTTCGGTCGTTTGCCGTGCATGTCCAGACTAATCCAGTCCTCGCCCACTTCGATATCCGCGCCAGCATCGCGCAGTTTCGCCAGTACCGCGTCCAGAGTGTCCGGTTGCGCGTTACGGCAGAGGATTTTGCCGCGAGAGATCGCTGCCGCCACCAGGAAAGTCCCCGTTTCGATACGATCCGGCAGCACACGATAAACGCCGCCGCCCAGACGCTCTACACCCTCGATCGTAATACGATCGGTGCCCTGCCCGGCGATCTTCGCCCCCAGCGTAACCAGGAAGTTAGCGGTGTCGACAATTTCCGGCTCGCGCGCGGCGTTTTCAATGATGGTCGTCCCTTCCGCCAGCGTAGCGGCGCACATAATGGTGACGGTCGCGCCGACGCTGACCTTATCCATCACGATATGCGCCCCTTTAAGACGCCCTTCGACGGAGGCCTTTACGTAGCCCTCTTCCAGCTTGATGGTCGCACCCAGTTGTTCCAGACCGGTAATATGCAGATCAACCGGACGCGCGCCGATAGTACAGCCCCCCGGCAGAGAGACTTGTCCCTGACCAAAACGGGCAACCAGCGGCCCCAGCGCCCATATCGAGGCGCGCATGGTCTTAACCAGATCATAAGGCGCGCAGAACACGTTCACCTGGCTGGCGTCAATGTGTACCGATCCATTGCGTTCCACTTTCGCGCCTAATTGGCTCAGGAGCTTCATCGACGTATCCACGTCTTTCAGTTTTGGAACGTTTTGGATCTCTACCGGTTCTTCTGCCAGCAGAGCGGCGAACAGGATCGGCAGCGCGGCGTTTTTGGCGCCGGAAATTGTGACTTCGCCCTGGAGCGTCGTTGGCCCCTGTACACGAAATTTATCCATTATTGTATTCTCAGTTAAGCATTCATCTCCGCTACCGGCAGGTTACCCGTAGCTTAAAATCCGTTAAGTTTACGATCGCGCGCCCATTCCGCCGGGGTATATGCTTTGATCGATACGGCATGGATACGGTTGTCCGCAATGTACTCCATTAGCGGCCCATAGACCGTTTGCTGTTTCTTGACCCGGCTCATGCCGTCAAACATCTCGCCCACGGCAATAACCTGAAAGTGACTGCCATCGCCGGAGACGTGGACTTCCTGGAGGGAGAGGGCATTCATCAGCACACTCTGAATTTCATGATTTTCCATGGGTTCTTTATTCGTCAAATAGTGAAAACAGCCCAACATCTTAGAGCAAAGTCGCGCCGTCTTAAATAAGCAAAAGATTACGCTGATAAATCAGCGCGGTAAAAGTGCCGGATGGTGCTGCTAACGCAACTTATCCGGCCTACGGGGATCATGCGAAGTGTAGGCCGGATAAACCATCCGGCATTCATTACATACGGGGAAGTACGTCTTCGGGCAAGTTATATAATTGCGCCAGCGCGTAAACCTTGTCGTTAACGCCAGACAGCGATACGGCATTGCCCTGCTTTTTTGCCTGGTTCACAAGGTGCGCCAGCAGCGCCAGTCCCCCCGTATCCACCCTGGAGATCTGGCTCAGGTCGATACGGGTAACGCCAGTCATCGCTTCTACGCGCGCGTCCCATAGCGGCGCCAACACGTCCTGATCCAGCTCTCCCGCCAGCACCAGAGTGTCCGCCTCACGCGTCCAGGTGAGTTGCGGCGTCATTACTGTTTCTCGTCCAAAGTAATTTTCTGTTGAGAGATAGATTTCAGTTGTGCGGTCAGGCCGTCGATGCCTTTAGTACGCAGCAGATCGCTCCACTCATTTTGCTTGGTGGTGATCATGCTGACACCTTCCGCAATCATGTCATACGCCTGCCAGTTGCCGGTCTGAGTGTTTTTGCGCCACTGGAAATCCAGGCGTACCGGCGGACGACCGTTGGGATCGATAATCGTTACACGGATAGGCACAATGGTCGCATCGCCCAGCGGTTGCTCAGGCGCTATCTGGTAAGTCTGACCGTGGTACATCGCCAACGCCTGACCGTAGGCCTGTTTGAGGTATTCGCGAAACGCGGCAAAATAGGCTTCACGCTGCGCCGGAGTCGCCTCTTTGTAGTAGCGGCCCAACACCAGCGCGCCGGCATATTTTACCTGCACGTACGGCAGAAGTTCCTGATCAACAACGTCTCGCAGGTAATCCGGATTGGCACGAATTTTCGGCTGTTCGTTTTTCAGGCGATCAAAAGTTTTCTGCGCCGCCTCGTTCATCAGTTTATAAGGATTGCTCTGATCCGCTGCCGTTGCTGCGCTTAATGGCGCAATGACCAGCAGGGCCACCATCATCAGTCGTTTAAACATGCCTCAATTCTCCTGAGATTATTTCGTTTCGCCCGCGGGCGTTGTGGCTTCAGTATGACCTTCCGTTGCGGCTGGCGCATCGCCAGAATTCTTATTGTCGTCGCCTTTGCTGTTATAAAGGAACTGGCCAATCATATCTTCCAGCACCATTGCAGACTTGGTGTCCTGAATCGTACTCCCATCTTTGAGGATAGACGTTCCCAGCTCAGGATCTTCAAAACCGACGTTTAATGCCAGATATTGCTCCCCCAGCAGCCCGGAAGTACGAATACTCAACGAGCTGGTATCGGGAATATGGTTATAACGCTCTTCGATGTCGAGCGTTACGCGCGGCAGGTATGTTTTCGGATCAAGCGAGATATCTTCAACCCGCCCGACAACCACCCCGCCGATGCGTACCGGGGAACGCACTTTCAGACCGCCGATGTTATCGAAGGTCGCATAAACCTTATAGGTCGGCTCCGTGCGCATAGAGGTCACATTTGCCGCCTTCAGGCAAACAAACAGCGCCGCCAGCAACGCTACCAGCAAAAAAACGCCTACCCAAATTTCATTTTTTTTCGTTTGCATGAACTCAATTCCCAAACATCAGTGCGGTCAGCACAAAATCCAGCCCCAGAACGGCCAACGATGCGTGAACCACGGTACGCGTCGTTGCCCGGCTAATCCCGGCAGAAGTTGGTATTGCGTCATAACCGTTGAATAACGCAATCCATGTTACCGTAATGGCGAACACCACGCTCTTTATCAGACAGTTCACCAGGTCCATACGCCAGTCGACGGCATTCTGCATCGCGGACCAGAAGAACCCGGCGTCGATTCCTTTCCAGCTTACGCCGACCAGCGAGCCGCCCCAGATACCGACCGCCACAAAGATAATGGTCAGTAGCGGCAACGAAATCACGCCCGCCCAAAAGCGCGGCGAAATCACCCGGCGCAATGGATCGACCGCCATCATCTCCATACTGGAGAGCTGCTCCGTCGCCCGCATCAGGCCGATTTCCGCCGTCAACGCCGACCCGGCCCGCCCGGCAAACAGCAACGCCGCGACCACCGGCCCCAGCTCGCGCAGCAGCGAAAGCGCCACTAACATGCCAAGACTGGTCTCCGCGCTGTAAGTGGTCAGAACCAGATAGCCTTGCAGCCCCAGCACCATACCGATGAATACGCCGGAGACAATAATGATAAGCATCGACAAGACGCCCACATTATAAAGCTGGCGCACCAGCAGCGGCGCATGTTTGCGAAACTCCGGCTTACCGATAATCGCATTGAATAACATTAACCCGGCGCGCCCGAACGTCCTGACGGTTTTGATCCCGCTGTGTCCGAGTGCTGCCAGCGCATTTAACAGCATGAGTGGCTTAACTCCCTGTTTCGAGTAAATCAAGGTGATAGTCGCCCGCCGGATAGCGGAACGGAACCGGCCCGTCGGCAATACCGTCAAGGAACTGACGCACGCGCGGGTCCGTATTCTCCTGCAACGCCTGAGCGCTACCGTGAGCGACGATTTTTTTGTCCGCCATGATCCAGGCGTGATCCGCAATACTGAGCACCTCTGGCACATCATGCGAGACCACCACGCAGGTCACGCCCAGCGCGCTGTTCAATTCTGAAATCAGCTTCACCAGAACGCCCATGGTAATCGGGTCCTGGCCGACAAACGGCTCATCGAACATGATGAGATCCGGTTCCAGAGCGATGGCGCGCGCCAACGCGGCGCGGCGCGCCATCCCACCGGAGAGCTCGGAAGGCATCAGTTTTGCCGCGCCGCGCAGCCCGACAGCTTCCAGTTTCATCATCACGACGCTTTTTAGCAGCGGCGCGGGTAAATTGGTGTGCTCCCGTAGCGGATAGGCCACATTGTCAAACACGTTCATGTCGGTAAACAGCGCTCCCGACTGAAACAGCATACTCATACGTTTACGGACGGTGTAGAGCCGCGAACGGGACATGGCCGGCACATTCTCGCCATCAAATAAGATCTCGCCCTTATCCGGCGGGATCTGTCCGCCAATCAGGCGCAACAGCGTGGTTTTACCGATGCCCGACGGCCCCATGATCGCCGTGATCTTCCCGCGCGGCACCGTCAGGGAAATATTATCGAAAATGCAGCGTTCGCCACGGGAAAAGCTGACGTCGCGCATATCGACTAAATTGGCCGCAGACTGACCCATTGATTCATCCTTCGTATTGCCTTGTTGAGGTAACCATGGCGCTGAATTTAACCATGGGTTCGACATAATTACAGAATATTAACTGACAGGGTTAGCGAAAGCTGGCATTCGTTTTACTTTTTAGCCGCATAAAGTCAAAATTAGGACTTCGTTACGGCTTCCAGATATCCCTTCCAGGGGACCGGCGAGTATACCTGAAGAAAGGACTTTAGATGCTTTTAGCGATGGCGCTACTCATAATTGGTTTGCTTCTGGTGGCCTACGGCGCCGATCGTCTGGTGTTTGCGGCCTCTATTTTATGCCGTACATTCGGTATTCCCCCGCTGATCATCGGGATGACGGTCGTGAGTATCGGCACCTCGCTGCCGGAAATTATTGTGTCGGCCGCCGCATCGCTACACGGTCAGCTCGATTTGGCCGTCGGCGCGGCGCTCGGTTCTAACATCACCAATATTTTGCTGATCTTAGGGCTGGCGGCGCTGGTTCGTCCATTTACCGTGCATTCCGATGTTCTACGTCGCGAATTGCCATTAATGTTATTTGTTAGCGTGGTAGCCGGTTCCGTACTGCATGACGGACAGTTAAGCCGCAGTGATGGTATCTTTCTCCTGCTTCTGGCTGTGCTATGGCTGTTATTCATTGTTAAAATCGCGCGTCTGGCCGAACGCCAGGGGAATGACAGCCTCACCCGCGAACAACTGGCGGAGCTGCCGCGCGAAGGCGGGCTCCCCGTCGCGTTCTTATGGCTGGGCATTGCGCTGGTCATCATGCCGATGGCGACGCGCATGGTAATCGATAACGCTACGGTGCTGGCGAACTATTTCGCCATGAGTGAATTAACGCTCGGTCTGACAGTCATCGCTGTCGGCACCAGTCTGCCAGAGCTGGCGACGGCGATTGCCGGCGTGCGAAAAGGCGAAAATGATATTGCCGTTGGTAATCTCATTGGCGCCAATATTTTTAATCTCGCCATCGTGCTGGGACTGCCTGCGCTGATCGCGCCGGGGGAGATCAACCCGCTGGCGTTTGGGCGAGATTATAGCGTGATGTTGCTGGTTAGCGTGGTTTTCGCTTTACTTTGCTGGCGGCATCCGCGCCAGATTGGTCGGGGCGCAGGTATACTGCTGACCGGCGGGTTTATCGTATGGCTGGCGATGCTCTATTGGCTATCGCCACTTCTTGTTGGATAACTGGAAACGGATTATGTCGCATTTAGCGTTGCAACCGGGGTTTGACTTTCAGCAGGCAGGCAAAGATGTCCTGGAAATTGAACGTGAAGGCCTGGCGGAGCTTGATCAATACATCGATCAGAATTTCACCCTGGCCTGTGAAAAAATGTTCAACTGCACCGGAAAAGTGGTGGTCATGGGGATGGGAAAATCCGGTCATATCGGACGGAAAATGGCCGCCACGTTCGCCAGTACCGGCACCTCTTCCTTTTTTGTACATCCGGGCGAAGCCGCGCACGGCGATTTGGGGATGGTTACGCCGCAGGATGTGGTTATCGCTATCTCCAACTCCGGCGAATCCAGCGAGATCGCGGCGCTAATACCGGTGCTTAAACGGCTGCACGTACCGTTAATTTGCATTACCGGGCGACCGGAAAGCAGCATGGCGCGTGCGGCAGATGTGCATCTGTGTGTTAAAGTGCCCAAAGAAGCGTGTCCGTTAGGCCTGGCGCCTACCAGTAGTACCACCGCAACGCTGGTGATGGGCGACGCGCTCGCCGTGGCATTGTTAAAAGCGCGCGGCTTTACCGCCGAGGATTTCGCTCTGTCGCATCCTGGCGGCGCGCTGGGACGTAAGCTACTGCTGCGCGTAAGCGATATTATGCATACTGGCGATGAAATCCCGCATGTTAATAAACATGCCACCCTGCGTGATGCGCTGTTAGAAATTACGCGTAAAAATCTCGGTATGACCGTCATTTGCGATGAATCCATGAAGATCGACGGTATCTTCACCGACGGCGATTTACGTCGCGTGTTCGATATGGGCGGCGATATGCGCCAGTTGGGGATCGCCGAGGTGATGACGCCAGGGGGCATTCGCGTGCGTCCCGGTATTCTCGCTGTCGATGCGCTGAATTTAATGCAGTCCCGCCATATCACCTCCGTACTGGTTGCTGATGGCGACCAGTTACTCGGTGTGTTACATATGCATGATCTCCTGCGTGCAGGCGTCGTGTAGAAACTCAAGGATAATTAACGATGAGTAAAGCAGGTGCGTCGCTTGCGACCTGTTATGGCCCCGTCAGCACCCATGTCATGACCAAAGCGGAGAATATCCGCCTGCTCATCCTGGACGTGGATGGCGTATTGTCTGACGGCCTGATTTATATGGGCAATAACGGCGAAGAGCTGAAGGCTTTCAACGTTCGTGACGGCTATGGTATTCGCTGTGCTTTGACCTCCAATATCGAGGTTGCCATTATTACCGGACGAAAGGCTAAACTTGTAGAAGATCGCTGCGCCACGCTGGGGATTGTCCATCTTTATCAGGGACAGTCGAATAAGCTGATCGCCTTTAGCGATCTGCTGGAAAAACTGGCCATTGCGCCGGAAAATGTTGCCTATGTCGGCGATGATCTGATTGACTGGCCAGTGATGGAAAAAGTGGGGTTAAGCGTTGCCGTTGCGGATGCGCATCCGCTGCTGATCCCCCGCGCTGACTATGTGACGCACATTGCCGGCGGGCGCGGCGCGGTACGTGAGGTGTGCGATTTGCTGCTGCTGGCGCAGGGCAAGCTGGATGAGGCCAAAGGGCAATCGATATGAGTAAAACCAGACGTTGGGTTATCATTCTACTGTCGCTGGCCATTCTGGTACTGATTGGTATCAATCTGGCGGATAAAGACGATCCTGCTGCCGTGATGGTTAACAGCAACGATCCCACGTATAAAAGCGAGCATACGGATACCGTCGTGTACAGTCCGGAAGGCGCGTTGAGCTATCGTCTGATTGCGCAGCACGTTGAATATTTTTCCGATCAGGCGGTCTCATGGTTTACGCAACCGGTATTAACCACCTTTGATAAGGATAAGGTGCCGACATGGTCGATCAAGGCCGATAAAGCCAAATTGACTAACGATCGGATGCTCTATCTGTATGGCCATGTTGAAGTCAACGCCCTGGTGCCTGACGCTCAATTACGCAGAATTACCACCGATAACGCGCAGATTAATCTGGTGACGCAGGATGTTACCTCGAACGATCTGGTGACGTTATACGGCACAACATTTAACTCCAGCGGACTGAAAATGCGCGGTAACTTACGCAGCAAGAACGCCGAGCTGATTGAAAAGGTTAGAACCTCTTATGAAATTCAAAACAAACAAACTCAGCCTTAATCTTATGCTTGCCGGCTCGCTGCTGGCCGCCAGCATTCCGGCCTTCGCCGTCACGGGCGATACCGAACAGCCTATTCATATTGACTCGGATCAACAGTCGCTGGATATGCAAGGCAACGTCGTGACCTTTACGGGCAACGTGGTGATGACCCAGGGCACGATTAAGATCAACGCCGATAAAGTCGTGGTTACCCGCCCTGGCGGCGAACAGGGGAAAGAGGTGATCGACGGTTACGGCAATCCGGCCACCTTCTACCAGATGCAGGACAACGGTAAGCCGGTGAAAGGCCACGCTTCCCATATGCATTACGAGCTGGCGAAAGATTTTGTGGTGCTGACCGGCAACGCTTATCTGGAGCAGCTTGACAGCAACATTACCGGCGACAAAATCACCTACCTGGTGAAAGAGCAGAAAATGCAGGCCTTCAGCGAGAAAGGCAAACGCGTCACCACCGTTCTGGTGCCGTCGCAGTTGCAAGACAAAAACAAAGGCCAGACTCCGGCGCAAAAGAAGAGTAACTAATTCGTTATGGCAACATTAACTGCAAAGAATCTGGCGAAGGCCTATAAAGGCCGTCGCGTAGTGGAAGATGTCAGTCTGACCGTTAACTCCGGGGAGATTGTCGGGCTGCTCGGTCCAAACGGCGCGGGTAAAACCACCACCTTTTATATGGTCGTCGGTATCGTGCCGCGTGACGCGGGCAATATCATCATCGATGATGAAGATATCAGTCTGCTGCCGCTGCACGCGCGCGCACGCCGCGGTATCGGCTATTTGCCGCAGGAAGCCTCTATTTTCCGCCGTCTCAGCGTATTTGATAACCTGATGGCGGTACTGCAAATTCGTGACGATTTGACCGCAGAACAGCGAGAAGACCGCGCCAACGAGCTGATGGAAGAGTTTCATATTGAGCATCTGCGCGACAGCATGGGACAGGCGCTGTCCGGTGGTGAACGCCGTCGTGTAGAAATAGCCCGCGCGTTGGCCGCTAATCCCAAATTTATCCTGCTGGATGAACCCTTTGCCGGCGTTGACCCGATTTCCGTTATCGACATCAAACGCATTATCGAGCATCTGCGCGATAGCGGGCTCGGCGTGCTGATCACCGACCATAACGTCCGTGAGACGCTGGCAGTCTGTGAACGTGCCTATATCGTGAGCCAGGGCCACCTTATTGCCCACGGTACGCCGACAGAAATCCTGCAAGACGAACACGTTAAGCGTGTATATCTTGGGGAAGACTTCAGACTCTGATAGGGTAGAGGGCTATACTGCTCTAGCGGGAGAAAACGACTCTGAATATGAAGCAAGGTTTGCAACTCAGGCTTAGCCAACAACTGGCGATGACGCCTCAGCTACAACAGGCCATCCGTCTGTTGCAGTTGTCTACGCTGGAACTTCAGCAGGAACTCCAGCAAGCGCTGGAAAATAACCCGCTGCTTGAGCAAACCGATCTTCATGACGAAATCGACACTCAGCAACCTCAGGATAACGATCCTCTCGATACCGCCGACGCGCTCGAACAAAAAGAGATGCCGGAAGAGCTGCCGCTTGACGCCAGTTGGGATGAAATTTACACCGCCGGGACGCCGTCCGGCCCCAGCGGCGATTATATCGACGATGAGCTGCCCGTCTATCAGGGCGAAACGACGCAGTCGTTGCAGGATTATCTGATGTGGCAGGTTGAGCTAACGCCCTTCTCGGATACCGATCGCGCTATTGCAACATCCATTGTCGATGCGGTAGATGATACCGGTTATCTCACCGTATCCCTGGACGAAATTCGCGAAAGCATGGGCGATGTAGAGGTGGATCTCGATGAGGTCGAAGCCGTCCTGAAGCGTATTCAGCGTTTTGATCCGGTAGGCGTCGCGGCAAAAGATCTTCGCGACTGTCTGCTGATCCAGCTTTCACAATTCGACAAATCCACGCCGTGGCTGGAAGAGGCGCGGCTTATTATCTGCGATCACCTTGATCTGCTGGCCAACCACGATTTCCGCACGTTGATGCGCGTTACCCGACTAAAAGAAGAGGTGCTGAAAGAGGCGGTAAACCTGATTCAGTCGCTCGATCCCAGACCCGGTCAATCGATCCAGACCGGCGAGCCGGAGTACGTTATCCCGGATGTGCTGGTACGCAAGCATAACGGTCGCTGGACGGTGGAGCTTAATAGCGACAGTATTCCCCGTTTACAGATTAACCAGCACTATGCCGCCATGTGCAATAGCGCGCGCAACGATGCCGACAGCCAGTTCATCCGCAGTAATTTACAGGATGCGAAATGGCTGATAAAAAGCCTTGAAAGCCGCAACGACACGCTGCTGCGCGTCAGTCGCTGCATCGTCGAGCAACAGCAAGCCTTTTTTGAACAGGGCGAAGAATATATGAAACCGATGGTACTGGCGGATATCGCCCAGGCCGTCGAGATGCACGAATCCACCATATCCCGCGTGACCACGCAGAAGTATTTGCACAGCCCGCGCGGTATTTTTGAACTCAAATATTTCTTTTCCAGCCACGTCAATACCGAAGGCGGAGGCGAAGCCTCTTCCACCGCGATTCGCGCGCTGGTGAAGAAGTTAATTGCGGCGGAGAACCCCGCGAAACCACTGAGCGACAGCAAGTTAACCTCTCTGCTGTCAGAACAAGGTATCATGGTGGCGCGCCGCACTGTTGCGAAGTACCGAGAGTCTTTATCCATTCCGCCGTCAAACCAACGCAAACAGCTGGTTTGACCCAACCGATAAGGAAGACACTATGCAGCTCAATATCACCGGACATAATGTCGAAATTACTGAAGCCCTGCGTGAATTTGTGACGACAAAATTCGCCAAACTTGAACAGTATTTTGAGCGGATTAATCAGGTATACGTGGTGTTGAAAGTGGAGAAGGTCACGCACATCTCGGATGCGACGCTACACGTTAACGGCGGCGAAATTCACGCCAGCGCGGAAGGCCAGGATATGTATGCCGCCATTGACGGCTTGATTGATAAACTGGCAAGGCAGTTAACCAGGCATAAAGATAAACTGAAACAACACTAATTGTCCGGGCAGTTAGCCAGTGCAGGACGGCCTGTTGTGTGACACAACGGGCCATTTGTACAGTTAGCGCTCCGAACCTGGCCATCAACCTGACAGGACAGGTTCTTAGGTGAAATTATGATAAATAACGATACGACTCTACAACTGAGCAGTGTACTTAACCAGGAGTGTACGCGTAGCGGCGTTCATTGTCAGAGTAAGAAACGCGCGCTGGAAATCATCAGCGAACTGGCGGCAAAACAGCTCAGTTTACCTCCTCAGGTCGTGTTTGAAGCCATTCTGACACGCGAAAAAATGGGCAGTACCGGTATTGGTAATGGTATCGCCATCCCGCACGGGAAACTGGAAGAAGATACCTTACGCGCCGTCGGTGTGTTCGTTCAGCTCGAAACGCCGATCGCGTTCGACGCCATCGATAACCAGCCGGTCGATCTCCTCTTCGCCCTGCTGGTGCCCGCCGATCAAACTAAAACGCATCTGCACACGCTGTCGCTGGTGGCGAAACGTCTGGCGGATAAAACGATCTGCCGCCGCCTGCGCGCGGCGCTGAATGATGAAGAGCTGTATCAAATCATTACTGACACCGAAGGTGAGCAGAATGAGGCATAACAACTCAATGGCATTTCTTTCTGTCGTTGTGAGGAGAAACGGTACATGGTACTGATGATCGTCAGCGGGCGTTCCGGATCAGGTAAATCTGTCGCTCTGCGCGCGCTGGAAGATATGGGATTTTACTGCGTGGATAACCTCCCCGTCGTGCTGTTGCCCGATCTGGCGCGAACGCTGGCCGATCGCCAGATTTCCGCCGCCGTCAGCATTGATGTGCGCAATATGCCTGAATCACCTGAGATTTTTGAACAGGCGATGAATAATCTGCCTGGCGCTTTCTCGCCGCAATTGCTGTTTCTTGACGCCGACCGCAATACCTTGATTCGCCGCTACAGCGACACGCGCCGTTTGCATCCGCTTTCCAGCAAAAATCTTTCTTTAGAGAGTGCGATCGATAAAGAGAGTGACTTGCTGGAGCCGTTACGCTCACGTGCGGATCTGATCGTCGACACTTCAGAAATGTCCGTCCATGAGCTGGCGGAGATGCTGCGTACCCGGCTGTTGGGCAAACGCGAGCGCGAACTGACGATGGTATTTGAGTCCTTCGGCTTTAAACATGGTATCCCGATTGATGCGGACTATGTGTTCGATGTCCGCTTTCTGCCCAACCCGCACTGGGATCCAAAACTGCGCCCCATGACCGGGCTTGATAAGCCGGTAGCCGCGTTTCTTGACCGACACACAGAAGTTCACAATTTTATCTATCAGACTCGCAGCTATCTTGAGCTATGGTTACCGATGCTGGAGACCAACAACCGCAGCTACCTTACCGTCGCTATCGGTTGTACCGGCGGGAAACACCGTTCGGTGTATATTGCAGAACAGCTGGCAGACTACTTCCGCTCGCGCGGTAAAAATGTCCAGTCTCGCCATCGCACGCTGGAAAAACGCAAAACATGACCGTAAAGCAAACTGTTGAAGTCACCAATAAGCTGGGCATGCATGCCCGGCCTGCCATGAAGCTTTTCGAACTGATGCAGGGTTTTGACGCCGAGGTGCTATTACGCAATGACGAAGGCACCGAAGCGGAAGCAAATAGCGTCATCGCTCTGTTAATGCTCGACTCCGCCAAAGGGCGTCAGATCGAAATTGAAGCCACCGGCCCGCAAGAAGTTGAAGCGCTGGCGGCGGTTATCGCGCTGTTCAATTCCGGCTTTGACGAAGACTAAACCTCCCCCTCTATACCTTATTTCCCCCAACGCCGTCCCGGTATTTGATGACAGTCACCCCCAAAACCGGGCGTGTTACGCCTCTGCCTGCCACTTGTCCCGCAGCCCCACCCTTTCGTAAGATTTGTACATTTCGTGCGCTTTACCTATGCATAAAAACATTAAGAAAACCTTAAAAAATTTCGTTTAGGTTTTGTTTAAGTTCTTTGTCCATACTAAATTTATGTGAATAAATTTTTCCAGGACTTGCCATGATCCTCTTATCGAAACAGACTCCGCTGGGCGCCGGTCGACATCGTAAATGCTATACGCATCCGGATAATGCCCGGCGTTGCATAAAAGTCATTTACAACCGTGACCACGGCGGTGATAAAGAGATTCGGCGTGAACTGAGCTACTATGCGCATCTGTCTCGCTACCTGACAGACTGGAGCGCTATCCCCCGTTATTACGGCACGGTAGAAACCGATTGCGGCACTGGCTATGTCTACGACATGATTACCGATTTCAACGGCGCGCCCTCTATTACCCTGACCGAGTTCGCCGCGCAATGTCGTTATGAAGAGGATGTCGCTGTCCTGCGGCGGCTACTGAAAAAACTGAAACGTTACCTGCTGGATAACCATATTGTGACGATGTCGCTGAAGCCGCAAAACATCCTGTGCCAGCGTATCAGCGAGTCAGAAGTGGTTCCGGTGGTTTGCGACAATCTGGGGGAAAGTACCTTTATCCCGCTGGCAACCTGGTCAACATGGTGCTGTGAACGCAAACTGGAGAGAGTGTGGCAGCGGTTTATCGCCCAGCCTGCGCTGACCGTTGCCCTGGAGAGGGACGCGCAGCCAAAAGACAAGAAACGGCTGGCGCTTACTTCTCACGAAGCTTAATGACCTGTGCTTATCAGGCCTGGACGACACAGATCGCAGGCCGGATAAGGCGTTCGCGCCGCCAATCGGCAAAATTAATTAAGCTGGTTGCGCGTCATAAAAGATTCCCCGCCCAGTTGGCGCATCTGGCGCATAATCCACGCCTGCCGGCTACGCACATAGCCGGAAGGCGCATTCGCCTTATAGCGTAACGGATTTGGCAATACCGCCGCCAGTAACGCGGCTTCGGACATATTTAAGCGGCTGGCGGGTTTATGAAAATACCGTTGTGCCGCAGCCTCCACGCCAAAAATACCATCGCCAAACTCCACGATATTCAGATAAACCGTGAGAATGCGCTTTTTGCTCCAGACAGTTTCAATGCCCAGCGTTAGCCCGGCCTCCAGACCTTTGCGCACCCAACTGCGTCCATCCCATAAAAAGAGATTTTTCGCCGTTTGCTGCGAAAGCGTAGAGGCGCCGCGAATACGGCTCTCATTCCGCTCATTATGCGCCAGCGCTTTTTCAATCGCCGGAACATCAAAGCCCCAGTGCTCAGGGAACTTCTGGTCTTCCGCCGCAATTACCGCCAGCCCCATCCACGGCGAGATATCCGCCATACTGACCCAGTCAGAATGCGCCACATAACCGAACTCTCCGCCGAGCCAGGCGCTAATCTGCCGTTCCGCCATCACCGCCGAAAAAGGCACCGGAACCACGCTAAACAGCGCAATGCCGCCGCCCCAAAAGACGGCGAGCGCAGCAAGGATACGTAAAAGTAAACGGCGCAAAAACGTTAACGGCGCGATGCGTCGTTTGCTCATTCCGCCAGAACCAGCACGCGCGACACTAATTTATCAATGCCGCTTGCCGCCTGGGCGATATCCTGCGCCAGCATATAGGCAGGGGTGGTCACGACCTTGTTATCCTCGTCCACAACGATATCATCAACCGGGCAAGGTACGTGTTCGGCACCCATCTCTTCAAGTACTTCAGCGGTATCAATATCCGTCCCTATTGTCAGACGTAGCGGGAAGTCAAAGATTTTCGGCAACATTGCGGGCGCGATACAGATGAATCCCAGCGGCTTGCCGGACTGGTGCATGGCCTTCGCCAGCGCGACGACATCGCTATCCACCCGGCATTCGCTCCCCTGGCTGGCGAAATTACTCAGGTTCTTCGCCGCGCCGAAACCGCCAGGCACAATGAGCGCATCCAGTTCCTCTGGCTGAGCCTGGGACAGGGGACGAATATCGCCCCGCGTAATACGCGCCGCCTCAATCAGAACGTTACGCGTTTCCGCCATCGCTTCGCCGGTCAGGTGATTAATAACATCCGCTTGTGGTTTATCCGGCGCGAAGCAGACAGCCTGCGCGCCGCTGCGGGCAATGGCCAACAGCGTCAGAACGGCCTCATGAATTTCGGCGCCGTCATAGACGCCGCATCCGCTGAGCACTACGCCAATTTTTTTCATGGTGAACATCCTCCTGCAACCGACTCAAGCCCATTAATAATTTTGATTAAAATGCTACGCTTCACACATTTAAATGATTCATGTAACAAATCATTTAGGATTTGCTATCTTAACTGCGTGCGGCCTGAAAACAGGACTGCGCCTTTGACATCATCATAATAAGCACGGCGCAGCCACGATTTCCCTGGTGTTGGCGCAGTATTCGCGCACCCCGGTCAAACCGGGGTCATTTTTTTTCCGCGTTTGCCACCCAGGCTTTCAGCACCGCGACATCGTGCTGCCACTCCTGCTTCATCTCTTCAATCCATTCCGCGACATTATCTTCCCAGGCGGGAAGATCCGGCGACTGGATTTGCTGGCCAAGCTGTTGCAGATGACGCAGCCCTACCGAACCGGCGGCGCCTTTAATCTTATGCCCTTCCTCAACAACGCCTTTTTTGTCACGCGCCGTCAGATTGGACTCCAGCACGCTTAAATAGCCAGGCATCATTTTTTCAAACACCGCGAGACCGTCGGTGATCAATTTAGGCCCAACCAACTCGATGTATTGTTCCAGCATCGGGATATCCAGCAGCGCTTGCGCTTTATCGCTCTCTTCAGGCGTCACGGTACTCTCCTCTTTATCGGTGGCATCCCAGAATTTTTTAATCATCGCGGTTAAGGCTGGCACCGACAGCGGCTTACTCAGCACATCGTCCATACCGGCGTCCAGATACTCTTTTTTATCTTTCAGAACGTTAGCCGTAAGCGCTACCAGCGGCGGTAAATCTTCCCGCGTGTGGCGACGGGTTAGTTCTCTGGCGATATCCAGACCCGTCATATCCGGTAGCTGAATATCCAGTAAGACCAGGTCATATTCGCCCGGCGCGAACATCTCCAGCGCCGCCTTGCCGGTCATCGCGACATCCACGCTGTTCCCCAGTTTTTCCAGTACTGAACGCGCCACGATCACGTTCAGTTCAATATCTTCGACCAGCAGAACATGCAGCGCGGGCAGCGGCATGTCATCTTCATCAAAGGCGTCCTCCACCTCTTCCGCCACCGCTGGCGCATGAACCGTTAGCGTAAAGGTCGATCCTTTGCCCGGCAGACTGGAAACGGTAATATCGCCGCCCATATTTTTCGCCAGCCGACGGGAGACCGCCAGCCCGATACCGGTACCCGTTGCCGGTTTGCCGCCGTTACTGTCTTTCACCTGATAATACATGGCGAAAATTTTATCCTGCTCATCCTGCGGAATGCCGATCCCGGAATCTTCCACTTCAAAGTGCAGCATGTCGCCTTCATCATAGCGCGCCCGCACCGTCACCTGGCCCTGCTGAGTAAACTTCACCGCATTGCTGATCAAATTCCATAAAATCTGGCGCAGACGCGTTCCGTCGGTAATGACTTTGTGCGGCAACGGCAGCGTCGGCTCAAGCACAAAACGTAGCCCTTTTTGCTGCGCCTGCAAACCGGAAAGGTTTTCCAGATCGGCCATAAAGCTGGTGAAATCAATGGGTTGGTTATCAAGCTGAACCTTACGCCGCTCCATCTTATCCATATCAATGATATCATTGAAAATATTGCCTAACGTCACGGCGGAGACATGGATTGTCTTAAGGTATTTTTCCTGTTCGGCGGTGAGATCGGTATCCAGCAGGATGCGGCTTAAACCGACGATGCCGTTAAGCGGGGTGCGCAACTCATGACTGATGGTAGAGATAAACGTGGTCTTGTCGCGGCTGGCGCGCTCCAGCGCGTCCTGATAACGCTTACGTTCGGTAATATCACGACCAAATCCCATCAGGCCATGACGTTTACCGACACGGTCGTAATAAGGCACTTTACGAATTTCAAAGCAGGCCTTTCGTCCGTCCGGGTAATCCAGCCACTGTTCGTAGGTCAGGGAGACGTTATGGCGGAATACTTTTTCATCGGTTTCAATGACTTTCTCCGCCGCTTCGGGAGAGTACACATCTTCCGGCTTCAAATGCACCAGCTGTTTTTCGCTCTTGCCGGTTAGCAATTCCATTGCGCGGTTACAGCCGGAAAACTCTTTATCCTCATTACGATAAAAAACCAAATCCGGCGAGGCGTCCAGAAAGGAACGCAGAAAAGAGGATTGCTGTTCTAGCTGGATTTGCGCCTCTTCACGCTCTTTAATTTCTACTTTTAGCTGTTCAAATGTCTCTTGCAGCTCCGCTTCCGCTTTTTCGCGATCGGCAATTTCCTGATTAAGCTGGGCAATATTGTCCTTCAACTGTACGTTAAGCTTGAGATCGCGCTCGCGCATCTCCTCCAGCTTTTGCACCAGACGCGACAGTCGCTGCCTTGACTCTTCCAGTTGTTCAACAACAACGGATAAGAAATAGACCGCCCAGGGCGTAATTAACAGGCCAAAAAAGATGGAACGAATAACGTCGATACTTTCAACCTGACCATGCAGCACCATGGTCACCGCCATCTGCACGACAATCGCCAGCACCACCAACGCCAACGCCAGGAGCATGGAAAAGCGCACCAGACCCAATTTCATCATCAGGTCGACATAGTATTGCGCCAGCATACGAATTTGCTTCATAGAGGATTCCTTCACCACAACTTCGCACATAATACCCAATTATGGGAACCGCGTTGAATATTGTGCGAAATATGCGTAGCGCCCCTCATCACGCTACGCTACAGGTGGTATCCAGGGACGGGCCAGCGCAGAGCCCTGCACGCCATGCTCATTCAGGTATTTGTCCAGCTCAACCATCCCCGTCCAGCGATTCTCGCACCACAGCGGGGCAAGCAGCGTCGGACGGCGAGCGCTGGCTGAAATTCGGTGATAAATCACCTCCGGCGGCGTATGACGAATCATCTCACCTGCCGTTAGCGTGTAGTCGTCCAGTTCGATGCCGTTCAGCCGCCCCGCTTCCCAGGCTTTGGCCATCGTACTGCCTTTCACAATATGCAGCGGATGCAGTTTAATACCGTCAACGCCCGTCTCCACCACACGCTCCATGGTTTGCAGGCATTCTGCCTGCCCTTCTCCCGGCAGCCCCACAATCAGATGCGCACACACTTTCAGCCCGCGCTCCCGGGCAATCCGGGTAGTACGCTGATAGCAGGCGAAGTCATGCCCGCGGTTAATTCGGCGCAGGGTTTTATCGTGCGCGGTTTGCAATCCCAGTTCCAGCCACACCTCGTAGCCTTGATCTTTATATTCACACAGTAAATCTACTACTGCCTGCGGGACGCAATCCGGACGCGTACCGACGCATAACCCGACGATACTGGCCTGGCTGACCGCCTGTTGATACATGGAACGCAGCACCTGCACTTCCGCAAAGGTGCTGGTGTAGGCCTGGAAATAGGCCAGATAGCGTTTAGCGCGGTTCACCAGATGCGCCTGATGCGCAAGCTGCTCGGCAATCGAATGATGCTGCTGCGCCTCATCGGCAAAAGAGGCGACATTACAGAAGGTGCAACCGCCACGCCCGATGGTGCCGTCGCGATTAGGGCAGCTAAAACCGCCATGAAGCGTCAGCTTATGAACCTTTTGCCCATAACGACGTAAAAGATCCCCACCAAACATATTGACTAATTTCTGTAACTGCATAATCTGATAGACCGCCTCTTAAAAAGAGCCCAAAGCCTGCCATTTTTAGTCTCCTTTGGCGATGACCTGGATCAATCGTCCCGGAAGGCTTTTATCCATTGCATAATCAAGCAAAATAAACGACATTTCATTCATAATCCCGCTGATGATTTTTCCTGATATTCCCCTCTTTTTTCAGCGTCCGCTGGGTCATCGATAAAAACAGTAGCATTCAATACTGCTCACGCTTAAAACAGCATAAAATGCCAAGATTTTTGAAAAAGCAAGGTCAGATAATGCCTGGCGAGCGGCTCTTATAGTGAGACAGATCACAGGCTTTCTGCCGCTCCGTATTAGCAGCCCTTCTATAAAAAACCTTTTAATTTCAACAGATTCAAAAAGTTATCTGTACTACAGCACACTTTTGCATAAATCAGTTTGCCATTTGACCTGGGTGTGGATTCCCGATAAGTTGGGGATCCGCTGGAAGCTTTCTGGATGAGCCGTCTGCTCATCATATTTATGCAGTAATTGAGATTCCCTCTTAACCGTATTTACCAATGCGCAAAGGACACAAAGAGGGCGAATGCGAGGTAAGCGTATGATGCGCCAGCCCCGTCGCCATGCTCTTGCTGTGCCCGCGCGCCGTCGGTTGGGAGAGCGTCCCGTAGAGCCTGGGGAGGTTCACTGATATGTTGTACGATAAATCCCTTGAGAAGGATAACTGTGGTTTCGGCCTGATCGCCCACATAGAAGGCGAACCTAGCCACAAGGTAGTGCGTACCGCCATACACGCGCTGGCCCGGATGCAGCACCGTGGCGCGATCCTTGCCGACGGTAAAACCGGCGACGGTTGCGGCTTGCTGTTACAAAAACCTGACCGTTTCTTTCGCATCGTGGCCGAAGAGCGCGGCTGGCGCTTAGCCAAAAACTACGCCGTCGGGATGATCTTTTTGAATAAAGATCCTGAACTGGCCGCCGCGTCACGCCATATTGTCGAAGAAGAATTACAGCAGGAAACCCTGTCGATTGTCGGCTGGCGCGATGTGCCAACCAATGAAGGCGTGCTCGGTGAAATCGCCCTCTCCTCTCTGCCGCGTATTGAGCAGATTTTTGTCAACGCTCCGGCAGGCTGGCGTCCGCGTGATATGGAGCGCCGTCTGTTTATCGCCCGCCGACGCATTGAAAAACGCCTGCAGAACGACAAAGATTTCTACGTATGCAGCCTGTCGAACCTGGTCAACATTTATAAAGGTCTGTGTATGCCGGCGGATCTGCCGCGCTTCTACTTGGATCTTGCGGATCTGCGTCTGGAATCGGCCATCTGTCTGTTCCACCAGCGCTTTTCCACTAACAGCGTGCCGCGTTGGCCGCTGGCGCAGCCGTTCCGCTACCTGGCGCATAACGGCGAGATTAACACCATCACCGGCAACCGCCAGTGGGCGCGCGCCCGTACCTATAAATTCCAGACGCCGCTGATCCCGGATTTACAGTCCGCTGCGCCGTTTGTTAACGAAACCGGTTCGGATTCCAGCTCGCTGGACAACATGCTGGAACTGCTGTTGGCAGGCGGGATGGACATCATCCGCGCCATGCGCCTGTTGGTGCCGCCCGCCTGGCAGAACAACCCCGATATGGACCAGGATCTGCGCGCCTTCTTTGACTTTAACTCCATGCATATGGAGCCGTGGGACGGTCCGGCAGGCATCGTGATGTCCGACGGGCGCTTCGCCGCCTGTAACCTTGACCGTAACGGCCTGCGCCCGGCGCGCTACGTCATTACCAAAGACAAGCTGATCACCTGCGCCTCCGAAGTCGGTATCTGGGACTATCAGCCGGATGAAGTGGTCGAGAAAGGCCGCGTCGGCCCAGGCGAGCTGATGGTGATCGACACCCGCGGCGGACGTATTCTGCATTCCGCGGAAACCGATGACGATCTGAAAAGCCGCCATCCGTATAAAGCGTGGATGGAAAAGAATGTTCGCCGTCTGGTGCCGTTTGAAGAGCTGCCTGATGAAGAAGTCGGTAGCCGCGAACTGGACGATGACCTGCTCGCCAGCTATCAGAAACAGTTTAACTACAGCGCCGAAGAGCTGGACTCGGTTATCCGCGTGTTGGGCGAAAACGGCCAGGAAGCCGTCGGCTCAATGGGCGACGACACCCCCTTTGCCGTGCTCTCCAGCCAGCCGCGTATTATTTACGACTACTTCCGCCAGCAGTTCGCGCAGGTCACTAACCCGCCTATCGACCCGCTGCGTGAAGCGCACGTCATGTCGCTCGCCACCAGCATCGGTCGCGAAATGAACGTCTTCTGCGAAGCGGAAGGTCAGGCCCATCGCCTGAGTTTTAAATCGCCAATTCTGCTGTACTCCGATTTCAAACAGCTCACCACCATGAAAGAGGAGCATTATCGCGCTGACCGTCTGGATATCACCTTCGACGTGACCGAAACCACACTGAACGCGACGGTTAAGGCGCTGTGCGATAAAGCGGAACAGATGGTGCGCAACGGCACCGTGCTGCTGGTCCTCTCGGATCGCAATATCGGTAAGAATCGCCTGCCGGTACCCGCGCCGATGGCGGTGGGCGCGGTGCAAACGCGTCTGGTAGAACAAAGCCTGCGCTGCGACGCCAACATCATCGTAGAAACCGGAAGCGCCCGCGATCCGCATCACTTTGCGGTACTGCTCGGCTTTGGCGCAACGGCCATCTATCCGTACCTGGCCTACGAAACGCTGGGGCGCCTGATTGATACCCAGGCCATCGCTAAAAACTACCGTACCGTGATGCAGAACTACCGTAACGGCATCAACAAGGGGCTGTACAAGATTATGTCCAAAATGGGCATTTCGACCATTGCCTCTTACCGCTGCTCCAAACTGTTTGAAGCGGTCGGACTGCACGATGATGTGGTAAACCTGTGCTTCCAGGGCGTGGTCAGCCGTATCGGCGGCGCGAGCTTTGATGACTTCCAGCAGGATCTGCTGAATCTCTCCAAACGCGCCTGGCTGGCGCGCAAACCCATTAGCCCGGGCGGCCTGCTGAAGTACGTCCACGGCGGCGAATATCACGCCTATAACCCGGATGTCGTGCGTACCCTGCAACAGGCGGTACAGAGCGGCGAGTACAGCGATTATCAGGAATACGCCAAACTGGTCAATGAGCGTCCGGCGGCAACGCTGCGCGATCTGCTGGCGATACATCCAGACGGCGAGGCGGTGACTATCGACGAGGTTGAGCCCGCCAGTGAGCTGTTTAAACGCTTTGATACCGCAGCCATGTCTATCGGCGCATTAAGTCCGGAAGCGCACGAAGCGCTGGCGGAAGCGATGAACAGCCTCGGCGGCAACTCCAACTCCGGCGAAGGCGGCGAAGACCCGGCGCGCTACGGCACCAATAAAGTGTCGCGTATCAAACAGGTGGCCTCCGGTCGCTTTGGCGTGACGCCGGCCTACCTGGTCAATGCCGATGTGATTCAGATTAAAGTCGCGCAGGGCGCGAAACCGGGCGAAGGCGGTCAGTTGCCGGGGGATAAAGTCACTCCGTATATCGCTAAACTGCGCTATTCAGTGCCGGGCGTGACGCTGATCTCCCCGCCGCCGCACCACGATATCTACTCTATCGAGGACTTAGCGCAGCTCATTTTCGATCTCAAGCAGGTCAACCCGAAGGCGATGATCTCTGTGAAGCTGGTGTCCGAACCGGGCGTCGGCACCATCGCGACCGGCGTGGCGAAAGCCTATGCGGATCTGCTCACCATCGCCGGCTACGACGGCGGTACCGGCGCCAGCCCGCTCTCTTCGGTGAAATACGCTGGCTGCCCGTGGGAACTCGGACTTGTTGAAACCCAGCAGGCGCTGGTCGCCAACGGTCTGCGTCACAAGATTCGTCTGCAGGTGGACGGCGGTCTGAAAACCGGCGTCGACATCATTAAAGCGGCGATTCTCGGTGCGGAAAGTTTCGGCTTCGGCACCGGTCCGATGGTGGCGCTGGGCTGTAAATACCTGCGCATCTGCCATCTGAACAACTGTGCAACCGGCGTGGCGACGCAGGATGAAAAACTGCGTAAGAACCACTATCACGGCCTGCCGTTCAAAGTAACCAACTACTTTGAATTTATCGCCCGCGAAGTGCGCGAGCTGATGGCTTCGCTTGGCGTGACCCGCCTGGTGGATTTGATTGGCCGCACCGACCTGCTGAAAGAGCTGGAGGGCTTCACCGCTAAACAGCAGAAGCTGGCGCTGTCTCGTCTACTGGAAACCGCTGAACCTCATCCGGGTAAAGCGCTGTACTGCACCGAGAATAACCCGCCGTTTGATAACGGTGTGCTGAATGCGCAACTGTTGCAGCAGGCGAAGCCGTTTGTCGATGCGCGCCAGAGCAAAACCTTCTGGTTCGACATCCGCAACACCGATCGTTCCGTCGGCGCGTCGCTTTCCGGCTACATCGCACAGACCCACGGCGATCAGGGGCTGGCTTCCGATCCGATTAAAGCGCACTTCAGCGGTACCGCAGGCCAGAGCTTTGGCGTGTGGAACGCGGGCGGCGTGGAGTTATATCTGACTGGCGATGCCAACGACTATGTCGGTAAAGGTATGGCAGGCGGTTTGATCGCCATCAGACCACCGGTAGGTTCCGCCTTCCTCAGCCATAAAGCCAGCATCATCGGCAACACCTGCCTGTATGGAGCGACCGGTGGCCGTCTGTACGCGGCGGGGCGCGCGGGCGAACGTTTCGGCGTGCGTAACTCCGGGGCGATTACCGTAGTAGAGGGCATCGGCGACAACGGCTGTGAATACATGACCGGCGGCATCGTCTGCGTGCTGGGTAAAACCGGCGTTAACTTCGGCGCGGGGATGACCGGCGGCTTCGCCTATGTGCTGGACGAAGATGGCGAATTCCGTAAACGCGTGAACCCGGAACTGGTAGAAGTACTGGACGTTGATTCGCTGGCTATCCACGAAGAGCATCTGCGCGGCCTGATCACCGAGCACGTGCAACATACTGGTTCGCAACGCGGCGAAGAGATCCTGTCCAGGTGGTCAAGCTTCTCAACCCAATTCGCGTTAGTTAAGCCCAAGTCCAGCGATGTCAAAGCCCTGTTGGGCCACCGTAGTCGTAGTGCGGCAGAATTGCGCGTGCAGGCGCAGTAAGGAATTGAAATGAGCCAGAATGTTTATCAATTTATCGACCTGCAGCGCGTTGATCCGCCGAAGAAACCGCTGAAGATCCGTAAGATCGAGTTTGTTGAAATCTACGAACCGTTTTCTGAAGGTCAGGCGAAAGCCCAGGCGGATCGCTGTTTGTCCTGCGGGAACCCCTACTGCGAGTGGAAATGTCCGGTACATAACTACATCCCGAACTGGCTGAAACTGGCTAACGAAGGGCGTATTTTTGAGGCGGCTGAGCTATCGCACCAGACCAACACCCTGCCGGAAGTGTGTGGCCGTGTGTGCCCGCAGGATCGCCTGTGCGAAGGCTCCTGTACGCTGCACGATGAGTTCGGCGCAGTGACCATCGGTAACATTGAGCGCTATATCAACGATAAAGCGTTCGAAATGGGCTGGCGCCCGGATATGACCGGCGTGCGCCAGACGGACAAACGGGTAGCGATTATCGGCGCAGGTCCGGCAGGGCTGGCGTGCGCCGACGTGCTGACCCGCAACGGCGTGAAGGCGGTGGTCTTTGATCGCCATCCGGAAATCGGCGGCCTGCTGACCTTCGGTATTCCAGCTTTCAAACTGGAAAAAGAGGTGATGACCCGTCGTCGCGAGATCTTCACCGGCATGGGTATTGAGTTCAAACTTAATACCGAAGTGGGTCGTGATGTACAGCTTGAAGATCTGCTGAAAGATTACGATGCGGTATTCCTTGGCGTCGGCACCTATCAGTCGATGCGCGGCGGGCTGGAAAATGAAGATGCGGACGGGGTTTTCGACGCTCTGCCGTTCCTGATCGCCAATACGAAGCAGATCATGGGGTTTGGCGAAACCAGCGACGAACCATATGTCAGTATGGAAGGAAAGCGCGTGGTGGTGCTGGGCGGCGGCGATACCGCAATGGACTGCGTACGTACCTCCATACGCCAGGGCGCAACGCACGTAACCTGTGCTTATCGTCGTGATGAAGAGAACATGCCGGGTTCCAGACGCGAAGTGAAAAACGCGCGCGAGGAAGGTGTCGAGTTTCAGTTTAATGTTCAACCGCTGGGCATTGAAGTCAATGCCAACGGCAAAGTGAGCGGCGTAAAAATGGTGCGCACTGAAATGGGCGAACCGGATGCCCAAGGCCGTCGGCGGGCGGAGATCGTCGCCGGTTCCGAGCATGTGGTTCCGGCTGATGCGGTGGTGATGGCGTTTGGTTTTCGTCCACACAGCATGGAATGGCTGGCGAAACACAGCGTGGAACTGGACTCGCAGGGACGAATTATCGCGCCGGAACGCAGCGATAATGCTTTCCAGACCAGCAACCCGAAAATCTTCGCCGGTGGCGACATCGTGCGCGGTTCCGATCTGGTGGTGACGGCGATTGCCGAAGGCCGTAAGGCGGCTGACGGGATTATGAACTACCTCGAAGTGTAACCCTTCCGGCTCCCCGGTTGATGCCTTGTGCTGATGGCTGGGGAGCCGATATTCCTCTCCTCAATATCTCTCCTGCCGATTCTGGAAACCCGCTCGTAAATCGAGATGTAATGCCATGTAAAATCCGTTCATGGATTGATCCGTTTACGCCTGAAGCGTATTGATAGCGTTCTAATTTCACAATGAAACTATCACGTAAGGGATGACATGACGAATCCAACTTTAGCGCCACAGTCTGATGAATATCAGCAAATTCATGACGGTATTATTCGTCTGGTCGATACGGCACGTACCGAGACCGTGCGCAGCATCAATGCCATTATGACTGCCACCTACTGGGAAATTGGCCGACGCATTGTCGAATTTGAACAGGGAGGAGAAGCGCGAGCGGCCTATGGTACTCAGCTTATCGAACGATTATCGGTAGATTTAAGTCAGCGCTATAAGCGCGGTTTTTCCACCAGAAACCTATGGCAAATCCGCACATTTTATCTTTGTTTTCAACATATTGAAATTCCGCAGACACTGTCTGCGGAATCTTCAAATCTCATACCGCTCGCCAAAACATTCCCTCTTCCCTGGTCAGCGTATGTCCGCCTCTTGTCGGTAAAAAATCCCGATGCCCGCACTTTTTACGAGAAAGAGACGCTACGTAACGGCTGGTCCGTACGGCAGCTCGACAGGCAAATCGCCACTCAATTTTACGAACGAACACTACTGTCCCACGACAAATCCGCCATGTTGCAGCAGCCTGCACCCGCCGAGCCAAACGTTTTGCCGGAGCAAGCCATACGCGACCCGTTCATTCTGGAATTTCTTAACCTGAAGGACGAGTATTCCGAATCAGATCTCGAAGACGCGCTGCTCAGCCACCTGATGGACTTTATGCTGGAGCTCGGTGACGATTTTGCTTTTGTTGGCCGCCAACGCCGACTACGCATAGACGATAGCTGGTTCCGCGTCGATCTGCTGTTCTTCCATCGTCGCTTGCGCTGCCTGTTGCTCGTTGACCTGAAGGTAGGCAAATTCGGTTATGCGGATGCCGGGCAGATGAATATGTACCTGAACTATGCCAAAGAGCACTGGACAATGCCCGGAGAAAACCCGCCAGTCGGCCTGGTTTTGTGCGCAGGGAAAGGCGCGGGGGAAGCGCATTACGCGCTGACTGGCCTGCCAAACACCATCATGGCGAGCGAATACAAAGTGCAGTTGCCCGACGAAAAATTACTCACAGACGAACTTATTCGTTCGCAAACCATGCTGGAAACTCAACTCACACGCGGTGGTTCACTGACAACAGAGAAAAACTAGCGAACCATTAATTCCATGAATAATTATCAAAAAAATATCATACGAAAACGTTTGCTTTATTCTGAGAACTGTATATTATGCGGCGGATTTTTTGGGCAAAATTCATGGAGGCGTTGTGTCGCAGGACAACAATTATAGCCAGGGCCCCGTCCCTCTGGCGGCGCGGAAGGGCGTGATTCCACTGACGTTTGTCATGTTGGGTTTAACGTTTTTTTCCGCCAGTATGTGGACCGGAGGGACACTCGGCACCGGTCTTTCTTATAATGATTTCTTCCTCGCAGTTTTCTTCGGTAATCTCCTCCTCGGTATCTACACTGCATTTCTTGGCTACATCGGCGCAAAAACCGGACTCTCCACCCACCTCCTTGCACGTTACTCCTTTGGCGTTAAAGGCTCATGGCTTCCCTCCTTGCTGCTTGGCGGCACACAGGTAGGCTGGTTTGGCGTTGGCGTAGCGATGTTCGCTATTCCGGTCAGTAAAGCGACGGACATTGATGCCAATATCCTGATTGCC
The DNA here is from genome assembly GCF_051811585.1 of Salmonella sp. NW177. Lineage (NCBI taxonomy): Bacteria > Pseudomonadati > Pseudomonadota > Gammaproteobacteria > Enterobacterales > Enterobacteriaceae > Salmonella > Salmonella sp. NW177. Next base: position 18,031 of record NZ_JAMMZV010000002.1, on the reverse strand, counting down.
GTTTCGGGTCTGCTGATGACCCTGACCATTTTTTTCGGCATCTCGGCGTTGACCATTTTGTCTATCATTGCCGTACCCGCGATCGTTATTCTGGGCAGCTACTCCGTCTGGCTGGCGGTCAGCGGCGTGGGTGGGCTGGAGCATTTAAAAACGATAGTGCCGCAGACGCCACTGGATTTTTCCAGCGCGCTGGCGCTGGTGGTGGGCTCGTTTGTCAGCGCCGGTACATTGACCGCCGACTTCGTCCGCTTCGGGCGTCATGCCAAAAGCGCCGTACTGATTGCGATGGTCGCTTTTTTCCTCGGCAACTCGCTGATGTTTATCTTTGGCGCGGCAGGCGCTGCCGCCGTCGGTCAGGCGGATATCTCTGACGTGATGATAGCGCAGGGGCTGCTGCTGCCCGCGATTGTGGTGCTTGGCCTGAATATCTGGACCACCAACGATAACGCGCTGTACGCATCGGGTCTGGGCTTCGCCAATATTACCGGTCTTTCCAGCCGCACGCTGTCGGTGGTGAACGGGATTATCGGTACCGTGTGCGCGCTGTGGCTTTACAATAATTTTGTCGGCTGGCTGACGTTCCTGTCATCTGCCATCCCACCGATTGGCGGAGTGATTATTGCCGACTATCTGTTGAACCGCCGCCGCTATGCCGACTTCAACACCGTGCGCTTTATTCCCGTTAACTGGATTGCTATTCTTTCCGTCGCGCTGGGCATCGCCGCCGGACATTATGTTCCTGGTATTGTGCCCGTCAACGCCGTACTCGGCGGCGTCTTCAGCTATATCCTGCTGAATCCACTTTTCAACCGCAGCCTTGCTAAATCACCAGAGGTCAGCCATGCAGAACAATAACATCACCATTCGTCAGGCGCGTCTGCAGGGACACGAAGGATTATGGCAGATTACGATTGAAAACGGGCGCTTTAGCCGGATTGAGCCTCAGGAAGCCGCATCGTTACCGCAGGGCGAAGTGCTTGATGCCGAAGGCGGTCTGGCTATTCCACCGTTTGTTGAGCCACATATCCACCTGGATACCACGCAAACGGCGGGTGAACCGAGCTGGAACCAGTCCGGCACACTGTTTGAAGGGATTGAGCGCTGGGCAGAACGTAAAGCAATGCTCACGCATGAAGATGTGAAAGCGCGCGCGATGCAGACCCTGAAATGGCAGATGGCTAACGGCATCCAGTACGTTCGTACTCACGTTGACGTTTCAGATCCTACGCTCACCGCGCTGAAAGCCATGCTGGAAGTGAAGCAAGAGGTTGCGCCGTGGGTAGATCTACAAATCGTCGCCTTTCCGCAAGAAGGTATTCTGTCTTATCCCAACGGTGAAGCGCTGTTAGAGGAAGCCGTGCGTTTGGGCGCTGACGTTATTGGCGCCATTCCGCACTTTGAGTTCACGCGGGAATATGGCGTTGAATCGCTGCACAAAATCTTCGCCCTGGCGCAGAAATACGATCGCTTGATCGATGTGCACTGCGACGAAATTGATGACGAGCAGTCTCGCTTTGTCGAAACGGTCGCGGCGCTGGCGCATCGTGATGGCATGGGGGCGCGCGTGACCGCCAGCCACACCACGGCTATGCACTCGTACAACGGCGCGTATGCGTCACGCCTGTTCCGCCTGTTGAAAATGTCGGGGATTAACTTCGTCGCCAACCCGCTGGTGAATATTCATCTGCAAGGGCGGTTTGACACTTACCCGAAACGTCGTGGCGTCACGCGGGTGAAAGAGATGCTGGAAGCGGGGATCAACGTCTGCTTTGGCCATGATGACGTCTTCGACCCGTGGTATCCATTAGGCACAGCAAATATGCTGCAGGTGTTGCATATGGGGTTACACGTTTGCCAGTTGATGGGGTATGGGCAAATCAACGACGGGTTAAATCTGATCACTACCCACAGCGCAAAAACCCTGCATTTACAGGACTACGGTCTGAGTGTCGGCCATGCCGCGAATCTGGTTATCTTACCCGCTGAGAATGGATTCGATGCGGTACGTCGCCAGACGCCTGCCCGTTACTCGATTCGCCACGGGCGGGTAATTGCCGAGACGGTGCCGAGCCAGACGACGCTGCACCTGACCCAGCCGGAAGCCGTGACGTTTAAGCGTTAACCCGTCATACCCGCGCTCTCCGGCACATTCACCACGCAGCCCCGTAAGGGGGCTGCGTTCGGAAGACTGCTCCGGCAAGAGATTTAGGCCGCCAGCAAACTGGCGCGTACTTTCACTACCACTTTCTTGATGTCATCCGGCTCACCCACTGCACATCCCGGTTTATGCGGTTCTCCCGGCATAAACACAGCAAACATCCCCGCTTGCAGCGTAATAGTCTGCTCGTCGACAATTTGACTACAAAGCTGGTAATCCTCTTCAACGTGCATCTCCTCGCACTGGCGAGCGGCACCGGACATCCCAAACGCAATACGCTCGACGCCGGTTAGTAGTAGCTGAATATCAATGTATTGTTCATGCAATTCCGCTTTCTTCTCGGCCGGCATTTGCGTCGTTAACTGCATTACATTCATAAAGATATTGTCGCCCTGCAATTCATAGCGCCCCGGCGCTTTCTCCTGCGGCCTTGCCGCCAGCGCGAGAGTCAAGGCATCCAGCAGTCGCGGATGCAACCCGCAAGAAGGCAACGACTGTACTTCCCCCATCATCATAATGTGTCTCCTTGAGCTAACAAAGCAGCGCCTAATAATCCTGCGTCATGCCGATAGCGAGCGGCGCTCAGCGCCACGTGATAAGGCGCAGGCTCTTGCATCAAAAACGCGCGAACCTGCTCCAGGTATCCCTCAGCTAACCCTACGCTGCCGCCAATGACCACACACTGGCAGTCGGTAATCGCTTTCACATCGGCGATCATTCGCGCTATTACCTGCGCGGATTGGCTTACCAGATGTCGCGCCTGCTGATGACCTTCGCCAGCGCGAATAAATAGGGTTTTGGCGTCGCATCCCGCCAGATCGTCCCGCGCCGCCGCGGCCATCCCTCGTCCGGAGGCGATGGCCTCTACACAGCCAACGCGTCCACAGCCGCATACGGGCCCGTGTGGGTCCGCCAGGGTGTGTCCCAGGTGCCCGGCCAGACCGCCTTTTCCGGTAAGGAGCTTGCCGTCGCAGACAACGCCGCCGCCAACGCCGGTTGAAACGGTGATAAATACCATATCGCGGATATCATCAGGGAGCGCGTGATACTCCGCCCAGGCCGCCGCCTGCGCGTCGTTCACCGCCAGCGTCGGCAGGCCTGCTATCGTTTCCAGTGTTTGTACTAACGGAAAGTGTAGCAAGCCGCCCAGATTATGGGGGTTTAGCGCCAGCAGCATCCCTTCCTGAATGATCCCGGTAGAAGCTATCGCTACCTGACGCGCCTCTGCCCGTAGTGGTTCAACCAGCGCCTTTAATGCTTCACGTAACGCATCCGGCGTTTTGCTCGCGGGGGTCGGTAGCTCGCGACGCTGGCTAATGCGCAAGTTGTTGTCGATGAGCGCGGCGGCAAGTTTAGTCCCGCCAATATCGATTGCTAACGTAGTCATGACGCCGCCTTTTTTAATGCGTCGTTATACCATCCACAGATATGTTCCAGACGGGTAATGGCGGACCCCACCGTCACCGCCCATGCGCCATAGCGGATCGCCTCCGCCGCCAGTGCTGGCGAGTTATAGCGCCCTTCGGCTATCACCCGGCATCCGGCGTCATGCAACGCTTTGACTAAGGGCAGCTCGGGTTCCTCCGGCGTATCGGGGGTGGTGTAGCCGGACATTGTCGTGCCGATAATGTCCGCGCCCAACCGTTGACAGGCGAGACCATCGTCCACGGATGAGCAGTCGGCCATCGCCAGTAGATGGTGGTCATGAATGCGCGCCAACAACGCCTCAACGGCTACCGGCCGTTGCCGAGCGGTTCCATCAACGGCGATAATAGCTGCGCCGGCCTGCGCCAGCGCATCTACATCGTCGAGAAAAGGGGTAATGCGCACTGGAGAGTCGTCCAGATCGCGTTTGATAATGCCGATAATGGGTACCGAAACGAGCGAGCGGGTCATACGCAGGTTGTCTATGCCTTCAATACGCACCGCAACCGCGCCCGCCTGTTCCGCTGCCAACGCCATTGCCGCTACAATCTCCGGCTTATCCAGCGGACTGCCCGGAACGGGCTGGCAGGAGACAATCAGGCCGCCAGAAGCGGCAATATTTTTATCCAGTTGTTCAAGTAACGACATACTACTCCCTTACAAATATTGCCCGGTTGAAAACCGGGCAAGCGGATTAACTTTTCGTTTTTACAAAGGCACCTTTACCACTGCCAAGCGGTACGGCTCCGCTGAACGGTTTGTCGTCAATAGCATCGTGGGTGCGTAACGCTTCCGGACGTAGCCAACGCTGTACGCGAGACGGCATATCAAGCCCAATAAGCAGGATCACGACAAACGTCAGGCTGAAAGAGAGCGATGCCAGCGCAGTGCCCAAATCCAGACGTTGAGCGATCAGCGCTCCCAGGATCGGTGCCAGCGCGCCGCCGAGCGCGCCGACGTTATAAGTAAAGCCCAGCCCCGCCGCGCGCTGATCGGTATCGAAGTAACCGCCGATCAGCTTCGGCAGAATCCCGGCAATCCCCTGCCCCAACATCTGTTGGAAAAACAGTAGCAGACCCAGAACCCAGACGTTTGTGCCGCCAATCGCAAAGACCGGAATAATGAGGATTTGCGAGGCCAGCAGGCTACAGACATATGCTTTACGCGTTCCCAGCCAGTCGCCAAGAAAACCGCCTACGCAGCAACCAACCGCCGCGCCAAATCCGCTAAAGAACAGGACATTCGCCACCGTATGCGGATCGTAGGCCAGCTCGGTTTTCAGATAAGTGGGTAATAGCGCCTGAATCGGCCAGGAATAGAGGAAAGCAAACAGTACCACCAGCATCAGCATGACGCCAGTGGGCCAGCGTTTACCGCTGCTCTGCACCATAAAGCTGATAAAGATAACCGCGCACAGTAGTCCCAGCCCCGCCACAATCGCAGCATTTTGTAGGTTACCGGCAAAACAGAACCACAGCGCAGCGGCGGCGGCGAAAGTCATTAAAATGTTGATGATGCGATGTTCGCCCCGATAAAGAATGTCGACCATCGTACGTACCGGCGCTTTACCCGCGTGTTTCTCTTTCCAGTCTTCCGCTTCCGGAATGTTTTTCCGCAGCCAGAGGGCGAAGATAATTGGCAAAATGCCAATGAAAAACAGCGCGCGCCAGCCCCAGACAGGCACCACCAGGCTGTACACCTGCGCGGCAACGACCGCGCCGACGGAGAAGCCGGAAATCAGAAAACCGCTGGCTTTATTGCGTAAATGTTTTGGCCAGCTTTCGATTACATAGGTCGCGCTGGAACCATATTCGCCCGCCATGCCCATACCAATCACCAGTCGGGCGATGAACATGGTGGTGTAACCGGGCGCAAACCCGCAGGCCAGGGTTCCCACCGAAAACAGGATGATGCTGCTGACCATCGCCAGACGACGCCCATAGCGATCGCCCATCGCGCCCAGTAATAACCCGCCGAACCAGCGAGAGATAAAAGCCGCAGAAATCAGGCTTGCCGCCTGTACCGTCGTCAGCCCAAATTCGCTTTGTACCTCAGTCAGTACAAGAGCAATCAACACAAAATCAAAACCATCAAGCAGATATCCCAGCCAGGCAGCGGAAAATGCCCGCCATTGCGCCCGGTTGAGATGGCGATACCACGGGATGTTCTGGGTAGAAGTACTCATTTTACTCTCCCGACGATTTTTGTTGTCGTTATGCCGAATGGCGGCTCCGCCTTATCCGGCCTACCGCTCACACTGTTGTAGGCCGGGCAAGCGTAGCGCCCCCGGCATTATGCTGTTACGCCTTTTCTTCCATCAGTTGTTGAGCCAGCGCCTTGAGCGCCGGCAGGTATTTTTCATCAACAGGCGCGAACGGTTTACGACACAGCGGCACCGATACCACGTCCATATAATGCAGGACCGTTTTCAGGCCGCGGAATACGCCGGTTTTAATCAGTAAATCAATAACCTTATTGCACTCGGTTTGCAGACGCTGCGCTTTCGCCACATCGCCCTCACGTAATGCCTGCACAATCCCCTGGTAACGCCAGCCCATAATGTTGTATGTGCTGCCGATACCGCCGTCCGCGCCCGCCAGCAGGCCGGAAGCGAAGATTTCGTCATAACCGTTGTACAGCACCAGATCCGGATGCGCGCGGCGGATCTGCTCCATCTGGAAGAGATCGCCGGAGGTTTGCTTCAGCGCGCTCACGCCCGGTAATGTCACCAGCGTATTGATCTGATCGAGGGTAAGTTTTACGCCGCTTAACGCCGGAATGTTGTATACCACCATCGGCAATCCATCTGCGGAATCAATGATTGCCCGATAATGGTCACAGTGCTCTTCAAAACTGAAAGGGTAATAAAAAGGCGTCACCGCAGAGACCGCATCAAAACCGTAACGCTTTGCGGCGCTGGCAAGCTGCTGGCTTTCTGCGGTGCTTACTGTCCCGACATGGGCGATCAACGTGATTTTTCCCTTCGCCTCTTCGGCGACAATCTCCAGTACCTGCTCTCTTTCAGCAAGGCTCTGTACGAATGCTTCCCCGGTGGAACCGCCAACGTACAGCCCGTCGATACCCTGCCCGATGTTAAAACGCACCAGACGGCGCAGGCTTTCGCTATCCAGTTGCTGCTGATGATCAAATGGGGTCAACAACGCCGCCATTACGCCTTGCAATGCTTTTGCCATACCTACCTCTACGGATGATGAATATATTAACTACCTACCTTTATACCTGTTATACCAGATCAAATAAGCAGCAAATAATACAGAACGCTTATAGTGCGATCTGCTTCACTAAACTGGGATCGGAGGCGCGATCGCTACCGCATTTTTTGACTTTTTTTACCGAGCGCGTGCCAGGTAGCGGAAACGCTATTGAGGTGGGTTTGCAGAGCGCGATCCGCTTTATCGGGATCTCGCTGGCGAATGGCATCAACAATCACAATATGCTGTTGATAACTCACGTTATTATGTTCATGCAGCTCACGATCGGGAACGCTTGGGCGAGCGGCGATTAGCCAGTCCAGCAGAGCAACATGAATAGCCATAAAGATCGGATTGCCGGGAATTTCAGCCAGCACCCGGTGAAACTCGACATCCGAACGAATAAACAGCGCGTTGTCATCCAGCGACTGGCTATTAATTTCCAGCGCTTTCGTTAACAACGCGATCTGCTCGTCGGTGGCATGTTCCGCCGCATAGCGTACCAGGCTGGATTCAAAGAAAAGCCGTAGCTGTTCAAAGTGAGCGATGCCGCCAGGATGAGTAAGAAAATCTTTCGCCATACCCGACAGTTCGCTGATGATGGTATCAGCAGAGGGGCGCGAGACGCGGGCGCGTTCGCCGTTATTGATTTGCACCAGACCTTTACGCTTCAGCGCAGCTAACGCTTCACGCACGGAGGGACGTCCTACATTGAAGAAGGCCATTAATTCACGTTCAGACGGTAGCTGTTCTCCCTCGCCAAACTCATGACGGCGGATCATCTGCTCCAGCTCTTCCTCAACCATTTCAGACAGTTTTTTACGCGCCAACGGGCGGCGGCGCAAACTACGCCCGAGGGATGTCGGTGAATCTTCTGCTTGCGAATCAAATGCGTTCATAACGTCCATTCATGAGTGGTCGGTGGCAAATAATAGCAAGCTTATCGTAACACAGCTTCAAAAGCAGGGTGAACCCGCGAGGAGACCAAACAAAACAGGCCCTTCAGGGCCTGTTGATTATTTTACTACACGCAGCGCCGGACGTCCGCCACGCGGCGGAGGCGGCTCGTCATCAGGACTACTGTCGTCATCGTGGTCGGGCTTATCGCCATCAATGACGGACATCACGGTCTCGCTTTCCGCGCCTGCGGTATTGTCATCATCATTTAAGCTGACAACGTCTTCATCATAGGCGGCTTCAGGCTCAAACATGGTGCCTGCGCCGTTTTCACGGGCGTAAATCGCCAGCACCGCAGCCAAAGGCACAGAAACCTGACGGGGAACGCCGCCGAAGCGCGCATTAAAACGCACTTCATCATTAGACAGCTCCAGATTACCTACCGCCCGCGGCGCAATATTGAGGACGATTTGCCCATCGCGCGCATATTCCATAGGGACATGCACGCCAGGCAGCATCACATCCACCACCAGATGCGGGGTCAACTGGTTATCCAGCAACCACTCGTAGAAAGCACGCAACAGATAAGGACGACGCGGCGTCAACTGTGACAAATCCATACAGGTTAACCCCGACCGAGGCGCATTTCACGTTCAGCTTCGGTTAAAGAAGCCAGGAAAGAATCACGTTCAAAGACGCGGGTCATATAGCCTTTCAGCTCTTTCGCCCCTGCGCCGCTGAATTCAATACCCAACTGCGGTAAACGCCACAAGAGAGGCGCCAGGTAGCAATCAACCAGGCTGAATTCGTCGCTCAGGAAATACGGTTTCTGACCAAATACCGGCGCAATCGCCAGCAGCTCTTCACGCAGTTGTTTACGCGCAGAGTCGGCCTCGGAAGCAGACCCGTTTACGATGACGTTCATCAGCGTATACCAGTCTTTTTCAATACGGTGCATGTACAGACGGCTTTCACCGCGCGCGACCGGATAAACCGGCATCAGCGGCGGATGAGGGAAACGCTCATCCAGATATTCCATAATGATGCGAGATTCCCACAGGGTCAGCTCACGATCCACCAGTGTCGGAACGCTTTGATTCGGGTTGAGGTCAATCAGATCCTGAGGTGGATTGTCCTTTTCCACATGTTCGATCTCAAAACTAACACCCTTTTCAGCCAACACAATGCGGACCTGATGGCTATAGATGTCAGTAGGACCAGAAAACAGCGTCATTACCGAACGTTTGTTGGCAGCGACAGCCATGAAAACCTCCAGGTATATTCAGAATTTTTACTGCTACCAGCCACAATGTGACCAGCCAGATGTTATGTCACCCAGGGCGAAAAAAGCCATCATTGCTCAGAAACGAGACAAAAAATGAACATTCCCCGCTATTTGGGCAGAAAATTGGATGATAGTTTACCAGATTTTGTGACCTTTGTGGTGAGTCGATTCTGGAATTGGGGAAAAAGAGACAACAATCCGCATTTCATTGTGACAGATAAATGCATTGCCCATAAAAAAACCCGCCGAAGCGGGTTTTTTCGCTAACAGTTGTCTGCCGAAGCAGAACCCCATTAACGTTTGGAGAACTGCGGACGACGACGTGCTTTACGCAGGCCGACTTTCTTACGTTCAACCTGACGAGCGTCACGAGTAACGAAGCCAGCTTTACGCAGTTCGCCACGCAGGGACTCGTCGTACTCCATCAGAGCGCGGGTGATACCATGACGGATCGCACCAGCCTGACCAGAGATACCACCACCTTTAACAGTGATGTACAGATCCAGTTTCTCAACCATGTCGACCAGTTCCAGCGGCTGACGAACTACCATGCGGGCAGTTTCACGACCGAAGTACTGTTCCAGAGAACGTTGGTTGATAACGATTTTACCGTTGCCCGGTTTGATGAAAACGCGAGCTGCGGAACTTTTGCGGCGACCAGTGCCGTAGTATTGATTTTCAGCCATTGCCTATAATCCCGATTAGATGTCAAGAACTTGCGGTTGCTGTGCCGCGTGGTTGTGCTCGTTGCCCGCGTAAACTTTCAGTTTACGGAACATAGCACGACCCAGCGGGCCTTTTGGCAGCATGCCTTTAACCGCGATTTCAATCACACGCTCAGGACGGCGGGCAATCATCTCTTCAAAGGTCGCTTGTTTGATACCACCGATGTGGCCGGTGTGGTGATAGTACACTTTGTCAGTACGCTTGTTGCCGGTTACAGCAACTTTGTCAGCGTTCAGAACGATGATGTAATCACCGGTATCTACGTGCGGAGTGTATTCCGCTTTGTGCTTACCGCGCAGGCGACGAGCCAGTTCAGTAGCCAGACGGCCCAGAGTTTTACCGGTCGCGTCAACAACATACCAGTCGCGTTTTACGGTTTCTGGTTTAGCTGTAAAAGTTTTCATTAAAAGCTTACCCAAATAAATAAGTTACACGTTGGTGAACACCCAAACGTTTTAAATAGTTGAGGTTCACACGACAAAGTCCGGTAAACCTACCCCCTCGGATATGTTTGGCCGGCACAGAGAAAGTTTGGGAAAAAACTCTCTTGTAACGTGGGGTCGCAGGATTATAGAGAAGTCCAGGTCAAAGATCGACCCCTTTTTGCGATTTGCCGCGGGTTTTGTTCAGGCCAGGTTCACCCTCGGTCGGGGAGGTTGCACAGATATGATACCGCACAATGCCGGGGCGCTGCGCTTGTCCGGCTTACGGCATATGCTCCCGCTTGAGATACTCCGCACTCTGCATCTCTTGCAGGCGCGACAGACAGCGCTGAAATTCAAACTTGAGCCGCTCCCCCTGATAAATCTCATATAACGGCGCGGCGGCGCTGACCACCAGCTTAACGTGGCGCTCGTAAAACTCATCCACCAGCGCAATAAAGCGGCGCGCTTCGTTCTCCATCAGCGGCGTCATGACCGGCACGTCAAACAGCAGAACCGTATGAAATAACCTTGAGAGCGCAATGTAATCATGCTGGCTGCGGGCCTCGACGCACAGCGTAGCGAAAGAGACCGCTAGCGTTTGGTTTTCAACGCCCAGGGTGGATAAAGGGCGATGATTGATTTCCAGCGTCGGAGCGTGCTCGCGCGCGGCCCCCGCTAACGCCAGCCACAGTTTATCCATTTGCCGCCGGGTTTCATCATTAAGCGGCGTTAGCCATAAATGGGCCTGCGTCAGCGTCCGCAGTCGGTAATCGACGCCGGCGTCCACATTCATAATGTCGCAGTGCTGTTTAATGGCATCGATAGCCGGCAGGAAGCGGGCGCGTTGCAAACCGTTGCGGTAGAGTTCATCCGGCGGAATATTGGAGGTCGCGACCAGCGTAATGCCGCGTGCAAACAGCGCTTTCATTAAACCGCCCAGCAGCATGGCGTCGGTAATATCGGTGACGAAAAACTCATCGAAACACAGTACGTCCGTCTCGGCTTTAAACCGATCGGCAATAATGTCTAACGGATCGATCTGTCCCTGTAACGCGGTAAGCTCTTCATGCACGCGCAGCATAAACCGATGAAAATGCAGGCGTAGTTTTCGCTCGCCCGGCAGGCTGTGGTAGAAGAGATCCATGAGCCATGTTTTGCCGCGCCCCACGCCCCCCCACATATACAGCCCGCGAACCGGTATTTGCGCGTCCGGTTCGTTTTTGCCTAATAATTTCCCCAGTCGCGCTATCAGTCCGCCGGGTGGCGTAGCCGACGATTTTTTCGCGGTGAGCGCCTGATAAAGGGTTTCCAGACGGTCGACCGCCTCTTTCTGAACGTCGTCAGGCTGATGGGTGCCTTCGTTGAGTGCCTGGAGATAACGCGATGTAGGGGAAAGGCTTTGCATAATGTTATTGTTATTCCTTGAAAATCGATGTGCCGTCGTTCACGGCTGACGAAAAAAAGGCCGTTCTACACTACGCGATATGCTGTCGGGATTCCACTTCTACGGAATTAGCGGTTATAGTGGCATAATCAGGCGCGGGCATGGAGCCTGGAGCCAACACCCTACGGAAACATAAGACAACGGGAGATGTTCATGACCTGGGAATATGCGCTAATTGGATTAGTCGTCGGTATCATCATTGGTGCCGTGGCCATGCGTTTTGGTAATCGTAAGTTACGTCAACAGCAGGCATTGCAGTACGAACTGGAAAAAAACAAAGCTGAGCTGGAAGAGTACCGTGAAGAGCTGGTTAGCCACTTTGCCCGCAGCGCGGAACTGCTGGATACCATGGCGCATGATTATCGCCAGCTATATCAGCATATGGCGAAAAGCTCCAGCAGCCTGCTGCCGGAAATGTCTGCGGAGTCGAATCCGTTCCGTAACCGTCTGGCGGAGTCTGAGGCGAGCAACGATCAGGCGCCGGTGCAAATGCCACGTGATTATTCTGAAGGCGCGTCTGGCCTGTTACGTAGCGGCGCAAAGCGCGATTAATCGCACGCCGTTAAGAAATTTATCGGGCGCATCGCTTGCGCCCTCTCTCTATCTTTCCTGTCCCAGCTATTATCATTGTTACCAGGCTGAAAATTCAATAACATCAATCTGTTTTGAATTGTCTATCCGTTCATTCAAGGTACGAGAGCAGCATCCATGAAAAAACACACCCAGCTGTTAAGTGCATTAGCGTTAAGTGTCGGATTAACTCTTTCGGCACCGTTTCCAGCCCTTGCATCGATACCAGGCCAGGTGCCAGGCCAGGCGACGCTGCCAAGCCTTGCCCCTATGCTGGAGAAAGTGCTGCCTGCTGTCGTCAGCGTAAAAGTCGAGGGAACCGCCGCCCAGAGCCAAAAAGTGCCGGAGGAGTTTAAAAAATTCTTTGGCGAGGATCTGCCAGACCAGCCGTCCCAGCCGTTTGAAGGACTCGGTTCGGGGGTGATTATCGATGCCGCTAAAGGCTATGTATTAACCAATAATCATGTGATTAATCAGGCACAGAAGATCAGTATTCAACTGAATGACGGACGCGAATTCGACGCGAAGCTGATCGGCGGCGACGACCAGAGCGATATCGCTCTGTTACAAATTCAGAATCCCAGCAAGTTAACGCAAATTGCCATCGCCGATTCCGACAAACTCCGCGTCGGCGATTTCGCCGTGGCGGTCGGTAATCCGTTTGGCCTTGGGCAAACCGCCACCTCCGGGATTATTTCAGCGCTGGGACGCAGCGGGCTTAATCTGGAAGGGCTTGAGAACTTTATTCAAACCGATGCCTCTATTAACCGCGGCAACTCCGGCGGCGCGCTGCTTAACCTGAACGGCGAGCTGATCGGGATTAATACCGCGATCCTCGCGCCAGGGGGCGGGAGCATCGGCATTGGCTTTGCTATTCCTTCCAATATGGCGCAGACGCTGGCGCAGCAGTTGATTCAGTTCGGCGAAATCAAACGCGGATTGCTGGGAATTAAAGGCACTGAAATGACCGCTGATATCGCTAAGGCATTCAAACTGAACGTTCAGCGTGGCGCTTTTGTCAGCGAGGTTTTACCCAATTCAGGTTCGGCTAAGGCCGGGGTGAAATCCGGAGACGTGATTATCAGTCTTAACGGTAAGCCGCTGAATAGCTTTGCCGAACTGCGTTCGCGTATCGCCACCACCGAACCGGGCACGAAAGTGAAGCTGGGCCTGTTGCGCGATGGTAAGCCGCTGGAGGTGGAAGTCACGCTGGATTCCAATACCTCTTCTTCCGCCAGCGCCGAAATGATCGCCCCGGCGTTGCAAGGCGCGACGTTGAGCGACGGCCAGCTGAAAGACGGGACGAAAGGCGTTAAGGTTGATAGCGTCGAAAAAAGCAGTCCTGCCGCGCAGGCCGGTTTGCAAAAAGATGATGTTATCATCGGCGTTAACCGCGATCGCATCAGTTCTATCGCCGAAATGCGCAAAGTGATGGCGGCAAAACCGTCCATAATTGCTCTTCAGGTAGTACGCGGCAACGAGAACATTTATCTATTGCTGCGCTAATCCTGTCTTAAACCGGGCATCAGCCTGCGATGTGATGTCCGGTTAACTCATGGTATGCTGCTGCCGTTCCCTTTTTTAACGACGCCTCCATCATGTTTGTGAAGCTCTTACGTTCGGTCGCAATAGGTTTAATTGTCGGCGCTATTCTGTTGGCCGTCATGCCTTCTTTGCGCAAAATTAATCCTATCGCCGTCCCGCAATTCGACAGTACCGATGAGACGCCAGCCAGTTATAATTTTGCGGTTCGCCGCGCCGCGCCTGCCGTCGTCAATGTCTATAACCGCAGTATGAACAGTACCGCGCATAATCAACTGGAGATCCGCACGCTGGGTTCCGGCGTGATCATGGATCAACGCGGTTATATTATTACCAACAAGCACGTGATTAACGATGCCGATCAGATTATCGTCGCGCTACAGGATGGCCGCGTCTTTGAAGCGCTACTGGTGGGCTCCGATTCGCTTACCGACCTGGCGGTGCTGAAGATCAACGCCACTGGCGGGCTGCCTACCATCCCGATTAATACAAAGCGTACACCGCATATTGGCGACGTCGTACTGGCTATCGGCAACCCATATAATCTGGGACAGACCATTACCCAGGGGATCATCAGCGCAACGGGTCGTATCGGCCTGAACCCGACGGGGCGACAGAATTTTCTCCAGACCGACGCCTCGATTAACCACGGTAATTCCGGCGGCGCGCTGGTCAACTCGTTAGGCGAACTGATGGGGATCAACACCCTCTCTTTTGATAAGAGTAACGATGGCGAAACGCCGGAAGGCCTTGGTTTTGCGATTCCCTTCCAGCTAGCCACGAAAATTATGGATAAGCTTATCCGCGACGGTCGCGTGATTCGCGGCTATATCGGTATTGGCGGACGAGAAATCGCGCCGCTGCACGCGCAGCAGGGTAGCGGCATGGACCCGATTCAGGGCATTGTCGTTAATGAAGTGACGCCAAACGGCCCCGCCGCGCTTGCCGGTATTCAGGTTAATGATTTGATTATTTCGGTCAATAATAAACCCGCTGTGTCCGCGCTGGAGACGATGGATCAGGTGGCGGAAATCCGCCCGGGCTCCGTAATTCCGGTCGTGGTAATGCGGGATGATAAGCAGCTCACGTTCCAGGTGACGGTGCAGGAATACCCGGCGTCGAACTAAAACGACGCGGCTTTTGCCCGCGTCGTTCGACGGCTAGTCAATGAAGACTGGCCCTGCCGGAAAATGCGCCAGGAAACTCGTGAAGATCAGCAGCGCGGGGAGACTTTTCTCCCCGACGGCCTCTTCACGCAGCGCCTTATCGAGTGCCAATAAGCCAGACTCGCCCCCTTCCCCCAGAATGCCGCCCATCCAGAGCAGTCGTTGCGCCTGTTGACGCGCATACTGCGATGCGCTTTTCCAGGCGACCAGATGCAGCAACGTTTGTAACAGCAGGACCCGAGACGCGTGACCATCGCGTTGCAATCGCCTGAATACGGGTAATGCAATACTACGTACCGTCGAGAAACCGCTCGCCGCCTCCCCCTCAATCGGCGATAAACCAACAGCCGCCTGTTTGACGAAATCGCATAACTGATTGTGTGTTAATGGCCGCTCGCCTGCGCTCATATACCCTGCGGCAAAACAGAGTAACCCGATACCCTGAGCCCAATCGGTTGATGGCAGAATCCCCTGCGGAACATTCGGTGCCGACGTCTGTGCGGCACAAAGCCCCTCGTCGTAACACTGTGCAAAACGTTGCTCATGTATTGCTGAGTTGACGCCGGACCACGGCAGCAAATGCAGCGCTGGCTCAAGCTCAGTTATCTGATTCACCGTCTCAACAACATAGCGCAAGATGGTTTCTCTGTATGGCATGGATGTACCTTGCCGAAACGCAACCATTTCACTCATTACTGTGTCCTCATTTTGCGGGAGCAGAATCACTGCCCCCGGTTAGATTGGATTACATCGCCAGCACGTATTTCAGCATCACGCCCGCCGCAATGGCCGAGCCAATCACCCCGGCCACGTTCGGGCCCATCGCGTGCATCAGCAGGAAGTTCTGCGGGTCTGATTCCAGCCCCACTTTGTTCGATACGCGGGCTGCCATCGGCACCGCCGACACCCCTGCCGAACCGATAAGCGGGTTGATTTTGTTCTTACTGCACAGGTTCATCAGCTTCGCCATCAGCACCCCGGCCGCCGTCCCAATCCCGAACGCAATCACACCCAGCAGCAGAATGCCCAGCGTCTGCGGCTGCAGGAACTTGTCCGCCACCAGCTTCGCGCCCACCGACAGCCCGAGGAAAATGGTGACGATATTAATCAGCCCGTTCTGTACCGTGTCGCTCAGACGCTCCACCACGCCGCTTTCACGCATCAGATTGCCGAAGCAGAACATCCCCAGCAGCGGCGCGGCGTCCGGCAGCAGCAGCGCCACCAGCATGAGCAGCACCACCGGGAAGAGGATTTTTTCCCGCTTGCTGACGGTGCGCAGCTGCACCATGCGGATTTTCCGCTCCGTCTCCGTGGTCAGCGCTTTCATAATCGGCGGCTGGATTAACGGCACCAGCGCCATATACGAGTACGCCGCCACCGCGATGGCCCCCAGCAGCTCCGGCGCCAGTTTGCCCGACAGATAAATCGCCGTCGGGCCGTCCGCGCCGCCGATAATGCCGATGGCCGCCGCCTGCGGCAGGGTGAAGGCAATCAGGCCGAAGTAGTTCAGCGTCAGCGCCCCCAGCACCGTGGCGAAGATGCCGAACTGCGCCGCCGCCCCCAGCAGCAGGGTGCGCGGATTCGCCAGCAGCGGGCCAAAGTCGGTCATCGCGCCCACGCCCATGAAGATGACCAGCGGCGCGACGCCGGAGCCAATCGCCACTTTATAGAACAGCGCCAGCACCCCCGGCGTGTAGCCCATGTCCACCGCCAGGTTCTCCATCTGGCTCTGCACCGACGGCAGCGCCAGCGCTAATGCCTCTTTAATGGCGTGCACGTCCGGCGCGCAGTTAAGCTTCGCGGCAATCACCGCCAGCTGCCCGGCGTCGTGATGCGCCAGCAGGCTTTCCAGCGCGGTCAGCGCCATGCCCGCTTCCGGGATGTTGGAGAGCAGCCCGCCGAAGCCAATCGGCAGCAGCAGCAGCGGCTCGAACTTCTTCGCAATCGCCAGCCACAGCAGCAGCAGGCTGACCAGCAGCATGATGGCCTGGCCTGCGCCAAGGTGCATCAGCCCCATGCCCTGAAGCAGGGCGTTCAGACTTTCCATTTCAGTTCTCCGTTACGCCAGCGTCATCAGGGTGTCGCCCACGGAGACCGCGTCCCCGGACTTCACCGCGATACCGCGTACCGTCCCGGCCTGCGCGGCGCGGATTTCGGTTTCCATCTTCATGGCTTCCAGAATCAGCAGCACGTCGCCTTCGGCCACGCTCTGGCCCTCGGTGGCAATCACCTTCCAGATGTTCCCCGCCAGCGGGGCGGTGACCGGGGTGCCGGCGCCTGCCGGGGCGATGGCAGGAGCAGAAGAGGCAGCAGGTGCAGCCGCAGTGAGCTGGCTGATATCGCCGCCGTCGCTGACCTTCACCACAAAGGCCTTACCTTCCACTTCCACGGTATAGACGCCGGAGGCGGCAGACTTCTCTGCTTTTGCCACCGGCTGCGCGGCTTCCGCCTGCGGCAGTGGCTCAAACGCCGCCGGGTTGTGGCGGTTCTCAAGGAATTTGAGGCCGATTTGCGGGAACAGCGCCACGGTGAGCACGTCGTCAATGGCGTTTCCCGCAAGCTGGATGCCCTTCTCCTGCGCCTGGCACCTGACGTCGGCTTCCAGTTCAGCCAGTTCCGGTTTGAGTAAATCCGCCGGACGGCAGGTCACCGGGGCGCCCCCTTCCAGCACGCGGGCCTGTAACGCGGCGTTCACCGGCACCGGGGTGTGGCCGTATTCGCCTTTCAGAATGCCGGCGGTTTCTTTGGCGATGGTTTTGTAGCGTTCGCCGGTCAGGACGTTGAGCACCGCCTGGGTGCCGACAATCTGCGAGGTGGGGGTCACCAGCGGGATAAAGCCGAGGTCCTCGCGCACGCGGGGGATTTCCGCCAGCACCTGGTCGAGTTTGTCCGCCGCGTTCTGCTGCTTCAGCTGGCTTTCCAGGTTGGTGAGCATTCCGCCCGGCACCTGGGCTACCAGAATACGGCTGTCGTAGCCCTTCAGCTGGCCTTCAAAGGCGTGATATTTCTTGCGCACCTCGCGGAAGTACGCCGCGATGCTCTCCAGCTTCAGGATATCCAGCCCGGTGTCGTGTTCCGTGCCGGCAAGCGTCGCCACCAGCGCTTCGGTGGCCGGGTGGCCGTAGGTGGCGCTCATGGAGGAAATCGCCGTGTCCACGCCGTCGACGCCCGCCTCGATAGC